>CAVRUR010000018.1:0-62195 GCA_963724365.1 uncultured beta proteobacterium | reverse complement strand
GGAGACTGCTGGCTCGAGAAACCGGCAAAGAAATCCGGATCGCTGCGGCGCATGCGCTGCGACCACGCGCGGTTGTTGTCGAAAAGCGCCTGTAATGGATGCATGGAGAGCGGATTCTAACCAGCAGGGCGAGAGAGGGGTGCAGTGGCGGGACGTATCATCGCTGCATGAACGAAACGGTTGTCATCGCGCTCGCGATTGCCCTCATCGTCCTCGCGATCGTCGTTGCATTCGTCCTTCGTGCGCGGTCGGTCGACCCGCAGCTGCTGGAACGATTCGACGAACTGGCGCGCGGCAACGAGCGGCTGGAACGCGAGCTGCGCGCGGCCGTCGAGACGCTCCGCGAGCGCATTGCGGGTGGAGACGGGCGCGCGCCTGAGCGAGCTGCAGTCCGGCCTGGTGCAGCAGGTCACCGGTCTCGGCGGCGTGCAGGGACAGCAGTTGCTGGGCTTCGGGCAGCAGGTGGCGCGCATGTCGGAGCTCGCGGAAACCACCGCGCGCTCGAACCGCGAGGAGAGCGCGCAGCAACTGCAGGACTTTGCCGCCCGCCTGCAGCAGCAGCTGGCCGACCTGACGCGCGCAATCCAGCTGAACCTCGGCGAGGTCCGCACGACCCTGCAGGCACAGCTCGCCAGCCTGCAGCAGGGCAACGAGACCAAGCTCGACCAGATGCGCGCGACGGTCGAGGAGAAGCTGCAGAGCACGCTCGAGGCGCGGCTCAGCGAATCGTTCAAGCTGGTGTCCGACCGGCTCGAGCAGGTCCATCGCGGCCTGGGCGAGATGCAGACGCTGGCGGCCGGGGTGGGCGACCTGAAGCGCGTGCTGTCGAACGTCAAGAGCCGCGGCACCTTTGGCGAGGTGCAGCTCGCGGTGCTGCTCGAGCAGGTGATGGCGGCCGACCAGTACGCCGCCAACGTTGCGACGCGGCCCGGCTCGAACGAGCGTGTCGAGTTTGCGATCCGCATGCCGGGTCGCGACGACGGTGTCCCGGTATGGCTGCCGATCGATGCGAAGTTTCCGAGCGAAGACTACGAGCGCATCCTCGCGGCGCAGGAGTCGGCCGACCGGGAGGCGTTCGATGCCGCCGCGCGCGCGCTCGAGAAGCCGCATACGGCTGGAGGCGAAGACGATGCGCGAGAAGTACGTCGAGCCGCCCACACGACGGACTTCGCGATCATGTTCCTGCCGACCGAAGGCCTGTTCGCCGAGGTGCTGCGCCGGCCCGGGCTGACCGAGGCGCTGAACCGCGAACTGCGCGTCGTGGTCGCCGGCCCGACGACGCTTTTCGCGATGCTCAATTCGCTGCAGATGGGCTTCCGCACGCTGGCGCTGGAGAAGCGCTCGGCCGAGGTGTGGCAGGTGCTCGGCGCGGTCAAGACCGAGTTCGCCAAGTTCGGCGACGTGCTGGGTCGGCTCAAGGCGCAGCTGCAGACCGCGTCGAACACCATCGACCAGGCCGAGACCCGCACGCGCCAGATGACGCGCGCCCTGCGCGCAGTCGAAGCGCTGCCGGCGGAGCAGACCACTCAACTGTTGCCGGCGGAGCGCAGCGAGGACGGATGAGAACATGACGAACCCACGACTGAGCGGCGTACTGGCGCCCGTCGTCACACCCTTCGGAGCCGACGGCGCGCCGGACGCTGAGCGACTGGCGCGCCACTGCCAGTGGCTGGTGGCGCAGAACGTCGGTCTCGCGGTCTTCGGCACCAACTCCGAGGCGAACTCGATGTCGCTCGACGAGCGACTCGATCTGCTGGAGCGGCTCGTCGCCGCCGGAGTGCCGCCCGCACGCATGATGCCCGGCACCGGATGCTGCGCGATCACGGACACCGCGCGACTCACGGCGCGGGCGGTGACGCTCGGGTGCGCCGGCGTGCTGATGCTGCCGCCGTTCTACTACAAGAACGTCTCCGACGAGGGCCTGTATCGCAGCTACGCCTCGGTCATCGAGAAGGTGGGTGACGCGCGGCTGCGCATCTACCTTTATCACATCCCTCCCGTCGCGCAGGTCGGCATCAGCCTCGCGCTGATCGAACGCCTGCTCAAGGCCTATCCGGGCACCGTCGCCGGCATCAAGGACTCCTCGGGCGACTGGTCCAACACCAAGTCGATGCTGGACGCGTTCGGCGCAGGCGGCTTCGATGTCTTCGTCGGCAGCGAGTCCTTCCTGCTCGCCAACATGCGCAGCGGCGGAGTGGGGTGCATCAGCGCCACGGCCAACGTCAATCCGGGACCGATCGATCGCCTGTTCCGCGAGTGGCAGTCGGCACGACGCCGAAGAACTGCAGGCGGCGCTCGACGTGACGCGGGCGATCTTCCAGAAGCACCCGATGATCGCCGCCCTGAAGTGCGCGATCGCCCGCTGGAGCGGCGATCCGGCATGGACGCGGGTGCGGCCGCCGCTGGTGGAACTCGACGACGCGCTGCCTCGGATGCGCTGGTGACAGCGCTCGAGGCGAACGGATTCGACATGCCGAACCTGCATGCAGGCTCGCCGGCCGCATGATGGGCCTGCGCGGGGACCTCGTTCGCAGCGCCCGCGGTCGCGCCTCGGAGTCCGCGATGACGATCTGGGTCGACGCCGACGCCTGCCCGAAGGTGATCAAGGAGATCCTGTTTCGTGCGGCGGAGCGCGCCCAGGTTCAGGTGACGCTGGTCGCCAACCGGAGTCTCTTCACGCCCACCTCGCGCTGGATCCGGACGCTGCAGGTGGCGCGTGGATTCGACGTAGCCGATGACGCCATCGTCGGCCAGGTCGCCGCAGGCGACCTCGTGGTGACGCAGGACATTCCGCTCGCCGCTGCCGTGATGGACGTCGGGCGCTCACGCCGTGACGCCGCGCGGCGAGCCATTTTCGCCGCAGACCATCGGCGAGCGGCTGGCGATGCGGGAACTGATGGACACGCTGCGGACGAACGGAGTCGATACCGGAGGCCCGAGCGCGCTCGGCGCGAGCGATCGACAGGCCTTCGCCCGCCACCTCGACCTCTACCTCGCCGAACGCTGGCCGCATCGCTGAATCAGCCAGTGGGAGCTCCGGTAAGCTGCCGTCGGACGGCATGATTCCCCGATGTATCACGGCGAACGCTTCAACAGCATCACCCACCTGCTGGGCACCGCACTGGCCATCAGCGGCTCGGCGGTTCTGATCACGCGGGCGGCACTCGACGGCGATCCGTGGAAGATTGTCGGCTGCAGCGTCTTCGGCACGATGCTGGTCGTGCTCTATGCGGTGTCCACGCTGTACCACTCGATCAGTGCGACGCGCGCCAAAGCGGTACTTCGCCGTCTCGACCACTGCGCGATCTATCTGCTGATCGCGGGCACCTACACGCCGTTCACCCTGGTCTCATTGCGGGGCACGCTTGGCTGGACGCTGTTTGCAACGATCTGGGCGATGGCGCTGTACGGCAGCGTGCGCGCCTGGCGCTATCGCGGCGAAGCGGATCCGCCCATCTGGCCTTACCTCGTCATGGGCTGGCTCGGTGTACTCGCCGCCATTCCGCTGATCACTCACCTGGGCGCTGAAGGCATCGCCTGGCTTGCCGCCGGAGGAGCGCTCTACACCGCTGGCATCGTCTTCTTCGTCAACGACACCCGCTGGCGTCATGCGCACGGCATCTGGCACCTGTTCGTGCTCGGTGGCAGCACGGCGCATTTCATTACCGTGCTGCGCATTGTCGGCTGAACGACGGACCGCTTCGGTAGGGTCCGCGAAAAAAACCGCAGCACGAGGCTGCGGTTTTTCTTGGTGCAAGCGCCGACTAGATGATCTGGATTTCCGAAGCTTGCGGGCCCTTGGGGCCATCCTTGGCGACGTATTGCACGCGCTGGCCCTCGGCGAGCGACTTGAATCCGCCACTCTGGATCTCAGAGAAGTGCGCAAACAGATCCTTGGAGCCATCTTCCGGCGTGATGAAGCCGAAACCTTTGGCGTCGTTGAACCACTTAACAGTACCTTGTGCCATTTTCTCGTTCCTTGATAGGTCAATGAGAAGTTATTCGCGGCAGGAAACGTCCTGCAACGAGCGAACGATCAAGAAACGTGAACCTGAGGAGACCCGCAAGGCACCGCTGCATGCAGCGGAGTGGAGAAGCCGAAGGACAAGCGAAACTCAAACGAAAGCCAGCGCATGGTACGCGGTTAAGTGGCGATGTGTCGCGAAATGAATTTTTTCACCCCGTGAGCTGGCAGGGCTTGAAATCGCGGAATCCGTGACTTCCGCTGCCGCGACTTCGTTTGTCGGCGCAATTGACTTCGGAAGCTTGCATGCGCCGGTCGCTTGTTAGCGGACGTATCGATCGGCAGAGGACGACCGAGACTGTGTGCAAACGCGCGAGCCAGTCGGTCGATAAGGGCGCTGCGGTCACGCTGACGCGTTCATTTGAAGCGGACGAGCGAAGGCGCGCTACGCGCGCATCGCCTGCAGCAGCGGTTTAACGCCGAAGATCGTCATCATCCGCTTCATGTTGTAGGCCAGCACGTGCAAACTCATCTCGGTTCGCACCTTCGGCAGTGTCTTGGTCAGGAAGTGGCTTGAACCCATCCAGGCCTTGAGCGTGGCGAAGGGGTGCTCGGCCGTCTGCCTGCGCAGGCGGGAGGCTTGCGGCATGCGATCCAGCCGAGCCTGCATGGTGTCGAGCACATCCTCGTGCTCCCAGCGTGTAACACGCCGATAGGGTGCCGGCGTGCACTGCGCCTTCAGCGGGCACTGGGGGCACGCCGACGTCCAGTACTTGTGGATCGTCAGGCCCTTTTCCACGGTGCTGAAGCGCCAGATCGCGCGCTCACCGGCCGGACAACGGTACTCGTCACGCTCGGCGTCGTAGACGAAGTCGCGCTTGTCGAAGCGCCCGTCGGCTTTGCTGCCGGAGGTCAGCGGCTTGGGCACCAGCGTCGCGATGCCGGCCTGCTCGCAGCCCAGGATCTGCTCACCGCTGTAGTAGCCGCGATCGGCCAGCACCGTCAAGGAGTCGCCCTGGAGTACGTCACGCGTGCGCCGGGCCATCGGCTCGAGCTGCGTGCGGTCGTGACCGAGATTGGTGACCTCGTGCTCGACGATCAGGTGATGCTTCGTGTCGACCGCGGTCTGCACGTTGTAGCCGACGATGCCGGTGCCGCGGCCGCTGGTGGCCATGGAGCGCGCATCGGGGTCGGTGAGCGAGACCTGGCGGTCCGGCGTGGCCTCCAGCTGGCGGCCGATCTCGGCCAGCTTCTGCGCCTGCGCCCGCACGGTGGCGAGCTTGTCCTGCAGGTGCGGCACCCGCACCGCAGCGACCTCGGACGACTGCTGGTCGGCCCGGTCGAGTTCGTCCAGGTAATGCGCGATGCTCTCCTCGACCTGCTGCATGCGCGCCGCCAGCTTGCGGTCGGTGAAGTTCTTGTCGCGGTTGTTGACGGCCTTGAACTTGCTGCCGTCGATGGCGACCGTGGCATCGCCGAACAGCTGCATCCGCCGGCACAGCAGGACGAACTCGCGGCAGACACGCACGATGGCCGCGCCGTTGTCGCGGCGGAAGTCGGCGATGGTCTTGAAGTCGGGCATCAGCCGACCGGTGAGCCAGATCAGCTCGACATTGCGCTGCGCCTCGCGTTCGAGCCGCCGGCTGGACTGGATGCGGTTCAGGTACCCGTAGACGTAGATCTTCAGCAGCGTGGCCGGGTGGTACGCCGGCCGCCCGGTCTCGGCGGGCTGTGCGCGCTCAAAACCGAGCTGCCCCAAGTCCAGCGCGTCGACGAAGGCGTCGACCACGCGTACCGCGTTGTCTTCCTCGACCCAGTCGTCCAGCCGCTCCGGAAACAAAACGCTCTGCGTCCGATCGTCCCCAGCGATGTATCGACTCATCAACGACTCCGTCAATCGACTGAGCCCTATGACCATCAACATGCAGAAGAGTTTTCACACAGTCTCGGTCGCGAGTTGCCTTCAATGCACTCCGAATGCAGTCGTCGCCTTGTGCAAGGAGTCTGCTTGTGGGTGAAGGTGCATCCATGAGGCGGTCACAGGAGCAAGCTAGGCCGGCACCTCCTGAATCCTTTCGACGTTGGTCGCCTGATCTATCAATACAACCGGACGGCGACGTCGAAGTGCCAGGTCCGGCGAATTTCGATCACGTCGTACTCGCGCGCCAGTGCTGGCGGGAACGCCTGATAGGGCAACTGGCTTTCGACAATGCGCCGTACCGCTTCGTCGATCTCTGCCACACCACTGGATCTGACGAACGTCACGGACTCGACGGAGCCGTCGCTTCGAATGGCCACCGTCACTAGGGGGTCGGTGTGGGGGCGCTTCGCCGCTTCGCGCACCATATCGAGGGTCATGTTCAGCTCGATCTTGCGAGCCCAGGCTTCGGCGTAAAGAACAAGTTCGACGTTGGGGTCAGTGCGCCCGAAAAGCCTGCCTCGACGTAAGCTGCTCGATGTGGGCAAAGGTCTGATTGGCGGAGCCGCAGCCGTCGTAGCCGCATCACGCCGGGCGGCTTCCTCATCCAGCTGTCGTCCTATTGCGCGAAGCCTCGCTTCCCGTCGTGCCTCCTCCTGTTCAGCCTCGAGACGTACTGCTGCTTGTCGCGCAGCCTCCTGCCGTGCTGCGTCTTGTCGGGCTGCCGCCTGCCGCAAAGCGTCCTGGCGCTCGGCCTCCCGCCGCGCGGCCTCAGCGCGTTCAGCATCCTGGCGGGCGGATTCCTGCCTCGCAGCTTCCTGCTGTGCCGCCTGCCGCAGAGCCTCCTGGCGTTCGGCTTCCTGCCGCGCTGCCTGCAATCGCGCAGCTTCATGTCGTTCCGCTTCCAGTCGCGCCGCCTGTCGCGCGGCCTCCTGGCGTGCGATTTCCTGGCGCGCGGTCTCGAGTCGCTCGGCTTCCCGCAGCGCGACCTCCTTCTGCTCGGTTTCTCGAAGGGCAGCTTCTTTCCGCTCGGCCTCCCGCAAAGCGGCCGCATTCCGCTCGGCTTCCTGCTGAGCCGCCGCCTGCCGCATTGCCTCTTGCCGCACAGCCACTTGCCGCACAGCTTCCTGCCGTGCCGCTGCCAGCCGTGCGACCTCCTGGCGTTCAGCCTCGAGCCGCGTCCGCTCTATCCGTTCAGCGTCTAAGCGGGCCGCTTCCTGCCGCTCAGTCTCGATACGCGCCGCCTGCTGTTTCGCTTCCAACTCCGATGGATCGGGCTGTACTCGTTCAACAGCCCGCGCCTGCGGCTCCGGGTCGCTGCGCTCTTGCGCCACAGCACTGGCCTCCGCATTCGTGGTGCTCGGCGCGGCGCTCACGAGTGGCGGCGCCGACGAGCCTGCGGGCGGAGCCAGCGTGGCTTCGTCTGGCCGCTTGATGGCGAACACGTCCGGCCCGGGCGTCGGAGTCGGCGCGGCGTCACCGGAGCCTGCGATGCGCGGAGGCACAATCGCAGGCGCTGGCCTGGCATTGCGCGGAGCAACCGTCGCAGGAGCCGCTCGGGTCGTGGCGTCTGGTCTGGCCACTGCCGTCGGCCTAGTTCGCGCCACCCGCTTTGCCCTGGGCACAACGGGTTCGGGCGACCGGACCGGGGGCGGCAACGGTGATGCGACTTCTTCGAGGGCGAGCGCACCGGCAACAGACCGCTTGCTCGGTGCCTGCCGCAGCGGCTCTCGGGCCGCTGCTCCTTCGGATTCCGCAACGGCGACGTCGGCCGGCACGAGCACAGCGCGCAGATCGGGTGCCTCGATTCGGCGCTCTCGCCAGGGAAGGCCGAAGCCCGGAAGTCCCGTTCCATCACCGAAGATCAGGCCCAACAGCAGCGTGTGCAGCAGCAGGGAGAGCAACAGTGCGAGCGTCATTCGCCTGCGTTCAGCGATCGTGCGCCGGCGTTGCCAGGGGCCGAAGCGGAAGGCGCGTGCAGAGCGTGCCGCTTTCGGCCTGGTGGGCGGTGTCCGCGCGGTGCCGGGACCTATCGAAGGCAAGAGTGCTCCACCGTCGCTGCTCGAGCACTGCTCCTGGTGCAGGGCCGAGTAACTCCGCGCGGAGCGCAACTGCCGATCTTGCAGTTCCTCGTGCCGCGGCCGTGCCTATGTGCGTCAGAGAATGTCGCGAAGTTCATTCTGTTCCGTATCTTTTCCACGCCTGCCAGGCCGCGACGAACATCACAGGCCGATGCCGCCCAGGCACGTGCTATCGCATCTGCTGACGGTGCAGTCCGGACGAATCATGGTGCGATACGTCGAGGCCGTCCACCGTACGCGGTCGCTATGGGCTCGATGCATGACGCCCGGACTGATGAGGACCGAACTGCTCCCGATTCAGGCCAGGATCGCGCGCGTGACTCCGCGCGTTTCAGGGATGCCGCTTGCGCACGGCCTCGACCGACCGGGCAACGAGCTGCTTCAGCGCGTCGATGTCAACATCACTCAGGCGCCGAATCGACAGGCACGCCTTTCCCATCTTGTGCTTGCCAAGTCGGGCAAGCAGGCTTTCCTGCCCAGGGAAGCTTGACGACAAGTAGATGCTGATGTCAGGTCTGCGCGAAGAGAAGCCCGTTGCGCAGGCATCGCCTTGCCGACCGCTCTCGTACGTGTAGTGATAGCTGCCGAAGCCGACGATGCTGCTTCCCCACATGCGAGGTCGTTCCCCGGTGATCGTCTGCATCAGGAGAGCGATTGCCTGGCAATCCGCCCGGCGCTCGGAATCCGTGATCGCATCGAGATAGGCGTCAACGCTGGCGTCGGTGGCCCTGGTCTTGTTCTCGGTCACATGGCCTCCGATGTCGGCGAGCTGCGATTCTGCGGCGAAGCCTGGCAAGCGGCAATGACCGCTGGCGCCGCGACTCGCACGCAGTCCTCTGTTGACGGAGCACGGCTCGAGCAATTCGATCGCGTTCACTGGAGTGCGGCCACGTAATCGGCCGTGCGAAGATGGCGGCGTGAGTCAGCCGATTCCCGCATGGGATCCCTTGACAGAGGCGGTGCTCGCGGATCAGCGCGGGGCCTACGATCGCATGCGCGACGCGTGTCCGGTGGCGCGCTCGCCAGGTGGTGTCACGCTCTTCCGACATGCCGACGTGGTCGCGGCGGCTGCCGACCCGTCCACGTTCTCGTCGGCGGCATCCGCCCACCGCAATGTGCCCAACACGCTGGACCCGCCGGAACACACGGCGTTCCGGGCGGCCATCGAGCCTTTCTTCACGCCTGATCGCATGCAAACGCTCGAACCGCGTCTGCGGACAATCGCCCGCGAGATCATCAGCGGGCTGCCGCGTGATGCCACCGTGGATGCGGTCATCGACATCGGATACCCGTTTGCGGTGCGCGCGCAGGCAGACTGGCTCGGATGGCAGGGTATCGAGGACGAACTGCTCTTGTGGATGGCGCAGAACCATGCCGCCACTCGCTCGGCGGACAAGACGCGGACAGCCGCCGTGGCCGCCGCCTTCGATGACATCGTCGCGGCGCAGGTGCGGCGTCGTCGCGAGATGGGTGGCGCCGCTCCGAAAGACCCGACGACCGAGCTGTTGCAAGTCGTCGTGAATGGACGGCTGCTGTCGGATGCCGACATTGCGTCAATTCTGCGCAACTGGACGGCAGGGGACCTCGGTTCCATGGCGGCGGCGTTAGGCGTTGTCGTTCACTTCCTGGCGACGCACCCTGAGTTGCAGGATGCACTTCGCGGCGGTTCCGGCAATCTGGCCCTCTCCATAGACGAGATGCTGCGGATCGACGACCCGTTCCTCGTCAACCGACGCGTGGCGAAAGTCGCGACGCGCATCGGCGGGTTCGTACTCGAGCGGGGCACGCGTGTCTATCTGAACTGGACGTCGGCCAATCGCGACGAGGCGGTGTTTGGCGATCCGGATGCCTATCGGCCTGAAGAGAACGCGGCGTGCAACCTCGTCTACGGCACCGGCATTCACGTGTGCCCGGGTCGTCCATTGGCCACGCTCGAACTGGTCGTCGCCGTACAGGCGCTCCTGAGCGAAACAGCCCGTATCGAACTCGCGGCCGACGCAGTGCCCGTGCGAGAGACATATCCCCTCGGTGGCTGGCGGCGGGTGCCCGTGCGTTTGCACTGAGCCGTCAGTCGTCCGACCGCGCGCTGGTGGCGTGACGTGCGGACGCGCCTTGTCATTGAGACAGGTCACCGCGACGCCGGCATCGAGTTCGCTGAACGCCTTGATGAAACTATTGCTAGTCAGGCACGGCGGCGGGCGAACCGTCGGTCAGCGCGCTACACGGCGGCCGCGAGTCGTCCGTTTTGCGCTCGCGCGCTTGGCAGCGCGCTTCGTCGACATCGATCGCACCAGCTTGGCGCGCAGCAGATCGACCATTGCGCGCTGCTCGGCGGTGGGCTTGAAGCCGTCGATGCGCGGATCGTCCATCAGGCCCTCGACAAGGCGCAGCAGGCGAACGCGATCGTCGCGCGACGCCAGCAGCTTCGGCAGCGTCGCCAGCGCCTGCTCGGGCGCATGGCGGACGATGACTTCCTGTTCGCCGCGCAGCCGGCGCCATGCGGCCGGGTCCAGGTCGGGCATCAGGCCGGCATAGTCGGCGATCAGCTCCTTGCGCAGCGCCAGTCGCTCGAGCGGCATGGGCTCGCCGTGCCGCGCCAGCAGGGCGCCGATGCGCACGGCCGCGGCGGCATAGCCGCCTTCCTCGATCGACGCCAGCGCCTTGCTGACCACCTCCTTGCTCGCGCTGGCACGCGCGGCAGCGACGGCCGAGTTGCACGTTGATCCTCTGCCATCGTCAGCGCAAACATCGACCCGAAGGTCTGGAAGAACATCGCCTCGCTGGTCGCATCGCGCATCGCGCGGTAGCAGTCCAGCGTGGCGCTGATCAGTTCGGACATGGCCTGCTCGGTCTGTCGCGGCACCGACTCGCCGTCGAGCGCTGCGCGCTGCTCGCGCACCGCCTCGGCCACCGGGCCGAGCCACGCGAGCCAGGGGTTGGCGTCCGAAAGCGACCAGCGCTCGGCACGCAGCGGGTGCATCTCGCGCATCAGCTTGGCGCTGGCTTCGTTCGACGTTGCCTGCACCAGCGGACGTGCAAGCAGTTCGTACGCCTTCTGGTTGAAGTCGGACACGCGCTCGACGGCCTCGAACGCGGCCTCGTCCTTGCGCTTGAAGCGGTTCAGCCGCTCGACGATCTCCTCGAGCCGATGCTCGCGGAACTCCACTTCGTACGCGGGCTTGCCGCCCTTGCCGGCGACTTCCTTGATCACCATCCCGTACAGTCCCGGCGGCAGCGCCTCGATCGACTTCAGCACCGAGACGATCTGCGCGTGTTCCTTCTTCGCGACGGCCCCGGACACGAAGATGCCGAGGTGACCCGCACTCTGGTGCAGCAGGCCGACGATGACCTGGCCGCGCGCCTTGATCTCGTCGGTCGAGCCGTAGACATCGGCGACCCAGTTGAAGGCCTGCTGCGGCGGCGTGATGTTGTCGCCCATCGAGGCGAACAGCACGATCGGCGAGCGGATCTCGCGCAGGTCGAAGACCTTGCCGGCGCCCGCGGCCGTCTCGCCGCTCCACAGCTTGTTGCCGACGAAGAGGTTCTGCGTGATCCATTCGATCTCTTCGCGGTTCATCAGGTAGAAGCCGCCCCACCACCGCTCGAACTCGAGGAAGCGCGGCACCTCGGTGTCGATCTTGCGGTAGACGTTGTAGTACTTGTCCCAGAACGTGTTGGCCGGGTTCAGGTTCTCGAAGTTCTGCACGAGGTAGGCGCCGTCGAACAGGCCCGCGCCCATGTCGGAGGCCAGCGACGACATCCAGGTGCCGCCCAGCATGCCGCCGGCATAGCGCATCGGGTTGTCGCTCGGGCCGTCTTCCCAGGCTGCCGCCCCAGTACGACATCGGCGCGCCGTTGATGACGATGGGACCGGTGTCCTCGGGGTGCGAGGCGGCGAGCATCATCGCCGCCCAGCCGCCCTGGCAGTTGCCGACGATCGCCGGCTTCGGGCTCTTCGGGTGCAGTTCGCGCACGCGCTCGACGAAGCGGCGCTCGGCCGCGCAGACATCGAGCAGCGTCTGGCCGGGTTCGGGCTGCGGGAAGAAGATGACGAAGTAGACCGGATGGCCTTCGCGCAGCGCGACGCCGACCTGCGAGTCGTCCTTGAAGCCGCCGATGCCCGGCCCGTGGCCGGCGCGCGGATCGATGATCACGTACGGCCGGCGCTTCGGGTCGACCGTCACGCCCGGCCGGCGGCACGATCTTCACCAGCGCGTAGTTGACGGCGCGCTCCAGCGTGCGTCCGTCGAGCACCATCTCGTAGTCGAAGGTGAGCACCGGCGGCAGTCCCGGCGCGCGTGTGTTCGAGGTACTGGTTGCCGCGCTGGCGCATCGCGTCCAGGAACAGGATGCCGCGCTGCATCGAGTCGACGGCGTAGTGGACTCCAGTCCCGCCAGACGTCGAGCGGCGACGTGACGGTCGCAACTTCCTGCATGTAGTCGTCGCGGACCTTCTTGACGCGCTCGTCGTAGTGCTCCATCGCCTTGCGCACGCGCGTCTGGTAGACCTGCGCGACCTTGGCAGAGACGTCCATCGATTTGGCCAGGTTCTTTCCGGTTTCCATGGGTTCCTCGCTGATTCGTTCGTAGGCGTCTGTCACGCCATGATGTGGACGCCGCCGTCCACGTAAACGGTCTCGCCGCTGATGCGCCGCGCGTAGGGCGTGGCGAGGTAGGCGCAGGCGAAGCCGACGTCCATGATGTCGACCAGCTCGCCGAGCGGTGCCTTCTGCGCGGCCTCGGTCAGCAGCAGGTCGAAGTCCTTCAGTCCGGAGGCCGCGCGTGTCTTCAGCGGGCCGGGTGACATCGCGTGCACGCGGATGCCCTTCGGACCGAGTTCGTAGGCCAGGTAGCGGCACGACGCCTCCAGCGCCGCCTTCACCGGCCCCATCACGTTGTAGTTCGGCACGACGCGGTTGGCGCCGTAGTAGCTCATTGCGAACATCGTGCCGCCGTCCTTCATCAGCGGCACGGCCAGTCGCGCCATGCGGATGAACGAGTGGCAGGAGACGTCGATCGACTTGCGCGAAGCCCTCCGCCGAACAGTTCAGCAGTCCGCCCTGCAGGTCGTCCTTCGGCGCCCAGGCGATCGAGTGCACCAGGATGTCGAGCCGGCCCCACTGCTGCTCGATCGCTGCGAACACGGCTTCGAGCTGGCCCGGCACGCTGACATCGAGCGGCAGGAAGATCGTCGACCCGAGTTCGCGCGCCAGCGGCTCGACGTGCGGACGTGCCTTGTCGTTGAGGTAGGTCACCGCGACATCCGCGCCGAGTTCGCGAAACGCCTTGGCGCAGCCCCAGGCGATCGAGTGTTCGTTGGCGATGCCGACCACGAGCGCCTTGCTGCCGCTCAGCACCGGTTGCGGGAATCCGCAGTGTCATGTGCGTTGCGTCCTTCAGTGCGCCAGCAGCCGTTCGGTGTGGCGCGCGATCATCAGTTCTTCGTTGGTCGGAATCGTCCAGGCGGCGACGCGGCTCGCCGCCGTCGCTGATGCGCGGACCACCGGCCGTCGTTGGCCGCAGCATCGAGTTCGACGCCGAGCCAGGCGGCTGCCTGGCAGACCCGCGCGCGGATCTCGGCGGAGTTCTCGCCGACGCCCGCCGTGAACACGATCGCATCCAGGCCGCCCAGCGCGGCGGCGAGCGAGCCCAGTTCGCGTCCGATGCGATAGACAAAGAGATCGACCGCAAGTTTCGCGCGCGGCTCGGGGCTCGCCAGCAGCGTGCGCATGTCGCTGGCGATGCCCGAGACGCCGAGCAGGCCGGACTGCTGGTACAGCAGCTTCTCGATCGCGCGCGCATCCATGCCGCGCTCGTCCATCAGGTAGAGCACGACGCCCGGATCGAGGTTGCCGGTGCGGGTGCCCATCGGCAGGCCGTCGACGGCGGTGAAGCCCATCGTCGAAGCGACGCTGCGCTGCCGCCCTGCAGTGCGCACATGCTGGCGCCGTTGCCGAGGTGCAGCACGACGGTGCGGCCCTGTGCGGCCGTCGCATCGAACTCCGGCAGCACCGAGGCGATGTACTCGTAGCTCAGTCCGTGGAAGCCGTAGCGACGCACGCCCGCCTCGTGCAGCTCGTAGGGCAGCGCAAACATCTGCGCGATCTCGGGATTGGTGCGATGGAACGCCGTGTCGAAGCACGCGACCTGCGGCACGTCGGGTGAACGATGCATCACCGCGCGGATCGCGGCGAGGTTATGCGGCTGGTGCAGCGGCGCCAGCGGCACGAACTTGTCGAGGGCGCTCAGCACCGTTGCGTCGACGCGCACCGGATGCGTGTATTCCATGCCGCCGTGCACGACGCGGTGGCCGACGCCGATCAGCTTCACCCCGTCCGCGCGCCCGCGCAGGAACTCGAACAGGTGGGCGAGCGCGCCGTCATGGCCCAGCTTCGTTCCTGCGGGCCATGATTTCTCGCTGACCGTCGCGCCGGCCGCATCCTTTGCGGTGAAGTGAGGCGCGCTGAACAGCGCTTCGATCTGACCGCGAATGCGCAGGTCCAGCGTTTCCACTTTCCTTGAAGAACACCGAGAACTTGACACTCGACGAGCCGGCGTTGAGAACGACGATGGCCTGTTCCGCCATGGCTGATCTCAGCTCACGGCCTTCGCCAGCGCTTCGCGTCGCGCGCGGGCCACGAGCACGGCCACGGCGCACGACGCCTGCCGCGTCAGTTCGGAGTCGGCGCGGCTCGTCAGGATGATCGGCACGCGCGCGCCGAGCACGATGCCGGCAGCGTCCGCGCCGGCCAGGAACGACAGGCTCTTGGCCAGCATGTTGCCGGCCTCGAGGTCCGGCACGATCAGCACGTTGGCACGTCCGGCGACCGGCGAATCGATCTTCTTGATTTCCGCCGCGGTCAGGCTGATGGCGTTGTCGAGCGCCAGCGGACCATCGAGAATCGCGCCGGTGATCTGCTTGCGATCGGCCATCTTGCACAGCGCAGCCGCTTCGACTGTCGACGGGACCTGCGGGTTGACCGTCTCCATCGCCGACAGGATCGCGACGCGCACCTCGGGAAACGCCAGCGCATGGGCAAGGTCGATCGCGTTCTGCACGATGTCGACCTTGTCCTGGAGCGTCGGCATGATGTTGACCGCCGCATCCGAGATGATCAGTGTTTCCTCGTAGGCGGGGACGTCCATCACGAAGCAATGGCTGACGCGGCGCGACGTGCGCAGACCGTTTTCGCGTCGCACGACCGCGCCCATCAGCTCGTCGGTGTGCAGGCTGCCCTTCATGATCGCCTCGGCCTGGCCGCTCAGCACCAGTTCCACGGCCTTGTCAGCCGCCGCATGGCTGTGCGGCACATCGACGATCGGATACTCAGCGATGTCGATGTCGGCCTTGCGGGCCGCCTCGCGGATCTTCTCCTGCGGTCCGATCAGGATCGGCGTGATCAGTCCCAGTCGGGCCGCGCCGATGGCACCCTCGATGGAGGCCTCATCACAGGGATGGACGACGGCAGTGGGGGTTGGGGGCAGGCCCTTGCAGGCGTCGAGCAGGCGTTGGTATTTGGCGTGGTTGTTCATGGAGGCAGTTCAAAGACATACACGGCGTGCGGATATTGCAATGCACCATCCCACTATAGCTCAGCCGTTGTGATGCGCGTGTTGCTGCAGCGAGGCGCTCTGACGTAGAGCAAGCGAGTCGAGGGGATTCGACAAGGTCTCCAGGTCTGCTCAGCACCGACAGAGTGTGCGTCCGACGGTGCGTGGCGCCAGGGGCAACACCCTGTCGATATATTCGCCCCTCGCTAGGGCGAGAACAGAACCAAATCACTTCAGGCGGCGCGTCCAGCGTCGAGGAGGAGGACACGCATGGCCATCGGCGTTCGACGTTGTACCTCCGTCGCCGTGGTCATGGCCGCTGTCATCCTCGGCGCCTGCAACCGGCATCCGCCGGCGCCACCGGCCCGGCCCACGGCGGAAGTGACGACCGTGGTCGCCGCGCCGCGTGACATTCCGGTGACCTTCGAGTTCGTCGCGCAGACACAGAGCTCGCAGTCGGTCAACATCCAGGCGCGCGTCAGCGGCTTCCTCGACAAGCGCGTCTACACCGAAGGCGACGTCGTCCGCGCGGGGCAGGTCCTGTTCCGCATGGACCCCAAACCGCTGCAGGCGCAGGTCGATGCGTCGCAGGCGGCGCTCAACAACGCGCAGGCTGCGCTCGACGTCGCCAAGTTCAACCTCGACCGCATCAAGCCGCTGTCGGCCCAGAACGCGCTGTCGCAGAAGGACCTCGACGATGCCAACGGCCAGTACCTGTCGTCGAAGGCGAACGTCGACCAGGCGCGCGCGCAGCTGGAAAGCGCCAAGCTCAACCTGTCCTACGCGACGATCACATCGCCGATCACGGGTGTGACGGGCAGCGCCATCGTCGCCGACGGCACCTACGTCAGCACGAACAACAGCCAGCTGACCACGGTGGCGGTGCTGTCGCCGATGTGGGTGACGTTCAGTCTCTCGGAGGCGGAAGCGCTGCGCTACCGCGAGGAAGTCGAGCGCGGCACGCTGCGTCGTCCGCCGAACGGCCAGTACACGATCGAGGTGGTCCTGGCCGACGGCTCGATCTTTCCGGAGACGGGCCGCATCACCTTTGCTGACCCGGCGTACAACAGCCAGACCGGCACCTTCACCGTGCGCGTGCAGCTGGCGAATCCGCAGGGCTTGCTGCGTCCGAACCAGTTCGTGCGTGCCCGGCTCAAGGGCGCGGTCCGACCGAACGCGCAGTCGGTGCCGTTGCGCGCGGTCCAGCAGGGACCCAAGGGGCATTTCGTGTGGGTGGTCGGCAAAGACAACACCGTGCAGATGCGGCCGGTCGCGGTCGGTCAGTGGCAGGGCGACGACTGGCTGATCAGCGGTGGCCTCGAGCCGAACGCCGTCGTCGTGGTCGACGGCGCGCTGACGTTGACGCCCGGTGTGGCTGTGAAGCCGCGGCCACTCGACGTGCCGAAGGCCGCGGTGGCGAGCGCGCCGGCCGCTGGCGCGGCCGCCGGAGCCGTGCCTGCCGCAACCTCGACGAACGTGCTGCCGGCGCGAGTCCATTTCGCCAGCGGCTCGGCGGCGCTCGATGCGAACGCGCAAGAAGCACTGCGCACCATCAGCAGCAGCCTCGTCGGCAGCCCGTACGCGGTCGAAATCACCGGTTACGCCGATGCCGCCGGCGCCAGCGCCAGGAACCGGACGCTCGCGGAGCAGCGCGCCAAGGCGGTGCGCGATGCGCTGATGGCCACGGGTATTCCTCCCGAGCGCCTGCGCCTTGTACCGCCCGGCAGCGTCGTCGGCGGCGCTGAACCCAAGCTCGCACGTCGCGTCGAGCTCGCGTTCGCGATTCGCTGAGCCAGCCCGATGTTCTCGCGATTTTTCATCGAGCGGCCGGTCTTTGCGGTCGTCGTATCGACGATCATCGTGCTCGCCGGCCTGATGGCGATGCGCGCGCTGCCGATCGAGCAGTACCCGACGATCATGCCGGTGCAGGTGACGGTCAACACGATGTATGCCGGTGCGGACTCGCAGACGGTGGCCGAGTCGGTCGCTGCGCCGATCGAGGCGCAGATCAACGGCGTCGACAACATGCTGTACATGACGTCGAGCAGCTCGTCGACGGGACAGCTGACGCTGACGGTGTTCTTCTCGCTCGACACCGATCCGGACGTTGCGCAGGTGCAGGTGCAGAACCGCGTCAACCTCGCGTTGCCGCAGCTGCCGCAGGCAGTGACGACCAATGGCGTGCAGGTGCAGAAGAAGTCCTCGTCGATCATGATGCTGATCGCCGTCAAGGGCGCCGCCGAGCGCTTCACCTCCGAGTACATCGCCAACTACGCCAACGTCTACGTACTGGACGCGCTCAAGCGGGTGCCGGGCGCGGGCCAGGCGCAGATCCTCGGCGTTCCCGACCAGGCGATGCGCATCTGGATGAATCCGGACCGCATGGCATCGCTCGGCATCACGACCAGTGACATCCAGCAGGCGGTGCAGGCGCAGAACGCGCTCTTCGGTGCCGGCCAGATCGGGCAGCAGCCGACGCCCAGTCCGGTCGAGCTGAGCTTCCCGGTGGTGACGCAGCGTCCGTACACCGATCCGGCGCAGTACGAGAACATGATCCTGCGTGCCAGCAGCAGCGGCAGCGCGATCGTGCGGCTCAAGGATGTCGCACGGGCCGAAGTGGGCCTGAAGAGCTACATCGTCGACTCCAAGCTCAACGGCGTGCCGGCGACCTACATCGCCGTGTACCAGCAGCCCGGCGCCAACGCGCTGCAGGTCTCCGACGGCGTGCGCGCGGCGCTGGCGCAGATGGCGCCGACGCTGCCGCCGGGGATCGAAACCGTCATCGCGCTCGACACGACCGACTTCGTGCGGCTGTCGATCAAGGAAGTCATCAAGACGCTGTTCGAGGCCATCGTGCTGGTGGTGCTGGTCGTGTACCTGTTCCTGCAGAGCTTCCGCGCCACCTTCATCTGCATCGTCGCCGTGTTCGTCGCGCTGGTCGGTGCCTTCAGCGGCATGTATGCGCTGGGATTCTCGCTGAACCTGCTGACACTGTTCGGGCTGATCCTGGCGATCGGCATGGTGATCGACGATGCGATCGTCGTCGTCGAGAACACCGACCGCAACATGAACGAACACGGGCTGTCGCCGCGCGACGCGGCGATCCGCTCGATGGAAGAAGTGTCCGGGCCGGTCGTTGCCGTCGTGCTGGTGCTGTGCGCGGTGTTCATTCCGGCGGCCTTCCTGCCGGGCACGACCGGGCAGCTCTACAAGCAGTTCGCGATCACGATTGCGGTGTCGGTGACGATCTCGGGTTTCGTCGCGCTGACGCTGACGCCGGCGATGTGCGCGCTGCTGCTGAAGAAGGAGCCGCCGAAGACCCGGGGTTTCTTCGGCTGGTTCAACCGCAAGTTCCAGCAGCTGACCGACGCCTATGGCCGCCTGGTGATGCTGACCATCCGCCGTGCCGGCATCGCGCTGGCGATGCTGGTGCTCTTCTTCGGCGCGATCGTCGTGGCTCTTCAAGACGACGCCGACGAGCTTCGTGCCGCTCGAGGACCAGGGCTATGTGCTCGCGGCCATCGTCATGCCGGACGCTGCCAGCCTCGACCGCACCGTGAAGGTCGGCGACGAGGTCGACAGGATCTTCGGCGAGACGCCGGGCGTGCTGAACCGCAGCGTGATCAACGGCTACAGCATCATCGACGCGGGATTCAAGACGAATTCGTCGACACTGTTCGTGACGCTGAAGGACTTCGACGAACGCTACAAGTCGATCGCCAGCGCCAGGCTCGAGAACCCGCGCACGATCCTGATCGACGTCTACAAGAAGTCCTTCGGCATCGACCGGGCACTGGTGCTGCCGATCGCGCCGCCGGCGATACCCGGCATCGGCACCACCGGCGGTTTCGAGTTCTGGATCCAGTCGATCGGGGGCGGCGACCCCGGGCAGCTCGACGCGCTGACGCAGCAGTTCCTGAAGGCGGCCCGGGCGCGGCCGGAGCTGACCGGGCTCAACACGACGTTCCGCGCGAACACGCAGCAGCTCAAGGTCGACGTCAATCGCGACAAGGCGACGCTGCTGGGCGTCCAGGTCCAGGATGTCTACAGCGCGATCCAGGCGCAGTTCGGCTCACTGATCGTCAGCCAGTTCAACCAGTACAGCCGCTCCTGGTTCGTGATCCTGCAGTCCGATGCGCGCTACCGCTTGACGCCCGAGGACATCACGAAGCTCTACACGCGCAACCAGCACGGACAGATGATTCCGCTGACCGCGCTGGTGACGACGAGCTATGTCACCGGCCCGGACCTGATGCCGCATTTCAACGGCTTTCCGGCGGCGAAGATCATCGGCAGCCAGGCGCCGGGCTTCAGCTCGGGCCAGGCGATCGAGACGATGGAGGACGTCGCCCGGCAGGTGCTGCCCGACGGCTACCGGTTTGCGTGGTCCGGCCTGGCGTTCGACGAGAAGCGCGCCGGCGGCACGTCGACGGTGGCGTTCCTGTTCGGCCTGATCTTCGTGTTCCTGGTGCTGGCCGCGCAGTACGAGTCGTGGACGCTGCCGGGCGCGGTCATGACGGCGGTGCCGTTCGGGGTGCTGGGCGCGCTGATCTTCAATGCGCTGCGCGGGCTCGACAACGACGTGTACTTCCAGATCGGGCTGCTGGTGCTGATCGGACTCGGCGCGAAGAACGCCGTGCTGCGCGTGTCGGCGGCGGTCGAACTGCGCAAGGAAGGCAAGTCCATCATCGACGCGACGATGCTCGCGGGCGAGCAGCGCCTGCGTCCGATCATCATGACCTCGCTCGCGTTTGCATTCGGCGTGCTGCCGCTCGCGCTCGCACTCGGCGCCGGCGCCAACGCGCGGCATTCGATCGGTACCGGCATCATCGGCGGCATGCTCGGCGAGACGACGCTGGCGATGCTGTACGTGCCGCTGTTCTTCTATCTGTTTGCAACACTCAACGAGCGGCGCGCGCAGCGGCGGGCGACCGCGCAGGTCGCCATGCCCTCAGCGCCGGCCGCGACGGAAGCGTCAACGGGCGGCGGGGGTTCCGCGTGATGCGCCGAGCTACGCTCGCGATCGTGGCCGGCCTGCGTCGCGGGCTGCGCGGTCGGTCCGGACTACCGTCGCCCAGACATCGACACGCCGGCGAGCTACGAGTACCTGCCGAAGGACGTGGCCGACACGGCGAACACCGAGTGGTGGAAGCAGTTCGGCGACCCGGTGCTCGATCAGCTGATCGCCGAGGCGCTGGCCAACAACCGGAACGTCAAGCAGGCCGCGGCCAACGTGCAGCAGGCGGCAGCGCTGCTGACCGAAACGAAGTCGCAGTTCTATCCCCAGGTCGGCTACGACGCAGGTGCCACGCGCCAGCAGTTCTCGACTGACTTCCTGCCGAATCGCCCGAGCACGGCGCGCACGCAGTCGACCTACAGCGTCATCGCCAGCGCCAGCTGGGAGATCGACCTGTGGGGACGCATCCGCCGGCAGACCGAAGCGGCGCAGGCCAATCTGCTCGCTACCGACGAGGCGCGGCGCGGAGTGATCCTGTCGCTGGTGGCGCAGGTGGCCAACAATTACCTGACGCTGCGCGCGCTGGACGAGCAGCTCCAGGTCGCGAAGAAGACGCTCGGCACGTACAACGAATCGCTGAAGATCTTCGAGCTGCAGTTCAAGTACGGCATGGTGTCGCAGATGAACGTGGCGCAGGCGCAGTCGCAGTCGCAGACGGCGGCGGCGCAGATCCCGGCGATCGAGCAGCAGATCGTCAACACCGAGAACGCGCTGAGCGTCCTGCTCGGGCGCAACCCGGGACGCATCGCGCGAGGCAAGGCGACGGTCGACATGAAAGCGCCGCAGACGCCGGAGGGACTGCCCTCGCAGCTGCTCGAGCGTCGCCCCGACGTGGTCCAGGCGGAGCAGCAGTTGATTGCCGCGAACGCGCAGATCGGCGCGGCCCGGGCGCTGTACTACCCGACGATCTCGCTGACCGGCGCGCTGGGCAGCGTCAGCGGGGATCTGTCGAGTCTCTTCACCGGGCCAACGCGCGTGTGGAGCTATGGAGGCAGCCTGCTGGGCCCGATTTTCACCGGGGGTGCGGTGACCGGGCAGGTCCGCCAGGCCGAGGGCGCGCAGCAGGCGGCGCTCTACAACTACGAGAAGACGGTGCAGGGCGCCTTCGCCGATGTCGAGAATGCGTTGATCGCGCAGCAGAAGACCCGGGAGCGGCTGGACGCACAGAAGGGCCTCGTGGCCGCGCTCAGTGACTACACGCGACTGGCGCGACTGCAGTACGACGCCGGCTTCGTGCCGTACTCGACAGTGCTGCAGGCCGAACAGCAGTTGTTTCCTGCGGAGTTGACGCTGGCGCAGGACCGCGCGCTGGTGTTCAGTGCCACTGTCAGCGTCTACCAGTCGCTGGGCGGCGGCTGGGTCACGTTGGCCGATAGCATGACCATCTCGACATCGGCCTTCCGTGAAACCGATGCCAAGCGTCCGTAGATACCTCTAACTGAACCGGAGAGTCGGCGTATGAAGCAGGCAAAGTGTTTGAAGTCGAGTGCAGTTGCCCGCGGCGGTCTTCTAGCCTTGGCAGCCGTCGTCTTGCTGTCCACCGTGGCCGAGGCGCAGGCCGCGATCTTCCTCGCGCGCCGGGTGATCGGCCGCGTCGAGACCATGTCGCAGCAGGCGCCGCAGTCGAGTGGGGCGAGCTATGACTCGGCGGCGGTCATGCTGGAGGCCCCGGCGCAGAAGGTCTTTGCCACGGCGGTCGACGCGCTGAAGCGTGCGCAGGCCCAGGGCATCACGGTCACGCGCGTCGACAACACCGAAATGCTGGTGCAGTTCACCAATGGCCAGCAGATCGCCGGCATGAAGATCAGCTCGCTCGGCGACAAGCTGTCGCACATGCTGATCACCTCGGCGCACGCCGGCCAGCAGCCCAATGCCGCCGCGCTGGTGTCTGACAGCGTGCTGCGCGTCTGCAACGAGATGAAGGTCGAGTGCTCGCGGGCGCGGCAGTAGCGCGTCGATGCGGCCGCGGTCCGGTCGGTGCCGCACGAGAATTGAATCGAAGGTTTCTGCTGCGGAGTTCACCCATGACTGACGTCGACAAGGCAATCGCCACTCAGCTCGCAAACATCGAAAAGCGGACCGGCAAGTCGCTCGCCGAACTTGCCGCCATCGTGAAGCGCAGCGGGCTCGAAAAACACGGTGAGCTGGTCGCGATGCTCAAGTCGACGCTCGGCATGGGCCACGGCGATGCCAACACGCTGGTCCACACTGTACGCAAGTCCGCCGGGCCCGGCGCGTCACAGGGAGCGTCAGCCGGCGAGGTGCTCGACGGCCTGTACACCGGACCGAAAGCGACGCTGCGGCCGATCCACGACAAGCTGATGACGGCGATCCGCAAGTTCGGCGAGTTCGAGGAGTCTCCGAAGAAGACCTACGTCAGTTACCGGCGAAAGAAACAGTTCGCAACGATCGGACCCGCCACCAACACGCGGGTCGAAGTCGGTCTCAACATGAAGGGCGCCAAGTCCACCGCGCGGCTGGAAGAACTGCCGGCCGGGCAGATGTGCAACTACCGCGTCAAGCTGACCGACTCAGCGCAGGTGGACGCGGAACTCATCGCCTGGATCAAGACGGCCTATGACGCCGCCGGATGACAGGGGCAGAGCCGGAAGGACGGGTCGTCAATCTCCTGCGTTCGCACGGAGATCCTAGGTCGTCGCTGAACTGCCGCCCGGCCGGCATGGACGCCGCGAGATCTACCACGTGTACTGCACCGTGTAGCGCACGACGACTTCGCCCTCGGGCGCCACGGTGACCGGAAACACGATCGTGCGCGCGTCGTCCTTGCGGTACTCGTGCGACTTCGAGTTGATGCTCCAGTTGACCCAGCGATAGAGGTTTTCCTTCACCATCACCTCGACGCGCTCCTTCTTCTGGTTGCGCAGCCGCACCTCGATCTCTTCCGTCATGGTCTTGCGCGACGTGTCGACGCGAAAGTCCAGTTGCCGCCGCTCGCCGACGACGTCGAAGGCGGAGCCGAGCTTGAGCAGCACCTTCTCGTTGCGCGGCGTGTGGTCGATTGCGTCCTCGCCGATGAACTCGAGTGTCTGGTCGGCGGGGTCGAGCTTGGACACGCGCACGCGCCCCGCCGGCAGCGGCATGCCCATGCCGCTTGCTTCGGCGTTGGCGAACTGCAGGTAGACATCGACCTTGCGGTTGCTCTGCACGCCGTAGTTGCGATCGGTGGCCGGCGACGACAGGAAGCCGCGGTGCCCGCCCGGCGCGCCGTAGTAGACCAGCAGCTTCTCGCACGGCACGCGCCGCGCCGCCGGAAACAGTTCGAGCTGCTTGGTCGAATTGTCGGGCAGGGTGGTGGTGCGGCCCAGCGTGTACAGGTGGTACTCGAAGAACGACTGCTCGACGAAGCCGTTGGATTTCTCCTCGCTGCGCAGCGCCTTGCCGAGCGACGCCGGAACCTGGGCCGCACCGACTGCAGTGGCGCGATGCACGTCGCCGGCGACCAGCTTGAGCCGGGCATCCGCATAGCCGGCACCCGACTGGTTGATGATGCTGACCCACGCGCCGATGTCCATGCGGCAGGCGTTCGCGTTCGATCCCTCGGCGTAGGTGACGTTGTAGTCCGACCACCAGGTCATGCCCTGCGTCTGGTACGACACGCGCGTGCGGTGAGTCCCGGGACGCTGCGCGGCGACGTCCCATACGAGCGTCGGCCGCGTGATCAGTCCGCCCGGCAGGGCCGGGAGCTTCACGCCGGCGTTGTGCGGAAGTGTCTGCACGGTCCCGTCGTCACGTCGCAGCACGAGGCCGCCCTGCGTCGACAGCAGCGTGCCGTTGAACGTTTCGGTCGCCTGCCCGCGTACCTGCTCCACGGCGATCGGCCGGTCGATGTACTTCTGCAGCAGCTTGTCGGTGCTGACCAGATCGAACTGGTAGTTCTGCTCGAGCACCGTGGTGCCTTTGCCGTCGGTCAGCGACTCGAACACGACGGTGGTCGGGTCGATCTGTGCGGCCACGTCCGTGAAGCGCACGGCATTGCGTCCCTTGCTGAAGTCGAGGTCGCGCTCCTGGCGCACGACGGCGTAACCCGGAACGGCAGCCCCGTCCCGGGGTGCGATACAGCTCGGGCGACACGGCGCCCGGCGCGGCGTTGCTGTAGATGGTCAGCGCAGTTCCCATCGATGGCGGAAGGCCCGATGGGGTGGTTCCCGCGACGCTGGCGCCGGCCACGGCGGCGGCCACGGAGGACTTGGCAAGCAGGCTGAGAGTCGACACGCGTGGTCTCCTGTCGTGATGGACCCGTGTGTCAACGTGCCGGCCAGGCAAAAGGGGTTAACACGGTGCGGCATGCCCGCAGGGCGCTGCGGGCGCAATGTCATACTCACCGCCGCCATGATTCCTGCCCTCACAGAGTCGCCTGCCGGATGAACCTGTCGCGCCTGCTTCGCCAATCCCTGCGCATGACCGTCCGCGACTGGCGCGCCGGCGAGTTGCGCCTGCTGGCCATGGCACTGGTCATCGCTGTGGCTGCGGTGACAAGCGTGGGGTTTTTCGTCGATCGCATCCGCCTCGGTCTGGAGCGCGACGCTGCCCAGTTGCTCGCCGCGGACCTGGTGCTGAGTTCGGACCAGCCGTTCACCGAATCGCTGCGCACACGGGCGCTTGGCGCGGGCCTGCAGACCGCGGAAACCGTCACTTTCCCGAGCATGGCCCTGAACGCGGGCGACCCCGACCGCAACGCGCTCGCGGCGGTGAAGGCCGTTTCGGACGGCTATCCGCTGCGCGGCACGCTGCGGCTGAGCGCTGAGCCCGGCGGTGCGGAGACAGCGGCGCGCGCGGTGCCTACGGCGGGCACCGCCTGGGTCGACGCACAGTTGCTGCAGGCGATCGGTGCCCGTCCGGGCGACAACCTTAAGCTTGGCGAGAAGTACTTCCGCATCGATCGCGTGATCGTCATCGAACCGGATCGCGGGACGGGCTTCATCAACTTCGCACCGCGCGTAATGATCAATCTGGCCGACCTGCCGGCCACCGAGCTGATCACCACAGGCAGCCGCGTGACGTATCGCTTGCTGGCCGCGGGCGAACGCACGACCGTGCGCGCATTCGCGACGGCGCTCGGGCGCGACCTGCCGCGCGGGCAGCGGATCGAGTCACTCGAGTCCGGCCGTCCGGAAATGCAGCGCACGCTCGAGAGGGCGCAACGCTTTCTCGCCCTGGTGGCACTGCTGGCGGCGATGATCGCCGCCGTGGCGGTGGCGGCGGCTGCACGGCGCTTCTCGCAACGGCATCTCGACTCGTGCGCGATGATGCGGTGCCTGGGCCTGGCGCAGTCGGACATCTTCTGGCTATTCGCGCTGGAGTTCGTGTTCGTCGGCATTGCGGCGTGCGCAGTGGGCATGCTGCTCGGCTACGCGGCGCACTTTGCTCTCCTGTACGCACTGGGATCGCTGATCAAGACGTCGTTGCCGTTGCCGTCGGCGCTGCCTGCGGTGCAGGGATGGGCGGTGGGCCTGGTGCTGTTGATGGGCTTTGCGCTGCCGCCACTGGCGCAGCTGCGGGCGGTGCCGCCGCTGCGCGTGCTGCGCAAGGACATCGGCCTGCCGAGCGGGCGCAGCAGCCTCGGCTATCTGGTCGGTCTGATCGGCTTTCTGCTGCTGCTGCTGTGGTCGTCGAACGACCTCAAGGTGGGCGCCGTCACCGCGGGCGGATTTGCCGGCGGACTGCTCGTGTTTGCAGCGGCGGCGTGGGGCGTGCTGCAGCTGCTGTCACCGCTGCGTTCTATCACTGGACGGCTCGGCATCTCGTGGCGCTTTGCGATCGCTGCCGTACAGCGGCGTCCGGTAGCGACCATCGTGCAACTGGTGTCGCTGGCGGTCGGCCTGATGGCGCTGCTGCTGCTGACGGTGACGCGTACCGATCTGGTGAGCGCGTGGCGCAGCGCAGCGCCGCCCGATGCGCCCAACCGATTCGTGATCAACATCCAGCCCGACCAGGTCGCGGGTGTCGCGCAGCGGCTGAAGGATGGCGGCATTGAAACCGAGCTGCATCCGATGATCCGGGGCCGGCTCATCAAGCTCAACGGCAAGCCGGTCGGCCCCGAGAACTACACCGATGATCGCGCGCAGCGGCTGGTCGATCGCGAGTTCAACATTTCCTATGCCGCCAAAGCGCCCACGCACAACCCGATCACGGGTGGCGCCTGGTTCAAGGACGGCAGCGACGAACTGTCGATCGAAGAGGGCATCGCGAAGACCCTGGGAATCAGGCTCGGCGATGAGCTGACCTTCGATATCGCCGGCCAGACGGTCAACGCACGCGCCACGAGCCTGCGCAAAGTCAACTGGGATTCGATGCGCGCCAACTTCTTCGTGCTGATGCCACCGGCATTGCTGGCGGGCAAGCCGGCCAGCTTCATCACCGCCTTTCACCTGCCGGACCGTCAGAGCGGACTGACGGGCGATCTGCTGCGCGAGTTCCCCAATTTGACCGTGATCGACACCAGCGCGGTGTTCCGCCAGGTTCAGGCGGTGCTCGACCAGGTCATCGCGGCGGTGGAGTTTCTCTTCATCTTCACGCTCGCGGCCGGCGTGCTGGTTCTGTATGCCGCGCTGGCGTCGAGCCGCGACGAGCGCGTCCGCGAAGCGGGCCTGCTGCGGGCGTTGGGCGCCTCGCGTCAACAGTTGTCGCGCGCACAGCTGGCTGAACTTGCATGCATCGGGGCGCTGGCCGGCCTGCTGGCGGCGATCGGCGCGAGCGCGATCGGCTGGGCGCTGGCGAGGTTCGCCTTCGAGTTCGACTACACGGTCTCGCCCTGGGTGTTTGCGCTCGGCATCGGCGGCGGCGCGCTGTGCGCATTGGCCGGTGGGTATCTCGGCCTGCGGGGTGTACTGAAGACGCCGCCGCTGGCGACACTGCGTGAAGCGTAGATGCCGTCGGTGCATTCGTTGCTGAAGCAGCTGCGTGCAGTCCGTTCGACCTTCGGCATAGACGCCGAAACAATCAAGCGTGCGCTGCTGACCGGTCTTGCCACGCGGCGCCTGATCACGTTGCGGCACCTCGTCGACTATCACGAGGACCTGCTGTTCCTGTGCGCGTTTCCCGGCGACATCGACACGCGGCGGAATGCGATCGCCGAACTGACAGGCTTCTCCCGGCGCTGGCGCGGCGTATCCGCGGCCGTCAGGGCCGAGGCGGAAGGGAGCGGCATGGCCGGGACGATCTCGCGGCCGTTGCTGGCATGGCCGATCGCCTGCGTGCTGGCCAAGGCCGAGGACATCGACCTCGACTGGCGACATGTCGAAAATCACACCGAGCTCGATGCACTGATCGCGAGACTGGCGTCGACGGTGGAACAGGAGTCCTTCGACAGCGGTGAGTACACCGGTCGAGCGTGGGTCGAACTGGCGCGGCCGCCGGGCGAAACGGCATTGGCGTGGTTGGTAAGCGGTGGCCTGGCGGCCCGGCCGTCGACCGGGTTCCCTGCGGCGTGGGATGCCGCCGAAGTGCCGCTGCGCTGGGCGCTGGGTGATTCGCCACGCTCGATCACACATGCGCGGCTGACGCTGCGACGACCGCGGTTGCGCAGCGGATTCCGGCGGCTGGCCGAGCCGATGGCCCGGCATGTCGCACGCCCTCTCGATGGCATTCGACTCCTTAAACGCCGCGAAGCGATGCCGGTTATCGATCTGGCGCGTTCGGCACTTGCGGCGCGTGCCCGCGAAGTGCACGCGATGAGCTATCCGAATGCGGACGACGTGCATGTCGCCGACCTCGGCGAAGGTGTCGAGCTTGCCGTGATCGGTGTGCCGCCGGCGCAGCGGCTGTCGCTGGAGGCGAACTACGGTTACCTGCTCATCAGCAACGGCGTGCCCATCGGTTACGGTGGCGTATCGCCGCTGTTCCGGCAGGCCAACACCGGCATCAATGTCTTCGACCCGTTCCGCGGTAGCGAGGCGGCATTTCTCTGGGCGCAGATGCTGCGGGCGTTCCGCACGCTGTTCGGCACCCGACGCTTTGTCATCAACGGCTACCAGTTCGGCGCAGGCAACAGCGAGGCGATTGCGAGCGGCGCGTACTGGTTCTACTACCGCCTCGGGTTCCGGCCGAGCCTGGCCGACAACGCCTCGCTCGCTGCCGCGGAAGCCGAGCGCCTGCGAGCCCATCCGGGCGAGCGAACCCGGCCCGCATTGTTGCGACAGCTGGCCCGCGGCGACCTGCACCTGGACCTGGAGGACTTCGACGCCCGCGACTTCTTCGAAGAGCGCCTGTTGACGCGACTGGGCGCTGCGGTCGCTCGACGCATCGCTGTTCTTGCGGTCCGTTCACACCACGAAGGCGAGGGTGTCCTCGTACGCGCGGTCGCGAAGGATCTCGACGTACGCGCGCTGTCGCGCTGGCCAGCCGAGGAGCGCCGGTCCTTTGCGCGGCTGGCGCCCTATGCGGCGCTGCTCGATCTGCGCGCATGGAGCGTCGGCGAACGCCGATCCTTGGCCGCATGGATGCGCACCAAGGGTGCAGCGACGGAACGCGGGTTCGCGGCGCTGGCTACCGAACAGACGCGGTTTTTCACGGAGTTGCGGGCCGTCGGTCTCGACGAGGAGTCACGTGGCTGAGGAGTCGGGTTGCCGATGAGTGAGGATGACGTTACGGCGAGCAGAGTGGCGGTCACGCCGTATGAACGGATCGGCGGACGAGACGCGGTGCGCGCGCTGGTCGACCGCTTCTACGACCTGATGGACCTCGAACCGACGTATGCGGATCTGCGCCGCGTGCATGGCAATGACCTCGCGAATGCGCGTGACAAGCTGACGTGGTTCCTGAGCGGCTGGCTGGGCGGCCCGGACCTGTACATCGAGCGTTTTGGCCACCCGCGGCTGCGGGCGCGGCACCTGCCGTTCTCCATCGGCGTGCGCGAGCGCGATCAGTGGATGGAGTGCATGAACCAGGCGATGATCGAGCAGGGCGTCGACGAGGATCTGCGCCTGCGGCTGGTGCAGGCGTTCTTCCGGACGGCTGACTGGTTAGTAAACGAAAATGTGTCAGCAAAGAAGTACCTTTAAGAAAAAGCGCTTTGTATCCTTTCCTTGACTCTTGGTGACGAGCGGCGGACGTGGGTCATGGGGAGGATTGGCGCCTGTAGATAACTTCGAACTGGGCAGACTGCGTGGCCTTCCAGCCCTCGACTCCCTGCGGCTGCTCGCGGAGGATGTCAATGTCGACGGAGGCTACACGCCAACCTTGGCGAAGCCCGCTCAACGCGCTTGGGTCCCATATGCTCTGCCCGATACGTGTGCCGATGATCCAAGTCCCTTACATCAATTGGGACTTGCGTAGCAGTTGATGCCAGGGCCGGAAGTGACGCGGAGAGTCGGAAATTGCGGTCTCAAATGCTGGCATTGACGCTGACATGAGCTGGGTCGAGATCACCTGGATCGTGATGTCCGCGGCGTGCCTGACGCTCGGCGTAATCCATCTATTCGTCTGGTCCAAGCAAAGATCGCAATACGCTCATCTCTTGTTCTTCGCGCTCGCAATCTCCGCGACAGCTTTCGGCGCTTTTGAGTTGGCGATGATGCGGGCCCAGTCTCCTGCTGTTTACGCCGCCACGCTGCGCTGGGCTCACGTGCCGCTCGCGATGGTCGTGCTGTCGATGATCTGGTTCGTGCACTTCTACTTTGACGCCGGAAGGCTGTGGCTTGCCTATGCCGCTTCGGGTTTTCGGCTGCTGGCGCTCGGCCTGAACTTCGTGACCGGCGCGAACGTCAACTTTCGCGAAGTCACCGCGATGGACCAGATGCTTTTTTGGGGTGGTGCGGTCGTCTATGGCCCGGTCGGTGTCGTCAATCCGTGGGCGATCGTTGCCCAGATTGGCAATATGCTCCTCGTGGTGTTCGTCCTTGATGCCGCCGTGACGCTGTGGCGACGTGGCGGCCCCGTTGCGCGACGCCGAGCAGCCGTTGTCGGCGGCAGTCTCGTCGTCTGCATCACCGCGGCCGCTGGTTTCGCCGCCTTGACTACTCTGGGGATCGTTCATGCCCCCACGATTATTCTGCCGGGTGTCTTCATCGTCGTCCTGGCGATGGCGTATGAGCTCGGCTGGGACATGATCGCGGCGGGGCAGCTTGCGACGCAGCTCCGCGCCAGCGAGCAGCGCTTTCGTGCGGTCGTCGAGGCAGCTCCCAGCGCGATTCTTCTGGTGGACGACAAAGGCACCATCGCGCTCGCGAATGCGCAGGCGGAGACGGGTATTCGGCTACCCGCGGGCTGAACTCGTCGCAATGCCGGTCGAACTGCTGATTCCGGAACGCTTTCGTGTCCCGCACGTCCGCCTACGGGCCGCCTACTCTCGTGACCCGCAGGCGCGGACGATGGGGACGGGACGGGAGCTGTTCGCGTGCCGCAAGGACGGCAGCGAAGTTCCGGTAGAAGCCGCGCTCAGTCCGATGCCGACTGAGGAGGGGATGTTCGTACTGGCGTCAGTCGTCGACATCAGCGAACGCAGGGATCTCCAGCGCGCGACTGCCCGCCAGCGCGACGAACTCGCCCACCTGTCGCGGGTGGCGATGCTGGGCGAACTATCCGGATCGCTCGCCCACGAGCTCAACCAGCCGCTGACGGCGATTCTGAGCAATGCGCAGGCGGCTCAGCGGTTTCTTGCGCAGAGCCCGCCGCGCCTCGACAAGCTCACAGAGATTCTTTCCGACATCGTGAAGAGCGATCACCGTGCCGGAGCCGTGATTCAGCGAATTCGATCCCTGCTGAGGAAGGAATCGGCGCAGCGCAATTCTCTCGACATGAACGATGTGGTCGAGGAGACGCTGAATCTGATTCGCAGTGACTTGCTGTACCGGCAGGTGCTTGTTCGCGCGGATCTCGGCGAAGGGCTGCCAGCCGTGAGCGGCGATCGGAACCAATTGCAGCAGGTGTTGCTTAACTTCATGATGAACGGCTGCGACGCCATGGACGGCCGGGAAGTGAATGGCAGGCTGCGGGTGGGAACGCGAGAGACGGCGAACGGCAATGTCGAAGTCTCTGTCGCCGACCGCGGCACGGGAATACCAGCGGCGGACCTCGAGCGGATATTCGAGCCGTTCGTGACTACCAAGTCGCACGGCATGGGACTGGGACTGACCATCTGCCGAACGATCGTCGAGGCTCATGGCGGCCGGCTCTGGGCGACCAACAATCCGGACGGAGGCGCAACGCTGCACTTCGAGTTGCCTGCGCAGCGGACCTGACGTCGATGGAAGATCAGGCTCCAACCGTTTACCTGGTCGACGATGATCCGGACGTATTGAAGGCGATCGATCGACTGCTCCAGTCCGTTGGGTTGAGGGTTATCACCTTTCTCTCGCCGCAGCAGTTTCTTGAAGACTATGACCGCAACTCTCCGGCTTGCCTCGTACTCGATCTCGCGCTTCCCGGATTGAGCGGTCTCGAGTTGCAGCAGGCGCTGGAACGCGAAGCTAGCGATCTGCCCATCATCTTTCTGACCGGCCGCGGCAGTATCGCCTCGAGTGTGCAGGCGATGAAGCATGGCGCAGCGGACTTCCTCACCAAGCCGGTCGACGACACCCGACTGATTGCCGCGATTCAAGCGGCGCTGGCACGTGACCAGGCGCTGCGTCCCGTGCGCTCGGAGCGGGAGCGTGTTGCAAAGTGTCTTTCATCGCTCACAGAGCGCGAACGGCAGGTTCTCGAGCAGATCGTTGCTGGCAAGCTGAACAAGCAGATCGCAGCCGCTCTCGGTACGAGCGAGAAGACGATCAAGTTTCATCGCGGCAACCTGATGCGCAAGATGGGTGTGCGCGTGATTGCCGATCTGGTCAAGATGGCAGAACGTGCGGGCGTTGGCTCGGGCGCCGAGCGTCTGAACTCGCGCCACCGTGCCGGTGGCTTCACGCAATCCTGGACCAAGGTCCAGTTGGAACCGTCGCCTGCGCTTGCTACGTTCCGGTCACGATGGGATGCGACGGGCGGCTGCTGGCCGTAGTGGACGACGATGCAGACGTGCGGATTGCCTTGGAGCGACTCGTTTCATCGGCCGGCTTCGCGGTCGAGACATTCGCATCCGGCGCGGAGTTCTTGCAGTCGATCGAGGACCACGAGCCGGACTGTCTCGTGCTCGATCTGCATATGCCGGAGATGAGCGGGTTCGACGTTCAAGGCACGCTCGCCGTTGGCCATGCGTCTGTGCCGGTCGTTGTCATCACCGGGCACGACACTCCCGAGTCGCACGCGCGTGCTGTTCGAACTCGGCGCCAAGGCCTATCTTTGCAAGCCCGTCAATGATGAAGCACTGCTGGCGGCGATCGGCGCGCGCCATGGGTGGTCTGTCGCCTTCAACACAACGAGGCGAGCAGTGTTGACCAAGGTACAGGCCACGGTTGTTGCCCCGGCGCCGTCGGACCCGGTGCGACCGTGACGAAGATTCATTGCCACCGTGCTGTCGGGCAGAAGAGTTCAGGCAGGACGGTACGTTCATTGGAAGGAGGCCAGAAGTGAGAATCATCTTCCACGCAATGCTCGTGACGGCCGCCGCCGTTCTCGTGGGCTGCACGGCGCAAAAGGCGCCCGGTGCGGATGCGAGTGGGTCGCAGGTGCAACTGATGTACGTGCAAAGCGCGGAGGATCTGCGCGTCGACGCCTCCAAGAGCACTTTGCGGCTTGTAAAGATCAATCCGCAGACCCTGTATTTCTCCGATCGGCCGCAGCGGATCGCCGGAAATCTCAAGATGGCCGACTACCTTAAGACGTGGAAGGAAGGGCGGGACAATTTCGGCGCCGATCCGCCGAACGCGACCCTTTCGGTGTACGAGCCGGGGCGCGCGGACCCGACGCTCGTGGTGATCACGCTCACGAAGCCGGTCGTGGACGGAGCGGACCTCCTGTACACGTACAAGATCGTCGAGGGAACGATGCCGGCGAACGGCGGCGCGACGAGCCTGTTCATCGATTGGTACGGCGTCGGGGGCGGGGTCGGGCCGGGTTTCCATGGTGTCGGCGTAGGGCGCCGCGGCGTCGGCTGGCGCTGACGGCCGACGGCATCAACGGGCCGTGAGGCATTGAATGCCGGCAGAAGCAACTTAATGCAGCGATCGAGCACGATCGACATCAACAGGGAGATCCAGATGTTCCGGTTACGCCTTTATCCGCAGCGCACGCTTGTAGTCGCACTCGCCACGATCATCGCTCTGCCGCAAGTGGCGTTCGCACAGGCGCCAGCCAAGCCGGCGCCCGTAGCGATATCGCAGCAGAAGGTGGAACTGCTGTTCGTGCAGAACTCGAGCGGCATCGAGTACGACAAAGCCAAGGGCACACTGCGGATGAAGAACATCGGCCGCTCGACGCTCTTCTTCACCGACAGGCCGGTGCGGATGGCCGGCCACTACCACACGCGCGACGAGTTCCTGCCGCTGTGGAGCGAGGGCCCGGACAGTTTCGCCAAGAACCCGCCGAATGCGACGCTTTCGATGCTGGAGGTCGGAAAAGCCGACCTGCAAAACGCGGTCATCAATCTGAAGAACCCGCGCATGCAGGGCAAGGACCTGCTTTACGACATCACGATCATCGAGGGCACTGTGCCGCAGTCCGCAGGCGACGCCGTGCTGTTCATCGACATCCTGGGCTTCTGGCGCCGGAACATTCGGCGCGTGGCGATTGTCGGGACCGCTGCGGCGGTGACGACTGCCGCGGTAGCCACCAGCGCCGCCGCGAGCCAGGAGGCCGCCGCCAAGGCCGCCGCCGCGAAGCCAGCACCGCCGCCGACGGTGAACGTGCAGATCACTGAGAAGCCGGCCGCTCCGCCGCCCGGATCGCCGACGACACAGAAGCTCGAGCAACTCAAGGCGCTGCAAAAGGAAGGTCTCATTACCGAGGCCCAGTATCAGAAGGCGTCACAGCAGGTACTCAACGAAATGGTGCGGTAGGAAAACTCCGGCGGATCCAGGCCTTTATGGACGATTGTTGCCGGCGGTGCGCAGCCACAAACACCCGAGGAGAGTCCACGATGCAAACGCTCGTTCGAGCGCTCGCTAGCGTCGTATGGCTGGCGACTGCGACAGTGCTGACCACGCCGCTGGCAAGGGCAGTCGAAGTGCCTGCCGCAGCGCCGGTGATGGCGCAACTGTTGTTCGTGCAGAACGCCGCAGGGGTGGAGGTGGGTGCCGGCGGCCGGACGCTGACGCTGAAGGGCGTGAGCCCAACCACGCTCTTCTTTTCGGACCGCCCAGTGCGCATAGCCGGCCACTACCGCACCGAGGAGTACCTGCAGTTCTGGAAGGGCGGCCCGGACAGTTTCCTGAAGGACCCGCCGAACGCCACGCTCTCGGTGTTTGAGAAGGGTAAGGACGAGCTTGCCGACGTTGTCGTGACGTTGCGCAACCCGCGCGTGAGCGGAAGCGACCTGACTTACGACATTACCGTCGTCGCTGGAGCGTTGCCGAAACCGGGTATCGGTCCGGCATCGCTCTTCATCGACATCATCGGCTTGCCGTTCACGCCGCTCTCGTTCGCGGGTGTTGCGAGACGCACGGCCTATCGTACGGTGGTGTGGGGCAGTGCAGCGGCCTACTACCACCCGCCGGCGCCCGCGCCGGTGTATTACACGACCCCGGTGCCCGTCGTGAACGTGACCGAAACGGTACAGGCACCACCGGCGCCTGCAGTGAGCAGCAGCCAGGCCGCGGCAGTGCAGAAGTTGAAGGAACTGAAGTCGCTGCAGAGCCAGAATCTGATCACCGAGGCCCAATACCAGGCGGAGTCGCAGAAGCTGCTGCAGCAGATCGTTCAGTGACGTATGGCCCGCGCGGACACGGTCCAACGCTTCAGGCTTCGCCCGATCCGCTTTCTCGCTGCAGCAATCTGCAATTTGCGTCAGAGGTGTCGCCGGCCGACCGACAATGCAAAGGCGAGGTCTTTGAGTATCGTGACCGACGCTTTTACATCGATCCGGAGCGGCAACATCCTGAAGAACGACGGGTGTGTAACCTCGCGTTTAACGTGGAATCACAACGTGTCATGCCTCCAGTAATTTCAAGCTAACGCAACGCGGGAGTCGCAGTCATGAGTTCACGCCGGTACGCAGCCCCCTTCGCGCTTCTTGCACTCGTGGCGCTCGGAGCCTGTCAGAAGAAGGAGCCCGAACCGCCTGCGCCGACGAAGTCCGTGGTGGACGAGGCGGCCAAGAAGTCGGCGGCGGCCCCGGCCCCGCTCGAGCAGGCTGCGGCGCCGGCGCTTGCGGCACAGCCGAACCCGGAGCGCAATGCGTATTTCGGCGAGACGCACCTGCACACGAGCTGGTCGGTCGATGCCTGGGTCATGGGCAACCGCCTCACCGGCCCGGCCGACGCCTACAAGTACGCCCAGGGGGAGACGATCAAGCACCCGATGGGCTTCGACATCAAGATCGACACGCCGCTCGACTTCATGGGCGTGACCGATCACTCGGAGTACGTCGGCGTCACCAAGCAGGCCAACACCCCGGGGTCCTACGTGAGCAAGCTGCCTGCGGCGCAGCCGATGATCATGAAGGACCCGACCAGCCAGGACGAGCAGAACCGGGTCTTCTCCTACCTGCTCAAGCTCAATTCGGGCGCGCCGGTGAAGGCGCTCATGGACCCGAAGATCACGGCCACGGTGTGGAAGGAGAACGTGCAGATCGCCGACGAGCAGAACAAGCCCGGCCGGTTCACCGCGTTCTGCTCCTACGAGTGGACCTCGATGCCGGACAACCGCAACATGCACCGCAACGTCTTCTTCCGCGACTGCGCCAAGGTGCCGGACTATCCCTTCAGTTCGCTCGAGTCCACGCGCCCCACGGAGCTGTGGAGCTGGATGGACGCGCAGCGGAAGAGCGGCAACAATCTGCTCGCCATCTCGCACAACGCCAATGTGAGCGACGGCTGGATGTTCCCGGTCGACGTCGACCAGACCACCGGGCGGCCGATCGACGCCGCCTGGGCAGCCGCACGCGACCGCAACGAGCGCCTCACCGAGATCAAGCAAGGCAAGGGGCAATCGGAAACGCACCCACTGCTGTCGCCCAACGATGAGTTCGCCAACTACGAGCTGTTCCAGGCTCTTCTCGGCCTGCCGGCCGACGTCGGCCGCATCGACCGCATCACGGGCAGCTACGTGCGCCAGGCGTTCAAGGACGGCATCGCTATGCAGGACACGCGCGGCTACAACCCGTACAAGTTCGGCATGGCCGGCGGTTCCGATTCGCACAACACCGCCAGCCCATACCGTCAGGACAACTTCTTCGGGCTGCACGCGGATGCAGACGGGACGGTCGAGCGGCGCTTTGCGGGAGTGCTGATCGGCGGCACGATGGACGTGCGGCTGACCAACCCCGGCGGACTGACCGGCGTGTGGGCCGAGGAGAACACCCGCGCCTCGATCTGGGACGCGATGTACCGCAAGGAGACCTTCGGCGTCACTGGCCCGCGCATCAAGGTGCGCCTGTTCGGCGGCTGGGGTTACGACAAGGACATCGTCAACGCCCGCGACTGGGTCAAGCAGTCCTATGCGGGCGGTGTGCCGATGGGCGCCGATTTGGCTCCGATGCCCGCGGGCGGCAAGGGCACGGCGCCGCGCTTTGTCGTTTGGGCGGTGAAGGACCCGAGTTCCGGCAACCTCGACCGCATCCAGTTGGTCAAGGGCTGGACACAGAACGGCCAGAGCTTCGAGAAGGTCTTCGACGTGGTGTGGGCCGGCGACCGCAAGCCCGACAGGTGGTCCGGCCGTGTGCCTGCCATCCGCAGCACGGTGGACCTGGACAAGGCCACCTATACCAACGACGTCGGCGCGGCCGAGCTGAAGGCGGTGTGGTCCGACCCGGAGTTCGATGCAAGCCTGCACGCGTTCTACTACCTGCGCGTGCTGGAGATCCCGACGCCGCGCTGGACGCTGATCCAGGCGGTGAAGGCCGGGCTGCCCCCACCCGACGTGGTGCCGCTCACCGGGCAGGAACGCGCCTGGACCACGCCGATCTGGTACACGCCGTCAGCCGAATCGCGCAAGCTGGCCGCGGCGGGCACGACTGTCACCGATCTAAAGGCGAAGAGCGTCAATGCGCTGAACGACGCACAGTTGAAGGCGCTGCTCGTCGGCAAGGCCATCTGGCTGCGCAACAACGTGACCGGCGAGCAGTTCTTTCAGCCGTTCACGGCCGAAGGGCAGACGACCGTGCTGCGCGTTGGAACGGGCGCCGTCTTCCCGAGCGCGTTCGGCAACGTCGAGCGCGGCAGCTACGAGGGAACGACCACCGCCTACCGCATCGAGGGCGGCAGGCTCGTCATCCCGGTGGCGCAGGACCCGTATGCGTTCACGTTCTACAAGCTGGGCGACACCTACTATGCCGCGCGCAGCAACGAGTTCGGCCATGTCAACTACGAGATCGTGCCAGCACCGCAGATCGCCGCCAATCCGCTGACGGCGCTGTCCAACCAGTTCTCGCTCGAGCTCAAGCTGACCGAAGAGCAGAAGAAGCAGATCGTTCCGATCCTGCAGGCCGAGCTCAAACAGCTCGGTGCGTTGAAGACGGACACCAAGCTCAGCGGCGTGCAGAGAGTGGAGGCCTTGCGCAAGCTCGGCGTGTCCTTCGACGAGCAAATCTCACCGCTGCTCAACGCGGATCAGCAGCAAAGGTTTCAGGAACTGCGTGTACAGATGCGGCGAAGGATCCTCGAGGAGGCGGCCAGCCAAGGGCTGCAGAAGGCGAAAGTGGCCGTAGAAGCGTGGTTCGCCAACACCAAGAAGTAGCCGTGCAGGCTGGACCGCGAGTCGCAGGCTCTCCGGCAAGCCGGGGGCGGCGCTTGACACGGGCTTGGCTCGCGATGGCGCTGCTGAGCGTGAGCGCCGCAGCGGGCGCCTGCCCTATCTGTCTGGGCGCGGGCCAGCCGACAAAGGCACACGAACTGGCTGAGGCGCAGCAGGCGGTGCTGGCGGTCCCGACGGCGGATGCGACTCGGTTCCGTGTCATCGAAGTCGTCCATGGCGACCGGCCTTCGAGCACGATGATCGAAGGCGGACATCCACGGCGCGCTTCCACGGCGGACGCCACGGCGCCCAAGGGCAAGCCACTGCTGCTCGTGCGAACAGATCCGTTCCCGAGCTGGGTCATCCTCGGAGCGATCGGCGCCGAGCATTCGGGCTGGCTGCGCAAGTTTGCTGCGGGAAAACACTTGGAGGACATGAGCGCCGAGGACTGGCAGGCCCGCATCTCCCTCGTGCTTCCCTATCTTGAGTATGCCGATCCGCTGGTGGCCGAGCTCTCTTACGGCCAACTCGCGGCCGCGCCGTATGCCGCGATTCGGACGGCGAAGCCGCAACTCGACGCGCGCGCCGTTCGCGCGTGGCTGGCGGACTCGAAACTCGCCGCGCGACATCGGCTCTACCTCCTGCTGCTGGGGGTTGCTGGCAATGCAGGCGACGCCTCCGCCCTTGATCAGCGCCTTGAAGCAGCGTGGAAATCGGGCGATACGACGAACCTGGCTTCGATGTTGGCCGCGGACCTCGAACTTCGCGGCGCGGCACGCATGACGTGGATCGACGATAGATATCTGGGCGACCGCGCGCGCTCGGCGCAGGAGATCTCGGCGGTACTGCTGGCGCTTTCCGTGCACGGCAACGCGAGCGGCGTGATCCCGCGCGAGCGAGTGATCCAGTCCTACTGGAGGTTCATCAAGGAGCACCCGGAGATCTCCGGATACGTGGCACCGGACCTGGCAGCCTGGCAGTACTGGGACGCGGTGCCGGTGTACGTAGCACTGATGAAATCCGACGTCCGACAGCAGTTACCGTCCCGGCTGGCGACGCTCGCGTACCTGCGGCAAAGTCCCTCCGCCGAGGCACGCGAGTTCGCACTTCGGACCCCGGCGTTGCCGGGGATGCGCCAGTAATCTCCGTCTTCTCCCGAAACCATCGCGCAGTCCGGGCGCGGTTCTGTTAGCACTGCAGCGTCTCTTCCCCACACATGAAGCACCTATTGCGCGAGCCACTGCTTCACTTCCTGCTGCTCGGCGGAGCGCTGTTCGGCGTGTACGCCCTGGCTCCCGACGCTCGGACCGGGCCTGCGGCATCGAAGGAGATCCGGCTGTCGCTCGACGAAATCTCCCAACTCACGCTGCTGTACCAGTCGCAATGGCGCCGCATGCCGACGCCGCAGGAACTCCAGCGCCTGGTCGAGAACAAGGTCCAGCAGGAGATTCTTTATCGCGAGGCGCTCGCGATGGGCCTCGACAAGGACGACGAGATCGTCAAGCGGCGCATGGCGCAGAAGATGCAGTTCCTGGCCGAGGACGTGGCTGCCGCGCGCGAGCCGACGACGGGCGAACTCAGGAGTTGGTTCGAGAAGAACAGCGGCAAGTTCGCGCAGCCGCCCCGGTTGAGCTTCCGGCATCTGTACTTCTCGCCCGACCGGCGCGGCGACCGAACACGCGATGATGCGGCGCAGGCGCTGGCGAAGCTCGCCGGTCAGCCGGTCGACGCGAAAGGCGCGAACGCGCTCGCCGACCCGTTCATGTTCCAGGAGTACTACCGCGATCGCGCGCCGGAGTTTCTCGGCAAGGAAATGGGGTCGCAGTTTGCGTTGGCCGTTGCCAAACTCGCACCGGGATCCTGGCAGGGGCCGATCGAGTCCGGCTTCGGCTGGCACCTGGTGTTTGTTGACACCGTGATTCCCGGCCGGGTACCCGCCTTCGAGGAAATCGAGGCCGACGTCAGGACCGCGTGGCTCGGCGAACAGAAGGCGCTGGCCTGGGAGAAGGCGTACAAGGAAATGCGCGCCAAATACACAGTGCTACTGCCGGCGCCGCCCGACAACACTGCGGCTCCGTCGTCTTCGCAGGTAACGAAAGCGCCCGAGCCATCGGGCCCGGCGTCGAAGTGACGGGCGGTCGCCGCATCGCCGGAAACGTAGCAGCAGCGCTGCTCGTGCTGCTCGCCGGACTGCCGGCGGCGCGTGCTCACGAGTCACGTCCAGCGTATCTCGAGATCAAGGAAACGGCGCCCGGCCACTACACCGTGCTCTGGCGCACGCCGGTGCTGGCGGGCGCGCGCTTGCCCTTGGTGCTGACCCTGCCCGAAAACGTGACGAACGTGAAACCGCCGGTCGTCCAGGAGCTCACCGACTCCCTCATCGAGCGCCGGTGGATAGACGCGGGGCCAAACGGCCTCGCCGGCAAGCGGGTCGAGATACGCGGCCTGCAATTCACGATCACCGATGCCCTGGTTCGGGTCGAGCTGCTGGATGGCCGGACGGTGCAGACCATCGCGCGCCCTTCCAAGCCGTGGGTCGAGATTGCAGCCACACAGGCATGGTGGGAGGTGATGGGCACCTATGTCGTCGAGGGCGTCCGGCACATCCTGTTCGGTGCCGATCACCTGCTGTTCGTGCTCGGCCTGCTGCTGATCGTGGGCAACCGCTGGATGCTGGTCAAGACGATCACCGCCTTCACCGTCGCCCACAGCATCACGCTCGCCATCGCCACGCTCGGCGTCGCCAATGTCCCGGCGCTGCCGCTGAACGCCGCGATTGCCTCGAGCATTCTCTTTCTCGGACCGGAGATCGTGCGCGTCTGGCGCGGCGAGACGAGCTTCACGATCCGTCACCCGTGGGTGGTGGCTTTCGCGTTCGGGCTGCTACATGGGTTCGGCTTCGCCACGGCATTGACCAGTGCCGGCCTGCCGCGGCAGGACCTGCCGCTGGCGCTGCTGTCCTTCAACGTCGGTGTCGAACTGGGGCAGCTCGGTTTCGTGGCATTGATTCTGGCGATGATCGGCGCCTTCCGCGTGCTGCAAGTCCGCTGGCCGCGTTGGGTGCAGGTGCTGCCGGGGTATACGGTCGGAACTCTGGGTGCGTTCTGGACAATCCAGCGCACAGCGTTGTTGATTGCAGCGCTGCGATGAAGAAGTCACCCATGCAGCGTTTGATTCTTACTGTCGCGTTGCTGGCGGCTGTCTGGACGCGGTCGGCCCTGGGCCACGGCTTGCAGGGGGAAGCGGACGGATTTCTCACAGGCCTGCTGCACCCCTTGTCCGGTGCAGACCACGTGCTCGCGATGGTTGCCGTCGGCATGTGGGGTGCTCAGCTTGGCGCGCCGGCGATCTGGGTGCTGCCGGTGGCGTTTCCGCTGGTCATGGCGATGGGCGGCATGCTTGGATTCCTCGGCGTGCCGATTCCGGGAGTCGAATACGGGATAGCGGCGTCGGCCATTGTGCTCGGAGCCGCAGTTGCCTTCGAGGTGCGGCCTGCGCTGGTCATCGCGGCACTCGTCGTCGGATGCTTCGCGATCTTCCACGGCCATGCGCACGGTACCGAGCTCCCGCCGGGCCAGAGCGCTCTGCTTTACAGCATGGGTTTCGTCATCGCGACCGGGTGCCTGCATGCGGTAGGCATCGGTATCGGCACCGTCCACCACCGCTCGTGGGGACGACACTTGTTGCGCGGCGCGGGCACGGTGGTCGCCGCTGGAGGCGTCTTCTTTCTCTGGAAAGCGGTCGCATGAAGCGTGCTGGGCCGTTGCGCATTCAAGCGCGCGCCATCGCCATGCTTGCCGTAGTAATGGGATGCGGACCTGCAGAAGCGCACCTCGATGCAACCGGCATGGGCCCGGTGTACGACGGCCTTATGCACTTTCTGACGAGCCCTGAGGACTTGGTGCCTGCGCTGGCGTTGGCGCTATTGGCAGGGCTGCGCGGCGCTCACTACGGGAGACGGGCGATGTTCACGCTGCCGGCGGCGTGGTTGCTGGGCAGCCTGTTCGGATTGACCGCGGCAACCACCAGCGGCAGCTCACTCGGAGCATCGTTCTGGTTCCTGCTGCTGGGGGGCCTGGTCGTGGCCGATGCGAAGCTCTCGCTGCGCTCGATGACGGCGCTCGGTGCGTTGCTCGGCCTTGCTCACGGGTACCTCAATGGAACGGGAATGGGGCTTTCCGTATCGTCGGTCGCGGCCGCGCTCGGACTGGCTGCGGCAGTGTTCGTACTGGTCGTCCTCGTCGCCGCGCTCGTCGTTCGACTGCGCGCGCAGTGGGCACGAATAGCCGTGCGTGTCGGAGGAAGCTGGATTGCCGCGAGCGGCCTGCTCATGCTCGGCTGGTCCATCCGCGGGGTCTAGCTGGCGACCGTCGATCGCGCCGATCATGTCGCGGCCTGCTCGGCAAGACTTGCACATTCGTGCTTACGGTGAGTAACAGGCTCACGCGCGGCGGCCAGGCAAGCAGAGCACTTGCGTAGCTTGATATACACGCGTAGCGCACATGAGTCTGGTCCATGGACCAGACGTGGAACAGACCTGGACCAAGGTCCAGTTGGATCGACCGCAGGAGGTTGATACAAGGAACGCTCATATGAGAAGGACTGTCGCACGCGCGCGTGACCAGGGGCGTATGCGCAACACCAGGAAGCCGTGGCGATCGTCGTCGAAGCAGTCAAGAAATGAGATCAACTTTAGTGGGAGGAAGGCCATGATTAGAAACATTGCGATCGGATTGTTTTCGGCCGTGCTGGCTGCGGGTTGCGTATCCGAGCAGACCTACAAGACCGAGGTTGCGAAGTCCAACACCTACCTGGCGCTGAGCCAGCGCCTGCAGACTGAAGTCAATGCGGATCAGGTGCAGATCACGCAGCTGCAGGATCGACTGAAGGTGACGGTGGCCGATACGCTGCTGTTTCCCGAAGGAGGCTGGCAACTCAGCCGAGCGGGCGAGCAGACGCTCGACAAGATCGCTCCGACGTTGAAGTCGCTGAAGAACAAGAGCGTCGTCGTCGAAGGATTCACGGACAATGTCCCCATCGGGCCGGAGCTCAAGAAGCGCTTTCCGTCGAACTGGGAACTGTCGAGCGCACGGGCGACCGATGTCGTTCGGCATCTTGTGGCGCAGGGCGTGCCTGCGAGTGAGCTTTCGGCGCAGGGATTCGGCGACTCGCGGCCGGTGGCGTCTAACGAAACGCCACAAGGGCGCGCAAAGAACCGCCGGGTCGAGATCGTGATCACCGGCCAGAACCTGTAGGCGTTCGAATGCCGAACACGGCTCGGAAAGCGACGCGATGAACTGGGTGCTTATTCTCGCCGCTGGCGGTGAGGCCGCCACCGGGCTGGCATTGCTGCTCGTACCATCGCTGGTCGGGCAGTTGCTGCTTGGCGTCGAATTGACGGGCATTGCGACGACAGTCGCGCGTGTGACCGGCATCGCCCTGATCGGATTGGCGGTCGCGTGCTGGCCGGGACCGCCGCGAATCGGCATGTTGATCTACGGCGCGGCCGTTGCGCTGTATCTCGCCTACGTCGGTGTGTCGGGTGCCTCAAGCGGCATATTGCTGTGGCCGGCGGTCGTGCTGCACGCCATTATTGCGGCGCTACTGATCCGGGAATCAATGGGCGGCAAGGGTCCGCAAACATAGGGGAAGCGGGCGTCGGCAGCGCGGCCGGCCCTGAGAAGAACCACTATTTTCCGGAGGAGTAATGAAACGAATTGCATCATTGTGTTTGACGCTTGTGGTGACCTTGTTGGTGTCAGCGTGCGCAGCACCAGGGCCGACACCCGGCGCTGTCGAGATTCAGCGCGGCGTGATCGAGCAGATCACTGCCACGCAGATTGCCACCAACCATCATCAGGGACTCGGCGCCGTAGTGGGCGGTCTGGCCGGGCTCGGGATTGGAAGTCTGATCGGAGGCGGCACCGGTCGGGATGTCGCCATGGTCGCTGGCGCCATCGGTGGCGCGGTGGTCGGAAATGAGGTTCAGAAGAAGCATGACAAGCCGATTGCGGGCCAGCAGATCATCGTGCGCCTCAGCAGTGGCGTGCTGGTGCAGATCACACAGCCGGTGGGGCCGTCGCTTCGGGTTGGTCAACGCGTCTACATCGAAGGCAGCGGCGAGAACGCGCGCGTCATACCCCAGTAGAAGTGACTGAATTCACGCCACTTGGGAAATACTCGCTCGTTGATTGTCATGTTCCGATGGATAAGGAGAAGGGCCGATATGGTTAAGGTAAATGGCGTTTTCGCCTTGGCAGCTGCCGCCCTGGCAACGACGTTGTTCGTTTCGGCGCCGGTCCGCGCCGCGATGAGTCCCGAGGAACTCGCCAAGCTGGCGCAGAACCCGGTTGGCGATCTGATCAGTGTGCCGTTCCAGAACAACACCAACTTCAATGTCGGGCCGTACAACGGCACCCAGAACATCCTGAACATCCAGCCGGTCATCCCGGTCGAGATCAACAAGGACTGGAACATCATCACCCGCACCATCGTGCCGGTTATCTCGCAGCCCCAGCTGTCGCCGACAACAGACCGGACCAGCGGAATCGGCGACACGGTATTCAGTGCGTTCCTGTCGCCGGCGCAGCCGCACGGGCTGATCTGGGGCGTGGGGCCGGTGGTGCAGTTGCCGACCAACACCAGCGACGAGCTGGGCAACAAGAACTGGGGGCTCGGCCCAACGTTCGTTGTATTGCATCTGGAACTTGGCAACCCTTGGGTCTATGGCGTACTGGCCAACAACCTCTGGTCGCTGTCGAGCAGCAAACAGGGTGGCTCCTACAACAACGGCCTGATCCAGCCGTTCGTCAACTACAACTTTCCGGGCGGCCTGTACCTGGTCAGCGGTCCGATCCTGACCGTCGACTGGAAGGCCGACAGCGGGCAGCAGTGGACCGTGCCGCTGGGCGGTGGCATCGGCAAGATCTTTCACATCGGCAAGCTGCCGGTAAACACCTCATTGCAGGCGTACTACAACGTGGTGCATCCGGACAACGGCGCCAACTGGCAGCTGCGCGCACAGGTGCAGTTCATGTTTCCGAAGTAGTGCCCGCTGAGCGCCAAGGCACGTAGCGACGCGAAGGCGGTCGGGCAACTGCTCTTGCTCTCCTGGGGCCCCGGTTTGCGATCGGGCCCACTGGTTGCGATTTTCCAATCCGCGTTGTGTGCACTACGGAGCGAGCCGGTGCGTCCACATTCCGGTAGCCGCACACTTCGGCTACGGGTCGCGATCTGCCGCTAGCGAGAGCGGAAACGGGCGCCGTCGTCGCGATGTGCGCTCGTCCAAGGCGTGCCCGTGGGACGTGGGCGCACCCTTGAACCAACTGCAACGCAATGCTTCTGTTCTGAACTGCACATCGAGACCGACGCAGTCAAGCGCCTCTTCGCGGCCGCAAGCCGAAGCACCACGGCACCCGGTCCATGCCGTAGGTCGCAGACCGTATCATCGTCCCATGACCGACACTGTTCTCATGGCGCTGGCCATCGGCGGCGCACTGCTCATCCTTGTGGTGTTCTTCGTGTTGCGGTCCCGTCCGGACTCGGCAGCCCTCGTCGAACGCCTGGACGAACTCGCGCGTGCCAATGAGCGGCTCGAACGCGAACTGCGTGCTGCCGTCGAGGCGTCTGCCAGTGCGTTGAAGCTGGAAACGGGCGCACGCCTGAGCGAGTTGCAGACCGGACTGGTGCAACAGGTCACCGGCCTGGGCGGCGTTCAGGGACAGCAGTTGCAGGGGTTCGGCCAGCAAGTGGCGCGCATGTCGGAACTCGCCGAAGCGGCCGCGCGCACGAACCGCGAAGAAGGCGCGCAGCAGTTGCAGGACTTTGCGGCGCGCATGCAGCAGCAGCTCGCGGACCTGACGCGCGCGATCCAGCTGAACCTGGGCGAGGTCCGTACCACGCTGCAGGGGCAACTGAGTGCCCTCCAGCAGGGCAACGAGACCAAGCTGGATCAGATGCGCGCCACGGTGGAGGAAAAACTGCAGAGCACGCTCGAGGCCCGGCTCGGCGAGTCGTTCAAGATGGTGTCCGATCGCCTGGAGCAGGTGCATCGCGGCCTCGGGGAGATGCAGACGCTGGCGGCCGGCGTGGGCGACCTCAAGCGGGTGCTGTCGAACGTGAAGACCCGTGGCGGCTACGGCGAAGTGCAGCTGGCGACGCTGCTCGAGCAACTGCTGACGATCGACCAGTTCGCGGTCAACATTGCCACACGCCCGGGCTCGAACGAACGTGTCGAGTTTGCGATCCGGTCTGCCGGGCCATGGCGACACGCCGTGCTGGCTGCCGATCGACGCGAAATTTCCGGTCGAAGACTATGAGCGGCTTCAGCTCGCGCAGGACCGTGCGGATGTCGCGGCCATCGAGGAGGCCGGCCGTGCACTGGAGATTCGCGTCAAAGGTGAAGCGCGCCGCATCCGCGAAAAGTACGTGGAGCCGCCGCACACGACCGAATTCGCGCTGCTGTTCCTGGCGACCGAAGGCCTGTACGCCGAAGTGCTGCGCCGTCCCGGCCTGGTCGAGTCCCTGCAGCGCGAGCACCACATCGTCATCACCGGTCCGACGACGCTCTCGGCCATGCTCAACAGCCTGCAGATGGGCTTCCGGACGCTGGCCCTCGAGAAGCGCTCGTCCGAGGTCTGGCAGGTGCTGGGCGCGGTCAAGACCGAGTTCGGGAAGTTCGGCGATGTGCTCGGCAAGCTGAAGGTCCAGTTGCAGACGGCGTCGAACACGATCGATGCTGCCGAGACGCGTACCCGGCAGATGAATCGCGCCCTGCGTGCGGTCGAGGCGCTGCCGGTCGAGCAGGCGACTCAGTTACTTCCAGGCGAGCGCAGCGAAGACGGTTGAGGACTGCGTCAGGCAACTTCCGCGACGGCATTCGTTCGCAATGCCAATGCAGGAAAGGTTGACCGGTTTGCGGTGGTAGGGGGAGTTCGCCGGAGGGCTTGAGTCGGCCAGGACTCGCCGTCTAACCCTTACGCTAGATTGTCCGCAATTCGGACATGAAGCTGGAATCCGGAGACCGAGAAACTCCCATGTCCGCGCTCAAGCAAGGCAAGCGTCTGGATCATCAAACCAGAGCCTGGACGTCAGCGTCGACTCCGATCGCTTGCCCCGAAATTCGTGCGCCTGCGCGCGAGGCCAGGAAGACAATGGCGTGCCCGATGTCCTCGGGTTCGATCAGCTGACCGAGCGACGTCTTTGCCAGCGCTTCCTGGCGGACCTGTTCCGGCTGAAACTCCACGCGCCTGCGCCTTGTTCGCAAAGACGGCATCGATCCGCGGCCCGGCGACCGAGCCCGGACAGATCGCATTGACGCGAATGCCGTCGCCGCCGAGTTCGATCGACAACGACCGCGTGAATCCGATGACGGCCCACTTGGACGCCGCATAGGGCGAGCGCATCGGAAAGCCGAATCGACCGGCCGCCGACGAGAGATTTGCGATGCTCGCGTTGCGGCTGGCGCGCAGCAGGGGAATGGCGCGCCGGGCGCACAGGAACTGGCCAGTCAGATTGACGGCCAGCGTGCGTTCCCAGTCCGCCAGGACAACGTCCTCGCAACGCGCGGTCGGCCCGGCGATCCCCGCGTTGTTCACGAGCACGTCGAGGCCGCCGAGACTCGCGGCTACCGTTTCGAACAGACGATCGACAGCCGTGGCGTCGGCGACGTCGCACTGCGAACGGCCGACGTCGGGATTGCTGCTGGCCAGCGCTGCGAGCGATGCCGTATCGACGTCGCAGACATGGACCCGCGCGCCTTCCGCCTGGAACGCTCGTGCCGTGGCCAGTCCGATACCCGATGCGCCGGCGGTCACCAGCACGCGCGTTCCTTCAAGTCCCAGATTCATCGATCCTCCTTGTCGGGAAGGCGGTTCAGCGACAGGATGTGAGCTGCCGCGCTTTCAATGTCGCCAACGAGCCCGCGTCGGGCTCCTTTGGAATCGCGGTGTGCAAGCGAACTGACCAGCAGCGCGTGGTGCTCGTGGGCGCCCAGCTTGGCGAGCCGCTCCGTGCTCGATCGCAGATCCAGGTTGAGCACCGGTCCGATCTGCAGCCAAAGCCCTTCGATCAGGCTCATGAGCACAGGCATACGCGCGCTGCGGTAGATCGCAAAGTGGAGTCGCTGATTACCGCGGATCACGACCGCCGGATCGGGTCGGGAGCGCGCAGCCGAAACCTGCAGCCGGATCAGGTGCTGCCCGATGGTTGCCAGCTCGGCCGAGGAAGCGGACTTCGCCGCACGCGCGGCCGCCATGCCTTCGAGTGCGATACGGATTGTCGTCAGCTCGATGAACCGGCTGCGCGTCATGAAGGGCACCCGCGCGCCGCTCTGCGGGCGCACCACCAGCGCGCCCTCGGCGGCCAGCCGCTGGACCGCCTCGCGCACGGGCATCGGGCTTACCCCGAGCTGCGCTGCCAGTTCGCGCGGCGACACCTTGTCACCGGGCGCGAGTTGTCCCGCGATCAGCAATTCGCGCAACTTCGCGTAGGCGCTGTCCCGGATCGGGACTCGCGTCTTGGTCGTGCGGCGCTGCGGCATGGATGAGGACACCTGCTGGACAGTCACAGTCGGCTCGACTATAACTGCGATCGCAGTTGCACGGCGGCGGAATCGCAGCGTGCGGCGGCGATCGATCCCGCGGTGTGCTGCCTTCGGTTGCACTCCGGCACACAAACAAACAGGAGACAACATGAATGCACCGCTGTCGAATTCGCGTCGCCGGCTACTGCATGGCGCTGGTGCCGCGGCGGCACTCGGGACGATCGGATTTCCGGCCATCGTCCGCAGCCAGTCCGATGCCGTACGGCTGGGCCATCTGACACCGCTGACAGGTTTTCTCGGACCGCTCGGTGAGTACGCCGTGATGGGCGTGAACCTGGCGGTTGAAGAAATCAACGCGGGCGGCGGTATCAACGGCCGCAAGGTCGATCTGATCGCCGAAGACAGCGTCAATCCGCAGACCGCATCGACCAAGGCGGAGCGCCTGATCGAGCGTGACAAGGTGGTCGCGATCGTCGGTGAGATCAGTTCGGCATCGGGCCTGGCAATCGCGCAGGTCGCCCAGCGCAACCGGATCCTGTTCTTCAACACCGGCTGCAATTCGGATGAATTGCGCGGCAAATCGTGCAACCGCTACATGTTCCACACCGAAGCGGCCAATAGCATGTATGTCGGCGCGGCCGGGCAGGCGCTGCTGCGCGACGGTCTTGTCAAGGGCAAGAAGTGGTACAGCGTGACCGCGGACTACGCCTTCGGTCATGACCTGCTGCGCGTGGCAAAACGTTTCATGCAGGCCAATGGCGGCACGTTCGCAGCCGACGAACTCGTCGCGACCAATGTCACCGACTTCTCGCCCTATCTGCTGAAGATTCGCAATGCCAAGCCGGATCTCGTCGTTTCGAACCTGGCCGGGGCGCAGATCACGAACTTCATGAAGCAGTACATGGAGTTCGGCCTGCCGTTCCCGCTGGCCGGATTCGGATTCGATACGGCCGTTGCATGGGGCGCGGGCAAGGGCAATGTCGCCGGCATATGGCCCCTGGTGTGGGACTTCCAGGTGAATTCGCCGACGGCGCAGAAGTTCACCGCGGCCTTCACCAAGAAATACGGTAAGCCGCCGGAGAACCAGGCATGGGGCGACTACCTGTCGACCAAGCACCTGGCGCAGGCGATGAACGAACTGAAGTCCACGGATTCGACCAAGGTGGTGGAGCATCTGGAAAAGGGTGCCAAGTTCGATGTACTCAAGTCGCGCGAGGGCTATTACCGCGCCTGGGACCACCAGCTCATGCAGCAGATGTACACGGTGACCTTCAAGCCCGAGGCGCAGGTCAAGGACAAGTGGAACCTGTTCAACCTGTCCGCTCCGGTGCCGGCCGACAACCAGAGCCTGGAAATCATCGCGCCGACGCGCGAGGAAAATCCCTGCACGATGCCGGCCTGATGGCCGGATAGACGGGAATTCGCGGCGCGTTCCGTAGCCACCGGTTCGCGCCGCGCTTCGAATCCATGTTGACGCAGATCCTCGAGCAGGTTCTCAATGGCCTGCTCGCGGGTGCCTATTACCTGCTGATCGCGCTCGGCCTGTCGCTGATCTTTTCGCTGGGCGGGCTGGTCAACCTGGCGCATGGCGCGTTCTATGCGCTCGGCGCGTACTTCGCCGTCATCGTCGCCGAGCACCTCGGCCTCGGCTTCGCAGGATCGGCGATCGCGTCGCCGATCGTCGTCGCCGTGATCGGCCTGGTGATCGAGCGATTTCTGTTTCGGCGCTTTTATCGCGAGGATCCGGCCCTCGGCCTGCTGCTGACCTTCGGCTTGGCGATGGTCGCCGAGCAGTCGCTGCGCTGGGTGTTCGGCGCGGCGCCGGTGCCGTTTTCGATCCCGACCGCGCTGCGCGGGCAGGTCTTCATCGGCGACTTCATCTACTCGAAGTACCGGCTGTTGATGCTCACCGTCGCTGTCGCGGCCGTGGCAGGGCTCTGGGTCCTGCTGCAGCGAACACCTTTCGGACGCGTGGTTCGCGCCGGCGTGCAGAACCCCGACATGGTCGCCGCACTCGGCATCTCGCTCAAGCCCTACATGGCCAGCATCGTCGCGCTCAGTGTCGGACTGGCGGCGCTGGCCGGCGTGTTGCTCGCCCCGATTTCCGGGGTGCATCCGGCGATGGGCGCCGAGATCCTGACGGCCGCATTCGTCGTCGTTGTCATCGGTGGGCTCGGATCGTTCTGGGGTGTGGTGTGGGCAGCGCTGATCGTCGGCGTGGTGCGCGGATTGACGGTCTACTTTCTGCCGCCGGCCGCCGACGCCTCGATGTACCTGCTGATGCTTCTGGTCCTGCTGCTGCGTCCACGCGGGTTGACCGGCGAACGCATTCAGCGCTTCGAATAGCCGATGCATAGCGTGTGGCGGTCACCAGTCCTCGTTGCAGCGCTGTCGATGGCTAGTGCTGCCCATTGCGCTGCTGGCGGGCGGCCTGACGATGACGAGCGCGACCGATGTGGTGATCTTCGCGATCGCCTGCATGGCGCTCAACATCCTGGTGGGACAGACCGGCCTCGTGTCGTTCGGCCACGGTGCGTGGTTCGGCATCGGTGCCTACGCAGCAGCGCTGACGCAGCTTCACTGGTTCCGCGGGTCGATGCTGTGGCCAACGCTGTTTGCATTGGTCCTGCTGCTGATCGTCGTCGATCGTGGCCGGTTTCTTCGTGCTGCGCCGACGCGGTGTCTACTTCTCGTTGCTGACGCTGGCGCTGTCGGCGCTCGTCTACTCGGTCGCGTTTCGCTGGACGGCGTTCACCGGAGGCGAAAACGGCCTGGGTGGCCTGACGCGCGCCACCTGGCTAGGCGCAGATCTCGAGAGCCGCTGGTGGTACTACGGCCTCGTTGCGCTGTGCGGGTTGGCCGTGGTCTATGGGCTTTCCCGCTTTCACCGGTCGCCCATCGGCACGGTGCTGAACGCAATCCGCGAGAACGAGCAGCGGGCTCAGTTCATCGGCTACGCCACACCTCGCTACAAGCTGGTCGCGTTCGTGCTGTCATCCGTACTGACCGGATTCGCCGGCGTGCTGTTCGCCTTTCACCATCGCTTCGCGTCTGCCGATCCGACGGCCGTCAGCTTTTCCGGCGAACTGCTGGCGATGGTGATCATCGGCGGCATGCGCAGCCTGCTCGGACCGGCACTGGGCGCACTCTTCTACATTCTGTTCCGCGAGTACCTGTCGATCTGGACGCCACACTGGCTCTGGTTCTTCGGCCTGTTGTTCGTGGGTTTCATCGTGTTCTCACCGAGTGGCCTGGTCGGTGTCTGGCAGCGGCTGACGGCGCCGCTGCGCCGGAAGTCGGTCGAGGCCGCGGCCATGGCGGGTCGTGCAATCGAGCAGGGCGTGCAACTGCCTGCGTTCCTCAAGCCACGCGCGGCCGACAGCGGAGTGGTGCTCGCGGCGCACGGACTGGCCAAGTCCTTCGGCGGCATCCATGCCTTGCGCGATGCGAACGTCGACGTGTCGGCGCGTTCACTGCACGCGCTGATCGGTCCCAACGGCGCTGGCAAGACCACATTTTTCAACCTGATCTCGGGCCTGTTTCCGCCCGACAAAGGCCGGGTCATGCTGGCGGGGGTCGATGTGACCGGCGTGCCGCCCTACCGCATCGTGGCCGCCGGACTCGCACGCTCATTCCAGATCACCAACCTCTTTCCGGCCCTCGACGTGCAGGAAAATCTGCGCCTCGCGGTCCAGTCGCGGCATCCAGGACGGTTCAACGGATGGACGCCCACTCAGGCCGTGGAGCCGGTCATGCGCGAGACCGCGGAGCTGATCCGCTTTCTCGGGCTGTCGGGCATCGAGCGCGCCGAAGCCGGTGCCCTGTCCTACGGCGGCCAGCGGCTGCTCGACATGGGGCTTGCACTGTCCTCCGCGCCGCGCGTGCTGTTGCTCGATGAGCCGCTTGCGGGCCTGGCTGCGGCCGAGCGGGAACGCGTCGGCCAGTTGATCAAGCGCATTTCGGCCGACGTTCCGGTCCTGCTGGTCGAGCACGACATCGACCGCGTGTTTGCGCTCGCCGATCGCGTGACCGTCATGAATGATGGTGCAGTGCTTTTCGACGGCGATGCGGCCGCAGCGCGTGAGAGCAGCGCCGTGCGCGAGATCTACATCGGCTCCGGAACGAAGGCGCTCACATCGCGGGTGCGGGGCGGCGCGACCAGCGCGGACGCGCCCATGCTGCTCGCGCTCGATCGCGTCGATGCCTTCTATGGCAAGAGCCACATCCTCAAGGAGGTCACCCTGGCGGTGCACGAGCGCGAGATCGTCGCGCTGCTCGGACGCAATGGTGCCGGCAAGTCGACGCTGCTGAAGACGATCATCGGGACCGTGCCCGTGGCATCGGGCGCGATCGCGCTCGCCGGTACTGCGCTCGCCGGGCGCGAAGCCTGGCAGATCGCGCGCGATGGTGTGGGCTATGTGCCGCAGGGCCGGGCGCTCTTTGCCGGCATGAGCGTGCGCGACAACCTGGCGCTGGGACGACTGAAGCGCGGCGAAGGCGAGGGTGTCGCCTGGTCCGACGAGAAGATCCTCGAGTTCTTTCCCAAGCTGGCGGCGCGGATCGACACGCCGGCCGACTATCTCTCGGGCGGCGAGCAGCAGATGGTCGCGGTCGCGCGCGCGCTGGCCGGCCATGTGAGGGTGCTGTTGCTCGATGAACCGTTCGAGGGGCTCGCGCCCACGGTCGTCGAGGAACTCTTCGAAGCCTTCGATCGGCTACGCGGCGAGCTCGCGATCGTGATCGTCGAACACAATCTCGATCTGGTGCTGACGCTCGCCGAGCGTGCCTATGTACTCGAGCGCGGCAGCGTCGTCCACGAAGGTCCGGCGTCGGCGCTGCGTGATGATCTCGAACTGCGGAGGAAAGTGTTGTGGATGTGAAGGCAAGGAAGTGCGCCGCGATCGTCGGCGCCGGCTTGATCGGTCGCGCCTGGGCCATGGTGTTTGCGCGCGCCGGATGGAGCGTGCGCATCACCGATTCCGCACCATCGCAGCTTGTGGTGGCACGCGACCTGATCGCACGGTCACTCGCAGAGCAGGAGCAGGCGGGTCTGGCCGACGATGCCAGGGCGGCGCTGGCGCGCATCGAGATCAGCGCCAACCTGGCCGATGCCGTAGCGGGAGTGGCGTGGGTGCAGGAAAACCTCCCGGAAGAAGTGGAGATCAAGCGCACCGTTTTCGCTGAGCTTGATCGCCTGGCGCCTGCCGGCGCGATCCTGGCCAGCAGCACGTCGGCGATCGTCGCCTCGCTCTTCACGGCGGAGCTCGCCGGCCGCGCCCGCTGCCTCGTCGCGCACCCGGTCAATCCGCCGCACCTGGTGCCGGTGGTCGAACTGTGCGGCGCGCCGTGGACCAGCGAAGCGACGCTCGCGAGCGCGACCGACAGTCATGAGGTCGGTGGGACAGGTGCCCGTGCGCATTCGTCGTGAGATCGACGGCTTCGTCCTGAATCGCCTGCAGGGTGCGCTGTTGTCGGAGGCGATGCGACTGGTGGCGGATGATGTGATCTCGCCCGAGGATCTCGACAAGACCGTGCGCGACGGGCTCGGACTGCGCTGGTCGTTCATGGGGCCGTTCGCGACGATCGAACTCAACGCCCCGGGCGGCGTCGCCGATTACTGTGCACGCTACAGCGGGTTTTATCGGCGCCTGGCCGCCGACCCGCCGGCGCCGAGCGTGTGGGAAGGCGAGAGCGCCCAGCGAGTGGTTGCGGCGCTCGGCCGGCCCGCGGCGCCCGATGAGCGCGAACGATTGATGCAATGGCGCGACCGGCGACTGCTGGCCCTGCGCCGACACAAGATCGACAACGACACGACCGACAACCATTGATTGGGAAATCTCATGGCCGCAAAGCGAAAAGTGATCATCACCTGCGCCGTCACCGGGGCGATTCATACGCCCTCGATGTCGCCGTATCTGCCCGTCACGCCGAAGGAAATCGAAGACGCCGCCGTGGCGGCGGCTGAGGCCGGCGCAGCGATCGTCCATCTGCACGCGCGCGATCCGGTCGACGGCCATCCGACGCAGGACCCCAAGCTCTTCCTCGAGTTCGCGCCGGCCATTGCGCGCAGAAGCGACGTGGTGATCAACTTCACCACCGGTGGCGCGCCGACCATGCTGGTCGAGGAACGTCTGCAGCCGGCACTGCAGCTCAAGCCCGAGGTCGCGTCACTGAACATGGGTTCGATGAACTTCGGGCTCTACCCGATGCTCGATCGCTTCAAGGAGTTCGCTTCGACTGGGAGCGTCCGTACCTCGAAGGCTCCTATGACCGTGTGTTCAAGAACACCTTCAAGGACATTGACCACATCCTGACCTCGTGCGCGGGCAATGCAACGCGTTTCGAGATCGAGTGCTACGACATCGGTCATCTGTATACAGCCAGGCACTTCTTCGACCGTGGCATCGTCAAGGCGCCGCTCTTCATCCAGAGCGTGTTCGGCATACTCGGTGGTATCGGACCGCACCCGGACGACGTCGCACACATGAAGCGCACCGCGGATCGGCTGTTCGGCGACAACTACCTGTGGAGTGTGCTGGGCGCCGGGCGCAACCAGCTGCCGATCGCGGCCATGTCCGCTGCAATGGGCGGCAACATCCGAGTGGGGCTGGAGGACAGCCTGTGGCTCGGACCCGGCAAGTTCGCCGAGTCGAACGCGGCGCAGGTGCGTGCCGCGCGACAGATCGTCGAGGGACTAGGACTGGAGGTCGCGACTCCGGATGACGCACGCAAGATGCTGGCGCTGAAGGGCAAGGCCGCGGTTGGATTCTGATGCGCCTCGAGCGGAAACCAGCTGCATGGCAATGCTGGATCTGTACGCGTGGCCTGGTGCCAGCAAGGTCAGTCCTCGGCGAAGCTGTAGGGTCCGCCGCGCTGGAGCGCTCTTTTGTACGCCGGCCGCGCGTGGATACGCTTGAGGAAGGCCATCAGCTTGGGTCGGCTCGCATCGAGTCCGGCACGCTGCGCGGCGGCTTCCAGCGGGAAACTCATCTGGATGTCGGCGGCACTGAACTCGCTACCGGCAAACCATTTGTGTTGCGAGAGTTCTGATTCCATGAAGTCCAGCTGGCGTTTCAGGTTCGGTTCGACCATCATCGCCTGAACCTTTGCCGAAATCGCGCGCGCGATCGGCCTGGCGAAAAACGGCATCGGCGATCGCGCGACCTTTTCACAGATGAGCTTGATCAGCAGGGGCGGCATGGCGGAGCCTTCCGCGAAATGCATCCAGTAGCGCCAGCGCAGGCGCTCCGGAGTACCGACGGCAGGCGCCAGGCGACCGTCGTCGTCGTAGCGCTCGACGAGATACTCGAGGATCGCGCCGGATTCGGCCACCGTGATGTCGCCATCACTGATTACGGGTGACTTGCCCAGCGGGTGGACGTCGCGCAGCGATGGCGGCGCCAGCATCGTCCTGGGATCACGCTCGTATTTCTTGATTTCGTAGTCGACACCGAGTTCCTCGAGCAGCCACAGCACGCGCTGCGAGCGTGAGTTGTTCAAGTGGTGGACGGTGATCATCGGAGGCCCGCGTGAGTGCAAAGTCGGCATTGTCGCGTACGCTGACTTCCGCGCGTTTGGTTCGGTGCCATTCGTAGCCTTCGTTCGAGCTGATGCAAACCTTGGCCACCCGTGTGCTGCCGGTCGTGGTCAAATCACGGCAACCGAGTGCTCCGAGCGTCCCCATGTTCGCCAACCTCGTTTTCCGCCAGCTGTTCGACGCCGCCTCGTCGACGTATACGTATGTACTGGGCGACCCGCGCACCCGCCATGCAGTACTCATTGACTCGGTGTTTGAGCAGCACTTGCGCGACGCCGCGCTGCTCCGCGAGCTGGACCTCAAGCTCGTCGTCGCGGTGGATACGCACTGCCATGCCGACCACGTCACCGGCGCCTGGATGATGCAGCAGGCCACCGGCTGCCGCATTGCGATCTCGCGGCGCTACCAGCCGGCGATCCAGGGTGTCGACCTGCCGCTCGATGACTGCGATCGCATCACGTTCGGCAGCCGCCACCTGGAGGTGCGCGCCACGCCTGGCCACACCGACGGCTGCATGACGCTGGTGCTCGACGACAAGAGTCTGGCCTTCACCGGCGACACGTTGCTGATCCGCGGCGCCGGTCGCTGCGACTTCCAGCACGGCAGTGCACACGTCCTTTATCGCTCGATCGTCCGGGAGATCTTCACGCTGCCCGATACGTGCCTTCTCTTTCCGGCGCACGACTACAGTGGCCGCACCGTGTCGTCGGTGGCGGAGGAGAGGACGCACAACCCGCGCATCGGCGGCGGGGCCGATGAACGCGACTTCGTCGGGTTCATGGAGAACCTGAACCTGCCTCATCCCAAGCAGATCGACATTGCGCTACCGGCCAATCTGCGCTCCGGCCAGCCCGCCGATGGCAAGTTGCCGCGCCCGGCCGACTGGGGGCCGGTGCGCCAGACCTACGCGGGCCTGCTCGAGATCGAGCCCGAGTGGGTCGCCGAGCACCTGCCAGACGTTCACGTGCTCGACGTGCGCCAGCCCCAGGAGATGCAGGACTCGCTCGGACGCATCGCCGGTTCCCAGCTCGTTCCCCTGAACGAGCTGAAACTCGAGTGTCCGAAGTCCCGCGCGAACGCCCGGTGGTTGCGGTCTGCCACGCCGGAGTGCGATCAGGACAAGCCACTGTCATCCTGCGCAGCGCCGGAATCGATTGCTGTGCCAACCTGCGTGGCGGCATGTTGTTGTGGTCGCAGCTTGGGTTGCCAACAAAGAAGAACGTGTAGGTTCTTGAGTCCAAGCTACCGGCAGATTTCCCTGGGCCGGAAATCGACGCCCGATTCAGCGACCCGGAGTGGGAGTGGTCGAGATCACGACCAGCCGATCCGTTCCGGACTCCGCGCCCCACGCTTCGCCTGGCCGGCCCAGCATCTGGCGCACCTGCGCATTGGTTCGATCGCTGGGGAAGTTTTCGAACTTTTCCGTTTCGGGATCAAACCGCACGATGGCGTTGGTCGACCACTCGGTCAGCCACACCTTGTCGCGCTCGTCGACGTAGACGGAGTACATCTGGGCGCGCTCCGACGGCTTCCAGGACTTCCATTGGCTGTTCGCCGGGTTGTACATGCTGACCTGACCCGATAGCCACTCGCTGATCCACAGGCGTCCCTTGCTATCGCTCCAGACACGACGCGCACCCTGCCGTGGCGTCGGCGGTTCGATGACGGTGGCCACGCCTGTGCGTGTGTCGATCTTCGCAAGATGGCTGCCAGCCAGCGAAACATAGTAGATGTCTCCTGTCGGTGTGGCGGTAATGCCGTAGGGCCCGCGCCCTCGTGGGGCTTCCATGACGCGCGCTTCGCCCGTCTTCGGATTCACGCTGCCGAAGTATCCCGACTGTCCGGTCCACCACAGCACACCGTTGCCGTCGAATGCCGCGGTATTCATGTTCGTGTAGGGAGTGCCCTGCGGCAGGGGGAACACCCTGACTGCCTTGGTGGCCGGATCGACACGCACGATGGCGTTCTGCCCGCTGTCGGTGACCCATGCGGCTCCGTCGGGACCGACGATCACTCCATGCGGGGCCGAGCTGCGGCCGAGCGGGATTTCCTCGACCTTTCCGGTACGGGGATCCAGACGGCCCAGATGCCCCGTGCGCTGTGCGGTGTACCAGACGGTTCCATCGGGTGCCGGCGCAACGTCGTGCGGCGCGCTACGCGGCGGCAGCTCGAAGTAGCGCACCGTCTGGCCCAGCGCCGGTGCGGCGAATGCGGCCAACATCAGTACGGTCAGGCCAACCCTGCTGATCGCGAATCGGCTCATCGTCGAGTCCCAGGACGCGTTGGAGATGATCGTAGGCTTTGCTTCGGCGCATGGGCCGCGTGCGGTCCCCGGTCGAGGCGCCAGCGATCAAGCGAAGCAGGTGCGAATTCGGATGTGCCGATGCCGACCACCCACTCCCGCCCGACCGACGCCTCTGCGCTCACTGAAGCCGGATCTCACCGTCAAACGTGACGTTCAGCTTCAGGCCAGCGACTTCGAGCGTCACTTTTGCCGGGAACGATTCCGACCCCGAGATCGCGCGAGCCGCTATCGCTTTCGCCACCGCCTGTTCGATCTCGCGCTGCGAACTGACGCCAACCATCTTCAGGAACTTGCGAATGCTCAGGTTGAATGTTTCCTCGTCCATGTAAGTCTCCCGTTGAATGACGATTGAAGGCGGTGTTTCCGTCAGGTGTCAAGTATGAGCGTCCGTATGCCATTCGACGTGAAGTCTTCCGCTAGAGCGCGGCCGAAATACGCTGCAGGGCGTCGCGCAGGGTCGAGTCGTTCTTCGCGAAGCAGAAGCGGACAACCCTGCGATCGTGGGGTGAGTCGTAGAACACCGAAACGGGGATGACCGCGACGCCGTACTTGACGATCATCGTCTGGGCAAACTCGGGTTCGGGCGCCGAGCTGAGTGCCGAGTAATCGGCCAGCACGAAGTACGTGCCTTCGCAGGAAAGGACACGGAAGGGCGTGCGGCGCAGCCCGTCGATCAGCAGGTTGCGCTTCGCCTGGTAGAAAGCGGGCAGGTCGAGGTAAGGCGACGGGTCTTGCAGGTACGCGGCGAAGGCGTGTTGCGCCGGCGTGTTGACGGCGAACACCATGAACTGGTGCACCTTTCGGATTTCGACGCTGATCGAGGCCGGCGCACAGGCGTAGCCGACCTTCCAGCCGGTGGTGTGAAACGTCTTGCCGAAGCTCGAGATCACGACGGTGCGTTCGGCCAGCGTGGGCGACCGCATCAGCGACTGGTGTGCCACGCCGTCGAAAACAATGTGCTCGTAGACCTCGTCCGAAACAATCATCACACCGGTCGAATCGACGATGCGCTCGAGGGCCACGAGATCTTCCGGCCGCAGTACGCGACCGGTCGGGTTGTGCGGAAAATTGAGCATCAGCAAGCGCGTTCTCGGCGTGATGGCTGCCCGGATGCGATCCCAGTCTGGGGCGTAGCCATTGTCGGCATCGAGGGGCACATACACCGGTCGCCCGCCGGCCAGCTCGATCGAGGGGACGTAGCTGTCGTAGGTCGGTTCCAGCACGATGACTTCATCACCCGGATGGACGAGGGCGAGCACGCTGGCCATGATGGCCTGCGTCGCGCCGGCGGTGATGGTGATCTCGGTCTCTGCGTCGTAGCGATGACCGTAGAGCGTGAGGTTCTTTGCCGCAATCGCGGCGCGCAACGCGGGTACCCCGGCCATCGGCGCGTACTGGTTGTGCCCCGCGCGCACGGCATCGGCGAGATTCCGCTGCAGCACCGGGTCACAGTTGAAATCCGGAAAGCCCTGGCCCAGATTGACGGCGCCGTGCTTGAGCGCGAGCTGGGACATCACGGTGAAGATCGTGGTGCCCACCCGCGGCAGTCGGGATGTCAGCCGGAGCGATGTCATGAAAATCCAAGAAAAACAGGGGCTTAGCGAGCGCCGAATTATACTTTGACGCCGCATCGGCCAGCACCATGACAATCGACATCAGCAGCACCTTTGACAGCGGCGCAATCGACGTGGTCGCGACCGCCGAAGACTCGGCCGAACTGCGGATCCGTCACGATCTGAAGAGCGACGGCAGCCGGGGAGAGTTCCTGCAGTGGTTTCACTTCCGCGTGAGCGGGGCCGAGCGTTCCGGCGCGATTTTGCAAGTGACCAACGCCGGTGAAAGCACCTATCCCGGCGGCTGGCAGGACTATCGCGCGATGGCCAGTGTCGACCGAAATCGCTGGCTGCGCATGCCGACCCGCTTCGACGGCAAGGTCCTGACCATCGAGTTGCCCCCGGCACCGGCAACGTATGTCGCCTACTTTGAGCCGTTTTCATGGGACCGGCATCTTGCGCTGCTGGCAGACTGCGTGGCACGCGGCGCTCGTCAGCGCCGGCTGGGGAGCAGCCTGCAGGGTCGCGACCTCGACGAACTCATGATCGGCCAGGGCGTGCGGCCCGTCTGGATCATCGCGCGCCAGCACCCCGGCGAGACGATGGCGGAGTGGTTCGTCGAAGGTCTGATGCGGCGGCTGCTCGATCCGGCCGATGCCGTTGCCCGCGAGCTTCGCCAGATGGCTACCTTTCACATCGTTCCGAACATGAATCCCGACGGCTCCGTCCTCGGCAACCTGCGCACCAACGCCGCCGGCGCGAACCTCAACCGCGAATGGCTGGAGCCGACACCGGAGCGCAGTCCGGAAGTCCAGGTCGTGCGCGATGCGATCCATGCGAGCGGCTGCGCCGCGTTCTTCGACATCCACGGCGACGAAAACCTGCCGTACGTCTTCGTGGCCGGCTGCGAAATGCTGCCCGGATTCAGCGACCGGCAGGCGGCCGAGCAGGCCGCGTTCAGCGCGGACTTCCGCGCGGCCAGCCCGGACTTCCAGAGCGAGCACGGTTACGTCGCGAGCAAGTACAAGGACGACGTGCTTAAGCTCGCGTCCAAGTATGTCGGACATACCTTCGGCTGCCTGTCTTTGACGCTCGAAATGCCGTTCAAGGACAACGCCAACGCACCCGACGAGCACAGCGGATGGAGCGCTGCGCGCAGCGCCCGCCTGGGTGCCGACATGCTGGGCCCTGTTCGGCAACACCTGAAGCGCACTGCGGCATGACGACGATCGCCGGGCCCAAGGTGACGCTCAAGCGCGCGCGCGCGAACGACCGCGCACGCGTGTACGAGTGGCTGATCGGTTCCGACCTCACGCAGAACATGATGGGTGGCGCAATGTTTCCGGACCACCCGATCCCGTCGCTCGACGCATTCACGGCCGAGTACGCCGAGCACTGCTTCGACGGCACGCGACCCTATGCCGGTCGGATGCTGATCATCAGCGCGAACGGCGAAGACATCGGTTGCGTCTCGCACGCGTCGATCGACGTATTGAACGATGTCGTCGAGCTCGATATTTGGCTTGCCGAACGACGCGTCGCCGGGCAGGGCTACGGTTCCGAGGCGCTGGTCGTGCTGTGCGACTGGCTGCAGTCGAACTACGGCGTCAACCGATTCCTGGTGCGGCCCTCGCGCCGCAACGTCAAGGCGCTGCGTGCGATGCGCCGGGCCGGCTTCCGCGAAACTGACCTGCCGGCGCAGGACGTCGTATCCAAACTGTCGCTGCCGCAGGGCCACTATGCGGACGAGGTGCTGCTGTTCCGCATCCTGTCCGCTCCGTCGAGCGTGTTTCGTCCCGATCCGACCCAGACCTATGTTTTCATCGACAGCGAGTTCACCAGCCTGGAGTCGCCGCAACTCATCAGTGTCGGCGCGGTGGCGACCGATTCGACCGCGTTCTATGCGGAACTGGATGGCTGGGATCCGCGCTCGGCGAGTGACTTCGTCAACGAAACGGTGATTCCGCTGCTCGACGGTGATGCGGTTCCGCTTGCCGTCGGAGCC
>CAVRUR010000017.1:0-168491 GCA_963724365.1 uncultured beta proteobacterium | reverse complement strand
CAGTTGAGGATTGGAGTTGGCCATGTCCTCGACCATGCCAGCGAGGCGGGCGAACTCGGCCACGAGATCGACTTTCAATTTAGGTCTTGCGCCGGGTCACGTTGCACCCGGCACTACGAGCCGGCGCTCCACAAGCTCGATCAGGATATGAATCACCTTGATGTGCAGTTCCTGCACGCGGTCCGCGTACTTGCCGCCGGGCGTGACGATCGCGATGTCGGCCAGATCGGTGATCGGCGTGCCTGCGCGGCCGGTCAGGGCGACGACTTTCATGCCGAGTCGCTTCGCAGTCTCGGCGGCCGCGATCACGTTGCGACTGGTCCCGCTGGTCGTGATGGCGAGCAGTACGTCGCCCGCGCGTCCGTGGGCCTCGATGAATCGCGCGAACACCTGTTCGTAGCCGTAGTCGTTGCCGACACAGCTCAGATGACCCGGATCGCTGATCGCCATTGCGGCGTAGCCGGGTCGATTGTCGCGGAAGCGACCGGTGAGTTCCTCCGCAAAGTGCATCGCATCGCACATCGAGCCGCCGTTGCCGCAGGAGTACGCCTTTCCGCCGGCGTCGAAAGTGTCGGCCAGTAGTGCCCCGGCCTGCGCGATGCGTTCAAGCATCGCGTTGTCCGCCAGCAGGTGCGACAGGCTGTCGGCGGCTTCCTGCAGAGCGGTGCGGACCGTGTTCACGTCGCTGCTCACTTTGCCTCCATTGCCGCGATGAAGCGGTCGAACAGGTCCTGGATGTCGTGGGGTCCGGGGCTTGCTTCCGGGTGACCCTGGAAACAGAACGCAGGCGCATCGGTGAGCGCGAAGCCCTGCAGCGAGCCGTCGAACAGCGACACATGCGTGACGCGCGCGTTCGCGGGGAGCGACTCGCCGTCGACGGCGAAGCCGTGGTTCTGGCTGGTGATGTAGACCTTTTTGGTCTCGACATCGAGCACCGGATGGTTCGCGCCATGGTGGCCGAACTTCATCTTCAGCGTGCGTCCACCGACCGCCAGTCCCATGATCTGGTGTCCCAGGCAGATACCGAAGGTTGGCAGCTTGCGGGCAGATGAACGCGCGCGTCGCCTCGATCGCATAGCGGCAGGGCTCGGGGTCGCCCGGGCCATTCGACAGGAAGATGCCGTCGGGTGCGAGCTTCAGAGCCTCGGCGGCCGGGGTCTGAGCCGGAACGACGGTGATGCGGCAGCCCCGGTCAGCCATCAGACGCAGGATGTTGCGCTTGACACCGAAGTCGTAGGCGACGACATGAAAGCGCGTCGCCTCCGGCGTCACGTGCCCCGGCGTGCCGTCCGTGCGCGCAAGGCGCCAGCTGCCCTCGGTCCACTCGTAGGGTGTGGTCGTCGATACGACTTTCGCGAGATCCTGCCCCGCCATGCCCGGGTAGGTCCGGGCGCGCACGCGGGCCGACGCGATCACTGCATCGTCCAGCGCTGTGCCTTCGGTCGCAGCCACGAGGCAGCCCGCCTGTGCTCCCCTTTCACGCAGGATGCGGGTCAGCCGGCGCGTGTCGATGTCGGCGATGCCGACGATGCGGTGATCGCGCAGGTAGGTCGACAGGTCGCGCTGCATGCGGAAGTTGGACGCGCGCTGCGGCACGTCGCGCACGATCAGGCCGGCCGCAAAGATGCGTCCGGCTTCCTCATCGTCGTCGTTGACGCCCGTATTGCCGATGTGGGGATAGGTCAGCGTGACTATCTGCCCGGCGTAGGAGGGATCGGTCAGGATCTCCTGGTACCCGGTCATCGCGGTGTTGAACACCACCTCCCCGAGAGTTTCGCCGGGAGCGCCGATGGAGCGGCCGCGAAAGACCGTTCCGTCGGCCAGCACGAGGGCCGCGACGGGGCGCGGGTCGACGATCAGGGGGGGCAAAACAACTCCTCTTATCACCACAGCCGGCCGTCCGAGGCGACTGCCGGCGTCTGGCTTGCGATATGCGGGTTGGAAACCTCCCAACCCCGGCGCTACCGCAAATGGGCTACAGATAAACTTGTCGATTATATCTTGCACGCGCGCCTCGATCACCTCGCTCCTTCGATGACCTCACTGCTTGAGGGCCTGAAGCGCCACACCACGATCGTCGCCGACACGGGCGACCTGTCGGCGATCGAACGCCTCCGGCCGCGGGATGCCACGACGAATCCGTCCCTGATCCTCAAAGCAGCACAGCAGCCGCAGTACCGTCCCCTGGTCGCCGCCGCCGTGGCTGAGGCCGCCCGTGAGAACCTCGTACTCAAGCTCGACCACGTGCTGGTCGCCTTCGGTACGCAGATCCTGGGCCTGGTCGACGGCCGTGTTTCGACCGAGGTCGATGCCCGGCTTTCATTCGATACGCGCGCGACCATCGAGCGGGCGCGTCGCCTGATCGACCTTTACACGCGCCGCGGTGCCGACCCCGCACGCGTGCTGATCAAGATCGCAGCGACCTGGGAGGGCATACGCGCCGCCGAAGTCCTCGAGCGCGAGGGTGTCCACTGCAACATCACGCTGCTCTTCTCGGCAGCCCAGGCCCTGGCCGCCGCACAAGCGGGCGCGACCCTGATCTCCCCTTTTGTCGGTCGCATCTACGACTGGCACAGGAAGTCTGCCGGCCCGGGCTGGGACGAAGCGGCGATGCGTGGCGACGACGACCCGGGCGTCCGATCGGTGCGGACGATCCACGCGCTACTCAAGGGCGGCGGGTACCCTACCGAGATCATGGGAGCGAGCTTCCGCAATGTCGGACAGATCCTGGCACTGTCGGGCTGCGACCTGCTGACGATCAGCCCGGAGCTGCTGGATGAACTTGCGTCCGCCCACGGCGATGTCGAGCGCAAGCTCGCGGCGCCGGCGCGATCCGGACGCGAAGACGCGCTGCAGGAGAGTGGATTCCGCTTTGCGCTCAATGACGATGCCATGGCGGTCGAGAAGCTTGCCGAAGGCATACGCATCTTCGCCGCCGACACACGACGGCTCGAGGCACTGATCGAAGCGATGGCCTGATTCATGCTCATCCTTCCCTACCAGACCCGCTTCACCGCCAAGTCGTTGCCGGTGGTGACGCTTGCACTCGTGGTCGTCAACCTGCTCGTCTACCTTGTCCTCCAATCGGGCGATAACGCGGCCTACCAGCGCGCCGCGGACTACTACTTCAGCACCACGTTGCCTCAGGTGGAAATGCCGCGCTACGCGGCCTATCTCGAAAGGCGCAACGACCGCAAGGCGATGCAGGTGCTGCGTGCGATCCGTTCCGGACCGAGCGACGACGATGCGCGCGCGGTGCTCATGGTGATGCAGCACGACCGCGAGTTCATGAAGGACCTGAAGGCAGGCCTGGTCGTTCGCACCGACGAGCCCGGTTATGCGGCCTGGCGCGAGCATCGCGACCGATTCCATGGCCTGATGTCACAGGTCTTCACGCAACGATTCGCGCTCGAACCGGGTTCCGCAGACCTCGTACGCCTGTTCACCTATCAGTTCCTGCACGGCGACGCGATGCACCTGCTGGGCAACCTGGCGGTGCTGCTGCTGGCCGGTCCGTTCGCCGAGGCGGCCCTGGGTCGTGCACGCTTTCTTTTCGCCTACCTGGCGAGCGGCATGATCGCCGGCGCGGTGCATCTCGTGATCAGCGACCAGGGCCTGATCGGCGCGTCGGGCGCCATTGCCGGCACGATGGCGATGGTGGCCGTCCTGTACGGCACCCGCAAGGTGCCGGTCTTCTACTGGCTGTTCGTCTACTTCAATACCGCGCGCATACCAGCGCTGGCGCTGCTGCCGGTATGGCTGGTGATCGAGGCGATCCAGTGGGCACTGTCGACCGGCGCGCGGGTGGCGTATGACGCTCACATCGCGGGCTTCGTCGCAGGCGCCATTATCGCGTGGCTGCTGAAGCCCGCTGACGACGGCAAGGTCGACCGCATCCTCGACGAGCAGTACGCCGAGGCACCGGCGGAACGCAAGTCGACCCTGCTGACCGAGGCACTCCAGGCGGCCGCCAAGCTCGACACCCGGCGCGCGGCACGCGCCTATTCAGAACTGCTGCAGGAAGACCCGACCAACACGCAGTACGCCACCGCGTACTTCAACATGGCACTGCTGGGTCGCGACAAGGACACGCTGGCCGACGCGGCGTTGCGCGCGCTCTGGATCCGTACGCGGCACGCGCGCACCGAGCTGCGGGCGGTGTACACGCAGATGAGCCAGCCGCACGTGCTGGCCGTGCTACCGGTCGACGAGCAGTTGCGACTGGCGCGTCGTCTCGTCGCCACGCGCGAGGATGCCGCTGCCCTGCGCGTACTCGACGGGCTGCTGGGCCATGACACCACCAAGACCCTGTTCGGACGGCAGCTGGCGGATTGCCTGCTCGGGCTCTTCACAACGTATTCACGACACGGGCTGCGGCAGCAGGCCGAGCAGGTGAGGCAACGCCTGTCGCAGTACTTCCCGTCGCCGGGAACGCTGGGCGGACTGGCCCCGAATCGCGAGCCCCCGATGACGATCCGTGGGGCAACGACCCGCGGCGTCACGCCGCGCGGCAATCCCGCCACCGTCCCGGCCTCCGATCTCGAACTCGACCTCGACACGCGCCTGCACACAAGGTGGGGGCCGGACTAGCCGGCGCTCCAGTCTGAGGCGATCGCGTCAGCGTCCGCCTGCACCCTCGGCGACTCTGTTCATCACTTCGAGATAGCGCCCGGCCTCGGCGGCGACCGGATCGCTGCCATGGCGCTGCAGCAGGTGCTTCAGGATGCGACGCGCCTCGTCCGGCTTGTGCGCGGATTCGGCCATCAGTTGCGCGCCGACGAAGTAGATCTGTGGAATGTCCGGATGGTTCGGATGCTTCTTGTCGAAGCCCCGGATCAGCGTGCCTGCGAGCTGCGGTCTTCCCTTCTGCAGCGCCGCGCGCGCCAGGGGGGCAATGACGTCAACCTGGCGCGGCGTCCAGTCCGCTCGCCGTGCGAGCGCTTCTTCCACCAGGTCGAGCGCTTCGCGCCAGTTCAGCGACTTGACCAGTAGCGCAAGGTACTTTTCGGTGTGGTCCTCGATCTTGGGTGTGTAGTTCTCCGCCAGCAGCAGCGTATGCAGGCGGGCGTGGAGCGACAAGTCGCTCGGTCGTTCGCGCAGGTCGTCCTGCAGCAGATCGATGGCTTCCTTGATCTCGCCTGCACTCACCATCTGTCCGATCAGCGCGTCGCGCGTGCGCGACTTGACGTCGGCGTGCCGCCCGGTCGAACTCATCAGCCGCGCTTCGCCCGGGCCGACGACGGAAATCTCGAGGCGGTCCGCATACTGGTACATCGCGTAGCCGATCAGCGCACAGATGACGTAGCTGAAGTACCAGAAGCCGGCCGACAGTAGGAAGACCAGCATCACCGCGAGGATTCCCATCCCGGCCGCGCCGCCCGCGCCGACGCCAGCGGCGTTGGCGAGAAACCAGATCCCCCAGGAGCGCGACAGGTCGGCGAAGAACACGAACGCGCACAGCGCCGCATAGGGCTGACCGATGCGCTGGATCAGATTGACCAGTTCCGTGGGATTGAGCGTGCCGCGCAGGCTTCCGGTCATCACGAGGCGCATCGTGGCGGCCGGCATCAGGACCACGAAGAAAAGGCCCCAGATCAGGATGCCCAGGAATTCATGCCCGCCCAGAATCGTGATGAGCAGGCCGGCCAGCGCGCCGAACACCATGTTCATCGCCACGTACTTGTACGGCAGGTACGGGCCGACCAGGTCCTCGTCGGTCAGCGGATAGTCGGAGGGGATGAGATAGCCCTTGGACGACCGCTCGATGATCTTGAAGCCGTAGCGCGCGCCCACCACGAGCAGCGCGAAGGCGGCAGCGGCAATCAGGACAATGCCGAACGGACCGAAGAGCAGCAGTACCAGCGAGACGACCAGCGCCGCGGACAGCCCGCCGATGCGAAGCAGGACGGCCCGGTCGAGCGGTAAAAGAAAGAACTTCTGGATGCGCTGCCAGAAGGGCTCCGCAGCCTGCTGGTTGGCGTATTCGTAAATAGCTTCCATCCCCGCGTGGACCGAATACGAAAGTCTAGCGAGGGTAAACCCCGCACACGGCGGCAAACGCCGGGCTTCGACCGGAAAACTACAGCTTTTCAGTCTCTCCGGCGCGCGGTTGCCACTTCATCAGGTGCTTTTCGACCCTCCCGACGATCCCGTCTAGCACCAGCGCGAAGCCCGTCAGCACCAGGATGCCGGCCATCACCGTATTGATGTCGAAAGTGCCTTCGGCCTGCAGGATCAGGTAGCCCACGCCCCGCGAGGAACCGAGATACTCGCCGACCACCGCGCCGACAAACGCGAGGCCCACCGATGTGTGCAGCGAGGAAAACACCCAGCTCGTGGCGCTCGGCAGGTAGACGTGGCGCAACAGCTGGCGGCGTGTAGCCCCGAGCATGCGTGCGTTCGCGAGCACCGTCGGGCTGACTTCCTTCACACCCTGGTAGACGTTGAAGAAGACGATGAAGAACACCAGCGTGAAGCCGAGCGCAACCTTGGAGGCGATGCCAAGCCCGAACCACACCGCAAAAATCGGAGCCAGGATCACGCGTGGCATCGAGTTCATCGCCTTGATGTACGGATCGAGGATCGCAGCAGCAACCGGCGACAGCGCCAGCCACATGCCCATCACCAGCCCGGACACAGTACCGATCAGGAACGCCAGCACTGTCTCGAGCAGCGTCACCCACAGGTGCTGGTAGATGTCACGGTCGACGACGAACCAGGTCCAGATGCGCGCAAGGATCTTGACCGGCTCGCCAAAGAAGAACTTGGCGTCGTTCTCGCTATCGAAGAACAGCGGCGGCAGCAGTCCGGGCTTGGTCAGGACGTGCCAGAGCAGGAACAGGGCGATCAGCACACCCACCTGCCAGAAACGCAGGTTCTTCGTGTTGGGTCGGATTGCGTTCCACATGGACGTCGGCTCACGCGGCCTGCTTCTGCTGCGCGTAGCCCTTCAGGACTTCCTCGCGCAGCACATCCCAGATCGCCTTGTGCAGGTCGATGAAGCGCGGGGTCACCCGCACCTCGGCCACGTCGCGCGGGCGCACCAGGTCGATCACGAACTCGCCGATCGGGTGCGATGCCGGCCCAGCCGACAGCACGACCACTCGGTCGCTCATCGCGATCGCTTCGTCCAGGTCGTGAGTGATGAACAGCACCGCCTTGCGTTTCGCTGCCCAGAGCTCGAGGACCTCGTTTTCCATCAGCTGACGCGTCTGGATGTCGAGTGCTGAAAACGGTTCGTCCATCAGAATGATGTCGGGATCGAGCACCAACGTCTGTGCCAGCGCCGTCCGCTTGCGCATGCCACCGGACAACTGGTGCGGATAGCGATCTCCGAAGCCACCAAGCCCGACGCGCTGCAGCCAGTCGTCGACCACGGCCGACGCGTCCGGCTCCGCCATGCCGCGGAACTGCAGGCCGGCCAGCACGTTGTCGCGTGCCGTGCGCCACGGCATCAGCGCCTCCGACTGGAACATGTAGCCGGCGCGGCGGTTGATGCCAACCAGCGGTTCGCCGAACACGTGAACCGTTCCGCTGCTGGGTTCGAGCAGCCCGGCCGCCACGTTCAGCAGGGTGCTCTTGCCGCAGCCGGTCGGACCGACGACGCTGACGAACTCGCCCGGCGCAATGTCGAGCGAGACATCGCGCACTGCCGTGTAGCGCTGCGAACGGTCGTCGCGGCTGACGAAGGTGCAGCTGATGCCCTGCAGTGACACTGCCGCAGTCAAGCAAACCTTTCGTGCTGGTCCGCACGACAGTGCCGCTCCCGCGCCGGGCCGGAGTCCGCAGCCATGCACCCGTTCACGCTGCAGCTCAATTCGGGTACTTGGCGTTGGCTTTCTTCACGAAATCGTTCGTGTAGACGGACTTGAGGTCGATCTTGGCGTTCGCCATCGCAGGATCGATGCTCGACAGCGCGCGCAGCGCCGTGGCCGGGCCCTGCTCTGGAATCATGCCGTCCGGCGAGAGTGCCGGCTTCGCCTTGAGAAAGGCGTCGATATAGACCGCCCGATCGCCGAGCAGAAAGCTCTCGGGCACCGTCTTGACGATATCGGACGGCCCGGCCTGCTGAATCCACTTGTTGGCGCGCACGATCGCATTGGTCAGGGCCTGCACGGTGTTCGGGTTCTTCTCGATGAACGCGACCGGCGAGTACAGCGTCGCGGCCGGCATCGGGCCGCCGAAAACCTTGTCGGCCTCGGCCACGTCGCGCGTATCGGAAATGATCTTGATGTCGCTGTTGCGGGTCAGCATCGTGATGACCGGATCAAGATTGGAGATCGCATCGATCTGCCCGGAGCGCAGCGCAGCCACCGCACCCTGCGATGCGCCCACTCCCACGTAGGACACGTCCGTCGCCTTCAGGCCGTTCTTTGCCAGCACGAAATTCGTCATGATGTTGGTCGAGGAGCCCGGCGCGGTCACGCCGATCTTCTTGCCCTTCAGGTCCGCCACCGACTTGTAGTTCGGCATCGTCTTGTTGCTGACTGCCAGCACGATCTGCGGCGCCCTTCCCTGCAGCACGAAGGCGCGCATCGGCTGGCCCTTGGCCTGCATGTTGATGTTGTGCTCGAACGCGCCCGAGACGACATCGGCACTGCCACCGACCACGGCCTGCAGCGCGCGCGCGCCGCCGGCAAAGTCGACGATCTCGACCTCGAGGCCCTCGTCCTTGAAGAAGCCCTTCTGCTCCGCCACGGTCAGCGGCAGGTAGTACAGCAGGTTCTTGCCACCCACCGCGATCGTGACTTTCTTCTTTTCAAGTGCCTGCGCCGACAGCAGCGCAGGGAACAGCAGCGTGGCAATCCCGGCGGCAAGCACCGAGCGTCGAGTGGCGCGGACGAACATGGCTGTCTCCTTGGATTTTCAGTTGGGGCGCTGACCGCCTCTGCGGCGATCTTAAATCACGCCGTCACGACGCAGCGTCGTCGATCGCGGCCTGGTCATGGCCCAGGCGCACTCAGTACTTCCTCGGTGTGTTCGCCGAGCCGCGGTCCGAGCCACGCCGTTCCGCCCGGCGTTGCGGACAGCTTGGGCACCACGGCAGGGACCTTGAGCGGCGTTCCATCGGGCAGCTGCTGCTGCTCGATCATGTCCGCGCGCGGCAAACTGGGCATCCTCGACCATGTCAGCGACGCTGTAGATGCGCGATGCCGGGACATCGGCGGCCTGCAGGGTCGACAGGGCATCGTCGATCGACCGTTCGCTGCACCATGCCTGGATCGCGTCGTCGATCTCCTTCGTCCGCTTGACCCGACCCTCGTTGCGCGCGAGCGCCGGGTCCTCGGCGAGGTCCGGCCGGCCGATGGCATTCATCAGCCGCTTGAAAATGGCGTCGCCGTTGCCGGCAACCACGATCGCCGCATCGTTCGCGCACGAGTACGTGTTGGAAGGAACGATGCCCGGCAACGCCCCACCCGTGCGCGCCCGCACGACGCCATAGCGATCGAACTCCGGCACGGTGCTCTCCATCATGTTGAACACCGCTTCGTACAGGGCGACGTCGACGAACTGCCCTACGCCCCGCCCCCGGCCACCGGTGGCGTCGCGATGGCGCAAAGCCATCAGGGCCCCGATTACGCCGTGCAGGGCGGCGATCGAGTCGCCGATCGAGATGCCGATCCGCACCGGGGGACGGTCCGGATGTCCGGACACGAAGCGGATGCCTCCCATCGATTCGCCGATCGCACCGAACCCGGGCCGATCACGCATCGGCCCGGTCTGCCCGTATCCGGAAATGCGCACCATGATGGTCGCGGCATTGTCCGCACGCAGCTGCTCGTAGCCCAGGCCCCACTTTTCCAGTACGCCGGGCCGATAATTCTCGATGACGACGTCGGCGTCGAGCGCGAGCGCCTTGGCAATCGCCTGCGCGCGGGCGTCCTTCAGATTGAGTGCGATCGATTTCTTGTTACGCGCCTGCACATACCACCAGAACGACGTGCCCTCGTGCAGATAGCGCCAGTTGCGGATCGGGTCGCCGGTGGCTGGATCCTCGACCTTGATCACCTCGGCCCCGAACTCCGCAAACATGCGCGCGGCGAACGGACCCGCGATCAGCGTTCCGAGTTCGAGGACCTTGATGCCGTCGAGCGGTCCCGCCATCGCTCAGGCTCCGAGCAGGAAGATCGTCAGGCACGCGAGCCAGCCGATCAGCCACACGAGCGATCGCGCCGCTTGCCAGTCCGCCAGGTAGCAGCCGAGGTAACCCAGCCGCGCCACAATGAAGATGATGGCCAGGATGTCGACCCGCTCCTGCGGTGCGTGGGTCAGGTGCGCGATGATGACAGCGGCCGCGAAGAACGGAAACGCCTCGAAGGCATTGAGCTGCGCGTTGTTGGCGCGCTTGCTCAATCCGGTCTGGCGCTCAAGCCAGGCGCGCGGGTCGCGGTTGTTGTAGCGCTCGCCCGCTGGTCTTCGCGATGATCGTCGCAAGCATCGGGAGCAGCGCGGCAATCAGCACACACCAGAATGCAATCGTCATCGAGTCCACCTTCGGAACGTTAGTGCCATTACAGCGTGCCGGAGTTGGCTATGCCGCGCGCCGGTCCAGCATCGCCTGCGCGATCGTGTTGACATCGGTGTATTCGAGTTCGGCACCGGCCGGCACGCCGCGTGCCAGGCGCGTGATCTTCAGGTCCGGATTCCGCCCGCGCAACAGCTCGCCGATGTAATGCGCGGTGGCGTCGCCTTCCGGAGTGAACGAGGTGGCAACGATCACCTCCCGCACGATGCCGTCGGTGGCGCGCGCCAGCAGCTGCTCCATCTGGATCTCGCGCGGACCGATACCGTCGAGCGGCGACAGCCGGCCGAGCAGCACGAAGTACAGGCCGCCGTAGGACATCGATTGCTCGATCATCAACTGATCCGCCGGAGACTCGACCACGCACAGCAGTTGCGCGTCGCGCCGGGCGCTGGCGCAGGTCTCGCAGACCTCGAGTTCGGTCAGCGTGTTGCAGCGCGCGCAGTGGCGGATCGACTGCACTGCAGCGAGCAGCGACTCGCCCAGTCGCACGGCGGACTCCCGGTCGTGCTGCAGCAGGTGAAACGCGATCCGCTGCGCCGAGCGCGGTCCGATGCCGGGCAGATGCTTCAGCGCATCGACGAGCTTGTCGAGCGTGGGACCGAGTTTCATGATGTCGAAGCGGGTGTACGCGGCCCTGCGGGCCGCACGTGCACCCGCTTCGCTTGATAGTGTGCAGCGGGCTTCGGGCGGCCGGGCGCCCGCTGCAAGGCCAACAGCTCCGGGGAACGTGGCCGCATTGCCGCGGCGTCGCCTAGAACGGCAGCTTCATGCCCGGCGGCAACGGCATGCCGGCGGTGATCGACGACATCTTCTCCTGCGACACCGCTTCGGCGCGGCGCACGGCATCGTTGAAGGCCGCGGCCACGAGGTCCTCGAGCATGTCCTTGTCGTCGCCGACCAGGCTGGGATCGATCGCCACCCGGCGTACGTCGTGCTTGCAGGTCATCACGACCTTCACCATGCCGGCGCCCGACTGGCCCTCGACTTCGGTGTTGGCGAGTTCTTCCTGCAGGCGCTTGACGCCCTCCTGCATCTTCTGCGCCTGTTGCATCAAGCCGGCAAGCTGGCCTTTCATCATCGCTTCGTTCCCGTGTCGTTGGCATCGCGCGGACGGATCGATGCGGGATCGACCGAAGCGCCGAAATTGTCGATCAATTCTCGCACGAAGGGATCGCCGTAGATCGACTCCTCGGCCTGTCGCTGGCGTTCCGCATTGACCTGTGCCGCCAGTCCTGCCGCGGTCGGCCCCGACGTGCTGCCGACGTCTGCCGTAACACGGACCGTGCGGCCCAGCGCCGCCGCAAGCGCCGCCTTCAGCTTGTCCACGGTGCCCGCTTCGATCAGCGTCTCTGAGTGGCGCGCGCAGGCGAAAGTGATCCCCCTGCACAGACACGAGTTCACTGCGCTGGGCGAGTTCCTTCACCAGACCGCTGACCTTGAGCCGCGCAACCAGCGACGGCCAATCGCCATCGAACTCGATCGGCGCAATCGCCGACGTCTGCGTGTGAGACGACCGGTGTCGGCATCAGCGCCTCGGTCGCCCGAACCGGCGTCGGAACGCTGGCCCGCGCGGGCCGGCCGGCCGCCAGCGATGCCGGCCGCGGCGGCGGAGTGATCGTGGCGGCACCAGGCGCGAACGCCAGCATGCGCAGCAACGTCATCGTGAATCCCGCGTATTCATCGGGCGCCAGGTGCAGGTCGTTGCGGCCGTGCAGCGCGATCTGGTAATAAAGCTGCACTTCGTCCGGCGCGAGCGCGCGTGCCAGGCGCTGCACCTCGGCCGCATCGATTTCATCGTCAGTGCCGGCGTCGACCTGCTGCGCCATGGCCACGCGATGCAGCAGACTGGCCAGGTCGCGCAGGGCCTGCCCGAACGACAGGCTCGCGCCGTTCATTTCGTCGGCCAGCGCCAGGACGCCTTTCGCATCGCGAGCGACGACGGCATCCAGCACGCGCACGAGCGTGCTTTCGTCGATCGCGCCAAGCATGCCGCGCACTGCGTCGAGCGAGACCTGGCCAGCGGCATAGGCAATCGCCTGGTCCAGCAGCGACAGGCCGTCGCGCATGCTGCCGCGCGCCGCGTGCGCCAGCATGCGCAGTGCGGCGTCCTCGGCCCGAATGCCCTCCTGCAAGAGTATCTCGCGCATGCGTTCGGCGATGCCGGCCGGTGTCATCTGCTTGAGGTTGAACTGCAGGCAGCGCGACAGCACGGTGACCGGCACCTTCTGCGGATCGGTCGTCGCCAGGATGAACTTGACGTACTCGGGCGGCTCTTCGAGCGTCTTCAGCATCGCATTGAACGCGTGCGCCGAAAGCTGGTGCACCTCGTCGATCATGTAGACCTTGAAGCGTGCGCTGCTCGGCGCATACATCGCGCGTTCGAGCAGTTGCACCATCTCGTCGACGCCCCGGTTGCTGGCGGCGTCCATTTCGATGTAATCGACGAAACGGCCGGCATCGATTGCCGTGCAGGCTTCGCAGACGCCGCAGGGCGTGGGTGTGATGCCGCCGGTGCCATCGGCGCCGACGCAGTTCAGCGCCTTGGCAAGGATGCGTGACAGCGTCGTCTTGCCGACTCCGCGGGTTCCGGTGAAAAGATAGGCGTGATGCAGTCGATTGGCGCTGAGCGCGTGCGTCAGCGCGCGCACCACGTGCTCCTGGCCGACCAGCGTCGAGAAATCACGGGGGCGCCACTTCCGGGCCAGGACCTGATACGACATGCGCGGATTCTACGGGGCCGTCGGAGCCGCGAAGCGTGTGAGCGCATCGCCCGTCATCCGGCAGACGCGCCAGTCCGGCATGACGATGGCGCCGATCGATTCGTAGAACTCGATGGCGGGCGAGTTCCAGTCCAGCACGGTCCACTCGTAGCGTCCGCAACCGCGCTGCACGGCAAGCCGGGCGCCATGGCGAATCAGCGCCTTGCCGATGCCACGTCCGCGCGCCTCGGGCACGACGAACAGATCCTCGAGATACAGGCCGCGGCGCGTCAGGAAGGTCGAGAAATTGTGAAAGAAAAGTGCAAAACCGAGCGCCCGCTCGCCCTCCCACGCGATCACCGCCTCGATGACCGGACGCTCGCAGAACAACTCCGTCCGCAGGTCGTCGGCCGAGCCCGCGACGTGATCCGCGAGCTTTTCGTACTCCGCCAGCGCGCAGATCAGCGCAAAGACCGCATCACAGTCTTCCGGCCGCGCCGAAGCAATGCGAATATCGGAGGGCACTTCCAAACCATGTAGGAAACGTCGGGGGAGGTCCAGGAGGGGGCTACGCCCCCTCTTGCGTCTTCAAGTGAGCCTCCGGCTCGTCTCACTCGCAAAGCGAGTGAGGCGAGCCTTGTCCTCGGCACTGAAGGTAATCCGCTGTGGCTGCTTCGTTCCCGACCTGACCAGATTCACGGCACCTCCATGCGAGGGGGCCCGCCGGAACGAATGGTATCAGTGCGTGCGCCGACGCCCGATGATCACCCTACTTCGCCGCGAAGCAGAAGAAGGCTCCCTCGCCGCCGGTGCTGTTCAGCTTTTCGATGTTGCATCCGAGCGTGGGATGCGAGGAGTTCCAGGAGGTCGCCCAGGTCGAGGTCATCATCGGACCCGCACGATCGTGGTGTCCAACCATGGCCGAGCCATCCGGCCCGCCTTTGGTCCAGTTGCCGCAGGTCATGTCGGGAAACGGCGTTCCCGGAAATGCCGTGCCGTCGGGGCGTGAGCCGGTCAGCATGTCGTGCCGGTTGGGCTTGTCCACGGTGCCATTGACGACTTGTCCGCGTTCAGTGAGCGCCGTCTGCTTGTTCAGGTTGCTGGACGGTGAATGCAAGTCGTCGACACTCGTCGCGACCGTCACACCCATGACGTTCTGCCACGGTCCGGTACCGATGCGGTCGCGTGCATTGACGAAGTTCGGATCCCTCAGTCCCGGCGCCTGCGTGCTGAGGTAGGCGCGCCAGGTGCGATCGGGCGCGCCCGCGGCCTTGGCGAGCTTGGCGCAATGCTGATCGGCGCCCTCGAGTCCGCCGAGATCGGCGCCCTTGCCGGAGCCGACGCTGGTCACGAAAAACGTCATGTCCCTGGGATTCGGCTGAGGCGGGGTGCTTTGGCAACCCCACAGCGCCACCAGGCCGACCGTGGCCAGCCCCGCAATTCGCAGTGTCGAGTGCATCGCGATCTCCTGTCGACTCAAGTAGAGGCTCCCTGCGCGCAGCAGCCGCGAGTCATGCGGCCGGCGCTGCCATCGACGGCCATTCTTCCGGCTGGGCCCGTCCAAGTCAACGCTCGCGGACCCTGACAGACCGTCAGGACGACACTTCGATCAGTTCGCCGGCCGCGGTGACCAGGCCCATGCGCACGGGCCTGTCGCTGCGTATCGAGCGCAATACGTCGGCATAGCGACGCACCTGTGCTTCATACACCGACCGCTCCGCCTCGGTTACCTGCCACTTGAAGTCGATGATCCACAAGGCATCGTCGAGCTCGACCAGTCGATCCACACGCAGCAATTCGCCGTCGTCGGCGACCAGTTCGAGTTCCGCCGCATCGCCTAGTTCCGAAAAAGTCCGAATGCGCGGCACGTACCTGCGCTGCCGCGGCGACCACGGTGTCGAGTTGCTCCTGCGTCAGCGCATGCGCTCGTGCAATCGCATCGACCGGTGCGTCGCTGCCGTGCTCGAGCAGGGCATGCCATGCGCGCCCGAGTCGCATGGCACCGGATTCATCGGCGGCCTCCCTCCGACCTCCGGTCGGCAGCGGATCGGGAAGGAAATCGCGCAGGGTTCGTACCTGCAACGGAGGCGCCAATGCGACAGCGGCAGCGGCGCCCGCTGAAAGTTCCTCCGCACACTGCAGCCTCGTGTACCAGGTGTCATCGAGCGTGCCGCGGGCCGGCGCACTGCCCGAGACGATCAGGACCTGCCGCGCACGCGTGGCGGCGACGTACAGCAGATTCCAGTCCTCCTGCAGGCGCTGTTCCTCGTCGCTCTCGAACCAGACTCGGCGCGCTTCGTCGCGTGCATCCTCGCCACGGGCGACCAGCGAAAAATGTTCCGGCACCGGCACCTGGGGCGGCCAGTCGACCAGCACGCTTTCGTTGTCCAGCGGCGCGCGGGCGTGCGCATCGGCCAGCGCGACGATATCGGCTTCGAGCCCCTTGGCGCCGTGGATCGTCATCACGCGCACGGCATCGTCAGTGCCGGTCGAGCCTTCGTCCGGCGCTTCGTCGGTCGCGTGGCGCCGGAGCCCCGCCAGCTCATCGATGAAGCGCGGCAGGCTCGGATAGCGGCCGGCATCGATCGCGAGGGCCAGTTCGATGAATGCATCGAGATTGGCCTGCACCTGCGCGTGCAGGGCGTCCGGGCACAGCCGCGGCATAACGCCGCGCACGTCCCCTTCGAATAGATGCGATCGAGCAGATCGTGCACCGGCAGCACCCCGGCCAGGTCGAGCCACCAGTGAAGCAGTTCGCGCGCGCGCGCCAGCGGCGCGGACGACCGGGTCCGGCAGTTGCTGAAGCCGTTCCCACCAGCTCGCGCCGGTCGCCGCGGCGAGCCGCATCAGGTCATCGTCGCTGCAGCCGAACGACCGGCGAGCGCAGCGCATGCGCCAGGCGAAGGTCCGCGTACGGCGACGGTCAGGAAGTCCGAGCAACGCGATCAGGTCGTCGGCCTCGAGCGTCGTCAGCAGCCCGCCGCGACGGTCGCTGACGAAAGGCAACGCCGGCATCGCGCAGCGCCCGCTCATAGTCGGCAAGGTGGGTGCGTCGACGCACGAGAACGAGGACATCCGACCAGCGGGCCGGACGAGTCGCGTCATCGTCGAGCTACCTGCAGTCGCTGCTACCCATGCGCGATCTCGTTGGCGAGCACCCGCCCTTCGCGATAGCGTGTGTCCTGTTTCGCGCTCGGCCCGCGGCAATCGTCAGCACATCGCGCAGCAGGCTCGTGTCCCGGCGCCCTCGGTCGCCGGCTCGGGCGCGTCCAGTGGCAGCAGCACGAAGGCGCCTCGCCCGACCGAGGCGGGTGACTGCGTGCTCTGCGGCCTGGAACAGCGGATTGCCGCCCGGCATGGCCCGGTTGAGCACCTCGATCATCGTGTCGGTGCATTGCGCCGCGTGACATTGGTGCGCAAGTGGTCGCGGCGAAGTCGCGGCGCAGCAGGTCGCAGCGCGGCGTCGAACACGCGCGGCTCGGCGCGACGGAAGCGGTAGATCGACTGCTTCGGGTCGCCGACGACGAACACGCGTCGGCCGATCCGGTGCGGCTCCCGAGCCGACACTCATCGTCCTGAGCAGGCCGTAGGCTGCCAGCCATGACTGCAGAACCTGCCACTGCAGCGGGATTGGTGTCCTGGAACTCATCGAGCAGGACCTGGCGGTAGCGAGCGTCGAGCCGGACCTGCATGTAGGCCGCGTTGTCGAGGTCGGCAGCAACCGGTGCGCGTGCCACTCGAGGTCGGTGAAGTCGAGTGCCTGCTGCTGCTGCCTTCAACCGCTGGTAGGTCTCGACCAGCAGGCGCCCGCAGGACAGAGCCAGCGCGGTTGAGCCTGAGCGCGCGCCAGGTCCGGCGCTGCTCGCTATGAGTTGCTGCAGGCGGACGACGACGGCAGGCGTGGGCGTCGGCGTAGCGCCGCGCCTGCGCGTCGTTCGCGAACTTGCGGGCGCCATGCGTTCCGGCGGCAGCAGCAGGTCGCGCGGCGTCGAGCTCCTTGGTGAGCACCACGTGACAGGCCGCGCAGAAAGTCGCGGGCGGCATTGTCCGCTGGCGACGCAGCCAGCGCTGGCGCGCTCGATCGCCGCGTCGATCCGGTCTTCAGCGCCGGCCGGATCGATTGCCAAGCGTCCACCAGGTGCCTGCAGCGTCCTGGATGAAGTCCGGCGCGCGCACGTCCGTGGCCGGGTCCGGTCACCCGACACCCTGCAGCGGCGCGAGCGCCGCGTTCAACGGCCGCCTCCTCATCGCCCGGCCGCAAAGCTCCACCACTCGGCACGTTTGTGCAGAAACTGCAGCAGCAGCTGCCTGCGCCGACGACATCGCCGATCTCGTCGACCAGCCACTCCCACGCCGCGCGCTCCGTCGCGTGTTCCGTCACGCATCAGCATCGCCGTGAAGTGCAGCCAGGCATCCGCGCGCACGCGCTCGGAGCCCTCGAGCAGCGTCGGCGCAAACGGCACACCGGCGCCCAGCGGTGCGCGTGCGATCAGCTGCCAGAACCACCCGTGAAAGGTCTCGATCGTCACCGGCACGCGCGCGGTGACGACGCGCTCGTAAAGCGTTGCGCGCATCATCGATGGCGGCAACCGCCTGCGCGCGCGCATCCAGTCCGCGCTGCACGGAAGGCTCGCGATCGCCTGCCGTCGTCGCGCTGCGCGAGCTCCCTGCAGGGCGCGCAGCAGGCGCGCCTGCATTTCCTGCGCCGCGCGGCGCGTGAAGGTGATCGCGAGGATCTCGCCGGGCGGCGTGCCCGGCGAGCAGCAGCCGGATGATCCGGGCTGACCAGCAGCCACGTCTTGCCGCTGCCCGCGCACGCCTCGACGACGACGCTCGCCTGCGGGTCGCACGCCCGGCGCGTGAACTCGTCCTCGTCGATCGGCCTCGTCGTCGGCGAGGTAGTCGCTCATGCGCCCGACCTCCGCGTCGTGCTCCCAGTAGTCGCGGCGGCACAGGCCTCGCATCTCGCAGATTCGCACAGACGGTCTCGGCCCCAAGCGCCGGCAGCGGCGCGCCGTCGGCGATGCGCTGCAGGTCAGCTTGCAGACGGGCTCCGACGTCGTCGACAGCTCGTCGAACGACTGCGACGGGCGCGACCGACTGCACCCCGGACGTGACTTCCCGGCCACGGTCGAATGCGACATAGGCGTCACCGCGCCGTCGCGGCGCGATCCCGCAGCAGCAGTCCGTAGAACGGCAACTGGATATCCTCGCCGGGGACTTCAGGCCGCGCCTGAGATCGTCGGCGCGCGCGTGCCTTGTAGTCGAGAACCATGCAACGGCCGTCGGCCGTCGGTCGATGCGGTCGAGCCGACCCGTCAGCTCCACTTCGCGGCCGCTCGTCGAGCACCAGCCGGCGCGCGAGTGCCTCCTCGGCCGCCGGTCCAGCGCCAGCCCGCGCCGCTGTGCTGCTGCGCCCAGTCGATGTAGTCGTCGACGAGGCCAAGGAAGCGGCGCTCGAACGCGAGCAGTCCCGGCAGTGCGCTCCTTCTCCGGCGCGAAGACCGCGTTGCGCATGCCGCACCAGGCTGCGCCGCAGTCGGTCCGGCTCGACGGCCGCGAGATCGACCGCGCCCCATTCTCTGTGGAATCTACGCAGCACCTCGTGCAGCGCCTGTCCGAACTCGCGCTTGTCCGGAAGCCTCGATCACGTCTTCCGGCGCGCTCCAGCCGAAGCAGCCGCCGCGCGTAGAACTGGTACGGGCAGTCCACCAGGCTTTGCGCCTGACTGGCCGACAGTCGCGCCGGCAGCAGCTGCGGCGCGCTCGGGGCGCGGGCACGTGTCGCGATCGCGGTCTCGACCTCGACGGAATCACGCTCAGCGGGTCGCGTCAGGTCGTCACCGAGCGCTCGCTGTGGCGACGAAGCGCAGCCGCTCGAGCAGCGGCGACAGGGAATTGGGTTCGTCGCCGCGACACGTGACGCCACGTCGCGACGACGTGGTTCGTGGTCGCCAGCAACGTAGCCAGCTGGCCCGCCTGCTCGAGCAGCGCGTCTTCGGCGGTGGCGAGCCCGAGTTCCGCGCGCACGTCGTTGGAGAAGAACAGAACCTCGGACGGCATCGACGGAAGATGCTCCGCGTCGGCACCGATCAGCACGGCTGCGTCGAAGGTGCGCAGCGCGGCCGAAGCGAGCGACACCATCGTCACCGGTGAGTCGATCTCGCGATCCACGAAGGCGACCTCCTCGAAGCGCGCCGCGAGCAGTGCACGGAACTCCTCGAGCGACGCGCGGCCGCCGAGCGGCTGCGAGCTCCGCTTGCGAGCGCATCGACTTCGCACAGCACCGCCTGCCCGACCGGATCGGCAGCCAGCGCGGCGCGCATGCCGAGTGCGTCCAGCGACGCCTGCAGGGCCCGTGCGTGCGACTGCCAGCGTCGGCGCGGCGCGCCGAGTCGCCCGGACCTGGTCCTCGAGCAGCGCCAGCACTTCGCGCGCGCCGGCCGTCGTGCTCGCGATGCCCCGTCGCGGATCGAGTTCCGCCAGTGCGCAGCCGGATCGCGACTGCGCGCCCTGAAGCGCGCCGCCGGATGCGGATCGCCCGCTCGAACGCGAGGATCTCCTGCGCCTTGTCCGGCCGACCGGACAACGTGAAGCTCGACTTCAGCCAGTCCAGCAGGTCGCGCCAGTACAGATCGTCGGCGACGAGGTCGTACCAGCGCATGATCGCGGCCGCGGCACTGGTCGTCGAAAGCTCGCCAGCCCGTTTCGTCGCGCACGCTGACCTGCGCGCGTTCGAGCAGCGCGCGGACCCGGCGCGCCGTCAGTCGGTCGAGCGCCACGAGCGCGATCGACTCGACGCCGTCGCGCCGCCACGCGAGCACCTGCTGCGCCACCGCGGTCGCCTCGTCCTCGAGCGAGATCCGCCTCGACGATCGCCAGCGGTGAACGCCGGTTCCGTCGCGCGCCACGCACCGCGTCGGCCCGTACGTGCGATTGGAACGTCGGTCGTCGGTGCCGGCGAGTTCCGGCCACGCCGCGGCCAGCAGCGGTCGCCCGCCAGTGCGGCCGCAAGGTCGGGCACCAGCAGCAGCACCGGCGCGCGCTCGGCCCATCGATCGATGAAAGGAGCGCTCCCACGCCGCGAGCCCGTCGACCGGCGCGCGTCAGTCGCCGCGACGGCGACAGATACACCAGCGGCGCCGTGGCCTGCGCAGCACGCGTGCGGCGAGTTCGCGCCAGGCGCCGGCAGCACCGTCGTCGGCGCTCCGGCGCGCCCGCCAGAGTTGCAGCACCAGTTGCGCCTGCGGCCTCAGGGCCTGCGCCGCGCGGCGATGGAAGTGCCGCGCCAGGCTCGTCGCCAGGCGTGCCTCGAACGCGTCGGGGCCGTCGACCGCGGCCCAGCGTGAGTTCATCACTCAGCTGGGCCACGTCGCGCGCGAGCGACCACAAGCGTGGCCGGTTGCGTCGCCGAATGCCTCGCGCACCCATGCGTTGCCGCGCAGTGCCGCGTAGAGTTCCGCGCGCGCGGCGGTGCCCGGCGCCCATCGGCCGCCCGAGCCAGGCGGCCAGCGGCGCAATGCGCGGAGGAACAAAGGCGCCGCCTCCGAGCGCGTCTGCGCAAGGCCGCGCGCGCGAGCATCGCGTGCGACACCGCTGGGCACCAGCCAATGGATGCCCTGCAAGCGTCGCTCCGGCGCGCCGCAGCGAGCCGCGAAGTCGCACACGGCGCACGCCGGCGGCCGGCCAGAAGCGGGCGTCGGCGGGAAGCCGTAGGCGTTCGAGCGTCATCAACCGATTGTATGAACTTGGCCCGGCGGACCGAAAACCGCGTGCAAAACCCGGCCGCAGTGTTACCATTGCTTCCGATTCGAGCCTGCCGCCCCGCCAACCGGGGTTGTGCCCCGGCGCCATCATCCCCACTTTCCCATCCTTGTGTATGCGCGCTACACCTGGCGCCAGAAGGACTCAAATGAGCGACATCAAGTACGTCAGCGACTCCAGCTTCGAGCAGGACGTCCTCAAATCCGACACGCCGGTCCTGGTGGACTACTGGGCCGAATGGTGCGGCCCGTGCCGCATGATCGCGCCGATCCTGGACGAAGTTTCCAAGGAATACGGCGGCAAGATCGCGGTGGCCAAGCTCAACGTCGACGAGAACCAGTCGACGCCGGCCAAGTACGGCATCCGCGGCATCCCGACGCTGATGCTGTTCAAAAATGGTGCCGTCGTCGGCACCAAGGTCGGCGCACTGTCCAAGTCGCAACTCACGGCATTCATCGACAGCAACATCTGATCGTCACCCGGGCCGGCGATCGCCGGCCCGCCCGCCCCGCGGGCGCCCGAACAGTCAAAGGGCGTCCCACAACTCCTCCGGTTGTCCCCATGCACCTCTCAGAACTCAAAGCCCTGCACGTCTCCCAGTTGCTCGAAATGGCCATCGGCCTCGAGATCGACAACGCCAACCGGTTGCGCAAGCAGGAGCTGATGTTTGCGATCCTGAAGAAGCGCGCCAAGAGCGGCGAGCAGATCTTCGGCGACGGCACGCTGGAAGTCCTGCCCGACGGCTTCGGCTTCCTGCGCTCGCCCGAGACGTCGTACCTCGCCAGCACGGACGACATCTACATCTCGCCGTCGCAGATCCGGCGCTTCAACCTGCACACCGGCGATTCGATCGAAGGCGAGGTTCGAACCCCGAAGGACGGCGAGCGCTACTTCGCGCTGGTCAAGGTCGACAAGGTCAACGGCGTCGCGCCGGAGGCGACCAAGCACCGCATCCTGTTCGAGAACCTGACGCCGCTGTTTCCGAACCAGCCGCTGATCCTCGAGCGCGACATGCGGGGCGAGGAAAACATCACCGGGCCGGCTGATCGACATCATTGCGCCGATCGGCAAGGGCCAGCGCGGCCTGCTGGTCGCGAGCCCCAAGAGCGGCAAGACCGTGCTGATGCAGCACATCGCGCACGCGATCGCCGCCAATCATCCGGACGTCGTGCTGATCGTGCTGCTGATCGACGAGCGGCCGGAGGAAGTGACCGAGATGCAGCGCTCGGTGCGCGGCGAAGTCGTCGCCTCGACCTTCGACGAGCCGGCCACACGCCACGTGCAGGTCGCCGAAATGGTCATCGAGAAGGCCAAGCGCCTGGCGGAGAGCGAAGAAGGACGTCGTCATCCTGCTCGACTCGATCACGCGCCTGGCGCGCGCCTACAACACGGTCGTGCCGGCCTCGGGCAAGGTGCTGACCGGCGGTGTCGACGCCAACGCGCTGCAGCGGCCCAAGCGCTTCTTCGGTGCCGCGCGCAACATCGAGGAAGGCGGCTCGCTCACCATCATCGCCACCGCGCTGATCGATACCGGCTCGCGCATGGACGACGTCATCTACGAGGAGTTCAAGGGCACCGGCAACATGGAAATCCACATGGAGCGCCGGCTGGCCGAAAAGCGCGTCTACCCGGCGCTCAACGTCAACCGCTCCGGCACCCGCAAGGAAGAACAGCTGCTCAAGCCCGACATCCTGCAGAAGGTCTGGATCCTGCGGAAGCTGCTCTACGGCATGGACGAGATCGAGGCGATGGAGTTCCTGCTCGACAAGATGAAGGCGACCAAGAACAACGCCGAGTTCTTCGACATGATGCGGCGGGGTGGGTGAGACCGGGATTCGCGGTAGATGCCTCGCACGCCCTGCCGTCGAACGGCCGCGCCTGTGAGCGCGGCAGTGGGCCGAGCGAGCCGACAAGAAATCGGGCTGCTCCTGAAGCCAGTCGATCTCTTTGAAAACAAAGGCTTGCAAGATCTGTCCAGCTTGCCCGCGGACGCTGAATTCCCGGATAATGCGCGGTTCCCGAAAAACGGGACCGTGGTCGAGGCAGACCGGGACAGACGAACCCAGTCACCCCTCGATCGGGCGGCCCACAACGAGGCAAGAAAGCTATGAAGCAAGGCATCCACCCCGAATACCGCGAAGTCGTTTTCCAGGACATGCAGAACGACTTCAAGTTCATCACGCGCTCCACGCTGCAGACGCGCGAGACGATCGAGTTCGAAGGCAAGACCTATCCGCTGTTCAAGCTCGACACGTCGTCGGAGTCGCACCCGTTCTATACCGGGGCGCAAACGCGCATCGTCGAGACCGGTCGCGTGGAAAAATTCCGCCAGAAGTTCGCGGCCAAGAGCGAAGCCGTCAACGCGGCGGCGGCCCAGGCCAACCGCTGCCAAGGCTCGCCGCAGGTAAGGTGAGCTGCCGGGCACTGAGACAAAGAGGCAGCTTCGGCTGCCTTTTTTGTTGCCGGCCCACCGGCAGTCCGCCACTCGCGCATGAGCTTCGAACAGCGACTCTCCCCTTCGCGCGTCACCGCGGCCGCTGCGGCCACGTTGCCGCGCTGGGCGCTGTTCGCGGTACTGGCCGCCTACATCGTGCCCGGGCTCTTCGGGCCGCGCAGCCCTGGAGTGCCGAGGACGCCAGCGCCTTCGGCGTCGTCTGGAACATGGCGTCCGGGCTCGAGCCGCGAGTGGTGGTTGCCGTCGGCTCACCGGTGAACCCCTGCCGGAAGAAGGACCGCTGCCGTTCTGGCTGGGTGCGACTCTTCGCTCAGACTGCTCGGACCCTGGCTGGGATCGATCACCGCGGCACGCCTCGTCACCGTGTTCTGGTTCCTCGATCGGCACCTGGGCGCTGTGGTACGCGACCTACCGGCTCGCGCGCCGCGACGAGGCGCAACCGGTGGCACTCGCCTTCGGCGGCGAAGCCATCGCCGCGCGACTACGGCCGCATGCTGGCCGACGTTTCGGTGCTGCTGCTGACGGCCACGTTTGGCGTGCTCGTGCGCGTGCACGAAACCGGCGCCGAACCCGCACTGCTCGCGCTCGTCTGCATCGCGCTCTTCGGACTCGCCTTCTCGCTCGACGATCCGTGGAAGGGCACCGCCGTCGCCGGCGCTGCGCCTCGGCGCGATCGCGCTGACGCGCGGTTGGCTGCCGGCCGGCGTGCTGCTGGTGGCCGCCGTCGCGTTCACGCTGTCGCCTACGGCGATCGCCGCGTGCAGCGCGCGCACGCTGATCGCTCTGCTCGCGGTCGTCGTCTTCTCGCTGTGGCCGACTGGCGCGCGGACTGCTCCATCCACAGGAGGCCGAGTCTACTTCGCCGCCTGGTGGCAGTGGAACCGCGCGAGCGTCGGCCTGCCCGACGGCGAAACGTCTGCTCTGGCTCCTGCGCAACGTCGGCTGGTACGCGTGGCCGTTGTGGCCGTTTGCGCTCTGGACGATCTACTCGTGGCGTCACTTCGTGCGCCGTCCGCACATCGCACTGCCGCTGCTGATCGTCGCCGCGGGGCTCGCTGCGATCGCTGCTGTCGGCCGCGCCCAGCGACCGCGAGTTCCTGATCGCCGTGCCGGCGCTGGTCGTGCTCGCCACCTTCGGCGTGTCGTCGCTGAAGCGGACGGCCGAGGATGCGATCGACTGGTTTTCGCTGGCGCTGTTCAGCCTCGCGCTGGTCGCCGCCTGTGGCTCTACTTCGGCGCGTGGAAGACGGGTGCGCCGCCGAAGATGGCTGCATCCATCGCAGCGACTCGCGCCCGGGTTCGAGCCGACGCTGCAGTTCTGGCCACTGCTGCTGGCCGTCGCCGCCACCTGACTGTGGATTGCGATCGTCGTGTGGCGCGTACGCGTCCGGCCACCGATGCTGTGGACCGGCCCGTTCATTGCCGCCACCGGACTGTCGTTGATGTGGCTGGTGGCGATTGCGCTGTTCGCGCGCGCCATCGACTACGCGCGCACGCTAGGCCCCGATCGCTGCCGGTGCTGGCGCGCAGATACGGCGCGTCGGCGGCAGATACCTGTGTCCAGCCGGTCGGCCTGCCGCCGGCGACGCGCGCGATGCTGGCCTATCACGGCGAGATCCGCTTCGAGCGCCCGCGCGACGCCGGACTGTGCCGCGTCGCGCTGCAGCGGGACAGCCGAGCGCAGCGCCGACGACGACGCGCCGCCGGCCGGCGCACTGGACGCTCGCCTACGAGGTGACGCGGCGGGCGCGCTTCGACGAAGCCTTCCGCATCTGGGTGCGACGGCCTGACTGACGCCGCGCAGTCGGCCGACCACGCCTCGATGGCCCCGCATTCCCGGCCCGAGCCGCCGGACGCCTCCACGTCGGCGCGTCCTGAAGCTCGCATGGCCGCTGCTTCTTCGCCAACCTGGCGGTCGTCGGCAATGGCACGATCGACGCCATCATGGCCGGGCGCCTGTCCGCCCGACGACATGGCAGGCGTCGCCGTGGCGTCGAGCATCTACGTCACCGTCTACATCGGCTTCATGGCGGTGCTGCAGGCGCTTGTCGCCGATCGCCGGCCACCACTACGGCGCGCAACGCTGGCGCGCGATCGGCGACGACCTGCAGCAGGCACTGTGGCTTGTCGGTGCTGCTGCTGCTGGTCGCGCTGCCGTGCGTGCTTGCGACCGGCTTCTGGACCGGCGTTGCCAGCGTCGACGGACGCGTCGCAGAGATCACGACGAGTCTACCTGCACGCCGTGGCATTCGGCCTGCCGGCCGGCGCTCGCGACGCGAGTCTTCGTCGCGCTCAATGCCGCGGTGTCGCGACCGAAGGTCACGATGGTCATCAACCTGACCGTGCTCGCGCTGAAGGCGCCGCTGAACGCGGTGTTCATGTACGGCTGGGGTCCGATCGACGCCATGGGCGGCGCCGGCGCCGGCGTCGTCGACGGCCATTCTGGCCTGGCTCGCGCTTCGGCGATGAGCGCTCGCGATCTGGCGCTTCGACCGCTTCTACGACCGCTTTCGCAGCACGGCGCTGCATGGACCGCGCTGGACCAGCCTGCGTGAACTGCTGAAGCTCGGCCTGCCGATCGGCCTGTCGACGCTGTTCGAGGTCACCAGCTTCACCTTCATGGCCGTGCTGATCGCCCGCCTCGGCGCCGTGCCGGTGGCCGGTCACCAGATCGTCGCCAACCTCGTCGCGATCCTCTTCATGGTGCCCGCTGTCACTCGGCATTGCCACCAGCGTGCTGGTGGCCCAGTCGCTGGGCAGCGGTGCGCCGCGCGTCGGCCCGCAGCGCGGCACTGCGCGGGCTTCCGACTGGCGCTCGGCGATCGCGCTGGTCGCGGCCGCTGCTGCTGTGGCTGCTGCGCGAGCCCGTCGTGCGCCTGTACACCACGATCCGGACGTCGCAGCGCATGGCGCTGTCGCTGCTCGGCTTCGCCGCCCTGTTTCACGTGTTCGACGCGGTCCAGGGAATGGGGAGTTTCGTGCTGCGCGGTTACCGGCAGACGTTCTGGCCGATGGTCATCTACGGCGTGGCGCTATGGGGCCTCGGACTGGGCGGCGGCGCCTGGATCGCGTTCAGCACTACGCCCATTCGGCCCGCCGCGTGGCGCGCTGGGCTTCTGGGAGGCTGCCACCGTCGCCCTCGGCATCACGGCTGCGGCGCTGGCCGTGGCTCGCCGCCTTCGAAGCCAAGCCGCCGCGTCGCCGAACACTAGCCGACGACGTTCGGGCTAGTCCGACCAGTGGCGCTCCTGCGCCCTCTCGGTCGCAGCCTGCTGCTGCAGCCGTCTCCTCGGCCCGAACGCGCGACAGTGCCGAGGCGAGCAGACCCGACGGCACCGCGATGACGCCGAGTCCGCAGTACGAGCACGATGAAGGTGAAGAGCCGGCCGCCCGGCGTGATCGGGATAGATGTCGCCATAGCCGACGGTCGTCAACGTCGCAACGGCCCACCACAGGCTGTCGAACACGGACGAGAACTTCTCCGGCTGCGCCTCGTGCTCGAAGTGATAGATGCCGATCGCCGACAGGTACAGCACGATCAGGGCGATCACGCCGAACAGCACGAGGTCATCGCGCGCGATCGAGAACGCGCGCCGGAACCGGTGCACGGCGTTCGTGTAGCGGACCAGCTTGAACAGCCGCAGCAGCCGCAGCAGGCGGAACGCCCGCACCGCCTGCAGGTTGAAGGCCGCCATCAGGTAGAACGGCGCGATCGCCAGCAGGTCGATGATTCCGTAGAACGAGGTGACGTACTTCCAGCGGGGCCGGGCAAGATAAAGACGCACGCCGTACTCGACCGTGTAGACCGCGGCGCAGAAGACCTCGAAGCTCCACAGCGCCTCGCCGCCAGAACGGCGACAGGTCGGGCAAGCGTCTCGAATGCCAACGCAACGAGGTTGGCAACGACCAGCAGCTCGATCGGCAGTTCCCACCGACCCAGCGAGACGTGGTGACCTGGCGCTGCGCCAGATTCCACGGTTGACCCTCCGCCAGAAACGGCGCAATTCTTACCCGAAATCGGCGCCGCACCCGGATCCGGCGCGCAAAAAAACGGCCGGGGGGACCCGGCCGTCCGACTGTCAGCTTGCGAGCGTATCAGCGCGTCGGCCTGCAGCGCCGCAATGCGCTGCTCGATCGGCGGATGGCTCGAAAACAGCGCCATCATGCCGCCCGGCGCCCGAGATGCCCATCGTCTGCACCGCCTGCGGCAGCTGGCCTGGCTGCAGGCCGCCGAGACGCGCCAGCGCGTTGATCATCGGGCGGTTCGAGCCCATCAGCGCGACGGCACCGGCGTCGGCGCGGAACTCGCGACGACGCGAGAACCAGGCGACGATGATCGCCGCCAGGAAGCCGAGCGCGATGTCGAGCACGATCGTCGTCAGGAAATAGCCGATTCCCGGCGCGTCGCTCTCATTGCGCAGCAGGACGCGGTCGACGACGTAGCCGATCACGCGCGACAGGAACACGACGAAGGTGTTCATCACGCCCTGCAGCAGCGTCATCGTCACCATGTCGCCGTTGGAGACGTGCGAGATCTCGTGCGCCAGCACCGCCTCGACCTCTTCCTTGCTCATCGACTGCAGCAGGCCGGTCGAGACCGCCACCAGCGCCGAGTTCTTGAACGCACCGGTCGCGAACGCATTCGGCTCGCCGTCGTAGACCGCGACCTCCGGCATGCCGATGCCCGCCTTGTCGGCGTGACGGCGCACCGTGTCGACCAGCCACGATTCCATCGCGTTCGACGGCTGGCGGATCACCTGCGCGCCGGTGCTCCACTTGGCCATCGGCTTGGACATCAGCAGCGAAATGAAGGCGCCGGTGAAGCCGACCACCAGCGAGAAGATCGCCAGCGCGCCGACGTTCAGCGTGCGCCCGCCGAGATTGAAGTTGATCCCGAACACCGCCGACAGGACGGTCAGGAACAGCATCAGCACGATCATGATCGCAAGGTTCGTCAGAACGAACAGAGCGATACGTTTCATAGGTTCTCCAGAAAAGTTGGACAGTCAAAGCCGCGCGAGAGTCTAGCCAATCGGCGGCATCAGTTCACCATACACGTTTGTCCCCACGACTACATCGCGACACCCTCGAAATATACCCTTGCGAATCAAGCCGTTGGACCTGGACGCCGGCAAACGTTCCGGATCTGGAGGCGAATCGGCGCATCTCAAGGCGGCCGCGGATTGCGCCGTCGCGACTAGCTAGAATCCGCGCTTTGATCGACCGAAGCCAGACCATGGCCCTGCCCGACCGCCGACGCCGCCAATATCCGCCCGATCCCACCGCTGCCGCGGCTGATCTTCGCCAGCCGCTGGCTGCAGCTGCCGCTATATGCCGGGCTGATCGTCGCCCAGGTCGTCTATGTCTGTCACTTCTGGGTCGAGCTCGTGCACCTGGTCGAGGCGGCCTTCGGCAGCCAGGCAGCGCTGCAGCAGCTGGTCACCAGCATCGGCTACAAGTCCGACGCCTTACCGACCGGCCTCAACGAAACCATCATCATGCTGGTCGTGCTGGCGCTGATCGACGTGGTGATGATCTCCAACCTGCTGATCATGGTCATCGTCGGTGGCTACGAGACCTTCGTCTCGCGCATGTACCTCGAAAAGCACCCCGACCAGCCGGAGTGGCTGTCGCATGTGAACGCAAGTGTGCTCAAGGTCAAACTGGCCACTGCCATCATCGGGATAAGCTCGATCCACCTGCTGAAGACCTTCATCAACGCGGCCAACTATTCGGACAAGGTGCTGATCGCGCAGACGGCGATCCACATCACTTTCCTGTTTTCGGCAATGGCAATCGCGGCAACCGACCGCATCATGTTCCCGGCCGACAAGATGAAGTCCAGGGACAGCCGCACCAACGACCACTAGGGTTCCACCATGACTACGATCCGCCAGGCCGACCTCATCGAAAGCGTTGCGGCCGCGCTGCAGTTCATCAGTTACTACCACCCGGCCGATTTCATCAGCCACCTGGCACGCGCGTACGAGGCCGAGCAGAGTCCGGCGGCGAAGGACGCGATCGCCCAGATCCTGACCAACTCCCGCATGTGCGCAGAAGGCCACCGGCCGATCTGCCAGGACACCGGCATCGTCAACGTCTTCCTGAAGGTCGGCATGGACGTGCGCTGGGATGGATTCACCGGATCCCTCGAGGACGCCATCAACGAGGGCGTGCGCCGCGGCTACCTCGAACTCGGACAACATGCTGCGCGCCTCGGTCGTCGATCCGCCGGAATTCGGCCGCAAGAACACCAAGGACAACACGCCGGCGGTCATCAACGTGCAGATCGTGCCGGGCGACAAGGTCGACGTGATGGTGGCGGCCAAGGGCGGCGGCTCGGAGAACAAGAGCAAGTTCGTCATGCTCAATCCGAGCGACTCGATCGTCGACTGGGTGCATGAAGACCGTGCCGACGATGGGCGCCGGATGGTGCCCGCCGGGAATGCTCGGCATCGGCATCGGCGGCACCGCCGAGAAGGCGATGACGATGGCCAAGGAGGCGCTGATGGACGACATCGACATGTCGGACCTGCTGAAGCGCGGACCGCAGACCGACGTCGAGAAGCTGCGCGTCGAACTCTACGAGAAGGTCAACGCGCTCGGCATCGGCGCGCAGGGCCTGGGCGGACTGTCCACCGTGCTCGACGTCAAGATCAAGATGTACCCGACCCACGCCGCCGGCAAGCCGGTGGCGATGATTCCGAACTGCGCGGCGACCCGCCACGCGCACTTCGTGCTCGACGGTTCGGGTCCCGCCTACCTCGAGCCGCCGTCGCTCGACACGCTGGCCCAAGGTGAACTGGCAGCCGGACGCGAAGAAGAGCACGCGCGTGAACCTCGACACGCTGACCAAGGACGAGGTCGCCTTGTGGAAGCCCGGCCAGACGCTGCTGCTCAACGGCAAGATGCTGACCGGCCGCGACGCTGCGCACAAGCGCATCCAGGACATGCTGGCCAAGGGCGAGAAGCTGCCGGTGGACTTCACCAACCGCGTCATCTACTACGTCGGCCCGGTCGATCCGGTGCGCGACGAAGTCGTCGGACCGGCCGGTCCGACGACCGCCACCCGCATGGACAAGTTCACCGAGATGATGCTGGCGCAGACGGGACTGATCGCGATGATCGGCAAGGCCGAGCGCGGTCCGGTGGCGATCGAAGCGATCCGCAAGCACAAGAGCGCCTACCTGATGGCGGTCGGCGGAGCCGCCTACCTCGTCGCCAAGGCGATCAAGGGGGCGAAGGTCGTCGGCTTCGGCGATCTCGGCATGGAAGCGATCTACGAGTTCGACGTGAAGGACATGCCGGTCACGGTCGCGGTCAGCGCCGATGGCACCTCGGTGCACCAGACCGGGCCGAAGGAGTGGCAGGCGAAGATCGGCAAGATTCCGGTCGCCGCGGCCTGAACGCGCGGCGGCGGTGCCACGGTGGGACGAGCTGCGTTTCCGCGCGCCTGGTGTGACGAGGCCGTCCGCCGCATCGAGGCGGACTACACGCGATCGGCGGACACGCACCTGCTGCGCGTCGACATTCCCGGCGTGCCGGAGCTGCCCGCTGTATCTGAAGGATGAGTCGGTCCACCCGACCGGCAGCCTGAAGCATCGGCTGGCGCGTTCGCTGTTCCTCTATGGGCTGTGCAACGGGCTGATCGGGCCGCGCACCACGATCGTCGAGGCGTCGTCGGGTTCCACCGCGGTATCCGAAGCCTACTTCGCGCGACTGATCGGCGTGCCCTTCATCGCCGTGATGCCGCGTGCGACTTCACCTGAAAAGATCGCGCTGATCGAGTTTCACGGTGGTCGCTGCCACCTCGTCGACGAGCCTGCCGCGGTCTACGCCGAGGCCGCCGCGCTGGCACAGCGGACCGGCGGCCACTACATGGACCAGTTCACGTACGCGGAGCGTGCGACCGACTGGCGCGGCAACAACAACATCGCCGAGTCGATCTTCGAGCAGATGGCGCCATGAGCCGTTTCCGGTCCCGACGTGGATCGTGGTCGGTGCGGGCACCGGCGGCACCAGTTCCACCCTCGGTCGCTACGTGAGCGTATTGCCGGCATGCCACCCGCATCTGCCTGGCCGATCCCGAAAACTCGGTCTTCCACGACTACTGCGCTAGCGGCGACGCATCGCTGACGGTGGCCGTCGCTTCGCGCATCGAGGGCATCGGCCGTCCACGCGTCGAGCCGAGCTTCAACCGCCACGTCATCGACCGCTCGATTCGCGTGGCCGATGCGGACTCCTTCGCCGCCGCGCGCTTCCTCGAGCGTGTGCTCGGACGCCGCGTAGGTCCGTCGACAGGAACGGCCCTGATCGCCTGCGTGGAACTGTTGTCGGAAATGCGAAGTGCGCGGCGAACGGGGCGCGGTGGTCACGCTGCTGTGCGACGGCGGCGAGCGCTACCTCGGCACCTGCTACGACGACGACTGGCTGCATCGTCAGGCGCTCGACGTCGCACCCGCTCTCGCGGCGCTCGACCGCTTCTGGTCGAGCGGTCGCTGGACTGTGTCGCGGTGACGCGGCGCCCGCGTCCTCAGACGCCGAAGAGGCCCGTGCTGAGGTAGCGATCGCCGCGGTCGCAGACGACGAAGACGATCGTCGCGTCGTCGACTTCGGCAGCGATCCGCAGCGCGATCAGACACGCCCCGGCCGCCGACGGACCGCAACTGATCCCCTCCTCCGCCGCCAGGCGGCGCGCCATCGCTTCGGCGTCCGACTGGGTCACGAACTCGAGTCGATCGACCCCGGACGGGTCGTAGATGCTGCGGCAGGTACGCGTCCGGCCACTTGCGTATGCCGGGAATCTGCGAGCCCTCGGCCGGCTGCGCGCCGATGATCTGGATCGCCGCATTGCGTTCCTTCAGGTAGCGGCCCACGCCCATGATCGTGCCGGTCGTGCCCATCGCGCTGACGAAGTGCGTGATGCGCCCGGAGGTGTCGCGCCAGATCTCGGGTCCGGTCGTCTCGTAATGCGCGCGCGGATTGTCCGGATTGGCGAACTGATCGAGCACCCTGCCCTTGCCCTCGGCCTGCATCTGCATCGCGAGATCGCGCGCGTACTCCATGCCGCCCCTTGCTCGCCGGCGTCAGGATCAGCTCGGCGCCGTAGGCCGCCATGCTGGCGCGCCGCTCGGCGCTGAGGTTGTCCGGCATGATCAGCGTCATGCGATAACCCTTCATCGCCGCGATCATCGCCAGCGCGATGCCGGTGTTGCCGCTGGTCGCCTCGATCAGCCGATCGCCGGCGCGGATCTCGCCGCGCTCCTCGGCGCGCGTGATCATCGAGCAGGCCGGCCGGTCCTTGACCGAGCCGCCCGGGTTGTTGCCTTCCAGCTTGCCGAGGATCACGTTGCCGCGGCGCGCGTTGTCGGGGCCGGACAGCCGCTGCAGTCGCACCAGCGGCGTGTTGCCGATCGTCTGGTCGATCGTCGGATGAGGCATCGCCGGAACGTCAGGGTTGCGCTGAAGGGGTCGTGACCACTGGGATAGCCGTCACCGACGTCGCACGACTTCGGCTTTCCGCTCCGCATCAGGCGGCATCGATTTCCTCGATGCGACGGGGCGGATAGCTGTCCCAGCTGGTGCAGCCCGGACAGTTCCAGTGATACTCGCGAGCGCGGAAGCCGCACTTGCTGCAACGGTAACGCGCCAGCTTGCGCGCATGGCCCTTCAGCAGCGTGCTCATCGAGACCAGTTCCTCGTCGCCCGGGTTGAGCGCCAGCCGAGCCTCCGCCAGGCGTTCGAAGCCGAGCAGCGACGGATGTCGCTTCAGCTCGTCGGCGACCAGTGTTTCGGCGGCCTCGGCACCGTCCCAGTCACGGGCTCGAACGTACGCGGCATCGAGCAGGTCGATCGACGGCACGTCGAGTAACTCGCGTCGCAGCCAGTTCAGCGCTTCCGTGCGCCGTCCGAGCTGGTCGAGCGTTGCACTCACCTTGCCGGCGATCAGCGGCACGTGCTCGCGCGAAGCGCCCTCGACCCGCTGCCACAGTCGCAGGGCGCCTTCGGCATCTCCGCGATGGTCCGCCAGGTCGCCGGCGAGTATCAGCGCGCGCACCGACTTGCGGTCCGTCGTCAACGCATCATCAACGGCGCGCTGCGCGTCGTCGACCCGGCCCGCGGCCACGGCGACCTCGGCCAGCTCACAGTGGAAGTGCGCGATGGCGACCTGATGATTCTCGCCGGCTTCGCGTTCGAGCAGGCGCGCGCAGTCGATCGCCTTCATCCACTCGCGCTCCATCTGGAAGATCCGCAGCAACGACCGCAACGCATCGAAGCGATGGTCACGATCTTCCAGCAGCCGCGTGAAGGCATCCTCGGCGCGGTCGAGCAATCCGCCCTTCAGGTAGTCCTGCCCGAGTTCGGCGAGCGCCTGTGAACGCTCGCGCGCGGGCAGGTCGGCCCGGTTGAGCAGATGCGTATGGATGCGGACGGCGCGATCGAATTCACCGCGGCGGCGAAATAGGTTGCCCAGCGCATGGTGCAGTTCGATGGTCTCGGGATCGAGCTTGACGACCTCGATGAAGGCGTCGATCGCCTTGTCGTGCTGGTCGTTCAGCAACAGGTTGAGGCCGCGAAAGTACGAGCGTGGCAGCGCCGCGTTGTCTGATGCGCGCGCACGCGACTCGAAGCCGCGACCGAACCAGCCTGCTGCAAAGACGAGCGGCAGCGCGACGAGATACCAGAGCTCGAACTCCATCAACGACGCTCCGGCTCGCCGGCCACTTCGACGACCGCGCCCGACTGCCGCGCCGCCGAGGCCATCCGGTCCGCCACGGTCTCGGCGGTCGTTACCATCGGGGCTTGCTGCCGCAGGTTCGTCACTTCACGCCGCATCCGGTAGATCGGCAGCGCCAGCGCCAGCGCACCCAGCAGCGCACCGATGGCAATGCACGCGAGCATCACCACGATCAGCGGGACGTGCTCCCAGCTGATGGTCGAGGTCAGTCGCACCGGCACCGGCGTCGTGTTCTTCAGCGCGAACCAAAGCACGAGCAGGAAGAAGCCGATCTTGACAATCCACGCCAGCAGTCTCATTCGCGCCTCCGGCACCACTGCATCAGCAAAGTCGGCATTGTAGGGAACCGATGTCCCGTCCGTGCAGGCGAAAAAAAGGCCGCGCGATGCGCGGCCTTGCACGAGTATCGATGTTCAGCCGCGTTGCCGCCTGGCGCGGAGGATTCCTCCTCGCCATCGACGCGCTCGCGCAGTTCCTTGCCGGCCTTGAAGTGCGGAACGTACTTGGCCGGGACCTGCACGCGATCGCCCGACTTCGGATTGCGTCCGACGCGTGGCGGCCGGTAGTTCAGCGCAAAGCTGCCGAAGCCGCGGATCTCGATGCGCTGGCCGCTGGCCAGCGCATCGGTCATCGCGTCGAGCATCGTGTTGACGGCTTCATCGGCGTCGCGCGCGACCAGGCGGGGATTGCGCTCCGCCAGCCGCGCGATCAACTCCGATTTCGTCATCGTCTTCAACGAACGGCTCCCGCTGCTTCGTCGCCGACTACTTGGTCTGGGTGTCGAGCTTGGCCTTCAGCAGCGCGCCGAGATTCGTCGTGCCGGTCTGTGCCTCGGCCTGCATGCGCTCCATCGTCGCCGACGTCTCGGCGCTGTCCTTCGCCTTGATCGACAGGTTGATGTTGCGGTTCTTGCGGTCGACGTTGATGATCATCGCGTTGACGGTATCACCTTCCTTCAGGTGATTGCGCGCGTCCTCGACGCGGTCCGCCGCGATCTCCGAGGCACGCAGGAAGCCCTCGATGTCGCCGCCGAGGTCGATCACCGCACCCTTGGCGTCGACCGACTTGACCGTGCCGGTGACCATCGAGCCCTTCTCGTGGCCAGCGGCGAAGTTGGTGAACGGATCGCCCGACAGCTGCTTGACGCCCAGCGAAATGCGCTCGCGCTCGGTGTCGATCGCCAGCACCATCGCCTCGATCTCGTCGCCCTTCTTGTACTTGCGGACCGCGTCCTCGCCGGTCTCGCTCCACGACAGATCCGACAGGTGCACCAGGCCGTCGATGCCGCCGTTCAGGCCGATGAACACGCCGAAGTCGGTGATCGACTTGATCTGGCCCTTCACCTTGTCGCCCTTCTTGTGCGAGAGCGCGAAGTCGTCCCACGGATTGGGCTTGCACTGCTTCATGCCGAGGCTGATGCGGCGACGCTCCTCGTCGATCTCGAGCACCATGACCTCGACCTCGTCGCCGAGCTGCACGATCTTCTTCGGGTCGACGTTCTTGTTGGTCCAGTCCATTTCGGACACGTGCACCAGGCCCTCGATGCCGGCCTCGATCTCGACGAACGCACCGTAGTCGGTGATGTTGGTGACCTTGCCGAACAGGCGCGTGCCCTGCGGATAGCGGCGTGCGAGACCCACCCACGGATCCTCGCCGAGCTGCTTGACGCCCAGCGAGACGCGGTTCTTTTCCTGGTCGAACTTCAGGATCTTGGCCGTGATCTCCTGGCCGACCTGCACCACTTCGCTCGGGTGACGCACGCGGCGCCATGCCAGGTCGGTGATGTGCAGCAGGCCGTCGATGCCGCCCAGGTCGACGAACGCACCGTAGTCGGTGATGTTCTTGACCGTGCCCTTGACGATCGCGCCTTCCTTCAGGTTCTCGAGCAGCTTGGCGCGCTCCTCGCCCATGCTGGCCTCGACCACCGCACGGCGGGAGACCACGACGTTGTTGCGCTTGCGGTCGAGCTTGATGACCTTGAATTCGAGCGTCTTGCCTTCGTACGGCGTGGTGTCCTTGACCGGACGCGTGTCGACCAGCGAACCCGGCAGGAACGCACGGATGCCGTTGGTCATGACGGTCAGGCCGCCCTTGACCTTGCCGGTGATGGTGCCGGCGACGAGTTCGCCGCTGTCCAGCGCCTTTTCGAGATTCATCCACGCCGCCAGGCGCTTGGCCTTGTCACGCGACAGGATCGTGTCGCCGTAACCGTTCTCGAGCGACTCGATCGCGACCGAGACGAAATCACCCGGATTGACGCTCAGCTGGCCGTTGTCGTCCTTGAATTCCTCGAGCGGGATGTAGGCCTCGGACTTCAGGCCGGCGTTGACCACGACGAAGTTGTAGTCGACGCGGATCACCTCGGCGGTGATCACTTCGCCCTGCTTCATTTCCTGGCGATTCAGGCTTTCTTCGAAGAGGGCGGCAAAACTTTCAGGCATGTTGCTGCTGGTGCTGCTGTGAGTTGCGACAGATGACATGGTGGGACCCAATGATTACCAACGATTACCAATCTCGCTTCGGCATTGCGCCTCGGCGGAGTTGATGACACGCAGCGGGAAAACCTGAACGGGGCTGGCGCCCTCAAACAAAGACGTCCCTGCTGCACCCGGTACTGCTACGACAATTGCTACCTGCGCTGCTACCTACAACTTGCATCCTGCGAACTTCATCGAATTCGAGCGACCAGCGAATCGGCTGGCTGCCTCCGACTCGCGCTTCTTGCCTCAACCATTCGCCTCAACCCATTACCCGCCAGCGCCGTCCGGCGCGGGGCCGGAGACTGACGGCTTTCGTACCAGTCCAGGACCTGGGCCACGACCTCGTCGATCGTGAGCCCGGAGGAGTCGAGCTGGTAGGCATCTTCGGCAGGCTTCAGCGGCGCGGCAGACCGTTCGGTATCGCGCCGGTCGCGCGCCTCAAGATCCTGCGAAAGGTCGGCAATGTTAGTTGAAAATCCTTTTTCGATCAACTGCTTATGGCGCCGCTCCGCGCGCGCCGCCACGCTCGCCGTCAGGTAGACCTTGAGCGTCGCGTCAGGAAACACGACGGTGCCCATGTCGCGCCCGTCGGCGACCAGGCCCGGGGCGGCGCGGCACCGGCGCTGCAGTTCCAGAAGGGCACGGCGTACCGCCGGATGCACCGCCACCCGCGACGCGGCCTGGCTGATGTCTTCAGCCCGGATCGCGTCGGTGACGTCCTCGCCGTCGAGGTCGATGCGGCCGGCCTCGAAGCGCGGCTGCAGCGAGCTTGCCAGGTCCGCCAGGCCAGGCTCGTCGCTGGCGGCAACTCCGCGCCGCAGCGCCTGCCATGCCAGCAACCGGTAGAGCGCACCGCTGTCCAGATAGTGAAACCCCAGGCGCCCGGCGATCCGCTGCGCGATGGTCCCCTTGCCAGAGGCTGTCGGTCCATCGATCGCGATGACAGGAGGCTGAGAACTCACGATACGACTATCGAAGCGATCGGGACTATCAAATGGACGGGCCGGCGTCCGTTGCGTAGCGTCGTGTCCAACATATCTGAGAGCACGCCATGCGCATGCCACTTCGACTGAGTCTCGCGAAAACCGCCAGCTTCGCTGTACTGCACTTCGCCGTCGCGTTCGGAATCGCGTACCTGCTGACCGACAGCATCGGCATCGCCAGTGCACTCGCACTGATCGAACCGCTCGCCAACACGGTCGCGTTCTTCTTTCATGAGCGGCGTGGTCGCGGATTGCTGTTCCGCCGGTGGCACCTGGTGCGACCAGCGTCGCCAGCGTCGTGAAGTAGTCCGGGAAGGTCTTCGCGACGCACTGCGGGTCGCGGATGTGCACCGGCACGCCACCGGCGGCCGCCAGCGACAGGCACATCGCCATCCGGTGGTCATCGTAGGTATCTATCGTCGCTTCGCGCCACTGCCGCAGAGGTTGGACGCGCAGCCAGTCCGACCCCTCTTCGACCACCGCTCCCAGCTTGCGCAGTTCGGCAGCCATCGCGGCGATGCGGTCCGTTTCCTTGACGCGCCACGAGCCGATGTTGCGCAGCGTGCTCGGCCCGTCGGCAAACAGCGCAGCGACGGCGAGCGTCATCGCGGCATCCGGGATGTGATTCAGGTCCATGTCGATGCCGCGCAGGCGCCCGGTCACTGGGCGCCGACGCCTCGATGAAGTCATCGCCCAGCGTGACGCGGGCTCCCATCGCGACGAGCGCCTCTGCGAACCGGACATCGCCCTGGACGCTGTCGCGGCCCACGCCCTGAACCCGCACCGGCCCGCCGGCGATCGCGCCGAGTGCGAGGAAGTAGGAAGCGCCGGAGGCATCGCCCTCGACGGAGATGCGGCCCGGAGAGCGATAGCCGGCCCGCGGGACGACGAACTCGTCGCCGTCGCGAGCGACGTCGACACCAAAGCGCTGCATCAGGGCGAGCGTCATGTCGACATACGGACGCGAAATCAGCGGACCGGCGACGGCGATGCGCAGTCCCTGCGATGGCGCCACATGCGGCGCGGCCATCAGCAGTCCGGTCAGGAACTGGCTCGACACGTCACCGCGCACCGAAACGCGATCCGAGTTCAGCTCGGTCGCCGGCTCGATCCGCAACGGCGGAAAACCCGGGACGCCGTCGTAGGCAATGCGCGCTCCGAGCGCGTTGAGCGCGTCGACGAGATCCCCGATCGGCCGCTCGCGCATGCGCGCCACGCCGTCGAGCCGATAGCGTCCCCCCGGAAAACGCCAGCGCCGCCGTCAGCGAGCGATAGGCGGTGCCGGCATTGCCGAGAAACAACTCGGCATCGCGCGTCGGAAAGACACCGGAGCACCCGGACACCTGAACTGCACCCTGCCCGCGATCGCTGACGGACACGCCCAGCGCCATCAGCGCGTCGCGCATCACGCGCGTGTCGTCGGCCTCCAGCAAGCCCTCGATCGTGGTCTCGCCCGCTCGCCAGGGCGGCGAGCAGCAGCACACGGTTGGAGATGCTCTTTGAACCCGGCAATCGCACCACGCCCGCGGCGCGGTGGATCGGGTCAATCGTGAGGACGGCAGGCCACGGAGTCACGTGGCGATGATGCCATGTCAGCCCGAAGTCTCAGCGGCCCCAGCAGATGTTGATGTCGAGGGCGCCGCTCCGGCCGCGCAGACCTGTGCTGTCCAGCGTGAAATTGCCGCAGCCATCGTTGGCCATTGGACCGGTGCCCCGGAGTCGCGGTCAACGTGTAGGTCGCCGGCGTGGGGGTCGCGACCGTGATGTTGTATATGGCCGGGCCGGATGCCGGGGAGTTCTGCAGGGACGCCGGAAGCTGGGGCGGGTTGGGCAGGTTCTGCGGATTCTGGTAGCTGCCACGCTCCGTCCGCCACCGTTCCATCCACTGCGCGGCATGAGTCAGCGTCGCCCGGGCCTCGCTTCGGTGGCCCCGGGCGATGAACTGGAAATACTGTGGAATGGCAATCGCCGACAGGATCGCGATGATCGCCATGACAGTCACCAGTTCGATCAACGTGAAGCCCCGCGCCCTGCGGGCGCGGGTATTGCAAAACGAAGCGGTGTACTTGATCAAATCGAGTCTCGCCGTCACCGAATCGGCCGCCACGTGCGGATCGGGAAGACGCCACCACACTCGAGCGGCACGTAACCCGTCTGCACGTTGATCTGGCTGAAGAGCTTCATGCACTGCAAGTCCTTGTCATTCACCGTAAACGAATCGTCCGCCTTGCGCGTGAGGTTCGGCGCCTGGCTAGATTCTCCCAGGCTCAGCGTATTCGACGGTTGCCCGGCCGGCATCTCCTCCTCGACGAGGTCCATCGCAGCACCGATCACACCGTTGATCTTGGCCGCACGGATGCCACTGACGCGCGCGTCCATCGGGATCACATAGATGAACGAAGTTCCGCCGCCCGCACAGGGATCGCTCGTCGTCGACGGCTGGAACGACACCATCGTCAGGACGCCCCGATCGACCGTCGGATTGGCGATGACCCGCTCTCCCGCCGGGGTCTGGTTAGGCGGAACGAGGTCCGCATACCAGCCACGTTTGGCATCCCAGGTGAAGCCGGCCGTGCCCGTGAGCGTGCGCTCGACCACGTTATTGACCAGGTTCTCCGCAAAGCCAAAGCCCTGCAGTTGCGCCTTGGTGATCGGCGCCTTGTCACCCGGGCGCACCCAGATGCCGTAGATCGACTGCACTTCGTTATTGGTCTGGTCCGGATACTCGAAGAACTTGCCGGTACCAAACACGACGTAGGAGCCACCGTAGGGATGCGTGGAAGCCCGCGGCACAGCAGTAATGGGCTGGCTCTGGTTGGAGCCATTGACCGCGGAGAACAGCGGCGCCGGTGTGTTGCCCGACTGGTCATTCGGATCTTCTGTCGCGATTTTCCAGTTAGCCGGATTGTTTGAGCTCAGGTCGAACTTCCACAGATTGCCCTGGTAGTCACCCGAGTACGCGCCGACGACATTGCGGCTTGCGTCGAAGATCACGCTGACGTTGGCGAGGCCATTGATGGCACCGTTCGGATCGCAGCGACCACCCTGCTCGTTCGCGGCAAAGTCGACACCCGAGTTCTTCTTGCAGGTATCGATCTTCCTCAGCGTCTGTCCCGTCGCCATGTCGATGATCAGCAGCACCGCACGGTTGTTGGTGCTCTGGTGACCGTTGGGAACGATGGCGACCCACCTGCCGCTGTTCTGGCCGTCCTTGACGCTGCCGATGTAACCGTGGCCCATGACTTTGCCAAGATCCGGCTCTTCCGCCGGTGTGATATCCCACAGAACCTTGGACTGGTCGAACTGATCCGGTCTCGTCACGTCTAGCGCGAACAGGCCGGCCAGTCCCGCGCCCGGACGAGCCCATCACCACCGTCTTCCACGCTCCGCCCAGATAGACATCCCCTTCGACCACCGGACCGTCGACAAAGTACTTGTGCGAGTACTCGACGTTGGTCAGCTCCTTGAGGATCGGATACGTGCTGCGCGGGACGTAGGCAAACAGTTCCCGGCCGCCACCCTGGTTCGGATCAGGATTGGCGTCAAAGCCGTGGAACATGCCTGCATTGGCGCCCACGTAAACGGCGGCACGGCGATTGTTGCGGCTGTTGGCGACAAACTGTTGGTACGACGCTCCACCGCCCGCCGCTGGCAGCAGCTGGTAGTTGAAGTTCGGTGCCTTGGAGTGGCGTGGTGTGGACGAGACGATCGAGCCCAGCAATGTCGAGCGTGCACGGAAGCCCAGCGTCTGGTTATTCTGGTCCGGCTTGTTGGCTTCCAGGCCGATCTGCTTGCCGCGGACATAGTCCAGCACATCTGCAGACGTAATGTCGGCCTGCTGTTGCGCGCTCAGGCTGTTGAACGAATTGAACAGCGTCGCGACGTTGGGGCCTGTCGACGTCACGATATTGCGCGTGTCCCACTGCGGGAAGCTGGCGCTCCACAGCGGCAATGGCTCGGGCTGGGCGTTCCTCGCTGCAGTGGCCATCGCAATGGCGTCATAGGCCTGCAGGCTGCCGGTCCATACCTGTGTCGTGAAGGACGCGCGATAAAGGATGGTGCCGACCGTCAGTTGAGCGCTGGTCGAGCCAAGACCCGTCCCCGAAAAGGCCTGCTGCGCAATTGCCCGGAAAACGCCCCGGACACGGCCGCGCATCTGGTCCGGGTCGTTCGCCGAGTAGAAGTCTCCGCGTGTCGCCAGTGCTGCACGCATCGTGTCGTTGATCCGCTCGCCACCGGTAATGAGTGCAGGCGAGACATCGACGAGCGGCCAGTTGACGGCCTGTCCTTGTGCAATCTGCTGACGTACTGCCGGTGTATCCATCGACGCATTCAGACCATAACCAACGACGAAGGTCGTCATGTTCTGCCAGTACGAGTCGTCGTTCATGTTCGGCCGCTTCTGCACGGTGTTAGGAACGGTCGGACGAAGGTCGCGGTTCCACCAGTACAGCGCCACGTCGGTCAGTGTTTGTGTCACCCCGCCGTTGCCGTTCGAATACTGCACCTCGACGGACGGATCGTAGGTATAGGTCAGGTTCTGGTAGAGACCTGCACCCTGAATCTGCGGACCGGTAGTGGCAAGTGCTGCCGTCACCGTGCCGTTGCCCGCACCGACCGGATCGGCCGGGCGCGTCGTAATCAGCGGCTGCGCCGGCGGAACCGGTGGGCTGTCCGGGATTGCAGTCCACTCACCGTCGGTGGCCAGGATGGCGAAACTGCGCCGGCACGAGGCATGCTGATCGCCACTGCGTCCACCACCATTGCCAGGATTATCCGACCACGGCCCGAAGTCGCCAGCCCGCTGGTAGTACGTACCGATCGAATCAATTGCTTCGCGATTCGGCGTTGAGCCGATCCAGTTCAGCGAGAAGATCCAGTCGAAGAACTGCTGCCGCGCTACATTGTTTGGTGCATCGGTGAAGTCACGCACGCCGCGGACGACGGCGCCTGGATGCGGCGGCGGCTGCGGGTCGTTGTCGAGATCAGGGAAATTCGCGCTGCTGAGCCGGGCACCGTACGGATTCCACGGGTCGGCACTGTTGTCCGAGTAGTTGATGCGTCCGTAGCCCAACCGGATCGCCGAGAGGTCACCTTTCAGGTCCGCAGCCGCCTGTGACGACACTGCCATCGCCGCGAACAGGCGGTGGCGGTAGTACGTAAACCAGTTGGCGTAATTCTGCATTTCCTCAAGCAGAGTGCAACTCGTCTGGGCGGCACAGTCGTCGCGCGTGCGCGCCACTCCCGTGCGCGGGTCAACCGGCACCGGGAAATTCGCATTTACCGCACGGTCGATCTCGACCAGCCGGTAATTCGAGATGAGGGCCAGGTCGTCGTCGGTGGCCGGAAGGGATCCTTCATAGCGGTAATAGCGCGCCGGAGTCAGGTTGTCCGACGTGATGTTCGCCGGCGGGCAGACCCAGTTCGGGTCGGTTGCCGCGCAGGTCTGCCCCGTCTGAACATTGGCCATCTGCGTGCACTGGTTCTGGAAGACGGGGACCGTATTCCACTGCACACAGACATCCTGCACGCCGGTCTGCTGGTTGGCCCAGGCAATGCACTGCTGCGCGAAAACCGGCACCTGCTGGTAGGACGTGCACTGCTGGCCGAAGACCGGCAGTTGTTGGTACGACGTGCACTGCTGAATGTCGCCGATATAGACCTGCTGGCACTGCTGCACTTGCCGGTAGCCCGTCTCCGACGTGGGATCGACCACCGTGACAATCGAGCATTGCTGCTGATACTGCGGCACGGTCTGCCATGTCAGGCACTGGCCATTCTGCCAGCCGGTCTGAACCTGCTGCCAGGTCAAACACTGACCGTTTTGCCAGCCAGTCTGCACCTGCTGAGTTTGTGTACACACATTGCCGAACACCGGCTGCTGCTGGTATTGGCCACATTGTTGCGTTGTCCCGGTCTGGACCTGTTGCCAGGCCACGCACTGGTTCGTGAAAACCGGGTCCCATTGAATGCACGGGGGCGACGCGTTGCACACCTCCGGCGGGTTGGTAAAGATGTCGGCCGCTTGCGGCCCGTCGCCGGGCAAGGGCGGATAGATCGCCATACCGACCGGGTTGGCGATCGGCTGTTCCCAACGCTTGTTCAGATCGTTCCAGGCCCAACGGTCTGCAAGGGGGCTTCCGACGGCGTAGTTACCGGTCGGGCCTGCAGAGTTGCCGACACTGCCACGCGAAGTCGTCACCCACGTGCGCGCGGCATTCGGGCCGCCGTTTGCAAAGCCGCGGAAGCGCATGTCGCGCTCGGTAAAGCGACCGAGCGTCGCGACTGCTCCCGTGCCACCGATGTCAGCTGGCGGGAAATTCTGGGCGCGTGTCGGCCGCGTCCCCTGCGCCGCCGGCGGCTTGTCGTTGTCGTTCCAAGGCGTGTAGGTGATAGAGGGGTCGTAGGCCAGCGGATTGTGGATGTTGGACCGCAGCGTGAACTCGTTGTGCGCAGCCACGCTGCGGGTGCCAGCGCCGTACTTGACCGTGACGTTGCCCGGAGCCGGCCAGCGATTGTTTGACGAAAAAAAGATCGGAGGCGGCAGCCGGTAGTCATTCATCGACCATGAGTCGTCAAGCATGAACACGGCATTGGGGAACACCGGGTTGATCGTGAACAACGGCTGCTGCGCGATACTCCAGGTGGCTGCGAATGCCGCGGGCTGCAACACCAGCGCCTGCGCCAGCAGGAAGACCAGTGCGCGCGCAAGGCGGCCGGACATGCGGCCTTTCCAGGGTGCGTCAGTGGATGTCGTTTTCATCTTCATGGTCAAGCTCCAATGTGTCGCCGATCAGTCCCCGGTGCCGGCGGACACTTCAAACTGCTTACTGCTTCATCCAGCGCACTTCGCTCTGGGAGTAGTAGGTGACCCCGCCAAAGGCCGTGGCCTCGGCAAAGGTAACCGCGCTCGTGAACCGGTATTTCCTCAAATTGCTGTTCCTTCCGCTGCCAGCCGTACCGCTATGGTCGTAGTCGCTGCCCTGGTTCTCGATCGCTAGCAGCTCACTCGTGGCGTTTTCGATGATGCAGCGCCCTGCGGTGGCCCCCGGAGGCAGGATGTCCTGCGTGAGAATCTTGATCTTGGTCGGGTCGAGCTGAGCTGTCGGTATTTGCCAGGCCGGCGTGTTGACGAAGTCGGTCGACTGGTACTTGCCATCCCAGCGGTCACGCTCGACGTTTATGACCACGTGCTCGCACAGGCGCAGCATCGACTCCGACGCCGTTTCTCCGGAGACGAGGCGGCTCCAGTTGCCGGCCAGTCGTTCGTCGACCGTGGCACGCCTGACCTGCGTGATTACCAGAGTTGTGACCACCATCATCACGACCAGGACGATCGGCAGGATCACGCCGCGCTGCAGGCTGGCAGGTGCAATAGTTTTCATGGCGGTCAGGGAGCGAACGTGGTGCCGGCTGCGGCCTGGGCCCGTGCCCGCAGCGTGAACACCTGGTTGATCGTGCGACGGGCAATTCCGTCATTGACGGCCACTTCCGCGGTCCCGGTGGCCACTTCAGCCGGGGTCGTCGGACAAGGCCTGAACCGTGACACACCATCGGGCGTGACACCCTGGTCCGTCGAGGCAACCACCAGGCAAACGTGGACGGCAATCACCTGGTTCCACGGATTCACCTGCGACCACTCCGGCAGGTTCTGATTGACCGCCAGTGCTGCGTTCCACAAGTTGTTCAGATCCGTCGCGGTCACGATCGTCGAAGGACGTGACGTCAGGTTGAAGCCGCCCGCCCCCGCCCTGGCATAGGCATCCGCATCGAACGCGAAGAAGACCTTGAAGTCCTGCACATCGCGCGCCAGGCCCGCCCACGCCACGCCGCCATTGCCGACACAGCCGAACTCGAGCGCGCCGCCCCCAGTCAGGTTGATTGAGTAGACATTGCGTACCGTTGGCACGGCGTCGATCAGTGGGGCACCCTGTCCCAGGCAATCCGCCAACGCACCCTGGGGCGCGCCGACCGTCGATTCGGCCTGGAAACTGACGAAGAGCGCGTCGCCGGGCTCACCGGTCTGGACACAGGTGAAGTCGACCGTGGGGAACGCGAGCCGAACCGAGGGCATGTTCTGGAATCGGCCGTTTTCGCAGGCACGCAAGCTGGGACCTTGCATCGCGATGTTGCCAAGCCGTCGGCCCACTTCAGAGCTGTTGATGTTGCCGTATCCCGCCAGCGCAATCGGCTCGCTGAGATAGAAGGCGGCAAGGCGTCCGCGTTCTTCGGCACTGCTGACCTGCTGAGCCGTCTGCGTGGATCGGCTGGTGAAGTAATACAGCGAACCGACCGCGGCCAGGATCATCAGGCTGAGGACGATCGCAATCAGCAGTTCAATCAGTGTGCGGCCAAGCTGGTGGCCGCCGCGAACACGCGTTGCAACGGAAAGTGGGGGACGGTTCATGGGTGCAGGATCCAGCGGAAGCAGCGGAATCGCGGATCGTTGATGTTCACGGGCGCCGCGCTGCAGATCTGATCAGGTGCCTGGTTTGCATCGGTAATCTGCGCTTCCTGCCAGGCCAGAATCACATTCAGCTGAACGCGCTGACCGTTGACCTGCGGCGCGTCCAGATAGGCACCCGATGCAGGCAGACGCGCACGCAGCGCGATGCCCCACATGGCCCAGTCGGCCGCCGCCACCTCCGCCGATGTGCAGTTCTGCTGATTGGCACAGGCGGGAACGTTTGCGGGAGTCGGGTCCGCCGGCACCATCACCAGGTTGTAGTTGCCGTCCTTGAACCCGTCGTAGTTGGCGCGGACGCGCTCGGCCAGCTGGGACGCCAGCTCGGCCGCGGCCTTGCGGTCGAAGGAATCCTTCTGGAACGACATGGACCGCGCCTGCAGGCCCGCCAGGCCGAGCAGACCAAAGGCTACGATAGTCAGTGAAACGAGCACTTCGATCATCGAAGCGCCGCGCTGGGACCGGACGGATGGGCTGGGCATGTTCATGCGGCTGGACAGTTGTTGTTCTGCACGTCCACGCGAGCGACGCGTACGCGGCCACTGATGTTCAGTGCGATGCAACGCGCCCTCTCGGTCCGCTGTGCAACCTGTATGTCCCGATGATCGAAGAACAGAGTCATTCCCAGCAACCCGCCGCCCAGGGTGAGGCCGCGCGAGTTATAGGAACGGCTCTGCGGGTTGGCCGCAGTCGACTCGATGATGACCCGGTCTTGCGGTGCACCGCCAAAAGCCGCCTGGCGAGTAATCAACTCGTCACCCGCTTCGAGTGTCGTGTTGACTAGGTTTCCAGGTGCTTTGGCGAACGCGATCCAGCCGCTGGCCCAGTCGTTCGCGGCATAGCCGTTGAAGGCCGCGTCGCTGCAGTTGGCATTGACGTTGTCCGCATTGGTACTGCGACAGACAGTGACGACCGTCGCGCGCCGGATGGCCTCGGAGCGCCCAAGATCGAGCGCTGCCACGAACGAATTCGCCGCGCCCGAAATTCGACTCGACCGTATCGTGCCCTGGAATGACGGGATCGCCATCGCGATCAGGATCGCGGAGATCGTGATCACAACCAGCATTTCGATGAGGGTGAAGCCGTGCGCTCGCATGGGTTTGCCTTTTGCTGAACGAAGCTTATCCACAGCCGCAAGCCATTGCGCGTGGTCACCGCTCAGTGGAACTGAAGTCGCGACGAGCGGAGGGACTCGCAGGCCAAAGCCCGACGGAATTGAACGTCAGCGTGAATTGGCTACGGCGAGTGGCTGAATTCGCGGGATCAGTGGCTGATCGGCCGCATGCCGCACGCTAATCCGACCGGACGAAGTTGACGCGACTCAGGTGTCCAGAACGGTGCGGGGGCTGGCGCCGTCGGACCCTCGGCGGGCCGTCGACGCGGCGCTGAACACGTCTAACAAGGCTGCGCCGTCACCTGCCTCGATCGCGGCCTGGATCGCGGAGAGCCGATCGCGATACTCGCGTAGTTCATCAGCTAGCGGCTCGCGGTTGGCCAGGCAGACATCACGCCACATCTCGGGACTGGAAGCAGCAATGCGGGTGAAGTCACGGAAGCCGGCACCCGCATGCGCGAACTTGGTAGCGGCGTCCGGAGCGTGCGCGATCATCTCGACCAGCGCAAAGGCGAGCACATGCGGCAAATGGCTGACCGCGGCAAAAACGCGATCGTGGACGTCCGGCGCGAGGCGCTCAAGGCGCGCGCCCGTGCTGCGCCACAGGCGTTCGATCGTCGCCAGCGCGGCCGGGTCGGTCGCTGCGGTCGGGGTGGTGATCGCCAGCCGATCGCGGAACAGCCGCGCGTCGGCGTGCTGCACGCCGGGGCGTTCACCTCCGGCGATCGGATGTGCGGGTACGAAGCGGGCTGCTGCCGTTCCGAGCGTGGCGGCCGCGTCGTCGATCACGCTGCACTTGGTGCTGCCGACGTCCGTCACGATGGCGTGCTCCGGCAACGTCGACGCAATGCTCGACAGCGTCGCGCGCAAGGCGCCGACCGGTGTCGCGACGATCACGAGGTCGGCGCCACTCACCGCATCCGCCGCGCTGGCCGCCGCACGATTGACGATCCCTCGATCGACACCTGCAGCAACAGCCCGCGGATCGAGATCGAAGCCGACGACGTCTTCAACCTCGCCGGCAGCGCGCAACGCCGCCGCGAATGATCCGCCGATCAGGCCAACGCCGATCAGCGCCAGTTTCACGAGCGGCCTGCGGCGAGCGCGTCTGGCAGCGCGCGCAGGAAGGCCGCGTTCTCCTCGGGAAGTCCGACCGTGACGCGCAGCCATTCCGGCAAGCCGTAGTTGGTGACGGGACGCACGATGACGCCGCGCTTCAGCAACTCCTGATACACGCGACCGGCGGGTCCGACCTTGACCAGCACGAAGTTGCCGACGCTGGGCACGTACTCGAGTCCAAGTCCGTGAAAGGCCTCGGTCAGCTGCTGCATGCCACGCAGGTTCAGCTCGTAACTGCGCGCGAGGAAGTCCTCGTCCGCCAGCGCAGCGACCGCGGCCGCCTGCGCGACGCTGTTCACATTGAACGGCTGGCGCACGCGATTCATCAGGTCCGTAAGTTCCCGCTGGGCGATGCCGTAGCCAACTCTCAGCCCGGCGAGCCCGAAGGCCTTCGAAAACGTGCGCGAAACGACGACGTTCGGATGCCGCCGCACCCAGGCCGTGCTGTCGACCCGCAGTTCGGGAGGCAGGTACTCGTTGTAGGCCTCGTCGAGCACGACGACGACTCGCGACGGAACCCGGGCGAGAAAAGCGTCGATCGCCCCGGCCTTCAGATGAGTGCCGGTGGGGTTGTTCGGATTCGCCACGTAGATGAGCGCCGTGTCTGCCACGATCGCCGCAAACATCGCGTCAAGGTCGTGACCGAGTTGCCGCGCCGGCACCACGATGGCGCGGCCGCCGCGCGCCTGCGTCGCGAGCGCATAGACGGCAAACGAATGCTGCGCATAGACGCAGCTGCGACCCGGCGTCAGGGTAGCCGCGGCGGCCAGTTCGAGGATGTCGTTGCTGCCGTTGCCGAGCGTGATCCAGTCCATCGGCACACCGTAGCGCGCCGCCAGCGCCGCCTTCAGCTCGAAACCGTTGGAATCCGGGTAGCGACCGAGGTCCTCGACGGCGGCGGCCATGGCCCGCTTCGCCGACTCCGGTGCGCCCAGCGGATTCTCATTCGACGCAAGCTTCACGATCGACGCCGGATCGAGCCCAAACTCGCGCGCAAGCTCCTCGATCGGCTTGCCCGCCTGATATGGCGCGATTGCACGCACATGCTCGAGCGTGCCGAGCGCCGTTGTCGATTCAGTCGATACCGCCGCCATGGTCACCCTTCGAATGGTCAATGCTCGGCCGGATAGGAACCGAGACACTTGTAGAACGCGCAGGCCTGCTGCAGTTCTGCCAGCGCGGTGGCGACCTTGGGATCGGCCTGGTGCCCTTCGACGTCAACGTAGAAGTAGTACTCCCACGTGCCGACGCGGGCGGGACGCGACTCGAACCGCGTCATCGACACCCCGTGCCGCGACAAGGGCTCGAGCATGTGGAACACCGCTCCGGCCTTGTTCGGCACCGACAGGATCAGCGACGTCTTGTCACGCCCGGGCGGAATCGATGGCCGCGTCATCTGCTGCCCCAGCACCGCAAAGCGCGTGCGATTGTTGGGGTCGTCCTGGATGTGCGTTGCGACCGGGACCAGTTCGTAGCGCTCCGCGGCGCGATCGCCGGCGATGGCGGCCATCGTCGGACTTTCCGCTGCGAGGCGCGCGCCTTCGGCGTTGCTGGCGACGGCGCGCCGCTCGATGGCCGGGTAGTGCTGCGCCAGCCAGCCGGCACACTGTGCAAGCGCCTGCGAGTGGGCGCAGATGCACTGAATCCCGTCCATCGTGCCGCTGCGGGTCAGCAGGTTGTGGTCGACTGGGACCGACAGTTCGGCGAGCAGCTTCAGCGGCGTCGCAAGCAACAGGTCAAGTGTGCGGCTGACAGCGCCTTCGGACGAATTCTCCAGCGGCACGATGCCGACATCGGCGCTGCCAGCCTCGGTCGCGCGAAAGACTTCATCGAGCGTCGCACACGGCAATCCGGTGACGCTGGTGCCGAACTGGCGATGCATCGCGGTTTCGGAAAACGTCCCGGCGGGCCCGAGGAAAGCCACCGTCAACGGACGCTCGAGCGCGCGGCACGCTGACATGATCTCCCGGAACACGTTGGCCAGCGGCGCGGCAGTCAGCGGGCCGTGAGACAGCGCGCCCACCTTGCGCAGGACTTCCGCCTCGCGCTCGGTCCGGAGCACCGGCGCTTCGACCTCACCCTTGAGTCGGCCCACTTCGCTTGCCAGCCGAGCCCGCTCGTTGAGGAGTTCGACCAGTCGTGCATCGACACCGTCAATGGCATCTCGCAGCGGCTTCAGTCGCCGGTCGATCGAATCAGCCATGCTGCGCTGCCGGTCCGGACGAGGTGTTGTAGGCGCGGGACAAGGTGCGGCTTCCGCTCAGCCCTCGGTCGTCGGCGTATCGGGCGGATCGGTCTCGGAGATGGGCTCGGCGCTGGCCTCGTGGCCATTGGCTCCTTCGCTGTCGCGCTCCACCACCCGCTGCAGCCCGGTCAGCGTCGTGCCGTCGTCCAGCGCGATCAGCGTCACGCCCTGCGTGGCGCGGCCCATCTCGCGAATCTCGGACACGCGCGTGCGAATCAGCACGCCGCCTGTCGTGATCAGCATGACCTCATCGTCGCCGCGCACCAGCGTGGCCGCAACGACCTTGCCGTTGCGCTCGCTGGTGGCGATGGCGATCATGCCCTTCGTGCCGCGGCCGTGGCGCGTGTACTCGACGATCGAGGTGCGCTTGCCATAGCCGTTCTCGGTCGCGGCCAATACGCTTTGCTCCTCGTCTTCGGCCACCAGCATTGCAATGACCTGCTGGCCATAGTCAAGCTGCATGCCGCGCACACCTCGCGCGGTGCGTCCCATCGGTCGAACATCGTTCTCGTCGAAGCGCACGGCCTTGCCGGCATCGGAGAACAGCATCACGTCGTGCTGGCCATCCGTGATCGCGGCACCGATCAGGTAATCGCCCGGATCGAGATCAACCGCGATGATCCCGGCCTTGCGCGGATTGCTGAAGTCGATGAGCGCCGTTTTCTTGACCGTCCCCATCGCCGTGGCCATGAAGACGAAGTGCTGCCCGTCATACTCCGAGATCGGCAGCACGACCGTGATCTTCTCGTCCTCGGCCAGCGGGAACATGTTGACGATCGGCTTGCCCCGCGCGGTGCGGGCGCCCTGCGGCACTTCCCATACCTTGAGCCAGTAGAGCCGCCCGCGATTGGAAAAGCACAGAATCGTGTCGTGCGTGTTGGCGATGAAGAGCTGGTCGATCCAGTCGTCCTCTCGCATCGCCGCGGCCTGCTTGCCCCGGCCGCCCCGCTTCTGCGCGCGGTAGTCCGCCAGCGGCTGGCTCTTGATGTAGCCGGTGTGCGAGAGCGTGACCACCATGTCCTCGCGCGCGATCAGGTCCTCGGTCATCAGGTCCTGTGCGCTGCGCACGATCTCCGAGCGGCGCGTGTCGCCGAACTCGCTCTTCAGCGCCAGCAGTTCGTCGGCGATGATGTCGGTGATGCGCGCGGGCTTGGAGAGGATGTCGAGCAGATCGGTGATGGTTTCCATCACTTCGCGGTACTCGTTGACGATCTTGTCCTGCTCCAGTCCCGTCAGCCGCTGCAGGCGCATCTGCAGGATCTGTTCGGCCTGCTCTTCGGACAGGCGGTACAACCCATCACCCTGCAAACCGAACCGAGCCTCGAGCCCGTCCGGACGGTAGGCCGCCATGTCAGCGCCGGAGCGCGTCAGCATCTCGCGCACGAGCGACGAGTCCCACTCGCGCGCCATCAGCGCGGTCTTGGCCACCGGCGGCGTCGGTGCCGCCTTGATGATGGCGATGAACTCATCGATATTGGCCAGCGCAACGGCGAGGCCTTCCAGTACGTGGCCCCGCTTGCGCGCCTCCTTGAGTTCGAAAACCGTGCGCCGCGTGACCACCTCGCGCCGATGCGACAGGAACGCATCGAGCATCTGCTTGAGGTTGAGCAGCCGCGGCTGGCCATCGACCAGCGCGACCATGTTGATGCCGAAGGTGTCCTGCAGCTGTGTCTGCTTGTAGAGGTTGTTGAGCACCACCTCCGGCACTTCGTTGCGCTTGAGCTCGAACACGACCCGCATGCCCGACTTGTCGGACTCGTCGCGGATGTCGGAGATGCCCTCAAGCCGCTTCTCGTTGACCATCTCGGCGATGCGCTCGAGCAGCACGCGCTTGTTTACCTGGTAGGGGAGCTCGTCGACGATGATCGCGCTGCGCGCACCCTTGTCGATTTCCTCGAAGTGCGTCTTGGCCCGCATGACGACACGGCCACGGCCGGTGCGATAGCCTTCGCGTACGCCTTCGAGTCCGTAGATGATCCCGGCGGTCGGAAAATCAGGCGCCGGAATCAGCTCGATCAGCTCGTCCACCGTGGTCTCGGGCCGGCGCAGCAGCGCCAGGCAGGCGTCGATCACCTCCGAGAGGTTGTGCGGCGGAACGTTGGTCGCCATGCCGACCGCGATGCCAGCCGAGCCATTGATCAGCAGGTTCGGAATCTTCGACGGCAAGACCGACGGCTCGCTTTCCTTGCCGTCGTAGTTCGGGACGAAGTTGACCGTTTCCTTGTCGATGTCGGCCAGCAGCTCGCCGGCGATCTTGTCGAGCCGGCACTCGGTGTAGCGCATCGCTGCCGCGTTGTCGCCATCGATCGAGCCGAAGTTGCCCTGCCCGTCGATCAGCATGTAGCGCAGCGAGAAGTCCTGCGCCATCCGCACCAGCGTGTCGTAAATGGCGTTGTCGCCGTGCGGGTGGTATTTGCCCATCACCTCGCCGACCACCCGAGCACACTTCACATAGGAACGGTTCCAGTGGTTATTCGACTCGTGCATCGCGAACAGCACGCGTCGGTGCACCGGCTTCAGGCCGTCGCGCACATCGGGCAGCGCGCGCCCGACGATCACGCTCATCGCGTAATCCAGATACGAACGCCGCATCTCCTCTTCGAGCGAGATCGGCAGGGTTTCCTTGGCGAATTGGTCCATCAGGGGCGGGGCCGTCGGTTCGAGCAGAACAATCACGTTCGCTCTGAAATGCAATCGCAAATTCTACCAGCGCGGGCGTCCGATTTCGCCCGGATCGGGCCGCGTCCGATCCCGGAGTCACCTTGAATTTGCGGGGACGCCGATATCACCCGACTCGCCAATCGGCGCGCGATGTGCTTTGATCCGCCGCCACACTTCGAACCGCCTGCTCAACATGCAATCCGTCGATCTGGTGATCGAGGCGCGCTGGGTCATGCCCGTCGTGCCGAAGGACGCGGTCCTGGAGGACCACGCTGTCGTCGTTCATGACGGCCGCATCCTTGCGCTCTTGCCCCGGGACACTGCGCATGCGCGCTACTCGCCGGTAGAGCGCGTGGTCCTTGCGAACCACGCCCTGACCCCCGGGCTCGTCAATCTCCATACCCATGCCGCGATGGCGCTGTTCCGCGGCATCGGCGACGATCTTTCGCTTATGCAGTGGCTGCAGCAACGCATCTGGCCGCTCGAGAAGGCGCTGGTGTCTCCGGAGTTCGTCTACGACGGCACGCGCATCGCAGCGCTGGAAATGCTGCGCTCCGGCACGACCTGCTGCTCCGACATGTACTTCTATCCTGAAGCCGCCGTTCGCGCGCTGCGTGGCGTCGGCATGCGCGCTGTCGCCGGGATCATCGCGATCGAGTTTCCTACCGCCTACGCGTCCGATGCCGAGGACTACCTGCGCAAGGGTCTCGCGACCCGCGATGGCTGCCGCGACGACGAGCTGGTGAGCTTCACGCTAGCACCGCATGCCCCGTACACGGTCGAGGACGCCACGCTGACAAAGATCGCTATCCTCGCCGAAGAGCTCGATCTGCCGGTGCACATCCATCTGCACGAAACAGCCGACGAGGTCGCGGAATCGGTACGCCGCCATGGCGAACGTCCACTCGCACGCCTGGACCGGCTTGGACTGGTGACAGAACGACTGATCGCCGTTCATGCGGTCCACCTCGACCCGGCCGAGGTCGCGCTGCTGGCGCAGCGAGGTGCCTCGGTGGCTCATTGTCCGGCGTCGAACCTCAAGCTCGGCAGCGGTATCGCGCCGGTGGCGGAACTGCTGGCCGCTGGAGTCAATGTCGGCCTGGGCACTGACGGGGCTGCCAGCAATGACCGCCTGGACATGGTGTCGGAAATGCGCCTCGCCGCCCTGCTTGCCAAGGGGGCAAGTCGCGATCCGAGCGTGCTGCCCGCGCCGACGGTCCTGGAAGCTGCCACGCTTGGCGGGGCACGGGCGCTGGGGTTGGAGCGCCGCATCGGGTCGATCGAGGTCGGCAAGGAGGCGGATCTCACTGCCTTTGACTTGTCCGAAATCGAGACCCAGCCGATCTTCAATCCACTGTCGCTGCTGGTTTATGCCGCCGGTCGCGAGCATGCGACCGATGTCTGGATAGCCGGCCGATCTGTTGTCAGAACGAGACAGGTCCTTGCCGAAGCGCAAGGAGCGGCGTCAGGGTCCCCTGCGGCCACCCTGCTCGCGTGGCAGAATCGCTGTCGGCAGGTTCTGCAGACGGCGGGGTTGGCGTGAAGGTTCATGCGCCATCATCGGCCGATGCGGCGCCGGCCAACTCCGGCCGAGTTGGTACCCCGGCCGGTCTCCGCAATCTCGAGTGAGGAGTTATATGAAGAAATCCATCAAGCTGGGCCTCCTGGCATCGGCACTGATGGCCATCACTGGGACCGTTTCTGCCCAGATGAAGGACATCACTGTTGTTGATACCAAGGAAAGCCCGTATGTGATCGACGCGCGTGGCGTCATCGTCCGCGATCCGTTCGGCCTGTGCTGGCGAACGGGTTCGTGGAGCGTCGACCGCGCCGCGAAAACGGTGATCAAAGACGCGCCGTTCCCCAACTGGACGGCAGGCTGCGAGTGCGACAAGGATCTGATGGTCAAGCCGGTCTGCGAACCACCGCCGCCACCGCCGCCGCCACCGCCCCCGCCGCCCCCGCCGCCACCGCCGGCACCGGCGCCGACGAGCGAGAAGGTGACGTTCGCGGCTGATGCCCTGTTCGATTTCGACAAGGCAATCATGCGTCCGGAAGGCAAGGCCAAGCTCGACGATCTCGTGTCGAAACTGGCCGGTGTGAGCCTGGAGGTGATCATCGGCGTCGGCTACACCGACCGCCTTGGTCCTCTGGCACACAACCAGAAGCTGTCGGTCGCGCGTGCACAGGCCGTCAAGGACTACCTGGTAAGCAAGGGTATCGAGCCGAACCGTGTCTACACGGAAGGCAAGGGCCCGGCGAACCCGGTCAAGCAGTGCCCGGATCCGTCCGCGAAGGGCGAAGTTCGCAACTTCAAGCAGCTCGTCGAGTGCTTGCAGCCGAATCGTCGCGTCGAGGTCGAGGTGGTGGGTACCCGCCCAGTCCGTCGCTAAGCGATCGTCTCGCTAGCAAAGCCCCGCTTCGGCGGGGCTTTTTTTTGCCCTGGCGCCTGGCCCAGTAACATTCGAACGATGGATACCAACGCCGCCAACGTCGACCAGGCCGAGCTGCGCAAGTTCAGCGACATCGCCGCACGATGGTGGGATCCCAATGGCCCCATGCGTCCCCTGCACGAAATCAATCCGTTGCGGCTGGCGTGGATCGACCGGCTGGTTCCGCTTGCAGGCAAGCGTGTACTCGACGTCGGCTGCGGTGCCGGCGTGCTGGCCGAAGCAATGGCCGGAAGCGGCGCGCATGTCACCGGCATCGACCTGGCCGGCAAGCCCCTCAAGGTCGCCCAGCTACATGCACTGGAGTCGGGTGCGGACGTGAACTACGAGGAAGGTGCAGCCGAATCCTGGGCGGAACGCCAGCCGGCCGCCTTCGACGTCGTGACCTGCATGGAAATGCTCGAGCACGTGCCCGATCCCGCGCAGAGTGTGCGGGCTTGTGCCGCCCTGGCAAGACCGGGAGGCTGGGTGTTCTTCTCAACCATTAACCGCAATTCCAAGTCGTTCCTGCTGGCGATCGTTGGCGTCGAGTATGTCCTCAACATCCTGCCTCGCGGCACGCACGAGTACGTCAAGTTCATCCGGCCGAGCGAGCTGACCCAATACGCCCGCAGCGCCGGACTGGCTCTGCACGAACTGGTGGGCATGACTTACAACCCTTTCACGAAGTCCGCTTCGCTGGGTCGCGACACCGATGTGAACTACCTGATGGCCTTCCGCAAGCCTGCATAAGTGCGGCTCCGGGACCTACCCGGTGAGCGCATTACAGCAATGGAGTTGCCGCGCCCGACCGACGAATCGACGATGAACACGATCCAACTGGTGTTGTTCGACCTCGACGGAACACTGGCCGATACGGCGCCCGACCTGGCCGGAGCTGTCAACCGCATGCTGTCCAACCGCAGACGCGCGCCGGTGCCGCTTGAAACCCTGCGGCCACTCGCTTCGCACGGCGCGCGCGGGCTGATCGGGCGCGCATTCGGCCTGTCGCCCGCCGACGCCGGTTACGAGGAGCTCCGGCAGGAATTCTTCGGCGAGTACGAGTCGGCCCTGTGCGAAGCCAGCGCACTGTTCCCGACGATGGACGAAACACTGGCTGCACTCGACGCCGAAGGTGTGCTGTGGGGGATCGTCACCAACAAGATGGCGCGCTTCACGGACCCGCTCGTCCGTGCCCTGGGGCTGGCACAGCGCGCCGCGTGTGTGGTCAGTGGCGATACGACCCCTCACGCGAAACCGCACCCTGCGCCGCTGTTGCACGCTCTCCAGAGTGCCGGAAAGACACGTGATGAATCCCTCTACGTGGGTGACGACCTGCGCGACGTGCAGGCCGGCCGGGCCGCCGGACTACGCACGGTGGCCGCGGCATATGGCTATCTCGGCGAAACCGATCCGATCGAACAGTGGGGTGCCGATCACATCATCCACGCCCCGGACGAACTGCTCCGCCTGATCAGGCAATAGCGGCCTCCTCATCGGATAATCGTCCCTGATCTGCAGAGACCTCGCCCGGGATGAGCTTAACGATGCGTCGATGGATTCCAGCGCTGCGCAAAGTGGCCATCGGCGCGACCGTTGCATTGCTGCTGTTCGGTGCCATCGGTTACTTGGCGATCCCGAAGCTCGTGCGCTGGGGCGTCGAGACTGTCGCGTCGCGCGAGCTCGGACGCCCGGTGCGCGTGGAAAGCGTCGGCGCCAACCCCTACACGCTGAGTATCACGCTGCGTGGCCTGGTGGTCGACGGCGCACCCGGTGACGCATCGCCGCTGCTGACCGTTCAGGAAGCCATCGCCAATGCGTCCCTGCAATCGGTCTTCCGTCGCGCACCGGTGCTGGATTCACTCCGCATCGTTGGCCTGACGGCCAACCTTGTCCGGCTCGATCAGCAGCGCTTTAATTTCAGCGACATCATCGATCGCATTCGAGCCAAGCCGAAAACCAGCGACGAACCCACGCGCTTTTCGCTGAGCAACATCGAAGTCGCGGACAGCGTCGTCAACTTGGACGACCGCACGATGACGCGGACACATGCGCTCACCGACATCAGGCTCGGCATCCCGTTCATCTCCAACCTGCCGACGCACGCCGAGATCAACGTCCAGCCAGCATTCTTCGCGCGCCTCAATGGCACGCCGATCGACATCAAGGGCGAGACCCGTCCGTTCGCCGATACGCTCGAATCGTCGATCAACCTGAAATTCGACGGTCTGGACATTCCAACTTACCTCGCCTACTCGCCCGTACGTCTTAACTTCACGACACCGCGGGGCAAGCTCGACACGGACTTGCGCGTTGCATTCCGGCGCGCCGCACCGGCGCGCGGCGACCGTCCAGCTCAACCGGCGCATACGGTGATCACCGGTTCCGTGGTCGTCAACGAATTCGCGCTGGCCGCGCCCGCAGCGAACGCGCAGCCGCTGATCGGCTGGAAATCGTTGCGCGTCGTTCTCGACGATGTCGACCCCTTCGCGCGCCGCGCTGTGATCGGTGACATCGTGCTGACCGCGCCGACGGTCGAGGTCGTTCGCGACACCGTAGGCGCGATCAACTGGGTGCAGTTCGGCAGGCAACCTTTACTGGAAACACCGGCGCCCGCGGGAGGATCGAGCCAGCCCGACGTCGGTACCGCGCCGGCGACGACGCCGCCGGCGCCATTCGCGTTCACGCTCAGGCACGCGGCGATCAGCGATGGCACCGTGAACTACGCCGATGACTCCGCGGGTCAATTCCGGCTCCAGGTCATCAATCTCGGCGCCGAAGCGAGCGATCTGACGACCACGTCGAGCGCGCGCGGCAAGGTTCGCGTCGGCGGTGACATCGGTGAAGGTGGTGGCTCGACCAAGCTCGAAGGTGAAGTCGGACTGGCACCCGTCGTTGGGCGTCTTGCGTTCACTTCGCGCGATGTGAAGATGCGCACGGCGGCGCGCTACCTGGCGCACGTAGTCAGCGCCACGCTCGACGGCAGCAGCGACGTCGACGCCATTCTCGAGTTCGCCGCCGCCGATCCCGCGATGAAGATTGCGCTACGCGAGATCAAGGTACGCGGCAAGGACATCCAGGTTCGTGGCCCCGCCGGCAGCGCAGCGAACTTCGATCTCGCTGGGATCGCGATCGACGGAGGCGAGATCGATCTCAATGATCGACTGATATCGGTCACCAAGCTCTCACTCGACGGTCCGAGGGCAATGGTGCGACGCATGGCCGACGGCCAGATCAACTGGCTGACGGTTTTCCACGCCAAGCCTGGCCAGACCACCGGCACGACCGAGAAGGAGGCAAGCGCAGCTGCCGCCCAACCGTGGAAGGTCACCCTAAAGGAAGCGTCGATCACGCGCGGCGATCTGCAGCTCGAAGACCTGGCGGTCGATCCGAACGTGAAGCTGCGCGCTTCGGCGATCGCCGGCACCGTCAGCAATATCGTCAGCGATGGATCGCAACGCGCGGAGATTGCTCTGCGCACGCGCTTCGGCAGCGGTGGCACGATGGCGGTCAACGGCGGCGCCAAATGGAATCTTCTGGCGGCTGACCTGCGCATCGATGCACGCAGTCTTGACATCGCCGCCGTACGCCCATATCTCGCGGCACGACTCAATGCAGTGCTTGCGAGCGCCCTGCTGTCGGTGCGGGGCAATGTCGTGCTGGCCCAGACCGCAGCCGACGCTCCGCTTAAAGTGGGATACAAGGGCGACGCCCGACTCGCCAATCTGCACATGCTCGACGCGCGCGGCGAGAACGATCTACTCAAGTGGCAGGTGCTCGACCTCGACCAGATCAACGCGAAGATTGGTGAAGGACCGCCAGACGTCGCCGTCGGAAAGATTTCACTTTCGGACTTCTACGCGCGCATCATCGTATCCGAGCAGGGACGGCTGAACCTGGCCGACCTGATCAAGCGCGAGGGGCAAGCTCCCACCGAGGCGGCGCCGCAGGCGGACGCGAAGCCTGTGGCCGCAACCAAGCCGGCCGAGGCCGCGATGCCGGTCGATCGCGAACTCGCCGGAAACGAACAGCCGCCCGCCGCTGCGAATGGCCGCACCGCGACAGCGACTTTGTCCACACCAAGCGGAGACCTGTCGGCGCCACGCCCCGTGATCCGCATTGGCCAGATCGAGCTCGTGCGCGGCAACGTGAACTTCACCGACAACTTCATCAAGCCGAACTACACCGCCAACATGACCGGACTCGGCGGTTCAGTGACCACGCTGGCCAGCGACTCGACCGAACCGGCGACGATGACGCTCGCCGGCAAGATTGATGACGACGCCCCGGTCGAGATCGGCGGCCGCCTCAACCCGCTCGCACCCAAGCTCTTCCTCGACATCAAGGGCAGCACCAAGGGCGTCGATCTACCGCGCCTGACGCCTTACTCCGTCAAGTACGCGGGCTACCCAATCGTCAAGGGCAAGCTGTCGATGGACGTCAGCTACAAGATCGAGGACGAGAAGCTCAACGCCAACAACCACCTGTTCCTCGACCAGCTGACTTTCGGCGAGAAAGTCGAGAGTCCAACCGCGACCAAGCTGCCGGTACTGCTCGCGGTGTCGCTGCTGACGAACTCGAAAGGCGAGATCGACATCAACCTGCCGATCTCCGGCACGCTGAACGATCCGAAGTTCTCGATCGGCGGCATCATCATCCAGGTCATCGTCAACGTTCTGACGAAGATCGTGACCGCGCCGTTCGCGCTGCTCGCGTCGGCTTTCGGCGGTGGCGAGGAACTCGGCTACGTCGAGTTTGCTGCCGGCAGCGCAATGCTGGCGGCCGAACAGACCAAGCGCATCGACACGCTCGCGAAGGCGCTGAACGAGCGCCCGGCACTCAAGGTCGACATCATCGGCCGCGTCGATCCTGCGGCGGATACGGATGGCGCGAGAAAGGCGAAGCTCGATTCCAAGCTGCGCACTGCCAAGGTCCGCCTGACGGTGCGTGCCGGCGGCGATTCCGTCGATCCATCCAAGGTGACGATCACCGAGCAGGAACGGCCGGCCCTGATCGCGGCCGTCTACGACGACGAGAAGATCCCCGACAAGCCGCGCAACTTCATCGGCATCGCTAAGACCATACCCGCGTCCGAAATGGAGACGCTGCTCGTCGCCCATCTCGCCGTCACGCCCGAAGACCTGCGCGCGCTCGCGAACCAGCGCGCGACCGTCGTGCGCAACCGCCTGGAGGCTGAGGGCAAGGTCCCGCGCGAGCGCCTTTTCCTGGTGGAGCCCAAGCTCGATGCCGCCGGCATCAGGGACACCGGGGCGAAAACCCGGGTTGATTTCTCGCTGAAATGACCCACATTGAACGTAGAATCACCTTTCTTGGGGGCGACCTGGCTTCGACACGGGTCGTGAAGGATCTCAGGGCATGCCGAGGACCAGTGACCTCGTAAATCCATCTGGAACACTACAAACGCCAACGAAGACGCGTTTGCTCTAGCCGCTTAATACCGGCCAGACGCTGCACTGGTTCGCTTCCGGGCCAGGTCGGGTAACCGACAGCAGCGCCAATTACGGAAGCTGGATGCCGGTGGAGTCACGACGGCGGCATCGAGACCCAGTGACTGGTTGCGTGCCGGCCTGCCGATCGGCTAAGCACGCGGCGAGACAAAAATAGACCGGCTACGCATGTAGAACTGGATCTGGATCACTCGTGGACGCGGGTTCAATTCCCGCCGCCTCCACCAAAACTCAAGGACCGCCGACAGCGGCCCTTTGCCCTCGGACAAGGACGAAGCTTCGGCGACTCGCCGGCAAGAGTTCAACTTTCGCGACTATCGAATGGCAGCGACCGGGACATCGTTCACGATGAAGCGCAGATCGCTGCTGCTGGGCGCTACTGGTTTCAGCGGATTGAGTTTCAGCGGATTGACTCTGGTCGGATGCGGAGGCTCCGGTGCGCCGGCCGTCACTGCTCCCACGATGCTTAGCGCAACGGCCGAGGAATGGGATCTGTCTTCCTGGATGTGGTTCATCGCAGGACAGAGCCAGGTGATCGATCTCAGCCAGACGCTGCCGCCCAACGCCGTCCGCGGTGGAGTGTTCGGACTCGCCAGCGGCAGTGCAACCCTGCCGCTGGGTTTCTCGCTGCAACCTTCCGGACTGCTTACCGTCGTGAATCCGACCGTCGGTCAGACCACTAACGTCCAGTTCACGTACGCCGAGCCCGGAGCGTGAGGGCCTGACCGCGATGCCGCCCCTTGCCCATAACGAGGCCGAACAACGCCGCAGCGAGTAGCGCCAGGGTCGTTGGTTCGGGTACCGGAGTCGTGACGGGTTGCTCAGTGATCGGAATGGGAAGCGAGCTATCGACCACCGGCGGCAAGGTGTCAATCACGGGCGGCAGCGGCGTGTCCACGGGCGGCGGCTGGAATTTCAGCAATTCTTCCTTGGCCGACTGTCCATCGAGGCACGAACCGTCCACATCGCTGCGCGAGCACAACTGCTTGCGCATCAGCGTGTCACTCGACGTCACAAGCTTTGGCTTCTGCGCAACATCGACCCAGCTGTAGAACACCTCCGCCTGAACAGGAGCACCTGCAGCCAAACCGGCGCCGGCAACGATTACAGCGATACAGCGTTTCATCAACAGCCCCTTGGCGCCGCAATACTGGCGCACACCTGATTTCTACATCCCCAAATTACAATGGTCGAGTCACTAAATCGATCGTCTATGCAGACGATCAATGGTGTGCCGTATTGCGGTTGCGAGCTTGTCAAGTTTTTCGACACTTAGGAGTTTCTCGGCATGACCCTGCCCCGTCCATCGGTGCCGGCTTCATCGTGCAAGCAACGTGGTAACCATAATGGCTGATAGCACCGACATCCCGACGTTGCGCCGTCTGCTGCACGACTGTCGTCGGATTGCCGTCGTCGGCATCTCGGCGGAGTGGCATCGTCCGAGCTATTTCGTCGGCAAATACCTGCTCGAGCATGGCTACACGATGATCCCCGTGAACCCGAAGTACGCCGAGGTTCTGGGACAGACGTGCTATCCCGACCTACGCACGGCCGCCCAGGCAGCCGGCCCGATCGACATGGTGGACTGCTTCAGGCGGTCCGACGACATCGGTCCGCTGGCCGACGATGCGATCGCGGTCGGCGCACATTGCCTGTGGATGCAGCTGGGCGCAACCAACATTGCCGCTGCAGAACGTGCGCGCGCTGCCGGACTCGATGTGGTGCAGGACCGCTGCGTCAAGATCGAGCACGGGCGACTGTTTGGCGGCCTGAACTGGGCGGGCGTGAATACGCGCGTGATTTCCAGCAAGCGCCCGCGGCAACTGCCGTACTGAGGAGACCCCCATGGCAGACCGCGCCTTCGGCATCGAAACCCTGTGCCTGCACGCCGGCCAGATTCCGGATCCCGTGACGGGCAGCCGCGCGGCGCCTATCTACCAGACGACGTCGTACGTGTTCGACTCGGCCGACCACGCGGCGAGCCTGTTCAATCTGCAGACCTTCGGCAACGTCTATTCACGCATCAGCAATCCGACCGTGGCCGTGCTGGAGGAGCGCGTCGCTGCGTTGGAAAATGGCCGCGCCGCACTCGCGACAGCGAGCGGCATGTCGGCGCAGATGACCGGCATTCTCGCAATCGTGCAGCCGGGCGAACACGTCGTGGCCTCCTCGCTGCTGTACGGCGGCACCTACTCGCAGTTCGACATCACGCTGCGCAAGATGGGCATCGAGACGACCTTCGTCGACCCCGACAGACCGGAGAATTTCCGCGCCGCGCTGCGCGAGTCGACCCGACTCGTGTACGCCGAGACACTGGGCAACCCCAAGATCAACGTGCTCGACATCGAGCCGATTGCGTCGATAGCGCATGCGGCCGGCGTGCCGCTGATGATCGACAACACGATGGCGTCGCCCTACCTGTGCCGGCCGTTCGACTGGGGCGCGGACATCGTGGTCCACTCCGCGACCAAGTATCTGGGCGGGCACGGCACCACGCTGGGCGGCGTACTGGTCGAGCGCGGCCAATTCGACTGGGGCAACGGCAAGTTCCCGGACATGGTGTTGCCGTCGAAGGGCTATCACGGCGTCAAGTTCTGGGAGACCTTCGGCGACTTCGCCTACACGATGAAGGCCCGCATGGAAGTGATGCGCGTGCACGGCGCGGCGCTCGCCCCCCTGTCGGCTTTCCTGCTGCTGCAGGGCGTCGAGACACTGCACCTGCGCATGGAGCGGCATTGCCAGAACGCGCGTCGCGTCGCCGGGTTCCTGAGCGCACACCCGCGCGTTGCATGGGTCAACTGGCCCGGCCTCGCATCGAGTCCGTACTACGGACTGGCACGCAAGTACCTGCGCGCCGTTGACGGCGAACCGGGTGCGGCAGGGGTGATGACCTTCGGCATCAAGGGCGGCACAGCGGCCGGCGAGAAGTTCATCGACGCACTGCAGTTCCTCTCGCACCTGGCCAACATCGGCGACGCAAAGTCGCTCGTCATTCATCCGGCGTCGACGACGCATCGTCAACTGACGGAAACCGATCAGTTGAAAGCGGGCGTGACACCCGACATGGTGCGGTTGTCGATCGGGATCGAGTCGATCGACGACATCCTCTGGGACCTCGAGCAGGCGCTCGACAGAAGCCAATGACACGCGCGTGGACGGCGCCACGGCCGCGGCGATAATCCGCGGATGGACGAACACTCAGCCCGCGATGTCGTGCTCGTGCGTGCGATCGAAACCACCGATGCATCGGGGGTCCTTTTCACGGCCGACGACCGGCGTTATGCGAGCCGTGCTGCCGGAGAACTGGCGCACTGGCAGGCGGCAGAACAACGCACGGCGGCAACCGCTGAGCAGTTTCTCGCAAAGCGCGCCGGGCTGGCGCTCGACAAGCTCAGTGCCCGAGCGCCGGCACTGCGAGCCCTGCACAATGTTCGCTGGCGCCCGTGGATCGGCGTGGCGTTGCCGGTAGCCGCGTTCGCGCTGGGCGCATTTTCCGAGCACATCGCCGACCGCCAGCACGTGAATGTGCTGGCCTTCCCTTTGCTCGGGATCCTTGCCTGGAACGTGGCGGTCTATCTCTTCCTGATCCTGCGTCCGCTTCTCGGGCGCCGGCTGGGCCCACTGCGTCGCTGGATCGCCGGCGCAGCGCGCTTCCCACGCACGACCTCCAATGAAATCACGGCCGCGGCTGCGGCGCGTTTCACGTCCGACTGGACCGACCTCAGCACAACGCTGCTCAATGCTCGCGCGGGCCGCGTGCTGCATCTGTCGGCGGCACTGTTCGCGCTGGGTGCGCTGCTCGGCGTGTACGTGCGCGCCGTGGCATTCGAGTACCGCATCGGCTGGGAAAGCACCTTCCTGCAGCCCGCATCGGTCCACGCGTTTCTCGCCGCACTGCTCGGGCCGGCCGCGAGGCTGCTCGGCACGACGATCCCCTCGGTTGATGCGATCGAAGTGATGCGTATCACTGGCGGTGTCGGTGGCACCAATGCCGGACCCTGGATCCATCTGTACGCCGTCACCGTCGGCATCGCCGTGGTCCTTCCCCGACTGGCCCTCTTTGCCTGGGCCGCTTGGCGTGAGCGGACGCTCGCAGGGGCCTTCAGGTTCGATCTTGGCACCGCCTACTTCCGCCGGGTGCTGGCCGCGTTCGCACCCAGCAGTGCGCGCGTTCGCGTAATTCCGTACAGCTACACGCTAGACGAGCCCGCAGTTCGAGGCTTGAATGGACTCGCACGCCACCTGCTTGGCGATGCAACGCAACTGGCGTTGCGACCGAGCGTGGAGTTCGGGGCCGAGGCCAGCGCGGCTGAAGGACTGGCGCGACGTGAGGACGACCTGCCACTGACGCTCGCCGTGTTCAATGCGGCGGCCACGCCTGAGAATGAAAACCACGGACGGTTCCTCGACACGCTGAAGGCCGCGCTCGATACGTCCCTGGCTGTCGTCGTCGACACGGCTCCCTACCGACGTCGCCTTGGCGCGCAATCGGGCGCCAATGAGCGCATGGACGAGCGTTGCCAGGCCTGGAACGGATTCGCTGCCCAGCGTGGCGTCCCGGTCGCCTGCATCGACTTAACCGCGCCGCAACTGAGTCGGGCCGAGGCTGACCTGGCCGCAGCGCTGGGAGGCACTCAGTGAGCGGCGACTCGAGTAGCGACGGCGGCACGTCAGTCACGGTCGAACTCGCCCTCGTTTCGCATACGAATACCGGCAAGACAACGCTGGTACGCACATTGCTCGGCCGCGACGTTGGCGAAGTGCGGGACGCGCCGCATGTCACCGAACTTGCGGAGCCGTACCTGCTGTTGGAAACCGCGTCGGGCGATGCGCTTCGGCTGTGGGACACGCCTGGGTTCGGCGACTCCGCGCGACTGGTGCAGCGCCTCCGGATGGACGGCAACCCGATCGGATGGTTGCTGCGTGAAGTCTGGGACCGCCATCGGGACCGGCCATTCTGGTGCAGCCAGCAGGCGGTGCGCGCAGCGCGGTCCTCCTCCGATGTTGTCCTGTACCTCGTGAACGCCGCGGAACAGCCGCGTGACGCCGGCTACGTTGCATCCGAGATCCAGGTGCTGCGCTGGATCGACAAGCCGGTGCTCGTCCTGCTCAATCAGGTTGGTCCGCCGCGGCCTCATGCCGAAGACGCCGCGGAACAGGAACGCTGGCGCAGCCATGTCGCAGGACTCGGCCTGGCGTGCGATGTGCTGACGCTCGACGCGTTTGCGCGTTGCTGGGTGCAGGAAGGCACTTTGCTTGCGGCCGTTTCGACACGGCTCGCGCCGGAAAAGCGCGATGGATTTGCGCGACTGCAGGCGGATTGGATCGCTCGCCATGTCGGGCGCTTCGAATCCTGCATGCAGGTGCTGGCAGAACAGATGGCCGCTGCCGCCCACGACTCAGAAACCATCGACGAGCCTGCCGCCTCGATCGGCTCGCGCCTGCTTGTCACGCTGGGTCTTCGCAAGGACGGTGATGCTCGCAGTCGTGCAATGGCTGCGCTGGCGGCTCGCCTCGATGCCAATGTCAAGGCCGCGACTGACCGCATGATTGCAATCAATGGCCTCGACGGCAGCACGACCGAGACCATCCTGAAGCGCGTGCAGGAAGCCTACGCGACTCAGGAGCCGATCGCGGAGGGTCGTGCTGCCCTGTTCGGTGGCGTGCTGACCGGTGCCCTTACCGGCCTGAAGGCCGACCTCGCAACCGGAGGACTGTCCATGGGCGCCGGTCTGCTCGTCGGCGCAGTCCTCGGTGGGCTCGGCGGCGCAGGCATTGCGCGCGGCATCAACAAGTTGACCGGCTCCGAGCGCGCACGCCTGAGCTGGCCCGATGACTTTCTCGACGGGCTGGTGCGCGCCGGCGTCTTGCACTACCTGGCCGCTGCCCACTACGGCCGGGGCCGCGGGCAGTTCGTGGAGGGCGAGGCGCCAGCCCACTGGCATCACGAAGTGCGGGCGCAACTTGCCGTACACGGCGATGCACTGCACGATATCTGGGGCAGTGCACGGAACGACAATCGACTCGACGCGACCGTGCACACACTCAAGGGCGAACTACGGATGGTGACGGCCCGCGTCCTGGCCACGCTGTATCCGGACGCGGTCCCCTCACAGCTCAGAACTCCATCACCGCCGGCGCAGAGGGCCGACGCATCGCTGCCGCGTGGCACGCTATCGAGCGCGATGCAACGCGATTCCCGCGTAAGCTAGTAACCGATTCCAGGAGCCGAAGATGAACAAACCCAGCATCGCTGCGATCCTTGGCACAGTCGTCCTCCCTGCCGGCCTGCTCGCCGGTTGCTCGACGGCCACGCCACCGGCAACGACGGACGCACGCATCCCAGCCGCGCAGAATTACGATGTGAAGATCCAGCCGGCGCGCATTTCACCCAATCCGCAAGGCGCGTTCGCGCTGTCCAGCACGACCGGCTGCGACGTCATCTACATCGCCAAGGCGGCTGCCGCGGATACAGTGACCTACGCCGTGCGTCCGACCAGTCGCGTCCCCGATGCCAAGCAGTGCATCGACATGCTGAAGGAGCAGCCCGGGGTCGAAGCGATCATCGCTGCGCGTTGAAGCGCGGCAGCGTCGACATCGGTCACTATCGGAAAGTAGCGGCCCCGGGGCCTGGGATCAGGCGCCCATGAGCGCGACAAGCCGAATGTGTCGCGCGTTGTCGGCTCAGCCTGACTTGTGGTCGTACATCAGGCGGTCCGCGCGCCGCATCAGGGTCTCGACGGTGTCTTCGAGCCGCGCGGCCGTCACGCCGATGCTCATCGTGACGGTCAATCCATCCGAGAGATGGTCCCAGTCGTGTGCAGCAATCACCTTGCAGATCCGGTCACAGGCTGCGCTCGCGTCGGCCACCGAAGCATTCCCGAACAGCACGACCAGTTCGTCTCCGCCGGTCCGCGCCGCGAAGTCAGCCCCGCGCAGAGTCGCCCGCAGCACGTCGCCGAGCGATCGCAACACAGCATCGCCCACGACATGGGAGTGCCGGTCGTTGATGTTCTTGAACTGATCAATGTCGAGCACCGCCAATGCGCACGGTCGGCCGCGGGCACGCAGGTCGGCCAGGGCATCCTGCACCAATGGATCCAGCGCGCGGCGATTTGCCAGTCCGGTCAGCGGGTCCTGCAATGACAGTTCGCGGAACGAGCTTGCCTCGGCCGTCAGCGTGTCAAGTTGCTCGCGTTGCTTGAGTGACTCGCGCCAACGCTCGATGCGCACGCGATTCTCGCTGCGCAGGCGCAGGATCTCGCGCGTGACCTGCATGTGCCGGCGCAGCGCCTTGACCGCGGTCTCGTGATCGCCAGTGGCCTCGGCGCAGCGTGAGAGCGCGTCGTGCGCCTTGCCTTCGACCACCAGGAGGTCGAGGCGCTGGGCCATCTCGATGCCTCGTCGCGCACTTTCCACGCCGCACGCGGGTTCACCTTCGAGCAGGAGTACATCTGCCTCCACAACCGCGCCTTCGGCCAGGCCGTGTGAGTAGCCCAGCTGAGCCGAATCCCGGATGACGGAATCGATCGTTGCGCGAGCAGGCCCGACATTGCCAAGGGCCACGTGGATCTGCGCCAGCACGGCATTGTGCGCAACGCGCTCGCGCAACTGCATCTCGGGCGTCGCGTCGGACGGTTGCTGCAACAGATGCTCGGCCCAGGCCTGAAGCATGGTGAGGTGTTCACGATCGGGCGCTGAGGCATGCAGCGCCGCCGGATCGGTCAGCCATCCGAGATTGACGATCAACCAGTCAGTCCGGGCTGTGCGTTCCCAGGTGGCCAAGGTGGCCTCACGCGCAATGTCGATCATGCGCGCAAAGAGCTGCAATCCTTCTTCGTACGAACCGGCGGCGGAGTGTGCAGCGCCGAGGGCGCGGGTTGCCATCAGGCGCAATTCCGGCCGCGAGCCTTGCGGAGCGACATCATGGGCCGCAAAGGCGGCGGCGTACGCATCATCGTAGCGGCGCAGCTGAGCGCAGGCGAAGACAGCGTACGTCAGCGAGGCGACCTGCCCGGCCGCATCACCTTCGGCTGCGTGCAGTTTTGCGGCTTGAATCGCGTGGGCATCGGCCGCCGAGAATTCGCCCAGCCGCAGTTCCAGCACCGCGAGGCGACTGAGCAGGCGCGCTTGCAGTGCGCTATCCGAGGCATTACGCGCCCGTTCGACCCCTTCGATCAGTACCGTCCGGGCGGCATCAGTCCGCCCGTCCAGTACCGCGGCGGCGACCTGCTCCAGTTCAGTAGACGGCGATGCGGACATGGAATGCGAACTCAAGCCGGCAATTGACCGCGCGGCAGCACCAAGGACTCGAATCGCCCAAGCGTAGCGGTCGCCCGCACAGGACCTAGGTGGAAAAGCCGGGTAAATGGGCCTGAAACCCGGTCGTCTGACCCTGCCCGCGTCAACGGCATCCGCCTTTTCGAATGCGAGGCGATCGCTGCCACCCCAGGCGAAGTCGGCATTTCCAACGCTGTAACGACGACGCTGCTTGAAGTCCCGCGCGGCTCGCTGCGCCGAGGTGCTACTGGTCGAGGCGCGGTTGAAGCTGCTCGAGCAGCGCCAGGGTTATCGGCAGGACCAGCGTCTCGTTGTTGTGGCGAATCGCCACCTCCGCGCTCGGCAGGCACTCGAACACTTGCACGATCTTTCCCTGAGCACCTGCCGGCAATTCACGCCCTTCCGAGAAAACGGGCCGAGTCAGGCGGACGGTATCCCCTTTACCCATGGAACAAGCGTGTCTGCAAGAAGCCGCGTTGATCGGAGGACCCAGAGGGCGAAGGATGGCGCAACCCGCCGCTGTTTGCCTGGACTTTCTGGCCGCCATCCCGTTTTCCCGCGACTCTGGCTCGTTCCTGGAACAAACTTTGTCGCACGCGTCGCTAATGCGCGGCCGACCTGACCTCAGGTTTCGTGGCGCAACAGTCGTTCACGTGCTGCATCAAGACGGCGGTCGTACTCGGTGGTGCGCTCGGTCTGACCAGCAACGCCCACCGACGGCCCGAACATCAATGCAGCGCGCAGGCGGCTCGTTTCCTGGCGAGTAGCAAGCAGTTGCTTCAGCTCGTCTCTGATCTTTTCGGCGCCGTCCTTATTGCCGACCGCCTCCTGCACCGACACCATCGCAGAAAGCACGTCGGGCAGCGTCGAGGTGACAAGCTTGGCCTTCTCGCGCGCCGTGACGATGCGCGAGAGGCCGAGATCCCGCTGCCCCTCGACCACCTCAAGCATGCCGCGGGCGCAGGCGTAATCAATACGCGCGCGAACGGTCCCTGCCTTGGCTGCATAGACTCCCATGGCCTCGAGCAACGGCCGCGCGGCGGGGCCGCGCTTGAGAGCCACCAGCGTGCGCAGGTGCGTGTACTCCAGGATCGTGCGATTGCCGGCGCCGTGGGCGTCGGTCGGTTCCTTGGCCGTCGCGCGGGCCGCGCCGATTGTCTGCAACGCTTCCTCGTACTCGCCGAGGAATAGATAGCACTGGGCGATGTTGCCGAGCACGATCCACAGGATCTCCTCGCCTTCGGGGCAACGATCGATAATGGTCAGGCCGTTGCGCAGCAGGTCGAGCGCGTACTGGTAGTGGCCCACGTTGAGCAGGAATGCCGCCGCGTTGATCACCGCCTTCAGTTCGCCCAGAGGGGAGCCTATCTCGATCGCCACCTCACGTGCCGAAGCGCAGCTTTCCAGCGCCTCGATGTGATTGTCGAGTTGCGAGGCGACGACCGCCTGCATCAGCAGTCCATTCAGCAGTTCGGGCTTGCGCCCGGTGGCGCGTGCCACTCGCGTCACGCCGGCCGCCGCCTCCATCGCAAACGGCAGATCCTGGTCCTTGCCCAGGAAGAAGCGACAAACTGCCTGCAGGGCCTCCAGCTGACCGTCCGAGCCAATCGTGGACGGGATATCCCGCAACCGTCCGGCCACCTTGGTCAACAGACCGCGATCGGCATGTTCAGGGACACTGATCGCCGATCGGACCGCAGCAACGATCTGCCCGACCGTAGCCAGGTCGCGATCCGCGGCTTCCGCGGGAACTACGGTTGCGTCAATCAGCCTTTGAATTTCGCTCACTGATTTGTGGGAGCGCGGATAAGAAGTTTTTCACGCTAGGCTAGCCGGGCGCGTGTGTCAAACGCCGCTCACTCAAGAAACCAATCAAACAAACCCGGAGGAGAAGCCATGGAAGCCACCATCACACTCGAAATCGTCGACGAGCGCGGCATCGAGGACCTGCTGGATATCGACACCCTGACCGACGAGCAGCTGGCCATGGTGGGCGGTGGCCAGGGCATGACCGTCCTGTAGTCGAAATACGACATAAACAATCAGAACCCCTGCGGAGAGAACAGATGAACGACGTCAATACGCTTGAACTCGAGACCACCGAAGCCGATCTGTTGGCGGACCTCGATGACCTGACCGACGAGCAGCTCGCCATGGTGGGCGGCGGCCAGGGCATGACGGTTCTGTAAGTAGCTTTGCCCAGCGAGTACCCGGGCGCGTGCACGCGCCTCCCTGTCTTCTGGCTTTGAGGTCGGGCGACGCATTTTCCGCCCAGCCATTCACGTCCTTACTCAGTAAGACGGTTTATACGACTCCAACTCTAAGGCTGAAAGGCTGACGACGCCGCCCAAGTCAAGCGGCTCGTCACGAGCTGCATTTCATTCGGGCCGAGGCGACCGAGGGCGGCGAGGTCTACTCGGCGCGCAGGGATTCGACAGGATCGAGCCGCGACGCGCGGCGCGCCGGCAGCACGCCGGCCGCGAGGCCGATCAGCGACGCCAGCACGACGGCCAGCACCGCATAGAGTACGGGCGTGTGCACCGGCAGCGCCGGCACGATGAGGTGAATCAGCTGGGCCAGGCCGACTCCGAGCACGAGTCCGGCGAAGCCACCGAGCGCAGCAAGCACCACGGCTTCGCCAAGGAAGAGACCGAGGATCGTGCCACGGCGCGCACCGAGCGCCAGCATCAGGCCAACCTCACCGGTGCGTTCGGCCACCGCGATCGTCATTATGGTCACGATGCCGACGCCGCCCACCAGCAGTGAGATGCTCCCCAGCGCGCCGACCGCCATCGTCAGGATGTCGAGGATGTTTGCAAGCGTGCGCAACATGTCCTCCTGCGTGGTGATCGTGAAATCCTCGCGGCCGTGACGCGCGGTCAGCAGTTTGCGGGCGGCATCTGCGACCTTGCCGGCCTCCGCACCTTCGGCATACGACACATGGATCTCCGTCAGGCCTTCCTTGTTGAAGAGTTCCATTGCCCGCGCCGCCGGAATGAACGCGGTGTCGTCGAGGTCGATGCCGAGGAACTGGCCCTTGGGCGCCAGCACGCCGACCACGCGAAACTGCAGCCCGCCCGTGCGCAGCCGTGCGCCGAGCGCGTTGGCGGAGCCGAAGAGTTCGTTCTTCAAGGTACTGCCAAGCACGACAAAGGCGCGTGCGCTCTCCCACTCGTCCGGGGGCAGGTACTGGCCGGCGGCCACCCTCATGTTGAAGACCTGCAGCGCGTCCTCGTTGACGCCGTACACCGTCGTGCGGCGCGTGCGGCCATTGCCCTCGATTTCCGCGTTGCCATAAACGATGGGACCGATGGCGGTCACGTTCGGCAACTTGCGCAGGGCGCGGGCGTCGTCGAAGGTCAGCAGCCTTGACAGCAGTCGGCAGGCCCGACGGCGCGGCGCCGCCCGTCTTCACGCGTCCCGGTGCGACGCCGATGATGTTGGTGCCGAATTGCGAGAACTCCGCCAGAACGAAGCGGTGGATACCTTCGCCGATCGACGTCAAGAGGATGACCGCGGCGATGCCGACCGCGATGCCGAGCAGGGTCAGACCGCTGCGCATGCGGTGCGCGGTGATGGCACGCGTCGCCAGGAAGACGCCGTCGCGCAGGATCATCGTTTCGCCAGCGCGGTGACGGGATCGAGCGCCGCGGCGCGTTTTGCGGGCAGCGCACCGAACAGCACCCCGGTGACCAGCGCGGTGCCGAGCGCTGCGATGACAGCCCACTGCGGCGGGTACGCCGGCAGGGTCGGGTACAGCGTCCGGATCACCCACGCGCCGAGCAGGCCCAGCCCGTAGCCGATCAGCGCGCCGGCGGACGACAGCATTGCGGCCTCGGTCAGGAACGCGTTGCGCACCGCGGCCTCGGTCGCGCCGAGCGCCTTCAGCAGGCCGATCTCGGACGTTCGCTGTGACACCGAGACCAGCATCACATTCATAACCAGAATGCCGGCGACGGCCAGGCTGATCGCCGCGATGCCGGCCACGCCGAGCGTCAGCGTACCCAGCAGCCGGTCGAAGGTCGCGAGCACTGCGTCCTGCGTGATCGTCGTGACGTCTTCCTCGCCTCCGTGACGGGCCTTGATCGTCTCGCGCACCTGTTCCTTCGCGATCGGGATCCCTTCGCGGTTGCGGGCCTCGACGATGACGCGGAACAGCGTGTTGGTGTTGTACATCTGCAGTGCGGTGGCCACCGGGACAAAGGCGAGCTCGTCGGTGTTCATGCCCAGGCCCATGCCGCTCGAGCCGAGCACGCCGATCACGCGAAAGCGCCGGTCGCCGATCCGCACGAACTGTCCCAGCGCCGGCGCGCTGCCGAAGAGTTCCGCGCGCACCTTCGATCCGAGCACGATCACCGCCGAGCCGCGCGTCCAGTCCTCTTCAGGGAGGAAGCGACCCTGCGCCATTGTGAAGTTGCGCATCGCGTAGTAGTCCGCCACGGTACCGACGACAAGCGTCTCGCGCAGGCGGCCGACGCCGCTGATCTCTGACGTGCCGACCACGACCGGCGCCACGCGCCGCACCGCGCTCGCGCGCCGGACGGCCATCGCGTCCTCGACGGTCAGGTCGCGCGGCGTTCCGGTGATGACGTTCTGCGGCGAGAAGCCGCCGGTCTGCGTGCGCCCCGGCAGCACGATCACTAGGTTGGTGCCTAGCGACGAGAACTCGTTGATGACATAGCGCCGGGCGCCGTCTCCGAGTGATGTCAGCATCACCACGGCAGCCACGCCGATCGACATCGCCAGCATCAGCAGCACTGTCCGCAGCCGGTTGCCGGTCGCAGCCCCGACGGCGAAACGCGCGGTGTCGAGAGGCGTCATTCCGCGGCTGCCTCGGTCCGCGTGTCGGCGCGGACCATGCCGTCCTCCATGTCGATGCGGCGGCGCGCACGCTTGCCGAGCGCGGCGTCGTGGGTGACGACGATCACCGTGACGCCGCGCGCGTTGAGTCCTTCGAGCAGGCGCACGACTTCGTCGCCGGTGGCGCGGTCGAGGTTGCCGGTGGGCTCGTCGGCGAGGATCAGTGCCGGATGCATAACGGTGGCACGGGCGATCGCCACCCGCTGGCGCTGTCCGCCGGAGAGCTGCTCAGGGCGGTGCTCGGCGCGATCCTTCAGCCCGTAGTCGACCAGTGCCTGCGCTACCCTTTTGCTGCGCTCGGCGGCCGGTATGCTGGCCAGCATCATCGGCAGCGCGATGTTCTCCGCCGCGGTCAGGCGCGGCACGAGGTGAAAGCTCTGGAACACGAAGCCGATGCGGGTGCTGCGGACATGGGCTTGTTCGACACTGGAGAGCGTAGTGACGTCGCGCCCTTCCAGGTGGTACGTGCCTGCGGTCGGACGGTCGAGCAGCCCGATCAGGTTCAACAGGGTCGACTTGCCGGAGCCCGACGGCCCCATCACGGCGACGTACTCGCCGGGGTCGATCCGCAGGTCCAGTTCGTGCAGCGCGTGCACCTCGCTGTCGCCAAGCAGGAACACGCGCTCGATGCCGGCGAGCTGGATCAGCGCGGTCGGTGCGGTAGTCATCGGCGGGCCGTCGCGGCGACCGTCACTGCGCGGGTTTGCTCTCGAACGTGACGCGCGCGCCGGCCTTCACGCCGACGCGGTCGAGCGAGGTAACGACCCGGTCACCCTGCGCCAGTCCCTCGACGACCTCGGTGTACTCCCAGTTGGCAAGACCGGTCTTCAACTTGCGCTCGACGAGGTTGTTGTCGGCGTCGACGACCAGCACACGCCCGCCCTCGAGCAGGGCCGAGGTCGACAGGCGCAGCACGTCCTTCCGCGTATCGAGCACGACCTCGACGTCGGCGCTGTAGCCGACCAGTAGCCTCCCTGCCTCCTCGGGATGGTTGAAGACCGCTTCGATGTCGACGGTGCGCGCCTGTTTCTCGACGGCGGAGACGTACGGCGCCACCCGACGCACTTTGCCTGAGAACGCCTTGCCGGGCATTGCGTCAAGCGTGATGCGGGCGAACTGGCCTTCGCGAATCTTTGGCGCGTCGATCTCGTCCATCGGCGCTTTCACGTAGACGCACGATTCGTCGATCAGGTCGATCGCAGGCGGCGTCGGCACGCCGGGCGGCGAGGGAGTCGAGTATTCGCCGACCTCGCCAACGATCTTCGCCACTGTGCCGTCGAACGGCGCAATGAGCGTCGTGCGTCCTTGCTGCACGTGCGCGACCCGCACGTTCGCTTCCGCCTGCGCGATGTCCGCCTTTGCCGTTGCACACGACGCCGCGCGCGCGTCGGCCGCCGACTGCGCCGTATCAATCGCATTCGCGGAGATGAAGCCCTGGCGATGCAGTTCCTTCTGGCGCTTGACTTCGCGTTCAGCGCTGTCCGCAAGCGTGCAGGCCTCGACGACCCGCTTGCGCGACGTAGCCACCGCCGCCTCCGCCAATCGTTGCTGCGCCTTGATGTCGTCGCTCCAGATCTGCATCAGCAGCTGGCCCTTCTTGACGTGGTCGCCTTCCTTGACGGCAAGGATCTCGATTCGGCCGCCGATGATGGTCGACATCTTGGTGCGTTGACAGCTCTCGATCGTGCCGGCGCGCGTGTTGGCGATCGACGCCTCGACCGTGCCTCGCTCGACCTCGGTGACGAGCACTGAAATCGGCTTCGCCCTGCCAAACCAGATAACGGCCAGCGCGATCGCGAGGATCACGGCCAGGGCGATGGCGACCCGGCGCAGCGTTGTGGCGGTCTTGGGTTTCATTCAGAGCGGGATTCGGTACACAACTCGGCGAGATTAGCCTAAGCGCCTGGCATTCCATCCTGGTGGCGTCAATGCCACCGCACAAGGTGCCAACCGTCCTCTCGACGACTTCAACAACTAAGTGGCGCGGTGGCCGGTTTCTCTACATGCGCGGACACGTCGTCACTTCTCACGATCAATTCTCCGACCGCGTCCGGCAATCGGAAGCCGTGCGGGCCGGCACCGACCGGGTTGACGTAGACCACACCATCAGGATCCGTCCCTTGCGGCGGGTGCGAGTGACCGGAGACGACGACGCGCAACACGGGCCGAAGCAGACCGCGGCAAGCCATTCGGAAAGGTCTACTAAGCGGCGCCAAAGCGCCGTGAAACTTAGCAGTTAACGAGAGAGTGGGATTGCCCGGCAGCGGAGCAGCCTCGTCCTCGGCTGTCGCCTCGGACCACCGTCGCTTCGCTCCGGTGTCCTTCGCGCCGCCGTGCGGCGCTCGTCGAACCCGCGTAGGTTCTTCTTAACCACCCGCTCCGCCAAAGCAAACGGGCCCATGTGGGCCCGTTCGTTTGGCGGAGAGAGTGGGATTCGAACCCACGATGGGCTTTAGACCCATACACACTTTCCAGGCGTGCGCCTTCGACCGCTCGGCCATCTCTCCTTGTACGGCCGCGGATTATATCGGCCGGCGAATGGACGAAAAAAAGCCCGCGGCGAACCGCGGGCTTGAGTGCAACTTCCTGCGTCGATCAGCGGGCGAGGGTCTCGACCGTATCGCCGCGCAGGCTCGGATAGCGCACGTGCTCCACGAACTCCTGCACTTCGCGGTTCGGTGCCGGCGTCAGCATACTCACGATACCGATGGTGATGAGACCGATTGGCACACCGAACACGCCAGCCGAGATGGGTGCAATGCCCCACCAAGGTTCCATCCGCGTGGTGCCGAACCACAGGATAAATTGCGGATAGGTGTGCAGCATGTAATACAGGCAGACGCCGAGCCCCGCAACCATTCCGGCGATGGCACCCCACTTGTTTGCGCGCTTCCAGAACACGCCCAGCACCAGGGCCGGGAAGAACGCAGACGCCGCCATCGAGAACGCCGCGCCGACCAGGAACAGGATGTCTCCCGGTTTTTGCGACGTCACCCACGCGGCAAAGATGGCCACGACCAGCAACAGGATCTTGGAAATCATGACCCGCTTCTGGGTAGAGGCGTTCGGGTTGATCATCTTGTAGTACAGGTCGTGTGACAGCGCGTTGGCAATCGTCAGCAGCAGTCCGTCAGCGGTCGAAAGCGCCGCGGCCAGACCGCCCGCCGCCACCAGACCGGATATCACATACGGCAGGCCCGCGATTTCAGGCGTTGCCAGCACGATGATGTCGCCTCCCAGCACCATTTCCGCCAGTTGCACGATGCCGTCCTTGTTGACATCAGTAATCGACATCAACGATGGATCGATCTTGGCCCAGGCAGCCACCCACGCCGGCAGATTCGCAAACGATGATCCGACGACGTTGTGGTAGACCTCGTACTTCGCGAGCACCGCAAGTGCCGGCGCGGTGAAGTACAGCAGGAAGATGAAGAACAGCGACCAGAACACCGAGACGCGCGCCTCCTGCACCGACGGTGTCGTGTAGTAGCGCATCAGGATGTGCGGCAATGCCGCCGTGCCGAACATCATGCAGAACGTCAACGCCAGGAAGTTGTTGCGCTTCGTGTTGCGCTCCGCCTCGCCTGCCTCTCCGGTCTTATTGGTCGGATACGGCTCCGCATGTGGGAAAGGTGGCGCGGACCTCGCGGTGTTGGAAGCCACCTGTGCCGTCCAGGCCTTCTTAGCAGCATCAGCGGTCTTCGGGTAGTCGGCGAGCGCCTTTTCGGCCGCACGAATCTCCGCGACCGGAGCATTGGCAGCTTTCAGGTCCTCGGCCTTCTGCGATGCCGCCGCGCGGCCTTGCTCCCACGATGCCGGCAGCGCGTCGATCCGCGCCTTGGCGTCCGCGGCGTTCTTCTTGAAGATGTCGCGTACCGAGACTTCCCCAGGATTGGTCCGCAGTTCGCCTTCCTTGATCGTGACCTTCTCCAGCACCTGTCCGTAGACCAGTTGCGGCACCGGAACGCCAGTGATCTTCACCGACAGCCACACCACCGGGATCATGTAGGCAACGATCAGGATGATGTACTGCGCCACCTGCGTCCACGTGACCGCGCGCATGCCGCCCAGGAACGAGCAGACCAGGATACCGGCCAGCCCGAGGAACACGCCGACGCCGAACTCGACACCCGTGAAACGCGAAGTGATGAGGCCGACGCCGTAGATCTGCGCGATCACGTAGGTGAAGGAGCACAGGATCGCAGCGAAGACGCCGATCGCACGTGGAATGTTGCCGCCGTAGCGCGCACCCAGAAAGTCCGGAATCGTGAACTGCCCGAACTTGCGCAGGTACGGCGCCAGGAACAGCGCTACCAGCACGTAGCCGCCGGTCCACCCGATGACGAAGCCGAGACCATCGAAGCCGGCCAGGTATAGCGTGCCGGCCATGCCGATGAACGACGCGGCCGACATCCAGTCGGCGCCGGTGGCCATGCCGTTGAAAAGCGCCGGCACACGCCTGCCCGCGACGTAGTACTCGGCCACGTCCGCCGTACGGCTCATGATGCCGATGCCCGCGTACAGCGCGATGGTGGCAAACAGGAACGTGTAGCCGATCCAGACTCGCGGCAGACCGAACTGCTCCAGGATGGCGAGCACGATCACGAACGTAATAAATCCGCCCGTATACCAGGTGTAGTACTTCTTCAACTGATTGAAGAAGGCGCGATTCGAACTTACGCCGGCACTCATTTCGAGTCTCCTTCGTCCACGCCGTACTCGAGGTCGAGTTTGCGCATGTATTTTGCGTAGTACCAGATGAGCACGACGTAGATGATCAGGGACCCTTGCGCTGCCATGTAGAACGACAGCGGCCAGCCAAAGAAGTTGATCTTGGCCAGCGGGATGGCGAAGTACGCCATCACGTAAGTGACGACGAACCAGATGAAGAGCAGGATCGCGGTGATCCGCAGATTCCTGCTCCAGTACTCTTTATGCTTTTCGGTGAGTTGCATGTTCTCTCCTAAGTAGGCTTCTGTCTCCTTGGACTAAGTGGCGTCGACGGTCGTTTCCTCCTTGGGTTGGGAACTCGGATTGACTGCGGGTACAGCCTGCGGCACCGTCCGCTCGAGATCGCGCTTCAGCGTCGCAGAAAACTTCGGTTCGAATTCGGTCAGCTGCTTGTGGACGCGCCAAGCGTCCTCGTTGCGGCCCAGATGGTGATAAGTCAGGCCAAGCTGGTAGTACCCATAGGGACTGAACGGCTGCAGCTTGATGGTCTGCTTCAGCGCATCGACCGCCTCGGTCAGGCGGCCATCACGGATCAGAACCAGCCCCAGCCCGTACCAGGCACGATCGAGCGACGGTCGCAGCTCGACCGCCCGCCGGAAGCAACGCTCGGCGTCGGCAAGCCGATCCGCCTGGTCGTGCAGGTAGCCCAGGTTGAACCAGGCATCGGCAAACGACGGATTGGCCACCGTCAGCTGCTCCAGCTGGGCCACGGCACCCTCGCGGTCACCTGCCTCTGCCAGCAGGTTGCCGAGCATGAGTCCCGCCATCTGATTGCTAGGGTCGACTTCCAGCATTTTCCGGTAGGCACGCACCGCCTCGGGCACGCGCTTGAAAAGTATTGCAGCGTTGGCCTGCCTCTGCTGCCACCACAGTTTGAGCTTTTGCGCCAGCCAGGTCATTGCTTCACCGTCCCGCCGCTCCACGCCGCGGCCCACTTTTCGCAGCCCGCCTGTGCCGTGTCGGCGCGGCATGTGGAGCGATGTTCGAAGCCGAGCCAGAAGTAAGCGCAGAACAAAAGCATGAATGCCGCGATCGGAATGTGCTGGTCCAGCACAAACTTGGGTGTGACCAGCCGCACCAGCTTGACCACCGGGCTGCCAATGACCTCGAACAGTCGCCAGACGAGGTTTTGACGACGGCGCGGCCAGTTGAAAGCGCCGACGAGTCCCTGGCCGAGCAGGGCCAGGCCCGCGACCAGCACCAGCGTTTGCAGCGCCAGCAATGCAAATGCCATTCCCATCCTTCTCCACGTTTGGCACAGAACCGCACGCACCTTTTCCAACAGCCATGCAGCACCCGTCACGACCGTGCCGCACTTCCACCGGGCGTTCACCCCGTGGGTCGGATGGTTCCCGACCTCACGGGGCCGTGCGCCTTCTTGTTCGGGGCTCATCGCCCCCGTCTGCCTCCAAAACTCTCGCGCTGCAGACCTACAGCGTCACATTCAACTGATCCAGGATCGCCGGGTTTTGGCTACGGCCGCTCGCATCCGCTCGCTTTACGTTCGCTCCGCTCACATAAGCCTCACCGAAACCCGGCTGCTACAGCGTCACTTTCAATTGATCCAGGATCGCCGGATTTTCCAGCGTGGAGACGTCCTGCGTGATCTCTTCGCCCTTGGCAATGGAGCGCAGCAGGCGCCGCATGATCTTTCCGGAACGCGTCTTTGGCAGGTTGTCGCCGAAGCGGATGTCCTTCGGCTTGGCGATCGGGCCGATTTCCTTGCCGACCCAGTCACGCAGTTCCTTCGCAATCTTCTGCGCTTCCTCCCCGGTCGGCCGCGCCCGCTTGAGCACGACGAACGCAGAGATCGCCTCGCCCGTCATGTCGTCCGGACGACCGACAACGGCGGCTTCGGCAACAATCGGGTTCGAGACCAGCGCGGATTCGATTTCCATCGTCCCCATGCGGTGGCCGGAGACGTTCAGCACGTCGTCGATGCGCCCGACGATCTTGAAGTAAGCGGTCTCCTTATCGCGGATCGAGCCGTCGCCGGCCAGATACAGCGTGCCGCCGAGTTCCTCCGGGAAATAGGACTTCTTGTACCGCTCAGGATCACCCCAGATCGTCCGGATCATCGCGGGCCACGGCCGCTTGATCACCAGCAAACCGCCTTGCCCGTTCGGCACGTCATGTCCTGTCTCGTCGACGATCGCCGCCATGATTCCAGGCAGCGGCAGCGTGCAGGAGCCGGGCACGGTAGGTGTAACGCCGGGCAGCGGCGTGATCAAATGACCGCCGGTCTCTGTCTGCCACCAAGTGTCGACGATGGGGCACCGACCACCACCGACATTCGTGTGGTACCACATCCACGCTTCAGGATTGATCGGCTCGCCGACCGTACCGAGGATGCGCAGGCCCGACAAGTTGTACTTGGTGGGGTGCGTGGCCGGATTGCCCTCGTTAGCCTTGATCAGCGAACGGATCGCGGTCGGCGCCGTGTAGAAGACGCTGACCTTGTGGTCCTGGATCATTTTCCAGAAGCGCCCGGCGTCGGGATAGGTCGGAATGCCCTCGAACATCACTTCGGTCGCGCCGACAGCCAACGGGCCATAGGTGATGTACGTGTGGCCGGTCACCCAGCCGACGTCGGCCGTGCACCAGAACACATCGCTCGGCTTGTGATCGAACGTCCACTTCATCGTGAGCACAGCCCACAGCAGGTAGCCGCCGGTCGAGTGCTGCACGCCCTTCGGCTTGCCGGTCGAGCCCGACGTGTACAGGATGAACAGGGGATGCTCCGCGTTCACCCATGTCGGTTCGCAGGTCTCCGGCTGGGTCTTGACGACGTCATCCCACCACTTGTCGCGCGGTGCCTGCATCGCCACGTTGCTGCCCGTGCGCTTGTAGACGATGACGTTGCGAACACCCTCGCAGCCGCCCATCGTGAACGCTTCGTCCACGACCGGCTTGAGCGGGATTTCCTTACCGCCGCGAAACTGGCCATCGGCAGTGATGACCTCGGTGGCGCCGGCGTCGATGATCCGTTCCTGCAGGCTCTTCGCGGAAAAGCCTCCGAACACGACCGAGTGGGTCGCACCGATCCGCGCACAGGCCTGCATCGCGACGACGACCTGGACCGACATCGGCATGTAGATCAGAACGCGATCGCTCTTCTTGACGCCGTGTTGCTTCAGTGCGTTCGCCAGCCGGCAGACTTCCTTGTGCAGATCGCGGTAAGTGACTTTAGTGACGGTGCCGTCATCGGCCTCAAAGATGATCGCGACCTTGTCGGCATTGCCATTGTTCAGATTGCGATCGAGGCAGTTGTACGACGCGTTCAGCTCGCCGTCGAGGAACCACTTGTAAAAGGGGGCACTCGACTCGTCGAGGACCTGCGTGAACGGCTTGTGCCAGCTGATATTTTCACGCGCCAGCCTGCCCCAGAAGCCCGTGAAGTCCTTTTCCGCTTCAGCGCAGAGCGCCTTGTAGGCGTCCATGCCGGACACATTGGCCTGTTTGATGAACTCCGCACTGGGTGGGAACACCCGGTTCTCTTGCAGGACTGATTCGATATTGCCCATGTCTCCCGTCTCCGCGGCGCGTGACTTGTTCTTCTTCTGTGTAGGTCTCTTGTATTACCCGCGCGGACGGTAGGTAGTCGCGCTTACACGACCCTGACAGCGAGCCCGAATTTGGTGCTGCAACGCACTATTTGTGGGAGCAGAGCTCTGCGGCAGTAAGTCGGCAGTAAGCAATTGCCAAATCTCGACAACTACGTCAGGTTTATGGCGTCTTAGCAGCGTGGCTGAGCGGCTCGCCGCATTGCAGCGCGCGTCGAACCCGCGTCGGTTCGTAACAACCTTATCTGCCAGAGCGGTGTCGCAAGTTCGCTGGCCGTCTTCTCCTTGTTCCGTCGAAGATCTTTACACCGCCTACCTCTTGCCACGCGTAAGTAACTGTTTCGTATACGCGGCATGGAACGTGGTTCTCCTGCACTCCCGCCGCTATGCCCTTTCTCCGCGCGGCAAGGTTTCAAATCACTTTCGCATTGCTGTGGAGGATCGAACATGTATTTGAAAGCCATGCAGTGGGCTGCAGGTCTCCTGTTTGTTCTGACCTCCTATGCAGCGCACGGAGCGCAGTACCGGCTGCTGCTTGAAAGCGATGCAAACGCTGCCGGAGGCAGTGAGATCTTCCTCGCCAGCTTCGGCTCGTTTGCCGATCTGCTGAGCGGCAACACATCGAGCGCCTCGTTCTCGCAGCTTGATATCAACTCCGGCTTCAGCGTGGGCGGGCTGACCTATGACGGCCAGTACCGGCTGCTGCTTGAAAGCGATGCGAACGCTGCCGGAGGCAGTGAGATCTTCCTCGCCAGCTTCGGCTCGTTTGCCGATCTGCTGAGCGGCAACACATCGAGCGCCTCGTTCTCGCAGCTTGATATCAACTCCGGCTTCAGCGTGGCGGGCTGACCTATGACGGCCAGTACCGGCTGCTGCTTGAGGTGGGATTGCTCGGCAGCAAAGCTGCCTCGTCCTCGGCTGTCGCCTCGGACCACCGTCGCTTCGCTCCGGTGTCCTTCACGCCGCTGGGCGGCGCTCGTCGAACCCAAGTGGGTTCTCTACCCACCCGTCTCCGCCAAAGCAAACAGGCCCGTATGGGCCTGTTCGTTTGGCGGAGAGGGTGGGATTCGAACCCACGGTACGGTAGAACCGTACACCGGATTTCGAATCCGGCGCATTCGACCACTCTGCCACCTCTCCGGCTTTGGTCGTCACTGAAGTGAGCCGCGCATTATATCCGCGCGACCACGTCAGGCCGGCTTCAGGACCTCCAGCCCTGACATGTACGGACGCAGCACTTCAGGCACCTTTACGCTGCCATCGGCCTGCTGGCAGTTCTCCAGGACCGCCACGAGAGTGCGACCGACTGCGAGACCCGAACCGTTCAGCGTGTGAACCAGTTCGGTCTTTCCCTGCGCGTTCTTGAAGCGTGTCTGCATGCGGCGCGCCTGGAAAGCCTCGCAGTTGGAAACCGAGGAGATCTCGCGATAGGCGCTCTGTCCCGGCAACCAGACCTCGAGGTCATACGTCTTGGCTGCTCCAAAGCCTATGTCCCCCGTGCACAGCGCGACGACGCGGTACGGCAGTCCGAGTTTCTGCAGGATGGCTTCGGCATGCCCGACCATTTGCTCGAGCACTTCGTACGACCGCTCGGGATGCGTGATCTGCACCATCTCGACCTTGTCGAACTGGTGTTGGCGGATCATGCCGCGCGTGTCCTTGCCGTAGCTGCCGGCCTCGGAGCGGAAGCACGGCGTGTGCGCGGTCAGCATGATCGGCAGGTCCGCCTCGCGCAGCACATCGCCTCGCAGCGTGTTGGTCAGCGAGATCTCCGAGGTGGAGATCAGGTAGAGCTCTTCCTTGTCCTCCCCGCCGCCCTTGGTGACCCAGAACATGTCGTCGCGGAACTTCGGCAGCTGGCCGGTCCCGAGCAACGTTTCGCGGTTGACGATGTACGGCGTGTAGCACTCGGTGTAGCCATGCTCGCCGGTTTGCGTATCGAGCATGAACTGCGCCAGTGCACGATGCAGGCGGGCAACGGGGCCTCGCAGCACCGCAAAGCGCGATCCCGACAGCTTGGCCGCTGCCTCAAAGTCGAGCCCGAGCGCCGCACCGACATCGACATGGTCGCGTGGCGCGAAGTCGAAGGCGCGCGGCGTTCCCCAACGTCGCACCTCCGGGTTGTCGTCGGCGGATTTGCCAACCGGAACCGATGCGTGCGGCAGATTCGGAACGTTGAGCAGCATGTCGTGCAGCCGCGACTGAATGCCGGCCAGCCGGGTTTCGAGATCCTTCACCTGCTCGGGAATTGCCCCGACTTCAGCCAGTACAGCGGAAGCATCCTCGCCCTTCGACTTCAGCACTCCAATCTGCTTTGACAGTGCATTGCGACGCGCCTGCAGCTCCTCGGTGCTGATCTGCACCGTCTTGCGCTCCGCTTCCAGCACATTGAATTCGTCGACGTCGAAGTCGAAGCCGCGCGTCCGCAGTCGATCCGCGGCCGCACCGATGTCTTTGCGTAGCAGGTTGATGTCCAGCATGGCAGTTCCTGAAAGCGTGTCGGCAGCGCCAACGTGTCAATGTCTTATAAGCGGCCGCGCAACGGCGCGGCAAAGGCACCAGTCACCCGCGAGCGCGGGTACCGGCAGGGGAGCAGGATCGACTGGGCGGGACGGTGTGGCAGTGCATGGGCCGCATTCTCGCCGAGCGTGCCGGTGTGCGCAACCGCGAGTGCCGGGCCGTGGTTCTTCGCGCCCCGTCCGACCATGCCAGCATCGCTGCGGATCGGCGGCGCAAGACTCGCGTCACTACGAGTCTGCGTCCTTGGGCTTGGCATCGCGCGACCGTAGTTGCGCCAGCCGTTCGCGTATGCGCGCCTCCACACCGTGGTCACTGGGCTCATAGAATCGCGGCGACGACATTCCCTCGGGAAAATAGCGCTCTCCGGCGGCGTAGCCTTCAGGTTCGTCGTGGGCATAGCGGTAGCCGGCGCCGTAGCCAAGTTCCTTCATCAGGCGGGTCGGCGCATTGCGCAAATGCATCGGCACCGGGCGTGAAGCATCGTCCTGCACGAAGGCGCGCGCTGCGTTGTAGGCGGCATAAAGCGCGTTGGACTTGGGCGCGACAGCGAGGTAGACAACGGCCTGCGCGATCGCGAGTTCACCTTCCGGCGAACCGAGTCGTTCGTAGGTCTCGGCCGCCGCCAGCGCAATCTCGAGTCCGCGTGGATCCGCCAGTCCGATGTCCTCGACCGCCATCCGCACGACGCGCCGGGCGATGTAGCGCGGATCAGATCCTCCATCCAGCATGCGCGTCATCCAGTACAGCGATGCGTCCGGGTCGGAGCCGCGCACCGATTTGTGCAGGGCCGAGATCTGGTCGTAGAAGTTCTCGCCGCCCTTGTCGAACCGACGCAGAGTCGCCGGCAACGCGGCGCGCAGGAAGTCGGCGTCGACCGTCGAGGCGCCCGCGTCCCGCGCAGTGCCGGCTGCGACCTCGAGCGCGTTCAGCAACCGGCGCGCGTCGCCGTCGGCCAGATCGATCAGCATGCGACGCGCCGCCGCATCGACTGCGAGTCCGCCGAGCGGCCCGGACGCCGCGCGCGTAATCAGCGCATCGAGCTCCTCCGCGGTCAATGGCTCGAGTACATAGACCGCCGCGCGCGAAAGCAGTGCGCCGACCACTTCGAAGGACGGGTTCTCCGTCGTCGCACCGACGAAGACGAACAGGCCCGACTCGACATGCGGAAGGAAGGCGTCCTGCTGGCCCTTGTTGAAGCGATGGACTTCATCGACGAAGACGACCGTCGGCCGGCCCGTGCGCGCACGCGTGCCTTGCGCGCTCTCGACCGCCTCGCGGATGTCCTTGACGCCCCCGAGCACCGCCGAGATTGCGATGAAGTCAAGCCCGAAGGCATCGGCCATCAACCGCGCCAGCGTGGTCTTGCCCACGCCCGGCGGACCCCACAGGATCATCGAGTGCGGCCGCGCCGACTCGAACGCGACCCGCAGCGGTTTGCCGGACCCCAGCAGGTGCGATTGGCCGACGACCTCGTCGATCGAGCGTGGTCGCATGCGTTCTGCCAGTGGCACTGAGGCGGCGTCGGTGGTGAACAGATCCTGCATGTTTGGGTCCGGAGCAAAGACAGGCTAGCATCGCGCCCGCCGCCCAGCGAGCACCTGGCGCGCGGGCTTAACGCAACGGAGTCGACAACGATGAACAAATGGATGCTGCTTGCGCTTTTCGCAAGCCCGATGGTCTGGGCGCAAAACCCGGTGGTCGATCAGGCCGCCGCCGAAAAAGGCGCCATCAAGACGGACTCGGGCATGGTCTACCGCTCGCTGAAGGACGGCAGCGGAGCGAGCCCGAAGGAAACCGATGTCGTGAGCGTTCATTACCGCGGCACGCTGCCAGACGGCAAGGAATTCGACAGCTCGATCAAGCGCGGCCAGCCGGCGGAGTTTCCGCTCAATCGCGTGATCAAGTGCTGGACCGAAGGCGTGCAGAAGATGAAGGTCGGCGGTAAGGCCAAGCTCACCTGCCCTGCCAATGTCGCCTACGGCGAACGCGGCACGCCCGGTGGCCCGATCCCGCCGAACGCGACCTTGATCTTCGAGGTCGAGCTGCTTGGAATCAAGTGATTCACGTCGCTCGTGTACGGAAAGGCCCGGCATCGCGCGTTGGTGTGCTCGCCTTTGACACTCGGCGGAGCGCACGGCCGCTCCGGAGTGCAGCCGACTAATCAGGCTTGAGCGGTTCGCGCAATGCGCGAACCGTGCCGGAGCAAGTGCACGTGCATCGGCGAAGCCGATGCGTACACTTGCGACGCCTATTCTGTGAGGACATCCGCCCCCTTCGGCGGCGTGAAGCGGAAGGCGTCGGCATCGAGTTTGGGGTTGCGCTCGACCCGTGAGAAGGTGAGACGTGTGGTCTGACCGAAGCTGTCGACGAGCAGCATGGCACCGGGCAGCCCGTCGCGGAAACCGATCTCGATGCGCTCGAACGGCGTGTCCTTCGCGCGTGGTCTGGCCTGGACCCACTCGAGCCCCTCGCGCGCGCCGGCATCGCTGACCTCGAACTCGCGCTCGAAATCGTTGGACCCGAACAGGATGGACGCGGGACTCGACGGCAAGGCCGACGCGAGCTTGCGGATCGTCGCCTGGTTGAGATCCTTGTCGAACATTGTCAGCTGCTTGCCATCGGCAATAATCAACTGCTCGTACGGCTTCTCGTAGATCCAGCGGAACTTGCCCGGCCGCTGGAACACGAAGTGTCCGCTCGACTGCTGGGTTGCCGCGTCGCGCACGACGCGCTGCACGAACTCGCCACGGGCGCTCGTTGTCTTCGTCAGGAAGCTGCGCAACTGGTCGATCGAGGCGGCATGCGCCTGCGCAGCGAACAGCACCGCCAGCCATGTCAGCTGTCTGCAGACTCGAAGCACGTCTCTTTGGCCTTATCCGCCGTCGCGTGACGGCACCAGGATCTCGCGGTTGCCGTTGCTCTGCATCGACGAAACCAGCCCGGCCCTCTCCATGTCCTCGAGCAGGCGCGCGGCCCGGTTGTAGCCAATGCGCAGGTGCCGCTGCACCAGCGAAATCGACGCCCGGCGGTTCTTGACGACGATCTCGACCGCCTGGTCGTATAACGGGTCGGCCTCGCCTCCCGGTTGACCGGCGCCGCTCTCGTCGCCTTCGGTCGACGGTGCATCGAGCACGCCCTCCACGTACTGCGGCGCGCCGCGTTTGCGCAGGGTCTCGACGACACGATGCACCTCGGCATCCGATACGAACGCGCCATGGACCCGCGTCGGCAGGCCGGTGCCCGGGGCGAGGTACAGCATGTCGCCCTGGCCCAGCAATGACTCCGCGCCCATCTGGTCGAGGATCGTGCGCGAGTCGACCCGGCTCGATACCTGGAACGAGATCCGCGCCGGAATGTTGGCCTTGATCAGTCCGGTGATCACGTCGACCGAGGGCCGTTGCGTCGCGAGGATCAGGTGCATGCCGGAGGCCCGCGCCTTTTGCGCGATGCGCGCGATCAGTTCCTCGACCTTCTTGCCGGTGACCATCATCATGTCGGCGAGTTCGTCGATGACGACCACGATCATCGGCAGCGGTTCCAGCGGCTCGGCGTCTTCCGGCGTCAGCGAAAACGGGTTGCGCAGGATCTCGCCCTTGGCGCGCGCATCGGCAAGCTTCTGGTTGTAACCGCTGAGGCTGCGCACGCCGAGCTTGCTCAGCAGCCGGTAGCGCTTGTCCATCTCGCCGACACACCACTGCAGCGCGTTACCCGCCTCGCGCATATCGGTCACGACCGGGCACAGCAGGTGCGGAATTCCCTCGTAGACCGACAGTTCGAGCATCTTCGGATCGACCAGGATCAGACGCACCTGGGACGGGTCGGCCTTGTAGAGGATCGACAGGATCATCGCGTTGATGCCGACCGACTTGCCCGAGCCCGTGGTGCCGGCCACCATCAGGTGTGGCATGCGTGCCAGGTCGACCACGACCGCCTTGCCGGCGATGTCCTTGCCCAGTCCCAGCGTGACCAGCGACGCGCTCTCGTTGTAGACCGCCGAGCCCATGATCTCCGACAGCTTGACGACCTGGCGGCGTGGATTCGGCAGTTCCAGCCCCATCAGGTTCTTGCCGGGAATCGTTTCGACGACGCGCACCGACACCAGTGACAACGAGCGCGCCAGGTCCTTCGCGAGATTCACGATCTGGCTGCCCTTGACGCCGACCGCCGGCTCGATCTCGTAGCGCGTGATCACCGGCCCTGGGTACGCGGCCACGACCTGGGCTTCGACGTTGAAGTCGCGCAGCTTCTTTTCGATCAGGCGCGACGTGAATTCGAGCGTCTCCGTCGATACGTTCTCGACCGCCGGTGGAGGCTCGTCCAGCAGGTCAAGTGCGGGCAGCCGCCCATCGGCCAATTCCGCAAACAGCGGGACCTGCTTTTCCTTCTGCTTGCGCTCCGATGGCTTGACGTGCGCAGGCGGCCGTTCGATGTGCACGGGAGGCGCCTCGTCGATGCGCTCGCGCTCCTCCGCCAGGGCCGCCTCGCGCCGCTTCGTCGCCGCCTCCCCGATTGCTCGGTCCTCGGCCTCCTCACGGCGCTGCTCGGCACGGCGTGAAAAGCCTTCAATGAAGGTGCCGAGACGCTCCGCGACTGTTAGCCAGGAAAAATCGAGAAACAGCGACAGGCCGATCGCGATGGCCACGAGGAGGGTCACGCTGGCCCCGGTGAAGCCGATCCCTGCCTGCACGCCCGATGCGATCGCGTTGCCGACGATGCCTCCCGGCGCTCCCGGCAACGCGGCTTTCAGGTTGTAGAGGCGCAAAGCCTCGAGACCGGTCGCGCCGGCGATCAGCACAAGGAAGCCGACACCGTGGGCCCATGCTGGCAGGTCGTCGGACAGCGGATCGGCGCCGACCGCCATGCGGTGCAGGCGCCGGAAACCACGCGCAACCGTGACCAGCATTCCAAGCGCCAGCAGGAAAGCCGACAGTCCGAACAGCAGCAGGATGACATCCGCGACCCAGGCCCCAAGCCGCCCCCCAAGGTTGTTGACGGCTCCGGCCGCGACCGAGTGCGTGAATCCCGGATCGTTCCGGCTGTAGGTCAGCAGAACGACGAGCAACGCCACGGCGATCAGGGCGCCAACAATCCAGCGCGCCTCGGCCAGCAGGCGCGCCAGGCGCGGATTCCCGGGGGTGGCGGCAGGCTGGCGTGACCGGACCCACGCGCCATCGGATACCGAGCCGGCCACGCGTTCCATACCAGAGCGTGAGGACATGGGCGGCGATTATAGGAGGCTGCCCCCACTCGGCCGGGCGGCGTACCGCCGGCCGTTTGAGGCAACTCGCATGGCAACTCCCGCGATTTCGTCGCATGGGGGCCCGTTTCGCGCCCGACTGCCACCGGTTCGTCGCGCGGGATTGCGATACCTTCGACAGGCTCGCAGAATCCGCCTTCAATGGCCTCGGTAATCACCCTACCCGCCTACGGATCGGGCCCGCGCGAGCGTTCGCCGGCCCAGGCGGCGTTCGCGCGGGTATTCAACCTGCGCAGCATCGCTATCGTCTTCTACTTCTGCTTCGTGCTGCTGCTGGGCCGGTTTGTGATCGGCCTGAGTTACGAGCCGGTCGACCTCTGGGCGTTCAATCTGGTGCGCTACCTGCGCCAGACGATGATCAGCGCGACCCTCCTGCTGCTGGCGATCGCCTGTGTCGAATCCTTCGTCGCCGCGCGCCGTCTGAGTGCGCGCGCGGCGCTGGCGCTCGGCATCGCCGTCTCGGTACTCGCAGCCGCGTTGGCGCTCCCGATCCGGGTCTGGGTCGCCGGCAGCCCGATTTCAAACATGGCCAGCGAGCCGTTCTATTTCCTGCAGATCTGGGCACTGTGGTCTGCGGTCGGCTGCATCGGTTACTGGCTCTTCCATACGATCAATTCCGAGGAGTCGTCGCGCTCGCAGCTGGCCGACGCCGAGTGCCGGCGCGAGAGCCTGCAGGCGCAGATGGTGGAAGCCCGGCTGTCGGCGCTGCAGGCGCAGATCGAGCCGCACTTCCTGTTCAACACACTCGCCAACGTCAAGCGCCTGTACGAAACCGCCCCGGCACGGGGTCGCGAGATGCTCTCGAGCCTGATCAACTACCTGCGGGCAGCGCTGCCGACCATGCGCGAGCCGGGATCGACGCTGGAACGCGAGCTCGAACTGGTGCGATCGTTCCTCACGATCCTGCAGATGCGGATGGGCGACCGGCTGGCGTTCTCGATCGACTCATCGTCGGACCTCGGTGCAGCGCGAGTGCCTCCGATGGTGCTGCCCACCCTGGTCGAGAACGCGATCAAGCATGGCCTGTCGCCGCTACCCGAGGGCGGCCGCATCGACATCCGGGCGGCTATGGACGGCGACCGTAAGCTGGTCATCGAGATCGCCGACAACGGTGCGGGCTTTTCCGGCAGCGGTGGCAGTGGCGTCGGTCTGGCGAATACCCGGTCACGGCTCGCGGCGTTGTATGGAACGGAGGCTTCGCTCGCGCTGTCCATGGCGGCTCCGCGCGGAGTCGTTGCCACTGTGCGTCTGCCGCTGCAGCTCCCGGAGGCGTCGACATGAGCTCATCCAGCCGCCCCGAGGGAGTATCCCGAACCCACCAATCGAAGGCCGTCCGATGAGCGCCGTACTTCCCCGCCCTGAAGCACTGGATCACGGTCCGCGTGGTGTTGCCCGCTGGGTTCGCGCCTGGTCGAAGATGGGTACGCGCCACGTGGCTGCGTGGCTGCTCGCCAGCGCAATGATGTCGGTGGTCGACTTCACCGCCCTGATCGACAAGCTCGACAAACCGGGCGTGTCGCTGCTGATGGCATTCGACCTGCTTACAGCGTTGGTCATCTTTGGCGCGACGCTGCTCGCCTGGGTCGCGGCCACCGACGGCGCGCCGATCAATGGTCGTGAGCGCAACGTCCGTGTTGCGTGGGCCATCGTCATCGGCGCCGTGACCGCCGCGTTCATCCTGGTTCCGTTGATGCGCGCGATGGAAATCGATGCGTTGTGGTGGGAGATGTCTGGCAAGACCAAGGCGGAGCCGGGTCTGGGTCTTGTGTTGCTTGGCAACTCGATTCACTTCATTGCGTGGTCGGGTCTGTTCGTCGCAGCGGCCGAGGTGATCCACCGCCGCTCACTCACGCACGAGGCCATTCGTGTGGCCCAGCGCGAGCACACATCGTTGTCGCGCGACGTGCTGGAGTCGCGCCTGGCGGCGATGCAGGCGCAGGTCGAGCCCCAGTTCCTGTTCGATACGCTCGTCGACATCGAGCGCCTTTACCAGAAGGACACCGCGGGCGCGGCCGACAACCTGGACCGCCTGATCACCTACCTGCGCGTCGCCTTGCCCCGCCTGCGCGAAGCGGGTTCGACGATGGCCGCCGAAATCGAGCTGGTCGAGGCCTATCTCGATGTCGCGCGCTCGCTGCACAACGGCTCGCCGTCGCTGACCGTCACGCTGGCTGACGACTGCCGAGAAGCACGCTTCTATCCGATGCTGCTGTTGCCACTGGTGCAGCGTGCTGTGCGCGGCAGCATGAACAACGTGCCGTCGGGCATTCGCATCGGCGTGCAGCGCGCCGGCGTCGACATCGCGATCGTGCTGCGGGTCGCCGCCCCCGGCGGCTGCGCCGAAGACCGCGAGATCACACGCGTGCGCGAACGCCTGTCCGGACTGTACGGAGCGCGCGCGTCGCTGGACTGCATCGAGTTGCACGGGGACACGACTCAGATCACGATGCGGATTCCGGGAACTCCGACGAACCTGCACGGATGAGTAGTACGACCGCCATCGTTGCCGAGGATGAAGCGACGCTCCGTCATCAGCTGGTCGAGCAACTCGGCCAGCTCTGGCCGGAGCTCGACATCGTGGGCGAAGCCTCGGACGGGGTGCAGGCCTTGCGGCTGCTCGACGAGCGACAGCCGGACGTCCTGTTTCTCGATATCCAGATGCCCGGGGCGACGGGCCTCGAAGTGGCCCGCCAGGCCAATGGACGTTGCCACGTCGTGTTCGTCACGGCCTACGACCAGCACGCCGTCGCGGCATTCGATCAGGGCGCGATTGACTACGTCCTGAAGCCGGTGTCCGCGGCGCGCCTTTTCACAGCGGTGAGCCGCATCAAGCAACGCCTCGGCACACCGCCGGTGCGACTGGATTCGACGCTGAATCAACTCGGTGCGGCGGCCCCGGCGATGAGCGGCAAACAGCCGCTGCGCTGGATCAATGCCTCCGTTGGGCAGAACCTGAAGCTGATCACGGTCGACGAGATCACCTACTTCCAGGCCGACAACAAGTACACCCGCGTTGTCACGATCGAGGGCGAGGCACTGATCCGCAAGCCGCTCAAGGAACTGGTCGAGGAACTCGATCCGGTCCAGTTCTGGCAGATCCATCGTTCGACACTGGTCAACGCCACGGCGATTGCGGGCGTCGCCCGCGACTTTCGCGGCCGCATGATGGTCAAGCTCAAGACACGCCCCGAGACGCTGCTCGTTTCCGACACCTATACACACCTATTTCGCCAGATGTAATGGCGGCGTCGCTCGTGTACGCGATTCCCGGCTATGCCGGGAATCGCCCGTGCACTCGCTCCGAATGGCAAGTCGGCTGCGCTTCGGAGCGGCCGGGCGCTCCGCCGACGTTCAACAACACGGCTCCTTCCCCGACCCTCCCTCCGCGAGGGAGGGCGATCAGACGTGGCCACGCGCGGGATTGGGGCCGGTCGAATGCATTACTTGAGGGATCTGCGTCGCACCCCCACCTATAATTCGTTGAATTGCTTGGGGGGTTCTTCATGGCTGCTACGAAACATGCGCGCGTACTGATCCTGGGCTCGGGACCGGCTGGATACACCGCCGCGGTCTATGCGGCGCGCGCCAACCTGAAGCCGGTGCTGATCACCGGCCTGGCCCAGGGCGGACAACTGATGACGACGACCGATGTCGACAACTGGCCCGCCGATGCCAGCGGCGTTCAGGGTCCGGACCTGATGGCGCGTTTCCTCGCCCATGCCGAGCGCTTCAACACGGAAATCATCTTCGACCAGATTCACACCGCCAAACTCACCGAGAAGCCGATCCGGCTGATCGGCGACAGCGGTGAATACACCTGCGATGCGCTGATCATCGCCACCGGGGCCAGCGCGATGTACCTCGGATTGCCGTCCGAGGAGGCCTTCATGGGCAAGGGCGTCTCGGGCTGCGCGACCTGCGACGGGTTTTTCTACAAGAACCAGGACGTGGCGGTCATCGGCGGTGGTAACACGGCGGTCGAGGAAGCGCTGTACCTGTCCAACATCGCGAAGAAGGTCACGCTGGTCCATCGCCGCGACAAGTTTCGCGCCGAGCCGATCCTGGTCGACCATCTGATGGAGAAGGTGAAGGAAGGCAAGGTCGAGCTGAAGGTGCACAGCGTGCTTGACGAGGTGCTTGGCAACGAGTCAGGTGTCACCGGCGCCCGCATCAAGAACGCTCAGACCGGCGCGGCGCAGGACCTGGCGCTGCAGGGCGTGTTCATCGCGATCGGACACCGGCCGAACACGGAAATCTTCGCTGGCCAGCTCGACATGGCCAACGGTTACATCATCACGAAGACCGGGCTGACGGGCATGGCGACCGCCACCAGCGTGCCCGGCGTGTTCGCCGCGGGCGACGTGCAGGACCATGTCTACCGGCAGGCGATCACCAGCGCGGGCACGGGCTGCATGGCCGCCCTGGACGCGCAGCGCTATCTCGAGAACCTGCAGCCGGCACCGACCACGGCCGGGGAAACGATCGCGGCCTGAGGCGTCCGGATGAGGGCGACCGATGGCCGCGCGCATCAAGGACCTGTCGCAACTCGCGCCGCTGCGTGAGTCGCTGAACCGCGCGGCGCAGGAGCGTGAAGCCGCCACCGCGGAACAACAGCGCGTCGTCCGGGAACAGCAGTCGGCCGCGGACGAATTTCGCTCCATGGTCGGTGAGGTCACACCGCTGGCCATCAAGCAGCGCGTCGAACACGACCGGCCGCCACATCCGCCGATTCCACAGAAGCGCATCGAGGACGACCAGCAGGTCCTGATTGCCTCGGTCTCGGACGAGTTCGAGATCGACACACTGTTGCACACGGACGCAGAGCTGTCGTTTCGTCGCCCCGGCATCGGCCCCGACGTCCTGCGCAAGCTCAGGCGCGGCGAATGGGTGATCCAGGATCACCTCGACCTGCACGGAGCGCGCGTCGACGAGGCACGCGAACTGCTGGCGGGCTTCCTGCGCGAGGCGCTCCAGCGCGGGTTTCGTTGCGTTCGCATCGTTCATGGCAAGGGCCTCGGGTCCAAGGACAAGGTGCCGGTGCTCAAGGGCAAGGCACGCGTCTGGCTTGCACAACGCGATGAAGTGATCGCCTTCTGCCAGGCCCGTCCGGCAGAGGGCGGCAGTGGTGCGCTGGTGGTGCTGCTCCGTCCGGCACAGCGGCCGTGATTGAATTTCCGACGCTGCTTTTCGTCGTCGAAGTGGTGGCGGTCCTGGCCTGCGCGTTTTCCGGATTCGCCGAGGCGCAACGCAAGGACATGGACCTGGTCGGCGTCTACGTCGTGGCCTTCATCACGGCCTTCGGCGGCGGCACGCTGCGCGACGTCCTGCTCGATCGTCGGCCCTTTTTCTGGGTTGACCACCAGCAGTACCCGATCCTGATACTGGCGCTGACGCTCATCGTCACGCCGCTGATGAGGATCGCACAGCGCATCATTCCGAATCTCGCGTTCGTCGTCGCGGACGCTATCGGCCTGGGTTTCTTCAGCATCGCCGGCGTCGCGCTCGCCCTCGACGCCGGCATGTCGCCGTTCGTGGCGACGGTGATGGGCGTCGTGACCGGAGTGTTCGGCGGTGTCCTGCGCGATGTGCTGCTGAACGAGGTGCCGATGGTCCTACGGGATGGCCGGCCCTACGCGATCGCCGCCTTCCTCGGTTGCTGGCTCTACATACTGATGGTGAAGACCGGCGTCAGCTCAGGCTTTGCCCTGTGGGCCGCCGCAGGCGCAACGACCGCGCTTCGCCTGATCGCGTGGCGCTACGGCTGGTCGATCAAGGACGCGCGCGCCGACCGCCCCCGCGTGTGACGCCCGAACGCATTGACTAAACCGCCGCTTCGCCTTCTTCGCCGGTACGGATGCGTATGACCTGCTCGACGGCGCGGACGAAGATCTTGCCGTCACCGATTTTGCCGGTGCGCGCCGCCTTCGTGATCGCCTCGATCGCGCGCTCGACCAGGGCCTCGGGCACGACCGCCTCGACCTTCACTTTCGGCAGGAAGTCGACCACGTATTCGGCGCCGCGATAGAGCTCCGTATGGCCCTTCTGTCGACCGAAGCCCTTGACTTCCGTGACGGTGAGCCCGGTGACCCCGACATCGGCGAGCGCCTCGCGCACTTCGTCGAGCTTGAACGGCTTGATGATCGCGGTGATCTGTTTCATGGTCGCTTCCCTGGCAGCTAACTCAAGTGGATTTTAGGGCCTATTCGCGCTAGAGCCGGGAGTGCGCGTCTAACGTGAACATGCCCTATAGGCTCGCGTTTTCTTCGCGGAACCGGTTGGTGATCGGGTATCTCCAGTCGCGGCCGAAACTGCGATGGGTCACGCGGATGCCGACCGGCGACTGACGCCGTTTGTACTCCGAGGTCCGGATCATGCGCACGACCTGCCGGACGACGGTCTCGTCAAAACCAGCGCCGACGATGTCCGCAATCGACTCGCCTTCCTGCATGTAGCGCGTAATGATGTCGTCAAGGATGTCATACGCAGGTAACGAGTCCTGGTCGGTCTGGCCCGCCTTCAGCTCGGCACTCGGCGCGCGCGTCAGGATGCGCTCGGGAATGATCTCGCCGCCGACATTGCGATGCCGGCACAGCCGATACACCAGTGTCTTGAGGATGTCCTTGATCACCGCGAAGCCGCCGGCGAGGTCGCCATACAGCGTCGAATAGCCGACTGCGGTTTCGGACTTGTTGCCGGTCGTGAGGACGATTGCACCGTACTTGTTTGAAAGTGCCATCAGGAGCGTGCCGCGAATGCGCGCCTGAAGATTTTCCTCCGTCGTGTCCCACGTCAGGCCGCGAAACTCCCCTGCCAGCGTGGCCAGGAAAGCATCGAACGCGGGCTTGATCGGCAGCACGTCGTGCCGAACGCCGAGGTTGCGCGCCAGCTGCTCGGCATCCTCGATGCTCATCGGCGAAGTGAACTGCGACGGCATCATCACCGCACGCACCTTGTCGGCCCCGAGTGCATCGACGGCGACGACCAGGGTCAGTGCCGAATCGACGCCGCCCGACAGTCCGATCAGCGCCCCCGGAAAACCGTTCTTGCCGACGTAGTCACGCACGCCGAGCACCAGCGCATCGTAGGCGAGGGCTTCGACGGGCGGCTCTGCGGCGATCACACCAGGTTGCGGCGCGCCGTCGACGAACTCGATGATCAGTACCGATTCCTTGAAGTACGGAGCCGAGGCGACCAGGCTGCCATCGGCGGCGAGCACGAAGGACGCACCGTCGAAGACGAGTTCGTCCTGCCCGCCGACGAGATTGGCATAGACCAACGCAAGGCCGAAGTGCGAGACGTTGTCACGCATCGTCTGCAGGCGCTGGGCCTGCTTGCCCAGGTGAAACGGCGACGCGTTCAGTACCAGCAGTACCTGGGCGCCCGCCGCCAGTGAACACTCCGGCGCGTAGTGGAACCAGGTGTCCTCACAGATGTTGATGCCGAATGCCGTGCCCTTGACGTCGAACACGAACGGACGGTTGTCGGGAGTGAAGTAGCGCTGCTCGTCGAACACGTCGTAGTTGGGCAGGTCATGCTTGAAATACGTGCCCAGGACCATGCCTCCCTGCAGCAACGACGCTGCATTGAAGCGCTGACCTTCACGTGCCATTGGGTGGCCGACCACCACGCAGAGCTCGGGAAACCGCAGCAACTGCCCGGCGAGCCGCTGCAAGGCCGAATCGCACGCTGCGTAAAATGCACGACGCAGCAAAAGGTCCTCAGGCGGATATCCGGTCAGCGAAAGCTCTGGCGTGACCAGAAGATCGGCACCGCCCGCCACGGCGCGGGCAGCGGCCTCGACGATCTTCCTGCTATTGCCCTCGAAGTCGCCCACCGAGCAATTGATCTGCGCTACCGCGACTTTGACGTTCGAGTTCATGAATGAATGCAGCAGGTTCGGATCATTATTGCATGCGCATCGTGCACGACCTGAGTGAGATCGGGAGCGAAGACTGGAACGCACTGCTGCGTGCCGCGTCCTCCGAAAATCCGTTCGTCAGCTTCGAGTTCCTGCACGCCCTGCACGAATCCGGATGTGCCAGTGCACGCACGGGCTGGGAGCCGCACTATCTCACGCTGGAACGCGGCGGGCGCCTGTGTGCGGCCGTACCGCTGTACCGCAAGCACCACTCCTATGGTGAGTACGTCTTCGACTGGGCATGGGCCGACGCGCACGAGCGACACGGACTCGAGTACTACCCGAGGTGGCTCTCGGCCGTGCCCTTCACTCCGGTGCCAGGACCACGATTGATCGCCATCGACGCCAAAGCGCGGGACCAGGCGGCGCGGGCACTGGTGCAGCTCGCGCAGGTTTCGGGCCTGTCGTCGCTGCATGTGCTGTTCCCCGGCGAAGCAGAGGCGCGTTGCCTGACGAACCTGGGCGCGCTGCTGCGACAAACGGTCCAGTTTCACTGGTTCAATCGCGGCTACTCGACCTTCGATGACTTCCTTGACCGACTCGCTCAGCCCAAGCGCAAGAAAATCCGTGCCGAACGCCGCAAGGTCGCGAGCGAAGGCATCAGCGTGCGCCGCCGGGTTGGCACCGAGATCACGGCCGCGGACTGGTCGCTCTTTAGTCGCTGCTATAGGAACACCTATGCGGCGCACCACTCGACGCCGTACCTGAACCCGCGCTTCTTCGACCGGCTCGCGACCACCATGCCGGACAAGCTGCTGCTGGTCATTGCATCACGCGGCGGCGACGACATTGCGGCCGCGCTTGCGCTGTTCGACACGACGCGGCTCTACGGACGGTACTGGGGCACGCTGGCGCCGGTGCCGTGCCTGCACTTCGAACTCAGCTACTACCAGCTCATCGAATTCGCAATCGAGCGTCGGCTGCAGGTCATCGAAGGGGGAGCGCAGGGAGAGCACAAGCTGGCGCGCGGCTTCGAGCCGGTGAAGACCTGGTCGTGTCACTGGCTCCGGCATCCGGACTTCGCGCGAGCTGTCGAGCACTATCTCGAGCGCGAAAGCGGCGGCATTGAAGCGTATGTCGATGAACTGAATGAACGATCCGCATTCCGGGCGTCTGTGGGGCCAGGATGACGCCCCTGCACCTCGCCGCCGCCCTACTCATGGTCACCATATGGGGCGGCGCGCTGCGCGCACGCCACTGCGGGGAGTCGGGGCAAATCCCCCCACTTGTGCACAGGGCACCACTTCGATGACACCCCTGCACCTTGCCGCGGCGCTGCTGATGGTCACGATATGGGGCGGCGCGCTGTGCGCTCGCCCCTGCGGGGAGTCCGGGCAAATCCCCTCACTTGGGCACAGGGCACCACTTCGATGACACCCCTGCACCTTGCCGCGGCCCTGCTCATGGTCACGATTTGGGGATTTAACTTCGTCGTGATTCGCTGGGGCCTGAACGACATCCCGCCGCTGTTGCTGACGCTGCTGCGGTTCATTCTCGCAGCGTTCCCGGCGATGTTGTTCGTGGCACGACCGAAGGCGCCGTGGAAGCTGATCGCAGGTTACGGGCTGTTCGCATTCGCGCTGCAGTTCAGTTTCCTGTTTGCCGGCATGGCGGCCGGGATGCCGACCGGACTGTCGTCGCTGGTGATCCAGGTTCAGGCGTTCTTCACGATCGGACTGGTGGCGCTGCTGATGCATGAACGGCCACGGCCTCCTCAATTAGCGGGTGCAATCGTTGCGGGCGCTGGCCTCGTGCTGGTGGCGCTTCATCTGCCGTCCGGCACTGCGCTGGGTTTCGCTCTGGTCGTTGCGGCGGCACTGTCCTGGGCGATCGCAAACATCATCGTCAAGCGCGTGCCGGGTGATGCGCCGCTGTCGGTCGTCGTCTGGGGCAGCGCAGCCGCCGTGATCCCGCTGGCCATCGCAACTCTGGCGACCGAGGGTTTCTCGCGCAGCGTTCAGGTCGTCAGCGCGCTTTCGGCAGCCAACTGGCTCGGCATTGCCTTTCAGGCCTGGCCGACCACGCTGGTGGCGTTCGGCATCTGGGCCTGGCTGCTGCGCCAGCATCCGGCCGCGCTGATCGCGCCGTTCACGCTGCTGGTGCCGGTGGTCGGAATGACGTGTGCGGTCTGGCTGCTCGACGAGCCTGTGACGTGGTGGAAGCTCGCGGGCGCGGGGCTGGTGCTGTCCGGACTCGGTCTGAACGTACTGGCGACCCGACGCCGCTGACGCTAGCGACGTTCGCCGTTATCACGTGCCCCCGCCTCGGCCAGCTTGGATCCGACCAGCTGCGCCACGACGACAGCAATGTAGAACAGGCCGAACACGCCCTGCAGGACCGCGGCACTGCGCGCAGCCGGAGCGACCGGGGTGATGTCACCGTAGCCGATTGTCGTCAGGGTCGACAGGCTGAAGTAAGTGAACAGCGACTCCCTTTCATACCAGTTCGTAAGCAGCGAGCGTATTGGATCGATGACCTGGAATGCCCCCGGTGAACTGAGTTCGATCGCGGAGTACAGATTGGCCCACGCAATTGCCGCGAGCAGGTAGCCGCAGATAGTCCCGAGTATGTCGTCGATGCTGATCGCGCGTCGCTCGAAAAGGTGTCGAAGGATCACCCCTACAGCAAACCCGAGGAACAGCACCGCACCGACGTGGACCACCATTTCGAGCGCGTGGCGCGGAATGTCAGGGAGCAGCCGCAGGACCCAGAGCGCCACGATCACGGCCAGTCCCGCGATGAGCGAGAAAATGCGATAGGCGGGGCGATCGAACACGATCAGGAAGACGAGCACCAGCGCCACCGACAGCGCCGACTCGCGAACATAGGCATTCGGCACACGGCCCATCTGCAGTACCAGGGCAGCGATCAGAGCCACGACGAGTATCAGGTAGCGGTGTCGCTTGAGCAGCGTCTGGTCCATCCCTCGCCCTGTTCGGCCGTGGTACCTCGCGGCCCTAGAACGCGGGCTGGGGTGACGCGGCCTTGTAGGCCGCCACAGCATCAAGGATGTCTTTGCGCGCGGAGTCGGGCCCCTCCCAGCCGAGCACCTTGACCCATTTGCCCTGCTCCAGGTCCTTGTAGTGCTCGAAGAAGTGCTGGATCTGCGCCAGGCGCTCGGGTGCAATGTCGGACCACTTCTGCCAGTGCTTGTACCAGGGGAGGACCTTGTCGATCGGCACCGCCAGCAGCTTGGAATCACCGCCCGCCTCGTCTTCCATCTTGAGCACACCCAGCGGCCGGCAGCGCACGACGACGCCCGGCTGCAGCGGGTAGGGCGTGATCACCAGCACATCGAGTGGATCGCCATCGTCGGCGAGCGACTTGGGTACGTAGCCGTAGTTGCACGGGTAGTGCATTGCGGTGCCGATGAAGCGATCGACGAAGATCGCACCGGATTCCTTGTCGACTTCATACTTGATCGGATCCGCGTGGGCCGGGATCTCGATGATGACGTTGAACTCGTCAGGAATGTTTCGACCCGCAGGAACTCGATCGAGGCTCATGGATGCTTCCGTGGTGGACCGCCTCGATTCTACAAAGCAACGACCCGCACCGCGCGGTCGATTGAGGGTGTCGGGCGTTTTGCTGAATAATCGTCCGCTGAAGCGTCGGCTCGGCTCGACGCCCGACCACAAGGGGGCATGATGGACGGCAGCGGGACCGCCGCGGCAGGTTCGCATCACTTCATCGACAACCGGTGGGTTGCATCCTCGACCGGACAATCGATCGACGTCGTCGATCCGTCCGACGGCCGGCCCTTCGCGAAGATCGCTCGCGGCATGGCCGCGGACATCGACCGGGCGCAACGCAGCGCGCGCCAGGCGCTGGGCGAATCGTCCGATGGCGACTGGGGCCGGATGACGGCAACCGAGCGCGGCCGCCTGCTGATGAAGCTGTCGATTGCCGTGCTGGATCATCACGAGGAACTGGCACGGCTGGAATCGCGCACCACCGGCAAGCCCCTGACGCAGGGCCGCGGCGACACGACCGCGCTCGCGCGCTATTGCGAGTACTACGCCGGCGCGGCCGACAAGCTGCACGGCGAGACGATTCCCTATCAGTCCGGCATGACGGTGCTGACGATTCGCGAGCCGCACGGTGTCACCGGGCACATCATTCCCTGGAATTATCCGATGCAGATCTTCGGTCGCAGCGTCGGCGCGGCGCTCGCGGCCGGCAACGCCTGTGTGATCAAGCCGGCGGAAGATGCCTGTCTGTCGCTGCTGCGCGTCGCGGAGCTTGCGGCCGAGGTCGGGTTCCCGGATGGTGCACTGAACGTCGTCACCGGCTACGGCGTCGAGGCCGGAGCCGCGCTGGCGGCACACAGCGGAATCGATCACATTTCATTCACCGGATCACCGGTCACCGGCTCGATGGTGGCGCAGGCGGCAGCGCGACACCACTGCCCGGTGACGCTGGAACTCGGCGGCAAGTCGCCGCAGATCGTCTTTGCAGACGCGAGCCTCGACGATGTCCTGCCGGTTGTCATCAATGCGATCGTGCAGAACTGCGGGCAGACCTGTTCGGCAGGGAGTCGATTGCTGGTCGAGCGCGCCGTCTACGAAGATCTGGTCGCGCGCGCCGCCGAAGCGATCGCGCGACTGCGCGTCGGTCCGGCGCTGGCCGACCTCGACGCCGGGCCGCTGATCCGGCAAAGTCAGCTGCAGAAAGTCTGGGACTTCCTCAGCCTCGCCGAACACGACGGCATTCCGCTGGCTGCTCATGGCTCGGTCGTCGACGATGCGCCGCAGTCCGGCTTCTACCAGGCGCCCACCCTGCTGCGCGACGTGCCGCCGATGCATCGGCTCGCGCAGGAGGAGATCTTCGGACCGGTGCTGGCCGCCATGCCCTTCGACTCCGAGGACGAGGCCGTGCGCCTTGCCAATGGCACGCCGTTCGGACTGGTGGCCGGCGTCTGGACGTGCGATGGTGCACGCCAGATGCGCGTTGCACGCCGGCTTCGCTGCGGCCAAGTCTTTATCAACAACTATGGCGCCGGTGGCGGCATCGAACTGCCATTCGGCGGAGTCAAGGCTAGCGGCTACGGACGTGAGAAGGGTTTCGAGGCGCTGCTCGGCTTCACGACACTCAAAACGATCGCGATCAAACATGGCTGACGCGCTGATCGGGAGCCACGAATGGCGTGCACTGCATCGCGCGCTGGGATTCACTGAGACAGAGCGCGCTGTTCTTCTCAGGAGGACATTGACGTGAGCGGGCGTCTGGCGGGAAAGGTGGCGATCGTCACCGGAGCGGCCTCGGGTTTCGGCGCAGGCATAGCAACGCGCTTTGCGCAGGAGGGCTGCGCGGTCGTCGTGGCCGACATCAGCGACACGGCGGGCCAGCGCGTTGTCGACGACATCACCGGCACTGGCGGACGAGCGACGTACGCACACGGCGACGTGTCGCGCTCGAGCGACGTCATGGCGCTGCTCGAGGCCGCACTTTCGTCCTTCGGGCAGCTCGACATCGTCGTCAACAACGCAGGCACGACGCATCGCAACCAGCCACTGCTCGGCGTCAGCGAAGCGGAATTCGACCGCGTCTTTGCCGTCAACGTGAAGTCGATCTATTGGACCGCGATACACGTGGTGCCGTACTTCAGGACGCGCGGCGGCGGCTGCTTCGTCAACATCGCCTCGACCGCGGGCGTGCGCCCCCGTCCCGGACTCACCTGGTACAACGGCAGCAAGGGGGCAGTCATCACGACGAGCAAGTCGATGGCCGCCGAGCTCGGACCGGACAACATCCGCGTCAACTGCGTAAACCCGGTGATCGGCGCGACCGGCCTGGTCGAGGAGTTCATGGGCATGCCCGACACGCCGGAGAATCGCAAGAAATTCCTGGCGACGATACCGCTCGGCCGTTACTCGACCCCGGACGATGTCGCTGCGGCCTGCGTCTTTCTCGCCTCGGACGAAGCCCGCTTCATCACCGGCGCCGCCCTCGAGGTCGACGGCGGCCGCTGCGTCTAGCACTGGGGTGAGCGCTGCGGTTAGTGCGGCGTTTAGCGCCTCGTCAGCAGCAGGCTGATCGAGCGCACGACACCGGCGCTCGACTCGCGCACGCGCAGTCGCAGACTGCCCAGCGCGATGGCATCTCCGCTCGCGGCGCGTCCCCGCAGCAGACGTGCGGCATATGCGCCGAGCGTCGTGTCGCGCTGCAGACCGTCAGGAATGTCGACGCCGTAGTAGTCCTGCAGGTCACCCAGGGTGGCCGAGGCCGCCAGCGTGAGTTCTCCGTCCACCGCTGCCGGCGCGAAGATCTCCTCCAGCGCATCGACCTGCTCGGCCGGCGCGACCACCGCCACCAGATCGCCACTGCGCAGCTCGGCGGCCTCGAGGATGCGGCCGGCACGCTCGAGCTCGATCAGGCGCGAGCCCTCGGGCCAGTCGATCTCGTCGAGCGCACGTCGCGTCGCGGGCGCACCTTCGGCGACGACAAACTGCACCACCTCGCGCACATGGACGCCTCCGTCGAGCGGCGCGGTGGCCAGCGCAGCGCGCGGACGCCCCGCGCGTACGCGCGCCAGCCGTGCCGCGACCGGCAGCGTTCCGCCCTGCAGCAGCAGCGACAGCAGGACGATGAAAAATGCAATGTGGAACAGCAACTGCGCCTGCGGTATCCCGGCCACCAGCGGGAAGAGTCCAAGCACGATCGGGACCGCGCCACGCATGCCGATCCAGCCGATGAAGGCAATCTCCCGTGCCGGGTATCGAAATGGCAGCAGGCAGGCCGCCACCGCGAGCGGTCGTGCGATGAAGAGCAGCACGGCAGCAACCAGCAGGGCCGGACCCGCGACGTCGAGCAGGCCGCGTGCATCGGTGATTATGCCCAGCACGAGAAACATGCCGGCCTGGGCCAACCAGGCAAAACCGTCACTGACGCGCAGCACATCCTCGCCGACATGGGCGCGGCGGTGCGCGATCAGCATGCCGGCCAGGTAGATCGCCAGGAATCCGCTGCCGCCGAGCAGGTTGGTCAGGGCAAACGTGGCCAGTCCTCCGGACTGGATCAGCAGCGCATACAGGCCCTCCTCGAGGCGCACACGGGCCACCGCCCGTGAAAGCAGATATCCCAGCAGGACGCCGACGAGCACACCGACGCCGAGTTGCTGCAGGAACATCGGCAACAGGTCCGAAATCGACTGCCCGGGTGATCGTATGAGTTCGATTGCGCCCAGGGTCAGGAACACCGCCATCGGATCGTTGATTCCGGATTCGACCTCGAGCGTCGATTCGACGCGTTCGTTGAGGCGCAGGCCGCTGTTGCCCAGCAGTGCAAACGTTGCTGCCGCATCGGTCGAGCCAACGATCGAACCCAGCAGCAGTCCGTAGCGCCAGTCGAGGTCGAGCAGCCAGGCGCCCGCCATGCCGACAATCGTCGCGGTCAGAATCACGCCGAGAGTCGCCAGCGTCAGCGACGGGGCTGCAACCATGCGGAATGTCGCCAGCCTCGTACGCAGGCCACCATCGAGCAGGATCACCGCGAGCGCGAGATTGCCGACCAGCACGGCCGTTTCCAGCTCGATGTGGACCCATCGCACCTGCGGCAGTTCGGTCGCGAATAGGCCGACCGCAAGGAAGACGAGCAGCGACGGCACGCCGATCTTCTGCGAAGCGGCGGACAGCGCGATCGCCACGAAACAGAGCAGGCCGGCGATCAGGAGGGTCTGGTTGAGCACGTCCATGCCGCGATTTGATCACGACCCGGGCAGCGGCCTCGCGCGACCGTGGTAGGTTGGCCCATACGGCGCCGTGCGCTCGCGCCGCCGCTCAACGACAGGCTGGCGAAGGATCAGACCGTGTGTTCGCGCAGGACGGGACGCGCGCTGTCCGCTCCCGGCGGCGCGGGCTGCACGAAACCCAGGGCCGCCTCGCGATAGTGCCGTGCGGCCTCGGCGTCGTCGCCGACGGCTTCCGCCAGGCGCGCCAGCGCCACTAGCGTCGCGGGCTGCTTGCTGATCTGCAGGCTCTCGTTGAGGTAGCTGCCGGACTTGCCCCACAACTGCTCACGCAGGCAAAGCACGCCGGCGGTGCGCAGCAGTACCGCGCGGATCGAGTCCTCGCGCGGTGATTCGGCAAGCCAGCGTTCGACACGCTCCAGCTGGTCCCGCGCGGGAAACGACTGTGCGCGCGCGTACTCGTCGAGCAGTCGTTCGCAGGTTTCGTCCCATTCGGAGCGCGGTAGCTTCAGCGCCTGCTCGATCGCCTCCGCGGCGCGCCCGCCGCGTCCGGCGACGTTGAGCAGTCGCGCCGCCTCCAGCGCCACCTCAGGCAGCACCCGATCGGCCGCCGGGATCACCTTCCAGGCCTCCTCGAGCGAGGCGGGGTCGTAGCGCTGTGCGAGCAGCAGCTCGCCATAGGCTGCAAGCTTCAGCTTGCGCGCCAGCACCGGATGCAGCGCTTTGCGTTTCTCGAGTGCGCGCATCGCCTTGAGCGCTTCGTCCCAGCGACCGGACTGGAGATTCGCATTCAGCGCGATGCGCATCGCATGGATGTGGCGCGCACCCGCTCCCTGGAGCCGGTCGATCGCACCGAGCGCGGCGTCGTTTTCACGCTGCTCGGACCACATCTCGGCGCTGGCTACCAGCCGCGCGGTATCGACCTCACGATTGTCCTCGGCGCGCGTGAGCCAGTCGTCGCGGCGACCGTATTCCTGCATCCGATGCGCGGCTCTGGCCCCGATCAGTGCTGCCACGCCTGCCGTCGTGGATGAGGACTGCGCTGCGCGCGCCGCCTTTTCGGCGCGCGCAAAGCGGCCTTCCAGCAGACTTCGCACTGCCTCGACCAGTGCCTGCTGTCCACCGACTTCCTCGCGGCGCGCGCGATACAGTCGAACCTGCTCGGGGAAATCGATCATTCGCTGCAACGCGCGCCCGCCCCAGTAGGCCATCAGCAGTACCGCAGCCAGCAGCAGCAGGAACAGGTTCAGCGAAACATCGAGGCGGTACGGCGTAACAAGGAAGGCCACGTTGCCGGCATTCACCTGCAGGACCATCGCCACCGCTGCGGCCAGCAATGAAAGGACGAGCGCCCAGGTGAGCCAGCGCATCAGCGCCCCGGCGTGGTGCGCGCCGCGCGCACGGCGGCGAGGCTGTCGTTGATCTGCGGCACGTCCACTGACAATGCCGTCGATCCCAGCTGCTTGAGCAGTCCGAGCGCGGCCGCGGCATTCGGCTGGCGCGTATCGACATAGCGGGTCATCAGCGCCTGCGTTTCAGCGAGATCGGCGCGGAACAGCCGGTCATTGCGCCCGAGTAGCGCCTGGCGGGCATTGAGCAGCCGCAGCTTGATCTGCAACCGCACCAGCTGCTGCTGCTGCGGCTGCAGCAGCAGGGAGTCCGGTGTCTCGACCTGACGCAGGCGCACGAGGTCGCGATACTCACCGAGTTCGGACTGCAAGCGCTCGATCCAGCGCTCCCACCAGCGCGAGCCGGGCGAAGGTGCGTTCAGGTCCACTGCCTTGCCGGGCGCCGCTGCCTGCGGCGCAGGACGCGGGTCGGATGCCAGCGGCCAGAGATCGGCGCCCGCCGCCAGTTGATCGAGCTTCAGCGCGATTCCGGTGATGTCCACCGTCGGGGCCACTTTCAGGCGCTCGATATCGCGCGCGATGACGCGCCGTAGCGGCAGAAAGCGCGCGCTGTCCGCACGTGCAAGTCGTGCATCCGCGGTCTGCAGCGCCGCCAGCGCGGTGCTCACGTTGCCGCTGATCGCCAGTTCCTGGCCCGCCATCGCGACCATTCGTTCGACCTCGACCAGCACGGCTTCATCGCGTCCGCGCGAGAGGTCGGCGTAAAGCTGCTCGAGCGCTTCGCGCTGGCCCTGCTCTTCGGCCAGGCGTGCTTCGAGCAGAGCGGCGCGCTCGCGGGCGGAGCGTGCCTCGGCATCGGCACGATTGGCAGTCTCCATGGCCCGGGTCGTGGCCTGTTCCAGGTCGGTCAGGCGGCGCGCGGACTCCTTGCGCAACGCGGCGAGTTGCGCGAGGGCATACAGCGCCGCCGCCAGGGCTACGACAACGACGATGATGGTGATCCATGCGGAAGCCGACCCGCGCGCCGGCGGCGCAGCGGCAGGGTGCGCAGCCCCTATGGCGACTGCCGGCTCCGGCATGGCGGGCGGCGACGCAGGTTCGCTGTTGGGCAGCGGGTTGTTCGTCAAGGCAGCGATCGTAGGGACGCGATCGGCAGACCGCGTGGATTGCGGCGCAAGCCGCCGCGCAAGCCTCCGCGAAGCGCGAGAGCTACAGCGATTCTAGCCTTGCGAACACCGCGTCGTCGTCCGGGGCCGACAATTCGACGTGCGTGTAGCCCGCGCCCAACAGACGATCGCGTATGCGCTCGTGCGTGGCGATCGCCACGCCCTGCCGCAGCCACCCGCGCGCGCCTTCGATGCCGGCCATCTGCCGGTCGAGCGCATCGACAGCCTCGCTGCTCGAAAAGACGACGATCGCCGGCACGGACGTGCGCTATCGAACGCTGCACTTCACTCCGCGCCGCCGGATCGGCCGAAGGATCCGTGCGCGTGTAAACGACCAGACCCTCGACCGTGGCCCCGGCAACACCAAAGCGCTCGGCAAGCCACTCGCGACCCTGCTGCGCCCGCAGGACCAGCACGCGGCGCGCCGTGCCGCCACGCCGCTCCCATTCGGCCCAGAACGCTTCGGATCCCGCCGCGCCATCCAACGCAGGCGAGATGATGGCCGTGCCTGCGGAGGGCTGCAGGATTTCCCTTACCGCGACGCCGGTCGCGGCGCCGACCGCCCCGATGGCTGTGGTGCTCGGCCAGGTCCCGTCGAGCAGGGCCGTTGCGGCGCGCACGGCCGCCGGGCTGACAAACAGGGCAAGGTCGAAGTCGGACAGACGGCCCAGCGTGCGTCGAGCGTGCTCTGGATCTGGCGCTGGACCGATTTCAAACACGGGCCACCCGAGCGCGTCCCTGCCGGCGGAGCGCAGGCGCTGCAGGAGGCGCGCACCGGCCTCGGCCGGGCGAGTGACGATGACCAGCGGTTTCACGGCCCGAGTCTGGGTCAGGGCTCAGGCCAGACCGAGCAAGCGAAGCGCACCACGCTCCTTCAGGTGCGCGACGGCTTCAGCCGCCAATGCGTCGGCGTCCGCCAGATCACCAGAAGACTCCGTTTCAACGTATTCACCGGTCGCGGCATTGCCGACCAGCGCGCGCAGCCGGAGCCGGTTTCCGTCGACCTCCGCATAGGCCGCCAGCGGCACCTGGCAACTGCCACCGAGCCCGCGTGAGACTCCGCGCTCGGCCGCCGTGGCGGCACGCGTAGCGGCATCATTGAGGGGAAACAGCAGTTCCGCCGTCACGTGGTCGTCACTGAGGATCTCGATGCCCAGCGCACCCTGCCCCGGCGCCGGCAGCGACACCGCTGTCGGAATGACCTGCCGTATGCGAGCCGACATTCCAAGGCGCTTCAACCCTGCAGCCGCCATCACCAGCGCATCGAAGTCACCGCGATCGAGCTTGGCCAGTCGCGTGTTGACGTTGCCCCGAATCGCCTCGATCAGCAGCCTGGGAAAGCGCGCGCGCAGCATCAGTTCGCGCCGCAGACTCGACGTGCCGACGCGCGCACCCGGCGGAAGCTCATCGAGCGTCGCGTACCGATTCGAAACGAGGCAATCGCGCGGATCCTCGCGCTTCATCACGGCGGCCAGCGCGAACTCGGGGGCGAGTTCCATCGGCACGTCCTTCAACGAATGCACGGCCAGGTGGGCGCGTCGTTCGAGCAGCGCGACCTCGAGCTCCTTGACGAACAGTCCCTTGCCGCCGACCTTGGACAGCGTGCGGTCGAGGATCTGGTCGCCCCGGGTCGTCATGCCGAGCAATTCGATGGAAGTCCCCGGATTGCGGCTCGCCAGGAGATCCCGCACGTGCTCGGCCTGCCACAGCGCCAGCGGACTTTCGCGCGTGGCGATGACGACGCGCGCCGGAGCACTCATCGGCGTCTTTCTCTCACTGCTTCTCTCACTGCGGTACCCACGAAAAAGGGCGCGGCGAGTCTAGCATCGGCTCCTCGCGCTTCATGCATCATGTACGCGGATGGAAGGTTGCTGATGACGACGGGGATCGACCAGGCGCTGCGCAAGGACATTCGGCTGCTGGGACAGTTGCTTGGCGACGTGCTTCGCGCCCACGAAGGCGATGCGATGTATGCGGCGGTCGAGGAGATACGCCAGACGGCGCTGCGTTTCCGCCGCGATGGCGAGCCGGCGGCAGCCCGTCGTCTCGACACGCTGCTGCGCCGGCTGTCGCGCGACGACACGATCGACGTTGTCCGTGCCTTCAGCTACTTCTCCCACCTCGCAAACATCGCCGAGGACCGCCATCTCGTGCGCCGCCAGCAAGCCAATGCGTCGGCGCGACCCGGTTCGCTGGCACACGCGATGGCGGCATTGCAGGCGCGGGGCGTCGGATCCCGACGCCTGTCCTCGCTGCTTGCCGACGCCTGCCTGATGCCGGTGCTCACCGCGCATCCGACCGAGGTGCGACGTAAGAGCATCCTCGATGCCGAACGGTCGATCGCCGCACTGATCGAAGCGCGCGAGGTCGTGCCTGATGATCGCCACGCGATGATCGACGAGGAGCTGCTGGCAGGCATCTCGACGCTCTGGCAGACGCGGATGCTGCGGCCCGAAAAGCTCAGCGTCTACGACGAGATCGATAACGCGCTCGCCTACTGGCGCACCACGTTCCTGCGTGAAATCCCGGCGCTGTATGGCGACTTGGAACGCGCTGCCAATCTGACCGAGCCGATCCCGCCGTTCCTGGCTCTCGGCAGCTGGATCGGCGGCGATCGTGACGGACACCCGCATGTGACCGCCGACACGATGCGCGCCGCCATGAAGCGACAGGCGGAGACGGTGTTCGACCATTACGCCTCGGCGGTGCATGCACTCGGCGCCGACCTGTCGATGTCGCAGTTGCTGACGCCCGTCAGCCCGGCGCTCGCTGCGCTCGCCCAGGCCAGCCCGGATCCGTCGCGCCAGCGGTCCGACGAGCCGTATCGCCGCGCGCTGACTGGCGTCTACGCGCGCCTGCTGGCCACCGCCGCTCACCTGGGTCTCATCCTGCACGCGCGGCCTGCGGTCGCCGCTGCGCAAGCGTATGTTGCGGCCGACGAATTCCGCGGCGATCTGGCCGTGGTGGCTGACTCGCTGGCCCGCCACGGCAGCGAACGCATCGCGCGCCTGCGTGTCATTCCACTGCTGCGGACCATCGACGTCTTCGGATTTCACGGCGCCACGCTCGACCTGCGCCAGAGTTCCGATGTGATCGAGTCCGTGGTGGCCGAACTGCTGACCGCCGCCGAGGTCTGCTCCGACTATCGACGGCTGGACGAGAAGGAACGCATCCGGCTGCTGTCGCGCGAACTGGCGCATGCGCGGCCGCTGGTCTCGGCGCACCTCGACTACAGCGACCGGACGCGTGCTGAACTGGCCGTGTTCGATGCCGCACGGTCACTGCGTGCCGTCGTTCGGTCCACGGGCCATCGAGCGCCACATCGTCTCGCACACCGAAACCCTGTCCGATCTACTTGAAGTCGCGCTGCTGCAGAAGGAAGCCGGCCTGCTCGGCGGCGTCGAGCAGCGCTACTGCCGGCTGATGGTCGTGCCGCTCTTCGAAACGATCGATGACCTCGAGCGCGCGCCGGCGATCATGCGCGAACTGTGGGCGCATCCTGGCCTGCGCAGCCTGCTGCTCGCGCCGGCCGCACGCGAGCCGCTGCAAGAGGTGATGCTGGGCTATTCGGACAGCAACAAGGACGGCGGCTTCCTGATGTCGACCTGGCAGCTGTATCGCACGACGCAGCGACTGACGCAGGTCGCCGACGAGCAGCGCGTGCGGCTTCGCCTCTTTCACGGCCGCGGCGGAACAGTCGGACGCGGCGGTGGACCGAGCTACGACGCGATCCTGGCGCAGCCTCCCGGCAGCGTGCGCGGTCAGTTGCGTCTGACAGAACAGGGCGAGGTCATACAGGCGCGCTATGCCGACCCACGCCTTGGTCGCAGCCATCTCGAAACGCTGGTCGCGGCGCTGCTCGAAGCGAGTCTCGCGTCGCCCCCTCTGGATGCCGAACGGGAGCGTGCCTCCGAGGCGGCGATGGAGGACATCGCGCGCCACTCGCACCGCGCCTACCGCGCGCTGGTCTACGAGACCGAAGGTTTCGCCGAGTACTTCTTCAGTGCCACGCCGATCGCCGAGATCATGGAGCTCAACATCGGCAGCCGGCCGGCCGCACGCCGCTTCACCGGTCGCATCGAGGACCTCCGCGCCATCCCGTGGGTCTTTTCATGGGCACAGTGCCGCATCCTGCTACCCGGCTGGTACGGCTTCGGCAGCGGGGTAGAAGCCTGGCTGGCCGACGGCAGTGCGCGGACGCGGCGGCAGCGCGTGGCGTTGCTGGCGAAGATGGCGCGCGAGTGGCCGTTTTTCCGCACGCTGCTGTCGAACATGGAAATGGTGCTTGCGAAGGCTGATCTGGCGATCGGCGGACGCTACGCGCAACTCGCTCATCATCGACGGCGCGGCACCACGATCCTTGCCGCCATCCGCAGCGAGTGGAAACTGAGCACGAAGCACCTGCTCACGATCACCGGTCAGAAGCACCTGCTGGAGATGAGTCCGGACCTGCAGGAGGCCCTCAGGCACCGCCTGCCGTATATCGACCCTCTGAACCACCTGCAGGTCGAACTGATCAAGCGTTACCGGGCCGGCGTGACCGACGAGCGCATCAAGCGCGGCATCCACCTGACCATTAACGGCATTTCGGCGGGACTGCGAAATACGGGATAAATCGCTCCTCGTGTACGCGACCCTCCGGGTCGCACGTGCACTCGCTCCGGTTACGCGCACGACGTGCGCGCTCAACACTGGTTAGTCGGCTGCGCTCCGGAGCGAAGCCGACTGATCAGGCCTCGCGGATCGAGTGAAACGAGAGCCGTGCCGCGACGAGTGCACGTGCGATCGGCGTAGCCGATCGCGTACACGAGCGACGCTTAGCTTTTTGCCGCCGCCTTCACCGTCGGCCATTGCCGGCGGCTGATCGGCAGGCGCTCGGGAACGTCCTTCAGCAGGACTTCCCAGTGGCCTTCGGACGACTCGCCGTCCTCGTCGATGCTGCCGCGCACGCGCTGGAAGCCGAGGATGGCCTTGCGCGCCACCAGCGCATTGCGATGGATGCGAACGAAGCGTTCGCCGAATTCGGTTTCGAGTGAAGTCAGTGATTCCTCGGTCAGGTGTTCGCGCGCGACCGTGCGGATCGTCACGTACTTCAGTTCGGCGCGCAGGTAGACGATGTCCTCGACCGGCACGAGGATCATGCGACCACGCTCGGACACGGTCACGTGCGAGCGGATTGAACCGATCGTCTTGGCGAGGTCCTCGATGCGCGGCTCGTGCGTGCGAAAGCGTTCGGCGCGCGCCAGTGCAGCGACCAGGCGCTCGGCGCGCACGGGCTTCATCAGGTAATCGAGCGCACGCACTTCGAAGGCTTCGAGTGCATGCTCGTCGTAGGCGGTGACGAAGATCACCGCCGGCGGATTGGTCCGTTGCGCCAGATGGCGCGCGACTTCGATGCCATTCATGTCCGGCATGTGCACATCGAGCAGCACGACGTCCGGATTGAGGCGGTCGACCTCTTCCAGTCCACGGATACCGCCGCCGGCCTCGCCGATCAGCTGGAGCAGACACCTGCTCTGAACAGTCGCGCAGGACTTGCCCCAGGCGCGCCCGCGCCGGAGGTTCGTCATCCACGATCATCACGTTCAACATGACTGGCCCTTCAGGCGCGTTTCTCGACCGGTAAGGTCATCGTCAGCTCGAAGCGGTCGCGCCTGACCTGGGTTTCGATGCGCGCTTCGAGGTCATAAATCAAAGCCAGTCTCCCGCGGATGTTCGCCAGTCCGATCTGATTGCCTTCGCGCTGGGGACGTTCGGGCGCGATCGGATTGCTCACATAAATTTCCAGCGTGAAACCGTGCTGCCTCACGCGGACGATGATATCGGCGCGTCCGGGCAGGGTTTCGGCCCCGTAACGGATCGCGTTTTCGATCACCGGCTGCAGTAGCAACTGTGGCACCTTTGCCCGGGGGTGGTATGCCCCGATTTGCCAGTCAACCGCCAGCCTATTTCCGAGCCGGGTCTGCTCGATTTCCACATAGTTGCGGCACAGCTCGATTTCCTGCGCCAGCGGCACCAGTTTGCGGGTGTCCGCCATCACCGCGCGGAACAGTTCTGCAATGCTTTCCAGCATGCGTTCGGCCTTGGCGGGCTCGGTACGGATGACCGCGAGCACGGCGTTCAGGCTGTTGAACAGGAAGTGCGGCCGGATGCGCGACTGCAGCGCCTGGTACTTCGCCTCGGCCACGGCGGGCGAGAACGCGCGTTCGCGCAGTTCGTAGTAGTGCTGGACGCCGGCACCGAGTGCCAATGCGGCCAGGGCATGTCCGAACGGCGTCCAGGGCGTGCCGGTCTCACGGAACAGGACCGACAGCACATAGGTGACGAGCGCAGGGGTCAGCCATGCGATCGCCCTTTGTACCGACACAGCCAGGACCGGCAGCGCGCGCCGTTGCGCACACCAGAGCATCAGCGTCGTCAGTGTCGCCGGGGCCGCGATCGACGAGATACGCAGGAATTGTCCGACGAATTCACCCGGCCCGTCTGCGTCGGCCACGGCGCCGGTCAGCGAAAGTGCCACCACGATGCCGATGACCCGCAACAGCACGCCCATGTTGCAGCCGTCGGGAATCAGTCGGCGCGGCGTCGGGATCGCCGTTTCCGCGCGGGCGAGCGGACCTTTTAGCGCAGGTGGCGACGGCTTCACAAACCTATAATCGGCGACCGCAGACAGATGCGACAGGCCTCGGTGCAAGGCACAAGGTCGCCCTCCCCGTGGCAACAGGCCACCTTCCTCTCCGGATGATTATGTCAGAGCCCCCCGCGAACTCCTCCAATCCCCTAGGCTCGAAAAGCAGCGCGTGGTCCGGCCGTTTCGAAGAACCGGTGGCGGATTTCGTGCTGCGTTACACCGCTTCGGTGGGCTTTGACCAGCGACTGGCCATGGTCGACATCGAAGGCTCGCTGGCCCACGCAGAGATGCTGGCAAAGCAGAAGATCCTCTCCGCCGATGACCTCGCGGCGATCGAGCGGGGGTTGGCGCAGATTCGCGGCGAGATCGAGCGCAGCGAGTTCGTATGGCGCCTGGACCTCGAAGACGTGCATCTGAATATCGAAAAGCGCCTGACCGACCTGGTCGGCGACGCCGGCAAGCGCCTGCACACCGGACGCTCGCGCAACGACCAGGTCGCCGCCGACCTGCGCCTGTGGCTGCGTGGGGAGATCGACCGCATCGTGCTTCTGGTGCTTGAGCTGCAGCGCGCGCTCGTCGCACTGGCCGACCGTCACGCCGATACGGTGATGCCCGGCTTCACGCACCTGCAGGTGGCGCAGCCGGTGACCTTTGGCCATCACCTGCTGGCCTATGTCGAAATGTTCGAACGCGACCATGAGCGGCTGCGGGATGCTCGCCGCCGGGTCAATCGCCTGCCACTGGGTGCGGCGGCGCTGGCCGGCACAACTTTCCCGATAGATCGCACCTTTGTCGCCGCGCGGCTGAGCTTTGAGGCGATCGCGGAAAACTCGCTCGACGCCGTCAGCGACCGCGACTTCGCTATCGAGTTCAGTGCCGCCGCCGCTCTGCTGATGGTGCATGTCTCCCGGCTGGCCGAGGAGCTGGTGCTGTGGATGAGCCCGCGTTACGCCTTCATCCGACTGCCGGATCGATTCACGACCGGCTCGTCGATCATGCCGCAGAAGAAGAATCCGGACGTTGCGGAACTCGCACGCGGCAAGAGCGGGCGCGTTGTCGGCCATCTGATGGCCCTGCTGGTGCTGATGAAAGGGCAGCCGCTCGCCTATAACAAGGACAACCAGGAGGACAAGGAGCCGCTGTTCGACACGGTCGATACCGTACTGGACACCTTGCGGGCATTCGTCGAAATGGTGCCGGGGATCGAAGTCGACGCCGCCGCGATGCGGCGAGCTGCCGCGGAAGGCTATTCGACGGCGACCGACCTGGCCGACTACCTGGTGCGCAAGGGCCTGCCGTTCCGCGAGGCGCATGAAGCCGTGGCGCGCGCGGTGAAACTGGCCGCCGGGCGCGGTGTCGAGCTGGCCGCACTCACTGCCGCCGAGCTGAAGTCGTTCTCGAGGTTGATTGACGACGACGTCCGGCACGTGCTGACACTCGACGGCTCGGTCGCGGCGCGCGACCACCCCGGCGGGACCGCGCCGGCACAGGTTCGCCGGCAGGTCGCTCGATGGAAAGAACTTCTGGGCGATTGATCTTCCGGAGCATTGCTTCGCCTAGAATCCGCCGACAAAAGTAAACGGGTGCCCAGGTCGGCCGGACTCCGGACGACCCTGTACGGAGGAGACACTGAGATGAAGCCTTGGCTCGCGCTCTCGCGCACCATCGACATGCTCAACGGGCATATCGGCGGCCTGCTGAAGTGGTTGATCCTGGTTGCGGTCATCATCAGTGGCGGCAACGCCATCCTGCGCAAGGCGTTCAACATCGGCTCGAACGCCTGGCTCGAAGCGCAGTGGTACCTGTTCGCCACAGTCTTCATGCTCGGTGCTGCCTTCGCGTTTCTGCGCAACGCCCATGTGCGCATCGACTTCATCTCGACCAAGCTGTCACCGCAGACGCGCAACTGGATCGACATCGTCGGCATCGTCGGCTTCCTCGCCCCCCTGTGCCTGCTGCTGATCAAGCTGTCGTGGCCACTGTTCGTAAACGCATGGACCACCGGTGAGATGTCGCAGAACGCCGGCGGCCTGGTGCGCTGGCCGGTCATGCTGCTGATCCCGCTCGGCATGGCCCTGCTGCTGGCACAGGCGATCTCCGAGTTGATCAAGCGGATCGCCTTCCTGCGTGGCCTGGTCCCCGACCCGCTGGCGCATGCGGCACCTGAAGAAGAAACCGTCGAAGAGCTGGAGGCCCAGCAATGAGCGCCTTCATCGCCCAGCAGTTCGTCCCGCTGCTGTTCGCGGGACTGTTCATCTTCCTGCTGACCGGTTTTCCTGTCGCCTTTTCGCTGGCGGCCTGTGGCCTGCTGTTCGGATTCATCGGCATGGAGGCCGGGATCTTTCCCGCGACGCTGTTCCAGGCGCTGCCGCTGCGCATCTTCGGCATCATGCAGAACGACACGCTGCTCGCGATCCCGTTCTTCACGCTGATGGGCATCATTCTCGAAAAGAGCGGCATGGCCGAGGATCTGCTCGAGACCATCGGCCAGGTGTTCGGGCCGGTGCGCGGCGGTCTCGCGCTCGCGGTGATCTTCGTCGGCGCCCTGCTCGCCGCCACGACCGGTGTGGTCGCCGCAGCGGTGATCTCGATGGGCCTGATCTCGCTGCCGATCATGCTGCGCTTCGGCTACAACCGCACGATTGCCACCGGTGTCATTACGGCGTCGGGCACGCTGGCGCAGGCGATTCCGCCTTCACTGGTGCTGATCGTGCTGGCGGACCAGCTGGGGCGCTCGGTCGGCGACATGTACGAGGCAGCAATCATTCCCGGTCTCTTGCTGGTCGGCCTTTACGCGACCTTCGTCCTGATCGTTGCGATCGTGAAGCCGTCGTGGGTGCCGGCGTTGCCGGCCGAGGCGCGCATCTATCGGGAGGCCAACGGCGCCAGCGGGCACCGATCACTGCTCGTCCTGCTCGCCATTTCGGCGGCCGCCGGGTTTGCCTGGAGCCGCGTGCACGAGCAGATCATCAACCCGATGATCGACCGCCAGTTGCCGGCGGCCCCGGACGAAGTCTTGATCCTGTCGATGACGATCGCCTCGTTCACCGCGCTGGGCCTTGCACTGGCGAACCGCCTATTTGGGCTGAAGCAGCTGTCGAAGCTGTCGGAGCAGGTGACGTTCGTGCTGATTCCGCCGCTGATCCTGATCTTCCTGGTGCTGGGCACGATTTTCCTGGGCATCGCGACGCCAACCGAAGGCGGTGCGCTCGGTGCGATCGGCGCGCTGGTGATGGCGACGTCACGGCGCAAGCTAAGCTTGGATCTGCTCAGGCAGGCGCTCGAGAACACCACGAAACTGGCCTGCTTCGTGCTGTTTATCCTGATCGGCTCGACCGTGTTCAGCTTCACGTTCAATGCGGCCGAAGGCCACGTCTGGGTCGAGCACCTGTTCACCAACATGCCCGGGGGCGCGCTCGGCTTCCTGATCGTCGTCAACATCCTCGTGTTCATCCTCGGATGCTTCATCGACTTCTTCGAGATCGCCTTCATCGTGATCCCGATGATCGCGCCGGTGGCCGAGAAGATCCTGCCGGCCCTGCTGCCGCCGGGAACATCACCGGACGCCGTGCTGATCTGGTTCGGCGTCATCATTGCGATGAACCTGCAGACCTCGTTCCTGACACCGCCCTTCGGCTTTGCGCTGTTCTACCTGCGCAGCGTCGCGGCCCGCAACGACTACAAGGATCGCCTGACAGGCGAGACGATACCGGCGGTCACCACGGCACAGATCTACAAGGGCGCGATCGCCTTCATCGTCATCCAGCTCATCATGGTGGTCGCCGTGGTCGTGTTCCCGGGGATTGCCATCGATACGGCGACCAAGGCGGCGATCGATCTCGACAAGATTCAGCTCGATGCCCCGCAGGGAGGCTACAGCGACGAGCCGGTCGATCCGATGAAGGCGTTCCAGACGCCTGGGGCTGGCGCGCCGGCCGATGCGCCGAAGGCGGCTCCGGCAGAGGAAGATCCGATGGAAGCCGTCAAGCGCTCGCTGCAGAACGAAGCCAAGAAGTAGGCATCACGCGCCGACTGGCTTCCACCGGGGAAGCAGCAAAGAAAAAGGCCCGCAAGTTTGCGGGCCTTTTTCATGGAGCTACCGGCAACTACAGCTTCTGAGCCTGCATGAAATCGTCGAACCCGGCCTCGGCGAAACGGAACCACAGGTTCTGGTCACGCCGGAACGTGTCGTAGTCCGAATAGATCTTCTTCCAGGCCGGGTTGGACGCACTCAGCTCGCCATAGACTTCCCAGGCGGCCTTGAACGCCGCATCCATCACGTCCTTCGGGAAGCGATGCAGTTTCGTGCCCTGGGCCACGAGCTGCTTCAGCGCACCCGGATTCTTGCCGTCGTAGGAGGCCTGCATGTTCACATGCGCAAGCGACGCGCACGCTTCGACAATCGCCTTGTAGTCCGGCGTCAGCGCGTCCCATGCCTTGGTATTGACGAACAGCGTCAGCTGCGGGCCACCTTCCCACCAGCCGGGGTAGTAGTAGTTCGGCGCCACCTTGAAAAAGCCGAGCTTCAGGTCGTCGTAGGGACCGACCCATTCGGCAGCGTCGATCGTGCCTTTTTCCAGCGCTGTGTAGATCTCGCCGCCCGGGATGTTCTGCGGTACCGCGCCGATGCGCTCGAGCACCTTGCCGCCGAAGCCGCCGATGCGCATTTTCAGGCCCTTAATGTCGGCCAGTGACTTGATCTCCTTGCGGTACCAGCCGCCCATCTGCGCGCCGGTATTGCCCATCGGGAAATTGACGATGTTGAAACCGCGATAGAACTCGCGGAACAGCTTCAGGCCGTTGCCTTCGTACATCCAGGCCGTCATCTGGCGCGAGTTGAAGCCAAACGGGATCGCGCAGTCCATCGCGAAGGTTGGGTCCTTGCCGAAGAAATAGTACGGCGCCGTATGCGCGGCTTCCACGGTGCCGGCCTGCACGCCGTCGAGGACGCCGAAAGCCGGCATCAGTTCGCCGGCCGCGTGCACGCTGACCGTGAACTTGCCGCCAGTCGCTCCCGACACCTGTTTGGAAAACACCTCGGCCGCCCCGTAGATCGTGTCGAGCGACTTGGGGAAGCTCGACGCCAGGCGCCAGCGAACGGTGGCCTGGGCCTGAACGATCGCTGGCGCGGTGACTGCCGCGGCCGCTGCGGCGCCCGCCGTCGCGCGGGCCAGGAATTTACGTCGTTGCATGAAAGTCTCCTTGATTGACTTGTGTAGTCACAGCGGATGTCTCAGCGAAGAGGGGCGAGGCAAGGCCGCGGCCACCGATCCAACGCCGGGGCATTGTAGCCACTGGGGCCGGCGTGGCAACGCCGTTGTTTCCCGGCTTCGTCGCGGCCTCAGGACCCGGCGACCGTCATCCCGTCGACCAGGATCGAGCCCGTGATCTTGCTGCCTCGAACGACCGTATCGGACCCCACCGCAGCGATGCCGGCGAACATCTGCGGCAGATTGCCGGCGATCGTGATTTCCTCGACCGGATGCCGAATTCGGCCACCTTCGACCCAATAGCCGCTGGCGCCGCGCGAATAGTCGCCGGTGACGTAATTCACGCCCTGCCCGATCAGTTCGGTCACGAGCAGTCCGGTGCCGAGGCGGCGCAGCATGACTTCGAAGTCGTCTTCGTCGTCCGTGTTGCTGGAGCGCAACGTCAGGTTGTAGGAACCGCCGGCATTGCCGGTCGACTTCATGCCCAGCTTGCGTGCGGAGTATGTCGAGAGAAAGTAACCGTCGAGGCGGCCTTTGCTGACAACCTGCCGGCGAAGGCCGCGCACCCCTTCCTCGTCGAACGGGCTCGACCCCGGTCCGCGAGGCAAATAGGGATCTTCTTCGATGGAGATGTGCGGCGCGAATACCTGCTTGCCCAGTGAGTCGACCAGGAATGTCGACTTCCGATACAGCGCCCCGCCGCTGGCGGCCTGAACGAAATTGCCGAGCAACCCGCACGCCAGCGGCGCCTCGAACAGCACCGGACACTGACGCGTGCCCAGCTTGCGCGAGCCGAGCCGAGCCAGCGCGCGCCGCGCCGCATAGTCCCCGATGGCTTCGGGCGATGCCAGTTCGGCGTGCAGGCGCGACGAGGAGAACCAGTCGTCGCGCTGCATGCCGCTGCGCGTCCCGGGCGATCGGTGACACCGAGATCGAATGGCGCGAGTACGGGTAGCCCGCCATGAAATCGCGCGTGTTCGCGAGCACAAAGTGGCCCGACGACGTGTACACGTTGGCGCCTTCCGAATTGACGATGCGCGGACTGACCTCGAAGGCCGCAGCCTCGCATCGTTGCGCCAGGCGGATCGCCTCTTCCGTATCGAGCAGCCACGGGTGGAAGAGATCGACGTCGCGCGGCCGCCGCTCGAAAGTGTCTTCATCCGGAAGTCCGGCCGCGGCGTCGTCGGCCGTGAAGCGCGCGATGTTGTACGCCGCCTCGACCGCCTGACGCACAGCTGTAGCCGAAAAGTCTGACGTCGACGCATGTCCGCGGCGCTGCCCCAGGTACACGGTCACGCCCAGGCCCTTGTCGCGCGTGTGTTCGATCGTCTCGACCTTGCGCTTGCGCACCGTGACCGACAAACCGGTCGATTCACTGACCTCGCACGAGGCGTCGGAAGCGCCGAGCGATCGCGCGTGACCGAGTGCGTCCTGCGCCAGTTCGCGCAGGCGGTCGTCAGAAATGGAGAATACGGTCATGCCGTTGCGATGCCCCTGGAAATGCCGCGACGGCGAATGCCGCCCGAGTGCTGCTCGAATCCTGCCCGAATGCGACCGCATTCGAATCATGCAGCGTGCTCGGTATCATAAACAACGATGATCAGGGAACGTTCGGACAATACGGCGGGCGACGCGGCAGGCGACGCGACCGCCGGCGACGAAGGCGAGGCGCCCAGCAAGTCGCAGCGCAAGCGGGACATGCACGCATTGCAGGCGCTGGGGGCCGAGCTGGTGGAACTGCGTCGCGACCAGCTGCAGCGCATCGACCTGCCGGACGAGCTTCGCGAGGCGGTCGAGTTCGCCCATCGCGTCACCAGCCACGAAGGCCGTCGTCGCCACATGCAGTACCTCGGAAAGTTGATGCGCCAGGTCGACGCCGATGTGATACGCGCTGCGATCGACAACGCCACCGGCGAGTCGCGCGCGGCGGTCGCGCTGATGCACCAGGCTGAGCGCTGGCGCGACCGGCTGCTCGAGGACGACGCGGCCCTGACGGAATTCGTTGCCGCCCACCCGGCGGCCGACGTGCAGTGGCTACGCGCCGCGATCCGGGCCGCGCGGCGCGAGATCGCAGCCGGACGGGGGCCACGCCATGCGCGCGAACTGTATCGCTGGCTGCATGAACAACTCGATTCGCAGGCCACCCATGAAGGCTGAACGCCGCCATCCCGACGAGCTGATCCTCGGTCTGGTCTCGATCTCCGACCGTGCCTCGCAGGGCGTGTATGCCGACCAGGGGCTGCCGGCGCTGAAGGCATGGTTCGAGCGCGCCCTGACAACGCCCTGGCAGGCCCACGAGCGCCTGATACCGGACGAGCGCGCCGCCATCGAGCAGGCACTGATCGAACTCGTCGACGATGTCGGCTGCGATCTCGTGCTGACCACCGGCGGCACCGGACCGGCACGTCGTGATGTGACCCCCGAGGCCACGCTCGCGATCGCCACCCGCGAGATGCCCGGCTTCGGCGAGCAGATGCGCCGGATCTCACTGGAGTTCGTGCCCACCGCGATCCTGTCGCGCCAGGTCGGCGTAGTGCGCGAGACCGCCGGACACGCCGCGCTGATCCTCAATCTCCCGGGCCAGCCGAAAGCGATCGCCGAAACCCTGGAAGGCCTCAAGGGCCCTGATGGAACGCCACGTGCGCACGGCATCTTCGCCGCCGTACCCTATTGCATCGATCTGATCGGCGGTCCGTACATCGAAACGCGGGACGACATTAGCAAGGCATTCCGACCGAAGAGCGCCGTCCGCAAGGCACACGCATGACCACTGAACTGCTGCAGGCCGTCGAGTTGCAGACGCACCCGGCGCCGAGCGCGAGCGTGATCTGGCTGCACGGCCTCGGCGCCGACGGTTATGACTTCGTGCCGGTCGTGCGGGAACTCGAAAACCTCGGCGCGCCGGCCGCACGCTATGTGTTTCCGAACGCGCCGACACGTCCGGTCACGATCAATGGCGGCTACGTCATGCGCGCTTGGTACGACATCCTCGGTACCGACCTCGTTCGGCGCGAGGACGAAGACGGAATCCGCGACTCGCAGCAGCGCATCGAGGCGCTTATAGCGCGCGAAGTGGCGCGCGGCACACCCCGTTCGCGCATCGTTCTTGCCGGTTTCTCGCAGGGCGGTGCGATCACGCTGCAAACCGGCCTGCGCCAGGACGAACCTCTGGCGGCGCTGCTCGCGCTGTCGACCTATCTGCCGCTCGCCGCGGAATTCGAGACCGAGCGCGCGCCCGCGAGTCGCGCGGTACCGATCTTCATGGCGCATGGTCGCAGTGACCCCGTCATCCCGCTGGTTCGCGCCACGACCTCACGCGACCAGCTGAAGGCCGCGGGCTATGACGTTGAATGGCACGAATACGAGATGCCGCACTCTATCTGCGAAGAGGAAATCCGGCAGATCGCCGGCTTCCTCAAGCGTGTCCTCGCGTGACCGAGGCGTAGCCTCAGCGGCGATCGACGCTCCACGCACCCGGTCCCGCAACCGCCAGCATCAGCAGGCCGCCGGCAACGGCGAGGTTCTTCATGAAGATGATCTGCTGCATCATCTGCTGGTCCGCAGGCATCGACCAGTAATTGTGGAACAGCAGCGCAGCGGCCACGGTGAAAATCGCCAGCGCGAGTGCGGCCCAGCGCGTCTTCCAGCCGACGATCAGCGCCAGTGCCCCGACGATCTCCACGATGATCGCGCCGACAGCTGCAAGTTGCGGCTGTGGCAGCCCGACCGAACTGATGTAGCCGACCGTCCCGGCAAAGCCGGCGCCGATCTTGCCGATGCCTGCGATGAGAAACATCAGTGCCAGCAGGATCCGTCCTACCAGCGCGGTGGCATTCTGATTCATGGTCATGCAACTTCTCCAGTGAGGTGTTGGTCCCGGCCGGATCGAGGCCGGGACCGACGAGGTGAGGATTTACGGCAGATCGAAAACCAGCACTTCAGCACCTGAACCCTGCGACAGTTCGAGCCCGCCGACATCGGTCATCTTCGCGGCGTCGCCGGCGTCCAGCAACTTACCGTTAACCCGCACGCTGCCTCGTGCCGCATGCACGTAGGCGCGCCGACCCTGCGCAATGTCGAGCGTGGCGGACTCGGCACCGTCGAACAGGCCCGCATAGACACGCGCGTCCTGGTGGATCGTCAGCGAACCCTGGGCACCGTCCGGAGATGCCACCAGTCGCAGGCGTCCGCGCTTGTCAGTCTCCTCGAAGCGCTTCTCTTCGTAGCTGGGTTCAATCCCGGTGACGTTCGGCATGATCCAGATCTGCAGGAAGTGTGTCACCTGGGAGTTCGAATGGTTGAACTCCGAGTGCATCACGCCACGACCGGCGCTCATGCGCTGCACGTCCCCGGGCCGGATCACCGAACCCTTGCCCATGCTGTCCTTGTGCGCCAGTTCGCCGTCCAGCACGTAGCTGATGATCTCCATGTCGCGATGGCCATGCGTGCCAAAGCCCTTGCCCGGTGCGACCCGATCTTCGTTGATGACCCGCAGCGGTCCGAACGCCATGTGGTCCGGATCATGATATTCAGCAAATGAGAAGCTGTGAAACGACTTGAGCCAACCGTGATCGGCATAGCCGCGCTCGTTGCCCGCTCGTACCGACATCATTGAATTCACTCCTTTCGTTTGATCCGGCCCATCGCAGACCGGCAGTCGAGTCGAGATATTGAACGGATATCCGAGTAAACACATCGGGATTAGACTGACGAAGTCGTTCGAATATATTCAACAACATGTCGACGCTGACGCTGGACGCCCTCCAACTGATCGATGCGATCGCCCGGCGCGGCAGCTTCGCCGGCGCTGCCGATGAGCTTGGCCGCGTTCCGTCGGCGGTCACCTATGCGGTGCGCCGGCTCGAGGACGATCTCGACGTACTGCTGTTCGACCGGCGCGGCTATCGCGCCCGCCTGACTCCAGCCGGCGAGGAACTGCTGCGCGAAGGCCGCCATTTGCTGGCCGCCGCCGAGGAACTGACGCAGCGGGTGCGGCGTGTGGCCTCGGGCTGGGAACAGGAACTCACGCTGGCGCTCGACAACCTCATTCCGTTCGCACGACTGGTCCCGCTGCTCGACGAATTCATGCGAGTCGCGCCGACGCAGCTGAAGATCGCCGACGAAGTCCTGGGCGGAACCTGGGATGCGCTGATGTCGGGCCGCGCCGACCTTGCCATCGGCGCGATCCAGGAAGGCCCGGAACCGTCGCGACTCGGCGCCGGCTATCGGGCAGAACCGCTCGCCACGGTGAGCTTCGTGTTTGCAGTGGCGCCCAGCCACCCGCTAGCGGCAGTCGGATCACCACTGCCTGCCAGCGAACTGCGCAAGCATCGGCAGGTCGTCGTCGCTGACACCTCGCAGCGGATGGCGCCTCGTGCTGCCGGTCTGCTGGGTCTGGCGGACGTGCTGACCGTACCGAACCTCGCCGCGAAGATCGTCGCGCAGAAGGCCGGGCTCGGCTGCGGCTTCCTGCCGGCGCATCTGGTGCACGACGCGCTCGCGCGCGGCGAACTGATCGTGAAGACAACGGACCAGGAGCGCGGCGACAGCACGATGCATGTGGCGTGGCGCAACGACGCCCGCGGCAAGGCAGTCGCGTGGTGGCTGGAAAAGCTCAGGACGTCCGCGACACGCGCGGCACTAGTGGCGTGACGTTGGAGGGCAGCCCCGCGCCCTGTGCGAACGCAAAGCGGTTCTTGCCCTTGAGTTTGGCGTCGTACATCGCCAGGTCAGCCAACTGCAGCAGTCGTTCGAGATCCCGCCCCTGCTCCGGTGCGAGCGACACTCCGATGCTCGCCGACACGCTGAGCGACGGACGGCCCTGCTGCTGTGCCACCGGTTGCTCGATTGCCTGCAACAGTCGCGTGGCAATGCGTTCCACTTCGAGCACGGAACCGACGTCGGGCACGAGCACGGCGAACTCATCGCCGCCGCGGCGCGCGACCGTGTCCTGCGGCCGCATCACGCGCGTCAGTCGCGCAGCGATCTCGCGCAGCATGTCGTCGCCGACCTCGTGACCGTAGCGATCATTGATTTCCTTGAACCCGTCAAGGTCGATCGCCAGCACCGCGCAACTGACCTTGCGCAGTTCCGAGGTCGCGAGCGCCGCCGCGGCGCGTTCGGCCAGCAGCCGGCGGTTCGGCAGCCCGGTCAGGTCGTCGTGCTGCGCCTCGTGCAGCGCGCTGGCCTCGCGGCGCTTGATCATGTCGATATCGGCGATGACCAACACGAATTCACCGGCGGCGATCGAACGCGCCGTGATCTGGCACCAGGCCGCGCCTTCACCATGGCCGAGCCTCGCGCCGCGCTGCACGCGCAGTTCGCGCACCACGGCCTGGTCGCGACTGCGCGCCTCATCTGCTGCCTGCGTCAGTTCATCCCAGTCCTCGCGTTCGAGCAGGCATTCATTGAGCGGTGCGCGCGCCAGCTGTTCGGGCGGCAAGCCTGCCAGGCGCAGGAACGCGTCGTTGCAGCGCTGCACCAGGCCCTGTTTGACGACCGCGATCGCCTGGCCGGCGGAATCCAGCACCGTGCGCTCAACCCGCAGCGCTTCGGACAGGCGCGTTTCGCGCGATTTGAGAGCGGTCAGGTCGGCGTTCATTCCGATCGCGCCGGCAAAGCGGCCCCCCGGATGGCGCAGCGGCACGGCACTGATGGAAACGATGACGCGACGCCCTTCCTGCGTGATGTGAACCGCCTCGAGGTCACGGATAGAGCGTCCTTCGCGCAGCCCTTCGAACGCGCGCCGCACAGCCGGCTGCTCTGCATCGGTCGGCAACAGGACCGATGCCGGCTTGCCGAGCAGTTCACGTGTTTCATACCCGTAGATGTCGCGCGCCGCACGGCGGCTGGCAAACGTAAGCGTGAAGTGCTCATCGCAGGCCCAGATCAGGCTCGCCGAGGCTTCCACCAGCGACTTGTACTGGCCCTTGCTGCGCTTGAGTCGATCGAGCTCGAGCAGCTCGAACGGCGAAGCTATCGTGTCCATCACGAGCACGGCCTGCATGCGCTTGCCTTCATAGGGCACGAAATGGCTGCGCAGACTCAGGCGCCCGCCGGAGCGGCTGGTGCGCGCATTGCGGACGTCGAAACTCGGCTTGCCACGCAGCGCCTTCTGCAGCGCCTCCTGGACGACGGGCAGGGACTCCGGCTTGAAGGCGAACGCGGCGTGCCACTCGGGACGCGTGCGCGCCTCGACCACCATGCCCCAGCGCCTCGGGTCTGTCCCGGTCACATGCACGACGCGCCCGGAGGTGTCGACGAGCCAGACGACCACCGGCAGTCGCGACAGCAGGTCCGCGACCGGCTCGGCCGGCACGCGCGGCGCCTCGGGACGTGCGGCCGCAATCGTGCCGATCACCGGCGCGAGGCTCTCCGCGCCGGTCGGACGGACGACGCAGACGACGCGCACTTCGCGCGGTACACCCTGCGTGTCACGCAGAGCCATGCGTTCATCGAACACCGTTCCCGCACGCAGGAAATCACGGTACAGCGCATGTACGCGCTCACGATCCTCGGCGGCGAGCAGGTGGGCCAGCGGGAACGCGGCCGCATCGCTCGCACGCTGGCCTTCCTCCGGCGCCGGGAATTCCCGCGGCACGATGAGCACGCCGCGCTCGTCGCGATACCAGGGCAGGCCTTGCAGGCCACCGATCCACTCGGCGAAGCGGCGCGCGTCCTCCAGCAGCCGCGCGGGCCCGAACGGCTCCTGCGCCGCCTTGGTCAGCGCGATCACCATGACCGACGAGACTCGCCCCGGTTCCATGTAGCGCACGCGGCCCGACCAGGGCGAGCCATCGAAGGTCCGGTCGGCCGGCCTCACGTCGACCGACGCGCTCGACTCGGAGCGGTGCTTGTCGGGCTGCAAGGCCTCGGGCGGTTCGGCAATCAGGCACTCGTCGATCGTGCTACCGAGGATCGAGCGCTCGCTGCGGCCGATGAATTCGCAGGCCGAGCGATTGACCTCGATGATGCGGCCGTTGCGGGCAACGATCACCGGTGTGGGCATCGCATGGATAGCGGCCTGCCAGCCGAACTTGGTCGGATTGCTGATCAGCGTCTGCGCCGCCCGTCGATCGGCATGACGACCGAGGGGTTGCTGCCTGCCGAGCCACCAGACCGCCAGCAGCCACAGCGGGAACGCGAATGCGAAGCTGGTCAGTGTGCCGCTCGTTCGCGCCGCGATGACCGCGAGCACACCGACCCACGCAGCGACATAGAAGGTCCAGACGCGCGGCCAGCCGCCGAAGCTCAGGGCCGCCAGCAGCACACCACCCGCCGCCGCAAAGGCGCCCGGCCCCGCAACGAAGGCCGCCGGATTCGGCACCAGAGCGAACAGTGCCGCCCAGAGCAGCACGTCGGACACGGCGCAGGCCAGGTACTGGCGCGCGCAACGCGCATCGACCGGAATCGGCTGGCGCGCTTCGCCGTAGATCGTGGCCAGCAGATAGCGCGCCGCGGAATTGACGGCGTACAGCGCGAACCAGCTCCAGACGAGTGCCGGTGCTCCCACTGCCGTGGCGCTGGCAGCAGCGACCAGGCCCACGAGCAGCAGTACCGGTAGCAGCCTGCGTTCGACCGCGAACGGCACGCGCAGGTCGAACCGACCTTCGGGCATGCGCGCCGAACCGGCGCGCCGCAAAGCACTGAGTCCCCGGGTCAACTCCTTCGTATCGATCGCAAACTCCGCACTCGCAATGCGCCCGCCCGCGCGGGATCACGTCGCCGGGCGCAGGGAAGCCATGCTAGCGGTCACGTGAAAGCAACGGCAATTGCCGGCAGTCGGCCGGCCGAAGGTTAATCCGAACGGACGAGGATGGCGCGCCCGCGCCGCGAGGCGCCCGGAAGCACTCTGACGCGTTCAGTTCACCCGGCTCGGCGCAACGGCCGTCCGAGCGAGTTCGCTGGCGAGCTGGTAGCGGTTCTTGCCGCCAGCCTTGGCAGCGTACATCGCGCCATCGGCCGCTGCTAGCAGAGTATCGAAGTCGTGTCCGTCACTCGGAAACAACGCGACGCCGACACTCGCGTGCAGTCGCAGCGAGCGTCCGTGGTTCTCGACGTTTTCACTCGCGGCCGCAATCAGCTTCTCGGCCACGACCATCGCGATCGAGGGCTGCTCGATTTCCGGCAACAGCACCACGAACTCGTCGCCGCCGGTGCGCGCCACCACATCGTAGTCACGCAGAACGCCCGACAGCCGCAACGCGACGCGCTTCAGCAGGTTGTCGCCATAGGAGTGGCCGAAGAGATCATTGATTTCCTTGAACCCATCGAGGTCCAGCACCAGGACGGCCGCGAGCCGCCGCTTCTGCAAAGCGACCGAGAGCAGACGGCGGGCGTGCTCGCCCAGCTGCCGGCGATTCGGCAGCCCGGTCAAATCGTCGTGGTTGGCCTGGTGCCAGGCCAGTTCCTCGCGCCGCTTCAGCGAGGTAATGTCGGTCAGCACCAGGATGTAGGCACCGCCGTCGCCGGCCTGGCGCGACGTCAACTGGCACCAGACGCTGCGGCCGTCGTTGGCGCGCAGCATCACTTCATGGATCGCCGCTTCGCCGCGCACGGACGCCGCACGCGTTGCCTGGTCGATGGTTTCCCAGTCGGAGCGTGCGGCGAGGATCTCCTCGACCGGCTGCCCGACCAGCGCTTCGCGAGTCACTCCCAGCATGCGCGCCAGCGCTCGATTCGGACCTTCGATGCGCGCATTTCGCACGAATACGATGCCTTCGCCTGCCGCGTCGAACACGGCCTGCTGGTTGCGCATCGCGATGTTCAGTTCGCGCTCGCGCTGCTTCATTGCCGTGATGTCGGCGCAGACCCCGGTCACCGACTCGACCTGCCCGGACTCGTTGAGGATCGGCATCGCACTGACGTTGACATGCACGGCTTCGCCCTGGCGATTGCGCAGGACGGCCTCCATGCCGAACACCGACCGCCCATGCATGGCCGGCGAGAAGCGGCGCAGGAACTCGCGCCGCGTGAAGCCCGGCCCGTTGAAGTCGGCCACATGGCGGCCCATCAGTTCCCGCGGCTCGACTCCGAACATGTCGCGACAGGCGCGATCCGAGACGAACGTCAGGCGGCCCTTCTCGTCGGACACCCAGATCAGTGACGGCGATGCCTCGACCAGAGCACGGTAGCGCCGCTCGCTGTCGATGAGCCGGTGCTGCGCAATACGGTGCTCGGTGTTGTCGACAATCGACAGCACCAGTCGCGTCGGCTTGCCATCGGTGCCGCGCACCGACTCGCCCCGCAGGATGATCCCGACGTAGCCGCCATCCGCCCGTCGCAGGCGGCATTCTTCCCGCAGTGGAACGCCGGACTCGGTGTGCTTCTTGCGTGCCGCGAGGACGCGGTTGCGATCGTCGGGATGTAGCGCATCGGAGAACCGATGGTCCTTGAGGAAGGCGTCGCGATCGTCGTAGCCGAGGATGCTGAAGTAGCGTGCCGAGAAGAAGCGCTCGCCGGTGATCAGGTTCGTGTCGGAGATGCCGGCGTCGATCGCATCCAGCGCGAGGCGCAACTGCTCTCGGCTCCGGTTGAGTTCGGCGTTGGCCTGTTCCTGCGTACGCGCCGACAGGTCGGCACGATGGCGCATGGACAGGTTGTTCGACAGCGCCCGCTTCAGCCATTGTGCGGTCAACGCACCGCCGATCATTGTCATCGTCCAGGTCAACATGATGAGTTCGTGATGCGGCAACTCGCGCGACAGCAGCGCGACCAGCTGAGCAAAGCCGACCGGGATCGCGAACGCCGTCCATGGCAGGCCGGCAGGCGCGAACGGCAGCAGCACGCCGAGCGCGACCAGTACGGTCAGGCCCAGCTGGAACATCAGCCCGCCTTCCGAAGTCGACGGCAGCAGCACCAGCAGCATCGCCCAGGCGATCCCCTCGGTCGCCGCCAGCAGCGCATACCACTCTGCGCGCCGGGGCAGCTTGCGCGGATGTGCAGCGAGCTGCGTCAATGCGCTCTGGCAGTACGCCGTGCGTGCGAGCACCGCACACGCCAGCGCGACCCACCAGATCGAGGCCGCGGGGACCCTGTCTTCCCGTGCCAGCAGAAGCACCGCCAGCAGGCCGAACGCAAGGCTCGCGTACCAGGTGTTGCGTCCGAGTCCGACGGCGACCTTGAAGAGCTCGGCGGAAACAGCGCGTCGTGCCACGGATTGGGTGTCTGCGTTGACCGTGCCTGCAGGGCGCGGCTCGGGTGGATAGGCGTAGCGGGATAATCGCCGCAACATGGCACCGCCTGAGCCGCGATATGCGCGGCGGTTACGGTGGTAATCGGCTTCATGCAGACCTCAAGTCCCCCGGCTCTCCAGCAAACAACCGAATACAGGGGTCGTTTCGCACCTTCTCCGACCGGGCCGCTGCACGCGGGATCCCTGGTCGCGGCGCTGGCGAGCTGGCTGGATGCGCGGTCACACGGCGGCGCGTGGCTGGTGCGCATCGAGGACCTGGATCCACCGCGCGAAATCCCGGGTGCGACCGCCGACATCGTTGCGACTCTGGCGGCGTTCGGCATGACCTCCGACGAGCCGGTCGCGTTGCAGAGCGAACGCAGCCCGCTTTACGCTGAAGCGTTCGGCCGCCTGCACGATCGCGGAGTGATCTACGGCTGTGCATGCTCTCGCGCTGAAGTCGAGCTGGCAGCCGCGCGAGACGGCCGTTCCGCCGGTGTCTATCCCAACACGTGCCGTGGCGGCTCAGGCGGTCGCGCGATCCGCGCGTGGCGCTTCCGCGTGCCGCTGGGACGGGTGGAGTTTGAAGATCGCGCCGGCGGCCGCATCGGGCAGCACGTCGACCGGGACGTGGGTGATTTCGTCGTGCGTCGGGCGGACGGACTATGGGCGTATCAGCTCGCCGTCGTGGTCGATGATGCCAACCAGTGCATCACCGACATCGTGCGCGGCGCTGACCTGTTGGACAACACCCCGCGCCAAATCGTCCTGCAGCGGACTCTTGGTCTGCCGACGCCGCGTTACCTGCACGTGCCGTTGGTGGTCAACGAGCGCGGCGAAAAGCTGTCGAAGCAGACGGGAGCACGCGCGCTCGATCGGGCCGACGCACTCGTTGAACTCGAACGCGCTGCGCAACATCTCGGTCTTCCCCGCATCGGCGCCTCGACGATTGCGCACTTCCTGCGCAGCGCCATGGCGGCCTGGGCAGAGCACTGGCATATCGGGCAGGATCTGCGCCGCTACTAGCGCACCGCCGCGACGACGCTGGCCACCGCCGCCGTCAATTGTTTCGCGTAGGGAATGTGCAGGAACTCGTTGGGTCCGTGCGCATTCGAGTGGGGTCCCAGCACTCCGGTGATCAGAAACTGCGCCTGCGGAAAGCGCTCGCCGAGCATGTTCATGAAAGGAATCGTCCCGCCCTCCCCGACCCAGGCCGCTTCCTTGCCATAAACACGGCGCGATGCTTCGTCGAGCGTCCGTTTCAGCCACGGCGCCGTATCCGGCGCGTTCCAGCCGGTGGCGCCCCAGTCCGGTGTGAAGCTGACCTTGGCGTTGTACGGAGGAGCATCAGTCAGGGCACGTTGCATCGCCCACGTCGCCTTCTCGCCGTCGACGGTCGGCGGAATTCGCATACTGAGCTTGAACGTTGTCTTCGGCCGCAACACATTGCCTGCCGAATCGATCGCCGGGAATCCGGCGGCCCCAGTCACGGCGAGCGCGGGTCGCCACGTGCGGTTGAGTATCGCCTCGACCGGATCGGTCGTCGTCGGCTGCGCATGCGCGTGGCCGTCCGGACCGTGCGTGCAGCCGACCCACGGATACTCCTGCCAGACCGAGTCGCCCAGGATCTCGCCTGCCGCCTGCGCCTGCTGCAGGCGTTCGTCCGGAATCTCCGCATGCAGCTCAGGAAGCAGCACTCGACCGGTGGCGGGATCATCGAGCCGGTTGAGCAGCTGCCGGGCAATGCGGAACGACGACGGCACGATGCCACTGGCGTGACCGGAATGCACGCCCTCGGACAGGATCTCCACCGTCAGCACGCCACCGACCAGTCCGCGCAACGAGGTCGTCACCCACAACTGCTCGTAGCTGCGACAGCCGGAGTCGAGGCCGACCACAAGTTGCACGTCCCCGAAGCGCGGCGTCAGCAACTCGAGGTAAGCAGGCAGATCCGGGCTGCCGCTCTCCTCGCAGGTTTCGATGATGCCGACGCAGCGTGGGCGCGGTGAACCTTGCGCGTCGATCGCAGCGATCGTCGTCAGCGCCGCGTAGATCGCATAGCCGTCGTCCGCACTGCCGCGCCCGTACAGTTTGCCATCGTCGATCACCGGCTTCCACGGGCCAAGGTCGTCGCGCCAGCCGACCATCTCCGGTTGCTTGTCCAGGTGACCGTAGAAAAGCACCGTGCGGTCGTTGCCCAGCCCGTGCGTCGCCGGCACGTCGAAGAGCAGGCACGGCGTCCTGCCCTCGATCGCCACCAGTTCGATCGTCAATCCCACGATGGCCTGTGCGCGACACCATGCTTCGGCATCCTTGACCACTTGCTGCAGGTACCCATGGGCCGCCCAGCTGGCATCGAACGCCGGCGACTTGGCCGGCACGCGGACATAGTCGACCAGCCGAGGAACCACATCACGGTCCCACTTGTCGCCGATGAAGCGATTCAGGTCAGCCAGATTCATCGTCGGCCTCCGAGCTCATGAAAGGTCCAGTGTATCGGCCAAGCGCCCAAAGAAAACGGCCGCCGCAGCGGCCGTTGTCCTGGGGAAACAGACTACTTCGAAAGTGCCCTACCTCGACGCCTTCGTCGCAGTGGCTTTCGCCGGTGCAGCCTTCGGGGCGGCCTTGGCGGGCGCCTCAGCGGGAGCCACTGCCTGCGGCGACTTGTATTCGACGTTCAGGTTGACTGCCGGCCAGCTGCGACCGTGACAGGCCGGGTTGGAGCAGAAGCCGCCGCCTTCACGTCCGAACTCGATCTTGCCGTGGCACATCGTGCAGGTCTCGTCGAGCTTGATGCGATGCTCGTGCATGAAGTTCGGCTCGTTATGGCTTTCCGGAGGCGAAACTCCGGCCACGATGACCGAGGGCACGCTGCCCTTGCCGTCTTCGAGCTTCACTTGCGGCAGGTTGTGGCAGAGCGTGCATTGCAGCCGTATTGCCTCGCCCTTCTCGTTCATGTGCTTGCCGTCATGGCAACGGAAGCAGCCCGGAGAGTCACGATGCTGGGCGTGGTTGGGGAAGGATTGCCAGGTCACGCCCTTTTCGTCAAATGATGTCGACAGCAGGATCTGCTTCATCGCCTTCTGGAACTGCAGATCCTTGTCCTTCAGGTTCGCTGGCACAGCGACTTTCGCGGCGTCGGCGGCGATCAGCTTGTCGACGGCCGCGGTCCGCTCCGCCATCGGTCCGCTCAGGTCGCCGGCCGCGTTGATCAGGGCCACGGCACGCGACTTCACGCCCGGCAGCGCACGGTCGATCCTGCCGGCAGAAATCGCCTCATCGACGCGGTCGGCCGGATTGGGGAACGGGTGCCCGACCGCGTTATGGCAGTTGAAGCACTCCATCCGGCGCGGTTCGAGTTTGGCAAGTTCAGCCGGCGAGAGTTTTGATTCCGCGTCGGAATAGGTGACTTTGCTGCCGTCCGGCTTCGTGACCTGTACCCACGGAATCGTCCGCCCCTGTACGTCCGGGCTCTTGAACTCGACATCGTTGGCGATGTGCCAGTGGATGCCCGTTACTTTCCAGGGGATCTCACGCTCCGCGTTGGCCGTCGTGTGCAGCGTCAAGCGGTAGTCGATCTCGCTGCTCTTGGGATCGGTGCCATAGCGCTTGTTGACCGTGATGCTGTCATGGTGCTCCGTCTGGGGGTAGTGGCAGCTCTCGCAGGCCTCGCGCGCCGGGCGCATTCCGGAGGCGTGGAGCGGGCGCTCGTAGCCGGCGATCATGCCCCACAGTTCCTTGAAGTGCGTGGGCTTCATCGCGATCAGCTTCAGCGTCGAATTACGGCCCATGTGGCACTCGACGCAGCGCACACGTGCGTGCGCCGCGGTGTTGTGGGACGCGGACTCCTCCGGGTGCACGGAGTGGCACATCACCGCACAGAACTCGTCGCTGTTGGTGTACTCCCAGCCGACGATACCAACCGCACCTATCACCGCCAGGCCGATGCCGACCGCCACCAGCGTGCCGATGGCTCCCATCATGGTCTTGCGACCGAAGTGAAGCTTCATGTCCTATCGCCCTCCCGGTTAAGCCACGGGCCCCGTCACCCCGGACGGAGCCCGCGTCACCTCGATGCTACTTCAGACCAGCGCGCTGTAGATGATGATCAGGATCGTCAGCACTCCCAGAATCAGGCCGACACTGCCCAGGATCCGACTGAACAGGATGGATTGCGACGACGGCGCAGGGACTTCCAGTGCCTTCAACGCGCCCTGCTGCACGAGCCGCTCGAACTCGATCGAACGCTCGTCCTTGAGTTCATGCTCCGGCAGGCGGCCGGTGAAGATCACCAGGTCCATCGGGAACTTCTCGGGGCGAAGATGGCCGTTGAAGAAGTGGATCGTGAAGATGAAGCCGACGGCGAGCAGGGCTTCCTCGCCATGCACGATCGTCGCGACATTGAAGACCCAGCCGGGCAGGAACATCGAAAAGAAGGTCGGAAACCACAGCATGAATCCCGAGCCGCCGATGATGAACATGCCCCAGAAGACCGCCCAGTAGTCGAACTTCTCCCAGTAGGTGTAGCGATCGAACTGCGGCCTCGGTCCCTTGCCGAAGAACCACTTGAACATGCCGACGATGTCCTGGCCGTCCTTGAGATTTGGCACCAGCGAGTTTGAACCCCAGAAGTACGAAAGCCAGTCTTCGGCCAGGAAGGCACGGAAGAAAACGCGAAGCACGTGTCCGACGAAGACCACGCTCATGATGCCGCCGCAAATGCGGTGGATCAGCGCCGCACCGCGGTAGCCGCCGAGCAGGTTCACGAGCGTGGTGGCCCAGTCGTGATCGGCAAACAGGAGCGGCACGCCGGTGATCGCACATCCGATGAATGTCAGCATCAGAAAAGCGTGCATCACGCGCTCGGTCGGTCCGAAGCGCCGGTAGTAGCGCCCCGGGGCCGCTCCCATTGCGCGGGCGGGGGTCATCGTGGTGGCAGACATGGTTCCGTCCTCGTCAGTGGCCGTTACGTCCGCCGCGACCGCTGCGGACATCCTTCAGCGAACGCACCAGCCACAGCAGCGTGTGAATTCCGAAGAAACCAAACACGCCGGCGAGCAGCAACTGCATGAACAGACGCGTGTAATACAGAATTGGATCGCCCTGCCGGTCATGCGGATTGCCGTGTGGCTTGTACGCGGCGAAGTTGGCATTGGCGCCCGGGTGACAGGTACGGCACGTCGTGACCCGGTTCTCCGGCGAGATCATGGATTTCGAATTCGAGGCCGGCAGCACCTCGTGCGCGCCGTGGCAGCTGTTGCAGGTGGCCATGCGTGCCAGGCCGCCGAGCTGCGTCACCTGGCCGTGATAGGTGTCGCGGTAGCTCTTGATGAAGTCCTGGTGGCAGTTGCCGCATTCCTTGATGACTGCAACCTGCCACTTGCTGGTGCCGTGCAGCTGGATCTGGTGCGCGCTGTGACAATCGATGCAGGTCGGCGCCGCGGAATTGCCTGCCTGCCGCAACTGGCCGTGCTGGCTACCGCTGAATCGGCTGTAGACCTGCTGGTGGCAGCTGCCGCACATCAGCGCGATGTGCTCCCGGTTCACGCGGCTGGCCGGATCGTTCTTGCTGAGAATCTTGTGTGAACCATGGCACCCGGTGCAGGTAGGCGCTTTCGCGGCCCCGGCACCCTTGCCATTGGTCTTCTGGCCGTGAATGCTGTCGTGGTACTGGCTGACGATGTTGCCGCCGGGTAGCTTCGCCTTTTCGATCAGGGCATCGTTGCCATGACAGGAAGCGCAGGTGCTCTCGACACGGGCAACATTTGTGCGCGAAGCGGGTTCGCTCGACTTCTGGATGTCGTGATTGCCGTGACAATTGCTGCAGGTGGCGGCGACCATGTTGCCGCCCGCGCGGGCCTTGGCGTGAGCGGTCGATAGATACTCCTTGACCGCCGCTTCGTGGCACGACCCACAGTTGGCCGGCTTGAGCTTGGGCTCGTGCGGCAGCTTCTCCGCCGAAACGTCGCTGTGGCAGTCGGTGCACTTGAAGTTCATCTGGCCGTGCACCGAACCGGCGAAGGCCTTTGCATCGACCCCGATCGACTTGCCGGCGGCGTTCTTGGCCCCGGCGTCACCGTGGCACATCAGGCAGGCATCGTTCGGGGCTGGAGCCGCGTCGGCGGCCGTGGCTGGCGCCGACATCGAAAACAGGGCAGTCGCCAGGGCGACCAGGGCCGGCCAATGCCGGGGACTCCTTTGGGCTTGCATGGTGGGGCTCCACGCGCCGGAGCGCGCCGCTTGGAAAGCGCTGGCAGTGTTGCATCGCGGCCTTCGCCCACCGTTGACCGGTGTCAAGCTGCGCCCGAGGATCACCGGTTCCACAGCCGAAACCTCGAACGCATCAACCCCAAGCCCGACTGCACGTAGAACGGGGCGCCAATGGTGTGCGCCGCGTCCATTGCGCAGGGTCAATCGCGGGCACGGAACCATCGCTAGTCTGACGGCGTTAGCTGAAGATCCGGCCACGCACCGCGACGTCGCCTTTCGGCAGGTCGCGATACAGTGCACCGCCCGTTTCAACTCTCCAGGGAGACTCGATGCGACCCGTCACGATCAAGACTGCCGGCCTGCTGTTCGCGTGCGTGCTGAGCGCGGCCCCGGCATTTGCCCAATCAGGCACCTATCAGGTCAAGCAGATGACACCGGAAGCCGCGGCCAAGGCCGTGCGCGCCGCGCTTGATGACTGCCGCAAGCGCGGCTATCAGGTGGCGGTGGCGGTCGTCGATCGCGCCGGGGTTGCGCAGGCGCTGATGCGCGACCGGTTTGCCGGACCGCACACGGTGCAGACCGCCATCAACAAGGGCTACACGGCGATCAGCTTCCGTACCGACACCCTTGAATTCGCCAAGCTGACGCAGTCGGGCACCGCGAGTTCCGGCGTTCGTTCGATCGCCAATGTCGTCGCGGTCGGCGGCGGCGTGAACATCGCCTCGGGCGGAACCAACGTCGGCGCGATCGGCGTGTCGGGCGCACCGACCGGCGAGGCCGACGACGCCTGTGCCAAGGCCGGCATCGCCGCCATCAAGGACGAACTCGAGTTCTAGCTCCGCCTCTCCTGGTGTCATCGGCCCGCGTAGCATCGCGGGCCGATGACCCGACGCATTTCAGCTTCCACGGCAGCGCTGCTCCTCGCCCCGCCGCTCTTCTGGGCTGGCAACGCGGTCGTCGCGCGCGCCCTGGTCGGCGACTTTCCGCCGCTCGCGCTGTCCTTCACGCGCTGGGCGCTGGCCTTGCTGCTCGTGCTGCCGTTCGCACTGCGCGGACTGCACTCCGCCTGGCCACAGCTGCGCGGCCAGTGGCGACTCATGTTCGCGATGAGTGCCCTTGGCGTCGGTTGCTACAACTCGCTGCAATACCTCGCGCTGCAGACGTCGACCGCGGTCAATGCGACGCTGATCGGCGCCTCCGCGCCGGTTCTCACACTGATCGTCGGTGCCGCACTCTTCTCGACACCGGTCCTGCGTCATCAATGGGTGGGCGCTGCGCTGTCAATGCTGGGCGTGCTGCTGGTCATCGCGCGCGGTGACGCCTTGAATCTCGCCCGACTGCAACTGGATCGCGGCGATCTGATCATGCTCGTCGCCACGCTGACGTGGAGCCTGTACACGTGGCTCTTGCGCACGCGACGCCCGTCCGTGCCTGCAACAGCCTTTCTCGCGCTGCAGATCGCGCTCGGCGCATTGATGATCCTGCCGTTCGCGATCGTGGAGTACCTGTGGACCGGGGAGACGGCGGCGCCGACGGCGTCCAACCTGGCCGCCCTGCTGTATGTCGCGTTACTGCCGTCGCTGGTTGCCTACTTCTGCTGGGACCGGGGCGTCGCGCGCGCGGGTGCCATTGTGCCGATGTACTTCGTCAACCTGACACCCGTCTTTGCCGGGCTGCTTTCGTATTTCATCCTCGGCGAGCCGGTCGGCATCTATCACGTGATTGGCGGCGTGCTGATCGTGGCCGGCATCCACCTCGCCAGCCGGCCCGACACGCGCCCGCCGTCGCACGCCGAGGCATAGGCGCTCGCTACAATCGCCAGCCTCGCCTTGCCACTGTCGCGACCGCGGCCTGACCCTTCCTCCGATGCCGATGCGTAACGACCAGGTGGTCACCTTCCGGCGCGGTGACTATCGCGCGCCGATGTTCGAGATCGACCGGGTCGAACTCGACTTCGACCTCGATCCGGAGGTAACGACGGTGGCCACCCGCCTCACCGTGCGACGGACTGACGATGCCGGCACATCGGACGCGCCGTTATGGCTCGATGGCGACGATCTGGAACTCGTCGCGCTGACCATCGACGGCAGGCCGCTCGACGCGCGCGAGTACGAGCGCCTGGAGACCGGCATCGCGGTGCGTGCGCCGCGTGCGCCCTTCTCGTTACAGATCGTCAACCGCATACACCCCGCCGCCAACACCGAGCTGATGGGACTGTATGTCTCGAACGGCAGCTTCTTCACGCAGTGCGAGGCCGAAGGCTTTCGCCGCATCACGTACTTTCCCGACCGCCCGGACGTGATGACGCGCTACCGCGTCACTCTGCGGGCAGACAGATCCCGTTATCCGGTGCTGCTGTCCAACGGCAACCTGGTCGAAGAACGCTCGCTGGACGACGGCCGCCACCTAGCCGTCTGGGACGATCCGCACGCAAAACCAAGCTACCTTTTCGCCCTGGTCGCCGGCCGCTTCGTATCGCAGGACGATCGCTGGCGCCGTGCGGGCGGACGCGATGCGTTGCTGCAGGTCTGGGTCGACGCCGGCAATCTCGACAAGACGGAGCACGCGATGTCGAGCCTGAAGCGCGCAATCGCCTGGGACGAGCGCCGCTACGGCCTGGAACTCGATCTCGACCGCTTCATGGTCGTGGCATCCAACGACTTCAACCTGGGTGCGATGGAGAACAAGGGCCTGAACATCTTCAACGCCAAGTATGTGCTCGCGAGTCCGGCGGTCGCTACCGACATCGACTACGCCAACATCGAATCGATCGTCGGGCACGAGTACTTCCACAACTGGACCGGCAACCGTGTGACCTGTCGCGACTGGTTCCAGCTGTCGTTGAAGGAAGGACTGACAGTTTTCCGCGACCAGGAATTTTCGGCGGACATGATGGGCGATCCGTCGAGCCGGGCAGTCAAGCGCATCGACGACGTGCGCAGCCTGCGCGCCACGCAGTTCCCCGAGGACGCGGGCCCGATGGCGCATCCGGTCAGGCCGGAGTCGTACCAGGAGATCAGCAATTTCTACACGTCGACCGTGTACGAAAAGGGCGCCGAGGTCGTGCGCATGCTGCAGACCCTGGTGGGCGTCGACGGCTTTCGCCGCGGGATGGACCTGTACTTCAAGCGCCACGATGGCGAGGCCGTGACCTGTGACGACTTCGTCGCCGCCATCGGCGATGCCAATGCGCGCGACCTGCACCAGTTCAGGCGCTGGTTTGCACAGGCGGGCACGCCGCACGTGGCGGCGACGGGCGTGTACGACCCGATCCGGCGCACCTATGCGTTGACGCTGTCGCAGTCGACGCCGCCCACGCCCGGGCAACCGACCAAGGAACCGTTCCACATTCCGATTGCCATCGGCCTGCTGTGCGCCAATGGCCGCGAACTTGCGTTGCAGCTCGACGGCGAGCCACGCCCCGGGGCCGCCACCCGCGTCGTCGAGTTGACTCAGCCGACGCAGCAGTTTGTCTTCATCAATGTGCCGGAGCGTCCGGTGCCCTCGCTGCTGCGCGGCTTTTCTGCGCCCGTGATCGTCGACTACCGGTACACGGACCGCGAACTGGCGTTTCTGTCCTCGCGCGACACCGATGCGTTCAATCGGTGGGAGGCAGGACAACGCCTCGCGATGACACAGTTGATGCGCCTGACCGATGCGGTGGAGGCGGGCCGTGCACTCGAGTTCGATGACGCGTTCACCGACGTGCTGCAGGCCATCCTGGACGACGAGGCACTCTCGCCGGCCTTCAAGGAGCAGGCGCTGACACTGCCCGCCGAGGGTTTCATCGGCGAACAGCGGGCGGTGGTAGACCCGGAAGCGATACGCGTGGCGCGCCGACACATGCTCGGCGAGATCGGACGCCGGCTCGCCGATGCATGGCAGGCTGTCTACGCGAACCATGCGACCCCCGGCGCGTACTCGCCGGCGCCCGGTCCGGCCGGCCGGCGGGCCCTGAAGAACCTGGCATTGGCCTATCTGGCCGAGGGCCGGGTGGCCGGGGCGGTGGAACTCGCCGAGCAACAACTGGCGAACGCCGCCAACATGACCGATCGTCAGGCGGCGCTCGGGGTGATCATCAACAGCCCGTCGGCCGCGAAGGCCGACATCCTGGTCCGGCTTGCGCGCGCGTGGCAGAACGAACCCTTGCTGATGAACAAGTGGTACCAGGTGCAGGCCACGTCGGTATCGCTGCCCGGCGAACCGCCGGTTGTCGAGCGCGTACGACGGCTGCTGCACCACCCGGGCTTTTCGCTTTCCAACCCCAACAACGTATTTGCGTTGATCTGGTCGTTCTGCATGGCGAACGAAGCGGAGTTCCACCGACGTGGCACGGCCGGCTACGACTTCTGGGCCGAGCAGGTGCTGACGCTCGACCGCATCAATCCGACCGTCGCGTCGCGCATTGCGCGGTCACTCGACCGCTGGCGCAAGTTCACTCCGGACCGCCAGACTGGAATGCGACATGCGCTCGAACGCGTGGCCGCTGCCCGACATCTTTCTCGCGATGTCCGCGAGATCGTCACCAAATCGCTGGAGAACTGATGGCGAACCTGTCGCTGACCCATTACCTGATCCGCTGTGAGCGGGAGCACGGGCTCGATCCGGAACTGCGCCTCCTGCTCGAGACCGTGGCGCGCGCCTGCAAGACGATCAGTCACGCCGTAGGCCTGGGTGCGCTTGGCGGCGTACTGGGCGGGGCCGGCACCACCAACATCCAGGGCGAAGCGCAGAAGAAGCTCGACGTGCTGTCCAACGAGATCCTGGTCGAGGCCAACAGCTGGGGCGGCTACCTGGCCGGCATGGCCTCCGAGGAGATGGACAACCCGCTCGGCATCCCGGTGGCCTATCCGCGCGGAAAGTACCTGCTGTTGTTCGATCCGCTCGACGGCTCGAGCAACATCGACGTCAACGTTTCGATCGGCACCATATTTTCGGTGCTGCGGGCGCTTTCAAGCGACGTCGAGCCGGACGAACAATCCTTCCTGCAGCCGGGCTCACGCCAGGTGTGTGCCGGCTACACGGTGTACGGTCCGCAGACACTGCTGGTGCTGTCCGTGGGCTACGGAGTGCAGGTCTTCACGCTGGCGCGCGACACCGGCTCGTTCGTTCTGACACAGGAGAACGTCCGGATTCCCGCCGATACCAAGGAGTTCGCGATAAACATGTCGAACGTGCGGCACTGGGAGCCGCCGGTGAAACGCTTCGTCGACGAGATGCTGGCTGGCACGACCGGACCGCGCGGCAAGGACTTCAACATGCGCTGGGTCGCTTCCATGGTGGCCGATGTGCACCGGATCATGTCGCGCGGCGGCATCTTCATGTACCCGCGTGATGCGCGCCAACCCGACAAGCCCGGCAGGCTTCGACTGATGTACGAAGGAAATCCGATGTCGTTCCTGGTCGAGGAAGCCGGCGGCACCGCGACCAACGGGCACCAACGCATCCTGGACATCCAGCCGACGACGCTGCATGAGCGTGTCGCAGTGTTCATGGGGTCGAAAAACGAAGTCGACCGGGTCACTGCGTACCACCAGTCGCTGGCGTGACCGACGCGCTCCGGACCTGACGCAGTCAGCGCAAGGCGACAACGCCGCAGGCGATGCGCGGTCCGGAGTTGCCGGCGGGCTGGCTCTTGTAATCGTCCGCATCCCGATGAACGACGACGGCACGTCCGATGACACCGTTGGCCGCGCCGCCTGCAACGCTCAGCGCGTTGCTGGTGTAGCTGTACCTGGCCACGCCGCTCGCGTCGGCCATCAGGTTCGTCATGTCGCCGGCATGCCTCGCATCCTGCATGTAATGCGCGTGCGGGCTGCTGCCGGGATTGAAGTGCCCGCCGGCGCTGGTCGCGTCGGGTGCCGAGCAGTCACCCTTCTCATGCACGTGGAAGCCGTGTTCGGTGTTCGGCTTCAGCCCGCGCACCTCCGCGGTCACCAGAACGCTGCTGCCGCGCTGCTCGAACCGCACCCAGCCGCTCGCGGTGTTGCCCTGCGTCGGCTTCAGTTCTGCCTGCGCCGTGGGAGCCGCATTCATGCTGGCACAGCCGGACAAGGCGACGGCACCCAATGCCACTGCAGCCATGGCGAGTTGATTCTGAAGCGAACTCATGATGGGTCTCCTTGTCGATGACACGTTGTCCAACGGAGTGCGCACGCGCACGGCCGCAAAGTGGCTAGGCTAGCACCGGCACCGCAGCGTGCACGCGCCTGACCGGCGCGCTCCAGCCACCGCTACCCCGGCAGCAATACCGTCGACCCCACTGTCTTGCGCGCCTCGAGGTCGCGATGCGCGCGGGCCGCCTCCGCGAGCGGATAGCGCTGTTCGATGTCGACCTTGATCTTGCCGGCGATCATCAGGCCGAACAGTTCGTCCGACGAGGCCTCCAGCCGCGCTCGCGGCACGATGTGCGTCGCGAGCGTCGGTCGCGTCAGGAACAGCGACCCCTTCTGCGCGAGGATGCCGATGGCAACACCGGTCACTGCGCCCGAGGCGTTGCCGAAGCTCACCATCAGGCCGCGCGGCTCGACGCAGTCGAGGGAACCGTCCCAGGTGGACTTGCCGACGCCGTCATAGACGACCGGCAACTTCTTTCCGCCCGACAGTTGCAGAACGCGCTCGACGAAGTTTTCCTTGCTGTAGTCGATTGTCTGCCAGGCGCCTGCTTTCTTCGCCAGCGCCGCCTTCTCCGGCGAACTCACGGTGCCGATCAGCTTCACTCCGAGCGCACGCGCCCACTGGCAGGCAATCAGTCCGACGCCGCCTGCTGCCGCGTGAAACAGAATTGTTTCATGGCCCTGCAGGCGATACGTCTGGCGAAACAGGTACTGCACCGTCAGGCCCTTCAGCATCACCGCTGCGCCCTGCTCGAACGAGATCTGCTTCGGCAGCCTGACCACGGTAGCCGCGGGCATCGTCCGCGCCTCGGAGTAGGCGCCTAGCGGTCCCTGCGGATACGCCACGCGGTCGCCCGACTTCAGGAATTTCACGTTGCTGCCGACGGCCTCGGCCACGCCGGCACCCTCGAATCCGAGGCCGTGCGGCAACGCGCCGCTATAAAGCCCCGTGCGGTAGTACACGTCGATGTAGTTGAGCCCGATCGCGTGCTGCCGAATGCGCACCTCGTCCGGGCCAGGATCCGGGACGTCGAGTTCGGTGAGTTCGAGCACGTCCGCACCGCCGTGCGTGCGAACAACGATGGACTTCGCCTTCATGGGGTCTCCTTGCCGGCGCCGCCCGCCGGAGCGGGTGCCGTGGATGGTCGGGACAACACGTACACACCGGCGAGCACGAGTGCAGTGCCGGCCATCTGCCAGCCACCCACGGTCTCGCCGAGAAACACATAGGCCAGTGCAATCGTGGCCACCGGTCCCACCATGGCCGCGAGCGACGTGCGGCCTGCGCCGATGCGCTCGACCGCCATCATCGTGGCGAACACCGGCAACACGGTGCACAGCAGTCCGTTGACCAGCGACAGCCAGTAGACCGGCGTCGGCTGTTCGAGCGCGCCCAGCGGATTGAGCAGCGCGAACTGCGCGAACACGGCGACGGTCGACACGCACATCGCATAGGACGTCAGGCGGATCGCGCCGACACGCCGCACCAGTTCTCCCGACATCACGAGATACACGGCGTAACAGACGGCGCTTGCGAATACCAGCATGGCGCCAAGCGGGACGCCTTCGCCTGCGAGGCTGACGTCGTGCAGGAACACCAGCAGGATGCCGCCGTAGGCGAGTGCGAGCGCCGAGACGTCGCGCCGGCTGAAGCGCTTGCCGAGAAACAGAGCCGACATCAGCAGGACGATGGTGGGGTTGAGGTACAGGATCAGGCGCTCAAGCGCAGCCGTGATGAACTGAAGCCCGAGGAAGTCGAAATAGCTCGCGGCATAGTAGCCGAGCAGGCCGATGACGATCAGGTGTCGATGGTCGCGCGCCGTCAGTGCCGGTGCGCCGCGGCTGCTCCACAGGTACGCAGCGATGAAGAACGGTACGGAGAAGGCCATACGCAGGGCGATCAGCGTGGCGGCATCGACGCCGTGCCGGTAGGCGAGCTTGACGACGATCGCTTTGGCCGAGAACAGCACGCTGCCGACAATGGCCAGCGCAAGTCCGGCCAGGAACAGGCGGCGCGCGGTGTGGGACACGGGCACATTCTACGGAGGCGCCTGTTCAGCGACTGTGCAGCGCCTGTGCAGTTCAGGCGCGCGCCTGCGTTCGCAATGCGCCCCAGGCCAGGCAGGCCCAGCCCGCAATGAACGCCACCCCGCCGAATGGAGTGACGATACCCAGCGTGCGTGTACCGGTCAGCGCCAGCCCGTACAGGCTGCCGCTGAACAGTACGATGCCGGCCAGGAAAAGCACTCCGGCGGACGTGGTCGCGCGGCCCGGCCAGCGCACGACCGCCCATGCGACCGCCAGCAGTGCGAGGGAGTGCACCAACTGGTACCGCACTCCGGTCTCGAAAGCGATCAGCAGGTCCGGCGCCAGCCGCGCCTTCAGCGCATGCGCGCCGAATGCACCGGCCGCCACTCCAATCAGTGCCGACAGCGACCCCAGTGCAAAGTAGCGGCGTTCCATCGTGTTCCTTCTTACTGGATTCCTTGCGATTGCCACGCGATATGTCCGAGCCGCACTTGCACCCGCGCGCCGTGACCAGCGCTGGGACGTCCAGCGCACTTAAGATGTGCGCCAACGCCTGAACGTACCCACCAGTCAACTGATATGTCCTGGATGCAACCGACACCCGCCCAAGCGTGGATTCTGCTCGCCCTCGCCGGGCTGCTCGAAATTGGCTGGGCCGTCGGCATGAAGACCACGGATGGTTTCTCACGAGCAGGTCCAAGCGCAATCGTCCTGACCACAGCGATGCTGTCGTTCTGGCTGCTGGCGCTGGCCATGAAGGCGCTGCCCGTGGGCACCGCGTACGCCGTCTGGGTCGGCATCGGCGCGGCCGGCGCTTCCGTCTTCGGGATGCTCCTTTTCCGCGAGCCGGCGACGGTCGCGCGCGTGATTTGCCTGCTGCTGATCGTGGCTGGCGTGGTCGGACTCAAGATCCTGTCCGATCACTGAACCCGCGCACCGGGTTCACCGTTCGCTCCCGCGGATCGGCGGTCGGCGCCGCCCGGGCAACGGACTGTCGTCTGAGACGGGGCCAGCCCGGCGGCATTGTTATGCTGCGCGCCGCCCCCCATGACGATCATGCGTTCGACCACTTCCGCGCTTGCGCTTGCCGCTGTGCTGGTGCTGGCGGCGTGCCGGCCCAGTGCGGGCCCGCGCGCCGACGGGCTGGAGCCGTGTCGTCTCCCCGGGGTTGAACGCGAGATCCTGTGCGGCGCGGTATCGATGCCGGAAGACCCGGACGCACCAGCCGGCCGGAAGATCGACATCCACTTCGCGGTCGTGCCCGCCGTGGCGCGCAACAAGCAGCCGGACCCGGTCGTCGTCTTCGCCGGTGGACCGGGCCAGGCGGCCACCCGTGTCATCGGCATCACGATGCCGATCTTCGCGGAACTCAATGCCCGCCGCGACATCGTGTTCATCGATCAGCGCGGCACGGGAAAGTCGAACCCACTCGACTGTCCGGACGACGAGCCCTCGCTGGCAGCCACACTCGATCCGTCGAAGCAACTCGACCGCCTGCAACGCTGCCTGCGTGAACTGCGTGCCGACACGCGGCAGTACGCGACCTGGATAGCGGTGGACGACGTCGACGCGGTGCGCATGAAGCTCGGAGCAGCGCGCATCAATCTCTGGGGAGGATCGTACGGAACGCGCGCGGCACTCGAGTACCTGCGCCGCTACCCGCAACACGTCCGCACGGCCGTGCTGGACGGCGTGGCACCGCCGGACATGACGTTGCCCGCGGCCTTTGCCCTCGACGCCGATGCAGCGCTGGCCGCGTTGTCCGCGACCTGCAGGTCGGACGAGCGCTGTCGAGTCCGCTTTCCCGACTTCGACGCGCGCATTGGCGCGCTGCTCGCGCGTGCCGACGACGGCTTCGAGACCACCGTGTCGGATCCGCTGACCGGACAATCGCAGTCGCTGCAGGTGGACCGGCGCCTGCTCGCCTCGCTGCTGCGCGTGCCGCTATATCTGCCGGCGCTCGGTGCGGTGCTGCCGCAGGCGCTCGCCGAAGCAGAGGGAGGCGACTTCAACGGGCTCGTCGCGCTGTCGGTCGCGGTGAGCGGTCGCGTCAGTGAAAACTTTGCGCTCGGCATGCACTTCGCCGTCATTTGCGCGGAGGATCTGCCACGGCTGAGTCCGACGCACCGCAAGGCCGCTGCAGCCACGCGCTTCGGTACCACGTTTGCGGACCTGTATGCAGACGCGTGCATCGCGATCGCGACGCGACCCGTCCCTGAGGGCTTCTACCAGATCCCGCGCGCGGAGGCGCCAGTGCTCGTGCTGTCCGGCGGCCTGGATCCCGCCACGCCGCCGCGCCACGGCGCTTCGGTCGTCGAGCGGCTCGGCAACGCGCGTCACATCGTCTCTCCTTACCTTGGCCACGGACTCAGCGGACAGGGTTGCGCCCCACGCCTGATCACGCGTTTCGTCCGGGAAGGTGACTTCGTCAACCTCGACGCTGATTGCCTCGAGAAACTACCTGCCGCGAGCTTCTTCGAGCCGATCGAAGCAGCGCCCCCCAAAGCACGTCGATGATCGAGGCACGCCATCTTGCCAAGTCGTTCAGCGCCCGCGTGCAGCGCCGTCGCACGCAGGTCGCCGCAGTGGTGGACGTCAGTTTCGACGCACCCGACGGCACGATTACCGCGCTGCTCGGTCCCAACGGAGCCGGCAAGACCACCACTCTGCGCCTGGTCGGCACGCTGGTCGAAGCCGATGCCGGCAGCATTACGGTCGGCGGACTCGATGTCCGCCGCAATGCGCGCGGCGTCCGCGCTCAGCTGGGCATGCTGTCCGACGCGCGCGGCCTGTACGCACGGCTCACCGCCCGCGAGAACATTGCCTATTACGGCGATCTGCGCGGCATCGGACGGGCCGCCCTGGATGATCGGCTGGCGATGCTGTCGGAGCTGCTTGACATGACACCGCTGCTCGACCGCCGGACCGAGGGTTTCAGCACCGGCGAGCGCATGAAAGTCGCGCTTGCCCGTGCCCTGATCCACGATCCGCAACACCTGATCCTCGACGAACCGACCAGCGGGCTGGACGTGATGTCAACGCGGGCACTGCGACGGCTGCTTGTGCATCTGCGCTCGCAGGGCAAGTGCATCGTGCTGTCATCGCACATCATGCCGGAGGTCGAGCAACTCGCCGACCGCATCGTCATCGTTGCGCACGGGCGCAGCATCGCGCAAGGCAGCGGCGACGAGATCCGGCGCCAGGCCGGCGCAGCCACGCTGGAGGACGCGTTCGTGACGCTGGCGTATGACGAAGACGTTCCGCATGCCGTCGCGGAGGCAAGGTGAGAGCGGCCGCGGTCGTCTTTCGCAAGGAACTCAAGGATGCACTGCGCGACCGGCGCACGTGGATCGTGGTGCTGGTGAGTTCGCTGCTGGCCGGCCCAGTCTCGCTGCTGCTGATCGCCAGTTTCGTGTCGAGCGCGGAGGAAAGTGCCGCACGGCGAGAAGTGGTCATCGCCAACGCCGCCGCTGCGCCGACCCTCGTCAACTTCCTGCAACGCAACGGCGCGACGATCCGCGACGCACCTGCGGATTTCCGCGAACAGTTGCGTTCCGGCCACCTGCAGAACGCGGTGGTCGTGATTCCAGACGACTTCGGCCCTCGCCTGGCCGCCGGCGAAACCATCCGCCTCGATGTAGTGTTCGATGGAACGGCGAACCGCGCCCAGACGGCCGTGCGAACCACGATGGCGCTGCTGCAGGGATTCAACGGTGAACTCGGTTCGCAGCGTCTGCTGGCACGCGGCGTCAGCCCGCAGGTACTGAAGCCACTGCAGATCGAAGACGTCAACCTCGCCGGCAGCCGTGCACGAGGCGCGCAATTACTGTTTCTGGTGCCCTGGCTCGCACTGGTGGGTGCGGTCGTCGGTGCGATCAGCGTCGCCATCGACGTCACGGCCGGCGAGCGCGAACGCGGATCGCTCGAGCCGCTGCTGATGAATCCGGTGGCGACCGGCTCGCTCGTGCTCGGCAAGTGGGCCGTGACCGCGACCTGCTCGGCCGCCGTCGTCGTGCTCACGCTGGCCGGCTTCACCGCCGCAATGCAGTTCGTCCGCAGCGAGAACCTTGCCGCGCTGATGCAGTTCGGCCTGCCCGAGGTGGCTCTGTTCATCGTGCTGCTGCTGCCGTTTTCGGCCATGGTGGGCTCGCTCAACATGCTGGCGGCAACTTACGGCCGCAGCCACAAGGAAGCGCAGACCTACGCGAGCTATATCACGATGCTGGTGAACTTCGTGCCGATCCTGCCGCTGTTCCTGACCATCCGCGATGCACCGTGGCAGCTCTTCGTACCAGCGCTGGGCCAGCAGACCGTGCTGATGCGCGCGCTGCGCGGCGAAGTCGTCTCGACGACGGACATCGCCCTGCCGTCGGCAATAGCACTTGCCGTCACCGCCACGGCCCTGCTCGTGCAGGCGCGCCTGTTGCGCGACGAGCGGATTGTCTTCTCCAGGTGAGTCGCACGTCGGTGAACGCGCGGCGCAGCCGCTGTCGGCACCGGCCGACAGCGCCGGAGCAATGGCGGCTGGGCCTGGCAGGACACCGACCCGCCACAGTTCGGTCCTCGAGCAGCGTCAATTCCGGCGATTGCAGAGCCCCTCCGGTGCGATAATCGCGCTCCGATGTCCGAGCCGATGACTGCCACCGAGCCCCAGGTCGCCACGGGACCGTCTTCCGTGCCGATGCCGAAGACTATCGGGCGATTCACGATCCTCAACGAGATCGGTCGAGGCTCCTATGGTGTCGTCTGGGCGGCGCAGGATCCGGTGCTGGCCCGCGAAGTCGCGATCAAAGTGATCCCGCTCGCGCGCGAAGCTGAGTTCAGGACGCAGATCGAGGCCAACTTCCTGCGCGAGGCGAAGTCCGCCGGCGGGATGAGCCATCCCAGCATCGTCACGATCTACGACGCCGGCAAGACTGATGCCTTCGCCTACATCGCGATGGAGCGGCTGCACGGGCAGGACCTGCACGAGTACCTCGCGAGTGGCAACCGGATGAGCCCACGGCAGGCCGCGTCGATGATGATGCGCCTGGCCGATGCCATCCACTACGCCAACAAGCGCGGCCTGGTTCACCGCGACATCAAGCCGTCGAACATCTTCCTGTCACGCGATCTCAAGCCCAAGCTGCTCGATTTCGGCACCGCGCTAGCGCCGACCCCACGCGACGCCAAGGACAAGGGCACGCGCCAGCTGGTGGGCACGCCGAATTACATGTCGCCCGAGCAGGCCAAGGGCGAGCCACTCGATGCGCGCAGCGACATCTTCTCGCTCGGCACCATCCTGTACGAGCTGTTGACGGGTCGCCGCGCCTTCGACGGCCGGACCATCGACGAGACTCTCGAACAGGTCCTCAGCGCCCGTCCGCGCGCCGTCGACAAGATCCGGCCCGAAACGCCGGAGCCGCTGGTGGCCATCGTGCGCAAGGCGATGGAGCGCGATCCGGCGAACCGATACCAGAAGGCCTCGGACTTTCGCAATGCACTGGCCGACTTCGTCGACGGATCGCGCGCTCCGGGTGCCGATCTTTCGGCAGCGACGCGACCGGCGGACTTCACACAACCGCCGGCCGCACGCATCGGTCTCAAGACCCTGCTCGGCGGAGCGGCACTGCTCGCGGCGGTCGTCGTGATCGCCATTGCGCTGCGTCCGGAACCCGCGCCACCGCCCTCGGCTGTAAATGCCGTTCCGGTACCCGTGACACCCGCTCCGCCGCCGGTGGCGGAGACACCGCCCGAATCCGTCGCAACTCCTTCCGAGGATCTCAAGCCTGCGGAGACCAAGGCGGCGATGCGGCGGCGCTCCGAATCGGCGGCGACGGCTGTTCCCGTGCGCGACGGCACCGTGAACCTGGCCGTCACACCCTGGGGCGAAGTATTTGTCGACGGCGTCGCACGCGGAGTGTCGCCGCCGCTGACGCAGCTTTCGCTGTCACCTGGCGCCCACACAATCGAAATCCGCAACAGCTCGGCGCCCCCGCTTTCCGTTCGTGTCGAGCTTCGCTCGGGCGAAGCGATATCGCTGCAGCATCGCTTCTAGCGCCGATGCAGGCGGCCCGCCCCATCATTGGGACGACGATTGACCCCCTTTTCCTCCGTTTGCACCGGTTGAGTCCATCGCGCTCATCGGCTAGCCTCGACAGGCCATGATTCGGACCGCCAACTCGGATCGCGCGTGTTTGCCGCGCGCCACGCCGACCGTGGGCGCAGGCTGATGTCGCAGACCGTCGCACCGAAGTCGCCGACCCTGTCGCCCAACCTCAAGCTGGTCGGTCGCTATTCGGTGCTGCGCGAGCTGCGCCGCGATCGCTACACCACCGTTTATCTCGCCTTCGACCCCGTCCTGAACCGCGAACTCGTGGTGAAGGCGGTACAGCTGCACCCGGCCAGCGGCCAGGACCGCGCTGCCCATGAGCGCGTCGAACAGGCCTTCATGCGACAGGCCCAGGCGGCCGGCCGCCTGCATCATCCGCATATCGTCACCGTCTTCGACGCCGGCCATGTCAATCGCATCGGCTACATCGCGCTCGAGAAGGTCGACGGCAAGATGCTCGACGAACTGATCACCGAGGGCTACCGGCCGGGATTCCTGCAGGCGGCCGACATCGTCGCGCGCGTTGCCGACGCCGTCGAATTCGCCCATGTGCGTGCCATTCCGCATGGCCACCTGTCGCCGTCCCGCATCTACCTTCAGGGACCGGAGCGCACGCCCAAGGTGATGGGGTTCGGCGGCTGGATCGACAGCGGCATGACCGGCGACTTCGAGCTGCACGGCACGGACCGCCTGCTGCCCTACTTCGGCGACGAACTGTCGGGCGAGGCACGCCGCAAGGACATACGCGCACTCGGTGCGCTGCTCTTCCTGCTGCTGACCGGGACCCGCCCAGACGTGAAGACCCTGCGTACACAGACCAAGGGAAGCGAGAGTCCGGTACTGCAGCTCAAGCCCAATGCGCCGCTCGCGCTCGCCGAAATTGCCGAACAGTCACTCGAGCTGGGCGGCACGCGGGTGTTCGCCACTGCAGCGCAGGTGCGTAACGCGCTGACCACCTATCTCTGGGGCAACCGCGGTGAAATGCCATTGCCGGGTTCGGCGACGATCACCGGCATGCCCGCGCGTCTGGCCGTGATGCCACAGCGTGCCGCGACGATGACGGTGGCGACCATCGTCGCCACCCCGGTACGTTCCGGACCGGCGCGCGTGAGTCGCAGCCGGTGGCGCATGCACGCGATCGCTGGCCTGGTCGGCGCCGTGGCTATCGCTGCCATTGCCGGCATCGGGATGAAGGCGAACTTCTTCGGCGGTCGAACGATGACGACGAGCCCGGCTCGCGACCCGATGGCCAGCCCGCCAGTCGCGACCCCGGCACCGGCGACGGACGCTGCATCCGGGGCCACACCCACGGCAACTTATGCACCGACCGACGGTGAAGTCCGCAGTGCAACTCCGGGCACCGCGGCGGCAGACGTTGCCCAGGGCGCCGTGCGCACTCCGCCAGCCCGACCGGCTCCCGCGCGTGCCGCCGTAGTCCAGAGTGCCCTGGGCGTCGTTGCGCTCGCCGTCGCCCCGTGGGGCACCGTTTATGTCAACGGCGATGCGCGCGGCACGACACCGCCACTGACGCAGCTGACGCTGCCCGCGGGTCGCTACACGATCGAGATTCGCAATGGCGAGCGCACGCCGTACATTGCACAGCTGGACGTCACCCCCGAGCGTCCGCAGCAGATCCGGCACCGATTCCAATGAACGATCTGACGGTTCGCACGCTGCTCCGGTGCGCCGCGCCGCTGGCCATTGCCGCGCTGAGCGGCTGTGCTGCCTTTGCTCCGCCACCGCCTCCGCCGCCTGCCCCGCCGCCGACCATCAGCATCGCCCGCCTGTATGACCAGCCGGCGGAGCGAGCCTTCATCAGCGGTCTGCGCTATTACGAAGAGGGCCAGTACGAGCGCGCCGAGACGCTCATCAAGCGCTCGCTGGCCGAGGGTCTGCGAGACCCCTATGACATCGCGGTGGCACAGAAGCACCTTGCCTTCATCGCGTGCGCCTACAACCGCCCCACGGACTGCGAGCAGGCGTTCCGCGCTGCCTATGTTGCCGACCCGAACTTCAGGCTCACCGAGGCAGAAGTCGGACATCCGCTCTGGGGCCCGGTATACAAGCGTGTCGCCGCAGAGCAGGTGCCCAAACTGCCTCCTGCCGCGGCAACAAAGTAATTCACGCAGGGAAATCTGCCGGGGACGGGCACTGCGGCACGACGCTTGCCTTTCGTCCGCACGCCTGATCAGATCACCGAGCGTGCACGTGCGATGGCGGAGCCATCGCGTACACGCGAGGCGCTAGAACCCGATGCGCGCCTTCTTGGCAGCGCGGTCTTCGACGACATCGTCGGGCCGGACCTCGCTGCGACTGTCGAGCTTGGCACTACCGAACGCGGCCAGCAGCACGCGGCGCATTTCGCGCGGCTTCAGACGCGCCACCCGGTCAAGACATTCCGCACCGAGCTGCGGCGGAAAGGCGCGCCCCCAGGCGTGCTCGGCGCGCAGTTCCTCGTAGATGCTTTGCGCGATGCGACGCGAGCCGTCCAGATCCGGGGAATCGATCGCGTAGACGTTCATGCGATTCAGGATCGGCTCGGGGATGCTGCGTGCATCGTTCGCCGTCGCAATCCACACGACTTCCGATGCGTCGATCGGCACCTCGGCGAACTCGTCGATGAAGTCGCACGCGGTGTCGTGTTCGAGCAGCGTGTACAGGCTGCCAAGCGGGTCGTACTGACTGTCACCCCCGGCCTTGTCGATCTCGTCGACGACGATCACCGGATTGGCGTAGTCGCCATTGACGAGGGCATCGAAGACCTTGCCGGGCTTCGCGTTCTTCCACTGGGCCGACGCGCCCGAGAGGATCCAGCCCGCGGTCAGCGAACTCATGCCGATGAAGTTGTAGCCGGTGCCGAGCAGCTTCGCCAGGCGCCGCGCGAAATGTGTCTTGCCGATTCCCGGATCGCCGAGCAGCAGTATCGGCTCGAGCTCGAGCGGATCTTCCGAAGACAGGCACAGTGCAAGCTGCTTGCGGATGTCTTCGAGCGGCTCCTCGAAGTTCGGCAATTCATGGATGAGGCTGTCGATATCCGGCAGGGCGGAGGGCTTGATGACGAACCGCTGGCCGCCGCTCCGGATCATCTTGACGTAGGTCGCGCGCAGCGCCTCATTGGCGCCGTTGCCCAGCTCCTGCAGGTCGGACAGCGCCACTTCGACGCGCGGGATTTCGTATACGTCCTTGAAACCCGCGATCGATATGGGGGACGGGATCGTGGCAGGCAGATTCATGTGAACTCCCTCGCGCCGCGCGCTCCTCCGGGTGGGGATGCACCCGCCTTCGGTCGGCCGCGCAGCGTGCTCATGTAACCCTCCGGTCATCAGTCACCAGTGCTCCTTGACGTTGTAACGCTACTGGACGGACGTCTGATCATTCAATAAGCAAGTCCCTTGCCAGAAATGTTGCAAATCGGACGCCAAAAGGCAAAGCACTCGGCTAGCCCGAGTGCCAATTGCGGCGCTCTGCACTCAGCAGAGGCCAGCCGACGTCAGCTAGAAGGAGTGCAGCACCGCGCCGGGCGGCGGCTAAACGGAGGCGGAGCGCAGTCCCTGCTCGGAGGCCCAAACCGCGGCTTCCACCCGCGAGCGGAAGCCGAGCTTCTTCAGCAGGTGCTTGACATGCACCTTCACGGTGCCTTCAGTGATCGACAGGTTGCGTGCGATCACCTTGTTGCTCTGTCCACCGGCGATGCAGCGCAGCACCGCCAGTTCACGGTCGGTCAGGTCACGCACGTCGCGCCGCACGCCCCGTGCCTCGTCGCGCAGTGCATCGGCAAGCGCGGCGGTCAGGGCATCGCTGATCACCGTGCGCCCTTCGAGGGCACCACGCACGCGCTCCAGCAGTTCCTCGGGCTCGGTGTCCTTCAATAGATAGCCGTCCGCACCGGCCCGGATCGCGGCCATCAGGTCTTCCGGCGCGTCCGACACCGTCAGCATCACCACTCGTTGCGACGGGTCTTCTTCCTTCAGCGCAGCCAGGATCTCGAGTCCACCGCTGCCTTTCAGGTTGAGGTCGAGCAGCGTGAGATCGGGCTCCTGTTCCTTTGCCAGCCGCACCGCCGAGGCGAAGTCGCCCGCCTCGCCGACCACTTCGAATTTCGGTTCGAGCGCGAGCAGCTGGATCACCCCCTTGCGAAACAACGGATGATCGTCGACCACGAGGATCGTGTACCGGCTTTCATTCATGCAGCCGCTCCCGCGCGGGGAGCGTTCGCCGCGACCTCGGTGCGGGCGAAGGCTGTCTGTGGCTTGAAGCGCAGGCGTACACAGGTGCCGCGCAGCGCCCGGGCTTCGATGGTGATGATGCCCCCGACGGATGCCGCGCGATCGCGCATGATCGCCAATCCGAAGTGGCCGTGCGGCGCACGGCCCTGCCCGATGCCGATGCCATCGTCCTCCACAGAGACCTCGATGGCATTGTCGGCGTCGCGTCGCAGTGCCACCCACGCCCGGCGCGCGTGTGCGTGATGTTCGATGTTGGTCAGGGCCTCGCGCACCACCTGCAGCACATGAACCTGCTCATTCGCCGATAGCTCGACCTTCAGCAGATCATTCTCCAGTTCAACCGGTACTCCGGAACGGCGCTCGAACTCGGCCACCGTGTCACGCAGCGTACCGGCCACGCCCTCTTCGCCGAGTCCCAGCCGGAACGTCGTCAGCAGTTCGCGCAGTTCGCGGTAGGCGGTCGCGATGCCCTCGCGCAGTTCTGCCAGGACGGCCGTCGACTGCTCGCCGCTGCCGTCCCGCTCGAGCGTGGCTGACAACCGTGCGATCTGAATCTTCGTGTACGAAAGCGACTGCGCCAGCGAGTCGTGCAGTTCACGGGCAATCGCGGAGCGCTCCTCGAGCACGCCAAGCCGTCGGTGCTCCTCCCGGCGTTCCGCCGAGGCGAGCGCCGCACCGACATGACGGCCCATCGTCTCCGCCAACTCCATCTGCCAGACCTCCAGGCCCCGGTTCGGCGGCAACGCCAGCGGCATCACGCCGTAGCGGACACCTCCGTCGACCAGCGGTATACCGATCACGCGCCGGTCACCGGAGTCGCTCGGCTCCGTCCGCCAGGTGACGCCCCCATCGCCCGCACACAGATGGCAGTCCCGCTCCATGCAGGCGTTGATGACACCTTCATCGCTTGCGAGCGGCATGCCCCGCCCCCCGCCTGCATGGATCGAGCAGATGACCCCGCTTTCAACACCGAGGGCCTTGCGAATCATGGCCAGCACATCCGAAAGCGAAGCGGAGTCCAGCGGCTTTTCGGCAAGCATCCGCGTGGTCTCGTAGAGCAGTGAGAGCGACTCGTTTCGGCGCTCCAGGTCACGTGTCTTTTCGGCCACCTGCTTTTCGAGCGAACCATACAGTCGTGCGAGATCATCGACCATGAAATTGAAGGCCTGTCCGAGCTGGCCGATCTCGTCGGGTCCCGTGCTCCCTGCCCGCACCGTGAAGTCTCCCGTGCGCACCCGCTTGGCCGCCTCACCCAGGCGCGCGATCGGCTGGAATACCTCGACGTTCAGCAGGAACAGCGCCGCCACCACCAGCATCATCATCACGAAGAACCCGATGCCCAGCACCATCCGCAGCAACTGGATGCGGCCCTCCAGATCGGTCTCGATCTGTCGCACGAGGATGTCGACTTTGGCGACGAAGTTCGGCACTTCGGTCAGGAAATCGGCGCGCTCTGCTTCGTCCTCGATCGCCCGGCGCGCCAGCGGCTTGATGCGCGACTCCCAGTCATGGACGATGCCCGAGTAGATGCGGTGGACCGGGTTCGCGCCGTTGTCCGGTATGCCCGTCATCAGCGCCGGACTCTTCAGGCGCCGCTCGAACTCGACAATCGCCGCCTCCGCTGCCTCGCGCCGGTCCGACGTGCTGCCGCGGATGTCCGCCACCCGAGTGGACAACGCATACGACTGCATGCGCAGCGAGCCGGCGATGTTGATGGCGCTCGCCTTTCCGGTCGACTGTTCGGCAAAGATCGTCGCGGCAACGATCACCGACAGCGCCAGCATTGCCACGACCGACAGCACGACGCCGACGCGTACCAGCGTCGAGCCGGACCATAGTCGGCGGAACCAGGAAACGTTCGTCATGCATCACTCCCGCGACGGACAGTAGCGGCGGCCCGCGTTCAGCGCCTGACCGGCGTCAATCGTGAGCCTGCCTCCTGCGGACGGATTGTCGCGCGGAACGGGGTACGAGGATTACCCCGGTCGAGGTACGGGGTCTTTCCTCTGAGGTCGAGAGCACCTGTCCGGTTTGATGTGAATCACGAGATCGCGTGCATTGCCGCCTAGCGTCGCGCTCAATTCATCCGGGAGGCATTGATGGCCGCGGCAACGCAAGGTGCGATAGCTAGCACGACGAGCCTGAAAACCCAGCAGTGGTCGGTCGCGATCATGAGCACGATCGCGTTCACGGTCTGCTTCGCCATCTGGATGATGTTCGCGGTGATCGGCATCCCGATCAAGAAGATGCTCGATCTGAACGCGACCCAGTTCGGGCTGCTGACCGCGACGCCGGTACTGACCGGTTCGCTGATCCGGGTACCGCTCGGCATGTGGACCGACAAGTACGGCGGCCGCATCGTCTTTTTCCTGCTGATGATCAGCACCGTCATTCCGATCTGGTTGCTCACCTACGCGACGGCGTACTGGCACTTCCTGGTGCTCGGTCTGTTCGTGGGGCTGGCCGGTGGATCGTTCTCGGTCGGCACGCCATATGTCGCGCGCTGGTTCGACAAGAAGCACCAGGGCTTCGCGATGGGTGTCTTCGGTGCCGGCAACTCGGGCGCCGCCGTGACCAAGTTCGTCGCGCCGGCGCTGGTCGTCGGCTTCGGCTGGGCCCTCGTACCGCAGGTCTACGCCGTCGCGATGCTGGTCACCGCGATCGCTTTCTGGTTCTTCACCTACAGCGACCCGAAGCACCTGATTCCGGGTCACATCACGTACCGCCGCCAGCTCGAGGTACTGCGCGACCCGGCGGTGTGGAAGTACTGCCAGTACTACTCGATCGTCTTCGGCGGCTATGTCGCGCTGTCGCTGTGGATGGTCAACTACTACGTCGGCGAGTTCGGACTCGACATCCGCATCGCCGCGCTGCTGGCGGCGTGCTTCTCGCTGCCTGGCGGCGTGCTGCGCGCCATCGGCGGCTGGATGGCCGACAAGTGGGGCGCGCACAAAGTGACCTGGTGGGTCATGTGGGTGAGCTGGATCTGCCTGTTCCTGCTGGCGTATCCCGCCACCAGCTACACGGTGACCACGGTCAATGGCCCATATACGTTCACGCTCGCCCACAACGTCTGGAGCTTCACGACGCTGATGGCCGTGCTGGGCGTGGCCTGGGCCTTCGGCAAGGCGAGTGTCTTCAAGTACATCGCCGATGACTACCCGACCAACATCGGAACGATCTCCGGCATCGTCGGCCTCGCCGGTGGCCTGGGCGGCTTCGTCCTGCCGGTGATGTTCGGCGCGTTGCTCGACCTCACCGGCGTGCGTTCGAGCGCCTTCATGCTGATGTACGGCGTGGTCTGGGTCTCGCTGATCTGGATGTATCGCACCGAAGTCAGCACGCGCGATGTCGTGCACAGCGAACCCAAGCCTGCCGTCTGAGCAGCGCCGAGAACCGAGGAAGGAATCGCACCATGTCCGCCGTCAAACCCATTCCCGCGCCGCAGGTCTCTCGTTCGGCCGACATCGTCGATTGGCGCCCGGAAGACAACGAGTTCTGGGAGTCCACCGGAAAGAAGGTCGCCTACCGCAATCTCCTGCTTTCCGTGCCCGCGCTGCTGTGCGGATTCGCGGTCTGGGGCATGTGGGGAATCATCACGGTGCAGATGCTCAACCTGGGCTTTCCATTCAGCCAGGCCGAACTCTTCACGTTGACGGCGATCGCAGGCATCGCGGGCGCGACGATGCGCATTCCGGCGTCGTTCCTGATCCGCCTGGCCGGTGGGCGCAACACGATCTTCCTGACTACGGCAATGCTGCTTGCCCCGGCGATTGGGACCGGCATCGTGCTGCAGCACAAGGACTGGCCACTGTGGGCATTTCAGCTGATGGCGCTGTGGTCGGGCGTGGGCGGCGGCAATTTCGCCAGCTCGATGTCGAACATCAGCACCTTCTTTCCGAAACGTCTGCAGGGCACCGCGCTGGGCATCAACGCAGGCATCGGCAACTTCGGCGTCACCACGATGCAGATCGTGATTCCGCTGGTAATGACCGTGGGCCTCTTCGGCGCGCTCGGCGGTGAGCCGATGACGCTCGTGAAGGACAGCGGGTGGATCTTCGGCAAGATCACGGCCGGTACGTCGACGTGGATCCAGAACGCGGGCTACGCCTGGGTGCTGTCGCTGGTGCCGCTGTCGATCCTGTGCTGGTTCGGGATGAACAACCTGAAGACGGTGTCGCCGGCCACCGGCAACCCGATCGTCGCTTTCGCCAAGATCACCTACCTGTACACGCTGGCTTTCATTCCGTCGATCCTCGGGCTGTACCTGTACCTGCCCAAGCCGACCGGCCTCGGGCTCATCAGCATGTGGGTCGCGATCCCGCTGGACGTGATCGCCGCGCTGCTGATCATGCGCCTGGCGGCCTTCGGACCGATGAAGGAAGGCATCGCCAAGCAGTTCGCGATCTTCAAGGACAAGCACACCTGGTCGATGACGCTGCTCTACATCGTCACCTTCGGCTCGTTCATCGGCTTCTCGATGGCGCTGCCGCTGTCGATGAAGGTGATCTTCGGCGTCATCCACCAGCCGGACGCCAACGGCGTGATGCAGCACACGCTGAACAACCCGAACGCCCCGACGGTTCTGGCCTATGCCTGGATCGGCCCCTTCGTCGGCGCCGCGGTGCGCCCGATCGGCGGCTGGATCTCCGACAAGCTGGGCGGCTCCATCGTCACGCAGGTCATCTCGGTGGTGATGGTGATCGCCTCGGTGGCGGTGGGCTACGTGATGATGCAGGCCTATGCCTCGCCGACGCCGGAGCAGTACTTCCCGGCCTTCCTCGGCCTGTTCATCGTGCTGTTCTTTGCCAGCGGCATCGGTAACGGCTCGACCTTCCGCACCATCGGCGTGATCTTCGACCGCACGCAGGCCGGCCCGGTGCTGGGCTGGACCTCGGCGATCGCCGCCTATGGCGCGTTCGTCGCCCCGATCGTCATCGGCGACCAGATCAAGGCCGGCACGCCGCAGTACGCGATGTACGGCTTCGCGATCTTCTATGCGCTGTGCCTGATCCTGAACTGGTGGTTCTACCTGCGTCGCAATGCGTACGTGAAGAACCCCTGATCCCTCTGCTGCGGAGACACACATGAGTCACTTTCTCGATCGCCTGACGCACTTCACGCTGCCGAAGGAGGAATTCGCCAACGGCCACGGCGTGGCAACCGGCGAAGACCGCACCTGGGAAGACGCCTACCGCAACCGCTGGTCGCACGACAAGATCGTGCGCTCCACCCACGGCGTGAACTGCACGGGCTCCTGCTCGTGGAAGATCTACGTCAAGGGCGGCATCGTCACCTGGGAAACTCAGCAGACCGACTACCCGCGTACGCGTGCCGACCTGCCGAATCACGAGCCGCGCGGCTGCGCCCGCGGCGCCTCGTACTCCTGGTATCTCTACAGCGCCAACCGGCTCAAGTACCCGATGGTGCGCGGACGGCTGCTCGAGCGCTGGCGCGCCGCACTGAAGGTTGCCAAAGAGTCAGGAAAAGGCGCCGTCGATGCGTGGGCCACGATCGTCGAGGACCCGGCCGCGCGTCGTGACTACCAGAAGGTGCGCGGCATGGGCGGCTTCGTGCGCTCGAGCTGGGACGAAGTCAACCAGCTGATCGCCGCCGCCAACGTCTACACGATCAAGACGCACGGCCCTGATCGCGTCATCGGCTTCTCGCCGATTCCCGCGATGAGCATGGTGAGTTACGCCGCGGGCAGCCGCTACCTGTCGCTGATCGGCGGCGTCTGCATGAGCTTCTACGACTGGTACTGCGACCTGCCCCCGGCGAGCCCGCAGATCTGGGGCGAGCAGACCGACGTGCCGGAGAGTGCCGACTGGTACAACTCGACCTACATCATCGCCTGGGGCAGCAACGTCCCGCAGACGCGCACGCCCGGACGCGCACTTCTTCACCGAGGTCCGATACAAGGGCGCGAAGACCGTTGCGGTCACGCCGGACTACTCCGAAGTCGCGAAGCTCGCCGACCTCTGGATGCATCCCAAGCAGGGCACCGATGCCGCCCTGGCGATGGCGATGGGTCACGTCGCGCTGAAGGAGTTCTACTTCAACAAGCGCTCCGCGTACTTCGACGACTACGCGCGGCGCTACACCGATCTGCCGCTGCTGCTGCGGCTCGACGACACGACACTGGCGGACGGCAGCAAGGTGGTGGCGCCGGGCCGCTACGTGCGCGCCAGCGACTTCGCCGACAAGCTCGGCCAGGACAACAACCCGGACTGGAAGTCGGTCGCCTTCGACGCAGCCGGCCAGGTGGTCGTTCCCAATGGCTCGATCGGTTTCCGCTGGGGCCCGGACGGTCGCGCCGACGCCGGCAAGTGGAATCTCGAAGCCAAGGAAGGCCGCACCCATGCGGACGTGAAGCTCAAGCTCTCGGTGCTCGAGGAGAGCCAGAAACACGAAGTCGTCGAGGTCGCGTTCCCCTACTTCGCCGGCGCGAACACACCGCACTTTCCGAACAACTCTCAGCAGGGCGAACTGAATCGCGCGAAAGTCCCCGCGGTGCGGCTGCGACTGGCCGACGGCACCGAGGCGCTGGTCGCGACCGTGTTCGACCTGCAGGCCGCGCAGTACGGCATCGACCGCGGGCTCGGCAGCGGTGCCAAGGACTACGACGACAACGCGCCGTACACGCCGGCCTGGCAGGAGAAGATCACCGGGGTGCCGCGCGACCAGGTCATCACGGTGGCGCGCCAGTTCGCCGACAACGCCGACAAGACGCACGGCAAGTCGATGATCATCATCGGCGCGGCGATGAACCACTGGTACCACGCCGACATGAACTACCGCGGCGTGATCAACCTGCTGATGCTGTGCGGCTGCGTCGGCCAGAGCGGCGGCGGCTGGGCGCACTACGTCGGCCAGGAAAAGCTGCGGCCGCAGACCGGCTGGACCGCGCTCGCATTCGCGCTCGACTGGATCCGTCCGCCGCGCCAGCAGAATTCGACCTCGTTTTTCTACGCGCACACCGACCAGTGGCGCTACGAGAAACTGGGCGTCGAGGAGGTTCTCTCGCCGCTGGCGGACAGGAAGGCGTTCGGTGGCAGCTTCATCGACTACAACGTGCGCGCCGAGCGCATGGGCTGGCTGCCGAGCGCGCCACAGCTGAAGACCAACCCGCTGAAGGTGGTCAAGGACGCGCAGGCCGCGGGGCTGGACCCGAAGGACTACGTCGTGCGGGCGCTGAAGGACGGCAGCCTGCAGATGAGCTGCGAGGACCCGGACGCGCCGCAGAACTGGCCGCGCAACCTCTTCGTCTGGCGATCCAACCTGCTCGGCTCGAGCGGCAAGGGCCACGAGTACTTCTGCAAGCACCTTCTCGGCACCGAAAACGGCGTGCAGGGCAAGGACCTCGGCAAGGACGAGGCCAAGCCGACCGAAGTGAAGTGGCACGCGCAGGCGCCGGAAGGCAAGCTCGACCTGCTGGTCACGCTCGACTTCCGCATGAGCACGACCTGCCTGTACAGCGACATCGTGCTGCCGACCGCGAGCTGGTACGAGAAGAACGACCTCAACACCAGCGACATGCACCCGTTCATCCACCCGCTGTCGGCCGCGGTCGACCCCGTGTGGCAGTCCCGCTCCGACTGGGAGATCTACAAGGGCTTCGCCAAGGCGTTCAGCGAAGTCTGCGTCGGCCACCTCGGCGTCGAGAAGGAAATCGTGCTGACGCCGCTGATGCACGACACGCCGGCGGAGCTTGCGCAGCCGCTCGACGTGAAGGAGTGGAAGAAGGGCCAGTGCGAGCTGATCCCCGGCAAGACGGCGCCGCAGATCGCGGTGGTCGAGCGCGACTATCCGAACGTCTACAAGCGCTTCACCTCGCTCGGCCCGCTGATGGCCAAGGTCGGCAACGGCGGCAAGGGCATCGGCTGGAACACCCAGACCGAGGTCCAGCAGCTCGGCGAACTGAACGGCGTCGACACCGACGGCCGTCCGCGCATCGTCAGCGACGTCGACGCCTGCGAGGTGATCCTGCAGCTCGCCCCCGAGACGAACGGCCACGTCGCGGTGAAGGCCTGGGAGGCGCTTTCGAAGATCACCGGCCGCGAGCACGCGCACCTGGCACTGCACCGCGAGGACGAGAAGATCCGCTACCGCGACGTGCTGGCGCAGCCGCGCAAGATCATTTCTTCACCGACGTGGTCGGGGCTCGAAAGCGAGAAGGTCTCGTACAACGCCGGCTACACCAACGTGCACGAGCTGATTCCGTGGCGCACGCTGACCGGCCGCCAGCAGTTCTACCAGGACCACCCCTGGATGATCGCGTTCGGCGAAGGCTTCTCGAGCTATCGCCCGCCGGTCGATCTCAAGACCACCTCGGGCATCCACAACATCAAGCCCAACGGCAACCCGGAGATCCTGCTCAACTTCATCACGCCGCACCAGAAGTGGGGCATCCACTCCACCTACAGCGACAACCTGATGATGCTGACGCTGAACCGCGGCGGCCCGGTCGTCTGGCTCAGCGAGGACGATGCGAAGAAGGCCGGCATCGAAGACAACGACTGGATCGAGATCTTCAACATCAACGGCGCGATCGCGGCGCGCGCGGTGGTGAGCCAGCGCGTCAACCCCGGCATGACGATGATGTATCACGCGCAGGAAAAGATCATCAACACGCCGGGCTCGGAGATCACCGGCGTCAGGGGCGGGATCCACAACTCGGTGACGCGCATCGTCACCAAGCCGACGCACATGATCGGCGGCTATGCGCAACTGTCCTACGGCTTCAACTACTACGGGACCATCGGCACCAACCGCGACGAGTTCGTCGTCGTGCGCAAGATGAAGAAGGTCGACTGGCTGGACACGCCGCGCGATGACTATCTCGCGAAGGCATTCCAGTCGCAGGGCGAAAACCCCTAACCACGCCGATCAGAAAGGAGCTGACACATGAAAGTACGCGCACAGATCGGCATGGTGCTGAATCTCGACAAGTGCATCGGATGCCACACCTGCAGCGTCACCTGCAAGAACGTCTGGACCAGTCGACCGGGCGTCGAGTACGCCTGGTTCAACAACGTCGAGACCAAGCCCGGGCATCGGCTATCCGAAGGAATGGGAGAACCAGGACAAGTGGAACGGCGGCTGGGTCCGCAAGTCCGACGGTTCGATCGTCCCGCGCCAGGGCGGCAAGTGGCAGCTCCTGATGAAGATCTTCGCCAACCCGAATCTGCCGGAGATCGACGACTACTACGAGCCGTTCACATTCGACTACGACCACCTGCACTCGGCGCCCGAGATGAAGGCGGCGCCGACCGCGCGTCCGCGTTCGCTGATCACCGGGCAGCGCATGGAGAAGATCGAATGGGGCCCGAACTGGGAGGAGATCCTGGGCGGCGAGTTTTCCAAGCGCAGCAAGGACCGCAACTTCGACGACATCCAGAAGGAGATCTACGGGCAGTTCGAGAACACCTTCATGATGTACCTGCCGCGGCTATGCGAGCACTGCCTCAATCCGGCGTGCGTCGCGAGCTGCCCGTCGGGCTCGATCTACAAGCGCGAGGAAGACGGCATCGTGCTGATCGACCAGGACAAGTGCCGCGGCTGGCGCATGTGCGTCTCGGGCTGCCCGTACAAGAAGATCTACTACAACTGGAAGAGCGGCAAGGCCGAGAAGTGCATCTTCTGCTACCCGCGCATCGAGGCGGGCCAGCCGACGGTGTGCTCGGAAACCTGCGTCGGTCGCATTCGCTATCTCGGCGTGCTGCTGTACGACGCCGACCGCATCGCCGAGGCTGCAAGCACCGAGCACGACAGCAACCTGTACTCGGCCCAGCTCGGCATCTTTCTCGATCCGAACGATCCGCGCGTCATCGAGCAGGCGCGGGCCGACGGCATCCCCGAAGCGTGGCTCGCCGCGGCGAAGACTTCGCCCGTCTACAAGATGGCAGTCGACTGGCGCGTGGCGTTGCCGCTGCACCCCGAGTACCGCACGCTGCCGATGGTCTGGTACATCCCGCCGCTGTCGCCGGTGACATCGCGCGCCCAGGCGGGTGACATCGGCATGAACGGCGAATTGCCCGACGTGCGCAGCCTGCGCATTCCGCTGAAGTATCTCGCCAACCTGCTGACCGCCGGCGACGAGGAGCCCGTCGCGCGGGCCCTGGAAAGGATGATGGCGATGCGCGTCTTCATGCGCAGCCGCCACGTCGATGGCGTCGACAAGCCCGCCGTGCTCGAGCGCGTCGGCCTGACGCGTGCCGAGGTCGAGGACATGTACCGCGTGATGGCGATCGCGAACTACGAGGATCGCTTCGTGATCCCGACCACGCACCGCGAGTACGCCGAGAACGCGTTCAACGTGCGCGGCGGCTGCGGCTTTTCCTTCGGCAACGGCTGCAGCGAGGGCGTCAGCGAGACGAGTCTCTTCGGCAGCGAGAAGAAGCGGACGATCCCGATCAAGGCGACGGTATGAACATGAGGCTATTCACTCCCACGCCCTTGAAAATGGCCCACACGCTGCGCGCGCTGGCCTGGCTGCTGCGCTATCCAGACGCCGAGATGCGAGCGGCAATTCCCGAGTTGCGTCGCGCCCTGCACGACGACGCGGCGCTCGACGCGGGCCGGCTCACCGAGCTCGACACGCTGATGGACCGGCTTCGCGGCGTCGGCGGACTGCGCGCCGAGGCCGAGTACGTCGAGCTCTTCGACCGAGGCCGTCGCACGGCGCTGCACCTGTTCGAACACGTGCACGGCGACAGCCGCGACCGCGGCCCGGCGATGGTCGACCTTGCACAGACCTACGAGCGTGCCGGACTGCTGTTTGCTCCGAGCGAACTGCCCGACTACCTGCCGGTCGTGCTGGAGTTCGCGAGCACGCAGCCGCCCGAGCAGGCGCAGGCCTTCCTGCGCGAGACCGCCCACATCGTGCGTGCCATTTTCAGCGCGCTGCTGGAACGACAGAGTCCCTACGCCAGCGTGCTGGCCGCCGTGCTCGACCTGGCCGGCGAGCGCGCCGAGAAGGTCGCTCTGCCCGCCGAGCCCGCGATCGACGAGAGCTGGGCCGAGCCCGAAGCCTTCGGCGGCTGCAGTGCCCAGGGCCAGTCGCGTCCGAACGAGGCGCAGCCCGTCCACATCGTCCGCCCCGCCCGACCGCAGCGCGCGGCCGTCTGAGGAGAACACCATGAAGATGCTCACCGATTTCTTCTTCAACGTGTATCCCTACATCTGCCTGGCGTTCTTCTTCATGGGCAGCCTGGCCCGTTTCGACCGCGACCAGTACACGTGGAAGAGCGATTCGTCGCAGATGCTGCGGGCCAAGCAGCTGCGGTGGGGCAGCAACCTCTTTCACATCGGCATCCTGTTCCTGCTGTTCGGCCATACCGTAGGACTTCTGACGCCGCACTGGGTCTACGAGCCCTTCATCAGCCCGCCGACCAAGCAGCTGTTCGCCATCGTCTCCGGTGGTCTCGCAGGGCTGAGCTGCTTCATCGGACTGTCCATGCTGCTGCACCGGCGTCTGTTCGATCCGCGCATAAGGCTTACCAGCCACCGAACCGACCTGGCGATCCTCATCATCCTGTGGGTGCAGCTGGTGCTCGGGCTGATCACGCTGCCGCTGTCGTACGCGCACCGTGTCGACGCGCACGCGATGCTGATCCTGTCCAGCTACCTTCAGGGCGTGGCGACGTTCCGCCCCGATGCCAATCTGCTGGCAGAGATCGCCTGGCCATTCAAGGTGCACATGGTGCTGGGCATGACGATCTTCCTGCTGCTGCCGTTCAGCCGGCTGGTCCATGTGTGGAGCGGGCTCGCCTCGCTCACATATGTGTTCCGCCCGTACCAGATCGTGCGGTCCCGGCGCCTGAATGTGCCGGCCGGCCAGAACACTCCGAGTCGGGCATCGTGATGCAGGGACACATCGCCCCGGCCGAGCGAATGCAACGCCCGGCACTGCGAGCGTCGACGGCGTGGCGATCGCGGCGCTCGACGAGACTCTGACGGCAGAAGAGCTGCGAAGCCGCGCCGGCGTTGAACTGTTGCGTCAGGCCGCGATGCGCGCCGGGCTGCTTTCGCAAGACCGATCCAGCGCCCTCGCGCGGTGTCATCAGCGAAGCCGCCGCCGACGCGATCGACGCGCTGCTCGGATGCGAGCTCGTGCGCCCGGTCGCCGACGATCGACTTGCCGACGCTTTCATGCCGCCAACCCCACCCGTTACGCCGTGGGTGAGCGGGCGAGAGTGCGTCACGTGCTGTTCGCGGTCACACCTGGCGTGAACCTCGACGCACTGCGGAGCCGCGCTGAAGCCTGCCTACTCGACCTGCGCGCCCGGACCCACGGCGAGGTCGACCGCTTTGCTCCGGCGGCGGCGCAG
>CAVRUR010000016.1:0-172642 GCA_963724365.1 uncultured beta proteobacterium | reverse complement strand
CGGAGTGCGCCGGGAGACCGGCAAGGAGTAGATGGTGCAAGTCCATCACGATGAAGGAGTAGCGAACCGCATCGACCCCGAGTTATGCGCAGATACCCGTGAGGGTATTGGCGAAGCGTTGACAGGGGAGCGCATAGGCCAGCCATTGAGCCTGAAAGTACCCTCATCCTGGGTGCCGACGTCGTTCCGGTGACGGAAGGCAACACGGATGGGCGCGATAACGCGAGCGCCCAGACGGCCCGGCGTGGTCTTAGACACTGGCATGTGCGCACGCTCTTTGCTCGGGAACCGGGGAGACTCCACGGTCGGCCAGCGCCAGCATGCGTGCTGCACTGGTCCGCGTCGGGAAGGCGAGGAGTTGTAGCCGACGATGTACGATCATGAGAAGTCTGACCCCGCCATAGTAGCTGTGAAGCCGACGAACAAAGCCGGGCAACCGGCTGCGGAGTTGGTGGAGCCAAGGGTGGCGCCTGCGCCAGGGCCGGAGTTGCCGCGATCAGCCCGACTGCGGCAAGGACTGCATACAACAAGCTTCGCAGACTCATACACTGACTCCTGAGGTTGAAGGGAGGGTTCTTCCTCTGCACCGCGATTCAGTTCCAGACGAGGGCACGATCGAAGCGCGGTCGAAGTTTTACCCGGTGTTGTGGCGATCCGAAACTAGCTGTTGGTTTAGTCAGCGACGTGCGACATCGAAACGTCATCCTTCGGACACCGGCCCGCGCCTTATTGCCACTTCGATCGCCTCGAGCAGTTCCGCATTTAAAAAGGGCTTTCGGAGCAAGCGGATGCCGCCTGCAGCAGCCGCCTTCCGGCTCAGCGAAGGGTCGTCGTTCGCGGTGATGAACACCACGGGAACATCGATGCGCATCGCGCGCAGGCGCAACTGCACCTCAAAGCCGGTCAGAGCCGGCATATGAATATCGAGAAGCACACAGGCCGGTCTTTGCATCGCAAGCGAGTCGATGAACTCCTCCCCGGAAGCAAAGGCCTGGAAGTCATAGCGAGCCAGACGCAGCAGACGCCCCAATGCGGTGCGTACAGACGCCTCGTCGTCAACCACCGCGATGCGGGGATGGGCGCTCATGACCGTGGAAAGCTACCCCCGCGGCGCGCGCGGCGGAACTGACCTTTGGGATAGCAGGGGCAGCGCGCCGACTTACGGATGTGGTGTCTTGCTTACGGTCCCAAGCGAGAAGTCCGGGTTGCCTTTTGCAGGTGCTTCGTTTTCGATTCCCAACCGCGCAGCGAGGTGCATCAGTTCTGCAACAGTTTTCGCCTGCATTCGCTCCATGATGCGGGCGCGGTGAAACTTGACGGTCTGTTCGACGATGCCGAGGTCGGCGGCAATCTGCTTGTTGAGCCGACCCGCCGCAACCGCGGCCAATACCTCACGCTCGCGCGGCGTCAAGGATTCGAAACGGTGGTGAAGCTCGGCGGATGCCGACTGACCAGCGCGAGCGGCCTCCCCCTGCTCGAGGGCCGCGCGCACTGCAGGAAACAGCGACTCCGATTCCACCGGCTTGGTCAGAAAGTCCACGGCACCGGCCTTGATCGCCCGCACCGACATAGGAATGTCACCACGGCCGGTCAGGAAGACGATCGGCAACGCTTGTCCCGATTCTGACTGGTGCTGCTGCAATTCGAGGCCATCGAGGCCCGGCAAGGCGACGTCGAGGACCAGACAACCGGGACGTCGCCGATCCCATTGAGCCAGAAACGATTCGGCGGACTCATAGGTCTCTACGTTCCAACCGGCCTGCCCCAGCAGTCGCGCGAGTGACTTCCGGACGCTGGAATCGTCGTCCACGACGAACACGGTCTGCGCTGGAGAATCCGGCATGGTCATCAGATCAGGATCGTACGGCTGCCACCCACCTCGAGCATTGAATGGCTGCACTGTCGTCATGGGCAAAGCTGCGGGCGGACCCCAAGTATTCTCTTGGCGTTTGTCGCGCTCTTCCGCCGAGGGACAGAGGTGAACTTGCTGCGCGTGACTCCGAACACCGACGCACCGTCTTGGTTCATTTCGCTCGCCGTTCCTGTCATCGGCGTTGCCGCAATGGTGTTCGTGCTTCAGGCAGCGGGGCAAATGCGGCCTCAGCCGGAAGCTAAAACGTGGCGCATCGTCGTGCTGAACAACGCCGACTTTCTGCTGCCCGCTTCGGCCATCATGGATCAGACGTTGCGCGAGACGCTCACCCGCGAAGCACCGCATTCGGTGGAGTTCTTCGGCGAAACCCTCGATTCGTTCCGCCACCCCGGAACGATCGATGATCTGCTGTACGCCCTGCTACGCAAGAAATATGAGGGCATCAAGGTCGATCTCGTCATGGCACGTTCCCGGACTTCGATGGAGTTCGTCCGTCGCCATGGCCATGCGCTGTGGCCCAACGTGCCCGTCGTCTTTTATAACGAGCTGCCGGAGACATGGCGGGCGCAAGGAGGGCTGCCCAATGCGACCGGGATTCTGCTCGACATGGATCCCGCCCACACGATCGAACTTGCGCTGCGACTGCACCCGCGCGCCCGCAACCTGTTTGTCGTTGTCGGCACTTCGGCCTACGACATCAACTGGAAACGGCGGCTCCAGCCTTTGCTGGCGCCGCTGCAGCCATCCCATTCGGTGACCTGGCTCGACCAACTCCCGCTGACGAAGATCCTCGAAGCGGTCAGCACGCTGACGCCGGACTCGATCGTGCTCTACGTCTCGGTGATGCGCGATGCCGACGGCAATTCGAGAACCAATCCGCAAGTCGCTGCACAAGTCGCCGCGGCTTCGGTCGCACCGGTTTATGGCTTTTTCGACACCTACATCGGAGTTGGAGTCGTCGGCGGCGAGGTCGCGGATTTTGCGGGACAAGGCAAGGCTGCTGCGCTGCTCGCCTTGCGGGTTCTGGGTGGGGAACGTGCCGACACGATCCCCGTCGAAACGCCGATACCGGCGAAGTGCATCGTCGATGAGCGAGCGATGCGGCGCTTTGGCATCGACGAAAGCCTGCTGCCGGCCGAATGCGAAGTCCTGTTTCGCGCCCCTTCGCTGTGGCACGACTATCGCTGGCACGTCATCGGAGCACTGGCGGCGTTCGTCGCCCAGGCGCTGTTGATTGCGACGTTGGTGGTTCAGCGGAGGCGGCGCAGGCAGGCCGAGCTCGCCGTCCGGCAACAACAAGTCGCACTTGCACATGCGCACCGATTGGCCACGATCGGCGAAATGACCGCGGCGATTTCTCATGAAATGAACCAGCCGCTGAGTGCGATTCTCAACAATGCCGAGGCGGGGCAGATGATGCTCGGCGCCGGCATCCATTCTCCCGACGAGTTGCGCGAGATTCTGATCGACATCCGCCGGGACGACCTGCGCGCCAATGAGATCTTGCGTCGTATTCGATCGTTTCTTCAAAAGCACGACATGCAGAAACAGGGAATCGATCTCAACGAACTTGTTTTCGACACCGTGCGGCTGGTCGACACCGAGGCTGCGCACCGCGACGTCACGATCGAAGCGCAACCGGCCCCGGCGCCCTCCTTTGTGAATGGCGACCGAATTCAGCTGCAGCAGCTCCTGATCAACCTCGTCATCAACGCAATGGACGCGATGGCAGAAACGCCTGTTACGGAGCGCAAGGTGATCCTGCGGGTACTGCGTCTGAACGACGGAAACATCGAAATTGCCGTGAGTGACGCTGGTCATGGAATCGCAGACCAGACTCGCGGACGCTTGTTCGACTCATTCTTCACCACGAAGCCAAACGGCCTTGGCCTCGGGCTGTCGATCGTGCGCACGATCGCCGAGGCGCACGGGGGGACTATCCGCAGCGAGAACAATTCTTCAGGCGGCGCCACGTTCCGCGTCACGCTGCCCGAAGCGCCAGCGGCGTCCACTTTCCCGTAACCAGGCGCCGAGCATCCGGCTACAGGGCGAGCAGAATCAACCCGATGGACGCCGGAATGGCTTGCACGAACAGGATGCGCTTGTTGGCCGTGGCTGCTCCATAGAGGCCGGCGACAAGGACGCACAGAAGGAAGAACACCTTCACGGCCAGACCTGCCGGCCCAAGATACAGGCCCCAGAACAGTCCCGCAGCCAGAAAGCCGTTGTACAGACCCTGGTTCGCTGCAAGGACCTTGGTCTGTGCCGCCAGTTCTGGCGTGAGCCCGAATGTCTTGAGTCCGCGCGGCTTGTCCCAAAGGAACATCTCAAGCACGAGGATGTAGACGTGCAGCAGGGCGACGAGCAGCACAACGACGTTTGCGGCGACTGCCATGCTTCCTCCCTATCGGTGCCAAGTCGGCCGTCCCGCAGCTCAGTTCAGTCCCGGGCCGGACGCAACGCTACGTGCTCAGCCGGCTGCGGCCTTGGGCGGCGCCGTATCGGCGATGGCGGGCGGGGGCGGCAGCACGGTCCGCACCATCGGCAGCGTCGTCAATCCCAGCAGTTCACCCAGGCTGTTGTTCAGCACAGCGGCTGTCGTCGGTTTCTGCAGCACGATGGGTTCCTCGTGCGGGCTGCGCGCGATGGCTGACGAGTCCGGACTGGCCAGCAGGTGCTCGCCCATCACGCGCTGGAACTCGGCCAGCACGTCGGCACGCTGCACCGCTGTCAGCATGATGGTCGGCAGCGGGATGCCGACCAGCTCGCGGATCTTGAACACCGCCTCGACGCCGCTGATTGAGTGCGGACCCAGGTTGTGATCGGCGATGATCGCGTCGATGCGCTCGTGCAGGCTGATGCGCTTGATCAACTGCGCGTTGTAACCGGTCGACGGCACGACCTCCGCACCCCAGGAACGCAGCAGGCGTGTCAGGCTGTTCAGGATCTCGGCATTGTCTTCGAGCACAACAAAGGTGAAGCCGTTGAGTGCGCGGATCGCGACATCGATCGTCTCCGGTGCCGTGCGCTTGGCCTTCGGCGGCGCGATCGATAGCGGCACTTCGACGCGGAATACGGTCCCGGTCCCGGGACGCGTGGTGACGATCAGCGGATGACCGAGCAGCCCGCAGATGCGCTTGACGATCGACAGTCCCAGGCCAAATCCGGCGCCGCTGTTCTCGGCCTTTGAGCTTTCGCCGCGATAGAACTCCTCGAAGATGCGGTCGAGCTCGCCCTGCTTGATGCCCGGACCCGTGTCCCAGATCTCGATGCTGATGAGGCCGTTGCGCGGCCGCGCCGCGAGCAGCACCCCGCCCCGCTGCGTGTAGCGGATCGCGTTGGCGAGCAGGTTGCGGATGACCCTTTGCAGCAGCAATGGATCGCTGTCGATGGCAAAGCCATGTCGGCGCACGCGCAGTGACAGCCCCTTGGAGGCCGACAGCGGCGTGAACTCCTGCTCCAGCAGGGTGAAGAGATCGTCGAGCAGCAGCTGGTCGACGCGCGGCTGGATCGCGCCCGAATCCAGACGCGAGATCTCCAGCAGTTCCTCGACCAGCTTCGAAAGCGACTCGACCGCCGTGGACAGATTGTTGACGAGCGGCTCCAGCGGGCCTTGGGCGCGCTTCTTCAGCAGGGAGACATAGATGCCGATCGCCTGCAGCGGCTGGCGCAGGTCGTGGCTGGCGGCCGCGAAGAACTGGGTCTTCGAGCGCGTGGCGTTCTCTGCATCGCGTCGTGCTTCCTCGGCCAGCCGCTTTTCGTTCAGCAGCTGCTCGACCAGCACCTCATTCTCATAGTTGTTCTTGACCGACTCGAACACCGCATCGCCGAAGGTGCGGCCGTAGAACACCGTGAAGAAGAACACGGCGGCCATCACCACCGAGGCGGTGTAGTAGGTCGGGTCCTGCTCCCACACCATGCGGCCGATCAGAGGCAGCAGCGCCAGCAGCATGAACGCGTAGAACGACGGCCGGTAACACGCATACAACGTCAGCGAGCCGAAGGCCACGCTGAGCACGACCGCGACCAGCACCACCTGGTGCAGCGGCTGGTCGTTCGAGAAGAAGAGGAAGCCCGCGATCCCCCACAGCAGGCCCGCGGTCACGGCCAGCACGACCCAGCGCGTCGCCCAGCGCTGGACCTGGTCGACCACGGCGGAGGCGTGGCGGAAGCGATAGGCCACCCGCACGCGGATCAGCGACTCGAGCAGGATCAGCACGAACCAGCCCATCAGCAGGTTCTGGCTCATCGAGTTCCAGAACACGACCAGCAGCGCGAAGGCGCCGACGATGCTGACGAGCACCGACTGCGGCACCTGCCGATAGACCGATGCCATCACGCCGGCAAGGATCTTCTCCTTGCGCTGTTCCTGCGTCTCGACTACGAGGCCGAATCGGGTGAGAGGTCCGGACATGCGCGACTGGTTTGGGCGACAGGCGCGATGATAGGCGGGAAGCGCATTCGCGCACAGTCGTCGGCGCCGACTGCATCACGTCGGTTTGGGCAGCCGTTTGCCTGTATTTCGGATCAGTGCCGATCCGATGGTGCAGGCACCGGCTGCGAAGGGCCGTGACTCGATTTGACGCGCCCACGCGGTTTCCGAATACTTGCGCGTCCAGCAATCGCCCCACCCGACCCGGAGCATCGTCTTGAAGAAGTCCCGATCCGCAGTCCTCGCCGCCGCCTGCTCGCTGGCGCTACTCCATGCAACGCTGGCGGCAAAACCGGTCGAGCAGGTGCGCGTCGGCTTCTCGACGTCGATCTCGGGGCCTTTTGCGGCGCTTGGCGCGGAGGCACGCGACGGCTTTAACCTCGGGATCAAGCAACTCGGCGGAAAGCTTGGCGGGATTCCGGTCGAGGTCATTTCAACCGATGAGGCCGGCAACCCGGACACCGCACGCCAGCATGTGGACCGCTACATCAAGCGTGACCGGATTCACTTCTACACCGGGCCGATCGGCTCGAACGTGGCGCTTGCCGTCGGGCCGGCGCTGTTTGCCGCCGAAGTGTTCTACCTCAGCAACAACGCCGGTCCCTCGCAGTTCGCGGGCGCGCAGTGCAACGCCTATTTCTTCGGCACCGCCTGGCAGAACGATGCCTACCATGAAGCCGCCGGCAAGTTCACCGCCGAGCGCGGCTTCAAGAAGGTGGCGGCGCTGGCACCGAACTATCCGGCCGGACAAGACGCCATCACCGGCTTCAAGCGCGGCTTCGTCAATCCGGTGGCGTCTGAGACGTTTACCAAGCTCGGCCAGCTCGACTACGCGGCCGAGATCGCGAAGCTGCGGGCGGAAGCACCGGATGCGCTCTACATCTTCCTGCCCGGAGGCATGGGCATCAATTTCATCAAGCAGTTCGTCGGCGCCGGGCTGTCGAAGAACACGCAGATCGTCGGTCCCGGGTTCTCGGCGGATGAGGACGTGATCCGCGCCGTCGGCGATCCGATGCTCGGCATGTTCAACACCGCCCACTGGAACCACGACTTTCTCAATCCGGCTAGCCAGGCGTTCGTGCAGGCTTACCAGAAGGAGTACGGACGCCTGCCGTCGATCTACGCGGCACAGGCGTACGACGCGGTATTGATGATGGATGCCGCTGTCCGCGACGTGAAGGGCGAACTCGACAACAAGGCAGCCGTTCGCGCCGCCCTGAAGAAGGCCAGCTTCAAGTCGGTGCGCGGCGATTTCAGGTTCGGTAACAACCAGTTCCCGATCCAGGACTATGTCCTGCGCACGATCGTCAAGGATGCCGCAGGGCCGCACGACGAACCGGACCCTGAGCAAGGTCTTCACAGCGCACCAGGACGCGTACGCCGCACAGTGCAAGATGCCGTAGGCGAAGCGCACCCATCGGGCGCGTGTCGTTGCGATCGCCTCTTCATTGACCCAAGGAGTCTTCCGTGCCAGACGCGCTTCGGCACGCGCCGGTAACGGGTGACCTGTCCGGGCCTGCGGCACCCTGGTCCATGATCGCGTCCGGATGACCGCCCTTCTCGTCGAGCAACTGCTCAACGGCCTGCAGTTTGGCCTGATGCTGTTCCTGATCGCAGCCGGGCTGACGCTGGTGTTCGGCATCATGGACGTGCTGAACCTGGCGCACGGCTCGCTCTACATGATCGGCGCCTACATCGCGGCGAGCGTGGCGCAGGCGACCGGTTCGTTCTGGGTGGCGATTCCTATCGCGGTGATCGCAACCGGTGTTGTCGGCCTGATCCTCGAAGTCATCCTGATCCGTCGCCTGTACCGGCGCGATCACCTGTCGCAGGTGCTCGCGACGTTTGCCGTGATCCTGATCGCCGACGACACGGTCAAACTGATCTGGGGACCGGCACCGATCATGCTGTCCGCCCCGGCGGCACTCGCGGGCCCCGTGGAAATCGTGCCAGGCTTCCTGTACCCGTCCTACCGGTTGCTGATCATCGGCGTGGGACTGGTGCTGGCACTGCTGCTGTATCTGTTCGTCACACGGACGCGCACCGGCATCCTGGTGCGCGCCGGCAGCAGCAATCGCGACATGGCAACGATCATGGGCGTACGCGTCGACCGGCTGTTCGCCACCATCTTCGTGCTCGGCGCCATGCTGTCGGCCGTCGCCGGGGCACTGCTGGGTCCGCTGCTCGCGGTGGAGATCGGCATGGGTGAGAACATCCTGATCCCCGCGCTGGTCGTGATCGTCATCGGCGGGATCGGCTCGATCCGGGGCGCGTTCGTCGGCGCTGTGCTGGTGGGCGTGGTGGACACGGCCGGGCGCGCCTTCCTGCCCGACCTGCTACACCGTTTCCTGTCGAATGCCGTTGCGGCGCAGCTCGGACCTGCGCTGGCGGCCATCGCGATCTACCTCGTGATGGCTGCCGTGCTGTTCTTCCGGCCGCAGGGCCTCTTTCCGGCGCGCGGTTAGATGGATCGACGCAACGCCCTGCCCTGGCTGTTGCTGCTGGCCGCAGCGGCACTGCCGTGGATTGCCGGCTGGCTCGACCAGGCCTACTACATCGGTTTCGCGCGCCGCATGATGATCTTCGCGCTGGCGGCGGTGAGCCTGAACTTCATCATGGGCTACGGCGGCATGGTGAGCCTTGGCCACGCCGCCTTTCTTCGGCATAGGTGCCTATACGGTCGCCATTGCGATGTCGCACGGTGTGTCGAGCGCCTGGATCACCTGGCCGCTGGCGGTGGCGGTGTCCGCAGCGATGGCGCTGGTGATCGGCGCGGTTTCCCTGCGCACGCGCGGCGTGTACTTCATCATGATCACGCTGGCCTTTGCCCAGATGGTCTATTACCTCGCGGTCGGGCTGAAGCAGTACGGCGGCGAAGACGGCCTGAATCTTCCCGGGCGGTCAACCGTCGGCTTCGGCCTGGACCTCGCCGACGAGTTCACGCTGTATTACGTCGTCCTCGCATCGCTGGCCATGGTGATCTTTGGGGTCAACCGGACACTCGATGCACGCTTTGGCCGCGTGCTGCTGGGCATCCGTGAGAACGAGATCCGCATGGAGGCGGTGGGATTTCCGACATTCCGCTACCGCTTGACGGCCTTCGCGATCGCGGGCGGGCTGGCCGGCCTGGCCGGCGCTCTGCTTGCCAATCACAACCTGTTCGTCAGTCCCGCCACGCTGCACTGGACGCAGTCGGCCACGCTCGTCGTGATGGTGCTGCTCGGCGGCATCGGCTTCCGCTACGGTGGACTGCTCGGCGCCGTCACCCTGCTGCTGCTGGAGGAGATCCTCGCTGCCCTCACGGACTACTGGCATCTGCCGCTTGGACTGATCCTGCTTGCGGTCGTGTTCTTCGCTCCGCGCGGCCTCGCCGGCGTCGTCGTGCGTCGCAGACCGGCATGATGCTGCTGCAGATTCGCGGGTTGGCCAAGCGCTTCGGCGGACTCGTCGCCACGGATGCGCTGGACCTGGACATCGCCGCCGGCGAGATTCACGCCATCATCGGCCCAAACGGCGCTGGCAAGACCACACTGATCAGCCAGTTGTCCGGTGCGCTCCGGCCGGACAGCGGGACGATCCGGCTGCGCGGTGTCGACATCACGCGCCAGTCGGCCCACGAGCGCGTCTGCCTCGGCATTGCGCGCTCCTTCCAGATGACGAATCTGTTTCGCACCCTGAGTGCCGTCGACAATGTCGCACTCGCGGTGCAGGCGGGCGACGGCAGCAGCTTCCGGTTCTGGCGGCCAGTCGGCACGGAGCGCTTCCTGGTTCCGCATGCGCTCGAACTGCTGACTCGTGTCGGACTTCAGCAACGCGCCGACATCGTGGCAGGCATGCTCGCTCACGGTGAGCAACGTCAACTCGAGATCGCACTCGCCCTTGCGACCCGGCCCACCCTCCTGTTGCTCGACGAGCCGATGGCAGGCATGGGACCGGACGAATCGGCGCGCATGGTCGACCTGATCGCGAGTCTGCGCGGCGACGTGACGATCGTCCTTGTCGAGCACGACATGGATGCGGTGTTCCGCCTGGCCGATCGCATCTCGGTGCTGGTGTACGGTCGACTACTCGCCTCCGGTACGGCCGAAACGATCCGCGCCAATGATGACGTGCGTCGCGCCTACCTCGGCTCGGAGGTTGCGTGAACCTGCTGGAGGTTCGCGCCGTCGAGGCCGGCTACGGCGCCAACCAGGTGCTGTTCGGTGTCGATCTCTTCGTCCCCCAGGGCGAAGTTGTGACACTCCTCGGTCGCAACGGCATGGGGAAGACGACTACGCTGCGAACCATCTTCGGATTGCTGCCTCTGCGCGGAGGCGAAATCCGCTTTGCCGGCGAACGCATCGACGGACGACCGACCGACGCGATCGCGCGCCTCGGACTCGCCCTGGTCCCGGAGGGTCGTCACATATTTCCGAACCTCAGCGTGCGTGAGCATCTGGTTGCGTTCGCATCGAACCGTAGCAACGCGACGCGTCCCTGGACCATCGATCGCGTGTACGAGATGTTCCCGCAACTCGCCGCACGCGCAAACGCCATGGGAAATCAGCTGTCCGGCGGCGAGCAGCAGATGCTCGCGATTGGACGGGCATTGATGACGAACCCGAGATTGCTGGTCCTCGACGAGGCCACCGAGGGACTCGCACCCCTCGTTCGCGAGGAGATCTGGCGCTGCCTCGCGGCACTGAGGGCGGACGGACAGTCGATCCTCGTCATCGACAAGTACGTCCAGCGCCTGCTGCAGGTGGCCAAACGGCACACCGTCGTCGAACGCGGACGGGTCGTGTGGGAGGGATCCTCGACTGAACTGGTCGCAGATCCCCAACTCTGGCACCGCTATCTCGGCGTGTGAACCGGCGATCCGAAGTAGCTGTAGGTTCTCAAGATGCCTGCAAGTCCAGCCTTGCGATTCAGAGACGCGCCTGCAACTCCAACGAGACGAGCTGGAGTGCCGCCATCGGGGAATCTGCGAATCCCAGACATCGCATGACCGCTCTCACACAGACGGATCGGCAGAAGTCGCCCCACTCCGGACATCGCGCTCGCCCAATAGCTGACGTGATTTCAGAGCCCGAAAGCTGCCGCGACACAGAATGGCCGCTTCGGAGGAGTCGCCTTTCGGCAGGACCCGACCCAGACGAGTCGTTCAGTTGCCCGAACAGATCGCCGAGAAACTGGCATTGGCTGACCGTTGTGTAGGCTGAGCGCCTGTCGCCCCCCACTCGGGCACTTCTTGCTTCATCAATGACACACAGCGAGCGCACTGCACGATTCGCACAGATCTCAACTGCGCTGGCGATGCAAAGCGATCAGCAGTTGACCCGACTTGTGGATTCGGCCGAACAATTGGCATCGGGGATCGGTGGCACCACGTTGGCAATTGATCTCGATGGTTTCAAGGTGTTCGCCAAGCGTCTGCGGCTGACGGATCTGGAGCGGCACCCCGAGAACCGTATGTCAACGGAGAACATCTTCGAGCTCCCGACCTTTTGCCAGCGCAACGTCGGCTCGGTCGGCTTTGGCGTCTGGCGTGAGCTGGCCGCCAATGCCATGACGACCGGCTGGGTGCTCTCGCAACAATTGGAGAGTTTCCCGTTGATGTACCACTGGCGCGTGCTGGAGGGCGCCGCAGCGCCAGGGGCTGCGCCTCTACCCAATGAGTTGGCCGACGTCGAGAGCATGGTCAGCTACTGGGATGGCTCTGAATCCATGGGCGCGCGCCTCAAAGCGCTTGCTGATGCCACGGCCAGCGTCATGATTTTCCTGGAGTACCTGCCCTGGAATCTGTCCGCATGGCTGGGACAGCAGTTGGCAGCGGGTCCCGCAGCGATGGAATCGGCTTGCGAAATGGTCGAGCACGGCTTGACGGTCGACATTCCCCTCATGAACTCGCTAGGGCTGCTGCACGGCGATGCTCACTTTGAAAACACCCTTACCGATGGGCGCAGGCTCTACTTTGCCGATCTCGGGCTGGCCACGTCCGAGCGCTTCGCGCTCACGGGGGATGAGTTGAGCTATCTCCACCACAACGCCAGCCTGGACCGCGCGTACGTCCTGGCCAAGTGGGTCAACTGGCTGATCAAGGCTTTTGCCTCGACGGCAAGCGGCATGCAGGAACGAATGGCACTGATGCGCGCCGCCGCGCAGGGACAAGCATTGCACCAGCTGATCCCTGAGTTACCTTCCTACGTCGCCGCGATCATCCATCGCCATGCGCCGATCGCCTCTCTCGTCAACGACTTCTACGTCAGGCTGTATAGCGAACGCAGAAGCGCGCACTACCCGCGCGACGATATCGAAGCCGTGCTTCCGTCAGTACCAACGTTGCAGGGGCCAGTCGCGAGACCGCATTGACGCGATGATTCGCCATTTCAGGTGCCCTCTTTCCCGGCTGCCGGAAAGCCGCCCTTCGCCGACGACGGCTCCTGGCCGAAATGGGCTCCGTCATCCGCCTTCTTGGTGAGTGACCTGGAGGCCGGCTGGCGCCGTCAACAATTTCGGAGTGCCCTCTGTCGGTTTGCATTGCACGACGAGTTCCTTCGCCTTGCGCCAGTACAAGCGTTCGTTCGGAGCGCAGTACCCCCAAAACACGAGCGTGGAGACGGCCCAGAGCGGGACGTGTCGGTGACGAACATATGCGCCATGGCCGTAAGGAGCCACTGATCCTTCTGGTAGCGAAAAGAACTGCGCAACATACCTCCCATCCGGAGACGTCGCGCCTTCCCCGATTCGCACGCGCCCCGCATGCCACATCAACTCCCAACCGCCGACCGACAAGCCGATAAGCACAAGGGTGACAGTGGCGACAACATACTTCAAGGCACGGCTTCCACGATTCGCTATGCGAGACGCGACGTTAGAAAGGCGGCTGCACGCTCTTCAACTGACGTGACAAGCTCTGGCGATGCGCCCGAAAGTCCGTGTCCAATGCCATCCAGCGTTAGAACTTCACATTCGATGTGAGCCTCGCGAAGTCGCGCGGCCATGTTCTGTGACTCCTGACACGGCACGTCGGTGTCGGCCGTGCCATGAATGAGAATGCTGGGCGGGTAGCCTCGCTTGACGTTGCGGATCGGACAATATGCGTCGAACCAACGCGGCTCTTGAGCTGGATCGTGCCCTGTCACCTCGATCGGCCACCGCCCTTGTTGGCGGCAGTACACATAGAAGTAGCCGCGATCGACCTCGGGCCCCGGATCGTCCGTAAGCGCTACGCCGAGCTTCTCCATGGCCTGCTCGCGCGATATCAACGGCATGGTCGTCAGGTAGTGATCACTGGGCTCGGTCTCCCACGGCGTGGTGATATCACCAAATCCCCAGAACGCAGCGAGCGCGCGCGGGCGAGGTTCCACAACATGTCCGCTCATGAGAGTCAGGTATGCCCCGGATGACGCTCCCGCTACGGCCAAGCGTTCCGGATCAACACCAAATAACGCGGGTCCCTGGTTAGCGACCCAACGCCACGCGTCATGCACGTCGTCCACGATGTCAGTCAGCTTGGTTTCGGGTGCCAGCCGGTGGTCGATTGAGATGACGGTGATACCCGCGTTCAGTAGCGCAGCCAGAAAAGCAGGTCGCGGCGTCGTGCGCGAGCCAAAGATTAAGCCCCCACCGTGAATCCAAACGACTCCCGGCTTGTGAACACCCGGTGTTGCGCCGAAAACGTCGGCTTTGATCTCGTAGTCGTCGACGACTTTGTAAACGAGAGTGAGGCGAGGCAGCGTAGTCGTCGGCGTTGTTGTCATACAGTCGTTTCGAGCAGCAACTTCTGCTTTGAGGCGATCTCGTCGCGGTCTAGCGAGTCCGCAGTTGCCTCAGTGAGTCTAGATCGAGTTGAGGTCCTTCAAGAGGAGATCCCGCTCGTCCTTCTCTTTGATGGCACCCGCAAGCATCTTCGCTTGCTCCTTGTGGGATCGAGTCAGGTCTTTGTCGCCGGAAATCTTGGCCGCTCTGGCAAGCGCTTCATGCGCGTAGCCCAGGTAGAACGGCTCCAGTTCACCGCTATACGACATGCAGACCTCCGCCTGTCGACGCGCTTCGGCCGCATTGCGCAGTAACGACTGAATCCTCGATGCTTGCCAGAAGCCAACTGAAAGTTGCTTGTTACCGCAGTCCGGGCGCTGCAACCAGTGATTTATCGACGCCTGGTTCAGCGCGACCATCAGTCGATCATCTTCCGCTGTCCGGTCTTTCTTCTCGATAAGGTCCCACGCGCTGTTGAAGCAGTGAGCCGCGAAATACTTGTGCGCCGCCGCTGCATCAAACGCGGGACTCTTCGCCTTGGGCATGCCTGCTCTCCGTCTACATTCGGGCGATTTTGGCGCGACGCGCGGACGGCAACAACTGGCCGCCCCGAGCTAGCAATTCGGATCCAAACATCGCCGGGCTAGCAGTGCGAGACCCTTCGAGAGCGGGAAAGGCCCCGCTAGGCCGCTTGACGATTGAGTAAGTCTGGTTCATACCATCCGCCCACAAGAGTCAAAGCGACTGAGTGGACATGCCGGTCGATCTTCCCGCAGAGGAGTTCACGTTCCTCTTCACTGATGTTGAAGGGAGCACGAAGCTGTGGGAAACGGATCCGGACCGTATGGGGCCGGCAATGGCGTGGCATGACGCCGCTCTCCGGTCGGCCGTCGAGAGATGTCGTGGGGCAGTGGTCAAGATGACGGGAGACGGCGCACACGCAGTCTTTTCTGATCCGCGGCAAGCGCTAATTGCAGCCCTACAGATTCAACTGGAGCTGAGCAGCGGTAGTCCACCCGCTTCGGTCCCACTCAGCGTCAGATGCGGCTTGCACAGCGGCAAGGCGCAGCCCCGCGACAACGACTACTTCGGAAGTGTCGTTAACCGCGCGGCAAGAATCATGGGCACGGCCCACGGCGGGCAGATCTTGCTCTCCGAAGCCGTCGTCGAGCAAATCTCCGATCGACTGCCGGACCAAGTCACCTTGATCGACTTAGGCGAAGTTCGGCTGCGTGACCTGTCCACTCCCGAGCATGTGTACCAAGCCGCTCATGCGCAGCTTCGCCAGGAGTTTCCGGCGCTGCGGTCCTTGGAGTCACACCCCAATAACCTTGACCAGCAACCGAGCTCGTTCATCGGTCGCGATCGGGAGCTGAAGGAGATTTGCGGCCTGGTTCAGTCCACGCGCCTGGTAACGCTCGTAGGGATGGGCGGCCTCGGAAAGACGCGGCTGGCCCTGCAGTGCGGGGCCGACTTGCTGGACAGCTTCCCGGACGGGGTCTGGTTTGTCGACCTTGCGCAGCTCACCGACCCGTTGCTCGTAGCAAATGAAGTTGCCAAAGTACTCGGCGTGCGCGAGGAACCGGGTCGATCACTGTCCCAGACGCTCAATGCGCATCTGAAGTCACGCACTCTGCTGCTCATCCTTGACGGTTGCGAGCGCCTCGCCGCAACTAGTGCGAAGCTGGTGGATGCCGTCGTTCGCGGCACCCGCAACGTTCGCATTCTAGTAACAAGCCTGGAGCCGCTGCGGGCTCCCGGCGAGCGTCTGTATCCGGTGTTGCCGCTTTCCGTTCCAAGACATGGCGCTGGAGTTGAAGAGTTGTCCCGGTCAACGGCCGTCCAGCTCTTCGTCGAACGTGCGCAGTCTCATAAACCAAACTTCGTTCTGACTGAGCGCGAAGTGTCCGCCGTTGCCGAATTGGTCATCCGGCTGGAAGGCATTCCGCTGGCGCTCGAACTCGCGGCGGCGCGTGTCCGCTCTCTCAGCGTCGCCGACATCAACATTCGGCTGAAGGATCGATACAAACTGCTTACGCATGGCAGCCCGTTACTCCATGCACGACAACAGACACTGCGTGCGCTTGTCGACTGGTCCTATGACCTTCTTCAGGAGAAGGAAGCGATTCTGCTGGCAAGGTTGAGCATATTTAGCGGCGGCTTCAGTTTGTCGGCGGCTGAATGCGTCTGTGGCGATACGGCGGTACCGGCAGAAGAGATTCTCGATCTTGTCGCCTCGTTGGTCGATAAGTCGATGCTCCTGGTTGATGAAAGCGAATCCGCCGCGCACTACCGCATGCTGGAGACGATCCGGGACTATGCCCGAGAAAAGCTCCTCGCCCGCGGCGAGTGGCTGCCGATAGCGACTCGGCACTGCGAATTCTTCTTTGCAATGGCGAAGCAAGCCCGGGATGGGATGCAAGGTCCCGAGCAGTCGGCCTGGATACGACGCCTTGAGACAAGTCTCGAGAACGTGCGGGCCGCCATAACACTTTCACTTGGCGAGCAGGTTGACGCGTTCATCGCGATCAAGATTGCAGTCGCGCTGCAAGGCTTCTGGATTTGGCGCGGCCATGTCACGGAAGGACGGGGTTACCTGCGCGCCGCGTTGGCGCTGCCGTCAGTGCAGGCGTCCGACGAGGCGCAGGCTTGGGCGCTGTATGTCGGCGCTGCTCTGGCAGAGATGCAGGGCGACCATGTCGAAGCGAGAACGATGCTCGAAAAATGCCTGGAGCTGAGGCTGCGGCTAGGACGGGAAAGCGAGATTGCAGGAGCACTCTCCACTCTGGCCAATGCCATGCTCCGTCTGGGCGACGCAGATGGCGCTCTCACGAACGAGCGTGAAGCGATTCGGATCTTTCGCGAGCTTGGGAACCAATACGGCGAAGCAGTCGGTCTGCTTCATCTCGCCGAGATTCATACTTATCTTGGCGACCATCTCCAGGCGAAGTCACACCTGGAGCAGAGCCTATTACTCGCGCGGGCTATTAAGAATCAGGAAATTGAAGGCGAATGTGAGTGGGAGCTTGGCGCACTTGCTCTTGCCAGCGGAGATTCGCGCGCGTCGTATCGACATTCGGAAGCCTCGCTCGCAGTCTTCAGAAAGGCAGCGGACAGACACGGCGAGGCGGTAGCACTTTGGGGGCTTGGAAAGGCGGATATCGCGGCCGGCAGTCTCGACAGCGCGCGCGTCCGACTCTCCGAAGCACTTCGGGCGTTTCAGGAGTTCGGGATGTTCACAGAGGCGTTTGGATGTCTGGAGGACCACGCAACTCTAATGACGGCCCACGGCGCGACACGTGATGCCGTCCGACTGCTGGCGGCAGCCACGTCGGGGATCGAACGGCTGGCAATTGTTCCGTCCGCAAGCGATCGCCAGAGAAAGGACTCTGCCATCAAGGTGCTGCTCGAAGCGCTGGGGCACGAAGCCTTTGAGAGCGCATGGGCAGAAGGTCGGAACTGGGGAATTGAAGAAGCGGTCGCGCTCACGGGGTGATTTGCCGCCGTTATCCAGAGAGACCTCGACGCCTAACGGGGCGACGCACAACTCGTCAGCTTTCGGGCGAACCAGGCAGCGATGCGATCTGTCCGGTTGTGGCCGCAGTGAGCCGATTGATCGGGTGCCGAGCGGCTAGCCTAAACAGTCGCACGTAGATCCGAAAGCAGCCGCCGCTCCCGCTCAGGCTGCGGCGCGCCGAGGCAAGACCCAGTTCGGCCGCGCGAAGTGGCAGGTGTAGCCCCCCGGGTGCCGCTCCAGGTAGTCCTGGTGTTCCGGTTCAGCCTCCCAGAAGTCCCCGACCGGCGCCACTTCCGTGACCACATTGCCCGGCCACAGGCCAGAGGCCTCGACGTCCTTGATAGTGTCGATCGCTTCAAGTCGCTGGGCTTCCGAAGTGAAGTAGATCGCCGAGCGATACGACATGCCCACGGTCGTTGCCCTGCCGATTCGTCGTGGTCGGGTCGTGGATCTGGAAGAAGAACTCGAGCAGGCGCCGGTAACTCATCACGCTCGGGTCGAAGACGATCTCGATCGCCTCGGCATGGGTGCCGTGATTCCGATAGGTGGCATTCGGCACATCACCGCCGGAGTAGCCCACCCGAGTCGACACCACGCCTGGCATCTTCCGGATCAGGTCCTGCATGCCCCAGAAGCAGCCGCCGGCCAGAACTGCGCGCTCAGTCGTCATTTCAGATCTCCTCAACTTGGTTCAAGTACTCGCCGTAGCCCTCGGCTTGCATGTCGTCGCGGTGCACGAAACGCAGCGAGGCGGAGTTGATGCAGTAGCGCAGCCCGCCTCGGTCAGATGGACCGTCGGGGAAGACGTGCCCGAGGTGACTGTCGCCATGGACCGAGCGAACCTCGGTCCGCACCATTCCGTGGCTGACATCGCGCAGTTCGTTCACGTGCGCCGGCACGATCGGCTTGGTGAAGCTCGGCCAGCCGCAGCCCGACTCGAACTTGTCGGACGATGCGAACAGCGGCTCGCCAGAGACGATGTCGACGTAGATGCCTGGCTCATGGTTGTCCAGGTATTCGCCGGTACCGGGAGCGTTCGGTTCCGCTGCGCTGAGTGACACGAAACTGCTCGGGGGTGAGCTTGGCGATCGCTTCTGGGGACTTGGTATAGGTCATGATGATTCCAGATTGTTGGCTGCAGTCCTTCAAGTGGGCCCGCAGAGGAGCGCTGTTCAACCGGGCTTCTTTAGTCGCCAGAAACGATCGCAAATTACAGCGCCGTGCCGGGCTTCACAGGGCGGATGCGTGGAAGCTGGCGCGGCCCATCGCGATGACTTTCCCTCGGTCAGTCGCTTGAAGATCTTCTGCTCTCCCGAGATGCTTCAGCGGAGACATGGCCCTCCGCCGATGGCTTCGCCTCGAGGCATTTTGATGAGGTCCATGGATGTCCGCTTAAAGGCGAACTGGACGGCACGGCACGGGTGCCGCTTCTGGCCGAGTATCGACGATGGCTTCAGCAAAGTGGCGCCGTGCCGGGCGGCAGCAGCGCAGGGGCCGGCCAGCCATCCTGCAGGCGTTGATCGGATGGCGTGGGCGGTTTCGGAAAGCCGCTGAGATGGCAAACGAAAACCCACCTCCCTGTGGGCAGACGCTCGAAGACGAAACCGTCGGTGTAGTCGGCGCCAGGATCTCCGAAGAAGACCGCCTTGGCCAGAAACGCCAAGCGGTTCTCGCCAAATGCCGTGAATCCATATCCGACATGGAGTCCATATGAAGTTATAGGCTTCGTGCCGGTGGGTCGAGGTCGGCGCAGCTGTGCTTCGGCGCCTGGTGCGATCAGCGACCCCAAAGGTTCGCGGATCTGCCAAGGCGGGGAGTGAAGCGCGATAGTGAAGGCCGCGATTGCGTTGGACGCCTCGGTCAACCGTTCTACGGCGGCCGGGTCCTTGATGTCCCACGTCCGGAAGTGTCGTTTGACCCGCCGGTACGGTTCCTGATCAAGTGCCTTCGGCCGCGGCAGCGCGCTGTGCGGTCCAAACAGCTGGGCACAACCGAAGCTCGGCGCAATGATCGCCAACAGCGCGGTCGCAATCAGCAATCGCTTCAACCCTGTCCAGCCTGGCATTCCCGTCTCCGGCTTCTTCATGGCGTCGCCGCACGCCACTCGCTTTAGGAGGTTGTCGTCCTCTTGGTCCGCTTGCGGCCGATGTGTGACTAGATCGACTCGAGGTCTTTCAAAAGAAGATCCCGCTCGTCTTTTTCTTTGATGTCGCCTGCCAGCTTCCTCGCTGCCGCTTTGTGGGTGAGCATGAGTTTTGTATCGCCGACTAACTTTGCCGCGCGAGCGAGAGCTTCATGCGCGTAGCCAAGATAGAACGGCGCCAGTTCGCCGCTGTACGACAGGCAGACTTCCCCATGTTGACGAGCTTCAACTGCATCGCCCAGCAGCGATTGAATCCTCGACGCTTGCCAGAAGCCGACGGAAAGTCGCTCGTACTGCAGTCGGGGCGCTGCAACCAGTGAAAGATCGAAGCCTGATTAAGTGCGACCATCAGTCGGTCGTCCTCAGACGTTCGATCCTTCTTCTCGATCAGATCCCAAGCGCTATTGAAGCAGTGCGCGGCAAAGTACTTGTGTGCCGCCTGAATATCAAATGAGGGATCTTTCGCTGTAGCCATGCCGGCACTCCGTCTGCTTTTGGGCGATTCTCGCCGGAGCCAAATGCGTCGGCAGTTGGCCGACTGGCGCTATTTCTTTGGCTCCGGCATCTTTGCCGATAGGACCTTGATGAAGTTCGCACTCGGCCTTCCGCCCGTTTGGCGTTGCTTGTCTACCATCGCCCACGCCTCAGCGTACTGCTCGCGCCAGTAGTACGCCGAGGCCCATGTTCCGTACAGATACGATTTGTCCCGTTCGACTTCATCGCCCTTCCGGAACAGCGCCTCCGAGCGCTCCAACAAGGCCGCTTTGGCATCTGCCGATAGCGTTGAATCGCCAACGGCACAGAGCGCGATGATTCGTCCGGCATCTGGATAGATGCCCTGGTAGGTGGGCGGTTTGCGGGAGAGCGCCTCTTCCATCATCTTCATGGCTGGGCAGTTCTTGCCTTGGTCGTGCAGGACCGCCGCAAAGCCCGCGTACACCTCTGCGTTGTTTGGGTCGAGCAGCCATGCCTGGTTAAACCTGCGCATGGCCATGTCCAGGCGATCCTGCTGATAGAAGCGGAACCCTTGCTCAATCCATGCAGCCGCGGCCTTTTCCCGCGAGCCGAAGTGCTTGGAGGCATCCTCGGTTAACTTTTCGTCTGCGGCCTTCAGCTCAGGGTACTGTGACCGGTCCATGCCGCCGTACATGGGCACTTGGTCGATGAGCGTCGGCTCCTGGCCGACTGCCGAGAAGCACGCCACGATCAACGCAACGGCGGAAGCAAGCACGCGCTGGTTCATCGATGGGCCGGCTGCGCCGAAAACGGAAGTGCCATCGAGTGGTGGTGTGCTGAGCACAATTTCTTGTTGCGACTCACTTTGCCCGGGAAGCGGGGCAAGAGAGGCTCTTGCTCAAAGTGGCATCTCCAAGGCCGAAGTAATATCGATCAGCAGCAGTCGATGCCGGGTAAGTGACGAGGACACATTCGCCAAGATTCAGCTTCTCCTTGGACTCGATGAGAATCTGCTTTTCAGCTTCGGTAAGAACCGTGTACTTGATGTGATCCGCGCTTATAAATGCGCTCTTATAAAGTTCGCTGCCCACCGGCCCTGATAGACCTGAGCGAACGATGCTCGAGCCGCGATCTGTGGTTGTGCCCTGCTCAACCTGTGTGACGACGCCTAGAACCTGGCGAACCTCACCACTTAAAGGCACAGCGGGCGTCGTGGGCGCAGAAGCACATCCGCCCACAACGAGCGGCAACGCCAGTCCAAATCCTGCCAGCCACGAGATTTCCAATGGAGTTCCTCTCATCTTGCGGCATCCAAACACGGCTTGGAGGTAATCAAGTATCAGCCTGCCCACGGCCGCAATCTAGCGCGTGGCCGGAATGCAGAAAAGTGTCCGCTGTCGGGCAAATCGTGCGGCGCAACGGAGCGGCAGCTCGTGGCCGACAGCGCCTCAGCAGGGGTGCGCCACGCTTGGGGCACGCTCTCGACCACAGGATCCTGAGGCCATGAGACTCAAGCTTCGACCCGAAGACCAGAAAGCCCATACTTAAGCTGACCTTCGCCATGGCCCGATTGTCTGCCAGCGTAGCCGTCTCCACCGCGGTATACCCGGCGATCGCATAGCCCGCCTTGAAACCGATTAGTCTTCCGCGTCCAGTGCAACAAAGGCACTCGTGTCCGGAAGCGTTGGCTGCGATCGCTATTCCCGGTCAAATCGCGCCGCTCGCTTGCCGCTTAGTTTCAATCGCAGCGGCGGTAAAGAAGGAATGGCTCCATTCAGGCCGGAAAGTCGGCAAGCACGGGCGCCCTGACTTGCAGCACATCCTGCGCCACAGTTTCGTAGGCGTGTGCCAACTGCAACAGCGTCCGGTCGTGTCGCGGACGCCCGATGAGCTGCATTCCCATCGGCAGGCCGCTGGGGCTGAAGCCGACGGGCACAACGATGCAGGGGAGTCCAGCGAAGGTCGCGTAGATGGTGACCTCCATCCATCGGTGGTAAGTGTCCATCTCGCGATTGTCAATGTGGGTCGGCCATCGTTGCGCGACGTCGAACGGCCAGACCTGCGCCGACGGCAGCGCAAGCACGTCGCAGCGCTCGAAGAGAGCTAGCATCTGCTGGTACATGACGCTGCGCCGTACGCTCGCATCCATGACCTGAGTGCCACTTAGGTTGACAGCCTGGTCGTACTCCCAAAGCGCTTCTGGTTTGATGCGCGCGCGGTTGTGCGGAGTCGCCAAGTAAGGCGCGATGCGCGCGGCGACGAGTAGGCGTCTCCAGATCAGCCATGCCTGCCAGACTTCCTCAGGTGAGAACCCGGGCTGCACACGCTCGATCGCACATCCCACGCCACTTAGACGCTGCAATCCTTGTTCACACACTTCGAGAATCCCCGCCTCCATTGGCAGGTAGCCTGACAGGTCAGCAAGCCACCCGACTCGCAGGCGACCGCAGTCGAAGTCATCAAGGGCCTGCGCGTAGCACTCACCGCCGGGCAGCGAGAGCGGCACGCGCGCGTCATAGCCGGCCTGCACATCTAGGAGAGATGCCACATCCTGCACCGTCCGGCCCATGGGCCCCTCCGTGCTCAGCTGCGCAATCCACAGATCCTGTGCGGGCCACAGTGGGACGCGGCCGAGGCTCGGACGCAAGGCAAATATGTTGTTCCACCCCGCCGGGTTGCGCAGGCTTCCCATGAAGTCACTGCCATCCGCCACCGCCAGCATGTGCGTGGACAAGGCGACGGCCGCGCCACCACTGCTGCCCCCGGCCGACTTGGAAGGGTCATACGCATTGCGTGTCACACCGAACACCTCGTTAAAGGTGTGCGAGCCCAGTCCGAACTCGGGTGTGTTGGTTTTGCCGATGATGATGCAGCCTGCTGCCTTCATGCGTTGCACCATGAGGCCGTCCTGCGTAGGCACGAATTCGCGCAACAGAGGCGAGCCGAAGGTTGTGCGGATGCCGGCGGTCAGAGCCACGTCCTTGATGGCCTGCGGCATTCCGTGCATCCACCCAATCGCACCAGTAGGCGTTTCGCCGCGCGCCAACTGCTCATCGCGTTCGACTGCCTCGCGAAGCAGCACATCCGCATCGCGCATGCTGACAATCGCGTTGTGCACCGGATTTACGACCTCGATGCGGGCGAGGGTGGCCTGCATCACTTCCCGGCAGGACACCTGCCGAGCGCGTATAGCAACGGACAGCGCATGGGCGGAAAGGTCAGTAATTTGCATGCGAATAGGTCCAAGCTTGCAAACTTCCATGATGCGCCGCTCTGAGTCTTGCTTGGCGTTTTCCGCTAATTAGCTTTCCACCACTAACCAGTTGTGGGTCGCTTGGAAATGTCTGCAATTAGCCGAAGGCGGCAGCCCTCAGTTAGCGGTACCCGGGTTGGGCGTCGGTCCGCACCGACAGGACGAGTTTCCCGCGCGTTCGCCAACTGCGACTCTTCTCGTGCGCCTTCTTTGCGTCATGCAAGGGGTACACGGTGTCAATGATGCTGCGAATACGCCGCTCCTCCATGAGCGCCGCAATCCATTCGAGCTGCTTGCCATTCGCCTGAACCAATACCACGTGGGCACTGGGTGTCCGCCCAGCGCTGAAGAAGCGCGACAGTCGCGATATCACCGACTCCGCCGCCGTACGGCCACTCGGAATCGTGGTGACGTAGCGCCCGCCCGAAGCAAGTACTGAACGGCAAGAAGCCAGGCTTTCCTTGCCGATCGTGTCGAACACAACGTCTTGCTTCTGAATAACGTCAGTGAAACGCTCAGCCTTGTAGTCAATGACTCTGTCCGCACCAAGCGATTGAACCAGCGCCACATTGCTCGTGCTGGTCACTGCCGTAACCGTGGCGCCACGGGTCTTGGCTATTTGCACGGCATATGAGCCCACGCCCCCCGAGGCGCCGATGATCAGAACATGCGATCCCGACCCAATGCGACCAATCTCCACCAGGGCACCGAATGCAGTGAGCGCTGCGCAAGGCGCCGCAGCTGCTTCTTCGTGACTCACGCGGTCTGGCTTTCTGGCTAGCGCGTGCTCAGCAATCGCCATGTATTCCGCATAACCGCCCATTCTGCCTAAGGGCGTCTGCATGCCGAAAACGCGGTCGCCACGTTTGAATCGCTTGGCAGCCGACCCGACCTCGACGACGACACCTGAAACATCACTCCCCAGGACGAGCGGGAACCCGCGCGATAAGTGTCGGAAGACGTAGCGCCCTTCTCGCAGCAGCCAGTCACGAGGATTCACCGAAGCCGCGTGCACTTCAATGAGAACCTGACCTCGCTTCGGGACGGGTTGGGAGCGCTCCCCAAATTGCAAGACCTCCGGGCCGCCAAAGCTTTCGATGTATATCGCCTTCATGACGCCCAACTTGGTTTTCTCACGGGCGCCTTTCCGTTTAACCGGAACTGACTCCGTCTAACCGTCGATCCCGACAAGCAATGCAAACAGTGCCGTCGGAAACCGCCCCGGTCAATGGCTAACGACGCGCTCCTCGATAGCCCAACCGTTCATGCTGTCCGTCCGCTTTAGGTGCGAGCCGTTGCTGGAGTCGAGTGTCTGCAATTGGCCGAAGTGATCCTACCCACGTTCCGTGGACACGGTAAGGGCGATATGCGTCGCCTCGAAGGCCAGCGGAGCCTCGTAATTCAGCGTCGAGTGACGCCGCTGGCGGTTGTAGAACACTTCCATGTAGTCGAACAGGCTGGCGCGCGCCTGGTCGCGGGTCTTGTAGTCACAGTGCATCACGAGCTCGGTCTTGATCGTGTGGAAGAAGCTTTCCATCGGCGCGTTGTCCCAGCAATCTCCCTTGCGACTCATGCTCTGCCGAATCGGGTAGCGAGCCAACCAGTTCCCGATACTCGGCGGCCGCATAGGTCGTGCCCTGGTCCGAGTGGAGGATGGCGGGTGGCCCGCGGCGACCGATCGCCATGCTCAGAGCATCCTTGGCCAGTTTGCAGTCGAGGGTTCGGCTCATGGCCCAGCCGACGACGGCCCGCGAGTACACATCCAACACGGCCGCCAGATACAGCCAGCCTTCGCGGGTCGGGATGTAGGTGATGTCGCTCAACCAACACGCATTGGGAGCCGGCGGTCGTGAACACCCGACCGATCAGGTTCGGTGACGCCTTGGTCCGGCGCGAGTCGGTGGTCACCCGGAACCGGCGAATGGCATTTGGGGATGATGGCCGCCTGCCGCATCAGCTTGGCGACCGTGTTCCGGCAACAGGGCACGTTCTGGGCGCAGAGCTCGGCGTGGACCCGTGGCGCGCCATAGGTTTCGCGGCTGGCCGTGTGGATCCTGCGAATCTCTGCGGTGAGCGTCGCCTGGCGTTCCTGTCGCGCGCTCGGCGCCCGCCCACGGGCTGCGTAATAGCCGCTGCGCGACACCTGGAGGGCATCGCACAAGGCCTTGACCTCGTAGCTGCGCCGATGGCGGTCGATGAACGCGTACTTCACTTCGATTCGCCCGCGAAGTAGATGGCCGCTTTTTTTAAGATCTCGTTCTCGACCTTGAGCTTCGCGTTCTCGCGCCGCAATTGCTCCAGGTCTTGGCCAGACCGCCGGCGGCGGATGCGTCACCCCGGTACGCGCTTCCTCTTCAAACTGGAGACGCCAATCGCGCAAATGGCCCACCCGAATCCCGAGCGCCCGCGCTATCTGCGCCTTGGGCTTCTCGCCTAGAGCTGCCTGGCGAACGGCCTCGAGCTTGAACTCCCGGCTGTACCTTGTGTACGGCTTGCGTGCCATGGAACACCCTCCCAGAGCAAGTATCGCCCTTTCCGGTGTGTCCACCAAACGTGGGCAAGATCAGTAGGGACCGGAGTGCAAGAACCGTGTTTACTAGAAACGGACGGCGTAGAACTCCTCGCACAAGGCAGATCCGCAGTTGGAGCTCCGGAAGAGTGCGACACCCTGCCCATTCCCATTGATGGCAATCGCGCGCGCGCCGTCTCGATTACCACCCGACACGGTGGTCCAGGCTCCGTTGTGGTACTTGGAGATGAAGGCGCTCAAACTGTTCGTGACACCCGGAGCAGTACTCGTCCAAATCATAGCCAGCGTACCGTCAGGGCCGCCTGCGGCGACCATCAAGTGCTGCTCGGCGTCCGGACCGGAGTATTGGGGAGCCACGAGTTCTGGGGCGGTCCATCCAGCTGTGGCCCCTTGGGAGCGGCTCCAATAGACCCGTGGTGACGTAGGTGTGCCATCCCGTTCGCCCCACACCGCGACCGTCTCAGCGCCTCGTCCAGTGATCGCCCAAGTCGTCACGGTCTTTGCTGAAGTGTTCACTTTCTGCCCTCCGACAATGAGGTCGCAGCCGACGCCGTTGCTCTTTACTTGTCGCCAGGCAATCGCGTAGGTGGCAGCCCCCGTGGAAACCGTTCGAAAGTTTGGCTCGTCTGCGCACGTAAATTGGGGTGCTGTCTGAACTGCCGGCGGCGCAACCTTGACAGGCAGTTCGATCGCTCCGGTCGTGAGGCGTGTCTGGCTCACGTAGACCCCGGCCTCACCATTCACCATGAGTGTGCCGCTACCTGAGAAGTAGGCCCGTGGCTCACTCGACTCCATTTCGTAGAAGTCGCCGCCGAAAGTCGAAAAAGGAGTCGGTCCGAGCGCAAACCCTGTCAGGGTAACGTTTCCACCCAGCGCGGCAGAAAGCGCGGGCGGCGTAGGTGCAATGACGCCCACCAATAGCCCGTATAAATTGCGCCCGGTGTCTTGCACGACCGTTGGCAGCAACCCCCTCGATTGAAAGTATCCCGGCAATGTGGCCTGCGGCTCGACGATGGCGGGGCCGGAAGTCGTGAGTTGTATGACTCGCGCGTGCGTCGGCTCATTGGCGGGCAGACCGTTGGGCCCGTACTGGTGAAAGATCGCGAACTTCCTGGGGGCGACAGCCCGCACAATGAGATTGGGAACCGCCGGGCGCGCGAATGAAGACTCAACGGTTGCGCTGGATGAACTTGCGGCTGCCCCGAGAGGGACGTTGGAAGCAACGATGCGCGACGACCCCGTAGACACAAACTCAGACCATACGGCTGTCGCTTCGCCGCTCGAATCCACTAAAACGCTCCACGCCAGCAAGCAACCCATCCCGCTTGCGCAGGTGGAAGGGAGCTGTGTAAGCGAGACCTTCGTTGAGTCGACGGACGGAGGTCCAGGTGGGGCAGGTGCCGGCGCTGGCGCTGGCGCAGGAACTGGAGCCTGCTCGCCTCCACCGCCGCCGCAACCCGTGATGCCGCACAGCAGGAGCGCCATGGCGCCGAGGAGGGTGCGGTCGATGTTTGTGTTCATCCGGGAGCTCGTCTGCGTCGAAGCAATTTTGGATGGAGGTGGATGCGTCCGCGAGTGGCCGTCTTGAGCCTCAAGCGCGAACGTCGGCGAGCACTTCATCGATGGTTCGCCGCGCATGAGCGGCCTCCATTGCAGTAGTTTCTACGAGGCCGGAGGTAACAATCAAGGCTTTCCACACGGCCCATCCTCGGCCCCGCGCCCAGGTTTCGGCATCAAGCGGAAGCGCTTCGCGGAACGCCTGTCTGCTTGCTCCTTCTAAGAACGTCCACGCGATCGCCAGATCGCACGCCGGGTCGCCGACGCCGAGTTGTCCAAAGTCGATGACCGCACTTAAGCGGCCCGCCTGGACCAGGAGATTGTCGGCGCTGATATCACCGTGGACCCACACCGCCGGTCTCTGCCAAGCACTCGCGAGCGCCGCCTCCCACACCGCGGTAGCAGCATCAACATCAATCTTCCCTTTCAGCGCGGCAATAGCCCGCCGCGATTGGGCGTCATAGACGCCAAGCGCCCCGCCGCGATGAAAGTTGTGCGGCCCTGGCACCGGGCCGCCGGTCGCATCAATGCGCTGCAACGTGCCTAGGAAGCGACCCAGAGATGATGCGATCTCGGTGAGGTCGGCGACGGTCCCGGATGATGCGGATTCGCCTTCTAGCCAGCGATAGACGGACCAGCTCCACGGATAGCCTGCAGCAGGCTGACCGAGCGCCAGGGGCATCGGGATGGCAATCGGCAGCGATGCGGCAAGGATTGGCAGCCAGCGCTGTTCCTTGGCGACTTGCTCTGCGTAGTCCTCGCCGCTTGGCAGGCGAACGACCATGGTGTCGCCCAGCCGGAAGGTGCGGTTGTCCCAACCGGAAGGTGTGACCGGACGTATCGGCAGTTCAGACCATTGCGGGAACTGTCCGGCAATCAACCGGCAGACAAGCGCATCGTCGATCGGCACTGACATGCAACGACTCGGTCCTCGATTCTGAGGGCCGAATTGTGTCCGCTAACGGGTGAATTGGGGGAGTGACCTCGATGGCCGCTCGTGGCCGAACCCGGTAATGCTCTCGCCACGGCTAACTGAGGGAAGCGAGGACATTGCCGTCGCCTTCGAACTTCCTCAGCAGTTCTTCGCGCGTCCGCTCGGTGAGCGCTGGGTCGCAGGAGCGAACTTCCTGATTGTCCATGTGCATACCGGTGGGCGCTGTCAGAGGCTTGCGGCCGACGCAGGCGTCGCGGCGCGCGAGCCAGAGGCGCACGTCCTGCGGCAGCGCCTTGCTCTGCAAACTGAACGATTTCTCCAGGCGCTCGGAAAAGCTCTCATGGTTGCTGAAGCAGTCAAAGCTTCCCGGATTCCATGTCGTCGCCGTGCCGTCCTGGTAGAGGCACACGGTGTACTTCGCGCCGCTCTTGTCTTGCGCCTGCGCGGCGGCGACGCTGTCATAGAAGTGGATCGCGATGTCCTCGGCATTCAGGTTCATGCGCGGATCGTGCCGCTCCAGCACGGCAGACGCGGCCTGGCGGAACGCGTCCGACCCCAGAGGCAGCTTCGAATAGTAGAAAGCTAACTCGTCACCACGCCTGTCTGACGGGCGTTCGCCCGCATACAAGAAAGGATTCTGCTGATGCGGGTCCGCATTCAGCGACGCCACCGCATAGGCCGTCGGGATCGCCAGTGCAGCGATCAGCGACGCCGCCCATTCTTTCGTGCCCTCCGGCCAGCGGCCTCCGAGCACACGTACAAAAAGCTGCGCGATCACGCAGTCGGAGACGATGAACAGGCCGAGCGGCTGCTGCTGCCAGAACCGGCCGCCAGCCATGTCTGTCGTGGCAGCGAGCTGAAGCTTGTTCAGATCCAGCAGCGTCGCGATGCCGATGAGCGCGCCCGCGAGCAGGATTCCGCGCACGTGGCCACCGAGCCTTCCGCCCCACGGCTGTGTGAAGAGGATCAGCGAAACTACGATGAAGGAGGGCAGGTGAAGCACGCCACCCGCGACAGGGACCGGGATCAAATAGTCGGCAAACGCGCTGCCCGATCCCCAGATGCCCTTCCAGCCCAGCACGCCTGCGATGGCGGCGGGGGTGATCCAGGCGACAACGGCCCATAGAAAGAAAATGAGCTTACGGTTCATCGGGCTTCCGACTCCGTCCCCTTGCTCTGAGCAGAGCCTTACAGCACGTTCCTGATGGGCGCCGCCCAGTTTGGACTACTGATAACCGACTCGGCCGACAGGTTCATTCCTCGGTGCCCGCTGATGATCTTCTGAGAGGTGCTGCCGCTCGACAAGGTCGTCCGAAGGCACAGGTGTCTGCCAGCTTAGCCGTGAGTCGCGACGACCGCTATCGGAACGGTTAGGCAGCGGCGTGCGATGACCGGTTCTGGCCGACTCCATGCACTCCTTCAATGGGTATCAGCGCTCTGGCCCGGGCGGCGACCTGGACGGCAGAAGCACGGTCGACAGCGCGACCAGGATCAGCGCGAGCGCAACGTAGTCCTGCCACGACGGCCTTTCGCCGAGCAACCACATGCCGGAGAACACGCCGAGCACGGGGATCATCATTACTGACAACCCGCTCGCCGCGGGCGGCAGCTTGCGTGCGAGCATCGACCACACGACGTGGCAGAACGCGATCGCCAGCACCATGTTGTAGACGATCGATGCCCATTCGAGCGACCTCGGCATGCGCCAGTGCGCGAGTTCGAACATCGTCGTTGCGATCATCATCACGGCAAGCGTGAGCACGAGCATCCAGAAGGTCAGCGCGATGATCGGCATCCCGGTCAGGTGCCTGCGCATCAGATGCGTGCCATAGCCCCAGGCCGCCGCCGCAGTCAGCATCAGCAGCGTTCCGAGCGGGGCGCCCGCGATCGAGGTCAGCTCGGAAGCGAGCAGCAACACGATGCCGATCGCTGCGGCGAGCACGCCAAGCCAGTGCCGCGGCAGCGGGCGTTCGTTGAACAGCAGCAGCCCGAACACGACGGCCCAGACCGGCATCGTGTAGCCGAGGATCGCTGCGCGCCCGGACGGCAGCATCCTGATCGCGAGGATCGCGAGCAGGTGCCAGACGATCACATTCGGTAGCGCGAGCTTGACGATTGTCGGCCACGCACCGGGCGGAACCTGCAGCGAAATCCCGCGCGCAACGGCCCACGCCCAGATCACGACCAGGCCGCCGGCGATGCAGATCGAGCGGAAGAATAGCGGTGGCAGTTGCGCAACACCGAGCTTCATCACCGGCCAGTTCATGCCCCAGAACAGCGTGAGCAGCAGCAACAGCATCAGGTCGCGGCGCGAGAGCTGGGACATTTAGTACGGATAGAGGAGTAGTCAGGCGAGCGAAGGTCTGTTCTTACCCGACTATCAGCAGCCTGCCAACGGTGGCTCTTGGCCGCGGGTTGCCGTCCTGGCCTCCAGCCTCTAGGCAGTCCGCGCCATGCCTTCGGCGCTGTCAACAAGCGTTGCGCTTGCGTGGCTTCGGATTCGCTCCGCTGCCTCCACCACCATCCGTTCGACGATGTGCGCCGCAGGCTCGATCGAGTCGATCACGCCACAGGCCTCGCCAAACCAGACGCCAGTGTGCTCGGGGTCGCCTTGCTCGAAAGCTTGCCGATACCGCGGCCCCTCAACCGCGATCGCTGCTGCCAACGCCTCCTCGTGGCCATGCCAGCGTTCGGTGAACGCATTGCGGCGGATGCGGGCAGTGAAGCCGCTCGGCCAGGGGATTTGACGCGCGATGTCGGCGATTCGGGTGCGCAGCGTGCCATCCCCATTGGTCTCCAGGATCGCGCGTTGGTGACGCTCCTTCACCAACGCCTCCGTCGACGCCCACAGTCGCGTCCCGACGAGCACGCCATCGGCGCCAAGCATCAGCGCAGCCGCAAGGCCGCGGCCGTCGCCGATTCCCCCGGCAGCCAGCAGCAGCGTGGTCGGTGCGTGCTCGGAAAGATAGTCCGCCACCTCCGGGACGAAGCTCAGCGTACCGCGCAGGGCGCCGTGTCCTCCCGCCTCCGCACCCTGTGCGACGACGACATTCGCGCCGACGTCGACTGCGTCCATCACGTGTCCCATGTCCTGGCACTGACAGATCAGCGCCGCATTTGCGCTGCGGATCTCGTCAACGAAAGGCCTCGGATCGCCAAACGACAGCATGACCGCAGCCGGCCGATGCTTAAGCACATCTGTCAGCAGCGACGGCGACTTGCGCAGCGACCAGGTGATGAACCCGACGCCGACGCGTTGGCCGCCGACGGCGGCGAACTGCTGCTCGAGCCATGCCAGGTCGCCATAGCCACCGCCAATCAATCCGAGGCCACCGGCGCGACTCACTGCGCCTGCCAGCGCGCCACCGCCGGCGAAGGCCATCGGCGCTGAGACGACGGGGTGGCGAAGGTTGAAAGTGCAGGTCAGGCGGGTCGTGAGCGTGTCCATGGTGGGCTTCTTCTGCGGTGACTGGGCCGCTCTAATGATGTCCGCTTCAATGCGATTCTGAGCTCACACACGTAGGACAGCAATTGGCCGAAGCCTGACTAGGAGCTCTGGCCGGTCAGCCTTCGCGATCGATCGATAAGCCGACGTGCGTTGCGGTACGTCGGCACTTCGACCCAAAGACCATCGACAAGCGCGCGATCCTCGCCCCTCGCTCGTGCCGCTTCGAAGCCATCGACGATGGCATGGGCCCTCCGCACGTCCTCATCGCTCGGAGAGAGGATCTCATTGAGCGGATGTGCATGCTCCGCTCGCACTAGGGCTTTGCTTCGATAACCCAGTCGGCGCACATAGCGCGCTTCCTGCACGGCGCCTTCTGTGTCGCTGAAGGTGTAGGGCGCATCGACCGGCTCGATGCTCGCCGCCCGACAGTCCAACAGGAATCGGCGCCGTGCGTGGTCCAGTTCAGTGGCGTCAGGCTGCCGCTCAGCGCACAAGTCCGCCGCCAGGTCTTCGGCACCCAGCAGCGCACTGCGGATGCGCGGGCTGCCGCCGGCAATCGTTCTGACTTCGGCAACTCCGAGCGCGGTCTCGCACACCGGAAGGATCTCGGTAGCGTCAAGAGTGCTACCGAGTGTGCGCTCCCAGTGCGTTAACGCCGCGTGCAGGGCGTGCATCTGATGAGCGCTTGTCGTCATCGGGTAGGCAATGACGTCAGGTCGAGCCGGCATGGCAGCGGCGAGGTCGATGGGTCCGTCAGAATCGAGCGAGTTGATCCGTACGGCAACCATGCGTCCGGCCTGACGCCAGCGTGACAGCAACCCAACCAGACCACGGCGCGCCTCGTCGCGGCGCGACTCCGGCGTGAAGTCCTCCAGATCGACGATCAGGCCATCGGCACCGCTTTGACGCATGGCCTCATGGGCGTGCTCACCGGCCCCCGGTCCAAAGAGCCAGGTGCGACGCAGGTCCGGGTCGAGTCGCATGGGCGTCCGCTTCCAGCGGCATCGGGAAAGTCCGCTTCCGGACGATTTTCACCCAGCGCGTTAACGGCAGCAATTAGCGGAACACAGAAATGTGGCTGGGCAGTGGATCCGAAGAACTCGCATCTGAGAACTCATTCAGATGACATGAATGGCGCGTCGCAGCATCCAGGGAGTCCTTGATTGGTTACCTGCCGTGAAGGGCACCGTCGAATCGTCGACACTCTGAACAACGGTGTGGTTTTGCTTCGGCGTCCTTCCGCCTTGGCTTTGTCCGTATACGTTCGCCCATGGGTCACCGTTCGGAGTAATAATCAAAAGGTCGGTTAGCCGCACCTCGTGATCGCCTGCTACTACCGGCGCCCGAGGAATGTGACTGGTGCTTGCAAGCAGTGTGAGGACGAGAATCCTTCGGTCAACCCTGTCGTCATTCCGAGCAACCGACTCACCGATGGTCGCGAAGTGTTCACGAAACAAAGCAAAGGAGCAGCCCCATGAAGCACACCTTGTCCTGCCTGCTGGCGGCCGTGCTGGCTACGGCGGCATCCGTCTCCCTGGCCCAGGAAACGATCAAGATCGGCGCGCCGCAGCCGATGACCGGCCCCGATGCTCCCTTCGGCGACAAGTTCAAGAAGGCCTACAGCCTGGCCGTCGACGAGATCAACGCGAAGGGCGGCGTCAACGGACGCAAGCTCGAAGTCATCATCGAAGACCATCAGGCCAAGAACCCGTTGGCCGCCACGGTGGCCGAGAAGCTGATCACGCAATACAAGGTGCTGGTCCTGACTGGCGGTCGCGCTTCCGGCCAGGCCATCGAGATCGCGTCGGTCGCCCAGCGCCTGAAGACGCCTTATGTGGTCGACCATCCTTCGGCCGATGCGATCACTGCCAAGGGCTTCGAGTGGGTGTTCCGCCAGAATCCGACCGGCTCGATCTACCCTGAGGCTTTCCACAAGTTCATCACGGAAGTGCCGGGCGCGATGCCGAAGTCGGTGGCGGTGGTCTATGACAACAGCCTCTTCGGCAAGACCATCGGCAACGCCAACATGGCCTTCATGAAGTCGAAGAACATACCGATCGTCAATGACGAAGCGTATCCGGTGAATACGCTGGACTTCAGGCCGATCATGACCAAGGTCAAGGCCAACAATCCCGACATGCTGCTGCTGATCGCGGTGTCGACCACCGACGCGATCCTGATGACACGCCACGCCAAGGAGATCGGCATCAATGCACGCGCCTTCGTCGGCTTCGGCGGCGGCTTCGGCGTGGAGGACTTCGCCAAGCAACTCGGCCCCCTGGGCGAGAACGTATTCTCGTCCGCAGCCTGGGCCGGCAACCCGAACGATCCGTTGACCAAGGAGTTCAACAAGAACTTCCTGGCCACCTACAAGATCCAGCCGCATGAGCACGAGGTCGAGGGCTATGCCGTCATCTACGTGATCGCCGATGCCTTGAAGCGCACCAAGCTCACCGGCAACCTGGAAGCTGACCGCGAGGCCCTGCGCCAGGCGCTGCTGAAGACCGACATGCAGACGGCATTCGGCAAGACCAAGTTCGGCAACTGGAACGGCCCGCTGGGCGACGCCTACACGAACCAGAACATCTATTCGCGCGACCACTCGGTCATGGCCCAGTGGCGCGGTGGCGTGCTGATGGACGTCTATCCGAAAGCGGGTGCCGTGACCAACTACGTCTTCCCGGATCCCGTCAGCAGAGCCCTGATCCCCCGCTGAAGCACGACTGATCTGACCTGCCCGCGCCGCCGCCCCTGGCGGCGCGGTCGGTCGGTCGCGGACCCTGCCATGGAAACACTCCTGCAAAGCGTGGTCAGCGGCGTGCTGATGGGCTCGCTCTACGCGATGATCGCGGTGGGACTGACGATCGTCTTCGGCGTCATGCGCATCATCAACATGGCGCACGGCGAAATGGTCATGTTGGGCATGTTCGGCGCCTTCTGGTCGTTCACGCTGGGCGGAATCGACCCGTTCGTGTCGCTGCTGATCTGGATGCCGGCGATGTTCGCCTTCGGCATGTTCGTGCAGCGCTTCCTGCTCAGGAAGATCATCGCCGGCGGCGAACTCAATACGCTGCTCTACACCGCCGGCCTGTCGCTGCTGATTGCCAACCTGGCCCTGCTTTTCTGGACCGGCGACTACCGCAACATCAATGTCGCTTACGGCTCGCCGCCGATGCGGCCCTTCGGGATCTCGGTGTCGGTGCCGCTCGCCATCGCCTTCGTGCTGGCGATCGCCATCACCACGGCGCTCTACTTCTTCCTGTCGCGCACGGACACCGGCCGCGCCATCCGCGCCACGGCACAGAACCCGGACTCTGCCGCGCTCATGGGCATCAACGTGGCGCGCATCGACATGATCACCTTCGGCCTGGGAACAGCGCTGGCCGGAGCGGCGGGCGTGCTGCTGGCACCGTCGCTCTACCTCTACCCGACCGTGGGCGAGATCCTCGTGGTCAAGTGCTTCGTTGTCGTCGTGCTCGGCGGACTCGGATCGATTCCCGGCGCGATCGCCGGTGGCATCCTGCTTGGCCTGGTCGAGTCGCTCGGCGCCGTCTATGTCTCGGTGGCCTACAAGGACACCATCGGATTCGTGCTCTTCCTTCTGGTACTCCTGTTCCGGCCATCGGGCCTCTTCGGCGCGGGGCGGACATGAGCAAGAACCGCGTCATCGGCACGCTGGTCGCCCTGGCGCTGCTTGGCGCACCGCTCGCGACGGCGAACCCCTTCTTCCACCATCTGCTGATCATGGTGCTCTTCTCGACCTTGCTCGGCGTCGCGTGGAACCTGCTCGGCGGCTATTCCGGCCAGGTGTCGTTCGGCCACTCGGCCTTCCTCGGCGTCGGTGCCTACGCAACGATGCTGCTGCACCTGAAGCTCGGCTGGTCGCCCTGGTTAGGTCTGATGGTCGGCGGTGCACTGGCCATGGCGATGGCCGTTCCCATTGGCCTGATCTGCTTCCGGCTGCGCGGCCCGTACTTCTCGCTTGCCACCCTGGCAGTGGCCGAGATCGTGCGCCTGGTCGCGCTCAACTGGGAAAGTCTCACCGCGGGCCCGCAAGGGCTGCTGATCACCCACCTGCCCGAGCTGAAGCTCTTCGGACAGGCGATCGACTGGGAGACGAAGATTCCCTTTTATTACGTCATCGCCGTGCTGACCTTGCTGGGAATGGGCGTGACCTTCATCGTCTCCCAGTCGCGCCTCGGCGCTTACTTGCTTGCGGTGCGTGAGGACATCGACAGCGCCGAGGCAGCCGGCATCGACACCGTGCGCACGCGCGTCGTGGCCTTGGCGCTGTCCGCAGCCCTGGTCGGGATGGCCGGCGGCTTCTACGCGCTCTACTTCCGCTACATCGACCCGGACGCGGTGTTTTCCGTGGCGCTCTCGGTCGAGATGGTGTTCATCGCCGTCGTCGGCGGCATCGCCACGACCGGTGGGCCGATCGTCGGGGCGATCTTCCTGGTGACAATCTCGGAGGTCTTCCGCGAGCGCTTCCAGTCCGGCCACCTGATCTTCTACGGCCTGTTCATGATGGTGATCATCCGGTATCTCCCGGAAGGCATCTGGGGCAGGCTGCGACTCCTGCTGCGGCTGTCGACGCAGCGGGCGTAGTCCGACATGGCCTTGCTCGAAGTCAGCAGCCTCTCCAAGGATTTCGGTGGCCTGCGGGCCGTGTCCGATCTTTCCTTCGTGCTGAACCATGGAGAAATCCTGGGCCTGATCGGCCCGAACGGCGCCGGCAAGACGACGGCTTTCAACCTGATGTCTGGCTTCCTCGAACCGCTCACGGGTTCGGTCCGTCTCGACGGCCAAGAGTTGGTGGGCCTTCGGCCGAACGCCATTGTCAAACGCGGTGTGGCGCGCACGTTCCAGATCGTCAAGCCCTTCCGCAAGCTCACTGTGCTGGAAAACGTGGTGCTCGCCGCCTTCCTGCACGAAGCGAAGCGTGTTGCGGCGACCGCCGAAGCGCGGCGCATTCTCGCGATGCTCGACCTGACGGAGAAGGCCGCTAGCTATGCCTCCGACTTGACGCTCGGCCAGCAGAAGCGACTGGAAATCGCACGCTGCCTTGCCACTCGACCCAAAGTCCTGTTTCTCGACGAACCGATGGGCGGACTCAACCCCACCGAAGTCGAGGCTGCCTGCGACTTGGTACTGAAGCTGCGCGGCAACGGCATCACCGTGATCCTGGTCGAGCATCAGATGCGCGCCATCATGAAGATTTCTGACCGCGTGCTTGTTCTGCACCACGGCGTCAAGATCGCCGATGCGACGCCCGAGTCCATCGTGCGCGATCCGGCCGTCATCAGGGCCTATCTCGGCGAAGAGGCCGCCTGATGCTGAGCGTGCGGAATCTGCAGGTCGCGTACGGCTCCGTCCAGGCGTTGTGGGACGTTTCCTTCGACGTCCCCAAGGGCGAAATAGTCGCCATCATCGGCGCCAACGGCGCCGGCAAGAGCACGACGCTGAAGGCACTGGCTGGCCTGCTAAGACCCATGGGCGGCACGATCTCGCTCGATGGCGAGAATCTCGATCAGGCCACGTCGATGGACATCGTGCGGCACGGCATCGTGCTGGTGCCGGAGGGCCGACGTCTGTTCCCGGACATGACGGTGCTCGACAACCTGTTGCTGGGTGCCTACTCCACGCCCAGGGCCGGGCGCGAAGAGCGGCTGGAAAAGGTGCTGGCGACGTTCCCGAGTGCCAGGGAACGCCGGCGACAGCTGGCTGGCACGCTCTCAGGCGGCGAGCAGCAGATGGTGGCGATCGGCCGCGGCCTGATGGCCGACCCGCGCATCCTGATGCTTGACGAGCCTTCGCTAGGCCTCGCGCCGAAGATCGTCGAGGAAGTCTTTCGCATCGTGCGTGAGATCAACGCCAGCGGTGTCACGGTCCTGCTGGTCGAGCAGAACACCCAGCACACGCTGAAGATCGCACATCGCGGGTATGTCGTCGAATCCGGCCGCACGGTCCTTTCCGGAACCGGACAGGAACTGCTCGGCAACGACGAAGTGCGTCGTGCCTACCTAGGCTTGTAGTGGACGACATTCACGGTTTCGCGGCGGACCGCAGGTCGCTCTAAAGGCGCTGCTGCCTGGCATCGAATGAATCGTGAGAGATCAGCTTCATGAGGTCCGCATCTGGGCAAGTCGCCTGCAGACGAAACCGACTGCTTCAGGCCGATCAAGCCGCTTGCCGGCAGCCGACTGCTCTTGCCTGATGCACAATTAGTGCAACTCGGAAATCGACTTGCATTCCAAATCATGGCGAAATTGTCGAGATGTTTGGTTGGGTCTGGTTCAAGGTTGTCGGATCACGGCACACGTGCTGTCTCTCTCAGAGCTGTCGCGCGAAACGACCGCATGTTTGTAGAACCGTACCTTGCGGACACCTGACCCGTCAGGAAGCTCGCGGTCTTGCAAAGCACGCAACGCCACGGTGGCAAGCCTCGCAGCCGCAGCGGCAGACTCGTCCGATATTGGTTCCGTGCGAAACAAAGTTGCTTCGCTTATCCAAGCTATCAAACTCAGCAAGGCTACACCCGGGTCGTGGTCGTTCGGCTCGGTCCATCCCGGTGCGAGACGTTCGGCTAACGCTCGTAGCGGTCTGAGCAGCATTCCATCGACAAATCCAGCCGTGGAGGTCGATACGCCTTCGATTGGGCGCACTCCACCGTCAACTTCTACAACGTAGACACCAGGGTGAAGATATTCGGGCATGGCTCGCTCCTGCAAACGGTCGTTGGATCGTGCTCGCGCATCAGCGGTCACTCGTTGCTGGGTCCGTCCGTCGGCTAACGACGGCGCCGCTCTCATCGTTTCCCACGCAGCGGAGCGGGTCAAGCCCCTTGCGGATCGTCCAAGCGCAATGGCAGCGCCCGATGAACAAAGCGTCCGCAAATGGGACAGCTGGCGTGGTGTCGGAACTGACCGCTACTGGCCGCTTGTGACGAAGGGGTCGTCATTTCCTAGCCTGAGGTCTGTGCAATCCCAGTGGCCTGGGACCACACGGCTTGCCACCCTTGCGTGCGCAGTTCGTACGAGTCCATGTGCCAACACACGACCTCCCTGCCGGAAGGAAACCGCAGCCGAGCTTGGTAGCGGACGATGGCCATGCTGGACGAAATGCGAAAGGTCATGTCGCCAACCTCCCACGCGGTGTAGAAAGGCTCGGCTTTGATCGATCCGAGGTAGGCCTCGCGCGAAAGGACTCTGCCTGCCGGCGTTACAAGTTGATAGTCCGGTGCGTGCAACTGTTCGAGCGTCGGAATGTCGCGTTCTACCAGGGCTCGAGTTCTACAAAGCTCGAGCGAGCGAAAGAACTCTTCCGACGGAAGAGTGCGGTCGTTAGGCATGACGCCTGTTCAATCGCTCAACTTAATGCAGGTCCGGTGGCAGGTACGAGGGCATTCGCCAGCAGCGCGCATTCTTGCACTCATAGTGTCCGCTCTTGTGATGAACGGGCCATGAGCGTAGACGACTGTTCTTGGCCGTACTTAGCCTGGCTGACCCGTCGTTCAGAAAACTTGGCGCGGCAGCCCTTCACGTGTCCATAACTTCAGGTGACAAGCATGATCCACGCCGACCCGAGAGTCAGGAAGACAAACATGAAGAACAACGTAACGGCAAGGCCAAGCAGGTAAAGCTCCCGCTGCGACAGGTACCCCGCACCGACAAAAATCACGTTCTGGCTGCCACCCTGTGGCGTCAGCACCGAGAAATAGCTGCTGGCGAACAGCAGTGCGAACGCCATCAAGGGCGCGGGCACGCCGCCGCGGATTCCGACATCGAGGAACACACCGAGGAGCGCAAGCACCTGCGATGACTGGCTGACAAACATGTAGTGGATGGCGACGTAGATGACGACGAGCAGGACGTACGTCATAGGCCACGACATCCCTCCGAGCTGCGCGGCGAGCCGCTGCCCCGCATAGCCCATGAAGCCGAGTTCATTCAGTTGTCCGCTCAGTGCGAAGAGCACGGCGAGCCAGAGAAACGTCGACAGCGTGTCGCCCTGGGTCGCGATGTCCGCCAGCGTGAGCACGCGCGCCGCGAGCAGCACGCCGAGTCCGGCGAAGGCGATGCTGGTCACGTTGAGCTGCAGTGCGTCCGCGGAAACCCAGCCGGCCACCATCACGACAAACACAACGGCGGTGATCCACTCGTCACGTGTGAGTCGACCCAATTCGCCAAGCGCCTTGCGCGCTGCCACCGGGGCTTCTGGCGTGAGGCCGACGCGCGGCGGATAAAGCTTTGCGACCACAAGCGGCAGCGCCAAGATCGCCACCAACGCTGGCACGCAGGCAACCAGCAGCCACTTCCCGAACCCAATCTGCAGCCCGAATTCCTTGACCACCTGGATGCCGATCGGATTGGCAGACGTCGCTGTCATCCACAGGGCCGACGACACCGCAAGGCTTGCCATGGCGCAGAACATCAGGTAGCCGCCGAGCCTGCGCCCCTCCGGATCGTCCGGCTTTGAGCCGGAGCCCTGCGCGACCGACAGGACAATCGGGAACAGCACGCCGGCGCGAGCGGTGTTGCTCGGGAAGGCCGGAGCAATCGCCGCGTCGGTCAGAACGATGCTGTATGCAAGCCCGAGCGACGAGCCGCCAAAGCGGCTCACCATGAACAGGCTGATCCGGCGTCCAAGCCCCGACTTTACGACCGCCTGCGCAACGAGGAATGCGATGACGACGAGCAGCACACTGGGGTTCGCAAAGCCGCTAAAGGCTTTGGTCGCCGAGATGGTGCCGGTAAGCACAACCGCGGCGACGGCGATCATCGTAGACGTCAGCAGCGGAAACGCGCCTACGAGCACCGCGGCGATGGCGGCGACGAAGATTGCGAAGAGATGCCATGCGGGTGCCGTCAGGCCGGCGGGCACTGGGATCAGCCAGATGCCGATCGCGATTGCGAACGGCAGGATGCGCCGAGGAAGCATTTTCGCTTCGAAAATCACTGCCGGCCTCCCACGACCTGTCCACCCCGCACTCGGCCTTTCAGGCCGAGTGACTGGCCCTGCACGGTACCGTCTTCCGTCTCGAGCACGAATCGCCACGTGAACGCGTAGTCACCCGTAATGCCCGCGAAGCGCCCCGTGCCGCCGATGAATGTGCCCGAAATTCGATTGCCGGTCGCCGTGCCTTCCCCGCGCAGTTCGCTCCACGCCTGATCGCCGCGATCGTCTGTCCACACCGCGCGCCCGATCATCCCGGTTGCGCTGTCGTTGAAGACCACCGCTTCGGCGCGCACTCCAAGTGCTGGCCGCTGCGGCCCGGAAAGCAACAGCGATCCGCGGAGGATCGAGACCGAGGCCTTCCTCGCGCTTCCAAGCACAATCACCTCGCGATTTCCCGCGGCGGTCCAGGTCCCCTCGAATTCGCGCCACCCGGATCCGACGTCAGTCGCCGGCGACACCTGCGGAGCGGGGCTGCACCCCAGCGGCCGCGACGACGAGTGCTGCAACGATGCCGTGTGCCGTTCGCATTCGTGTTGACGGCCCTGCGTGCGTGTTGGCGCCTTTCCGTTGCATGTACTGCTCCCTAACGCGATGGCCGGGGATGACCGCCGCTAATGCTTCTACAACGGCTCCCACAAGCAACTGAGCGAGGTTAGGCCCTCTCGATGATGGCAGTAAAGGGAGGTGCTTGCGTCGGAGGCGAGGAGATTCGGCCTTGTGCACCTAGGCGAAAGACGTCTGCTCTTGAGCAGTTCGTGCGGTGCAACTAGGTGACGGCTCCTGGCCGGAGTCCGTCCCATTCACCGACAAAGGCACTCCATCAGTAAGTCTGAGTTCAACTTCGCCTTGCTGCCGCCGCATCACCAATCACTTAAGGAAAACGAAGTAGAGCTTGACTTCGGACGTGCCGTCGTTCCGCAAGTAGTTCGCCACAATATCCGGATCAAAATAGTAGACGCCACCAGGTTCGAAGGTTCTCTTCTCCGTGCGTCCGTCCGCGTAGACCACGGTCAGGGTGCCGCCAACGAGTCCTCGGATCACCCGCGCGGGCCGTGTGACGTTGGCGTTCTGCGTGCCGGGCGCCCACGTCGCTTCACCGGCGGTTGCGCGGGCGTTGTCCAGCAGCACTTTGTAGGTGGAAGTCACTGCGTGCTTCACGGCTTCCTGACCAAACGCCGGAGCCGCAATAGCCGCCCCGATCGAGAACAGCGTTGCGCCAACTAAGCGACCACTTGGTTCCATGGATTCCTCCACTATTGTCGTCTTGAGACTCCGCGACGAATCCGTCGGTCCGCAGCGGGAAACCTAGCTTGCCCCCGGTGAAATTGGCTGTCTAGTAAAGGACGCTCACCGGGCCGGTGAAACAAGTCTGCCAACGGGCGGATCGTGCGGCGCAACGCAATGGCAGCAGCTGGCCGAGTTGAGCCACCGAGTCCTCGGGGGCGTCGCGGTCAGTAGCTGAAGCCTCAACCCGGATCGAGACCGGCGGCACGACCCGCCAGCTTGATGACGCTTCCGCAGACCAGGTAGACGGCGATCAACACCGGGACCGCCACCCATGAGCGTCCGCCCACTATGCGCGGTGCCGGCAGTGCATCGCGCGTCGCCACGAATGGCAGGACATTGCAGGCGTGATAGTTCGTCATTGGGTACGGCAGGAAGACCAGCATTTGTGGCGCGGCTGCGAAGAAGAAAACACCGCCGTCGCCGAGCGCCTGCCCCATTCCCATCACTACGATGTACGACCATAAGCCGTAGTGATATCTGCATATCAAGAACCAGATGACGGCAAAGATCACCACATACGCCGGCGTGGTCACGAGCACGTCGATCGCATAGAACCGCAGCGCGTCGGCTGGCGACGTATCGGGCACCACGAGCAGCGATGAATACACCGGCTTCGAGATCATATGAAAGCCCTCGACGACGGCGGCCAGCAGCACGCCCATCGTGATGAATCGTGCTTGCGGCGCGAGTCCAGGAAGCGCCTTCACCAAGCTTGCGCGGAACACGTACTGGGCGGCGATGAACACAAGCACCAGCAGTCGCGTGATGGTCTCGGCGCTCGGTCCGGCCAGTACCAGCGACACGCCGATGGCGGTCGCGGCCCACAGGCAATAGAGCTTCGCGCCGATTCCGAATCGATCGTCGGGCGAAGCCGTCAGGAGTCTAGTCAAGTGCAACCACCCGGCACTATCGCGGGCCTAGCACGGATCGACTCATCCAAGGCCCGAGCGGAGTAACCGACTGCCTGGCTTCGCTGGCAACCGCGTGCTCCCGGGACCTTGGTAGTCGGACCCGCCTTGTCGCGCTCACTCGTTCTCCGAAGGGTCTGCTTGGAGGCAGATTGCGACGACTGTCATGCGGACCGCAATTGGCCGCACTGCGTCGAACGAACCTCGGCCTAGCCCTACGTGTCGTGCCCACTACGGTACGCAGACCGCTTCAGCGGGTCGTCCAAACATCGCCTTGGTGATTTGTCCCTCCTCGACCGACAACGCAAGCTCCAGCGCTCCACGATCGCAGGCCAGCATGAACCTTGCCGTCTCCACGCCATCACCGTCGATAACATCGCCAAGTTTGCATGTGCCGTAGGCGCTGCGCGTGGCCTCGAGCCTCGCCGCCACATCTTCTTTCTTCAAGCTGGGGGCCAGGCGAAGACTGTGAGTGCCCGAGGCAATGGCGGCAGTCAGCTTCTCAGCGGTTTGTTTCAGCGCGGACGAGGCGGGTCTGCCCGCGCTGACTTCCAGGAACTGCACCCTCGGCGGCTGGACCGGGGCGAGGGTCAACTCGACGTTCAGCCATCCAGCTTCGCAGTCGATACGGAACTTGCCTCGCAGCGCATTTTCCGCATCCAGTTGGCCGCGCTTGCAGCTGCCCAGCCCGGAGCGCAGCTTGGCGATCGAACTCCTTCGCTCTTCCAACGACTCGTCGAGGAAGAGGTTGTCCGCCGCGATGGCGCGGGCGCGGTCGTCCTTCCAGTCGACAAGTAGGTCCGTCACCGCCTCTGTCATTCGTACTAGCTCCGGCGACGGCACGGCCGCGCGCGACTTGAGCGCTCCCGTGCCGTACAGCGCAGTCATCGCCGCACGGGTCAGGCTGGTCGCATTCGCGTAGGTGAGGTTCGCCATCGCGAAGACTCCTACACCGCGGTCGGGCAGCCAGCGCATGTGTGAGCCGAATCCCGGCAAGCCGCCCGAGTGCGACACTTCGCGGCCCCACGTGCAGTCGTCGATGGCAAACAGGCCATAGCCATAGGATCCGCCGCGGGCAACGAGGGGGGCGCCCGGCAGTTCGCGCACCACCAAGACAGAGGGATAGCCCAGGCCGTTCTGCATTTCACGCAAGGTGCGACGGGCGACCGGCGCACGCTCTCGATCATCGCGTGGCGGATAGGCGGACAGCATCATGGCAACGAAGCGCCCCAGGTCATCGGCGGATGTCATGAGGCCGCCCATCGCTGCGCCAGCGCCGTCTTCGAGCAAGCGTTCCTCTGCCCAGGCCTCTTTCTCATTTCGGTAGCCTTTCGCCAAGCGGTCGGCAGCGACCTTCGAAGCGCTCCAATACGAGGAGCTCATCCCCAGCGGCATAAGGATCTCTTCGGTGATGTACTGCTGGAATGGTCGACCCGAGACCTTTGTCACCACGCTGCCCAGCAGCATGAACCCGAGGTTCGAATACTCGAAGCCGCTGCCGGGGGCACTCGAAAAAGGCACTCCTGACCCAACCCACGCGGAAAGCGCTTCCGGCGTGATGTCCAGCATGCGGTCGCCTTGCGGATTGTCTTCCGGCAGCCCAGCCGTGTGGCCGAGCAGCTGACGGATCGTGATCGGCGCCGAGTCCTTGGTCGGCAGCGTCCACTTTCGCAGTTCAGGCAGGTAAAGATCTACGGGATCCTCCAGACGCAACTTGCCACCGTCACGCAGCTTCAGAATCGCCAGGGCCGTGAAGCTCTTGGTCATGGAGGCGATGCGGAACACGGTTGTCGTATCGACTCTGGCCCCCGCAGCAACGTCTCGCAGGCCGAGACCCTTGGTCAGGACGACTTCATCGTCGATCACTACACCGTAGGCAAGGCCAGGAAGATTGAAGTCGCGCATCCGATCGGACATCAGCGTCTCGATCTGTGGCAAGGCCTGCATCAGGCGCTGCTTGCGCTGCGCGTCTGTGAACCTCCCCGGCGGGACGCTCGAATCTGCCTGCACGACTGTCGGAGTCAAGGCGATTGCGGCGACAACGAATGCGAGCAAGATGGCACTCAAGCTCCCATGCGGCGCCATGCCTTCCCTCCTCACGATGGCCGCGCATTTGTTCTTGCTTTGACTCACACCGGCGGCGCGGCGAAGCCGGGAGCGGAGGCAAGCTACGCCCTTCGATCGCAAAGTCAATGCTGGCAGAAGGTGGCGGTTGCTATGACCGCCTTGAGGCAAAGTTCCCTCTCCATTGGGCGGACCAAGTTTGCCGGCAGAAGCCACCTTTCAGCCAAGTTGGTGGCTTGCCCTGTTCGCGACGGACCCGGGACTTGCCAGTTCGGAGAGCCAGGCACCGGCTTCGCGGAAGGGCCGGCTTGACCTCTCCGCACGCGCCCGGATGTATGCCCCTTCGATTGCCGTCAGCACCAGTCCGGCGAACGAGCGAGTGCGATTGGTATTGCCCAGGTCGAAGTGACGCTCAATCAGCACCTGCCAGTCGTCGAACGCATCGGCAACGATGACACGCAATGCGTCGAGGTCAGCATCCAGATCGAGGCAGACCGCACCAAAGGCGCAGCTGCGGCGGTACTGGCCCGCTTCTACTCGCCGCGCAAACGCGTCGAACAACGCCCTCACCTTCTGCGCCGGCAGTCGGCGCGAAGACAGCGCCGTATCGATGAACTGCAGCACGCGAACGGAATAGTCAATCAGGGCCTCCGACACGATCTGCTGCTTGCCGGCAGGGAAAAAGTGGTAGATGGATCCCTTAGGTGCTGCGCTTTCCCGGACGATCTCGTTGATGCCGGCGCCACTCAGTCCCGAACCGCGCATCAGTTCGATCGTCGCCTCGATCATGCGTTGCCGGCTGCCGGGCATCGCAACCGTCGCGCTCCGGCCGGCAGACCGGGCGGACCGTCTGGTATTCCTCGATTCCACGGCCATCCGGACTCCTTGACTCGCTAACTAGACCAGTCTATATATTAGCGCCCGATCCACCTGCCGGCAAGCCAAGACATGAACGATTCCGCCCTCGATGTACGTGCGACCGTCAGTGCCGAAGAATGGCAGCAGCGCGTCGACCTTGCCGCCTGTTACCGGCTGGTGGCGATGTTCGGCTGGGACGACCTCATCTTCACCCACATCTCGGCGCGCCTGCCCGGCCCGGACCATCAGTTCCTGATCAATCCCTACGGCATGATGTTCGACGAAATCACGGCGTCGAGCCTGGTCAAGGTCGACCTGCACGGGCGCAAGCTCGCGCGCAGTCCCTACGAGATCAACCCGGCCGGCTTCACGATCCACAGTGCAGTGCATGCCGCACGCGACGACGCTGGCTGCGTGTTGCATGTCCACAGTGTCAACGGCGTGGCCGTCTCGGCGCAGGAAGATGGCCTGCTGCCGCTGTCACAGCACTCCATGTTCGTGCTGTCTTCGCTCGCCTATCACGACTACGAAGGCCTCGCACTCAACGAGGACGAGAAGCCGAGACTAGTTGGCGACCTTGGCGACAAACGCTGCCTGATGCTGCGCAACCACGGCCTGCTGACAATCGGCCGTTCGGTCGCCGACGCTTTCGTGGCGATGTACTTCTTCGAAACGAGTTGCATGATGCAGGTGCGAGCGCAGAGTGGCGGCCGGCCGCTGCGGCGCATTAGCGCGGCAATCGTCGACGGTGCCCAGGAGCAGTGGGAGCGCGTGACTCATGGCGCTGGCAGCGGCCTGGTCTGGCCCGCACTGCTGCGCAGGCTCGATCGCAGGAATCCGGGCTACCAGGCCTGAATCGGATTACCCAGCTGCGCGTCTGCGCGGCCCGGCAAGCGAGGGGTAACCGCTGAGTTCCAGTGTTGCGCGTCCGCCGCGACGCACGATGAGGCGCGCACGGCCGCCGATCGGCAACGTCAGCTTGCGCGGAGTGTGGCCATACGGTAGTCCGGTGTAGACCGGGACGCCGGCGATATCGCGCACCCGGGAAACGACTGCGTCCAGATCGAATCCGTTGTCGTTCGGCATCGGCAGGACCGGCTCGAAGTCGCCGAGCACGATCGCTGCCTGCCGTTGCAGCACCCCCGCCTGCGCCAGTTGATAGAAGAGGCGTTCGAGTTTGTAAGCGGGCTCGTTGACATCCTCGACGACGAGGATGCCACCACGGATGCGAGGAAAGTAGGGCGTGCCCAGCAGCGCGGCCATCATCACGAGGTTGCCGCCCCATAGCCGCCCGCTGAATTCCCCTGCCTTGCCGCCGAGCAAGAGTTCGATGCTGTAGCGGGGCGATTCGATGAGCCCGAAGAAGTGCTCGACCGTGTAGTCATCGGGGGACGCCGCGCCGAAGTCGCCGGCCGATGGCCCCGACAGGCTGACGCCGCCGGCGCGGGCCAGATAGGCAAGATTGAATGCGGTGAAGTCACTGTAGCCGGCGATGACTGGCGCGCGCGTCCTGATGACCTTGTAATCGATCCGGTCGAGCAGTCGCGACAGGCCATAGCCGCCCCGCCCGCTCAGTACGACATCGATCGCCGGGTCGGTGGCAAACCGCATCAGCTCGGCCAGTCGCAGGTCGTCGGACCCGGCGAAGCGTTGCTCGCGCGAGAACATGCTTTCACCCGCTTCGACCTGCCAGCCGCGCGCGCTGAAGAACGCCGCGGCACGGTCGGCGACAGTGGGATCGGGCATGAAGCCCGATGGCGCGACCAGTCCCAGCGTCTTACGCCGCGTCATCGCCGTCCTCGCTCACCGGCAGCCGGCCGCTCTTCTGATGCTCGCGGCGCTCGGCGAAGAAGCGCGACAGCAGCACCGCCGCCTCGTCGGCCAGCACGCCGGATCGCACCGCCGTGTGGTGGTTCAGGCGCGGCTCATCGAACAGATTGACGACACTGCCGCAGGCACCGGTCTTGGGGTCAGCTGCACCGAACACGAGCCGCTTGATCCGCGCGTGCTGCATGGCGCCGGCGCACATCGCGCACGGTTCGAGTGTGACGTACAGCTCGCAATGGTTCAGCCGGTAGTTGCCGAGCAGTTCGGCCGCCGCCCGCATCGCCTGGATCTCCGCGTGAGCGGTCGGATCGCTGTTGCCGATCGGCTGGTTGAACCCTGTCGCGATCACGCGGCCGTCGCGAACTACGACGGCACCGACAGGAACCTCAGCCAGCGCCCACGCGTTGTGCGCCTGGTCGAGTGCAAGGCGCATGAACGTGGCATCGGCATCCGGCGACGCCGCGGCTTCCTCGGTCACCTGGATCTGACTCGCCAGCCAGGCCTGGCGCCGCGCCTCGCGCTGCTCGTCGCGCACGCTGCGTGCCGCGCTGACCACACGGCCGATCTGATCGGTATTGAGCTCGGTAGCCGCCTCACTGAGCCACGCGGGCAACGCACCCCGCCGGTAGTCCGTGCCGAAATCCGAGCGCCGGACGAATCCCGTATCGACCAGCCAGCGTCGAAGCTCGACATGATCCGTCTCCAGCATCGTCCCGGCGGTCGCGAGAAAGTCCTTGAGGATGTCGTTTGCCGCGCGCTCGTCGAGCAGTTGCTCTGGCGGAAAGTACAGCGTCGCGCTGGCAAAAACGAGTTCAAGGTCGCGGCCGTCTTTCTGCTGCAGGCTGGCGAGGTGGACTCCGTTGCGAACCGCCAGCTGGCCGAGTCTATCCAGCCACCCGGCGGCAGAAATACGAGCAGGCTCTTCCCTCATCGTGCGCAGTCTACCGACGAGAGGGACGGCCAGGATTGCGTCCGCGGCACACTGCGCGTTGCACTGCGCACGGGCGCGGTAGTGATGACTTCAGTACCAGGTCCCGATCGACACGCCGAGACCCACGGCTGTCTTGCGGAAGTTGTAGTCGATCAGACTCTCGCCGTAGCCGGAGAACACCTGGAAGTAGCCCTTAAGGTCCGAGGTGATCGGAAAGCGCAGGTCGAGCTGCGCCGAACCCCATGAAGGATTGGACTTGAAGGTCGTGCGGTAGCGCAGCGTCGCCGTGTAGTCCTGGCGCCATTTGTAGAAGAACAGGAACTCCGCATCGCCGATGTAGTCGGTGATGTCCGGGTTGTCGTCCTCATGACCGTCCTCGGACAGGCGATACCACGGCTTGATCTGCATGACGAACGGTCCGCGCTCGAGGGCGACCATGCCATAGACGCGGTTCCAGCTGCGCGACAGCGGGTCGCCCCGCCCGTTGGACTGGTGCACCAGCCCGAACGCCAGCAGCCGCCCCTTCAGGCCGAAGACCTCGTAGTCGGTCGGCAGTGTCCAGATCAATTCCGGCTCGTAGTTGGTCTCACGGAACGGCCGCGAAAGTTCCTCGTTGTAGACCTGCCAGAAGCTCTTCTGCGTGTAGCCCAGCCACAGCGCCGACGGGCCACCGAACATGTCCTCCCACATCTTCATCTTGAAGCTGATCTGGAACTCGGCTTCGACCTTGTCGAGCGGCGCCGGGGGAACGAAAGTGGGCTGTGTCGGTGTCGACGGTGCGTCGTTGACCTCGTCGGACCAGACGCCGGGCAGGATGTAGTTCGGCCGGTAGAAGGTGAAGCGGAAGGTGCCGGCCTTGTAGCGGTCCTCGAGTTCCCAGCGCTGCGCGATCAGAGACTGGCCGCCTGCGAGTGTTCCGGTTGCTACCAACTGCGATCCGGGTGCGCTGCGGCCCTCATCGGCCGGTGCGGTCGCGGCAGGCGCCTGGGCTGGCGATGTCGGTGCGCTCTCGGGCGCCTTCAGTGGCGTACGCGTAGCCGCTGCAGCAGCAGCGGCGTCGTAGCACGCCAGCCGCGCCGTCGCGTCGGTGATCGACCGGCAACGTTCGATGTCGTCGATACCCTGCGCATGCGACGCCATCGTCACTGCACAGGCCAATGCCGCGAGCGTTGACCGGCCGGCAAATCCGCGCTTCATGGTGGTCCTTTCTGACCGTGGTCGGGCCGGTTTGCAGTCGCGCTGCCCACTGGTGCGGGTACGACGACCGCTGGGGCCGAGTACTTCGATTCAATCCGTCGCGAGTGTATCGAGCGCCTCGCCACGGATTTCGATCGAATTCCCGCCCGCCGTCCTCCCCTGCACGTCACGGCACGACGATCAGGAACAACCAGGTCGCGAGCAGGATCAGGTGCACCACGCCCGACAGCAGGCTCGAGCGGCCGCTGCCGTAGGTGATCAGCGCCATCATGAATGACAGTGCAAGCAGGATCGCGCTACCCGGTGAGACGCCGAGTTTCATCGGGCTGTCCGTCCACCAGGCAATGGCGGACACGATGGGCACGGTCAATCCGATGCTGGCCACGCCCGAGCCCAGCGCCAGGTTGATTGAGGTCTGCAACTGATCGTCGCGAGCCGCGCGCAAGGCGGTCATGCCTTCAGGCAGCAGCACGATCGCAGCGACGATCACACCCACCAGCGCCGGAGGTGCGCCCAATCCCGCCACTGCCGTCTGGATGAACGGCGACACGCCCTTGGCCAGCAGCACCACCGCCACCAGTGCCACCAGCAGCAGGCCGAGGGACGCGGCCACCATTCGCGAGCCTGGCCGCGCGGCTGGCGTCGCCAGCGACGGCTGGTTCGGCAGGAAGTGCTCGCGGTGGCGGACCGTCTGCACAAAGGTGAAGGCCAGCCAAAGCAGCAGACAGGCCACGCTGACGAAGGCCAGCTGCGCCGGCGTGTAGTAAGGCCCGGGAGCGCTGGTGGTGAAGTTGGGCAACACGAGCGTGATTGCGACCATCGGCAACAGCACGATCAGGTAGGCCTGCGCGCCCTCGGTGCGGAACTCCTGCTCGCGGTGACGCAGTGCGCCGACGACGATGCACAGTCCGGCCATGCCGTGCAGCACAAGCACGACGACCGCGTGGATCGTGTCGCGCATCAGCGCGGGCTCCGGATGTTCGCCGAGCATGATCGAGACGATCAGCCCGAGCTCGATCACCGTCACGGCCAACGCCAGCAGGATCGCGCCGAACGGCTCGCCGACGCGCAGCGCCACGACTTCGGCGTGGTGCACCGCGGCCAGCACCGCTGCCACCAGTACAACGATCAATGCAAGCGCGGCAAAGACACTGGCGGAGCCGTGCAGCGCGATGTTCGTGCCGAGTGCCACGACCGGCACGGCGACGGTCCAGGCTGGCAGGCGGTCGGTAGGAACAGTCATGGCAAGGGCGATCGTTCAGGATCGGCGAACGTCTTCCACAGGTCCCCTACTCCCACTCGATCGTTGCGGGCGGCTTGCCGCTGATGTCGTACACGACCCGGTTGATGCCTCGCACCTCGTTGATGATGCGATTGGAGACCCGACCCAGCAGCTCATGCGGCAGGTGTGCCCAGTGCGCGGTCATGAAGTCCGAGGTCTGCACCGCGCGCAGAGCGACCACCCATTCGTAGGTCCGGCCGTCTCCCATGACACCCACACTTTTCACCGGCAGGAACACCGCGAAGGCCTGGCTGGTGCGGTCATACCAGCCCGATGCCCGCAGTTCCTCGATGAAGATCGCGTCTGCCCGCCGCAGCAGGTCCGCGTAGTCCTGCCTCACCTCGCCCAGGATGCGCACGCCGAGTCCCGGACCCGGGAACGGATGGCGGAAGATCATCCCGTGTGGCAATCCAAGCGCCAGGCCGAGGTTGCGCACCTCGTCCTTGAACAGATCGCGCAACGGCTCGAGCAGCTTGAGGTGCAGCGTCTCGGGCAGTCCGCCGACGTTGTGGTGGCTCTTGATCGTCATGGCCTTCTTCGACTTCGCGCCGGCCGACTCGATGACATCGGGATAGATGGTTCCCTGTGCCAGCCACCTGGCATTCGGTAGCCTCGAGGCCTCGTCCTGAAACACGTGCACGAACTCACGTCCGATGACCTTGCGTTTCGCCTCCGGGTCGGCTATCCCCTTGAGTGCGCCCATGAAGCGCGCCGTCGCATCGACATGGATCAGCTTCATGCCCATGTGCTGCTGGAAGGTTTCGACGACCTGCGCTCCTTCGTCGAGACGCAGCAGGCCCGTGTCGACGAACACACAGGTCAGCTGGTCGCCGATCGCCCGGTGGATCAGCGCGGCGGCAACGGACGAGTCGACCCCTCCCGAGAGCCCCAGGATGACTTCCTCGGCACCGACCAGTGCGCGGATCTTCGCCACCGCCTCGCCGACGTGATCGGTCATCACCCAATCGGGGCGCGCCCCGCAGATGTCGAGCACGAAACGGCGCAGGATCGCTTCCCCTTGCGCGGTGTGCGTCACCTCCGGATGGAACTGGACTCCGTAGAAGCGCCGGTCCTCGTCAGCCATGCCGGCGATCGGGCACGACGCCGTCGATGCCATCAGTTTGAATCCTGCCGGGATCTCGACGACCTTGTCGCCGTGGCTCATCCAGACATTCAGCAACCCGTGGCCCTCGGCGTTGCGATGGTCCTCGATCCCCTGGAGCAGTCGCGTGTGACCGCGCGCCCGCACTTCCGCATGGCCGAACTCGCGCGTGTGACCCCCTTCGACCCGTCCGCCGAGCTGCTGGGCCATGGTCTGCATCCCGTAGCAGATCCCGAGCACCGGCACGCCGAGTTCGAACACCGCCGCCGGCGCGCGGTCGGTCGATTCCTCGTACGCCGACATGTGGCTGCCCGAAAGCACGATGCCCTTCGGCGCGAAGTCGCGCACGAAGGCGTCGTCGACGTCCGCCGGATGGATCTCGCAATAGACGTTGGCTTCGCGGATGCGGCGCGCAATCAGCTGCGTGACCTGCGAGCCGAAATCGAGGATCAGGATCTTGTCGTGGTTCATGGCGAGTGGCCGCACTGCGGCCGGTTTTGAGGAATGGAAATGCCGCAGCGGCTCGCCGAGCGTGGGCTGGCGAGCAACAGTATCCTGGTCACGTGGAGTCCCTAGCCGGGTCCGTGGCCGCCCCGCGGGGGACGGCGATTCATGCGGGCGTCGGAGGAGGTCAACTCAGTTCTCGAGCCGGTAGTTGGGCGCTTCCTTGGTGATGTGTACATCATGCACATGCGACTCGCGCATGCCGGCGGCCGTGATCTCGACAAACTCGGCACGCGTACGCATCTCGTCGATGGTGTTGCAGCCGCAGTAGCCCATGCTCGACCGCAGTCCACCGGTCAGCTGGTAGATGATCGCCAGCACGCTGCCCTTGTACGGCACCATGCCCTCGATGCCTTCGGGGACGAACTTGTCGACATTGGCATCGTTGTCCTGGAAGTAGCGCTCGGCCGAGCCTTCGGTCATCGCTCCCAGGCTGCCCATGCCGCGATAGCTCTTGTAGGAACGCCCCTGATACAGAATGACCTCGCCCGGCGCCTCTTCGGTGCCGGCGAACATGCCGCCCATCATGACGGTATAGGCCCCGGCGGCGAGCGCCTTCGAAACGTCACCCGAGAAACGGATGCCGCCGTCGGCTATCAGCGGGATCCCTGAGCCCTCGAGCGCCTTCGCAACGTTGGCCACCGCAGTGATCTGCGGGACGCCGACGCCGGCGACGATGCGCGTGGTGCAGATCGAACCCGGACCGATGCCGACCTTGATGCCGTCGGCACCGGCGTCCGCCAGCGCCTTCGCAGCAGCTGCAGTGGCAATGTTGCCGCCGACGACGTCCACCTGCGGAAAATTCTTCTTCACCCAGCGAACGCGGTCGATCACACCCTGGTGGTGGCCATGGGCCGTATCGACGATCAGTACGTCAACACCGGCCTTGACCATCAGTTCGGCGCGCTCCTCGGAATCCGTCCCGGTGCTGATCGCGCCGCCGACCCTGAGCTTGCCTTGCTCGTCTTTCGCAGCATTCGGATGCTCGGTGGCCTTCGTGATGTCCTTGACGGTGACCAGGCCGAGCAGTTCATCACCGCCGTTCACGACCAGCACCCGCTCGAGCCGGTGCGTGTGCATCAGCGCCTTTGCCTCGTCCAGGCTCGCGCCCTCGCGCACCGTCACCAGGCGCGAGCGTGGCGTCATGATGTCCCGGATCGGCGCGTCAAGCCGCGTCTCGAAGCGCAGGTCGCGATTGGTGACGATGCCGACGATCTTCTTGCCTTCGACGACCGGCAGGCCCGAAATTTTGTGCGATCGCTGCAGGTCGATCGCATCGCGCACCGTCATGTCCTGTGTGAGCGTGATCGGATCGCGCAGGACACCGGCTTCGTGGCGCTTGACCTTCAGCACCTCGGCCGCCTGCTCCTTCGGCGAAAAGTTCTTGTGAATGATCCCGATGCCGCCTTCCTGTGCCAGGGCGATGGCGAGGCGCGCCTCGGTCACCGTGTCCATGGCGGCCGCGACCAGCGGAATGTTCAAATGGATCTTGCGGGAGAGCTTTGTGGAGAGCTGGACGTCGCGGGGAAGGACCGCCGAGTGGGCGGGGACGAGCAGCACGTCATCGAAGGTCAGCGCCTTCTGAACCAACCGCATAGGTGTCCTCATGACGCAAAAGCGGAGTATACCGACCCGATTTCTGGTCGACTTTGCCCGGTTTCCTTCCCGGCCTAGCGGTTTAACCCAAAAGTGGGGGTGAGTTCACCCGCCATTCAACTTGCCTGCCCGCCGCGAAGCGATGGAGAATTCCTGCGCTGAGGAGGATCTATGGTGCATTCGATGCCGTCGTGGCGCGTGGGCGTACTGGTTTCGCTGGGCTTGCTCGCATGGAGCCTGGCCACGCCGGCGGCGGCACAGTGGGCCTGGAAGGACGACAACGGCCGTGTGGTTTATTCGGACCGCCCCCCACCGTCGGCCGTGAAGGGCGATCGCATCGTGCGTCAGCCCAGCAACGCCCAGACCGTGCTGCCACCGCAGCCGGGCGCTACCGACTCGACTGCCAAGCCCGCCGACGCAAAGCCGGTCGCCGCATCCAGCGGACCGAAGTCGGTCGCGGAACAGGAAATGGAATTCCGCAAACGGCAGCAGGAACGGGCTGACGCGGAGAAGAAAACGCAGGACGAGCAGGTCAAAGTCGCCGCCAAGGCGGCGGAGTGCGAGCGTGCCCGCGGCTATCTGAAAGGGATCGAGGAAGGCCAGCGGGTCGTTCGCAGCGACGCGGCGGGCAATCGTGAATACCTCGACGACAGTCAGCGTGCCGCCGAGGCAGAACGCACTCGCAAGATCGTTCAGTCGACCTGCAACTAGCCCTCCGGCCGTCGTCGTCGACGGATGTCGGCACGGACGCGCCGGGCTTCCTTGGGATCGACCTGCAGCGGACGGTAGATCTCGATACGGTCACCCTCACGCACGTGCTGTTCCAGTCTGGCCGCGCGATTCCAGACACCGACACTCAGGGTCCGCAGACGCAGGCCCGGCTCGAGCGAAAGCACGCCTGAGGCGATGATGGCCTCTTCGACCGTCACCCCGGTTTCGACCTCGACCTGTAGAACGATCCGCCGCTCCGGAGCCGCGAAGACCACCGTGACGATCACTCGCTCGGCCCGTAGATGAACTCGGCGCGCCGGGCGAACGAGTCGATCAGCGAGTTCGCGATGAAATCGAAGACGGGTGCGACCGCTCTCCCCAGCAGTCCGCTGGCGAACTCGTAATGCAGGCTCAGCTGCACCTTGCACGCGCCGGGACGCAGCGAATGGAAGTGCCAGTGACCGTCGAGCGACCGGAACGGTCCATTGACCAGCGACATGCGGATCTGCTCCGGGTAGCGCAACTGGTTGCGCGTCGTGAACCTCGAGCGAATGCCGCGATAGTCAATGTCCAGGCTCGCGTCCAGGCCGCCGCCATGGTCCGGAGCAACCTTCGCACCGCTGCACCAGGGCAGGAAGCCCGGATAGCCCTCAACGTCGGCCACCAGATCAAACATCTGCTCGGCGCTGTAATGGACCAGGACGGATCGTTCGACGTGCGGCATGTGAGAGCCTATCTCAGAGTCCCCGATGGATCGCGTTGCCAAGAGAAGCGGGTGGATGCAAGGCGGCTGGCGAAGGACAGTAGCCGGGCCTACTGCCGAGCCGGCCAACACCGCGACCACCGGGGACTCTGAGATAGGCTCTCTGAGATATAAACGCGGATTCTATTCACGTCGGGCAGGCGGTTTGCCGTGGCGATCGTCCAGAACAAGAAGGCGCAGCACGATTACTTCATCGAGGACCGGTACGAAGCCGGCATGGTCCTCGAGGGCTGGGAAGTCAAGGCGATCCGTGCCGGTCGCGCGCAGCTCAACGAAGCCTATGTCGTGATCCGCTCGGGTGAGCTTTTCCTGCTGAACGGGCACATCAGCCCGCTGCCGACTGCGTCCACGCACATCACCCCCGATCCGGTCCGCACCCGCAAGCTGCTGCTGAACGCCGAAGAGATCCGCAAGCTGATCGGCAAGGTCGAACGCGCGGGCTACGCACTGGTACCGCTCGACCTGCATTACCTCAAAGGACGCATCAAGCTCGAAGTCGGACTCGCGAAGGGCAAGCGGCAGTTCGAGAAGCGATCAAGTGAGGCCGACAAGGACTGGAAGCGCCAGCAGACGCGCCTGTTGAAGCAGCGCAGCCGATAGTCTTCCGCCGACTGGTGCCTGTGGGCGGCACGACCGGAGTCTGCAGGGTCGACCTCAATGCAACCACTTGGCCTGCCGGGCCAGCTGCTGCATCGCGTTGAATCCGACCGACCCCTGTCTACGCGCCTCGGGCAGCAGGCGCGCCATCAGTAAGGCGGTGGCAAAGGCGTCGGCCGCCGCGCTGTGCCGGACGGACACCGGGATCCTGTAGTGCTGCAGCCATTCATCCAGCGACCGTAGCCGCGCTTTCGGATCCAGTGCCGGCGCGAGTTCGGCCAGGTCCAGCCACGGATTGTCGAACGGCTGATTCACGTAGTGCTTGGTGACCCGGGCCAGGAACCCGCGGTCAAATGGCGCATGAAACGCCAGCATCGGGGCGCGCCCGACATAGTCCATGAACGCCCTCACCGCATGCGCCGGATCGGTGCCGTTGAGTTGCGCCTGCGCACCGACACCATGCACGAGGATGTTCTCGCGCGAACTCACCGCACTCTGCTTGACGATGATCTCGATGCTGTCGCCCGGAACGACGCGTCCATCGATCATCGCAACCGCGCCGATGGCGATCAGCTCGTCACTGGCGACGTTCATTCCGCTGGTTTCGACATCGACGACGACCCAGCGCTCGGAACCCGGCTTGCGGCTTCGGCCTGACAGCCAATCCAGGATTCCCATGTCAGCCCGGATAATCGAGTTCAAGGCGCTGCTGCACCTTGCGCGCCTGTCGGAAAGCTTCGTTGACGATGCGGCGGTCCAGCGCCGAGAGCTCGGCCAGTTCGATTTCGTTCGGATTGTCGCCGGTACCTGCATACATCTGAGCGCGGCGATGCTGCGCGCGCAGGCGCATTAGCTGGAAGAACTCGAACGAGGGCACCCACGCGCGCACGTCGACTTCCGGCAAGCGGCCCGACTCTCCCAGCCGCTTCAGGCGTTCGGCTGTGTTGGTCTCGTGCAGGCCGGCCGCCAGCGCCCAGATGCGCGCCGCGTCGACAAAGGGTACGGTGCCGTGCATCTTCAGGTCGACCCGCGCGGGCCCGCCCTCGCCGAAAAGCGAATCGACGATGCCACGACCCGCGGGCGGGCGATTGCGCAAGGCGTTACCTGCCATCTGCTTGAGGAACCGCCCGTTGCGTTCAGCACGCTGAACGACCTCCTCGCGCAGCCCGTTGGCGAGGCCGGAGTCGCCGTAAAGCGGGCGAAAGTCGAAGAAGATGCTGGCATTGAGCAGTGCTTCCGGATCGCCGCGGTCAATCCAGCCCGAGAACAGCGCATCCCAGCCTGCATAGTCGAGACACCAGGCCGGGTTGCGCGCCATGATATTGCCCTTGCACAGCGGAAAACCGCAGGCGGCGAGCTGCTCATTGGTCCAGTCGGCCAGTTCGAGCATGTGCTCCTGCGTCGTCGCATCCGCGACGTACAGGATGCCGTTGTCCTGGTCGGTGGCGATGGTCTGCTCCCCCCGCCCTTCGCTCCCGAACGACAGCCAGCAGAAACTCTGCGGATCGACCGAAAAGCGTTGTGTGCCGAGCGTCAGCAGGCGCACGGTCAGCTGGTCGTTCAGATGGCTGATCAGCCGAGTCAGCTGCGCAGCAGCGACACCTTGCGCGACCAGATGGTGCGACAGACGCCGTACGTCGGCGGCCGCCACGACCAGGGCATCGACGTCCTCGCTGCGGCGGATCGCCACGGCGAGCTGCCGGACGGTCAGTCGTTGCAGCGCAAACAGGTCACGCTCCGAGACCACGCCCGCCACGCGCGTGCGGCCATCCACCTTGCGCAGCACCGGAATGTGGCGGATCGAATGCTCAGCCATCAGCAGCGTGGCATCGGCAGCAGTCTCGTCGGCGTCCAGCGTCAGGACCTTGCGCGACATCACCGCGCTCACCGGCGTCGACAGTGGCACCTCGGGCAGGATGACGCGACCGATCAGGTCCGTGCGCGTGAGGATTCCGCTGACGATCTCGCCCACCGGGCTCTGTTCGACGACCACGATCGATCCGACATGATTCGCATGCATCCGGCCAAAGGCATCCCGCAGCGGCGTATCCGGCGGACAGGTCAGTGGCTGCGCCCGCAGCAGCTCCCCGAGCGGAGTGCCCATCGTTCGCTCAGCCGACGCCTCGGTTGCGTAGTTCTGCTGCAACTGCTGCCGCGACAGGTCGAGCAGCGCACCGAGGCGACGCTTGCAGATGTCCATGAACGGGCCGCTGCGCTGCGCGAGCTCGAAGAACTTCTCGCGCGGCAGCAGCAGGCAAAAGGTGTCGCCGACCGAGCGGTAGGTCAGCGTCACCGCGCGTTCCGCAAGCAGTGCTCCGACGGGAAAGCAGTCGCCGACGCCGGCCTCGTAGGCGATGCCTTTCGCGTCGGGCGCCTCACCCTGGACACGCCCCTGCTTGACGATCAGGCAGTGCGTTGGAACGGCGCCGCTGGGCGCCAGCACGATCTCACCGGGGGCGTAGTAGGCGATCTGGACGCTGTCGATGATCAGATCCAGGTCTGCCGCCGCCATGGCGGAGAACGGCAGGTGGGCGGATAAAAGCTGCCGCAGGCCTGCTGCGATCGTGGGTGCCGCCATGCCGTCTCCTCAGGGCTCGCGGGCAGCCGATCGCCGTCTCACCCGTCCCGTTCCTTGTCCTCTTGCCCGGTCGAGCGGTGCCGGCCGCGCGCGCCGAGAATCATCCACACGGCCAGCACCAGGCCGATGCCCGCAATGACGAACTCCACCCGATCGTCCTATTGAGCAGCCGGTTGTGCCTTGATGACGGTCATGGCCGTTGAAATCAGGCCCGCCACATCGCCGAGGTTGGCCGGGACGATCAGCGTGTTGTTCTGCTTTGCGAGGTTGCTGAACGCGTCGACATAGCGCTCGGCAACCTTGAGGTTGACCGCCTCCATTCCACCGGGTTCGCGCGTGGCCTGAGCCACCTGGCGGATGGCCTTGGCGGTCGCATCGGCGATCGCGACGATGGCCGAGGCCTCGCCCAGCGCGACATTGATCTGCGCCTGCTTCTCGCCCTCGGACTTGGCGATGGCAGCCTCGCGCGCGCCGGTGGCGATATTGATCTGCTCCTGCTTGCGGCCCTCGGACGATGCGATCAGTGCGCGCTTCTCGCGCTCGGCGGTGATCTGTGCCTGCATGGCATGGAGAATCGCGTTCGGTGGCGTAATGTCCTTGATCTCGTAACGCAGCACCTTCACGCCCCAGTTCATCGCCGCCTCGTCGATCGCCGACACGACACTGTGGTTGATGAACTCCCGCTCCTCGAACGTCTTGTCGAGTTCGAGCTTGCCGATCACCGAGCGCAGGGTCGTCTGCGCCAGCTGCGTGATCGCAAGGATGTAGTTGCTGGCGCCGTAGGACGCCCGCTGCGGATCGGTGACCTGGAAGTACAGCACCCCGTCGACCTGCAGCTGGGTGTTGTCCCTGGTGATGCAGACCTGGCTCGGCGTGTCGAGTGGAACCTCCTTCAGACTGTGCTTGTAGGCGAGCCGGTCCACAAACGGGATGACTATGTTCAAGCCCGGCTGCAGCACCGCGTGGAACTTCCCGAGCCGCTCAACCACCCAGGCGTTCTGCTGCGGGACGACCTTGACCGCCTTGATGACGAAGGTGACCGCCACCACGAGGATGACGACCGCGATGATCGATACCCCGTCGACGTATGGAATCGGCATGACAGTCTCCTAGCGCGGTTTGAGTGCGACGATCAGGCGATTGGCGTTGATTTCGCGGATAACGAACTCGCCGCTGGCCGCCGGCTCACCGGGAGCCAGCTCGACATCCCAGACTGCCCCGCGGTAGTTCGCGCGAGCGGTGCGGGCAGCAGTCCAGTTCTCGACGCGCAAAGACTGGCCGATGTCCATGTTCTGGACCCGATCGTCGCCACGCTCGTGCAGCCTCTTGCCAAAGCGCGTGGCACGCAACCACATCGAGCCGCCCAGGCCGATCGCGGCCGCCACGACGAACTGCAGCGCCGTCGGTGCACCGAGCCACGCCGACACTCCGGCGACCGCGAGTGCGATGGAGATCACCAGCAGGTAGAAGGTGCCGGTCAGCAACTCGGCAACCAGCAGCCCAAAGGCGACGACGAACCATATGATGTAGCTATCCATGACGGTTCCTTCCTCTCGCGCTACGTGCGGATGGAACGTGGCAAATCAAGCGGGCCGGCGTTCATGGCGACGAATGGTGCCACCGACGCGCCCCGGCTCATGCCGCGCGCGCCAGTCGTTGCCACGTTGCCACGACGGTGTCCGGGTTCAGCGAGATCGACTCGATGCCCTGCTCCATCAGCCACTCCGCAAAGTCGGCATGGTCCGACGGACCCTGCCCGCAGATGCCAATGTACTTGCCGCGGGCGCGGCACGCACTGATCGCCATCTGCAACAGGGCCTTGACCGCCGGATCGCGCTCGTCGAAGCCCTCGGCGACCAGCCCGGAGTCGCGGTCCAGCCCGAGCGTCAACTGGGTCAGGTCGTTCGATCCGATCGAGAAGCCGTCGAAGTAGTCGAGGAACTGGTTCGCCAGCAACGCATTCGACGGCACTTCGCACATCATGATCAGCCGCAGCCCGCCGGCTCCGTCGACTGCGCCGCTGCCGCGCTGCAGGCCACTTTCCGCCAGCAGCTCGGTCACGCGCTTCGCCTCTCCCAGCGTGCGCACGAACGGCACCATGATCTCGACATTGGTCAGGCCCATGACCTCGCGCACGCGCTTGAGCGCTGCCGCCTCCATGCGGAAGCATTCGCGGAACGAGTCGGCGATGTAGCGCGCCGCGCCGCGGAATCCCAGCATCGGATTTTCCTCGTCGGGTTCGTAGCGCGAGCCGCCGATCAGCTTCTTGTACTCGTTGCTCTTGAAGTCGGACATCCGCACGATCACCGGCTTCGGCCAGAAGGCCGCACCGATCGTCGCGATGCCCTCGGCGAGCTTGGCCTCGAAAAAGGCGCGCGGCGAGTCGTAGCCCGCGGCAAGCCGTTCGACCGCCACCTTCAGGTCGTGATCGAGGTTCGGATACTCGAGCACCGCCTTCGGATGCACGCCGATGTTGTTGTTGATGATGAACTCGAGCCGCGCCAGGCCGACGCCGGCGTTCGGCAAGGCCTGGAAGTCGAAGGCGAGCTGCGGGTTGCCGACGTTCATCATGATCTTGACCGGGATCTTCGGCAGCGCCCCCTGCTGAAGCGTCTCGACTTCCATCTCGAGCGCGCCGGCATAGATGTTGCCGGTGTCACCTTCGGCACAGGACACCGTCACCGTCGCGCCTTCCTTCAGCACATGCGTTGCATGTCCACAGCCCACGACGGCAGGGATGCCGAGTTCTCGCGCAATGATGGCGGCATGGCAGGTGCGGCCACCACGGTTGGTGACAATCGCCGCCGCCCGCTTCATCACCGGTTCCCAGTTGGGGTCGGTCATGTCGGTCACCAGTACGTCGCCCGGCAGCACGCGCTCCATTTCGGCGGAGCTGCGGATGTTGCGCACGACCCCGACACCGATCTTCTGGCCGATCGCGCGCCCGGAGATCAGGACCGCTCCCTTGCCCTTCAGCTTGAAGCGTTGCTGCGTTTCGACGCTTGCCTGCGACTTCACTGTCTCGGGACGCGCCTGCAGGATGTAGATGCGTCCGTCGGCACCGTCCTTGCCCCACTCGATGTCCATCGGCCGGCCGTAGTGCTGTTCTATCTGCATCGCATAGCGCGCCAGTTCGAGCACGTCGGCGTCCGTGATCGAGAAGCGGTGGCGCTCGGCGTCGGATACATCAACCGTACGCACGGTCCGGCTGGCGCCGCCGGCAGGGTCGAACTCCATCTTGATCAGCTTGGATCCCAGCGACTTGCGCAGGATCGAGTGCTTGCCGGCCGCAAGCATCGGCTTGTGCACATAGAACTCGTCCGGATTGACCGCCCCCTGGACGACCGTCTCGCCCAGTCCGTAGCTCGACGTGATGAAGACGACATCGCGGAAACCGGACTCGGTATCCATCGTGAACATCACGCCGGCGGCGCCGCGATCCGACCGGACCATGCGCTGGATGCCCGCCGACAGCGCAACGTCGGCGTGGGCAAACCCCTTGTGGACCCGGTAGGCAATCGCCCGGTCGTTGTAGAGCGAGGCGAAGACGTGCTTGATCCGGTCGAGGATCGCTGCGATTCCGACGACGTTCAGGAAGGTCTCCTGCTGCCCGGCAAAGGAGGCGTCCGGCAGGTCCTCGGCGGTTGCGCTGGATCGCACCGCAAACGACATTTCACTTGAAGAAGATTTCTCAAGTCCTTGAAAAGACGAAGTAACATCGTCTTCAAGTTGGTGCGGAAATGGGGTGTTGACCAGCCACGAACGAATTTCGGCTCCGGTCGCGGCCAGCGCGCGTACGTCGTCGACGTCGAGTCGGTCGAGCGCATCGGCGATGCGTTGTCGCAGGCCACCGCCGTCGATGAAGGCACGAAAGGCGTCCGCGGTCGTTGCAAAGCCATCGGGCACCCGGATGCCCGCGCTCGACAACTGGCTCAACATTTCGCCCAATGACGCATTCTTTCCACCGACGGCCTCGACATCCGTCATCCTCAGTTGACTGAACGGTACGACGTACTCGCCGCGTGGCATGCCCTCTCCTGCTGTGGTTGTATGTCTAGAATCCGTCGATTCTACCGAGCGGCATCGCATCGATACTGCGCCGCACCAGCGAGGACCTGATGCCTGACCGCCCCCTTGGCCCGTTCGATCGGACGGTGTTCTTCGTTTCCGACGGCACTGGCATCACGGCCGAGACCTTGGGCCACAGCGTGATGACCCAGTTCGAGGACCTGCGTTACCGGCCGCAACGCATTCCGTTCATCGATTCTGTCGAGAAGGCCCGCGAAGCCGCCTCACGTATCAATGACGCCGGCGAGCGTGATGGCAAGCGGGCCATCGTCTTTTCGACCCTGGTCAATCCCCCGGTGGCCGCAGCGCTGCGGGCGGAAGCTCAGGGTTTCTTCATCGAGATGTTCGAGACCTTTGTCGAGCCGCTCGAGCGCGAACTCGGGATGAAATCTGCGCACACGATCGGCCGCTCGCACAACATCGCGACCAACTCCGAGGACTACAAGAACCGCATCGAGGCGATCAATTTCGCGCTGGCGCACGATGACGGCCAGTCGGCCAAGGGACTGGAGAAGGCCGACGTGATCCTGGTGGGCGTTTCGCGTTCCGGCAAGACTCCGACCACCCTCTACCTGGCGATGCAGTACGGGGTGAAGGCGGCCAACTACCCGCTGATCCCCGAGGACTTCGAACGCAACCAGTTGCCCTCGGCCCTGCCGCCGTACAAGGGCAAGATCTTCGGGCTGTCGATTTCGCCCGAGCGGCTGTCCGAGGTACGCAACGAGCGTCGACCCAACAGCCGCTATGCCTCGGTCGAGAACTGTCGCTACGAGGTCGACGCCGCGGAAAGGATGATGCGACGCGAAGGCATCCGCTGGCTCTCGTCCACCGCCAAATCGATCGAGGAGATTGCCGCGACCATCATGCAGGAGGTCCGGCTCGACCGCCGCTCGTACTGAGCACATCGCGCTGCGCTTTCCCAGCGTGAAAGCCTGACGTAAGGGTTTCCCCTTAGCCTTGCGTCAATGCCAGCTTTCTTGCCTAAGGGGAAATCAGTGAAGCAATTTTTTGCAGCGTGCTCGGTAGCCGTCATCCTTGTCGCCTGTGGCCAGGGCGGATTTCAGCGCGGGGTGTTCTACGGCAAGGTCATCGATCGGACACCCGATGAAGTTGCAGGCAGCTTCGGCAAGCCTGACGAAGTCATTCCCGCAGTAGGCGACGGCCTGCGCTATGTGTACGGGAAAAAGACGTTTAACCCGGAAAACCAGAACCAGGTTGATGACAAGACGATCGTCGAGTTTGCCAAGGACAAGGACGGGAAAACGGTCTGCATCGACGTCAGCTACATGTAGGCGCGCCGCCGGCGCGCCTGTTCGAACAAGCAGACCGCGGCGGCAGCCGCCACATTGAGCGACTCGACGCTCGCGTCGACGGGAATACGAAGCCGTCGCTGCGCTACGGCTTCGGCCGCGGCACTGAGACCCTGACCTTCCGACCCGAAGAGCCACACCGTCGGTCGCATTCCCCAGCCGGTCGAATAGATCGACTCGGCAGCATGCACATCGGCCGATAGTCGCTCGCCGCGAAAGGCCGCGGCCAGCTGCTCGGGGCCGACGTCTTCGTAAAGCTTCAGTGCGAAATGCGCGCCCATCGCGGCGCGCAGCACCTTTGGGGCCCATAGGAATGCGGTTCCAGGAGCCGCTGCCACGTGCTTGACCCCCGCCGCCGCGGCCGTGCGCAGCAGGGTTCCGACGTTGCCCGGATCCTGCACCGCGTCCAGATAGACGGCGTCGTCGGCCGTGGCGACGGGCAGCGTCGATGGCTCGATCACGATTTCGGCCAGGATGCCGGCGCCGTGCTCGACCGGGGAAATCGCGTCATACAGGGGCGCCACCAGGTCCACACGGCGGCACACGCCCTGCGCGGTCAGGCGACGAGCCAGTTCATGCGCCGCCTCATTCGCACGCTCGGACAGGACGACTGTCTCGATAGCGACCCCCGCTGCAACAGCGCTCTCGACGAGGTGCAGGCCCTCGGCAATCGAGCGGCCCGCCGTGCGACTCGCGCGCGGCGACTCTGCGAGCCGGCGCAGCCGTCGTACCAGAGGGTTATCGGCCGACGTGATCTGCATGTTTCGTGTTGCAGCCGCCAGCGATCAGATTGCGCACGGGCGCAAAGGTCTTCCGATGTACCTCGCAGGGTCCGAGGCGCTGCAGGTTATGCAGGTGCTCGGCTGTGGCATAGCCCATGTGCCGCGCAAAGCCGTAGCCCGGGTGCTGCGTGTCGAGCGCACACATCAGCGCATCGCGCGCGGTCTTTGCAAGTATCGAAGCGGCAGAAATGCTTGGCTGCGTCGCGTCACCGGCGACAATGGCATGGCCAGGAATGGCCAGCCGCGGCATCTGGTTCCCATCGATGAGCGCGTACTCGGCCGACACTGCGAGTGATTCGACGGCGCGGCGCATCGCCAGCAACGTTGCCTGAAGGATATTCAGCGCGTCGATCTCGCCAACGCTGGCCTCGGCGACGGCCCAGGCCATGGAATGCTCCCGGATCAGCAGCGCAAGTTGCCCGCGTCGCACGGGACTCAACGCCTTGGAATCCGCCAGCCCGTCGATTCGACGATTCGGATCAAGGATCACTGCCGCGGCAAAAACCGGCCCGGCCAGCGGTCCGCGACCCGCCTCGTCGACTCCGCAGACACGCCCGTCCATGCGCGCCGCTTGTTCAAACAGGTCGGGAGTACGAGCGATGCGACGGCTGCTCATCGCCGCGCCACGTCGAGTATCGCCTGCGCCGCCAGCGCGGCAGTGTCCCGCTTCAACTCGACGTGCATGGCGGCAAAGCGCTGCTCGAGCCGGGCACGCAGCGGGGCATCATGCAACTGCGCGTGCAATGCCTCAGCAAGCGCGGCAGGCGTCGCAGCTTCCTGCAGCAATTCGGGAACGAGGAATTCACCTGCCATGATGTTCGGCAGTCCCACGTACGGGATCCTCCCCTTGCGTCGCATCAGCCAGGCCGACACGGCCGGCATCTTGTAGGCAATGACCATCGGTCGCTTGAACAGCGCCGCCTCGAGTGTCGCGGTGCCGCTCGCGACGAGCACGGTGTCGGCGGCCTCGAGGCAGTCATGCGAGCGACCGTCGACCAGCATCAGGGAGGGTGCCAACGCCGCGTGTTCGATCAGCATCGATTCCAGCAGCGCCCTCAGCGAGGCATCCGCCACCGGCAACACGAAACGGATGCCGGGCTCGCGCCGGAGCAGGTGCTCCATGGCCGCGAGAAACGTCGGCCCGAGGTACTTGACCTCGTCGGGCCGCGATCCCGGCAGCACGGCGACCACCGGCCTGTCGAACGGAAGGCCGAGACGTGCGCGCGCCGCCGGCGCATCGGGCGTCATCGGAATCATGCTGGCCAGCGGGTGACCTACGTAAGTAGCCGGAATTTTCGCGGCATCGTAGATCGCCTGCTCGAACGGGAACACCAGCAGCATGCGATCGACGGCGCGTCGAATCTGCTCGATGCGTTCGGCGCGCCACGCCCAGATCGACGGGCTGATGAAGTGGACCACGCGGATTCCGCGCGCGCGCAGCTTTTCTTCCAGCCCCAGATTGAAATCCGGCGCATCGACGCCGACAAACACGGCGGGCGGCGCGGCGCTCAGGCGCCCTGCCAGATCGCGACGAAGCTTCAGCAACCGCGGCAGGTGACGCAGGACTTCGACGTAGCCGCGTACCGAGAGTTCGCGCACGTGAGACCAGGCGTCGAAGCCGACCTCGATCATGCGATCGCCGCCGACGCCGGCACACTGGATTCCCGGTGCGAGTCGCTGCAGTTCGGCAATGACTCCGGCCGCGAGCAGGTCGCCCGATGCCTCCCCGGCCACGAAGGCGCAGGTCGGCCGCGGCATCAACGCACGATGCCGCGCTGGGAGTTCTGCACGAAGTCCCGCAGCAGCGCGACGGCACGGTCCCGCGTCCGTTTCCTCGGCAGATAGTGGCGCGAGCGCCTCGATCGCCTCGGCAGTGGTCAGCCCGTCCTTGTATAGCGTGCGGTAGGCGCGGCGCAGCGCGTTGACCGTCTCGGCTGCGAAGCCGCGGCGCTTCAAGCCCTCGGTATTGATGCCATGGGGTTCAGCCGGATTGCCGCTGCAGATCACGAACGGCGGCAGGTCCCTCAGCACGATGGCACCACCTGCCGGCCATCGAGTGCGCGCCCATCGAGCAGAACTGATGGATGGCTGACATGCCGCCCATGATCGCCCAGTCCCCGAGGGTCACGTGCCCGGCCAGCGTGGCGTTGTTGGCCAGGATGATGTGGTCGCCAAGGACGCAATCGTGGGCGATGTGCGCGTAGGCCATGATCCAGTTGTCGGAACCGACGCGCGTGATGCCGCCACCCTGCGCTGTCCCCAGGCTGATCGTGCAGCACTCACGGACCGTGTTGCCATCGCCGATGACGAGTTCGGTGTCCTCGCCGCCGTACTTCTTGTCCTGCGGTGCGCCGCCGATCGAACAGAACGGGTAAAAGCGGTTGTTGCGTCCGATCGTCGTGCGACCGTCGACGACGACATGCGGGCCGAGCCGCGTGCCGGCCCCGATCTTCACCTTCGGGCCGATGACGCAGTACGCACCGACCTCGACATCGTCGGCCAGTTCGGCCGTGCGGTCGACGACCGCCGTGGCGTGAATGGTGGGCACTACGGGGCTTCCTTCTCGTTGCGCAGGGCACACGTCATTTCAGTCTCACAGACAACATCGCCGTCGACCAGCGCGCGCCCGGTGAACTTGCCGACTCCACGCTTGACCCGATCCATCGTGACTTCCAGCCGCAACTGGTCACCGGGCACGACCGGCCGCTTGAAGCGCGCGCCATCGATGCCGGCGAAGTAGAAAAGCGTTCCCTCCGGGTACGAGGTCTTCATCGTGATGTAGGTCAGCACCGCTGCAGCCTGCGCGAGTGCCTCGATCATCAGCACGCCCGGCATGACGGGGTGGCCCGGAAAGTGCCCCTGGAAGAACGGCTCGTTGATCGACACATTCTTGATGGCGGTGATGCGCGCGCCAGGCTCGAGCTCGAGCACCCGATCCACGAGAAGTATCGGATACCGGTGCGGCATCAGGTTCAGGATTGCGTTGATGTCCAGCTTCATTTCAGGTCTCCGCGGCGCGCCGCTTCGAGTTCGCGAATGCGGTCCCGCAAGTCGTCGAGTTGCCGGATGATCGCTGCAGCCTTTTCCCAGTCGCGATGCTTCATCATCGGAAAGAATCCCGTGTAGTGACCTGCGGTCTCGATCGATCTCGAGACGACGGTTGCCGGCCCGATGATGCAACCGTCGGCGATCGACAGATGCCCCACGATGCCAGCCGCTCCGCCGATCTGGCAGTTGCGACCGATCCGCGCACTGCCGGCCATGCCTGCACACCCGGCAATCACCGTATTCGCGCCGATGAAGCAGTTATGGCCGACCTGGATCTGATTGTCGAGCTTCACGCCGGATTCGACGATCGTGTCGCCCATTGTCCCCCGGTCGATCGTCGTGTTGGCGCCGATCTCGACGTCGTCACCGATCAGGACGCGACCGATCTGCGGAATCTTGATCCAGCGGCCGTCAAGCGGCGCGAAGCCAAAGCCGTCGGCGCCGATCACTGCACCGCTGTGAACGATGCACCGTTCGCCAATCTCGCAACGGTCCAGCACGACGGCACGCGGATGCAGTTGCGAACCGGCACCGAGCACCGCGCCCGCACCGAGGACCGCTCCGGCGCCGACCACCGCTCCCGGGCCCACCCGCGCACCGACGCCGACGACCGCACCGGCAGCAACACTCGCCGTCGCGTCGATCACGGCGCCTACCGCAACACTGGCATCCGGATCGATTCCTGGCGATTGCCCTTTGGCTGGATGGAGCAACTGTGCGGCAAGTGCAAACCACGCATAGGGCTGATCGACGACGACCAGAGCGAGGTCATCGCGGCCGGCCTCGAGCAGGCTCGCGGCGTCGGCGGCGCCGAGCACGATGGCGCCGGCCCGCGTGCCGACGGCGTCGCTGCGGTAACGTGAATTGGAGAGAAACGATAGGTCGGACGACGCAGCTGCGGACAGTGGAGCAACGGCCGCGACGCGCACCGCGGAATCCCCTCGTACGGCCGCCTGCAGCCGACCCTCAGTGCGCCCGGCAATGGCGGCTGTCAGCTCCGACAGCGACAGTCCGCCCGGTGTCATGCCGCCTACTTCGCGTTGTTGAGTGCGCGCAGCACTCGCTCCGTCATGTCGATGCGAGGATTGAAGTAGACCGCCTCCTGGACGATCAAGTCGAACTTCTCCTGCTCGGCGATCTGGCGGATGATCCGGTTGGTGCGTTCGAGCAGGCCCTGCAGTTCCTCGTTGCGGCGCTGGTTGAAGTCTTCCCGGAATTCGCGCTGCTTGCGCTGAAACTCGCGATCCATCTCGGCCAGTTCGCGCTGACGACGCACGCGGTCGCTTTCGGACATGACCGGTCCATCCTTCTCGAATCGCTCGGCCGAGGTCTTGAGGCGCGCTCCCATCTCCTGCATTTCCTTGTCGCGCTTGGAAAACTCCGCCTCCAGCTTCTGCATCGCGGCTCGTGCCGGCTGCGAGTCGCGCAGGATGCGGTCCGAGTTGACGACGCCGACCTTCAGTTCCTGCGCATGGGCGAGCGGCGCCGCGGCGAGCAGCGCGGCCACGGCTATTGCCGGGAGCCATTGGGTCATAGGCCTTCCTGCACTCATATAAGCGAGTGATTTTGCCACATCAGAAACCGGTTCCAATCTGGAACTGGAAGCGCTGGATGCGATCCCACGGCTCCGAGTTCAGTGGATACGCGTAAGACAGGCGCAGTGGACCGAGCGGCGAAAGCCACGAGATCCCGATGCCAGCCGAGTAACGAATCAAGCTGAGGTCGATGCCTGCCGTGTCGCCGTAGTACGGTCCCGTGCAGAAGGCGGCAGGATTGTCTGCGACCGCTTGCGGATTGGTATTAAGCGGAACGCTGTAGATGCCATTGCAGCCCGGCCCCCAGACTTGCCCCATGTCCACGAACATGGCGGCACGCAACGCCTGGTTGGCGCCCGGAATCGGCACCAGGGCCTCGAAGGTCGCATTGAACCGACGCGTGCCACCAAGGGGGTCACCGTAAATATCACGCGGACCGAGCGAAGCGGCGTCGAAGCCACGCACGCTGCCGATGCCACCGACGTAGAAGTTCTTGAAGAACGGGTACGGCCGGCCACCGTAGCCGTTGCCATAACCGAGCTCGGTGCCGAAGGCCAGTGTGACGAAACTCGCGAGCGGGTAGAACTGCTGCAGGCGGTACGTAAGACGGTAGTACTCCAGGTCCAGCACCGGAATTGCAAACTCGCCGAAGGCGCTTTGCACGCGGCCGCGCGTGGGGAACAGCAGGCTGTCGCGACTGTCGGACGACCACCCGGCCGTCAGCGCGAGCGCATCCGACGTCTCGCCGAAATCCTGTACATATTCGATGTAGCGCGGCGGCGATGTAGGCGTCAGATCGATCGTCGTACCCTCGTAGCGAAGGCCGAGGAAGATGCGGTCGTACTCCGTGAACGGTATGCCGTAAACGAGCCCCGCTCCACGCGTCGCGTAGCCGACGCTCGACAACCCCAGTTCTGCCAGGTTGGAATCGCGCCAGTACAGTTCAATGGTGCGGCTGATGCCCTCCGTCGTGACGAACGGGTCGGTGTGCGTAATCGAAAAGACCGTGTTCGACTTGCTGGTGTTGACCTCGAAGGCCAGCGCGTTGCCGGATCCAAACAGGTTCTGCTGTGACAGGCCGGCCGTCAGGACCACGCCTTCCGAGCTGGAGTAGCCGGCACCCAGCTGGATGTTCCCCGTCGCCCGTTCCTTGACCGTCACGTTGACATCGACCTGATCCGGCGCCGTCGGCACGGCCGGCGTGTCGATCGTGACCGTTTCGAAGTAACCGAGGCGATCGAGCCGTTCCTTGGACAGGCGAACACGCTCGGCATCGAACCAGCCGGCCTCGAACTGGCGCAATTCGCGACGGACCACCTCGTCCTTGGTGCGCACGTTGCCGCCGATGTTGACGCGCCGGACATACACGCGGCGGCCCGGATCGACAAGGATGGTGAATGCCACTTCGCGCTTCTCACGATTGGCATCGGGCACCGGATTGGCGGACGCAAAGGCGTAGCCGAGCGTGCTCATGCGGTCGGTGACGGCCTTGCCGATCGCATTGACCTTCTCGGCGTTGAACACATCGCCTGGCTTCACAGTGATGAGCGGCGCGAGTTCCTCCTCCAGCCCCAGCATCTCGCCCCCGAGCTGGACGCCCGAAACCGTGTACTGCTCGCCCTCGACGACATTGATCGTGACGGCAATGTCCTTCTTGTCCGGCGTGATCGAGACGTTGACCGAGTCGATCCGGAAGTCGAGGTAACCCCGGTTCAGATAGTACGAACGCAGCGACTCGAGGTCGGCACCGAGCTTCTGACGCGAATACTGGTCGCGCTTGGTGTACCAGGAGATCCAGTTCGGTGTCGACAGCTCCATCTGCGACCGCAAGGTGCCATCACTGAAGACCTTGTTGCCCGTGAAGGCGATCGTGCGGATCTTCGAGGTGTCACCCTCTTCCACCGCGATCGAGATATTGACCCGGTTGCGCTCGATCGGCGTGACCGTCGTCTTGATTTCCACCCCGTAGAGACCGCGCGAGAGGTACTGACGACGCAGTTCCTGTTCAGCGCGCTCGAGCAGTGCCCGGTCGTAGATGCGTCCATCGGCCAGCCCCACATCACGCAAGGACTTGAGCACCTGGTCTTTCTCGAACTCCTTCAATCCGGCGAGATCGATGGCGGCGATGGCCGGACGCTCGTCGACGATGACGACCAGCACGTCACCGTCGACTTCGAGCCGGACGTCCTTGAACAGGCCGCTGGCGTAGAGCGCACGGATGGCCTGGGTACCGCGCTCGGGATCGAAGCGGTCGCCGACCCGGATCGGCAGGTAGGTGAAGACAGTGCCGGCTTCGGTGCGCTGAACACCTTCGACGCGGATGTCGCGAACGACGAACTCCTGCGCCTGGGCATTGAAGCAATAGGCAGCGATGACCGCCGCCGCGACGCGCCGCAACGCCACGGGCGCGCTGCGCCTGGATGACACGCGGCGATCCAACTCAGTTTCCAATCATGCCGGGGGTCAGGAAAGCAGCCGCATCAGGTCGTTGTAGAGCGCCAGCATGGTCAGCAGGCCCAGCAGTGCCACTCCGGCACGCTGTCCCCACTCGATGACCCAATCGGCCGGCGGGCTGCCCTTGAGAATTTCGATCAAATAATACAGTAAGTGCCCTCCGTCGAGCATCGGAACCGGGAGCAGGTTCAGCACTGCAAGGCTGATCGAAACCAGCGCAAGAAAGTTGAGGAACGGCGCAAGGCCGATGCGCGCGGTCTGTCCGGCATAGTCCGCAATCGTGACGGGCCCGGAGAGATTCTTCCAGGACGCCTCGCCGGTGATCATCTTCCCCAGCATCTTGAGCGAGAAGATCGCGGTGTCCCAGGTCTTGCGGGTCGCAAGTCCAATGCTTTCAAAAGGTCCGTACTGGACCTTGACCAGCGGTGGCCGGTCGTTCAGCTCGGCGCCGATGCGACCGATTGCCTTGCCCTGTTCGTCGTTGACGAGTGCCGGTGTCACGGTCAGGCGCACGACCGACCCTTCGCGTTGCACACCGAGCTCCATCGCCTTGCCGGCGGAAGAACGGATGCGCTCGATCAGATCGCGCGCGGACCCGACCTTCGTGCCATTGGTCTCGACGATCGTGTCGCCCGGCCTGAGTCCGGCCCGTGCGGCCGCGCCGTCTTCGGTCAGTCGGCTCACTCGCGGCGGACCGCTGTAGGGAACGAAGCCAAGACGGCTGACAACATCGGATTCGAGATCGGCCGCAGCCAGCGGTCCCGGCTCGAGACTCAGCGTCCGACGCTGTCCGTCCGCACCCTCGACCTCGACTTCGATCGGCGCACTGGCGACCGCCTTTTGCAGCAGGAGCCAGCGCAGTTCGTTCCACGAACGCACGCCGTTGCCATCCACCGCGGTGACCGTGTCTCCCGCCTCGACTCCGGCGGTGGCCGCCGCGGACGCTGCGGCCGGTGGCCCCAACGTTGCACGCGGCTCAAACACGCCGATGACGTTCAGCAGCCAATAGACGAAGATCGCCAGCAGCAGGTTGGCCACCGGACCTGCAAGCACGATGGCAAACCGCTTGCCGACCGACTGCCGGTTGAAGGCACGCGGGACGGTCCGCATCGGACACCGGGGTGTCCGGATCGCGCTCGTCGAGCATGCGGACATACCCGCCGAGAGGCAACGCCGAAACCACCCATTCGGTACGGTCGGGTCCGCGCACCCAGCGCGCGATCGGCCGACCGAAACCGATCGAGAATCGCAGGACCTTGACGCCGCACCAGCGCGCAACCCAGTAGTGACCCAGCTCGTGGATCACGATCAGGATCCCGAGGGTCACGAGAAAGGCAGCAATTGTCGTCATCAAATTCATCAGTGATCCTCAGGCGTGCAGGGCAACCGCCAGCGCGGCGCGGTCACGCGCCTGCCGATCGATCTCGAGCACTTCCTCAACACTTGCCGGCGCCGTCGGCTGAAACTCGTCGAGCACGCGTTCTATGGTCGGCGCGATCTGCGTGAACGGCAAGCGCCGCTGCAGGAAGGCTTCGACCGCATACTCGTTCGCTGCGTTCAATACCGCGCTCGCCGCACCGCCGCGGCGCAACGCCGCATAGGCGTAGCCGAGGCACGGAAACTGCTCACGGTCCGGCGCTTCGAATGTGAGCGAGCCGAGGCGCGCGAAGTCGAGCCGCTTGGCGCCGCTGTCCACCCGATCGGGCCATGCCAGCGCGTAGGCCAGCGGCGTACGCATGTCCGGCGTACCGAGCTGCGCCAGCACCGAGCCGTCGGGAAACTCGACCATCGAATGAATCACGCTCTGCGGATGGATCACGACGTCGATCCGATCCGGAGGCATGTCGAACAACCAGCTGGCTTCGATCACCTCGAGACCTTTGTTCATCAGCGTTGCCGAATCGACCGAGATTTTGCGGCCCATGACCCAGTTCGGATGCGCGCAGGCTTCGTCGGGTGTCACGGCATCGAGATTGCGTCGCCGCAGGAATGGCCCGCCGGATGCCGTCAGGACGAGCCGCGCCTGTCCGCGCTGGCCATCGCCAGCCCCCGCGAGGCACTGATGAATGGCGTTGTGTTCGCTGTCGACCGGGAGCAGTTCGCCGCCCGCCGCGCGCAGTGCCGCCATCAGCAAACCGCCGGCACAGACGATGGCTTCCTTGTTGGCCAGCAGCAGACGCTTGCCCGCCCGCGCGGCCGCCAGTGTCGGCACCAGCCCGGCTGCGCCAACGATGGAGGCAAGGACAGTATCGACTTCCGGCGCCTGCGCGACTTCGGCCAGCGCCGCGGCGCCTGCACGGGGCTCCGCTGTCGCGCCACGTTCACGCAACGCCGCGCCCAGGGCCCGCTCCAGCGCTGCGTCGCCGATGACCGCCACCGCCGGACGGAAGCGCAGCGCCAGGTCGGCCAGGGCATCGACGCTGGACTGGGCCGTCAGTGCATGCACGCGGTAGCGATCGGGGTGGCGCGCAATGACATCGAGCGCGCTCGAACCGATCGAACCCGTCGCGCCGAGCAGGGTGATCGTCCGCATCACTTGGCCCAGTTCCAGAACAATGCCGCCGCCGGCAGCAGCGCGAGCATTGCATCGAGCCGATCATAGAAGCCGCCGTGGCCCGGCAGCAGGTGACCGCTGTCCTTCACGCCGGCCTGCCGCTTGAGCAGGCTCTCGAACAGGTCGCCGACGATGGACAGCGCCACGAGTGCTGCGAACAGTGGCAGTGCAACCGCGATGCCGAGCCGATCGAGCAGCGCGATCGTATACAGCGGTGCCGCGGGAAGCGCCTTCCAGATCAGCAGGGCCAGGATGCTGACGGCCAGCATCGCCCCCCAGACCCCGGCCCACGTCTTGCCTGGGCTGATATGCGGCGCAAGTTTCGTCTTGCCGAACGCCCGCCCGGCAAAGTAGGCGGCCGTGTCGGCCAGCCAGACGATAAAGAGCACGGAAATCAAGCAATCACAATTCCTTCGCGCAGGAAAAGGATCACCGAGCACCAGGCGGCCGCAGGAAGCAGGAGAGCGAACAGCGTCGAGAGCCCCGATGGGATCCTGGCACGGGACCGCGCCGTTCGGAGCGCAGCAACACGACGCCGAGCACCAGCCCAGACGCCGGTGCGCCAGCGCGGCCAGCGCAAAGGTCACCGCATGAATGGCCTCGGGCTGCATCACCAGGACCGTGACCAGCACGGCTACCCAGCGCCAGGGCGAGACCCAGGCGCTGCTGAACTTCCAGCCCGCCAGCTGCAGCCACTCGGCCTGGGCGAGCGCGACCGCTGCGGCCATCAGCATTGCGAACGCAAGCGGCGACCAGGCGAGCGCGCCGAACAGGACCGCTACCAGGACGAGGGCCGTGATGACGCGCTGCTTCAGCACGCCGCGGTCCTCAGGCAGCGCTGGGTAGGGATGGCTCGGCCTCGACCTGTTCGCCAGTCATGCCGTAGCGGCGCTGGCGGCCCGAGTACCAATGGAGGGCCGCATCGAGTTCGGCGGCATCGAAGTCCGGCCAGAGGACGTCACTGAAGTACAGCTCCGCGTAGGCGAGTTGCCACAGCAGGAAGTTGCTGATGCGCCGCTCGCCGCCGGTCCGGATCAGCAGATCGGGGTCCGGCGCGAAGGCCAGTGCCAGTCGCTGCTCGATCGCCGTCCGCATCGATCCGGACGTCGGTCCGGCCGGCCGCCAGCTGCTCGCGTGCGGCGCGCTCGGCGGCCTGTGCGACATCCCATCGACCGCCGTAGTTGGCGCAGACCGTGAGATTCAGCCGGCTGTTGTGCGCCGTGCGCTGTTCCGAATCGGCGATCAGTCGTCGCAGTTCGGGACCGAACGCCAGGGTTTCGCCGACGACCCGCATGCGAACACCGAGTTCGACCAGCTTGTCGATCTCGCGCTGCAGCGCGACCATGAACAGTCGCATCAGCGTCGACACCTCGTCGGCGGGCCGCCGCCAGTTCTCCGAGCTGAACGCGAACAGTGTCAGGTACTCGATGCCGCGCTCGCCGCAGGCGCCGAGCGTGGCCCGGACGGCGTCGACGCCGCGTGATGTCCCGCGACCCGTGGCTTGCCGCGCGACACCGCCCAGCGGCCGTTGCCGTCCATGATGATCGCCACATGGCCGCGGCCGCGTCGAAGCGGCGGTGCCGAGGGGCGTATGTCGCGTTTCATCGCGGACAGCTGAAGTGCGCCGACCGGCTAGACGGTCAGCACCTCTTTTTCCTTTTCGGCGACCATCTTGTCGACCTCGACCACGAAGCGGTCCGTCAGCTTCTGGATCGTCTCCTCGGCACGCCGATCGTCGTCCTCGGAGATCGTCTTCGCCTTCAGCAGTTCCTTGACGTGGTGGTTGGCGTCGCGCCGCAGGTTGCGGATCGCCACCTTGGCCGCTCTCGCCCTCGTGCTTGACGACCTTGACCAGTTCCTTGCGACGCTGCTCAGTCAACAGCGGCATCGGCACGCGGACGATGTCGCCGGTGGTCGCCGGATTGAGGCCGAGGTCCGAGTCACGGATCGCCTTTTCGACGACCGGGACCATCTTCTTCTCCCACGGCTGCACGGTGATCGTGCGGGCGTCGCCGAGACCGACCTGCGCCACCTGGGCGAGCGGCACCATCGACCCGTAGTAGTCGACCTGAATGTGGTCCAGCAGGCCCGGTATGCGCGCGGCCGGTGCGGATCTTCGACAAGTCGGCCTTCAGCGCATCGACCGACTTCTGCATCTTCTGTTCGGTCGTCTTCTGGATCTCTGCAATGTTCATCCGGATCTCCTTGCTGGTACTGGCGGGACTCCCGTCAGACGTGGACCAGCGTGCCCTCGTCCTCGCCGAGCACGACGCGCTTCAGCGCACCCGGCTTGGTGATGTTGAACACCTTGATCGGCAGGCGCTGGTCGCGGCACAGCGCGAAGCGCCGTGGCATCCATGATCTGCAGGTTGCGCCCGAGCGCTTCGTCGAAGGTGATCGTCGAGTAGCGGGTCGCGTTCGGATCCTTCTTCGGATCGGCCGAGTACACGCCGTCCACCTTGGTGGCCTTCAGCACGATCTGCGCGCCGACTTCGGAGCCGCGCAACGCTGCGGCCGTGTCGGTGGTGAAGAACGGATTGCCGGTGCCGGCCGCGAAGATGACGACGCGCCCCTCCTCCAGGTAGCGCAGTGCCTTGCGGCCGGATGTACGGCTCCACCACCTGCTCGATGTTCAGCGCCGACTGCACGCGCGCCTCGATGCCGGCACGCCGCATCGCGTCCTGCAGTGCCATCGCGTTCATGATGGTGGCCATCATGCCCATGTAGTCGGCCGTGGCGCGGTCCATGCCTTCGGCGCCGAGCGCCACGCCGCGGAAGATGTTGCCGCCGCCGATGACGATGGCGACCTCGACACCGAGCTTCACCACTTCGCCGATGTCGGCGACCATGCGCCTCGACCGTCGGGCGATTGATGCCGAAGGCATCGTCGCCCATCAGGGCCTCGCCCGAAAGCTTCAGCAGGACACGTCGATACGCCGGCGTGCCTGTCGTCGATGCTCATCGCGCCCTCGTCCCGCTCAGGCCCGCGCAGCGGCAGCTTGCGCGGCGACTTCGGCGGCGAAGTCGTTCTGCTTCTTCTCGATGCCCTCGCCGACGACGTAGAGCGCGAACGCGATTCACCTTCGCGCCCTTGGCCTTCAGCAGTTGCTCGATGGTCTGCTTGCCGTCCTCGGCCTTGACGAACACCTGGCCGAGCAGCGTCACTTCCTTGAGGAACTTCTGCACCGTGCCTTCGGCGATCTTCTCCAGCATCGCCTCCGGCTTGCCGGCTTCGCGCGCCTTCTCGATCGCGATGCGGCGCTCGGCGTCGAGCAGGTCGGCCGGATACGCCGCTCGCATCGAGCGACTTGGGCTTGCTCGCTGCGATGTGCATGGCCACGTCCTTGGCCAGTTCGGCGTCTGCCGCCGGAGATGTCGAGCAGCACGCCGATCTTGCTGCCGCCATGGACGTAGCTTGCCAGTGTCCCTGGCGCCTCGACGCGCGCAAAGCGGCGGATCGCCATGTTCTCGCCGATCTTGCCGACCAGTGCGGTGCGCGTCGTCTCGACCGTACCGCCGTGCCGAGCGGCAGTGCCGACAGCGCAGCGACGTCGGCCGGATTGCTCGCCGCCACGAGTGCCGGCGAGGTCCCTGTGCGAACTTGAGGAAGTCATCGTTCTTCGCGACGAAATCGGTCTCCGAGTTCACCTCGACGATCGCGCCGACCTTGCCGTCGATATTCACCGCGACCACGCCTTCGGCCGCCACGCGCGCCGCCGCCTTGCTGGCCTTGTTGCCGAGCTTGACCCGCAGGATCTCCTCGGCCTTGGCCAGGTCGCCGCCGGCCTCGGTCAGCGCCTTCTTGCATTCCATCATCGGCGCGTCGGTCTTCTCGCGCAGTTCCTTCACCATGGATGCGGTGATTTCCGCCATTCACTGCTCCTGCAATTTCGTTGGACTTGCTCACCGCAAAAAAGGGGCTCGCGCCCCCTTCTCGCCGCCCGATGCGCGCAAGCTACTCCTGCCCTTCGCTGACCTCGACAAACTCCTCGTCGCCGCCTGTCACGGCCTGCACCACTCCCTGCAGTGCCGCGGCCTTGCCTTCGAGCACGGCGTCGGCGATGCCGCGCGCGTAGAGTCGCACCGCGCGGCTGGAATCGTCATTGCCCGGGATGACGTAGGCCACGCCCTCGGGCGAGTGATTGGTATCGACCACGGCGACCACCGGGATGCCCAGCTTGGCCGCTTCCTGAACCGCGATCTTGTGATAGCCGACGTCGATGACGAACAGCGCATCCGGCAGCGCATTCATGTCCTTGATGCCGCCGATCGACTTGTTGAGCTTCTCGACCTCGCGTGCAAAGTCCAGCGCTTCCTTCTTGGTCATGCGCTCGGTGCCGTTGTCGGCAACGATCTGCTCCATCTCCTTGAGTCGCTTGATCGAGACCTTGACGGTCTTGAAGTTGGTCAGCATGCCGCCGAGCCAGCGCTGGTCGACGAACGGCATGCCGGCGCGGTTGGCCTCCTCGACGATGATCTCGCGAGCCTGGCGCTTGGTGCCGACAAACAGCAGCGTGCCCCGGTTGGCCGCGAGCTGGCGCACGAAGCGCGTCGAGTCGTTGAACTGCTCGAGCGTGCGCTCGAGATTGATGATGTGGATCTTGTTGCGGTGACCGAAGATGTACGGTGCCATCTTCGGGTTCCAGAAGCGGGTCTGGTGGCCGAAATGAACACCGGCCTCCAGCATTTGACGCATGGTCACTGACATGACGACTCTCTCCAAGGTTGGGTCCAGCGCAGTCGCCGACGCAGTCCTGGGCCGCTTGCGACCCGGACCGCACCTTGGTGGCGGTGCGCGCGATTTCTGCCTCCAGCGTTTCGAGCGGACCGGAACCGGGGCCGAAGTCGGCTGGCCGGTCTTGCCCATCTGCCCTTCTTTTGCCGATCTGCCCTTCAAATCCCAGGAGATACCGCAATGTCACCGGAATGGCGTTGCCGCCGGATTCCGGAGCCTGTCAGGCACCTGCCTAAGCTTTTGATTTTCAAAGCGCGAGGCAGCCCGATATTATAGCCACCTCTGACAGCTTCGCTCAAGCCGCCCGGACCCGCCCCAATGCCCATCGTGATCAAGACGCCCGCCGACATCGACGGGATGCGGCTGGCCGGCCGGCTCGCCGCGGAAGTGCTCGATTACATCGCGCCTTACGTCAAGCCTGGCGTCACGACCGGCGAACTCGACCGCCTGTGCCACGAGTACATGGTGAACGTCCAGGGAACGACCCCGGCGCCGCTGAACTACGCTCCACCGGGCTACCGACCCTTCCCCAAGGCGATCTGCACCTCCGTCAACCACCAGGTCTGCCACGGCATTCCCGGTGACCGAGTGCTGAAGAATCGGCGATGTCGTCAACCTCGACGTGACCGTCATCAAGGACGGCTACCACGGCGACACCAGCCGCATGTACTTCGTCGGCGAACCGTCGATCGCGGCGCGCCGGCTGTGCGAAGTCACCTACGACTGCATGTGGCTGGGGATCGAGCAGGTTCGCCCGGGCGCCACCATCGGCGACATCGGGCACGCAATCCAGAGCCACGCCGAAAAGCACGGCTACAGCGTCGTGCGCGAGTTCTGCGGTCACGGCATCGGCCGCAAGTTCCACGAGGAGCCGCAGATCCTGCACTACGGCAAGCCCGGCACGCTGGAGAAACTCGTGGCCGGCATGACGTTCACCATCGAGCCGATGATCAACGCGGGCCGGCGCGAGATCAAGGAACTGGCCGACGGCTGGACCATCGTGACCAAGGACCACAGCCTGTCTGCCCAGTGGGAGCACACGGTGCTCGTGACCGAAAGTGGCTACGAGGTACTGACCCGCTCCGACGCGACACCAGCCCCCCCGCAGTTCGTCGTGGGCGGATGGCGCGGTACTCCGGTGCCCGAGACCGCCACCGCGTGACGGCATGAACGATGTCAGCTTCCAGCTGCGGGATCGCCTGCGACTGGAACGCGATGCACTGATCGCACGCTTTGAAGGCGGCGGGCCGGTCGAGGCGCTGCTCAAGGGCTTGTCGCGTTCGACCGATGCCCTTCTGCGCGAACTTGCACGCACGACCGGGCTGGAACGCCACGTTGCGCTGGTGGCGGTCGGCGGCTACGGACGCGGCGAACTGTTCCCGCATTCCGACGTCGACGTGCTGATCCTGCTTGAGCCGCGCCCAGCGAGGCGGAACGCGCCACGATCGAGAACCTGATCGGCCTGCTCTGGGATCTTGGCCTGGCCCTCGGCCACAGTGTACGGACCGTCGATGAGTGCCAGGCCGAAGCACGCGGCGATGTCACGGTGCTGACCTCACTGCTCGAAGCCCGCCTGATCGCCGGTCCGCGCCGGCTGTTCGACCGATTCCGCCGCGCGGTGCTCGACGTGCTCGATCCGGCGTCCTACTTTCGCGCCAAGGTGCTGGAACAGCGCCAGCGCTACATCAAGTTCAACGAATCCCCGTACAGCCTCGAGCCCAACGTCAAGGAAAGCCCGGGCGGCCTGCGCGACCTGCACGTGCTTCTGTGGATCGCCCGCGCCGGCGGCTTCGGAACGCACCTGGACCGAGCTAGCCCGGCGCGGACTGATCACGCCGGAAGAGGCGGGCCTGATCCGCCTGAGCGAGCGCCGGCTGAAACAGGTCCGTGCCTGGCTGCACCTGGTCACCGGCCGCCGCGAGGATCGTCTCGTCTTCGACGTGCAGCAAGCCGTCGCACAACGCGCCGGCTTCCAGGCGACCGCCGCGCGTCGTGCGAGCGAAGTGCTGATGCAGCGCTATTACTGGGCCGCCAAGGCGGTCACCCAGATGAACACGATCGTGCTGCAGAACATCGAGCTGCGCCTGTTCCACCGCGCCGACGAGCCGGCGCAGCCGCTCGACGAGACCTTCGTGACGCGCAGTGAACTGCTCGACCTGCGGTCGCCCAATGCCCTTGACGCCGACCCCAACGGCATCCTGCGTGCCTTCCTGCTGATGGCGCAGCACCAGGAGTTGCGCGGCATGTCGGCCCCGCTGATGCGCGCGCTCTGGCATGCCCGCGTACGCATCGACGCGCGCTACCGGCGCGACCCGGCGAACCGCGCAACCTTTCTCGCGATCCTGCAGCAGCCGAAGGGAGTGCTGCACGAACTGCGCCGCATGAACCAGCTGTCAGTGCTCGGTCGGTATCTGCCGGTGTTCCGGCGCATCGTCGGGCAGATGCAGCACGACCTCTTCCACGTCTACACGGTCGACCAGCACATCCTGCAGGTGCTGCGCAACCTGCGCCGCTTTGCACTCGCCGAGCATGCGCACGAGTACCCGCTGTGCAGCCAGCTGATCGCAGACTTTGACAAGCCCTGGCTGCTGTACATCGCGGCGCTCTTTCATGACATTGCCAAGGGGCGCGGCGGCGATCACAGTGACCTGGGAGCGCGCGACGCGCGGCGCTTCTGCCGAGAGCACGGTCTGTCGGCAGACGACACGGCGCTGGTTGTGTTCCTGGTCGAACACCATCTGTCGATGTCGCAGGTGGCGCAGAAGCAGGACCTCGCCGACGAGGAGGTGATCGGTCGCTTCGCCAGCCATGTGCAGACCGAGCGCCGGCTGATCGCGCTCTACCTGCTCACCGTGGCGGACATCCGCGGCACCAGCCCGAAGGTCTGGAACGCCTGGAAGGGCAAGCTGCTCGAGGACCTGTTCCAGTCGACCCGGCGGCTGCTCGGAGGCGGCAGCGTGTCGCCGACCGCCGTGCTCGATGGCCGCAAGGAAGAGGCCTTGCGCATCCTGCGGCTGTACGGCCTGTCGGACAGCGCGCGTGACGCTCTCTGGGAGCAGCTCGACGTCGTCTATTTCCTGCGTCACAGCGCACAGGACATCGCCTGGCATACGCGGTCGCTCTATTCCCGCGTGCACACCGATCCGCCCGTGGTTCGAGCACGCCTGGCGCGCATCGGCGAGGGCGCCGAGGTGCTGATCTACGTGAAGGACCAAAAGGATCTGTTTGCCCGCGTCTGCGGCTACTTCGAAAGCCGCAACCTCAGCATCCTCGACGCGCGCATCCACACGACACGCCACGGCTATGCGCTGGACACGTTTCTCGTCACCGACAACGGCCGCGCGCCCCACTACCGTGAGCTGCTGGCGCAGGTCGAGCACGAACTGGGCGAATGGATTGCCAGGCAGCACAAGCTGCCGACGCCGGTCAAAGGCCGCATGTCACGACAGTCGCGCCACTTCCCGGTGACTCCCGAAGTACGACTGCAGCCCGACGAGCGCGGGTCGCGCTATCTGCTGTCGGTCACGGCGACCGACCGCCTGGGGCTGCTCTACTCGATTGCCCGCGTGCTGACTCAGCACCACCTGAACGTGCACACGGCAAAGGTGCTGACACTGGGCGAACGAGCCGAGGACGTGTTTCTCGTCTCAGGCGCGGAACTCGACCAGGCGCGCAGCCAGCTCGAGATCGAGAAGGACCTGCTGGAAGCGTTGGCCCCCTAGGCCACGGGCAGGCCGCGTCACTCGTCCGGCTGTTCGGCCATTTCCGGGAACAGGACGTCGGTGTAGCCGAAGCGTGTGACGTCGCGCATGCGCGTCGGATACAGGATGCCGTCGAGGTGGTCGCACTCGTGCTGCACTACCCGCGCATGGAAACCCTCGGCCACTCGCTCTATCGGGCGGCCTTCCAGGTCAACCCCGCGATAGCGCAGGCGCACATACCGGTCGACGACGCCGCGCAGTCCCGGCACGGACAGGCACCCTTCCCATCCCTCCTCGGTGGAGTCCGACAACGGCTCGAGGACCGGATTAAGCAGGATCGTCTGGGGCACCGGATCCGCGTCCGGGTAGCGCGGATTGCGCATCGCCGGATCGGCATAGCCGAAGATGACCACTCGCTGCAGCACGCCGATCTGCGGTGCAGCCAGTCCGGCGCCGTTCGCTGCATGCATCGTGTCGAACATGTCTGCCACCAACATACGTAGCTCGGGCGTACCGAAGTCCCGCACTGGCTCGGACACACGAAGCAGGCGCGGGTCCCCCATGCGAAGGATCTCGCGAATCATTGCGACCCCGCGAAAAACGCCGCCATGATCCGGACCGCGCGGGTCATCGTGGCGCGCATGACCGCTTCCAGTTCGTCGAGCTTGACGGCGAGCTTGCTGTCGCCACGGCCGGCCGCATGGTTCACGACGACGGCGAGCGTGGCATAGGCGAGTTCCGCCTCGCGCGCGAGCGCAGCCTCCGGCATCCCGGTCATGCCCACCATGTCGCCGCCATCGCGCGCGATGCGTTCGATTTCCGCCGCGGTTTCCAGTCGCGGCCCCTGCGTACAGGCGTAGACGCCGCCGTCGGCCACCGATTCGCCGCACGTCGCGGCAGCCGTCAGCAGTCGTGCCCGCAACGCCGGCGTATACGGCTGCGTGAAATCGACGTGCATCACCGGCATTTCCGAGCCCTCGAAGAAAGTGCCCTTGCGGCTGTGCGTGTAGTCGATGATCTGGTCGGGCACCACCAGGGCGCCGGGTCCGAGATCGGCGCGGATGCCGCCGACGGTCGCCACCGAGATCACGCCTTCGACCTTCAGTTCGCGCAGCGCCCACAGGTTGGCGCGGTAGTTGATCTCGTGCGGAGCTAGCGTGTGGCCGTAACCGTGGCGAGCCAGGAAGACCACCTCGGCACCGGCGAAACGCCCGAAGGTAAGCGCACCCGAGGGCTCGCCGTACGGAGTGCGCATCACTTTCCGCCGCAGGTCCTCCAGCGCCGAGAGCTTCGCCAGTCCACTACCACCGATGATCGCGTACATCAGCCTTCCAGCATGGTTTTCAAGCGGGCCTCGTCGATGACCGGCACGCCGAGTTGCAGTGCCTTGTCGAGTTTGCTGCCGGCCTCCTCGCCCGCGACGACGAAGTCGGTCTTCTTCGACACGGAGCCGGCGACCTTGCCGCCGGCAGCCTCGATGCGGTCCTTGGCCTCGTCGCGCGTCCAGTGCACTAGCGTACCGGTCAAAACGAACGTCAGGCCCGCGACCGCACCGGCGGGGGCGCGATGCGGCGCGACTTCCGGCCAGTGCACGCCCGCTGCGCGCAACTGCTCAACCACCTCGCGATTGTGCGGCTCGGCGAAGAATCGTGCGATCGAAGCGGCAACTACCGGCCCCACATCCGTGACCTGCAGCAGCTCTTCCTGCGAAGCATCCATCACGGTATCGAGCGACCCGAAGTGGCGCGCCAGGTCGCGTGCCGTCGACTCGCCGACATGGCGGATGCCGAGCGCATAGATGAACCGCTCGAGCGTGGTCGAGCGCGCACGTTCCAGTGCGGCCAGCACATTGGAGGCCGATTTGTCTGCCATGCGCTCGAGCCCCGCCAGCGCCCCAAGGCCGAGCTTGAAGAGGTCTGCTGGCGTTTGCACCAGCCCGGCGTCGACGAGTTGTTCAACCAGCCTGTCGCCAAGGCCCTCGATGTCGAGTGCGCGCCGGCCGGCAAAGTGCAGCAAGGCCTGCTTGCGTTGCGCCGGACAGAACAGACCCCCGGTACATCGAAGGTCCTTCTCTCCTTCCTCCCGAGCGACATTTGATCCGCACACCGGGCAGGCTAGTGGCATCGCAAAAGTGCGGGCGTTCTTCGGGCGGCGGTCGGTCAGCACGGAAACGACCTGCGGAATCACGTCGCCGGCACGGCGCACGATCACCGTATCGCCGATCAGCAGCCCGAGACTGCGGATGTAGTCCTCGTTGTGCAGCGTCGCGTTGCTGACCGTGACCCCGCCGACGAAGACCGGCGCCAGGCGTGCCACCGGGGTGATCTTCCCGGTCCGCCCGACCTGCACGTCGATGCCGGTCACCTGCGTCAGTTCCTCCTGCGCCGGGTACTTGTGCGCCACGGCCCAGCGCGGCTCACGCGAGACGAATCCCAGCCGACGCTGCAGTTCGAGCGGATTGACCTTATAGACAACGCCATCGATGTCGAACGGCAGTCGATCGCGGCGCTCCGCGATGTCGGCGTGAAACGCCACCAGATCGTCAGCACCATTGGCCACGCGTCGTTCCGCAGCGACCGGCACGCCCATGTTCGCCAGCGCGTCCAGCATGGCGCTGTGGGCGGGCGGTAGCGTCCAACCGGTCACTTCGCCAACCCCATAGGCATAGAACGATAGCGGCCGACTGGCCGTCACCCCGGCATCCAGCTGGCGCAGGAAGCCGGCGGCGGCATTGCGGGGATTCACGAACACCTTGTCGCCCGCCTCGCGCTGCCGCTCGTTGATCTGCTCGAAATCGCGCCGGCGCAGGAAGATCTCGCCACGCACTTCGAGGACCGGCGCGTCGACATCGGTCAGGCGCAAGGGGATTGCCCGAATCGTGCGCGCGTTGGGGGTGACATCCTCACCTTCCTCGCCGTCACCGCGCGTGGCTGCCCGCACCAGCACTCCGTTTTCATAACGCAGGTTGACGGCAAGTCCGTCGAACTTCAGCTCGGCGCAGTACTCGATCGGCGGATCGCCCGCGGCCAGACCCAGCTCACGACGCACCCGGGCATCGAATGCACGAGCGCCGTTGGGTCCGGCATCCGTTTCGGTGCGGATCGACAGCATCGGGACGGCATGACGCACCTTCGGAAGGTCGGATCGCGCCGCGCCGCTGACCCGCTGCGTCGGCGAGTCGGGCGCTACGAGTTCAGGGTGCGCGGCTTCAAGTTCCTGCAGTTCCCGGAACAGCCGGTCGTACTCCGCGTCCGGAATGCTCGGGGCATCGAGAACATAGTAGTCATGATCCGCGCGGGCGATCACGTCGCGCAGTCGGCGTGCGCGTTGGTTCGCGGATTCAAGCCGTGCCGACGGCATCGATCAGTGCCCGATCGCTCGTCTGCAGGGCGCCGGTTGCTCGGTGGAGGCGGAGCGAACCTGGTGAGCGAGGCTCCTCATCTGCGCTTCTTCCTAGACTGCGTAGAGCCGGCGGGCACGCTCGGAGCCCGCCGCGATGCCAGCCGCCTGCATCTGCTCGTACAGCCCGGCCAGTTGTGCGGCGATGGCGAAATGCGCCTCGCGCTGGACCGGCTTGCCGTTGTCATCGACGACGCGCGCATTCAGGCGCGTGGCAAGCTGGTCGGAAACCGCGAATTGCCGGGCCAGCGGAGCACCTTCGGGACGAACGAGCGGAACGTCGATGAAGACGGCCAGCCGATTCGCAGGCAGCGCCCCCGTGGTCATGATCAGTGCGAGTTCTCCGGTCGCCTCGCGCATTTCCCAGCGTCCGGAACCAACCGCGGTGAAGCCCACCGGGCCTGCTGCGGCCTGGATCACGTCAGCGGACCAGGGCGTCTCGCCGGTCTCCAGGGTCAGCGTCACTTGCACGTCGAAGCGCGCGCACACGCGATCGAGCTCCGCGGCCTGCGCCACCAGACGTGGTACGTCCGGCGCGTCGAAGTCCGCGTCGATGCCGAGCGCAATCTGCTGGGTCGCGGCCACGAAGCGCGCCGCATCGATCTCGCCGAGCACGCCGTTGCGATGAGCCATCTGTACCGCGATCAGGAGCTCCGAGTAGAAGCCGAACCGATCAGGCCCGGTCCACTGCTGCGACTTCGCATCCCAGACCGCCAGATGCGTCGGCAACGGCAACTGCAATCGCTCGAGTTGACCCTTCGCTTCCAGCGCGGCTACACCGTCGATCGCGTGGGTGCACCTCAGCTCGATCACGAAGTCCAGCAGCGGATCCTCGATCCAGCCATCGGGAAGCGCATACGCCGACGGCTCGCTGCGTTCGCCTGCGCCCTCAGCGCTTTCGCTAGCGCTCAGATCAGCCGCCACGTCGGCAGTCTGGTCAGCCCCCGGAGGTGAACTCTGCAGACTCGTGGTCACGTCGCTGCTGACGCCGCCGTCGACGTCGAGGCGAGGTTCGATGCGCCGGGACGAAGCCCCCGATTGCGGCACCGGACGTGTGCCGAGCAGCGGATCGCCGACACCCTGCCGCATGGCTGCATCCAGCCGCGCCAGCGCGCGCCGTTCCTGCCACTTGCTGTAAATCCAGATCGCCAGCAGCAGGACGCCGGCGATAGCGAGCAGCGCCCAGTGCAGGTTGGTCATCGTGGTCTAGGCCGCCTCTGCCGTCAGGCGAACGGCACCCTCGATGTCGACAGCCACGATGCGGGACACGCCCTGCTCCTGCATCGTCACGCCGATCAGCTGCTGCGCCATCTCCATTGCAATCTTGTTGTGCGTGATGAACAGGAACTGCGTGTTGACGGTCATCGACTCGACCAGCCGGCAGAAGCGCTCGGTGTTCGCGTCATCGAGCGGTGCGTCGACCTCGTCCAGCAGGCAGAACGGCGCCGGATTCAGCTTGAACAGCGCGAACACCAGCGCTGTGGCCGTCAGGGCCTTCTCACCACCCGACAGCAGGTGAATGGAGCTGTTGCGCTTGCCCGGCGGTTGCGCCATCACCTGCACGCCGGCGTCGAGAATCTCCTCGCCGGTCATAATGAGCCGCGCCTCGCCTCCGCCGAAGAGCTTCGGGAACAGCTGCCCGAAATGCGCATTCACCTGGTCGAAGGTCTGCTGCAGCATTTCGCGGGACTCGCGGTCGATCTTGCGGATCGCGTCCTCAAGCGTTGTGATGGCGGCCTTGAGGTCGGCCGACTGAGCATCGAGGAAGGACTTGCGCTCGCGCGAGGTCGTCAGTTCTTCCAGCGCGGCGAGATTGACCGCGCCCAGTGCTTCGATCTCCTGCGCCAACCGCGCGATCTCGGCCTGCAGTCCAGTGGCCTTGAGTTGCGGCGTCAGCTTGTCCACCAGCGCGCCTTCATCGGCCTTGGCTTCGATCAGCTGGGTGGCGAACTGCTCGGTCGCCAGACGCGCCGCCTGTTCCTTGAGCTGCAATTCGGTGATCTTCTGCCTGCGCGGCTCCAGTTCCCGCTCGAGCGTCAAACGGAGTTCATCGGTTGCGCGCAGCTGCTGGGCCAGTTCGTCGAGCCGGCTGCGTGCCTGCCGCAGCGCCTCTTCTGCCGCGGCGCGCTTGCCCAGCCAGCCGTCGAGGCCGGCACGCGCCGCGCCATCGTCGAGACGGGCGAGTTCCTCGCTCGCCGCCGACACATCGGCGGCAAGACGCTCGGAGTCCGCCGCAGCCACTTCCGCAGCATGTGCCACGTCGCGTTCGCGCTCCCGGTTCGACGTCAGCGCGAACTCGACCTGCTGCCGCGCAGTCTCCAGCGCACGTTGCTGGTCGCGCGCCGCGCGCAGCACCTGGTCGGCCTGCTCGTATTGCAGTCGCGCGGTTTCCACCGCTTCCTGACGCGTCGCCAGTTCTCCATCGAGCAGCTGGAAGCGGCCGTCGACGTCGTCGCGTGTCGCCCGCAGCTCGTTCTCGTGGGCTTCGATCTCGGCAACTTCCGTCTCGATCTGGCCGCTGCGGTGCTTGACACGGTCGATCAGTTCGCCGAGTCGAACCGCCTCTAGCTGCGCGGTATGCAACGTCGCGCGCACACGGTCCGCCTCTCGCCGGCTGGCCGCCAGCTGCTCCTGGGCTTCGCGCAACGCGGCCTCGGTGCGGGCCAGCGTGGCGGTCCGTTCTTCGACGATCAACCGCTGCGCCCGAATATCCTTGTCAAGGTTCTCGATTTCGAGACGGCGCGCCAACAGGCCGGCTTTGTCGTCGTCTGCAGCGAAGAAGCGCACGCCATAGCGCGAGACGAGATGCCCGTCCCTGACGACGAACTGCCCGCCCACTGGCAACTGCTCGCGCGAGGACATGGCCGTCGCGAGGTCGGGGGCTACGAACACATTCGCCAGCCAGTCGACCAGCACCGCCGACAGCGCGGCATCATGACCCTGCACCCGGTCGGACAGGCGGCCGAAGCCGGGCATGTGTCCACCTTCACGACTGATGGCACCGGTGGTCGAATAGAACGCCACACGCGCCGGCGGGGCGCTTCCAGCCAGCCCGCCTACCGCATCGAGCCGCCCGACTTCAACGCCCTCGATGCGTTCGCGCAGGACCGCCTCGAAGGCCGTTTCCCAGCCGTTTTCAACGGTCAGCTTGCGAAACAGACGAGGCAGTCGATCGAGCCCCTGCGCAGCCAGCCATGGATCCAGCCGGGTGTCGGCCTCGACATTCGCCTGCACCTGCCGCAAGGCACCCAGGCGCGCCTCCAGACGCGTCAGGTTTTCCTGTGCGCTGGCGCGCGCTTCGAATTGCTGCTGCCGCTCTGCGGTGCCCGCAATGACCCGCGCGTCGGCCGTCGTTTGCGCCGCGCTGTGCCCGGCCAGTTGACTTTCGAACTGCGCGACCTCCGCGCGAATGCCGGCCAGCCGTGCTTCGTCGGGAGAGCCGATGGAGACACTCTCCTCGGCAAGCCGCTCGCGCCGCTGCTGCAGCACTTCCAGCTGGCGGTCGACGTTGCGCTGCTCGACACTGGCGGCATCGATCGCCTGCTCGGACAGCGCGGCCTGGGCTCGCGCTGCGGTCATAGCCTCGCGCGCCGCCTGGTAGGCCTCCTCCAGAGACGGCACGCTGGCTTCATGCGCGACGCAGGCGGACTGCGACTCGGCCAGCCGCACCGTGGCGTCTTCGATCGCTTGCAGCAGGCTGCTCGCACGCGCGAGCAACTCACCGTGCTCGTCGAGCCGACGCACGCGCGTCGACTTCAGCGTCTCGACCTGCGAGATCAGGCGGTTGCGGCCGTCGACGATCATGCGGATCTCGGATTCGAGCCGCGCGACCTCGGCATTCACCTGCAGGAGTGCGCCCTGAGCTTCGTGCACGGCGTCGCTCGCGCCGTAGTGACCGGCACGCACGTCCTCGAGTGATCGCTCCGCGGCTCGGAGTTCGGCGACATGGCCGTCGAGTGACGTCGTGCGGGCCACGATGTCGCGCGCCACCTTGTCGCGCTCGACGTCCGCCTCGCGCTTGCGCATGAGCCACAGCAACTGCTGCTGCTCGTCGTGTGCCGTCAGCATGTCGCGGTAACGCGCCGCGACTTCAGCCTGCTGCTCGAGCCGCCCGATCTGGCTGTCGAGTTCGCGCAGGATGTCTTCGACGCGTGTCAGGTTGTCGCGTGTGTCGGCCAGCCGGTTCTCGGTTTCGCGCCGGCGTTCCTTGTACTTGCTGATTCCGGCCGCTTCCTCCAGGAAGATGCGCAGTTCCTCGGGCCGTGCCTCGACGATGCGCGAGATCATGCCCTGGCCGATGATCGCGTAGGCGCGCGGGCCGAGCCCGGTGCCGAGGAACATGTCGTGCACGTCCCGGCGACGCACGGTCTGATTGTTGATGTAGTAGCCCGATGTGCCGTCGCGCGTGAGCACACGCTTGACCGAGATCTCCGCGTACTGTCCCCATGCGCCGCCGATGCGGCCATCGGTGTTGTCGAACACCAGCTCGACGCTCGCGCGTCCTGCCGGCTTGCGGTTGACCGAGCCGTTGAAGATGACGTCCTGCATCGACTCGCCGCGCAACTCGGCGGCCTTGCTCTCGCCAAGCACCCAGCGCACCGCATCGATGACGTTGGACTTGCCGCAGCCGTTCGGGCCGACGACACCGACGAGACTTCCGGGAACATCGATCGGAGTGGGATCGATGAACGACTTGAAGCCGGCGAGCTTGATCTGCCGAAGGCGCACGTGAAATGGGCGGGAAGTGTTTGGGAAAAGCCCCGGGCGCGGACCGGGACGCGCCGACCGAAAGCGCGGCCCGATGAATGCGAGGGGATGAATGATCGCGTTCGTATAATAACAGCGCACTCCCTCCTCGCTGCGGCATCCCGCGCGCACGCGACCGCAAGCGACGATCATGGCCACACGCCCCAGCAAGACTCTCGAGACCTTCGCGAATCCGGCGCCGCAGCGCGACTACCTTGTGCACATCGAGGTGCCCGAGTTCACGTGCCTGTGTCCGCTGACCGGACAGCCGGACTTCGCCACCCTGGTGCTCGACTACGTGCCCGACAAGCGCAATGTCGAGCTGAAGGCGCTGAAGCTGTACGTATGGTCATACCGCAACGAGGGTGCATTCCACGAGGCCGTCACCAACCGCATCCTTGACGACCTGGTCCGCGCCCTGGCGCCGCGCTTCATGCGGCTGACGGCCAGGTGGTATGTACGCGGCGGCCTGTTCACGACCGTCGTCGCCGAGCATCGCAAGAAAGGCTGGAAGCCGTTGCCGCACGTCGAGCTGGTGCGCGCCGATGCCGAGGGAAGTCCGTCGCGGCCCTGACTGCGCCCTGACTGCAGATGAATCCCGATCTCGCCCGACTGCATCCGTACCCGTTCGAGCAGCTGCGCCAGCTGTTCGCCGAGCTCACTCCGCCGGCCGGCCTGTCGCCGATCAATCTGTCCATTGGCGAGCCGAAGCATGCGACGCCACGCTTCATCCTCGATGCCTACGCTCAGGCGCTGCCAAGTGTGGCGAGCTATCCGCTGACCGCGGGCCAGCCGGCACTGCGCGAGGCGATCGCGGCCTGGGCGATGCGCCGGTATAGCCTGACGAAACTCGACCCGGGCACGCAGGTGCTGCCCGTCGCGGGCTCACGCGAGGCGCTCTTCGCGTTCGCTCAGACCGTGGTCGATCGCACCCGAACGGCGCGGGTGATCTCGCCGAATCCTTTCTATCAGATCTATGAAGGCGCAGCGCTGCTGGCCGGCGCCGAGCCGCTGTACCTGTCGACGACCCCCGACAACGGCTTTCGCATGGAGCTCGAGCGCTTGAGCCCGGTCGACTGGAACGGCGTCCAGCTGGTCTACGTCTGTACGCCCGGCAATCCCACCGGTCGCGTGATGACGCTGGACGAATGGGCCCGACTGTTCGAACTGGCCGACCGGCACGACTTCATCATCGCGTCGGACGAGTGCTACTCCGAGATCTACTTCGACGAGTCGACACCGCCGCTGGGTGCGCTGGCGGCCGCAGCACAGCTCGGCCGTGACCGGTACCAGCGCGTCGTCATGTTCTCCAGCCTGTCGAAGCGCTCGAATGTGCCCGGAATGAGGTCAGGCTTTGTCGCGGGCGATGCCGAGGCTTTGCGCAAGTTCCAGCTCTATCGCACCTATCACGGTACCGCGATGAGCCCTCCGGTGCAGGCGGCGAGCATCGCGGCCTGGAGCGACGAGGCCCACGTGATCGAGAACCGCCGGCTCTACGCGCAGAAGTTCGAGCAGGCCACACCCGTCATCGCCCGGCACCTCGACTGCAGGCGGCCGGACGCCGCCTTCTACCTGTGGGCGCAGACACCGATTGCCGACACCGAGTATGCGCAGCGCCTGTATGCCGAGAAGAATGTCACAGTACTGCCGGGCAGTTACCTGTCGCGTGACGTCGATGGCAAGAACCCCGGTACGAACTTCGTGCGCATCGCGCTCGTCGCCGAGCCGGCCGAGGTGGCCGAGGCAGCGGCACGCATTGCCTCCCTTCAAATCTGACCTCAGCAAGGACGACCGATGCCGCTCGAACAGACGATCAATGACGCATGGGAAGTGCGGACGAATCTGTCCCCGACGTCCGCACCGGCCGCCGTGCGCGATGCGGTGGATCACGCCATTTCCGACCTCAACGCCGGTCGCGTGCGGGTAGCCGAGAAGGTCGGCGGCGAGTGGATCACGCACCAATGGCTAAAGAAAGCCGTACTGCTGTCGTTCCGGCTCAACGACAACGTGCCGATCCATGCCGGCGAGCTTGGTTTCTACGACAAGGTGCAGCCGAAGTTCTCGCATCTCGATGCCGAGCACATGCGCGCCACCGGCGTGCGGGTGGTCCCGCCGGCCGTCGCGCGGCGTGGCAGCTACATCGCGAAGAACGTGGTGCTGATGCCGTCGTACGTCAACATCGGCGCCTACGTGGACGAGGGGACGATGGTGGACACCTGGGCCACGGTCGGCTCGTGCGCCCAGATCGGCAAGAACGTTCACCTGTCCGGGGGCGTCGGCATCGGCGGCGTGCTCGAACCGCTGCAGGCGAACCCGACCATCATCGAGGACAACTGCTTCATCGGTGCACGCTCGGAAGTCGTCGAGGGCGTCATCGTCGAGGAGAACGCCGTGCTCGGCATGGGAGTCTTCATCGGACAGAGCACCAAGATCTTCAATCGCGAAACAGGGGAGATCCTCTACGGCCGGGTACCGGCCGGTTCGGTCGTCGTCGCCGGTTCACTGCCGTCGCGCGAGTGCAACCTCTACTGCGCGGTCATCGTCAAGCAGGTGGACGCCCGGACCCGCTCCAAGACCAGCATCAACGAACTGCTGAGGACGTAGGCGAGTCGAACACTGACACTGCCACTGGCACGGCGCGGATGGTCATTCGCTCGGGGACGCCGCGGCGGTGCGGGGCGGCAGCGGGGCAGTGCCGGGTGCGTGTCTGAGCGAGCGCAGGGAGCGAGTTTCGCGCCCGGCCCGCTGACGGCCTGCAGCGCAAGGGCAGCCGCAGGCCGTCCTCGCGCGGTCGCCTTTCTTTGGTGACTTTCTTTGGCGAAGCAAAGAAAGTCACTCGCCGCCGTGCGACTCCCGGCTCGGTCGCGGCACAACGAGAGCGAATCTCGCGCCAGCGGCGCCAAGAGGAGCAAACAGCCGCAGCTTTAGCCGCCTACGCAGGCCGCCAGAGGCCAGTTGCCACCTCTTTTCATCCGATCGGACAGGTTCGCAAGGGATGCCTGCCGGTCGTATGCTGTGCTCCTCCGCAGCACGAGGTCGCATTCCATGTCGGCTACGCCCATGTCGCTCGAGCGCCTGTTCGGCCTGATGGCCGAAAAGCAGGCCTCGGACCTGTTCCTCTCGGTCGGCTCGCCGATCACGATCAAGATCAACGGCGTGTGCGTGCCGATCAACCAGGAGCGGCTCGCGCCGCAGTCGATCGTTTCGCTGCTGGCCGAGCGCCTGACCGACGCGCATTTCCGCGAACTCGAGGACTCGCGCGAACTGAACATCGGCCTGCCGGTGCAGGGCATCGGCAGCTTCCGACTGTCGGCATTCCTGCAGCGGGGCTCGATCTCCGCCGTAGTCCGCTTCATCCCGCACGACATTCCCAAGCTCGATGCGCTGCACCTGCCCGAGGTCCTGAAGGACCTCGTCATGGAGCGGCGCGGCCTGATTCTTGTCGTCGGCGCGGCCGGTTCCGGCAAGTCGACGACGATCGCCTCGATGCTCGATCACCGCAATGAACTGATGACCGGGCACGTGCTGACGTTTGAGGACCCGATCGAATTCCTGTTCCGCAACAAGAAGTCGATCATCAACCAGCGCGAAATCGGTTCCGATGCCCGCACGCTGCAGGCGGCGCTGCGCAGCGCCATGCGGCAGGCTCCGGACGTCATCTTCATCGGCGAGATCCGCGATCGCGACACGATGAGCGCGGCGCTCGCCTACGCGATGTCCGGACACCTGGTCGTGGCCACGCTGCATGCGACCAACAGCTCGCACGCGCTGAATCGCGTGATCAGCTTCTACCCGCCCGAAACCCGCCAGGCGCTGTTCCAGGACATGTCGGTGGCGGTGAAGGCGATCGTCTCGCAGCGGCTGGTGCGTTCCAAGCGCGGCGGTCGCGTGCCGTCGGTCGAGGTGCTGATGAACACGCGCCACATCGCCGACCTGATCGAGCGCGGCGACGTGCAGGCGATCAAGGAAGCGATGGAGCAGAGCCTGGCGCCCGAGAGCATTTCTTTCGAGCAGAGCCTGTACTCGCTGATCCAGGGCGACCAGATCACGCGCGAGGACGCGCTGGCCGCGGCCGATTCGCAGAACAACCTGCTCTGGTTCATCAACAACGCCGGCAAGTCCCGCTCTCAGCTGCAGAAGGAACGCAAGGACGAAGGCTCCGACGCCTCGTTCTCCGAGTTCACGCTGAACATCTAGGCCGCACCGATCGGCGCTGCCGCTACAATCGGCGCGCCGAGCCTGCCTCCCCTGGCGCGCAGGCGCGCGCATCAGACCGCTGGGTCGCCGCATAGGCGAGTCACGGAGCGCGCAGCACCAAGGCCGCCCGTGAATCCCACTCTCGAACTCGTCCAGGACCTGATCGCCCGCCGATCCGTCACGCCGGACGACGGTGGCTGCCAGTCACTGCTGGCCGCGCGACTCGCCGCCTCCGGCTTCACCGCCGAGACGATTGCAGGCAATGGCGTGACCAACACCTGGCTGCGACGCGGCACGGCCGCTCCGGTATTCGTCTTTGCCGGCCACACCGACGTCGTGCCGACCGGCCCGCTCGACCAGTGGCACTCGGACCCGTTCACACCGACATTGCGCGACGGCGTGCTGTTCGGGCGCGGTGCGTCGGACATGAAGAGCTCGATCGCCGCCTTCGTCGTTGCCGCCGAGGAGTTCGTGCGCGCACACCCCGGCCATCCCGGCTCGATCGCCCTGCTGCTGACCTCCGACGAGGAAGGACCGGCCACGGATGGCACCACGCTCGGTCGTCGAAGCGCTGCGCGCGCGCGGCGAAGCGATCGACTACTGCATCGTCGGCGAACCGACCTCGGTCGAACGGCTCGGCGACACGATCAAGAACGGACGCCGTGGATCGCTGTCCGGTCGGCTGACGGTGCGCGGACGTCCAGGGGCATGTCGCCTATCCGCACCTGGCGCGCAACCCGGTGCACATGCTGGCGCCGGCCCTCGCCGAACTCGCCGCGACCGAATGGGATCGCGGCGACGAGTTCTTTCCGCCGACGACGTTCCAGGTCTCGAACATTCATGCCGGCACCGGCGCCGGCAACGTGATCCCCGGCGCCTGCGTGGTCGACTTCAACTTCCGCTTCGCGCCGGCATCGACGGCGCGCATCTCTGCAGCAGCGCGTCGGAGACGGCTGCTGCAGCGTCATCGGCGTCGATTTCGACGATCGACTGGACGCTCGGGGCAGCGCCGTTCCTGACGCCGCGCGGCGCGCTGTCGGCGGCAATCAGCGCCGCGATCGAGCAGGTGACCGGCGTGCGACCCGAACTGTCGACCACCGGCGGCACCTCGGACGGCCGCTTCATCGCGACCTTCTGCCCGCAGGTGATCGAGTTCGGTCCGCCGAATGCGACGATCCACCAGATCAACGAACGGATCGCCGTGGCCGACCTCGAACCGCTCAAGAACATCTACCGCAGCACGCTGGAGCGCCTGCTCGCACCGACAGGCAACACGATGACCACGCTGATCGACGCCCAGGCCAACCTGCGCACGCTGCGCGACGTGCTGCGCTACGCGGTGTCGCGCTTCAACGAGGCGCAGCTTTCGTTCGGCCACGGCCAGGCGCGATGCGTTCGAGGAGGCGGCCTTCATCGTGATGCGCACGCTCAAGCTGCCGCTGGAGCGGCTCGAGTTCTTTGCCGATGCCTACCTGACGCACGCCGAGATCCACGAGCTGCTGCAGATCATCGACCGCCGCGTGAAGAAGCGCCTGCCGGCCGCCTACCTGCTGAACGAAGCCTGGCTGCGCGGCTACAAGTTCTACGTCGACGAGCGCGTGATCGTTCCGCGCTCGTTCATCGGCGAGCTGCTCGACGAGGGCCTGTCGCCGTGGGTGGCTGGATCGCGGCTGCGGTGACCGAGGTGCTCGACATGTGCACCGGATCCGGGCTGCCTCGCGATCATGGCGGCCGACGTCTTCCCCAACGCCAAGGTCGATGCGGCCGATATCTCGGCCGACGCGCTGCAGGTCGCGCGCCGCAATGTCGCCGACTACCAGCTCGAGCAGCGGGTCAAGCCTGGTCAAGTCGGACCTGTTTGGCGCGCTCGGCACCAAGCGCTACGACCTCATCCTCTGCAATCCGCCGTACGTCACCGACAGCGCCATGGCGAAGCTGCCGGCGGAATACAAGCACGAGCCGCAAGCTCGCGCTGGCCGGCGGCGCGACGGCATGAACTTCGTCAAGACGCTGGTGCGGCAGGCGCGCGGCCACCTGAAGCGCGGCGGCATGCTGATCGTCGAAGTCGGCGACGGTCGTGCGGCGGCGGACAAGACATTCAGCGACCTGCCGCTGACCTGGCTCACGACCAGCGCCGGCGACGACATGGTGTTCCTGGCGCGCCAGGAAGAGCTGCCCTAGCCGGGCGAACGGCGCGGACGGACTGGCCGCTGCTCACGGCCTCGCTCCGCCCGACGCCGCTGCAGTCGATGATCCTATTCGCTGGCCCATGCTCCGACTGATCGACGTCGCCCTGGCCCGCGGCGCGCGCACGCTGTACCGCGGCGTCTCGTTGATCGCGCGGCCGGGCGAGCGCATCGGCCTGGTCGGCGCCAACGGCTGCGGCAAGTCGAGCCTGTTCGCCGCGATCCTCGGCGACCTGGGCCTCGAAGCCGGCTCGCTCGAGTCGCCGCCGCCCGCCGCATCGCGCACGTGGCACAGGACATCGAAGTCGGCGACCGAACGCGCGATCGACTACGTGCTGTCCGGTCACGCGCCGCTGACGCGCGGCGCGCGCCGAACTGGCGGCAGCCGAGGCGCAGCCACGACGAGATGCGGCTGGCGCACGCACACGCGGCGCTCGCCGAACTCAACGAAGGCGTCGATCCTCGCCGAGGCGCAGCACCGTCATGCACGGTCTCGGCTTCGCGAGCTGCCGATGGTGAGCGCCCGGTACGGCGTTCTCCGGGGGCTGGCGCAATCGACTCGCGCTGGCGCGCGCGCTGCTGCGACCGGCCGACCTGCTGCTGCTCGACGAGCCGACCAACCACCTCGACCTGGACTCCGTGGTCTGGCTCGAATCCTGGCTGCGCCGCCAGCCGGCGACCGTGCTGGTGATTTCGCATGACCGCGAGTTCCTCGACCGCATCGCCGAGACGATCTGGCACGTCGACAACGGCACGATCCGACGCTACGCCGGCGACTACTCGGCATTCGAGCTGGCCTGGCTCGAGCAGCAGAAGCAGCAGGATGCCGCTGCCAAGTCCTACGCCCGCACCGCGGCGCATCTGCAGAGCTTCGTCGATCGCTTCCGCGCCCAGGCCACCAAGGCGCGCCAGGCGCAGAGCCGCCTGAAGATGCTCGAACGCCTGACGGTGATTGAACCGGCGCGCGCGCGGCGCGAATGGCGCTTCGAGTTCCCAGAACCGGTTGCGCGTGCCCGAGCGCCTGCTCGACGCCGAGGACATGTCGCTCGGCTACGGCGACCGCAAGGTGCTGGCCGATGTCACGCTGACGGTGCGCGCCGGTGATCGCATCGGCATCCTCGGCGTCAATGGCGCCGGCAAGTCGACGCTGGTCAAGGCGATCGCCCGCGAACTCGTCTCCGCTGGCCGGCGAACTGCGGCGCGGCCAGGGCCTGGCCATCGGCTACTTTGCGCAGCACCAGCTCGACCAGCTGCGCCTCGACGAAACGCCGCTGGCGCACCTGCGCCGGCTGGCGCCCGAGGCGCGTGAACAGGAACTGCGCGACTTTCTCGGCAACTACCGCTTCTCCGCGCGAGATGGCGACCTCGCTGCTCGGCCCGATGTCCGGCGGCGAAAAGGCACGCTGCGCGCTGGCGCTGATCGCCTGGCTGCGCCCCAACCTGCTGCTGCTCGACGAGCCGACCAATCACCTCGACATGGAGACGCGCGAGGCGCTGACGATGGCGCTGTCGTCGTACGAAGGCGCGCTGCTGCTCGTCTCGCACGACCGCCATCTGCTGCGCGCGACCTGCGACCAGCTCTGGCTGGTGCACGACGGCCGCGTCGCGCCGTTCGACGGCGATCTCGACGACTACGCCGCCCTGGTGCTCGCCAGTCGCCGCGATCGCACCGAAACGGCGAGCGACCGACCGGAAGCGTCCGAACCGGCGTGAGCAACGTCGAGCAGGAAGCCGCGGAGCGCCAGCGCCTCGCCGCTCGCCGCCGGCCGCTGCAGTCGAAGCTGAAGCGACTCGAAGGACGAACTGGCGCGCGTCTCGGACGAACTGCGCGAACTCGATGCGCAGCTCGCCGACCCGGACTTCTATCACTGCCGGGCACGCCGACGAGCGTCGCGACCACGCTGAAGCGTCGCGGCGAACTCGCCGGCCGGGTCGACGAGCTCGAAGCGCTGGATAGCCGTCACCACCGAACTGGAGGCAATCGCATGAGCGACGCCGCGCTCCGAAGGCGCTCGCGTCCCGCGGACCGCCCGCAGGGCGAGGGACAACATGAACAGTCCCGCGAGCGCCGCTCGCCGGACTGCGCAGTGCTCGACCTGACGCGACTGCTGCCCGGACCGGCGGCGACGATGCACCTGGCCGACTTCGGTGCCGACGTCATCAAGATCGAGGACACCGGCGCCGGCGACTACATGCGCGACTTCCCGCCGCAGGTTCCCAATGCCGCCGGGCATGCCGGTCAATCCGGCGTTCGAGGCCACCAACCGCGGCAAGCGTTCGATCTGGCGTCGACCTGAAGCATCCGCGCGGGCCGCGAACTGCTGCTCGACCTCGCGGCGACCGCCGACGCGGTGATCGAAAGCTTCCGGCCTGGCGTGCATGGCGCGACTGGGCCTTGGGTTGGGACGTTCTGCACGCGCGCAATCCGCGCCTGGTGCTGTGCTCGATCTCCGGCTACGGGCAGACCGGCCCGCTGGCGCAGCGTGCCGGCCACGACATCAACTACATCGCCACCAGCGGCGTGCTCGACCAGATCCGCGCGAGCGGTCGAGCCGGCGGTTCCGAACCTGCAGCTCGGTGACCTGCTCGGCGGCGCACTCGCCGCACTTTCGTCGCTGCTGATCGCGCTGCTGGCCGCGCAGCGCACCGGCCAGGGTCGCTGGGTCGACGTGGCGATGACCGAGGCACTGCTCGTGCACCACTACTTTCCGCACGCCGAGCTCGATGCCGGCCAGACGCCCGAACGGCCGGATCGACGCTGTTGACCGGCGGCGCAGCCTGCTATCGCGTCTACGCAACGGCGGACGGTCGACACCTCGCCGTCGGTGCGCTCGAACTCAAGTTCTGGGAGGCGTTCTGCGACGCCGCCGGCCTGGGCGAACTGCGCCGGCGCCACTGGGCGCATGGCGAGGCACCCGGATCGGCCGCCGCCCAGCAGACGACCATCGCGCGCGTGGCGGAGCGCATCCGCAGCCGTCACCTCGCCGAATGGACCGACGAATTCGCCGACGTCGATGCCTGCGTGACCCCGGTGCTGACGCCGGCCGAGGCGCTCGCACCACGCAGGCTACGTCGCGCGGCGTCGTGCTCCGCCAGCGGCGCGGTCACCGAAGTCGGGCCGCTGGCGCAGATGTCCGGTCACGCGCTGCGGCCTGCGCCGGCGCCGCGCGCCGGTCAGCACACGCGCGCGCTGCTCGGCCGAGCTCGGACTGTCTTCGCAGGAGATCGACGAACTGCTCGCGGACAGGTCGTCAAGGAAGCGGCATGACGAGCGACGCCGCCTGCTGCTGATGCGCCACGGTGCGGTCGACTACTTCGATCCGCAAGGTCGCCCCTATCCGCCGGAAGCGGTGCCGCTGACGCCCGCGGGCGTCGAACAGGCGCGCGCGATGGGCGCCGCACTTGCGGCTGCCGGCGTCCGCATCGATCGCGCAGTCACCAGCGGGCTGGTGCGCACGCGCCAGACCGCGCAGCACGTCCTTGAGGCCGCCGGTACGACGCCTCCGATCGAGCACTGGACCGACCTGCAGGAGATCCGCCCCGGCCACCTGCCGAGCATTCCGGACGCCGAACTGCGCGCCGCGTTCATCGGCGCCTTCGAAGGTCCGGTGCCGCGCGAGTCACGCTTCCTCCAGGGCGAGACGATCGGCGCGCTGCTCGATCGCACGCTGCCGGCCCTGCAGCGCCTGCTGGCCGCCGACGACTGGGACACCGCGCTGATGGTGCTGCACGGCGGTGTCAACCGCGGACTGCTGTCGTGGTTCCTGACCGGCCAGCCCGTCTTCCTCGGCGGACTGGCACAGGACACCGGCTGCCTGAATATCATCGACGTCGGCACTGGGCCCGCGACCAGTGTCGTGCGCGTCGTCAACTTCTGCCCGATCGACACGCTGCAGACCGACCACCCGGCTGTCGACGATGGAGCACCTGCTCGAGAAGTACCTGAAGCTGCGCGAGCGGCGCGGCGACCTCGGAGAACTCGCATGAATGCGTACGGCCGTTCCGAAGCATTCATCCGCAGCGCGCAGCGCGAGGTCATCAATGAGCCAGCTCGGCGCAGTGACCGGACGACATGCCTTCGACACGGAACGCCTGCCAGCCCACCTCGAGCGCCACCTGCCCGAGTTCCGCGGTCCGCTCGAGGTGCAGCAGTTCCAGGGCGGCCAGTCGAATCCGACCTACCTGCTGACGACCTCGACCGCCAAGTACGTGCTGCGCAGCAAGCCGGGGCCGGCGGCCAAGCTGCTGCCCTCGGCCCACGCGATCGAGCGCGAGTTCCACGTGATGCGCGCGCTCGCCGCACAGGGCATCCCGGTGCCGTGGACGCTGCTGCTGGTCGACCGACGAGAGCGTGATCGGCCGCGCGTTCTACCTGATGCAGCACGTCGAAGGCCGCATCTTCTGGGACCACACGCTGCCCGGGCTGTCCAACGTCGAGCGAGCCGACGATCTACGACGAAATGAACCGCGTGATCGCCCGGCTGCACACCGTCGACATCGAGCGCGCCGGACTGTCGGACTACGGCAAGGCCGGCAACTACTTCGAGCGGCAGATCGGGCGCTGGAGCAAGCAGTACCGCGCCTCGGAGACCGAGCCCGTCGACGCGATGAACCGGCTGATCGACTGGCTGCCGGCGCACATTCCGCCGGGCGACGAGACCACGGTCGTGCACGGCGACTACCGCATGGACAACCTGATCTTCCATCCGAGCGAAGCCGACGCATCATCGCGATCCTCGACTGGGAACTGTCGACGCTCGGGCATCCGCTCGCCGATTTCTCCTATCACTGCATGACCTGGCACATTCCGCCCGGCGGCTTTCGCGGCATTGGCGGCCTCGACCACGCCGCGCTCGGCATTCCGGCCGAAGCCGACTACATCCGCCGCTACGCCGAGCGCACCGGTCGCGGCGCGATCGAACACTGGAACTTTCTACCTGGCCTACAACCTGTTCCGCATCGCCGCGATCCTGCAGGGCGTGTACAAACGCGCCACCGAAGGCCTGGCGTCGTCGAACAACGCGATGCAGGCCGGACACAACGCACGAGCGCTGGCCGAACTCGGCTGGCGCTACGCCGAGCGCGCCTGAAGCTCGCGAATCAATACCAGTACGGATCACGCCCGACGACCACGACCATGACCCTGCTCGACAGCCGCCTGACGCCGAGCGCGATCGTCCGGCACCTCGACCAGTACGTCGTCGGGCAGGACGACGCGAAGAAGATGCTGGCAGTCGCCATTTACGCGCACTACAAGAAGATCGCACGCTCGCAGGCGGACGGCCTCGAGATCACCAAGAGCAACGTGCTGCTGGTCGGCCCGACCGGAACCGGCAAGACGCTGGTGTGCGAGTCGCTCGCCCGCTTGCTGAAGGTTCCGTTCGTCACCGCCGACGCCACGTCGCTGGCGCAGTCGCGCTACGTCAACGACGAAATCGAGGCGATCCTCGAGCGACTGCACGACAAGGCCGAGGGCGATCTGGCGCGCACGCAGCAGGGCATCGTCTTCATCGACGAGATCGACAAGCTGCGCTCGGCGACCGCCGCGCCGGGGGGAGGCGCCTCCGGCGAAAGCGTGCAGCACGCACTGCTGAAGATCATGGAAGGCGCGCCGGTGCGGCTGCGCAGCGGCCAGTACCTCGACACGACCAACGTGCTCTTCATCTGCGGCGGCGCGTTCGTCGGGCTCGACGAGATCATGTCGCACAGCCACGGCTATGGCTTCGTCGCGACGTCCACCGACGACAACCAGAAGATCCTGACGCGCCTGAACGCGCGCGTGAAGCCGACCGACCTGGTCGAGTTCGGGCTGATCCCGGAGTTCACCGGCCGGCTCGCGATCGTCGCGCGCTTCCAGGACCTGACGCGCGACATGCTGGTACGCATCATGACGGAGCCGCGCAACTGCATCTACCGGCAGTTCCAGGCGATCCTGAAGACCGAAGGCGTCGAGCTCGTGGTCGCGCCACGCGCCTTCGAGGAGATCGCCGACCTCGCGATCGAGTACAAGTCGGGCGCGCGCAGCCTGCGCGGCCTGTTCGAGGAACTGATCACGCCGGTGCTCTATGCCATTCCCGATCACCCTGAAGTCAAGCGCGTGGAGATCACACTCGCTGTTCGTCGAACCGCGCTACTTCCGCGTCCCCGCCCGCCAGCCTCACCCGGCGCCGGAATCCGCATGTGTTCGCTCGCCGCCGCCCGTCGCGTCGTCTTCGGACTGGCACTCGCCAGCTTCGTGCTGTCGTTCTTCCATCGCACCGCACCGGCGGCGATCGCCGACGAACTGACGCGCGCGTTCGACATCAGCAGCACCGTGCTCGGAACGCTGGCCGCGACCTACTTCTATGTCTACACGGTGCTGCAGATTCCGGTCGGCGTGCTGGCCGACACGCTCGGGCCCGCGCAAGATCCTCGCGACCGGATCGGCAATCGCAGCGGCCGGTTCGCTGCTGTTTGCGCTCGCTCCGGCGTGGGAAATCGCCGCCGTCGGCCGCACGCTGGTCGGTATTGGCATCGTCGGTGGCCTTCATCTCGGTACTGAAACTGTCGGCGGTCTGGTTCACGCCGCAGCGCTTCGCCACCCTGGCCGGAGTGACGATGTTCGCCGGCAATCTCGGCGCCGTCATCGCCGGCGCCCCGCTGGCGTGGATCGTCACGCAGACCTCCTGGCGCGCCGTGTTCGTCGCACTCGCGATCCTGTCGGGCCTGCTGGCGGTGGCGACCTGGCTGCGCGTGCGCGATCGACCCGAGGAACTCGGGCTTGCGCCGGCGACATCCCGCAGCGCCGATCGGCGGCCACGTGCCGTGGCGGACCGCAGTCGCGCGTGTGCTCGCCGAATCCCGCCACGTGGCCGCCATTCGTCGTCAACCTCGGCGTCGGCGGCAGCTTCCTCGCGTTCGCCGGACTCTGGGCCGTGCCCTACCTGCAGCAGGTGCACGGCATGACACGCGTCGTCGCCGCCCAGCACTCGAGCCTGATGCTGCTCGGCGTGGCGTTCGGGTCGATGGGCGATCGGCATGATCTCCGATCGACTCGCGCAGCCGGCTCGGCGTCATGCGCGCGGCCGTGCTGCTCTACACGCTGTCGTGGCTGCCGTGGATCCTGCACGTGCAGTGGCCGCTGTGGGCCACGCTGGCGCTGGTTCCTGCTGATGGGCCTGCTGATCCCGGGCTTCACGCTGTCGTGGACCATCGCGAAGGAGGCCAATCCGCCGCAGTACTCCGGCATTGCCACCTCGGTCGTCAACACCGGCATCTTTCTCGGCGCCGGAATCCTGCAGCCGCTGGTGGGCTGGGTACTGGATCGCGGCACGCTCGCCGGTGACATCCGCCGCCGCCTGGGATCACGGTCTGCTGGTGCTGTCGGGTGCTGCCGCGATTGCGCTCGTGGCGACCGTGGCGCCCATGGGTCGGGCGACCTCGCTGAGCGGGACTCGCGCTCCATCCCACCGACTGTTGCGTGGCGGGCGGCAAGGAGGCGCTTCAGTACTCAGGCCCGGCAGCTGCGCCACAGCCTGCTGTAGCTTGCGGCCGGCTGCACGACGACGGCGGTACCGCATGGCTTGCGCTGGCCGCTGCCGGTCTCGAGCTCCAGCTTCGCCCTGTACTTTTCAAAGAACGCGTCGAACATCTCGCCGCCTCGCGTGCCCACCGCGTACAGCTGGTCGCTACGGGCATCCCACTCCAGCAGCACGGCAGCCAGCGGCTGCGGCGCCGGCCCGTCGATCACGCGCGCGCCCTGCACCGGGTCGTAGCGTGAGTTGTCGCCGCAGCAGTGGATCACGTGCGCCGGCTCACCGCGGCCGCCGCTGCGCAGGCCGATGAAGCTGATGGTCGTCGTGGGGTACATCAGCTTGTGCGCACAGATTGCCGAGAACGCGACGATCGACCTGTTCGGACCTACGCCGGCCGGCGCCGCGTAGCGCTGCTTGTCTTCAGTGGCCAGCTCGACCGGCTTTACCTCGCGCTCGAACGCGATGAGGAACACCGGCGACGCCGTATACGGGTAGTTGAAAAGGAACGCTTCACCCGCCTTGAGCTGGCGCGCCAGCCAAGGGTTGCCACGTGCGTCGGTCAGCAGCGAACGCGGATGGTGCTGCACCTCGCCGGCCGCGATCACCGGCAGCGCGCTGGAGGCCACCCACGCGCCGGCGACGCAGGCGGCTTGGCGCATCAGCTCGCGGCGGCGCGCGGCGTCGGGATTTGGCTGCACACAAGAAACGCTACACGAGCTGCGAAGTCCGGGCAATGCGTTCGACAGCTGCCACTCTGCCGGCAAGGCGTGCCGTGCCACGGACCAAGTCGGGTCAGCGGAGGTCTTCAGGCTGCTTCGAACTTTTACGCGCCCTCAGGCAAGGGTATGCGTTCGACGCTGTCACCCGGAGGCAGTACGAAACGGCCGTCTGCCCAGTCGCGCTTGGCCTGCTCGATGCGTTCCTTGCGCGACGACACGAAGTTCCACCAGACATGGCGCGGACCGACCGGTTCGCCGCCCAGCAGCATGAGGGTGGACGACTCGAGCGCTGACAGCACGGGCACCGAGGCAGCGGAGAACACGACCATGGTCCTGGCGTTGACCACACGTCCCGCGGCTTCGACCGATCCGCTGACGACGTAGGCCGCGCTTTCCGAATACCGGCCGGGCATCTCGACGCGGGCTCCCGCCTCCAGTTCAAGATGCGCGTAGAACAGCGGCGAATGAGTGCGCACACTGCTGGTCGCGCCAAACGCCGACCCGGCGATCAGACGCGCACGCATGCCCGGCGCGTCGATCGTCTTCGAGTTCCCCGCTGCCGTAGTGTTCGAACGACGGCTCGTCTTCCTCATGCGCCGCGGGCAAGGCCACCCAGGCCTGCAGTCCGTGCAATCGCCCGCCCTGGTCACGCATGCCGTCGAAGCGCTCCGAGTGACTGATGCCCCGGCCCGACGTCATCCAGTTCACTTCTCCCGGCCGGATCACCTGTTCGATTCCCAGCGAGTCGCGGTGCGTCATCTCTCCATGAAACAGGTAGGTGACCGTCGACAGGCCGATGTGTGGATGCGGCCGTACGTCCGCAGAGCGCGGCACCGGGGCCTTCAGTTCCAGCGGCCCGAGGTGATCGAAGAAGATGAACGGACCGACCATCCGCCGTTTCGCGGACGGCAGGACTCGGCCGACATGGAAGCCACCGAGATCGCGCTGGCGCGCGGGAATCTCGATTTCTATCGATGCAGCGGGATCGGGTTCTTCGTCCACAGAGGCCACCGCGGCCTATTTCTTCTGCGCCGCCTGTTCGCGAAACTTCTTCAGCTGGTTCATCCATTCGGTCCAGTCCTGCGGTCCCTGGGTCCAGCGCTTCTGCAGGTTGGCGAGCACATTGCCCCACGCGCGGTCGAAGTAGGCAAAGGTCTTGTCCCACTCGCCACCATCGCCCCAGCCGGTGTGGTGCAGGGTCACACGCGTCTGTTTGTCGCTCACGGACTCGAAGCGCACGGTGACAAACGTGCGCTGCTTGCGCGCTTCAGGCAGGTGCGGAGGCGCATTCCAGTCGAAGGAGATCATCGACTTCGGCTGCAGCGCCATGTAGCGCATGTCGTCGGCGCCCTTCATCCCGGGCTCGGCCAGTGGGTCGATGTAGATCTGGAATGCGCCGCCGACGCGCGGCTCGATCTTCGCGTCCGGCGCGAAGAAGCTGACGATGCCCTCGCGCGTCGTCCAGCTGTCCCAGGCCTGGTCGAGCGTCGCGTCGACCACGACGGACTTCTCGATCGCACGCTCGGCTGCGAATGCCACCGCGGCCGGCACGACCGTCAGCAGCGCTGCCAACAAAATACGGACCATCGGTGCCTCCATGAACGTCTTCAATCCCAGGGCTTGATCACGAGTTTGCCGACCACGCGTCGCGCCAGCAGAGCCTCGAGCGCGCGCGGCGTGTTCGCCAGCGCATAGGTCTGCGAAATGTGCGGCTTGAGCCTGCCTTGCGCCAGCCAGCCGAAGAGCTCCGTCAGCATCGCCTGATTTGCCTGGGGCTCGCGCCGGGCAAACTCACCCCAGAACACCCCGACGGCCGACGCCCCCTTGATCAGCAGGAGGTTGGCCGGGATCTGTGGAATGGTTCCATCGGCGAAACCGACGACCAGCAGCCGTCCGCGCCATGCCAGGCTACGCAACGCCGCTTCGGTGTGCCTGCCGCCGACCGGGTCGTAGATGACATCGGCGCCCTTGCCCGCGGTGGCGGCCTTCAGCGCCTCGCGCAGGTCGTCGGTGCCGTAGTTGATGGTGGCGTCGGCGCCATGCGCGCGCGCCGCTGCGAGCTTGTCCTCGGTCGAAGCGACGGCGATGACGCGCGCACCGGCGATCTTGCCGAGCTCGACGGCCGCCATGCCGACACCGCCGCCCGCGCCGAGCACCGCAAGCGTTTCTCCCGCCTTCAGCTGGCCGCGGTCGAACAGCGCGTGGTGCGAGGTGGCATAGGTCAGCGTGAAGGCGGCGGCGGCCTCGAGTCGATACCCCGCGGCGGCAGCGGCGCCACCATCGCCACCGGTGCACAGACGAACTCGGCGAATCCCCCGAGCCCGACAAACGCGCCGACCCGTTCCCCGACCTTGAGGTGCTTCACATTCGAGCCGACCGCATCGACCGTGCCAGCCACCTCGGTGCCGGGAATGAACGGCAACGGCGGCTGCACCTGGTACTTCTTCTGCACGATCAGCGCGTCCGGAAAATTGACACCGGCGGCCTCGACCCGCACGCGCACCTCGCCCGCGCCTCGGCTCGGGCAGCGCGATGTCCGCGAGCACCAGACGCTCCGGAGTCCCCCACTCGACGCACTGGATTGCCTTCATCGCTCCTCCCGGGTCGACTCTACCCGCGGTGGCCAACGCGAACAACAACGCTGCGCTATTCTGAGTCGCAGGAGGGACGAATCATGGAATTTGCTTACTCGAACAAGACGCAGGCGCTGCGGGAGCGCGTGGATGCGTTCATGCAGGAGCACGTGTACCCGGTGGAGCGGCGCTTCCACGAGGAAGTCGAGGAGAACACGCGTCGCGGCGCCCGCTGGACGCCAACCACGCTGATCGAGGACCTGAAGCCGAAGGCGCGCGCGGCCGGGCTCTGGAACCTGTTCCTGCCGGACTCGTCGCATGGCGCCGGCCTGACCAACCTGGAGTACGCGCCGCTCGCCGAGATCATGGGCCGCGTGCCCTGGGCGTCCGAGGTGTTCAACTGCTCGGCGCCCGACACCGGCAACATGGAAACGATCGAGCGCTACGGCTCGCCGGAGCAGAAGGAGCGCTGGCTCAAACCGCTGCTCGAAGGCGAGATCCGGTCGGCATTCGCGATGACCGAGCCCGAGGTAGCCTCGTCGGATGCGACCAACATCCAGACGTCGATCACACGCGACGGCGACAGCTACGTCATCAATGGGCGCAAGTGGTGGACCTCCGGCGCCGGCGATCCGCGCTGCAAGATCTACATCGTCATGGGCAAGACCGACCCCGAGGCCCCGAAGCACCAGCAGCAGTCGATGATCCTGGTGCCGGCAGACGCCGCTGGAATGACGGTCGTACGGCCGCTGAACGTCTTCGGTTACGACGATGCACCGCACGGACACATGGAGACCCTGTTCGAGAACGTTCGCGTGCCGGCATCGAACATCCTGCTGGGCGAAGGACGCGGCTTCGAGATCGCGCAGGGTCGCCTCGGACCCGGGCGCATTCATCACTGCATGCGGTCGCTCGGGCTGGCCGAGCGCGCACTGGAGCTGATGTGCAAGCGCCTCACCAGCCGCGTTGCATTCGGTGGCCCGGTGTCCCGTCAGTCGGTGTGGCAGGAGCGCATTGCCGAGGCGCGCTGCATGATCGACCAGGCGCGCCTGCTGACACTCAAGGCAGCGTGGATGATGGATACCGTCGGCAACAAGGCCGCCAAGGCGGAGATCGCGATGATCAAGGTCGTCGCACCCAACGTCGCCTGCACCGTGCTCGACTGGTCCATCCAGGCCCACGGCGGCGGCGGCATGTGCGACGACTTTCCGGTCGCGTACGCCTACACGCTGGCGCGGACGCTGCGTCTGGCGGACGGACCCGACGAAGTCCACCGCAACGCAATCGCCAAGGTCGAGATCGGAAAGCACGTTCCCCTGCCCCCGCGACACTGAGGCGACCATGATCGACGTTTACAGCTGGCCGACGCCGAACGGCCACAAGATCCACATCATGCTGGAGGAGTGCGGCCTGCCCTACACGGTGCATGCCATCGATATCGGCGCCGGCGACCAGTTCACGCCGGGATTCCTGGAGATCAGCCCGAACAACAAGATTCCCGCGATCGTCGACACCGAGGGGCCCGACGGCAGGCCAATGTCGCTCTTCGAGTCGGGAGCGATCCTGCTCTATCTCGCAGGCAAGACCGGGCGCTTCCTGCCCACGGAGGTGCGCGGCAAGTACGTTGCACTCGAGTGGTTGATGTTCCAGATGGGCGGCGTCGGGCCGATGCTCGGTCAGGCGCACCACTTCCGCCTCTATGCACCGGAGAAGATCGAGTACGCGTTCAACCGCTACACGCAACGAAGCGAAGCGGCTGTACGGCGTGATGGACCGCCGGCTGAGCCAGGTCGAATACTTCGCCGGCAGCTACTCGATCGCCGACATTGCGATCTTTCCGTGGACCCGCTCGCATGCGAACCAGGGCGTCGATCTGGCGGAGTATCCGAACGTGAAGCGCTGGTTTGACGCTGTCGATGCGCGTCCGGCGGTGCAGCGTGGCATCAAGGTGCTCGCCGACCGGCGCAAACCGATCACCGACGCCAAGTCGCGCGAAACGCTGTTCGGCGCACAGCAGTACGCCAAACACTAGTCGCTATCAGCCTACTGAACGGGGTTCTTGAGCAGGCTGCCGAAAGGCACCGGCATCACCTCGATGCCTTCGTCCGCGAGCTGTGCCGCATCGTCACGCGACGCGAGGCCGCGAATCGAGCGCTTGGGCGCTTCTTCGTAGTGAATGCGGCGCGCCTCCTCGGGGAAGCGCTCGCCGACATCCTCGGTATTCGCATGGATGTGGCGCGCCATTTGCAGCAGCATGGCCTGCATGGTCGCGTCGTTCGGCATCGCGACGGCCTGCTTCGCATTCGTCTCGGGCGCCTCGGCACCGAGGTTCAGGCGCGGCGCCGACAGCAGCTTGCGCACGGCATGGCTGCCGCAGACCGGGCACTCGACCAATTTCACTTCCAGCTGCCGATCGAATTCATCGGCCGAGGCGAACCAGCCCTCGAACGGATGCTCGTTTTCGCAGGCGAGATTGAAGACCTTCATTTCGTTCCTGGTGCCGCGGGCCGGAATCGAACCGGCATGCTTGCTTTCGCTTGCGGCGGATTTTAAGTCCGCTGTGTCTACCAATTTCACCACCGCGGCGAGTGGCAGCCTGGCACAGCGTATCAGCGTCCGGGCGTGCAGCTCCCGGGTTCGATCGGTCGACGTGATGAGCCGTCGAGTTCCAATTCAACGGTACTACCGTCGCTCCTGGCCTCGAGGGTGCCCTAACACGGCACCGTCTTGAACTCGACGCGACGATCAAGCGCGTCGCGCAGGTCATCCGTGCCGGTGCCGACGAGCTTCTCCTTGGAGCCGACGCCGCTCGCGATCACGCGGCCCTTGAGTTGCGGCGCCTCGCGTTCAAGGCGGTTCTTCACGTTCTCGGCGCGCAGGACCGACAGGCGTTCGTTCAGTGGTTCAGGCCCCGTCGGACTGGTGTGGCCGACGACGTTCAGGCAGGCCGACTGCGCCGCCGAGCGGCGCGCGATCTGCGTGATCCAGATCGTATAAGGCGCGCTCAGGCGCGGGTCCGTCACGAAGTCAGTCGAGCCGGGCCGGAAGAGGAACTTCACGCCGAGGCGGTTGCTGGTGAGCCCAACCCGCACCGCCTCGCCGAACGCCTGTTCCGCGTCGGCACGCTTGCCGAGTTTCCAGCTCGCGCTGTAGATGCCGTTGTGAACGCGCAGCTGGTCGCCCTTCGGCGTGCTGAGCGCACTGCGATAGACCTCGATCGCGTCCTGGTAGCGACCGCGGTCCTGCAGTGCGCTGGCCTCGGCGATCAGCGAAGCGGCGAGGATGCCGTCGAGATACGCCGGATCGATGCGATCGCCGGGCTTGGTCGTCTGGCAGGTCCGCACGTAGGCATCGACAGCCGGATCCTTGGCCCAGGTCGGCGCTTCCTGCAGATGCGGCAGTGGCGTCTGGTCGATGCCTTCGACCTGAGCGCGCGCAACGCCCTTGGCGACGATAAGCCCGGATTTCAGATCGGCCAGGGCCAGGCAGATGCGGAACGCTTCGCGCTGGCCGCCGACCTGGTTCTTCAGGTCGATCGCAGTGAATGTTCCGACCAGCACGATCGGCGCCTGGTTGATGCTGGTGCGCGACATCGGCTGCACGTTGAAGCCCGGATACTTGCTGCGCACCAGGCCCTGGATCTTTTCTTCCATGGATTGCGTGGTGACGCTCTGCGTGTAGGACACCGCATCCACCAGTGGATCGATGACCAGCAGGCGTTGTGCCGGTGGCGCCCCAAGCGAGCTCGATGCAGCCGAAAAGAGCTTGGCGGCGGCGTCGAGCAACGCCGTGTCGAGCGGCTGCACGGGAATCGGCGGCGGCGGCGGAGCCGCAACCGGAGCCGGCGCGGGAGCAGGCGCCGGTGCCGGCGCGGCGACCGGGGCCGGGGCGGGAGCAGGCGCCGGCGGCGCGATCAACGAACAGGCACCCAACATGCCCGCCAAGCCGATGCTGAAAACCTTCAGCGGTGTACAGCAGGAACGTGATCCGGAGCGAATTGACTGATCGTTCATCGTGAGCACTCCTTGCTGCTGAGGAACTGTCGGTCTGCGGCGGTGATCTGGCCCGTCTGCTGGAAGCGTTCGGTGATTTCGATGCAGCGTGTGGAAGTAGCAGGCGGGCGGGCAGCGGGCGGTATTTGTAGCGGTCGCGGGCCGACTGCCCTCGATGATCGGCGTCGATGTCGGCGTCGATGTGACTGCCGGCTGCGTTGCCGTTGTCGATGTCGGCGCCGCCGCGGTGGTCGATGCATTCATTCCTGAGGGTGGGGGCACCGGTTCGGCGACAGCCACTGGCGACTTGGAATCGGCCTTGGTGGCGAAAGTCTGCGCCTTGAACGGCTCCGGTCCCGAGACTTCCTCCGGTTTCAAGACTCGACCGCCCAGCCACACGATGGCAAGCACGATCGCAGCAGCTCCCACTCCCAATGACAGACGCTTGCGCCAGGGATCGGGCTTGATCCGCTCTACATCGGATGCGACGTCCGTAGCACTTGAACCGACGCCTGCAGCCGATTCGACGGACTGGCGCGGCGCAGCCGTTGTCGCGGAAGATCCGCCCGCGGTTGGCGTGGCCGAAACTCTCAGGCTGACTGTGTCGACGCGGACCGCAGATTCGACCGTTTGTGACTGCGCCGTCTCATGCGCCGGTTCTCGCTCCTGTTCCGTCGGCACCAGCGTGGGTGCTGCCAGACCGACGGTGCGGTAGGTCGGCACAACGTGTCCACTGAAGTCGGGCGCACCCGACAGCGTGGCCGGCGCCTGCCACGTGCCGGCTCCCAGCGTTGTCGGTATCAGCGTACGCACGACGTTCAAGGTCGCAGGACCGATCGTGCCCTTGCGCGGACCGAGCTTGGTCAGCACGCAGAAGTCGGCAATCAGGTGATCCAGCCGCGGATCATTGGGATCGCCAGTCCAACCCAATAGATCGAAGGTCTGCGTCTGCCGGAACTCCATCGGCGGCTTGACATTCTCGAGGCGCACAGGCAGCAGCTTGTCGTTCTGCAGCGCTTCGTACGCCTCGATGCGCACCCAGCGGCTCGCCACCGAGTTCGCGGTCCACAGCACGAGCAGACAGCGCGCAAGACCGAGTTCGTCTTCCAGGACCTTCGGCCAGATCGTTCCCGCACGCGTTTCCTGGTCCCAGAAGACGTCCCAACCGTAGCCCTCAAGCAACTGGACAAACTGCGCAGCACGCGCCTTATCCTGTCGTGAGTAGCTAACGAAGACGTCCGCCATTGCCACCTCCGCCTGCGCCCTGCGGAACGGTCCGACTCAATACGATCGCAGGGGTCTTTGTCGGAAGGTACAGTCTAGGAGCGAAGCGCGCCAGCGGCTACCGCTTATTCATGCGCCCGCGACGCCACACTGGCAGCGCCTGGGCGCTCGACGCGCCTTCGTGGCCAGAATTCGGACGGCAGGAGTCACCCGTATCGCGGCGGCAACGGGTTCGGCGACAACTTGAACTGATCGGAAAGACCCTGCTTAAGGGTCCAGGCAACCGCAATCTCGAGATCGCGATGCGCTCGTTACAGCAACGAACCGAGACTCGTGAATGACATGCGCGAAAGCCGTCGCACAACACGACGCACTTTCAACACACTGGAGGCGGGGGTCGGAATCGAACCGGCGTACGCGGATTTGCAGTCCGCTGCATGGCCACTCTGCCACCCCGCCGCAGGGGGCTCAAACCAAAAGGGGAAGCGCGTGGCTCCCCCCAGAATTCTGGAGCGGGCGAAGAGTCTCGAACTCTCGACCTCAACCTTGGCAAGGTTGCGCTCTACCAACTGAGCTACGCCCGCTCGAAGCACGGAATTATATCGGCGAGCGATCGAGTGTCAAACCACAGCGCGAGTTGCTCATCAATCGTCGAGATGCGGCCATGCCATGCGCAGGTACACGAACATGGAATACACGGTGAGTGCGGCCGCAACGTAGATCAGCAGTGTGCCGATCAGGTGCACATCGATGACGCCGAACAGCTTGTCGTGGAAGAGCAGCATGGGAATCGCAACCATCTGCGCGATGGTCTTGATCTTGCCGAGCGAGTTGACGGCAACGCTGGCGGATTTCCCGATCTGTGCCATCCACTCGCGCAAGGCCGAGACCGCGATTTCGCGCCCAATGATCACCAGCGCCACAAATTCGTCGATTCGGCCGAGCGAGAGCAGCACGATCAGCGCCGCGCTGACCATCAGCTTGTCCGCCACGGGATCCAGGAAAGCACCCAGGCGGCTGACCATGCCGTACTTGCGCGCGACATAACCGTCGATCGCATCGGTGATCGCGGCCAGCACGAACAGCCAACACGCCGTCGCGTTCTTCCAGTGCGATGGAAACCAGCTGTCCGGGACGTAGAAGATGCCGACAATGACCGGAATCATCGCGATGCGCGCCCAGGTGAGCGCCATCGGGACATTGAAGGTCAGCGGTGGGCTGCTTGGTGGACTATTCGGTGGGCTGGCCATGCAATTGCGCGTAGATCCTCTCCGCGAGCTTACGCGAAACCCCTTCGACGGTCGCAATGTCGTCGATCGACGCTGCTGCCAGACCGCGCAATCCACCGAAGCGCGCCAAGAGCCGCTGGCGTCGCTTCGGACCGATACCGTCCATCGTCTCGAGCTGCGAGTTCTGGCGCGACTTCGCACGGCGCGCGCGCATTCCGGTGATCGCAAAGCGGTGTGCCTCGTCGCGGATCTGCGCGACCAGCATCAGGGCCTGTGACTCACGGCCCAGCACGAGCGAAGGCCTGTCGTCCGGATACACGAGTTCCTCGAGCCCGAACTTGCGCTCCTCACCCTTGGCAACGCCGACCAGCACTCCGGTGTCCAGCCCAAGTTCCTCGAACACCTGACGCGCAACCATGACCTGGCCCTTGCCGCCGTCGATCAGCACCAGCTGGGGCAGCACACTCTCGCCACGCGCGACCGCCGCGAACCGTCGCGACAGGACTTGGCGCATCGCCGCGTAGTCGTCGCCGGCCTCGATACCCTCGATGTTGTAGCGCCGGTACTCGGACGGTCGCATCTGGTGGTTCGCAAAGACCACACAGGAGGCCTGCGTCGCCTCGCCGGCGGTATGGCTGATGTCAAAACATTCGACACGCAGCTTGTCCGCATCGTCATCACCGATATCGAGGCCGAGTGCCTCGATCAGCGCGCGCGTGCGGGCCATCTGCGAACCCTCTTCCGCCAGGCGCCGGGCCAGGGCCAACCGGGCATTCGCCTCGGCCATTTCCAGCCAGCGCCGGCGGCTTTCCTGCGGATGACGCACCAGTTGAACCCGCCGACCGCTGGCCTCCGACAGGAAGGCGCCTACTTCCTCGGCATCGATGTCGGCGTTGACAACGACAGTGGGCGGGCACGGCTGGGCGGCGTAGTGCTGCGAGATGAACGCTTCGAGAATCTCGGCGCGTTCGACGTCATCGCCGCCGCGCGCAGGGAAGATGGCTTTATCGCCCAGGTGGCGGCCGCCGCGGATCATCGCGAGGTTCACGCACGCGAGCCCGCCGTCCGTGACCACGGCCAGCACATCGGCGTCGGCGTCCGAGCCGGTGGTTTCCACGGCCTGCTGGTGCAGTACGCGGGAAAGCGCACCGAGCTGGTCGCGCACGGCTGCGGCCTCCTCGAACTTGAGATCAATTGCGAGCTGCTGCATGCGCCCCTCGAGTTCGCGCATCACTTCGCCGGTCTCGCCCCGAAGGAACCGCACCGCCCGATTGACATCCTGCGCATACGCGGCCTCGTCGATCAGGCCGACGCATGGAGCACTGCAACGCTGGATCTGGTGCAGCAGGCAGGGACGCGAACGATTCGCGAAGACGGTGTCTTCGCAGGTGCGCAGGCGGAAAACCTTCTGCAGCAGCTGGATGCTGTCCTTGACCGCCCACGCGTTCGGAAACGGCCCGAAGTACTGCGCGCGTCGATCAACGGCACCACGGTAGTACGCCACGCGCGGAAAGGCGTGAGCAGTGAACTTCAGGTACGGATAGGACTTGTCGTCGCGGAACACGATGTTGTAGCGCGGCGCGAGCGACTTGATCAGGTTGTTCTCGAGCAGCAGCGCCTCGGCTTCGGACCGGGTGACCGTCGTGTCGATCCGGGTCACGCGCGCGAGCATGTGCGCGGTGCGCGGCCCGACGCCCTTGTTGAAATACGACGCCACCCTCTTCCTGAGGTCGCGCGCCTTGCCGACGTACAGCGCAGCACCCTCGGCGTCGATCATGCGATAGACGCCGGGCAGGTGCGGCAGGCCGTCAACGACGGCGCGTGGATCGAAGGCAGCGGAGGTGTCAGACATGATCGAGGTGGCGTCGCAGCATATAATGGCGGGCTTTCCACGCTCTCGCCAGCAGCGGCCAGCAACGCCGGCTGCAGAGCACGCTGAGTCCTCAGCGCAAACCCCGAGTCAGCACAACCCGCGAGTCACCATCATGGCCAAGATCCTTGCCACAGAAATCCGTGCCGGCAACCTGCTGGAATTCGACAAGCGCGTCTGGCGCGTGCTCAAGAGCTACCACGTGCACGTCGGCGGCCGCGGCGGCGCCTACATGCAGATCGAGATCAAGGACATTGAGAGCGGGCAGAAGCGCAACGAGCGCCTGTCGACCGACGAGAAGATCGAGCGACCCTTCATCGATCGCCGCACGATGACCTACTCGTACCACGATGGCGACAACTACGTCTTCATGGACAACGAGACCTACGAGCAGCTCACGCTCGGCGCCGATTTCCTCGAGGGACAGGCCGGCTACCTGATGCCGAACATGGAAGTCGAGATCAACTTCCACAACGGCCGCCAGATCGGCATCCAGTTGCCGACGACCGTCGTGCTGGAGGTAGTGGACACCGAGCCGGGCATCAAGAACGCGACCGCGACGACCTCGTTCAAGCCGGCGAAGCTCGAGACCGGAATCTCGGTGCAGGTGCCGCCCTTCGTCAACAACGGCGAGAAAGTCCGCGTCAATACGGACGACGGTTCGTACGTCGAACGCGCATAGGTCCGGGCGCTACCGACTGCACGGTCAACGGCGCTAGCGCCCGTCGCCCTTTCTGGCTCCGCCCTTCCAGTTGCCCTGCGACTCGCGGATCTGGTCGCGCAGTCGTTGCCGCTCCTCGGGCGTCAGGCGCGGCCGCTCGGCCGGGGACGTGCCGTTGCGCTCTTCGCGCTGCTGAAGGAAGCGCTGTCGCATGGCCTCGCGCTGCTCGGGCGACATCTTCTCCCACATCTGGCGGCGTTCGTCGTGAGGAATCCGCCGCAGCAGCAGTTCGCGCTGTTCCGGTGACAGTCCCTGCCACATGTTGCGCCGTTGCTCCGGGCTCAGGCCCTGCCAGGCGCGCTGCCGGTCCTCGGGCGTGCGGGCATTGCGAAACGCCTCCCGCTGCTCCGGGGACATCTGCTGCCACATCTGCTGGCGCTGCTCCGGACTCAGCAATGCGCGTCCGGGGTCGCCCGGGACACCGAGTGCCAGAACGGTTCCGACGTGCAAGCCCAGCAGCAGCAATGCCAGCGCGCGCAACAGGGAAGCCAGGGGATCTTTCACTCGCATGATGCCTATCGTAGGCCGCACATCGACCTGCACCGTGCATTTTCGCGTCCGGCTGGCATGTCCCGCGGTAAAGTCTGTAACAGATTGTGAAACGCCACGGCGCAGGCGAGCGTCAAGCCCGTACGATGGGCGCGGTTTGGCCGACAAGAGTTTCCGTTTCAAATGACACGCAACGCCCCGCACAAAGTCCTGGTGGTCGACGACGACCAGCGCCTGCGTGACCTGCTGCGACGCTACCTCGGCGACAACGGCTTCAACGTGTTCGTCGCGGAAAACGGACCGGCGATGAACCGCATCTGGCTGCGCGAGCGCTTCGATGTGCTGGTGCTCGATTTGATGATGCCCGGCGAGGACGGGCTGTCGATCCTGCGACGGCTGCGCGGCGGCAACGACCGGACCCCGATCGTGATGCTCACCGCCAAGGGCGAAGACGTGGATCGGATCATCGGCCTCGAAATGGGCGCCGATGACTACCTGCCCAAGCCGTTCAACCCGCGCGAACTGCTGGCACGCATCAATGCGGTGCTTCGCCGTCGCGCCGCCGAGGAAGCTCCCGGAGCGCCTACCGCCGAGGGCGAGCCCGTGGTGTTCGGCGAATTCGTGCTGGACCTGGTCACTCGCACATTGTCCCGCGCCGGGGAGCCGATTTCACTGACGACCGGCGAGTTCGCCGTGCTCAAGGCCTTTGCCCGCCATCCGCGCGTTCCACTGTCGCGCGAGAAGCTGATGGAAATGGCTCGCGGCCGTGAGTACGAGGCCTTCGACCGCAGCCTCGACGTGCAGATCTCGCGCCTGCGCAAACTGATCGAACCCGATCCCGCCAAGCCGCGCTACATCCAGACCGTGTGGGGGCTGGGCTACGTCTTCATCCCGGAGGGCCAGTCGTGAAGCGGGTGAGCTGGCGGCGCGCGCCATGACGCTGCGGTCGCCGCCGCTCTTCTGGCGGACGCTGCTGCTGGTCCTGCTGCTGATCATCGCGAGCCTCGCGGCCTGGTTGCAGAGCTTTCGTGTGTTCGAACGCGCCCCGCGCGCCGAGACCATCGCACAGCAGGTGGTGTCAATCGCGCAGCTGACCCGCGCCGCGCTGCTGTATGCCGACCCCTATGTACGGCGTGACCTGCTCGCCGAACTCGCGAGCAACGAAGGCATCCGCATTTTTCCGCTCGAGAGCACGGATGCGATCGTCCCGCTGCCGGACCGTCCGATCCTGCGCATGGCCTCGGCGTCGATCATCGACAAGCTGGGCGCCGGCACGCAGGTGGCCGCTGCGGTCAACGGTGTCAATGGAATGTGGGTGTCGCTGACGATCGATGAGGACAAGTACTGGCTGTTCATCGAGCGCGACCCGGTCGCGCGCAATGTCGGTACGCAGTGGATCGGCTGGGCCGCGGTCGCAGTGGCGCTGTCCGTGCTCGGCGCGATCCTGATCACACGCGTGATCAACCGGCCGCTGGCGCGGCTGTCGAACGCGGCGCGTGAACTCGGTGAAGGACGCACGCCGGCACCCCTGCCCGCCGTCGGGCCGGCCGAGATCCGGACGGTCAACGAAAGCTTCAATCGCATGGTGACGGATCTCGGCAAGCTCGAGGAGGATAGGGCCGTGCTGCTGGCAGGCATTTCGCACGACCTGCGCACGCCATTGACGCGACTGCGCCTGGAAATCGAGATGGCAGACATGCCGCCGGAAACCCGCGGCGCGATGGTCGGTGATCTCGAACAGATGGACGCCATCGTGCGTCAGTTCCTCGACTACGCGCGGCGCGCGCCGCAGCAACCGGCAGAGCAGATCGACCTGTCGACACTGGTCGAAGCCGCGGTCGATCGCGCACGCATCGACGCGCAGGCGCACGCGTCCGTCAATCTGCTCGTTGCGCACGATGTGACCATCACCGGATACCGCACCGAGCTTGACCGCGCGCTCGACAATCTGCTAGTGAACGCAGTGCGCTACGGGCGCGATCCGGCCTCCGGCCGGCTCGACCTTACTGTTTCCCTGTCGACCGACGGGCAGGACGTCGTCCTGGCCGTCGCCGATCGGGGGCCAGGTGTGCCGGCCGCGCAGATCGATCGCCTGCTGCGCCCGTTCGAGCGCGGCGAGGAAGCCCGCAGCGGCAGCGGTGGCGCCGGGCTGGGGCTGCCGATCGTGCAACGAATTGCGCGCCTGCACGGCGGCAGTCTTCGCCTGCTGGCCAATGCACCGCACGGACTGCGCGCCGAGTTGACACTGCCGCTCGAGCGCAACACATGAGCACCGCGGCCTTCTGCCGAACGCGGCGGGCGCTGCTTGCAGCACTCGGCATCGGCTTGTCCGGCGTGGTGCGCGGCCGCCCGGCCCAGTCGGGCAACCTGATCGTCGAAGGCGGTACGCCGCATCAACTGCCCCTGGCAGCGGTGGCCGAACTTGAGATGGAGATTCCAGAACTCGCGGACGACGGGCCGGTCGACCTGGCCGTGCTGTCGCTGGGAGCAATCGAGATCGGGAGTGGTCGCCTTGTCGGCACGGATGGATTGCTGCTCGAGGGCTCTCCGTTCAAGCAGGATATCGAGCCGGGTACTTATCCTCTGCAGGTCGTCCTCGCGCGGCTGGCGAACGGCGACGAACGAATCGCCTTCGTCGTCGTGAAGCTGGTCGACCGTGCGGCCTCGACCTGGACCAATGCAACGATCGACGGCGACGATCCTGGCGAACTCCAGGACGATGAACTTTCCGGCTTCGACGTCGAGTCGGGCGTGGCCTGCCTGTTCGACGCCACCACCCTGTCGGCATGGCGCGCGGAACTCGCACGCAACGAGACGATGATCCGCGGGCTCGAGCGGGTGTTGCGCGAGAACCGGCGGCCGTCCTGGACCTGGGCCCGTGTGCGTGCCGCGGGTGGGTCCGGCTACCTCTTCACCTCGGGCCTGGGCGCCGGTTCCTACGCGTCCTACTGGGGCAGGGACACGAGCGGCACCCTCGTATCCCTGGTGACGGACTTCGACCTGCTCGACTGGGCAGGACTCGAGCAGGCTTCTCCGGTCACGACCTGACGAGCAGCGCCACCGCCTGTGCGGCGATGCCCTCACCTCGCCCGGTGGCGCCGAGTTTCTCCGTCGTCTTGCCCTTGACGCTAACCGCCAGAGCATCGAGCCCGGTGCAGGCGGCGATCGCCGCGCGCATTGCCGCGATATGCGGCGCGATCCTGGGACGTTCGGCAATCACGGTCGCGTCGACGTTCTCGATCCGCCAGCCGGCATCGCGGACACGCTGCGTCGCCAGGCGCAGCAACTCGCGGCTGTCGGCATCACGGTGGCGTTCATCGCTGTCCGGGAAGAGTTGGCCGATGTCGCCCAGCCCGGCTGCACCAAGAATTGCGTCCGTGATCGCATGCAGCAGCACGTCGGCGTCGGAGTGGCCGAGGAGTCCGCGCTCGAACGGGATCTCGACGCCTCCAATGACCAATCGACGCCCCGGCACCAGCGCATGAACATCGAAACCCTGTCCGACGCGAAAGCTTGTCATCTCAATGCCTGAGCGCAATGCCTGAGCGGCCGCCCCATGGGCCTGTTAACGCTCGATTGCAGGGCGGCGAACGCGATGAGCGAAAAGGCGAGCGATCATAGCCGCCCTTGTTCCGCGAGTATGGCCCGCGCCAGCACCAGGTCCTCGGCAGTCGTCACCTTGAGATTGGCGGCCCCGCCCAGCACGAGTCGAGGCGCGTGGCCGGCGCGCTCCATTGCGCTGGCTTCGTCGGTGATCGGGTCCAGCACATTGCCGCCCAGTGCCGCGCGCAGCGATGCCACGCGAAACAGCTGCGGCGTCTGCGCGCACCAGAGGTCCGTCCGCTCGAGCGTGATGCCGACGCGCCCATCTTCGCCGCGCTTGAGGGTATCGGCAAGCGGGATGGCGAGCAGTCCACCACTGCCGTCGTCGCCGACCTCGTCGATCAGCCGTCCCAGTTGCTCCTCGGTCAGGCACGGGCGCGCGGCGTCGTGCACCAGTACGCGGTCGTCGTCTCCGGTGCGGGCCGCGATCGCAATCAATCCGTTGCGCACGCTTTCTGCACGCGATGCGCCGCCCACCGGCAGGAATTCGACACGCTCCTCGTCGACCGCAATGTCCTGCCAGCGGGTATCGGTCGGCGCCACGACGACAAAGACACGATCGATGCGGCCGTCGCTGAGCAGCGCATCGATCGAGTGCGCGAGCATGCTCCGATCGCCCAGCTTCAGGTATTGCTTCGGTACGTCGCCAGCACCCATCCGGGCACCGACTCCGGCGGCCGGGATCAACGCAATGTAGCGAAGTGGTCGAGGCACGAAGACGGAATCCGGAAGGCGAGCCTGTGGTGGCGTCGAAGAAAGGGAGGCATTCGTATAATAACGACCGAGTTCGGCAGCCCTTGAGCCCTCGCATCGAAGGGTTCGGTGCTGCCGTCTTTTTTCTCGTGAACAACGACGTCCAGCTAGCCGCGCCTGCAGCGGACTCCGCAGGCCTTGCCCCGCGATCCCTTCCGGTCGCAGGGACCCGTATTGCCATCGCACGGCCGCCCGGATCAGCTGACGCGCTCCTGCTGGCGCAGACCGCGGTCCGGGCTCGTACCGAGCAGCGTCCACTCGTCGTGGTGGCAGCCGACGCACTCGATGCGCAACGCCTGGTCGACGAAATCCCCTACTTCGAGCCGTCGCTTGCGGTGCGCCCGTTGCCGGATTGGGAGACGCTGCCCTACGACACGCTGTCACCGCACCAGGACCTGGTCTCTGATCGACTTGAAACCCTGTTCCGCCTGAGCCAGGCGGCGAACACGATCGATGTGCTGGTTGTACCGGCCACCACGGCGCTGTACCGCCTCGCGCCACCACAGTACGTCGCCGGTCACACCTTCTTCTTCCGCCAGGGACAGTCCGTCGATGCCGAGCACCTGCGCGGCCAGCTGGTGTTCGCGGGATACCAGCACGTCACGCAGGTGGTCGCTCCGGGAGAGTTCGCCATCCGGGGCGGGCTGATCGATCTCTTTCCAATGGGCTCGCCCCTGCCCTATCGACTCGATCTGCTCGATGCCCAGCTCGAGACCATTCGCGCGTTCGACCCGGACACGCAGCGTGGCCTGTACCCGGTTCCCGAGGTCCGGCTGCTGCCGGGCCGCGAGTTCCCGATCGACGAGGCAGCGCGCCAGGCGTTCCGGCGACGCTGGCGCGATCGCATCGAAGGCGACCCGAGCCGGTCGGGTGTCTACAAGGACGTCGGCAGTGGCATCGCTTCGGCAGGCATCGAGTATTACCTGCCGCTGTTCTTCGACGAAACCGCGACGCTGTTCGACTACCTTCCCGCCCAGTCGCTGATTGCGCTGCACGGACCGGTCGAGGCCGCGATCACCCGGTTCTGGAACGAGACCAGCGAACGCCATCGCTTTCTCGCGCGCGATCCGGCACGGCCGATCCTGCCGCCCGCCGCGCTGTTCCTGAATGCCGAGGATTTCTTCACGCGCGCGAAGGACCATGCGCGCATCACGCTCGGCGAGAGCGCCACGGACCTGGCCGACACGCCGTTCGAACGACTGCCGCCACTGGCGGTCGAGCGCCGCGCCGAAGACCCGGTCGGGCGGCTGCGGCATTTCGCCGAGGACTATGCAGGTCGCATCCTGATTGTTTCCGACTCCGCGGGTCGCCGCGAGACGATCGGCCAGATGCTCGCCGAATACGGCGTGCCGTTCGGCGACTGCACCGACTTCGACGCGTTCCTGCGCAGCGAAGCCCGCATCGCCCTCGGTGTCGCGCCGCTGCACGAAGGCTTTGCGCTGCGCGACCCGCGGGTCGCGATCCTGACTGAAACCGAGCTTTACGCGGCGAGCCCGCGCCGCCTGCGGGGCAAGCAACGCGAGCGCGCCTCGAACGTCGAGGCGATGATCCGCGACCTCGCCGAGCTGCGCATCGGCGACCCGGTCGTGCATGTCGAGCATGGCATTGGCCGCTACCTCGGGCTGCAGACCATGGATCTCGATGGCCAAACCTCGGGGCCGACCGAGTTCCTGCAGCTCGAGTATGCGAACGAGGCGACGCTGTATGTCCCAGTCGCGCAGCTGCACCTGATCGGCCGCTACAGCGGCGCCGATCCGGCCGCCGCGCCCTTGCACCAGCTCGGCAGCGGCGACTGGGACAAGGCGCGCCGCAAGGCCGCCAAACAGGTGCGCGATACCGCTGCCGAGCTGCTCAACCTGTACGCGCTGCGCGCCGCGCGCAAGGGTCATGCCTTCGAGTTCCGGCAGCACGACTATGAAGCCTTCGCGGAAGGATTCGGCTTCGAAGAAACGCCTGACCAGCAGGCGGCCATCGATGCGGTGTTGAAGGATCTTGCCGCCGGCTTTCCGATGGACCGGCTGGTGTGCGGCGACGTTGGCTTCGGCAAGACCGAAGTGGCTCTGCGAGCGGCGTTTGCGGCGGTGGCCGGCGGCAAGCAGGTGGCCGTGTTGTGCCCGACGACGCTGCTGGCCGAGCAGCACTTCCAGACCTTCAGCGACCGCTTCTCCCAGTGGCCCGTAAACATCGTCGAGCTGTCACGGTTCCGCTCGACCAAGGAGGTCGCCGAGGCGATTGCCGGCATGTACGCCGGCACGGTCGACATCGTCATCGGCACGCACAAGCTGCTGTCCGAGGACGTCAAGTTCGAGCGGCTCGGGCTGGTGATCATCGACGAGGAGCACCGCTTCGGTGTGCGACAGAAGGAACGGCTCAAGGCACTGCGCGCCGAAGTGGACGTCCTGACTCTCACGGCCACGCCGATCCCGCGCACCCTGGCCATGTCGCTCGAAGGCATCCGCGATTTCTCGGTGATTGCCACCGCGCCGCAGCGACGGCTGGCAATCAAGACCTTCGTGCGCAAGGAGTCGGCCAGCCTGATGCGCGAGGCGGTGCTGCGCGAGCTCAAGCGTGGCGGCCAGGTCTACTTCCTGCACAACGAGGTCGAGACGATCGAGAACCGGCGTGCCCGGCTGGCCGATCTCCTGCCGGAGGCACGCATCGAAATCGCGCACGGCCAGATGCCGGAGCGCGATCTCGAGCGCGTCATGCGCGATTTTTACCAGCAGCGCTTCAACGTGCTGCTCTGCTCGACGATCATCGAGACCGGCATCGATGTGCCGACGGCCAACACCATCGTCATCCACCGCGCCGACAAGTTCGGCCTGGCGCAGCTGCACCAGTTGCGCGGACGCGTCGGTCGATCGCACCACCAGGCCTATGCCTACCTGATGGTGCCCGACGAAGGCGGCCTCACGAAGAATGCAGAAAAACGGCTCGAGGCGATCCAGAACCTCGAGGAACTCGGCAGCGGCTTTTACCTCGCCATGCACGACCTGGAGATCCGCGGCGCCGGCGAAGTGCTCGGCGAGAACCAGAGCGGCAACATGCAGGAGGTGGGCTTCGACCTGTACACACAGATGCTCAATGCCGCCGTGCGGGCACTGCGCTCGGGACGCGAGCCCGACCTGCTGGCGCCGCTGGCCGCCGTCACCGAGATCAACCTGCACGTGCCCGCCCTGCTGCCACCGGACTACGTCAACGATGTCCACCAGCGCCTGTCGATGTACAAGAAGCTGGCGAGCTGCGACGACGAGGACGGCCTGATTCACCTGCAGGAGGAACTCGTGGATCGTTACGGCAAGCTGCCGGAGCCGGCCCGCGCGCTGATCGAGACCCATCGCCTGAGGCTCGTCGCCGAGCGCCTCGGAGTGAAGAAGATCGACGCTTCGGGCGATGCCCTGGTGCTGCAGTTCGTTCCCAATCCGCCGTTCGACACCGCGCGCCTGATCGCGTTGATGCAGCGTTCAAGGACCATGAGACTGACAGGACCCGAGCGCCTGCGCATCGAGGAAAAGACACCCCACCTCGAGGCACGCCTGCAGCGGCTGCGCGAGGTCTTCAAGGCGCTAGCCTGAAGCGAACCGCGCCTCGTACACTTCGCGCCGCATGAAAGACCTCGTCATCCAGGGACCGTCCCTGTCGCCCGAAGCGCTCGATACTTTCAAGGTCGTGTGCGTGCCGGAGCGCATCACCGTAACGGGCCTGTCCGCGCGCTGCGTATCCGTGCATGACGATCTCGAGTCCCGCAAGGCGGTGCGCGGGCTGGGTGAGTACTGGAAGCTCGACGTTGCGTTCGTCGATCCTGCGTGGCGACTCGCGGAGTTCCGCCTTCTTGCGCTGGACATGGACTCCACCCTGATCACGATCGAGAGCCTCGACGAAGTGGCAGCCTTTGCCGGCAAGGGCGAGGAGGTCGCTGCGATCACCGAAGCGGCCATGCGCGGTGAAATCGCCGACTACAAGGAGAGCCTGCGCCGGCGCGTCGCGATGCTGGCCGGAGTCGATGCCGCACTGCTGCAGCGTGTTTACGACGAGAAGCTTGCACTCAACGACGGTGCCGAGCGCCTCGTCGAGACTTGTCGCGCCGCCGGCCTGCACACGCTGCTGGTCACGGGCGGATTCACTTTCTTCACCGAGCGCATGCAGCGCCGGCTCGGTTTCGATGCCACGCGCTCGAACGAACTTGGGATCGTCGATGGCTGCCTGACCGGCACGGTGACCGGACCGGCGGGCGGTGACATCCTCGATGCCGAGGGCAAAGCGCAAGCCGTGCGTGACCAGTGCGCCGAACTCGCCTGCGCGACCGACCGCGCGATCGTGATCGGTGACGGCGCCAACGACCTGAAGATGATGGCACTGGCCGGCATCTCGGTCGCATGGCGCGCCAAGCCCGTCGTGCGCGAGAAAGCGACGTTTGCACTGAGCCACGCGCCGCTCGATGGTGTGCTGGCCTGGTTCGTCAACTCGGCCTCGCAGTAGCGATGCACTCAACGCCCGCTCGAAGCGCAGCCGCACCGATGAGCCGCGAGCACCTGACCCGGTTTGCGTGGCTGTCGATCGCCGCCGCCCTCGCAACGATTGCGATCAAGACCGGGGCCTGGTGGCTGACCGGATCCGTCGGCCTGCTGTCGGATGCGCTCGAGTCGATCGTGAACCTGGTGGCGGCCGGCATGACCTTATGGATGCTCGCGCTGTCGGCACGCCCACCGACCGAAGAGCATGCCTACGGATACTCGAAGGCCGAGTACTTCGCCAGCGGTCTCGAAGGGGCGCTGATCTTTGCCGCCGCACTGGCTATCGCGTGGGCCGCCATTGACCGACTGATGCACCCACAGCCGCTCGAGCGCGTTGGGCTCGGACTCGGACTCTCGCTGGTGGCAACAGCCATCAACTTCGCCGTGGCTCGTGTGTTGCTCGCCGCCGCGCGGCGTTACCGTTCCATCGCGCTCGAGGCGGATGCGCATCACCTGATGACCGATGTCTGGACTTCGGCCGGCGTCGTCGTCGCCGTTGGTGCGGTGGCGGTCACCCACTGGAACTGGCTCGACCCGCTCATCGCGCTGGCGGTCGCCGGCAACATTGTCTTCACCGGCTTCTCGCTGGTGCGGCGCTCGGCGCTCGGACTGCTCGACCGCGCGCTGCCCGGCGAACAACTGGCGGCGATCGAGGCCGTGCTGCAGCCGCATCGCGCGCAACAGATCGAGTTCCACGCGCTGCGCACGCGCGCCGCCGCCGGCCGTTCCTTCGTGTCGATGCACATGCTGGTCCCGGGCACCTGGACAGTGCAGCAGGCGCACGACCTGGCGGAGTCGATCGAGCAGGAGATCGCTGTCGCGGTACCCGGCGCCTCGGTGATCACCCACATCGAGCCGCGCGAGGACCCGGCGTCGTATCAGGACATCGATCTCGACCGCACGCATGGGTCGGCCGGGGTCGCCGCACCCGGTCCGCGCTGAACAGACTGCAGCAAGAAAGCCGAACCGCGGTGACTCAGCCGGTCGGCGCCGCGGGCTTGCGCTTCTGGTCGATCCAGACGCGTTCGTTGCCAGTGTCGACGTGGACGAAGCCTCGGCCGACATAGAACCCGGTGCCACCGCGGCCCAGCACACTCGACAGCCCGGCGAGCTTGACGCTCGTCACGCCGGCCACCGAGATATCGGCTGCCTGCCCGACAACATGCCGCGAATTCAGCGCGGCCCCTTCGGTGGCGCTGTTCGTGTGTCCTGTGCGATAGCCGGAATGCAGTTCGATCGGCCGGTTGACACCGGACCGCTGCAGCCACGCCTGGATTCCGGCCAGCGTATCGAGCAGCGACCGGTCCATCGCGAACACGCGATCGGCCTGGACGTCTCGCATGATCCAGCACAGCTGCAGATACTCGTCCTGGTTGCGCCCCTGTGCTGCTGTCCAGTAGGTCGACCGAAGTTCCTCCTTGCCGCGACGGACCCAGAGAGAACGGCGCTCCTTCAGTAATTCCGCCAGCCGCGGGTCCATCGGCTGCGGTGGCGCCGGCGCCGCACACACCAGCGAGCCGCTACCGCACAGCACACACCCCGCGGCGACCAGCAGGCGTCGCCGCACGCTGGGCTGGTGCTCGCAGGGCTGCGTTTCGCTTCCCATCAGAACGGGTCCTGCAATCAGATCCGTTCGAAGATCGCAGCGATTCCCTGCCCGCCGCCGATGCACATCGTCACGAGCGCGTAGCGGCCGCCGACCCGTTGCAGCTCGTACAGCGCCTTGATGGTGATGATCGCGCCGGTCGCGCCGATCGGGTGGCCTAAAGAGATTCCACTGCCGTTCGGATTGACCTTGTCTGCCGGGAAGCCGAGGTCCTTGGCCACGGCACAGGCCTGCGCGGCGAATGCCTCGTTGGCCTCGATCACATCAAGATCGGCCACCTTCAACCCGGCCCGCTCGAGCGCCTTGCGCGTCGAAGGCACCGGGCCGATGCCCATGTACTTCGGATCGACCCCGGCGTGGCCGTAGCTGACCAGGCGCGCCAGCGGCTTCAAGCCGCGCTTCTCGGCCAGGCGGCGTTCCATCAGCACGACGGCGCCCGCGCCATCGTTGATGCCCGACGCATTGCCGGCCGTCACGGTGCCGTTTTCCTTCGCAAACACGGGTCTCAGCTTGGCCATGTCGTCCATCGACGTGCCCTCGCGGAAGTGTTCATCCGTGTCGAACACCATCGGGCCCTTCTTGCCCTTGACCTCGATCGGCACGATCTGGCTCTTGAAGTGAGCCGGCCTTGGTCGCGGCCGCGGCGCGGCGATGGCTCTCGACCGCCAGCGCATCCTGCTCCTGCCGCGTGATGCCCCACTTCGTTGCGACGTTCTCGGCGGTCACGCCCATGTGGATCACGTCGAACGGATCGTGCAGCGCACCGACCATCATGTCGATCGCCTTCATGTCGCCCATGCGCTGGCCCCAGCGCCCCGCGGGAACGATGTAGGGACCGCGCGACATGCATTCGGCGCCGCCACCGATGGCGATGTCGGCATCCCCGAGCATGATGGTCTGGGCCGCGGAGACGATCGCCTGCAGGCCACTGCCGCAGAGGCGATTGAGCGTCAGGCACGGCGCTTCCTTCGCCACCCCGCCGTCGAGCGCGGCGACGCGGCCGAGGTACATGTCCTTGGGCTCGGTGTTGAGCACATGGCCGAAGACGACATGGCCGACTTCGTCGCCCTTGACGCCGGACCGCTTCAACACTTCGGCCACGACCGTGGCACCCAGCTGGGTCGGGGGCACATCCTTGAGGCTGCCACCAAACGTCCCGATAGCGGTTCGGGCTCCGCTGACTACGACGACTTCGCGCATTGGGTTCTCCCTCGGTGATCTCTCTGGAATTGGCGCACCGGCCGGATGGCCGAAAGACGGAATTCTTGCACGCGGGACGCGGGCCTGCTTGATGTGTGTCGAACCTCAGGCGGCAGCGAACGAGCGCCGCCGTTTCCCGCTGCGACCCGCCGCGCGGACGGGGTGCTGGCGCATGGACTTGAGGTCCGCATTTGCGGGAGCACGGACGAGCACGGGCACGATGCGCGGAATCCCTGTTTTCGGTATTTTTCCTCACCGGAGCGGTGCGTCCCGCCAGAGAGGGACCTGTCGCCCCCGATCGCCGCCGAACTCCTGCAGTCGGCACGATCGCAATCAGCATCCCGGAGAATTGCACCCATGCGCAACCTGCTGTTCGCTCGCCTGATGTCCTCGATGATCATCGTCGCACTGCTCAACCTGGGCCTTGTCCAGTCCGCTGCCGCCGCCGGGATCGACACCGCAACCGTTGTTCGCAGCGAGGAACGCACGGAGGCGCTCACGCGGATCCAGGCGCAACTCGGCCGCGCGGATGTTCGCGACGCGATGATCGGCCTGGGTGTGGATCCGTCGCAGGCAACGACGCGGGTCGCTGCGCTCACCGACGCCGAGGTGGTGCTGCTCGATCGCGAACTGGCCCAGCTTCCCGCTGGGGGAGATGGCGGCTGGATCCTGCTCGTCATCGTTCTCTGTGTGCTGATCTGGTTGTTCGCGTCCGGCAAACTTAAACTCAACTGACGCGTCGTATGCAGCGTCTGCAGGCGGCGCTTATGGTCGCCGCTGCGTTGCTGCTCGCTGCGGGCTGTGCAACGCACGAGCCCGTGCTGGCACAACGCGCGGCGTCCGGCGCGATCCCGCCGCGCATCGAGCTCTCGGACGTTCCTTTTTTCCCGCAGGACGATTACCAATGCGGGCCTGCGACGCTCGCCACCGTGCTCACCTACTCCGGTCGGGCAACGACTCCGGAGGCGCTCTCGCCCCGTATGTATTTGCCGGAGCGCAAGGGCAGCCTGCAAGTTGAACTCGTCGCGACTGCACGCTCGCAGCAACGCATCCCCTATGTCCTGCCGCCGACGATGGATGCATTGCTTGGCGAACTTCAGGCCGGCCGACCGGTGGTCGTGCTGCAGAACCTCGGCCTGGAATCAGTGCCGGTCTGGCACTTCGCGGTGGTCGTCGGTTACTCGGTTCCTGACGAGACCTTCGTACTGAGATCCGGCGCAGAGCGACGCAAGCAGGAGCGGGCGACCGACTTCGGCCGTCGTTGGGCGCTCGGCAAGCAATGGGCGATGGTGGTACTGAAGCCCGGCGAACTGCCCGCCGGCAACGACGCGTCGCGTTACCTCACGAGCGTGGCCGATGTCGAAGCCGTGAACGGCGCGGCCGGGCTGGCACCGGCCTATCGCGCGGCGCTGTTGAAATGGCCTGACGACCGGGTCGCGCGCTTTGGCCTGGCAAACGCTCTCGACGCCGACGGACAATTCGCGGCGGCCGAGCGTGAGTACCGCGTACTTCTGCAACGAAACCCGGACGACCTCGCGCCGCTCAACAATCTTGCCGATGTGCTGCGGCGGTCAGGGTGCCGGACGCAGGCGCTGGCGACGATCGACCGCGCGCTCGCGGTCGCCACCGTCCATGCACCCTTTGCGGCCCGCACTCGAACGCACGCGCAGCGAAGTCCTGGAGATGCCCGCGGGCGATGCCTCGTCGTGCCGAGGCTGACGTGGGCTGGCTCACGACAAAGTGTGTTCCCGACGATCGGAGCGAAAGCATTGCCGTTTGTCACGCCGTTGCTCAGACTGGAGCATCGCAGCCGAACAATTGAATCGCAGTTGTTCCCAAAACGGAAGCCGCTGCAGGATTCGTCGATGGACCTGGACGAGATCTCACAGTTGCTCGGCTACGCGGCCTAGGGTGTGTTCACGCGGGCGTTTCGGCGCTGGAGCGGCACGACGCCGGCCTGCTGGCGAGCCGCGCGCAGCCCATGGTCGCTGCAGGTACCGGATTGAAGTTGCCCTAGTCGGCATCGGGTCGGTAGCCTGATCGGCCAGTTCATAGCGGTTTGCGTCTAAACACAACGCCGGACTGAGCGGGTGCGTATCGTGGCGACCGCGCAACGCGCTTGCGCTGAAGGAGACCTTGATGTCGAACTGCACGAGCTGGCAACGGGCCGCAGCAGCGGCTGCCCTCGTCCTTGCAACGACGGCTTCCGCGCAGACGGAACGCGCGAGCGCTCCTGCGGCCTCGCACGAAAGGACTGTCGCGGCACCTGCGGCCACGCCGCGCATCGGGCTCGCGCTGTCCGGCGGCGGTGCGCGCGGCATTGCGCATGTCGGTGTGCTGAAGGTGCTGGAAGAAATGCGGATTCCGATCAGCTGCGTGACCGGCACCAGCATGGGTGCCGTCGTCGGCGGGACGTACGCCGCCGGCCGCACACCGCAGGACATGGAAAAGCGGGTCATCGCGGCCGATTGGGAAACCATCTTCCGCGACGCGCCGCCTCGCAAGGAGATCGCGGTCCGACGCAAGGTCGAAGACTACTTCACGTTGTTCAAGCCCGAGTTTGGCGTGAAGGATGGCCTGGCACTGCCCAAGGGCCTCATCGCCGGCGTTTCGATCGAAACTTTTTTCCGCGAACTGTCGACGCCGGCATTCGGGGTCGGTGACTTCAGCAAGCTGCCGATCCCGTTCCGGGCAATGGCCACCGACATCGAAACCGGCGAATCCGTAGTGCTGGACAAAGGCAGCCTGGCGCAGGCGATGCGCGCCAGCATGTCGGTGCCAGGCGCCATCGCACCCGTAGAGATCGACGGCCGGCTGCTGGTCGACGGCGGCATCGCCAACAACCTGCCGATCGATGAGGCCCGCAAGCTGTGCGGTGAAGTCATCATCGCCGTCAACATTTCGACGCCGCCCTTGAAACGTGACGAGATCACCTCGGCACTTACCGTTACCACGCAGCTGATCAATTTCCTCGGCAAGCAGACGGTCGACCAGCAGTTACGCAGCCTCGGCCCGAACGATGTGCTGATCTCGCCCGATCTCGGCAACATCTCGGCTGGCAGTTTCGACCGCTCGAAGGACGCAATCAGAATCGGGGAAGATGCGACCCGCGCGTTGGCTGGCAAGCTCGCTCGCTACAGCGTCTCACCGGAGCAGTACGCCGCGCTGCGCAGCCATCAGGTGGCGACGTCGAAAGCGCTCGGCTCGGTCGACGAAATCCGCGTTGAAGGCCTCAAGCGCACCAACCCGGCGGTCGCGCAGGCGCTTGTCGAAAGCAAACCCGGCGAGCCGCTGACCGAGGAAAAGCTGGGTGCCGACCTGCGCCGCGTGTACGGAACGGGCGACTACGAGAGCATCAGCTATCGCATCGTCGGCGGCGAAACCGGTCCGCGCGCGCTGATCATCGAGCCGGTCGAGAAGTCATGGGGGCCTGATTACCTGCGCTTCGGCCTCGGTCTTGCCAGCGACTTCGCGGGCGACAACCAGTTCAACCTCCTCGTGCAGTACCGCAAGTCATGGCTCAATCGCCTTGGCGCCGAATGGACCACGCAGGTGCAGATCGGTCAGGACACACATCTGGCGACAGAGTTCTACCAGCCGCTGAACGAGGCCGGAAAGTGGTTCGTCGCACCGAGCGCGTACATCGGGCAACAGACGCGCGGCGTGTTCGTCGACGAAGACAAGGTCGCTGATTACCGCGTCAGCGTCACGCAAGGCGGTCTGGATGGCGGCGCGGTGCTTGGGACATGGGGTCAGCTGCGCGCAGGCTACGCGATGTCGCGCGTCTATGCCCGCGTCGACACCGGCTCGCCGGTGCTGCCCTCCGTTCGGGAAACGACGGCAGGGCTACGCGCGGGGCTGTTCATCGATCAGACCGACCATGCGTTCTTCCCGCGTGCGGGTTACGGACTGGTGGGAACCGGCTACTTTGCGATGGACTCGCTGGGATCGGAAGTGAGCTACAACCGCGTCGAGGCCATCGGACGTGCCGTCAAGAGCTGGGGCCCGCACACGCTCAACGCTTCAGCCAGGGGCGGCTCGTCACTCGGCTCGGACATGCCGGCCTACGAGTCGTTCACGCTCGGCGGCCCGCTTCTTCTTTCCGCCTACCGGATCAACGAATTTTCCGGGCGGCAATACGCATTCGGCCGCGTGATGTACTACAACCGAGCGCTGCCGCTGCCGGATTTGCTGGGCTCGGGTGTCTACGTCGGAACGTCCGCCGAAGTCGGTCGCATCAGCAATCGCGTTGACAACCTGCCTACGCTGGGCACTGTATGGTCAAGTTCGATATTCCTCGGCGCGGACACCGCACTTGGGCCTGGCTACGTCGGACTGGGCATTGGCAGCGGCCGCTGGAGCATCTATCTCCTGCTCGGCGTACCGTAGTGCGAGTCTGGCCCGGCGCGTCGTCTAGAAGCGGGCGGAGATGCCGAGCATGGCGTCGTACTGCAGGAAGACGTCACTGCGCAGCACGACCACGCAACCGCCGGAGCACAGGAAGCCACCCGAGCTGTTGACGAAGGTGAAGTAGCCACGCGCCTCGGCGCGCAGCGCAATGTTTTCTCCCAGCGGCCATGCATAGCCCAGTCCGAGGTTGATCGACGGCTTGAACTCACTGCCGTAGCCACTCGTGCTGGGGCTGAACTGTGTGGCGCCCAGTCCGCCGACCACGTACGCGCCCTGCCCGACCACCCCGTCGAAGTACACGGTGCCGCCCAGGTGCAGGTAACGAATCGTCAGGTCGAACGGCGCCACGCCTCCTCCCGGCGTCAGTGTGGTCGACTGCTGCTGGTAAAGCAGTTGCACTTCGCGCGAACCATCGAGCACCGAACCGACGGCGACTGCATAAACAGCCGTACTCCGGATCTCGGCCTGTGCATCGGTCGACGCGTTCTCGACCCCGTCGCTGCCGGCGTACCCGGCATACAGCGTGACCATCACCTGCGCCGCCGCCGGTGCAGAGACCGTCAACAACAGGCTGGACACCGCTCCCGCGACGATCGCACGGCCGAGGCTCATGGCCAGTGCCGTTTCCAGACCGGGGCGACCTCGGGCAGCTTGTCGACCCGCTGCATCATCGCCGCGAAGGCCGGGTGCGAAGCCTTCAGGTAGTCGCGCATCTTCCACCAGCGCGACAGGTTCGCGAGGTACACATCGCAGACCATCGGCCGCTCGCCCAGCGTGAAGCCGCGCTTCTGCGGGAACTTGCGCGCGACGATGTCCCAGCCGAGCTTCATGCGCGCCACCGCCGCGCGCTCCACAGCCGAGCGCGCGGCCGGCGAGCGCGACGTGGTCCAGCGCGCCGGATAGTCGGCCACTCCCACCGCGGTGTAGACGGTCGACGATGCGAACTGCATCCAGCGCAGGCACGTGGCGCGGTCGCGCGTCGACGGCGCCGGCACCCAGTCGCTCGGATGCCGTTCGAGCAGCGTCCACAGCACCGCCACGCTCTCGGTCAGGATCTCGCCGCCCGGCGTGACCAGGGTCGGCAGCTGGCCGAGCGGATTGACGGTCTTCAGCTCCTCGAAGCACGGGCCGGGTGGATCGCTCCACGGCGTGGCGTCCTTCAGGTCATGGTCGAGTCCGAGCGCCCCGAGCATCACTTCGACGCTGGCGGAGCCGGAACGCCTGGCGGTGTACAGGACGTAGCGCGTGCTCATATCGCAACTCCATGCAGGTCGTGCGCGTCGGCCGACGTGATCCTGACTTCGGCAAATTCACCGACGGCCAGCTTGCGGCGCCCCGCCTTGACGAAGACGACGCCGTCGATCTCCGGTGCATCTGCCGCGGAACGTCCCAGCGCGACGGTCGGGCCAACCTCGTCGAGCAGTACGCGCTGGCGCGTGCCGACCCTGCGCTGCAGCCGACGGGCCGATATCTCTTCCTGCACTTGCATGAAGCGGGCACGGCGTTCCTCCCGCACCTCGTCCGGGAGCTGGCCGTCGAGCGCATTGGCGGCGGCGCCCTCCACCGGCGAGTAGGCAAAGCAGCCGACCCGGTCGAGTTCGGCCTCGCGCAGGAAATCGAGCAGGTGATCGAACTCCGCCTCGGTCTCGCCCGGAAAACCGGCGATGAACGTGGAGCGGATCGTGAGATCGGGGCAAATCGCGCGCCAGGCGCGAATGCGCTCGATGTTCTTCTCCCCGGACGCCGGCCGCTTCATCGCCCTGAGCACGCGCGGATGCGAGTGCTGGAACGGCACGTCGAGGTAAGGCAGCACCTTGCCCTCGGCTCATCAGCGGGATAACTTCGTCGACATGCGGATACGGGTAGACATAGTGCAGGCGCACCCACACGCCGAGCTCTGCCAGTGCCGTCACCAGATCGGTCATCCTGGTCTTCACCGCGCGTCCGCCGACAAAGTCGAGCTTGTAGCGCACGTCGACGCCGTAGGCGCTGGTGTCCTGCGAGATGACGAGGATCTCGCGCACGCCCTGTTTGACCAGGTTCTCGGCCTCGCGCATGACCTGGCCGATCGGCCGCGAAACGAGATCGCCGCGCATCGACGGAATGATGCAGAAGCTGCAACGATGGTTGCAGCCTTCGGAGATCTTCAGATACGCGTAGTGGCGCGGCGTGAGCTTGATGCCGGCCGGCGGCACCAGGTCGGTGTACGGATCGTGCGGCTTCGGCAGGTGCCGGTGCACGTGGTCGAGCACCTCGGTCGCCGCATGGGGTCCCGTGACGGCGAGCACCTTCGGGTGCACCTTGGCGACGAGATTCTCGCCACCGTCGCTGCGCGCACCGAGGCAGCCCGTGACGATCACCTTGCCGTTTTCCGCCAGCGCTTCACCGATGGCGTCGAGCGATTCCTCCACCGCCGAGTCGATGAAGCCGCAGGTGTTGACGATGACGAGGTCAGCCCCCTCATAGGTCGGGCTGGTGGCGTAGCCCTCGGCGCGCAGCTGCGTCAGGATCAGTTCCGAATCGACCAGCGCCTTTGGGCAGCCCAGAGACACGAAGCCCACCGACGGCGCGGTGGGCTCGGCAGTGCGTCGGGCAGCGGCCGGGCGCGACCGCCCCGCGGACTTCGTGGCGGTCATCGCCGCTCGCGGCTGCTTACTTCTTCTCGCCCGGGAAGCCCGGGAAGCCCGTGAACATCGAACGCGCCTGGTTCTGCATGTTCTCCTGCATCTGCACGAACAGGTTCTTCGACTGCTCGATGTAGTTCGACATCATCGACTGGATCATCGGCGACTGCATGTTGACGAACTGTGTCCACATCTCAGGCCCAATCTTGTTCGTCTCGTAGAAGGCCTTACTTTGTTCCGACAGTTTGCCCTGGATGTCGATGAACGCCTGGATGTTCTTCTCCAGGTACGAGCCCATCATTCCCTGCATCGCGTTGCCGTAGAAGCGGATGATCTGCGACAGCATCACTGCGCTGAACATCGGCATGCCGCCGGCCTCTTCCTCCAGGATGATCTGCAGCAGGATCGGGCGCGTCAGGTCCTCAGTGCTCTTCGCGTCCACGACCTGGAAATTCTCGTTGTCCAGCACCAGCTGCTTGACGTCCGCCAGCGTGATGTAGGTGCTGGTCTGGGTGTCGTACAGACGTCGGTTCGGATACTTCTTGATCAGTCGTACAGGTGTTGCCATCGATGGTCCTCAATTGTCTTCGCGCAGTGCGTGCGCGTCGGCCCGTCGTTGCGGGCATCTCCCTTGCATGTCGCGCGATTCTAACGAATTTGACGCAGCGCAGCGGACGAGGGCCCTGTCTCGTTATGGGTAGCCTGGGCGCATTCGTCTCTGCCAGAATCGAGCGGTTGCTCTACTGACTGGTATTCGGCCGCATTCAAGGAGACATGATGGTCCGCCGCACGTTCCCCACCCTGCTCTTCACCCGATTGATCGCAGGACTCGTTCTGGCACTGGCATCGGGCGCTGCCCTCGCGGGCACCGTAACGGTCATCACATCGTTCCCGAAGGAACTGACCGCGGCCTACAAGGCCGCGTTCGAGAAGGCCAATCCGGACATCACGATCGAGATCCTGAACAAGAGCACGGTGGCGGGCATCGCCTTCGTGCGCGAGACCGCGGCCGGCCAGCGACCGGATGTGTTCTGGGCCTCGGCCCCCGACGCATTCGAGGTACTCAAGCGCGACAAGCTGCTGGTCGCCGCCACCGACATCGACAACAAGGCGATTCCCGCCAAGATCGGCAACTACCCGATCAACGATCCGCAGGGCTACTACAAGGGCCAGGCGCTGGCGGGCTACGGGATCATGTACAACACCCGCTACCTGAAGGCGAACAAGCTGGCCGCGCCGAAGGAGTGGACCGACCTGCTGGCGCCGCAGTGGCATGGCCACGTGGCGATGACCGCGCCGTCGCGCTCCGGCACGATGCACCTGACGGTCGAGACGATCCTTCAGGGCGAAGGCTGGGACAAGGGCTGGAGCCAGATCCTGCAGATGGCCGGCAACAGCGCGCAGGTCACCGAGCGCAGCTTCGGCGTGCCCGACGGCATCAACAATGGCCAGTTCGGCGGCGGCCCGGTCATCGACTTCTTCGGCCTCGCCGGCAAGAACTCGGGCTTCCCGGTCGAATTCGTCTATCCGGCCGTGACGTCGATCGTGCCGGCCAACATCGCGCTGATCGCGGGCGGCAAGAACACGGCCGAGGCGAAGAAGTTCGTGCAGTTCACGCTGAGCCAGCCGGGACAGGAACTGCTGCTGCAGCCGGCGATCTCGCGACTGCCGGTACTGCCCTACGCCACGCTGGGCGCGAAGGTTCCGGCCGGCTATCCGGACCCGCAGGCGATCGTCAAGCGCGCCAAGGTCAACTTCAATGCCGATCTTTCCGAAGACCGCTACTCGCTGGTGCACTCGCTGTTCGACCAGACGATCACTTTCCGCCTGAAGGAACTGCAGGCCGCGACCAAGGCGATCCAGACCGCCGAAGCGAAGCTCGCGGCCAGCGGCAAGCCGAATGCGCAGGCCGCGGACCTGATCCGCCAGGCGCGTGAACTGGCCTTCACGCCGATCGTCTCCGCCTCGCTCGCCGCGCAACCGGACTTCCTGAAGCTCTTCGCGTCGAACAAGAAGGAAGTCGCGGTCTCCAAGCAGATCACCGGCCTCGAGGAGAGCTGGAACCGCAAGGCGCGCGAGAACTACGGCAAGGCGGTCGACCTCGCGCAGCAGGCCGCTGGCCTGATCAAGTAGCGCCGTCTCGTCCCTGATGGCGGCCATGCTCGGTGCCGCTGGCGGTGCCGCGCAACACCAGTTGGCCGAGCGGCTGCAACGCCGCTTCGGCGCCTCCTGGCGATCGCTGCTGGTGCTGGCGGCGATCGCCGCCTTCCTGCTGCTGCTGCTGATCGTTCCGGTCGGCACTGTCTTCGTCACCGCCTTCCGCGACGGCGACGGCAGCTTCACGCTCGGTCACTTCGCGACGTTCTTCTCGACCGGCCTGATGCGCGAGTCGTTCTTCAACTCGCTTTACGTCGCCACCGTCAGCGTCATCGTCGCCTCGCTCATCGCCGTGCCGCTGGCGTACCTGACGGTGCGCTTCCAGTTTCGCGGCGCGGCCCTGATCCAGACGCTCGGTGTGCTGCCGCTGATCATGCCGCCCTTCGTCGGCGCGGTCGCGATGCAGCTGGTGTTCGGGCGCTCGGGCTCGGTCAATCTGCTGCTCGAGGACCACTTCGGCTTCTCGATCCCGATCATGCAGGGGCTCACCGGCGTCATCTTCGTCGAGAGCCTGCACTACTTCCCGTTCATCCTGATGAACCTGATCGTCTCGCTGCGCGCGATCGACGGGGCGATGGAGGAAGCCGCGCTCAACCTCGGCGCGCGCGGCTGGCGCCTGTTCCGGCGCGTCGTCTTTCCGCTGGCCATGCCCGGTTATCTCGCGGGCGCGGCGCTGGTCTTCGTCAAGGTGTTCGACGACCTCGGCACGCCGCTGGTGCTCGGACAGACCAACCTGCTGGCGCCGCAGGCCTACCTGCGCATCACGCAGGTCGGCCTCGAAGACCCGCTGGGCTACGTGATCAGCGTGATCATGATCGCGTTCTCGATCCTTGCGCTCTGGCTCTCGGTGCGCGTGATGAAGGGCAAGGACTACTCGACGCTGCAGAAGGGCGGCGCCGGCATCGCCCGGCGGCGGCTGAAGCCGTGGGAATCGGCGCTCGCGTACGCGCGCCATCATCCTCGTGCTGCTGGTCGTGCTGAGCCCGCACCTGGGCCTGCTGGTGCTGTCGTTCGCCAAGGTCTGGAGCTACTCGGTGCTGCCCGACGCCTGGACCCTGGCCAACTACGCCACCGTGTTCGAGGACTCGAGCGGCATGATCCGCAACACGCTGCTGTACTGCGGCCTGGCGGCGCTGATCGACGTCGTCATCGGCACGGCGATCGCGTACCTGATCCTGCGCACGCGCATTCCGGGGCGCCAGTGGCTCGACTTTGCGGCGAGTGCGGCGATTGCCGTACCGGGCATCGTGCTGGCGATCGGCTACCTGCGCACCTTCCAGGGTGTCGAGATCGGCGGCGTGCAGGTGACACAGGTCTGGGTGCTGATCATGCTGGCCTACGCCGTGCGCCGCCTGCCGTACGCGCTTGCGCTCGTGCATGGCAGCCCTGCAGCAGATCAACGTCAGCCTCGAAGAGGCGGCCGAGATGCTGGGCGCCAGCCAGTGGCGCACCGTCCGCCGCATCGTCATCCCGCTGATGGCCGGCGGCATCCTCGCCGGCTTCGTCTCGAGCTTCATCACGGCCGCCGTCGAACTGTCGGCGACGATCCTGCTGGTGGTGAAGGAATCACAGGCGCCGATGAGCTACGGCATCTACCTTTACATGCAATCGGTCGCCGGGCGCGGGCCCGGTGCCGCGCTGGGCGTGCTGCTGGTGCTGACGGTGGCGATCGGCACGTATCTTTCGCACCTGCTCGTCGAGCGGGCGCATCGAACTCTGGAGCCGAAACGATGAAAGCCGTCGCCGTCGAATGCATCGGCATCGGGCTGGCCTACGGCACCAACCAGGTGCTGAAGGACATCACGCTCGCGATCGAGCCTGGCGAGTTCTTCGCGCTGCTCGGCCCGTCGGGCTCCGGCAAGTCGACGCTGCTGCGGCTGATTGCCGGCTTCAACCAGCACAACCGCGGCACGGCTGCTGGTCGACGGCCGCGACATCACCGGCGTGCCGCCGCACGCACGCAACATCGGCATGGTGTTCCAGAGTTACGCGCTGTGGCCGCACCTGACGGTGTACGACAACGTCGCCTTCGGCCTGGTCGAACGGCGCGTCGCCGCGCGACGAGATCCGCCGTCGCGTCGGCGAGGCGCTCGCGCTGGTCGGACTGGCCGACTACGCCAGGCGCCGTCCGAACCAGCTGTCGGGCGGCCAGCAGCAGCGCGTCGCGCTCGCGCGCACCATCGTCATCGAGCCGCAGGTGCTGCTGCTCGACGAGCCGCTGTCGAACCTCGACAAGAAGCTGCGCGAGCAGATGCGGCTCGAACTGAAGCGGCTGCAGCGCGCGCTCGGCATCACGACGATCTTCGTCACGCACGACCAGGAAGAGGCGATGACGACGGCCGATCGCATGGCCGTGCTCGAGGCCGGAGTGCTGCAGCAGGTCGGCACACCGCGACGAGCTTTTCGATACGCCCGCGAACCGGTTCGTCGCCGAATTCGTCGGAAGCACCAATCTGCTGCCCGGTCGCGCCGACCCGGCGCGAGCGTGTTCGTCGCCGATCGGACTCGGCGACATTCCCGTTGACGCAGGCCGTGTACCCGGCACGGCAATGTCGTCCGGCCGCACGCCATGACGATCGCCGGCAGCGCGACGCGCGGCGCATCTGGTTCGACGGCGCTCGTGCAGGAAAGCGAGTTCCTCGGCGAGTTCACGCGCTATGGCGTGCGTATCGGGCCTACCGCTGCTGACTGCTGACGCTGCCGCACCTGTCGGCGACACCGATCTACTCGCCGGGCATGCGCGTGCAGATCGGCATCGATCCGGATGAGGTCCGGGTTCTCGTCTGATCGTTCCTGGCTAATGGGCGCGCCGGGCAGATCTGTCGACGTCGACGCGACGGCTGGTCAGCTTCTGCGGTCCTGATCGGCGTACTGACGTGTATCCAGCGTGGCCGGGGCGCCGGGCTCCTCCGCGCGTTCGGCGCGTCGCTTCAGAGCGACATTCATCGCAGCGAATGCGGGCTCGATGATCTGCTGCAGGCGGCGCTGCACCATCGGGACGACGGCGCCGCGGTACTGCTCGCCGTTGTGAAGTCGAACGCCGCCGGTGGGCAGCGATTCGATCGCGAATCGGTGTTCCGCGGAGTACAGGCCGGGCACGGTCCAGCGCCCGAACCAGCGCAATTCGCGCGGCTCGCGCACATGGGTCAGCGTCGCGCGAAACGTCGAGCTGCCGAAAGCTGCAACATCCTGAGAGATCTCGATCGAGTTTCCAATCTGCGCCTGACCGAGAATTGCCCGCACAAAGGGATTCCAGCGGCGGTACGAACCAAAGTCGGTGAGGATGCCCCAGACCAGCGACGCCGAGGCGCCGATATCAATTTGCGTGCGGATTTCAAGCATCGGCCAGTATGAGGTCCGGCGAATTGCCCGATCCCTCGAAATCGACTTGCGGATCGCTGCCGACGCGAACGCGGGGTGGGCGCACTGACCAAACCGACCGGCGGTCGGTCGACTGACGTCGGCAACTCCTCGGGATCGCAGCCCGGCGCCGACCGAGGTCTTGGCCGGTCGGCGCCATGCTGATCAGTCAGCGTCCCGAGGAACGCGAGCAAGTCCTCGATCTCGGTGTCGCTCAGCTTCAGGGCGCGCAACAGTTTTTCGCCATCGGCATGCAGACGCTCTTCGTCCAGTTCCGAGTAGTGCCTGATGACGTCCCGCAACGTGTCGAGGCTGCCGTTGTGCATGTATGGCGCCGTCACGGCGACATTGCGCAGGGACGGTGTCCGGAACTCTCCCCAGTTGCGCGACGAGAGCACGACGTTACGGATCGGTGTGGTGTTGGTGCGCGAGGCGTCGTCGTTGAACTTCGACAGAAGGTTGTATGGGCTGGTCTTCACCGCCTCGATGCCCTCGAAGCGCCCGCCGTCGGCCCGGCCGCGAGCGATGAAATGACCAACGCCGGTGGAATGGAACTCGCCGTTGCTGAAATTCGGTCCGTTATGGCAAAGCACGCAGTTGCCGCGGCCGATGAACAGCTGCAGCCCGCGCACGGCGGCTGCGGGGTACCCGGCCGCCGTCGCGCTGTCGCCGCGGGCTAGTGCATCGCGGTACTCGTCAAACGGCGTGCGCCCGGTGATCAGCGTTTCCTGAAACGCAGCAAGGGCCTTGCCGCTGTTGACGAGCACGGTCACGTCATCGTCACGGGTGTCGTCCGCGGGGCGGCCGAACGCGCGCCGGTACCAGCACGCCAGCTCCGGTTCGCGCACATAGAGGTGTCGGATGTGCGCCGGTGTGGAATCAAGCTCGCGCTCGTCGAGGATCGGCCGCAGGCTGGCCATCCACAGGCTGTCACTGGCACCGCTCCATCCGTACCAGCGAGCCAGCCGGAGGTTCGCCAGCGTGGGCGTATTGCGGTCGACGTCCGCCAGTCCATGCGCCCGGGCCTTGCCGTCACCCCAGGCGCGATCCGGCTGATGGCACGACACGCAGGTGATGTAGCCAACGCGGGACAGGCGAGCGTCGAAGAAAAGCCTCCGTCCGAGTTCCACGGCCGCCGCATCGCCTGACACGTGATTGCCTGGATCCTTCGTCGCCGCAGGCGGCCACGGCCCGAACGACAGAACGCGTTCGATTTCCTCGGGAGACAGCCGCGACTGCGCCAGCGAGGCCACTCCAAGAAGCAGCGCGCCGAAGAGCAACGGCACTGCACGGAAACGAAGTTGCATGGCCGGTCACCTGCCGGTGCGTCACTTCAGTTCGACAATCGAACGGACCGTTTCGCGCGTACCGTCGCCGGCAAGATCGAACGCGAACTCCCAGCGCCCCGGCATGTGCAGCAGCAATCCGCTCGCCCGAAAGCGGCCTCCTGCTTCGGACGTCACGGTCGGGGCATAGTTCATTCCGTGCTGGTGCGCCGGCATGGTGGCGTCCACTTTCACCGAGGACACCCGCTGACCCTGTCGTTCGCACGCACTGACGACGACCGCGAAGAACTCACCCAGCCGCAGCGGCGCAGGTTCCGCCCGCCAGTCGACAACAAAGTTGCGGCCGGCCAGACGCACCGCATCGGCGCCGATCGGCGCCGGCTCGCAGCCAATTGCGAACCCGTGTGCGCTCGACAGCGCAGCGGTGAACATTGCGGCCCGACGCCAGCGCGCCGTCATTTGCCCAGGGCGCCTGCAAACAGTGCCTCACCGTTCCGGTACGCGATCCGCTCGGCCACGTCGGGCGGCAGATCGGAGAGCCAGGCACGCGACCAGCGCGCATGCTCGACGATGAACGGCCAGCGTTCGGGCGTAAACGTATCGGTGCCGACCATGAACCGGTCCGGAAACTCGAGCATCAGCGCCCGCCACTCGGGATCGAGCTTGCCGCCTGCGCCGTGTTCGCTGCGAAACGCCAGATCACACCACAGGTTGCTGTGCTTCCTGAGCATCGCGCGGATATCGGCCGGCGAAGCGAAGCCGGCATGCGCCCAGAGGATGCGCGCCTGGGGCCACTGGCTGAATTGCCGTTCGATTGCGTCTGCATCCGAGTGTGAGTGCAGCACAAGCCCGTGCTTGCGGGCGAGTTCGATCATGCGCCGCGGTACGGTCAGGTCGACGTCGGCGCCGTAGATATGAAACTCGCCGATCGCCACATAGCGGTATTTCGCCAGGCGTTCCTCCAGGTAGGGGATGACGGACGGATCGCGCGCCCAGGTGGACACGTCGCCGCGACGACGATAGGGACGCAACGACGGCAGGAAGACATCGGGCGCCAACCGGACCAGTCGTTGCTGACCGTCGTCATCGGAGCTTGAAACGAGGGCACGCTTGACGCCGGCCTTGCGCACCAGTTCGAGGGCAGCCTCCGGCGGCAGCATCTCCCAGGCGTCATGGCTGTAGTGCACGTGGGCATCGAAGATCGGCAGCTCCGCAGACTCCGCCGTCACAGGTAGCGCAAGACACGCGACCCCTGCGACAGCCGTCACCGCCAGGAGGAGTGGTCTCTTCATCGGGTCTCCGGATGTGCTGCTCGGCTGGACAGCGCGTCAGCGAAAGGTGCCGGACCCGTGCGGCGCCGCCATAAAGGCCGGCAGTTCCTCGGCACGCTCGGAAACCAGTTGCAGGTTCGGGTGGTTTGCAGCCAGCACCAACTCGGGCAGGGTCTGCTGCGTGAAGTGCCAGGCAACTGCCGTCGAAATGCCCGCCTGATCGATCGCACTGGACGATACCGAGAGGGGGCGCGCTCGCAGTTCACCTTCAAGAGCTTCGTAGGCAGCCCGCAACTGCCCCGTGACCCGCGTGATCCACGGCTCGTGCCACTTGTCTTCCGGCCGCAGACTGCGTTCATAAATGATCTGGACGCTCTTCTCACAGGCTGCCAGCGACAGACCGATCAGGCGGAGCGCATGCTGGCGGGCAGCCATGTTCGTCGGCATGAGGCTACGCCGGGGAGCCGCGAGGGCTTCCGCGTACTCGAGGATCAGTGTCGAATCCATCAGCACCTCGCCGTCATCACAGACCAGCGATGGCGCCTTGACGACGGGATTGATCTTGCGGAATTCCTCGAAAGTGCGGAAGACCGAGACCGACCGGTGCTCGAACTGCAGACCGAGCAGCTGAAGTGAAATCGCCACGCGGCGCACGTAGGGTGAGTCAAGCATGCCGACGAGTACCAAGGGTTTCCTCCGAGGTGGTCAGTGAGCGCCTTCGCTCGATTCATCGCAGTTGCCGACGGTAACCGCAGCACGCGTGGCTGACAATCTCTGGAGCTGCACTGCCCGTATCCAGGCCCTGCTCGCGCCTTCGCGGGATGCGCCAGCCCGCTCGCTGCGCACCCGATTGCGGTGGCCCTCTCAGCTACCTAGACTGCGCTCGTTGCACGCATGAAGTGTGACCATAGAAAACAATGGGGACTCAACGGGAGAAACACATGAATCCGGTCTGGAAGGCGACTGCCATTGCGGTTGCGTTGGCGGTCGGCAGCTTCGCCAACGTAAGTGCTCAGCAGAACATCGAGAAGCTCAAGCAGATGAGGGCCTCGGGCACGGACCCGAATATCCCGTCCATCCCACAGACGGGCAAGAACGCCGATGCCTTGCGCGAGAACCTGAAGAAGGTCAAGTTGCCGCCCGGCTTCAAGATTGAACTCTTTGCGATCGTGCCCGACGCGCGCCATATGGCGATCGCGCCGAGCACCAACATGCTGTTCGTCGGCACGCGCAAGACGGCCGTGTGGGCGGTGACCGATCGCAACAGTGACTATGTGGCCGACGAGGTCAAGCAATTTGCTCCCTCGCTGAAGTTCAGCGTTCCCAACGGCGTTTGCTGGACCAAGGACGGCTTCCTGATCGTGGTCGAACACAACCGGGTGCTCAACTTCCCGGCCGCCGAGTTCTTCTATGAAGGTCCCGACGTCGCAGTGATCGAAGTGGTCCCGCAGGGCAAGCTCATTCCGGAGGAGGAAGAGTCGTACAACCACCACGCGCGCACCTGTCGCGTCGGGCCTGACGGCATGCTCTACATCACGCTCGGCCAGCCGTTCAACGTGCAGCCGCGCGACAAGATCGCTCTGTTCAACAAGGTGGGTATCGGCGGCATCGTGCGCATGAATCCGTTCGACGGCTCCAAGCGCGAGGTTTACGCGACCGGAATTCGCAATTCGGTGGGCATCGACATCAGCCCGAAGGACGGCTCGGTCTGGTTCACCGACAACCAGACCGACGGCATGGGCGACGACATCCCCGCGGGTGAACTGAACCGGGCCACCAAGCCAGGCCAGTTCTTCGGCTATCCGTGGAAACAGGGCAAGACGCGGATCACCGAGCACGGTTATGACAAGGACCCGTTGCCGGCCAACATTACCGATCCGCAGGTCTACATGGACGCGCATGCGGCCGACCTGGGCCTGACGCACTACACCGGCAAGCAGTTCCCGGCGAAGTACCAGGGCGGCATCTTCTCGGCACAGCACGGCTCCTGGAACCGCACCACGCCGATCGGGGCACGCGTGATGTTCACGTCGCTCAAGGCCGACGGCACGGCCGACAAGACCGAGGTGTTCGCCGACGGCTGGCTCGACAGCGCAACAGGAACGTATCGCGGCCGGCCGGTGGACGTCGCGGTCATGAAGGACGGTTCGTTGCTGGTGTCGGATGACTTTGCGGGCGCGATTTACCGCATCTCGTACCAGCCCTGAGCGCATGCCTTGTCGTTATCGGACCGCCGTCGCATTACTTGCGACGGCGGTATCTTTAACGCTCGGCGGAGCGCACGACGCCGCTGCGCAGGACGTCGCGGCCGGGCGCCGCAAGGCGATCGCGTGCCAGAACTGCCATGGCATGGACGGCATCGCCAAGTTGCCGGATGCGCCGCACCTGGCCGGCCAGCCTGCTCCCTTCCTTGCCCGCTCGTTGCGTGCCTACCGCTCCGGAGAGCGTCGCGACGAGGTGATGTCGATCGCAGCCAAGGCGCTGACTGACGACGACATCCGCGATCTGGCGGCGTACTACGCCGCGATACAAATCGAAGTGAAGTCGATTCCGCAGTAGCGCGAAAGTCTCGGCGGCGAACGCACGCAGGTGCGTTCGCCGAATCCCCGATTGCACTACCCCATGTGCAGGCCGCCGTTGCAGGAAAAGTCGGCGCCGGTGGTGAATCCAGAGTCCGGTCCCGCCAGCCAGGCAACGATCGAGCCGATTTCGTCCGGTGTGCCCAACCTTTTCACCGGGATAGTCTCGACGATCTTTTCGAGGATCTGCGGCTTGATGGCATTGACCATTTCCGTGCCGATGTAGCCGGGACTCACGGTGTTCACGGTGACCCCCTTGCTCGCCATTTCCAGTGCCAGCGCCATCGTGAAGCCGTGCATGCCGGCCTTGGCGGCCGAGTAGTTGGTCTGGCCGGCCTGGCCTTTCTCGCCATTGACCGAGCTGATCTGGATGATCCGGCCCCAACCCTTCTCGACCATGCCCGGCACAACCTGCTTGGTGACGTTGAACATGCTGTTGAGGTTGGTGTCGATCACCGCCTTCCAGTCCTCAGGCGTCATCTTCAGGAACATGCGGTCGCGCGTGATCCCCGCGTTGTTCACCAGCACGTCGATCGGTCCGTGCTCGGCCACGGACTTCGAGAACGCAGCGACGGTCGATTCCCAGTCGGCCACGTTGCCCACCGAAGAATAAAAGCTAAAGCCAAGCGCCTTCTGTTCACCGAGCCATTTGCCGAAGTCGCGACTCGGTCCACAGCCGGCGATGACCTTGAAGCCCTCCTTGTGCAAGCGCTGGCAGATTGCCGTGCCGATACCGCCCATGCCGCCCGTTACGTAAGCCACCTTTGCCATGTCTGTCTCCGCATGTTGTTAACTGCTGTTGTAGTCGGGTCGGGAGCCGGGCTGCCCCAAGCCCGACCCGCAAAACGTACTCGGCCGAGTGCACGTGCGACGCGCAGTGTCGTGTACACGAGGCCGACCGGCTAGCGCTCGACCGTGAGCGCGACTCCCATTCCACCTCCGATACACAGCGCGGCGAGGCCCTTCTTCGAATCCCGGCGCTTCATCTCATGCAGCAAGGTCACCAGCACGCGTGCGCCCGACGCACCGATCGGGTGGCCCAGCGCAATCGCGCCACCGTTGACGTTGATCTTGTCCTTGTACGGTGCCTTGTCCCAGCCAAGATCCTTGTTGACGGCGCAGGCCTGGGCCGCGAAGGCCTCGTTGAGTTCCATCAGGTCGAGCTGTTCTGCCTTCCAGCCGGATTTCTCGAGCGCCTTGCGCGATGCGGGCGCCGGACCCATGCCCATCAGCGCCGGATCGACGCCGGCCGATGCGAAGCTGACGATGCGCGCCAGCGGCGTAAGACCGAGGGCCTTGGCCCTGTCGGCGGACATCACCAGCAGCGCGGCTGCGCCGTCGTTGAGGCCGGAAGCGTTGCCGGCGGTGACCGACCCCTGCTTGTCGAACGCGGGCTTCAGGCCCGCGAGCGCCTCGGCGTTTGACTTGCGATTGATGAACTCGTCCGCATCGAAGATCACGGGATCGCCCTTGCGCTGCGGGATCGACACCGCAACGATCTCGTCCTTGAAGCGCCCGGCGTCCTGTGCGGCGGCGGCCTTGGTCTGCGAGGCCAGCGCCAGTGCGTCCTGCGCTGCGCGATCGATGCCATGCGCCTTGGCGACGTTTTCCGCGGTGACGCCCATGTGATACTGGTTGTACACGTCCCACAGACCGTCGACGATCATGCTGTCGATGATCTTGGCGTCGCCCATGCGGAAGCCGTCGCGCGAGCCGAGCATCACGTGCGGCGACGCACTCATGTTCTCCTGTCCACCTGCGATGATGATCTGCGCATCGCCATTGCGGATCGCCTGCGCCGCGAGCATGACGGCCTTCAGCCCCGAGCCGCACACCTTGTTGATCGTCATCGCCGGCACGCTGACCGGCAGTCCCGCCTTCAGTGATGCCTGGCGCGCCGGATTCTGGCCGCTGCCTGCGGTCAGCACCTGGCCGAGGATGACTTCGTCGACCTGGTCCGGCGCCACGTTCGCGCGGCGCAGGACCTCCTTGATGACGATAGCTCCCAGTTCCGGGGCGGAGACCTTGGCGAGCCCTCCGCCAAACCGGCCAATCGCAGTCCGTGCGGCCGCGACAATTACTGCTTCAGTCATGACATGACTCCGATGGAGTAGTGAAACGAGCGGAACCCGACCCCGCGCGTGCGGATCGAGCTACAAGACTATGCCTTTTCCTTGACGTAGCTGCCGGGAGCCGGCTCGGTGGGCTTGTACTTCGCGTTGCCGTAGTGCCTGGGCGCAGGCTTCTGCGCACCGGCATGGCGCGACAGCCAGCGGCTCCAGTCCGGCCACCAGCTTCCCGGGTGCTCCACCGCGTCGTTGAACCAGGCCTCGGAGTTGGCCGGCAGCGTGTCATCACCGCCGATCCAGTAGTTGCGCTTGTTCTTCGACGGCGGATTGATCGCGCCGGCGATGTGCCCGCTGGCACCGAGCACGTAGCGCACGCCGCCCGCCTTGCCATTGCCCGGCAGTGCACGCGCCGAGGCATAGGCTGCCTTCCACGGCACGATGTGATCCTCGCGTGCAGCGAAGACATAGGTCGGAACCAGGATGCGTCCGAGGTCGACCGCCTGACCGCAGGTGTGGAGCTTGCCCGGCACGCGCAGGTTGTTTTCGAGGTACATGTTGCGCAGGTACCAGGAGTACATCGGTCCCGGCAGATTGGTCCCGTCGCCGTTCCAGTAGAGCAGGTCGAACGCCGGTGGCGACTTGCCTTCGAGGTAATTACTGACGACGTAGCTCCAGACGAGATCATTGGCACGCAGGCTCGAGAACGTGTTCGCCAGCTCGAGGCCTGGCATGATGCCGCCGCGCGCGAACTGCTGTTCGCGCAGCCGCACCTGGTTCTCGTCGATGAAGACATCGAGCACACCGGCGTCCTCGAAGTCGAGCAGCGCGGTCAGCATCGTCAGGCTGGTGATCGGCTTCTCGCCGCGGGCGTACAGCACCGCCAGCGCATTCGCGATCAGCGTGCCGCCGACACAGTAGCCGAGCGCGTTGATCTGCTTCTGCCCGGTGATCTCCTGCGTGACATGGATCGCCTCGATGACGCCCTTCTCGACGTAGTCCTCCCACGTGACGTGCGCCTCGGGCTTGTGCGGGTTCTTCCACGACACCACGAACACCGTGTGCCCCTGCTCGACCGCGTACCGGATGAACGAATTCTCCGGCTGCAGATCGAGGATGTAGAACTTGTTGATGCAGGGAGGCACCAGCAGGAACGGGCGCTCGTACACCTTCTCCGTCAGTGGCTTGTACTGGATCAGCTGGAACAGCTGCCCCTGATAGACGACCGCGCCTTCGCTGGTGGCGACGTTCTTGCCGACTTCAAACGCCGTTTCGTCGGTCTGGGTGATCTTGCCTTTGCCGATGTCCTTCAGCAGGTTGTCGAGCCCGGCCTTGAGGCTTTCGCCGCTGGTGTCGAGCAGGGTCTGCTGTGCCTTCGGGTTCAGCGCGAGGAAATTTGCCGGTGACGCGGCGTCGACCCACTGGGACACCGCGAACTTCACTCGCTTGCGTGTTTTCTGGTCGCCTTGCACGCTTTCGGCGAGGCGATTCATGAACTCCGAGTTGAGCAGGTAGGTGCGCGCGTAGAACGAGGCCAGCGAGTTCTTCTGCCACGTCGGATCCGAGAAACGTGCGTCGGCAATCGGTGCCGTCGTCTTCTCAGGATGCGTAAAGAAGTCGTTCCACAGTCCGACGAGACGCTGCACGTAGTCCTGCTGCATCTCCATTAGCCGTTCAGGCATCAGCGGCATCGTCGTGGGCGCTGCTGATGGCTGAAGCCACGGCAGCGCAAAATTGAACGGCTCGGTGGCACCCAGCGCCGTCGGTGCGCCCTGCCGCGCCTTTACCGGTTCCGCGGCGCGAGCCCGCGCCGGCGTTGCTTTGGTGCGGCCTTTGACCGCAGTCTTGCGGCCTCCTGCACTGCGTTGCGGCGCCTTTCCGGCTGCACGCACCGCACCGGAAGCCTTCGTCCTGGGCATGTCTCCTCCGATTGCGTGGCCGGTGGATCGAGCGATCCGTGCGGCTCTGTGGTCGTCCAGCGATTCTCCACATCGCGCCGAGCACGGTCAAACGGCGTCACGGCGCGCTTGACCTGCATCAGCGTAAGGTCATGGCTGCGCCGCGTCGCCCTCCAGCCATATCAGTGCGGCATGCCGCCCCGTCACACGGTCCCGGCGATGGCTGTAGAAGCGGCCGGCGTCGCAGGAGGTGCAGACCCCGCCGCCGTAGACGGCATCGACGCGCTCCTGCGCCAGCGCGAGCCGGCCGAGCGCGAAGAGGTCGGCGCGGTACTTTCCCTCCCCTTGCTCGACGAAAGCGCCCGCGGCTCCATCGAGCCGGCTGGTCATCGCATCAAGCACGTCGCGTCCCACCTCGAAGTGATCCGGCCCGATGGCAGGACCGAGGTAGGCAAGAAGTCGGGCCGCAGAGTCACCCATCCGTTCACGCATCGCCCGCACTGTCGCCTGTATCACCCCGGCCGCGAGTCCGCGCCAGCCGGCATGCGCCACCCCGACACAGCGGGCACGCTCATCCGCCAGGAGCACAGGCATGCAATCGGCCATCAGTACGACCGCGACGGCGCCGGGCCGGTTGACTATGGCGGCGTCCGCTTCGACCGCGCCCGTCACATCGGCCGCGTCAGCCACCCGCGCGCCATGGATCTGTTTCAGCCAGCTCGGTTCGGCTGGAAGCAGTTCGCGCAATCGTGCCCGATTCGCCGTCACGGTCGCTGCCACATCGCCGGAGCCGTAACCGAGGTTCATCCCGCCGGTGCCGTCCGGTCCGCCGTAGGGTGCCGCCGAAACCCCGCCCGCGCGTGTCGTGATCACAGCGCGAACGGCAGCGGGCACGGGCCAGTCCGGGAGGATCCAGTCGTGAGGCATCGCCGTCATGCCGACTCCGTCGCCACCGGCCGGTCGATCGGACCGAAGCCGAGCGAGAGCATCAGTCCGGACAGGTCGGCCGGAGGCGCTCGGAACCACTGCATCGGCGCGCGCGTGGTCGGATGATCGAGGCCCAGGCGGCAAGCATGCAGCGCCTGCCGCGCAAAGCATCGCCAGGCAATCTCGGGCACGGGTGAAGGCAGGCGGCGTCGATAAACCGGATCGCCCACCAGCGGATGGCCAAGGTGCTCGAGATGCACGCGGATCTGGTGCGTGCGCCCGGTCTCGAGTCGGCAAGAGAGCCACGACAAGGTGGCACCGTCCGCCTGCACGCTGGCCAGGCGCGTGTAGTGCGTCCGCGCCGGCCGCGCGTTCGTCGCATGACTGACTCGAAAGCGCAGCGGATTGCGCGCGTCGCGGCCGATCGGCGCATCGATGACTCCGGTGCGCCGGGGTTCGCCGAGCACGACTGCCCAGTACTCGCGTTGCACTGTGCGGGCCTGCAACTGGCGCACGAGATCGGTCTGAGCCGCGAGCGTCCGCGCCACGACCATCAATCCGGTCGTATCGGCGTCCAGGCGATGGACGATGCCCGCGCGCGGCACAGCGGCCAGCTCGGGCGCGTACGCCAGCAAGCCGTTGAGCAGCGTGCCCGACCAGTGACCCGCGGCCGGATGCACGACCAGGCCGGCCGGCTTGTCGACGATCAGGATTGCGTCGTCTTCGTACACGATCGCCAGCGCCATGCTTTCGGGCGTGTAGGCCGCCGCGTCGGGGGCCGGCTGCGGCTCGAGCTCGACGTGGTCGCCGGCGACGACAGCATGGCGCGGCCGGACCGTCGCGCCGTTGACCCGCACGGCTCCGACCTCGATCCACTGCTTGAGTCGCGAGCGCGAGACTTCGGGCATCCATTGCGCCAGGACCTTGTCCAGCCGGTCACCGGCGTGCTCGACGTCGACGCTGAACTGCCGCGGCGGCGGCTCGTCGGCCTCGGCGGCGTCGAAAGCGGCATCGAACGCAGCCTCGTCGCCAAGGTCGGCGTCTGCAGCTGAAACGTATACTTCGCGGCTAGACAACGGACGTGCCCCGATGATGGATGGAGTTCATTTGTTGACCGTCGCCCTGACGCGGCGGGTGGTCATCGTGCTTGCCGCGCTGATGCTGGGCGGGTGCAGCTGGCTCGGGCTCGACTCGATGTTCGAGAAGGACGCGACCGCGCGATGGGATGCCGACAAATTGTACGCGGAGGCCCGCGCGGAACTGTCGGCCGGCAACTGGGTGAAGGCACGCGAGTACTACCAGAAGCTTGAATCGAGGTATCCGTTCGGCCGCCACGCACAGCAGGCGCTGATGGAAATCGCCTACACCTACTACAAGGAAGGCGAGTCCGCCCAGGCCATTCAGACCGCCGACCGCTTCATCCGCCAGTACCCGAACAATCCGCAGGTCGACTACATGTACTACCTGAAGGGGCTTGCCTCGTTCAACGACGACGTCGGCTTCCTGAGCAAGCTCATGACGCAGGACGTCTCGTCGCGGGACGCCAAGGGCGCCCGGGAGTCGTACGACGCGTTCCGCGACCTGGTCACGCGCTTTCCTGAAAGCCGCTATGCGGAGGACGCGCGCGCGCGCATGCGCCATCTGATCAACGCGCTGGCGCAGGCCGAACTGAACGTCGCCAACTTCTACTTCGACCGCAAGGCCTATATCGCGGCCATCCAGCGGTCGCAGATCGTGATCCGTGACTTCCAGACCTCGCCCGTCGCCGAAGAGGCACTGATCGTGCTCGCGCGGTCCTACCAGGCGCTCGAATTGCCGGATCTGCAGGCCGACGCCGAACGCGTCCTCGCACTGAATTTCCCCGACAGCCGCTACCTGCGCGGCCGCCGCTAAGTTACAGGCCACTAGGCGGCTTCGCGCCGCCTCGTCAGAAACTCGATTGCCTCGGCTTCGCTGCGCGTGCGCGCGAACGGCGGCAGGCTCGCCAGCACTGTCCGGCCATACGACTTCGTCAGCACGCGTTCATCGAGAATCATCAGCACACCGCGATCGTGCTCGTCGCGAATCAGTCGGCCCGCACCCTGCTTCAGCAGCATCACCGCTTCGGGCAGCTGGTACTCGTTGAACGGGTTGCGGCCGCAACGCCGCAGAAAGCGGATCTTTGCCTCCACGATCGGATCGTCGGGCGGAGCAAAGGGCAGCTTGTCGATGACTACCAGCGACAATGCCTCGCCGCGGATGTCGATGCCTTCCCAGAAACTGACGCTGCCGACCAGCACGGCATTGCCGGCGCTGCGGAACCCATCCAGCAAGGCGCGTCGGCTGCTCGACCCCTGCACCAGCAACGGCAATGGCGTCGCGTCGCGCTCCATCAGTTGCTGCAGTCGTGCCGCGACCCGATCGACCGCGCGCAGCGTCGTGCACAGCAGGAAGGCGCGGCCGCCATTGGCCTGCACCAGCGGCCAGGCGGCCTCCGCCACATGCTCGGGAAAGCGGGTGTCGTAGGGCGACGGCATCGCCTGCGGCAGATAGAGCATTGCCTGGCGGGCAAAGTCGAACGGGCTGTCCCAGCGCGCCGTCCGCGCCTCGATGCCGAGTTCGGCCAGGAAGTGATCGAAGCGGCCGCCGGTCGTCAGCGTGGCTGAGGTCAGGATCCATGCCTGCGGCTGCGCCTCGCGCGCCCGCGCGAGCAGGCGTCCGGCCGCGAGCGGGGTCTTGTGGAACTGCGCGCCGTGCGCAGAGATCGATATCCAGCGCACCGCGGGATCCTCGTCGGGATCGGCATCACTTTCACTGTCCTCGTCAGCTCGCGTCCCGACGGCCCGGCTCCACTCCGCGAGCCCGCGCTTGAGCTCGACAACGCGCGGCCCGAGCAGATCGAGTTCCTGGTCACGGCCGCGATTGATCTCGACCGCCCGCGCGAGTTCGGCCGCATCCTCATCGAGCTGATCGAGCGTCTCGATCAGGCGCGCATCGCGCGGCAGCCGCGCCAGCGGTGTGCGCGATCCGGGGGCCAGTCCGATGTCCCCGAGCGCAAGGCGCACGTCCCGCACCGCCTTCTCGATCCGCGCCGTGAGCGGGACCCACGATGCACCGTCGGCCGCGCGCGACAGCCCGAGCGCACGGCTGTCACGCGCCAGGTCGATCCACTGCGCCAGTGACAGGGTCGTGCCGAAAAAGTCGGCCGCCACGTCGGGCACCTGATGCGCCTCGTCGAGGATCACCGTATCGACAGTCGGAAGGAAGTCACGGATCGCATCGTCGCGCAGTGCGAGATCGGCGAGGAACAGGTGATGGTTGACGACCACCACATCGGCTGCCTGCGCATCACGGCGCGCCTTGAACACGAAGCAATCGGAAAACCGCGAGCATTCGGCGCCGAGGCAGTTATCCCGCGTCGAGGTCACCAGGGGCCACACGGCTGCGCTCTCCGGCACTTCCGACAGCTCGGCGCGGTCGCCGGAGCCGGTGACCGCGGCAAAGCGCACGATGGCACGCAGGTGGCGCGCATCGTCGCGCGACGAAAGCAGCGCTTCACCCTCTGCGCGTTCCATTCGATGCAGGCACAGATAGTTGGCCCGGCCCTTGAGCAATGCCGTCGCGGCATTGATCTTCAGCGCCTTGAGAACGGCGGGCAGGTCCTTGCGAAACAGCTGGTCCTGCAGCGGCTTGGTGCCGGTGGAGATCAGCAGCTTGCCGCCCGCCAGCAGTGCCGGCACGAGATAGGCGAAGGTCTTGCCGGTACCGGTGCCGGCTTCGGCGACAAGCGTGACGCCGTCGTGGATCGCCTGGTGGACGGTGGCCGCCATGTCGGCCTGCGACGCACGCGGGACAAAGCCCGGCACGGCCGCTGCCAGTGCGCCGCCGGCCGCGAAGGCGCGCGCAATGTCATCAGCAACCGGGTCTGGCTCCGGGGCCGCGGCCGGCCGGCTCACGCAGGTATGTCGGGCACGAGCTGCATTTCGAGCAGGCGGACCGAATCCTTGATCTGCAGCTTGCGCTTCTTCATGCGCCGCAAGGCGAGCTCATCGACTCCAGGCTGAATCGCGAGGCGTTCGATCGCGTCGTCGAGATCACGATGCTCGACCTGCAGTTCGATGATGCGCCGCTTGACCTCGTCCTGTTCCATGGCGCGTGCAAATCGTCAAAGTGGACCCGAAAAGGCTGCGGTACCAGCGCTCCGGCAGCAGCGAGAAAGCCGATGATAGACTCCTTCAACAGTCCATCAGAGTCGCGTGACGAGCTTCAAAGTCAACGTCTGCGTCGCGCAGCACATCGGCGACCGGCAGGAACAACAGGACCGCGTGGCCATTATCACCAGCCCGCGTAATCCTGGTGCCATGCTCGCAATAGTCGCAGACGGCATGGGAGGGCGGACAGGCGGTCGGATGGCGGCCGATCAGGTCGTCAGCACAGCCGAAAACCTCTTCAAGGACATGACCGAACGCGATTCGACGTTCCGTGACATGTTGCTGCATTTGGCCGCCGAGGCCCACACCGTCATCCGCCTGACCGCGATCGCCTCCGAGAAGGAACCGCACGCCACCATGTGCGCACTGATCATCAAGAAGAATTACGCGATCTGGGCGCATGCGGGCGACAGCCGGCTGTACTTCTTCCGCGGCGGAAAGCTGGTTCACCGTACCGAAGACCACACCTACGCGGAACAGCTACGGCTCGAGGGCCGCTACGAGGACGCAGAAATCGCCGCCGGCCGCTACAAGAACATCCTGGTCAGTGCGCTCGGCATCAACAAGAAGCCGAAGATCGTCATCGGCGAGGACGCCTCCCTGCGGGAAGGCGATGTCTTCCTGCTGGCAAGCGATGGCATGTGGGCGTACTTCGAGGACGACGAACTCGCGGAGATCCTCCAGCATTTGTCGCCGCGGGACGCCTCCGAGCGCCTCGTTTCGCTGGCACGCGAGCGTGGCGAGGGTCGTGGCGACAACCTCTCGGTTGCGATCATCAAGCTCGAGCCGCAACCCAGAGAAGGTCAGCGCGGCCGCAGCTAGCGCACAGGCCCTAGCGCGGCAGTGCCGCGGCAGCCTCTTCCGCGCGCTTGCGGAGCGCCTCGCGCTCCACCTCCTTCTGCTCCAGCGCCTTCTTGCGCTCCGCACGCCGTTCCTCGCGACGCTTGCGTTCGGCGGCACTGGCCTCGGCGCGCTTGGCCGCGTCGATCTGCTTCTGCTGGTACGCCGCCGCGTCCTGCGCTCGCTTTGCCGCTGTCCTGCTTTTCACGCTCGAGTCGCGCGGCGTGCTCTTGCTGCTTGCGCTCGTAGTCTGCGCGATTGCGGGCGACTTCCTCGTCGGACAGGGCTCCTTTCGCGCTTTCGGCCGCCTTTGAGGTGCGCTTTTCGGACTCGCCGCGCGCGGCCGCTTCACGAGCGCTCTTGGCCTCGGCCTCGAGCGCCTGCTGCTTTTCCTGCTCGGCACGCCGGCGCGCCAGGTCCTCCTGGTCCAGCCGGCGCCGCGTGTCCTTGGCCTCCACTTCGACCCGCCGCACGTCGCGCCGCGCCAGTTCGCGATCGCGTCGCACCTTTTCCCGGCAGTCGTTGACGAGGAACCCGCGATAGCACTCGGCCTCGCGCGCAGAAAACTCAGCGTCGAGCCGGACCTCCTCCTTCTGTGCGGCCTCGATGGCGCGATCGGCCTGGTCGCGCGTCGTGATGCTGCCATGCGGGAAGCGGGCAGAAAATTCCTGCGCGGACGCAACGGCCGCGGCGAGCAAGGCAATCAGCAGAATCAGAGTACGCACAGGAAGTCAACGTCCGGGGGGCGCGATCGGATTACACACGACCCACGGCTCGCCGCGATGATTCAAGGTAGGCGCGCGACTGCATCTCTTCCAGCCGTGACACGGTGCGCGTGAATTCGTTCGAAAGAGCCCCGGCCGCGTACAGCTCAGCAGCGGGCACTTCGGCGGACAGCAGCAGCTTGACCCGATGGTCATAAAGGACGTCCACCAGCCAGGTGAAGCGCCGCGCTTCCGACGCCTGGCCAGCGGACATTTTCGGAACATTGGACAGCACCACCGTATGGAACTGCGCCGCCAGCTCGAGATAGTCGTTCTGCGAGCGGGGGCCGCCGCAAAGCACGGCGAAGTCGAACCAGACCACGCCGCCCGCCCGCCGCCGCGCGCGGATCGTCCGCGATTCGATGATCAGCACGGGATCATCGTCTTCGGATTCGGCAACGCGATCGAATGCGGCGGCCAGTACCTGCTCGGCCCCGGCACCCCATGGCGTGATGTAGGCCTCGATGCGTTCCATCGCGCGCCGCCGGTAATCCACGCCGCCATCGACAAGTACGACGTCAAGACGGGCCCTGAGCAATTCGATCGCAGGCAGCATCCGGTCTCGATGCAGGCCGTCCGGGTACAGGGCATCCGGTGCGTAGTTCGACGTGATCACGAAACCGACGTTCAGCGCGAAAAGCCGGTCGAGCAGGCGATACAGGATCATCGCGTCGGCAATGTCCGACACGTGGAACTCGTCGAAGCAGATGAGCCGATGCCTGCGCGCGATGCGCTGCGCAACCTCGTCGAGCGGCTCGGCCGTCCCCTTGAGCTCGTGCAGTTCCGCATGAACGCCGCGCATGAACTCGTGGAAATGGACCCGCGTCTTGCGTATCACCGGCACGGTGGCGAAGAACGCATCCATCAGGAAGCTCTTGCCGCGGCCGACATCGCCCCACAGGTAGACGCCGCGCGGCACCGGCGGGCGCACCAGCAGCTTTCTCAGCGCGTTCGAGCGCTGTGCCTTGTAGTCAGTCCAGTCCTGGTAGAGGAGCTGCAACCGTTCGGCGGCGCGCTCCTGTGATTCATCCAGTGCGTATCCGCGTTGCGCGAGCGCAGCATCGAGCTGGGGTCGAAACGACACGCGGGCGCTGTCTCAGGGAGGACGTCTTGCGGCTGGACTGCGAGAGATTCAGAGATTGAGTGTGCGCTTGTCGACCGCGAGCGCCGCCTCTTTGGTCGCCTCGGACAGCGACGGATGTGCGTGGCAGATGCGCGCGATGTCCTCGGCCGACGCGCGAAACTCCATGGCAACGACCGCCTCGGCGATCAGCTCCGACGCGAACGGACCGATGATGTGAACGCCGAGGATTTCATCGGTCGCTGCGTCCGCAAGTAACTTGACCAGGCCATTGGTGTCGCCGAGTGCGCGCGCGCGGCCGTTCGCCGCGAACGGAAAAGTGCCGGCCTTGTAGGCGCGGCCCGCGGCCTTCAGCTGCTGTTCCGTCTGGCCGACCCACGCGATCTCCGGTGACGTGTAAATCACCCAGGGGATCGTGTTGAAGTTGACATGGCCATGCTGACCGGCGATGCGCTCCGCAACAGCCACCCCCTCCTCTTCCGCCTTGTGGGCCAGCATCGGTCCGCGCACCGCATCGCCGATCGCCCAGACATTCGGCACATTGGTGCGGCAATCGTCATCGACTGCGACGAAGCCACGCGCATCGAGCGTCAGCCCGACCGCCTCGACGTTGAGTCCGGTCGTGTTCGGGACCCGGCCGATCGAAACGATCAGCCTGTCCACGGCAAGTGACTGCGCGTCGCCCTTCGCATCCGCATAAGTGACGCGGACTTCCTCGGACTTGCCCTTCTTCTCGACGGCGACAGCGTCGATCCTTACGCCGAGGTGGATCTTCAGTCCCTGTCGCGCGAAAAGCTTCGCGGCTTCCCTCGCGATCTGATCGTCGACCGTGCCCAGAAACGCCGGCAGCGCCTCGAGGATCGTGACGTCGGCTCCAAGGCGGCGCCACACCGAGCCCATCTCGAGGCCGATGACGCCCGCGCCGATGACGCCGAGGCGCTTCGGCACTTCGGGGATCGCCAGCGCGCCATCGTTCGACAGGATGCGGATTTCGTCGAAGTCCGCGCCGGGCAGCGGGCGCGCATTCGAACCGGTTGCGACGATCACATGGCGCGCGACGAGATTCTCGCTCGTTGCACTGTCGACTTTCACTTCGATGCCGGCGTCGACACGTCCGACGAACGAGCCACGTCCGTGGAAGAACGCGATCTTGTTTTTCTTGAACAGGAACAGAATGCCGTCATTGTTCTGCCGGACGACCGTGTCCTTGCGACCGAGCATCTTGCCCAGGTCGAGACCGAGCCCCTTGACCTCGATGCCATGTGCGGCGAAGTGGTGGCCGGCGTGTTCAAAGTGCTCCGAGGATTGCAGCAGCGCCTTGGACGGAATGCAGCCGATATTGGTGCAGGTGCCGCCGGGCGCCGGCCCGCCGTCCTTCCCCTTCCACTGATCGATGCAGGCGACCGAGAAACCGAGCTGCGCCGCCCGGATCGCGGCAATGTATCCGCCGGGGCCGCCGCCGATCACGACGACGTCGAAATTCTTCGACATGCTTGCCTTTCAGGAACTGACGCCGGGCTCAGTACTCGCGCGGCACGAATATCCACAGCAGGATGTAAAGGATCAGCGTGACGCCGCCGAGGAACAGGCCGAGCGCGAACAGCAGCCGCCAGATCCAGGAGTCAACCCCCGTCGTCTTGCCGAGTCCACCGCAGACGCCGGCGATCCACTTGTCGGAGTCCGACAGGCGCAAGCGGTTGGCGCCCTCCGCCGCCGCCCTCAGCGGATCGCCTGCACTTCCAGCGGATTGCCGGCGGAACAGGTCGGCCTTGGCCGTCTCGAACTCGGCCTGGGTCAGCGCCCCGTCCTTGTACAGCGCATGCAGTTTTCCAATTTCGTCAGCGGTACCCATTGTCTAGACCTCCAGCAGCAGACGCGCGGGATCCTCCAGCGCTTCCTTCATTGTGACCAGTGACAGCACTGCCTCGCGACCATCGATGATGCGATGGTCGTACGACATTGCCAGGTAGTTCATCGGCCGCACGACGATCTGACCATTCTCGACCACGGCGCGGTCCTTGGTCGCGTGCACGCCCAGGATGGCCGACTGCGGCGGATTGATGATCGGTGTCGACAGCATCGATCCGAATACGCCGCCATTGGAGATCGAGAAGGTGCCACCGGTGAGTTCCTCGAGCGCCAGCTTGCCCTCGCCCGCACGCTTGCCGAAGTCGGCGATCTTCTTCTCGATGTCCGCAAAGGTCATCTGGTCGGCATCGCGCACGATGGGCACCACCAATCCGCGCGGCGACCCGACGGCGATGCCGATGTCGAAGTAGCCGTGGTAGACGATGTCATTGCCGTCGACCGAGGCATTCAGCACCGGGTACTTCTTCAGCGCGGCGACAGCAGCCTTGACGAAGAACGACATGAAGCCGAGCTTCACGCCGTGCTCCTTTTCGAAGCGGTCCTTGTAGCGATTCCGAAGGTCCATCAGCGGCGCCATGTTGACCTCGTTGAACGTGGTCAGGATGGCCGCGGTCGACTGGGACTGAACGAGGCGCTCCGCCACCCGCTGGCGCAATCGCGACATCGGCACGCGCTGCTCCGGCCGGTCGGCGAGCGACGAGAAGTCGATCGGCGCCTTGACTTCCGGAAGCGCTGGCCGTGCCACCGGCGCGGCGGGTGCGGGAGCCGGCGCAGGAGCCGCGCGCGCCTGCGTGCCCGCGGCCAGCGCGCCGAGTACGTCGCCCTTGGTCACGCGGCCGTCCTTGCCGGTACCGGCGACCTGTCCGGCCGCGAGCCCGGCGTCGGCCATCAGCTTCGCCGCGGCGGGCATCGCTACGCCTGCCGCGCCGGACGCTGCCGCTTTCGGCACGGCAGGGGCCGGGCTCGCGACCGCCGCCGCTGCGCCTTTGCCTTCCGTATCGATCGTCGCGATGACTTCGCCCGACACGACCGTAGCGCCATCGCCCTTGATGATCTGGCCGAGCGCCCCGCCCGACGGCGCCGGCACTTCCAGCACGACCTTGTCGGTCTCGATCTCGATCAGGATCTCGTCGCCGACAATCGCGTCGCCGGGTTTCTTCTTCCACTGCAGCAGCGTGGCTTCGGCGACCGATTCCGACAGCTGCGGTACCTTGACTTCAACTATTGCCATTTTCTTCCTGGCTCCGATGTTGGACGCGAACTCAACCGGGTGTCGCTGCGCGAGTCAGGCGGCAGGCCGCCCGGTCGTGTGCTCGATGTTCCGGAACGCTGCGCGCGTCCGGAACGTCACTTGTTCAGCACGAGACCCTTGAGTTTTCCGAACGCGGTGTCGATCAACGCCTTCTGCTGCTCGACATGCTTGGCGTAGTACCCGACTGCCGGCGATGCGGACGCCGGCCGTCCCGCATAACCGAGCTTCTGGCCTTCGGTCATGTTCTCCAGCAGGTGGTGCTGGGTGTAGAACCACGGGCCTTGGTTGGCCGGTTCGTCCTGGCACCAGACGATTTCCGTGGCCGCCGGGAACTTGCGGAACTCCGCAGCCAGCGCCTTGTGTGGAAACGGGTACAGCTGCTCGACACGCAACAGTGCGACGTCGTCTTCCTTGCGCTCGCGCCGCGCGTGCGCAAGGTCGTAATAGACCTTCCCCGAGCACAGCACGATGCGCTTGACCTTCTTCGCATCGATCGTCGTGTCACGCTCGCTGATGATGGTCTGGAACTCCCCGCGCGCGAGTTCCGACAGGTCCGATGCCGCATCCTTGTTCCGCAGCAGGGACTTCGGGGTCATGATCACCAGCGGCTTGCGGAAGAGCCGGATCATCTGCCGGCGCAGCAGGTGGAAGATCTGCGCGGCCGTGGTCGGCTGGGCGATCTGCATGTTGTTGTCGGCCGCCAGCTGCAGTAAGCGCTCCAGCCGCGCTGACGAATGCTCGGGCCCCTGCCCCTCGTAGCCATGCGGCAGCATCAGCGTGAGCCCCGACTGCCGGCCCCACTTCACTTCGCCGGACGACAGGAACTGGTCGATTACCACCTGTGCGCCGTTGACGAAGTCGCCGAACTGCGCTTCCCAGATCACCAGCGCATTCGGCTCCGCACTGGCATAACCGTACTCGAACGCCAGCACGGCTACTTCCGACAGCACCGAATCGATGATGGTGAAGGGTGCCTGCGTGTCCGACACATGCTGCAACGGGATGAACGTGCCCTCATCCCACTTCTCGCGGGCCTGGTCATGGAGCACCGCATGGCGGTGGGTAAAGGTGCCGCGACCGGAGTCCTGGCCGGTGAGCCGCACGGCATAGCCGCTGGCGACCAGGGACGCAAACGCGAGATGTTCGCCCATGCCCCAGTCGAGCGGCACCTTGCCTTCGGCCATCGCACGCCGGTCCGCGATCACCTTCTCGACCAGCGGATGCACCTTGAATGTCGAGGGAATCGTCGTGATGCGCTCGCCGAGCCGCTTGAGCTCGGCCAGTGGCACGGCCGTGTCCGCGTGGTCGGTCCACTTGCGATTCAGGAACGCCGACCAGTCGACCGCGTACTTGCTCTTGTAGTTGGTCAGCACCGGGTCCGACGTGGTGCGGCCCTCCTCCATCGCCGCCCGGTAGGCCTTGACCATTTGGTCCGGTACCTCGGCGGTGATCGTGCCCTGTGTCACCAGCTTGTCCGCATAAACCTTGCGAGTACCCGGGTGGCCACCGATCTTCTTGTACATCAGCGGTTGCGTGACGGCCGGCGTGTCCTGCTCGTTATGCCCGAGCCGGCGGAAGCAGACGATGTCGAGCACGACGTCCAGATTGAATTCCTGACGGTAGTCCATGGCCAGATGCGTGAGGAAAACCACCGCCTCGGGGTCGTCGCCGTTCACATGGAAGACCGGCGCCTCGATCATCTTGACGACGTCGGAACAGTAGATCGTCGAGCGCGTATCGCGCGGATCGGATGTCGTGAACCCGATCTGGTTGTTGATGACGATGTGGATCGTTCCGCCGGTTCCGTAGCCGCGCGTCTGCGCCAGGTTCAGCGTTTCCATGACGACACCCTGGCCGGCAAAGGCGGCATCGCCGTGCACCAGCACCGGCAGCACCTCGTCGCCCGACTCGTCGCCCCTACGCTCCTGCCGGGCACGCACCGAACCCTCGACCACCGGGTTGACGATCTCGAGGTGCGACGGATTGAACGCGAGTGACAGGTGCACCGGTCCGCCCGGGGTCGGGATGTCGCTCGAAAACCCCATGTGGTACTTGACGTCACCCGCCGGCAGGTCGGAGCCGGGTTTGCCCTCGAATTCGGCGAACAGTTCCTTCGGCATCTTGCCGAGCGTGTTGACCAGCACGTTGAGGCGGCCACGGTGCGCCATGCCGATGACTATCTCCTCGACGCCCTTCGAGCCGGCGCGCTGGATCAGTTCGTCCATCGAGGCAATGAAGGTCTCGCCGCCTTCCAGCGAGAAACGCTTCTGACCGACGTACTTCGTGTGCAGGAAACGCTCGAGGCCTTCGGCGGCAGTCAGCCGCTCGAGGATGTGCAGCTTGTCTTCGGCGCCGAACGTCGGTGTCGAGCGCACCGACTCGAGCCGCTGCTGGATCCAGCGCTTCTGCGCGGGATCGGAGATGTACATGTACTCGGCGCCGATGCTGCCGCAGTAGGTCTGGCGCAGAGCGGTGATGATCTCGCGCAGCGTCATCTGTTCCTGCCCGAAGTACGTGTTGGACGCCGAAAAGGCGGTGTCCATGTCGGCTTCGGTCAGGTCATAGAACGCGGGTTCGAGTTCCGGAATCGACGGCCGTTCCTGCCGTTGCAACGGATCGAGATTGGCCCAGCGGTTGCCGAGGAAGCGATAGGCCGCGATGATCGACTGGACATGGACCTGCTTGCGCGCCACCGACAGGTCGGTCGGAGCCACCTTCGGCTGGAAGGCTCCGGCCTTGGCGCGCTGGGCGAAGGACTCGACGATCGGCGCGTGCGCGACATCGCGCGAACTCGGCGAGCCATCGGCCGCCGGTACAAGTTGCATCTGATCGAAGTAGGCGCGCCATTTTTCAGGCACCGAACCGGGGTTGTCGAGGTAACGCTCGTAGAGTTCCTCGACGTACGGCGCATTGCCGCCGAACAGGTACGAGTTGACCTGGAACTGTCGCATCATCGGTCCATCACCTTTCAGAACGAGTTTCTCGTTGAAGATGCCCGGTCGCTTCGCCCAGCGGCGTCGTGGTCCCGGCGACGGCCCCACCGGATTCCGGTGCGACCATCGAGTCTGTCGGCCTGAGGCAAAGGGCCTGGCGACAAGCGCGGGATGCTACCACCGGGGGACCGGGTTTCGAACGTTTGTGTCCAATGCGCTGCATCGTCTTCTCGAGGTGCCCAGCCCGCCTGCAGCGGAATACACTGCCGCCACATCATGACTCGCCGCCAAGACGGTCGAGGAGGAGACACGTGCAAGCGACGGATATCCGTCGTCCCGACCACTTTCATCGGGTCGTGGACTGCCAGTGGGCCTGCCCCGCGCATACCCCTGTTCCCGAGTACATCCGCCTGATCGCCGCCGGGCGTTTCGCCGACGCCTACATGGTCAACTGGAAGTCGAATGTCTTCCCGGGCATTCTGGGGCGGACCTGCGACCGGCCCTGCGAACCAGCCTGCCGACGCGGGCGCGTCGAGGAAAACCAGGTCGCCCGACCCGAGCCCGTGGCGATCTGCCGCCTCAAGCGCGTCGCGGCGGATTTCAAGGAAGACATACGGCCCCGCATGCCACGGCGGCGTGTGCCGATGAATGGAAAGCGCGTGGCCTGCATCGGCGCCGGCCCGGCCTCGCTGACGGTTGCGCGCGACCTTGCCCCTCTTGGTTACGAGGTCATTGTGTTCGACCAGGACCCCAAGGCCGGCGGAATGATCCGTACCCAGATTCCCCGCTTCCGGTTACCTGAGGAAGTCATCGACGAGGAAACCGGTTACGTGCTCGGCCTCGGCGTCGAGTTCCGCGGCGGTGTACGCATCGATTCGATGAAGCGGCTCCTCGCGGAGAAGTACGACGCCGTGTTCGTCGGGTCGGGCGCACCGCGCGGTCGCGACCTCGAGGTGCCCGGACGCACGGAGGCAGCGCAGAAGATCCATGTCGGCATCGACTGGCTCTCGTCCGTGTCCTTCGGACACGTCACCACGGTCGGCAAGCGCGTCATCGTGCTCGGCGGCGGCAACACGGCGATGGACTGTTGCCGGACCGCGAAGCGTCTGGGCGGCGAGGATGTCAAGGTGATCGTCCGCTCCGGATTCGACGAGATGAAGGCGTCGCCGTGGGAGAAGGAGGACGCGCAGCACGAGGGCATCCCCATCCTCAACTTCCTGGTGCCCAGGGCATTCCTGCACGACAACGGCCGGCTGACCGGCATGACCTTCGAGAAGGTCAAGGCGGTGTACGACGACAAGGGCCGACGCACGCTCGTGCCGACCGGCGAACCCGACGCGCAGTTCGACTGCGACGAAGTGCTGGTGGCTGTCGGGCAGGAAAACTCCTTCCCGTGGATCGAACGCGATGCCGGCATCGACTTCGACAAGTCCGGCATGCCGGTACTCGACCGCGTGACACTGCAGTCGTCCCGCCGCGACGTGTTCTTCGGAGGCGACGCGGCGCTCGGCCCGAAGAACATCATCTGGGCCGTCGCGCAGGGCCACGATGCGGCGATCTCGATCGACAAGTTCCTGCACGGCGAGGATGTCCGCGAGCGCCCGGGGCCGGGCGTGACGCTGCTGTCGCAGAAAATGGGCATCCACGAGTGGAGCTACGACAACGAGGTCGCGCCCGATGCACGCTTCAAGGTTCCCTGGCGTGACGTCAACCAGGCGCTGCGCAGCATCAAGGTGGAAGTCGAACTCGGATTCGACGTAAAGACCGCGTGGAAGGAGGCGCAGCGCTGCCTGAACTGCGATGTCCAGACCGTATTCGCCGCGTCCCAGTGCATCGAATGCGATGCCTGTGTCGACATCTGCCCGACCGACTGCATCACGTTCACGGCCAACGGCGATGAGACCGAGCTGCGGACCCGGCTGCGCCGACCCGCGCTGAATCCGGAACAGCCGCTCTACGTCTCGACCGAACTCAAGACCGGCCGCGTGATGGTCAAGGACGAAGACGTCTGCCTGCACTGCGGGCTATGCGCCGAGCGTTGCCCGACCGGCGCCTGGGACATGCAGAAGTTCCTGCTCGAACCGACGCCGGCCGGTCGTGGCTGCCGCACGCCGCACAGGGAAGCAGCCTGATGGACGCGCCGACCAAGCCCCGCAGGGCGTCCGGCGCAGCAGCGTCCCGGCCGCCTCGCATCACGGCGGTCAACGACTTTGTCGTCAAGTTCGCCAACGTCAATGGCTCCGGCTCGGCCTCGGCCAACGAAATGTTCGCGCGCAGCATCCTGCGCATGGGCATACCGGTGTCCCCGCGCAACATCTTCCCGTCGAACATCCAGGGACTGCCGACCTGGTACGAGGTGCGCGTCACCGAGCATGGACATCTCGGACGGCGCGGCGGCGTCGATCTGATGATCGCGATGAATCCGCAGACCTGGGACAAGGATCTGCAGGAAATCGAGCCCGGCGGCTACCTGCTGTACGACTCGACGCGCCCGATGCCGGACGACCGGTTCCGTGACGACATTCATGTCATCGGCATTCCGCTGACGCAGATCGCAGCCGCGAAGTTTTCCGATCCCAAGGAACGGCAACTGCTGAAGAACATCATGTACGTCGGTGCGCTGGCCGCCATGCTCGGCATCGACCCGGAGGTCATCGCGCAATTGCTCGGCGAGCAGTACAAGGGCAAGGACAAGCTGATCAAGCCCAACCTCGACGCGTTCATGACCGGCCTGCACTACGGACGCGAGCATCTGGAGGACGTGGTTGGATTGCGCATCGAGGCCAGTGACAAGGTGGGTGACCGCATCTTCGTCGAGGGCAATGCGGCCGCGGCCCTCGGTTGCGTTTACGGCGGCGCGACGGTCTGCGCGTGGTATCCGATCACGCCGTCGTCCTCGCTGGCCGAAGCCTTTCAGAAGTACTGCAGCCGGTACCGGGTCGACCGCCAGACCGGCCACAACAAGTTTGCGATCGTGCAGGCCGAGGATGAACTCGCGTCGATCGGCATGGTGATCGGCGCCTCGTGGAACGGGGCCCGCGCATTCACGGCGACGTCCGGCCCCGGCATCTCGCTGATGACCGAGTTCATCGGGCTGGCGTACTTCGCGGAAGTTCCGGCAGTCATCATCGATGTGCAGCGCGGCGGTCCCTCGACCGGCATGCCGACGCGCACGCAGCAGTCCGACCTGCTCCTTTGTGCCTATGCCTCGCACGGCGACACCAAGCACGTGCTGCTGTTCCCGGAAGATCCATACGAGTGTTTCGAGTTCGCCGCTGCGTCGCTGGACCTGGCCGAGCGCCTGCAGACGCCGATCTTCCTGATGACCGATCTCGATATCGGCATGAACCATCGGCTGTGCGCGCCGTTCAAGTGGGACGACACCCGACGTTACGACCGCGGCAAAGTCATGACACCCGAGGAACTCGACTCCGGCCGGGATTTCGGCCGTTACCTCGACGTTGACGGCGACGGCATCCCGTACCGCACGCTTCCCGGTGTCCATCCGACGCGGGGCGCCTACTTCACCCGCGGCAGCACACGCGACGCCTATGCCCGCTACTCGGAAGCAGGGTCCGACTACGTCTACAACATGGAGCGCCTGCTGCGGAAATTTGACAGCGCGAAGGCGCTGGTGCCGCAGCCGATCGTGCGCAAGCCGGCACAGAAGGCCGCGGCCGCCGTCATCTACTACGGTTCAACGGCGCCAGCAATGGACGAGGCGCTCGCACTGCTCGAGCAGCAGGGCGTGCACGTCGCGCGTATGCGCCTGCGAGCGTTCCCCTTTCCGGACGCGGTCGAGCGCTTCATCGACGATTACGAGTCCGTGTTCATCGTCGAGCAGAACCGGGATGCGCAGATGCGATCCATGCTGGTCAACGAACTCGAGATCGACCCGGCCCGACTCGTGCCCATCCTTCACTTCGATGGCACGCCCATCACCGCGCGGTTCATCGCCCAGGAGATCGGCGATCGCATCAAGGCACACAACGTCCGCCCCTTGAAGAGCGGCAAGGCAGCATGAGCCCGACATGACCTATCTCGCCAAGCCCAAGCTGCGTCACCCCACGCTGCCGATCAATCGCCTCGGCTATACGCGTCGCGACTACGAAGGCAAGATCTCGACGCTGTGCGCCGGCTGCGGTCACGATTCGATCTCCGCGGCGATCATCCAGGCGTGCTGGGAACTCGAGATCGAACCACACCGGGTCGCCAAACTCTCGGGCATCGGCTGTTCGTCCAAGACCCCGGACTACTTCCTCGGCAACTCGCACGGTTTCAACTCGGTCCATGGCCGCATGCCGTCGGTGCTTACCGGCGCCAACCTGGCGAACCGCGACCTGATCTACCTGGGCGTATCCGGCGACGGCGATTCGGCTTCCATCGGGCTCGGCCAGTTCGCCCACATGGTCCGGCGCGGCGTCAACATGACCTACATCGTCGAAAACAACGGCGTGTACGGCTTGACCAAGGGACAGTTTTCAGCCACGGCCGACCGCGGCTCGAAGTCCAAGCGTGGCGCCGTCAACCGCGACGCCGCGATCGACCTGGTGTCGCTCGCGATCCAGCTCGGCATCACTTACGTCGCGCGCAGCTTCTCCGGCGACAAGGATCAGCTCGTGCCCCTGATCAAGGGCGCACTGCACCACAGCGGCACCGCACTGATCGATGTCCTGAGCCCCTGCGTCGCATTCAACAATCATGCCGGCAGCACCAAGAGCTATGACTACGTGCGCGCACACAACGATGCGGTCAATCGCCTCGACTTCATGCCCCGCCGCGAGGCCATCAGTGCCGCGTATGAACCCGGGGAAGTGATCGAGATCACACAGCATGACGGCAGCCAGCTGCGACTGCGCAAGCTGCATGACGGCTACGACCCCGGCGACCGGCTCGCCGCCATCAGTCACATCCATGCCCACCAGGACCGCGGCGAGATCGTTACGGGGTTGCTGTTCGTCGATCCCGCCGCCGATGACCTGCACGACCACCTGAACACCGTGGCCACACCGCTCAATCGACTGGTCGAAGCGGATCTCTGCCCCGGAGCCGCAGCGCTTGCGGCGCTGAACACCGAGCTCAGCTAGCCTAGCTCCGCAAACCACACCGCAGGGACGGCACTACGCGCCGCGGTAAGCTCGCGTCGTCGTCTCCGGTGACCGGTGGACGTCAACCCGGCGGAGCAGCCATTGCAGAACCTCGTATCAATACTTGCGACGACCAGCACGCTTCCGGAGACGGTCGTATCGAACCGCAGCATGGGGCAGTTGCTGCTCGACGGCATCGAGATCGACGATGAAGCCACTGCGGAAATTGTGGCGCGCATCCAGGAGCGCACCGAGCTGATCGAGAAGAAGACCGGCCTGCGAGCGCGCCGCTTCTTCGCGTCGGAGGATTCGCCAGTTGCGGTCGGGCTTGACCTGCTCGAGCGACTGATGCAGGGCCAGGCCTGGTCCGAGCTCGACGCGATCATCGTCTCGTCATCGAGCACGCATGGCTTCCCAGGCCTGTCGCAGCAGATAGTCGCGGCGGCTCGGACGCAGCATGCCGATCTCGGCGCACCGTTTGTGCTCGACATCGGCAGCAACGCCTGCACCGGCTTCATGTACGCGCTGGCCGTCGGCAGCAGCACGATGAAGGCGCTCGGCTACCGTCGGGTCGCCTGCCTGGCGATCGAGTTCTCGTCGCGCTGCATCGCATACGATCCGCTTGCGTTCGGCACCAGCACGCTGTTCGGCGACGCGGCCGCCGGCGTGTTGCTCGGACAGGGTGTGCAGGGAATCGCCCGGCTGTGTTCGGTGCGCGCCAGTTCGATGATCGACGCCGAAACGATCGGCATGGTCAAGGGCTCGGGGATGCAAGCCGCGCACCTGTCGTTCGAAGTGCCGAAGTCCGCGCGCTGGTTTATGGCCGGGCCTCCGGTCGCGCTGGGTGCAACCCGCATTCTGGTCGACGAGATCCAGCGCGTGCAGCGCGACGGTGTGAAAATCGACTGGCTGATTCCGCACCAGGCCAACCTGACGCGCATCCTGATCCCGGCCTGCGTAAAGACCGGCATCGAACCTGACCGACTGTGCGCGTCGTTCGCCGAAACCGGTAACACGTCGAGCGCGAGCATTCCGCTGCTGCTGGACCAGCTGGTCCGTGACGGGCGGGCGCAGCCCGGGCAAACCGTGCTGATGGTGGGATTCGGCGCGAGCTTTTCGGTCGGCTCGGCGCTGCTGCAGTTCGATCGGCTGCCCAGCGCAGCGTAGCCTTTCGCCGCCCGAGGGCAGTAGCCAAGAGCGCCGTCGTTTCAACTCGGCGTTCAGGTACCCGAGCGACGCGCTCTGGTGCCGAATTCGTGTCATACACGCAGCGCTGTATGCCGCGGAGTTGATGTCCGTTGCCCCAGATCAATCCCCGTCCGGCGTTCGAGGCGAATGCTCCGTCCTACGTGAGGCCGATTGCCTCGCTTCCCGCCGACGCTCCGCGCAGACGAGTGCACGGGATCACCGGCAGCGCGCGGGGAGACCACGATGGCGCAGGGCCAGCAGGGGTCCGGGTTCCGGATCGTTGCGCGAGAGGACTACTCGGACGTCACCTACATGCTGGAGGTGGCGCACCCGATGATGGCGAAGGCCGCCAAGCCCGGCCAGTTCGTCATCGTGATGGAGCATGAGCACGGCGAGCGCATTCCGCTGACGATCGCCGACTTCGACCGCGAGCGCGGCACGATTACGCTGGTGATCCAGGCAGTCGGCAAGACCACGAAGGAGATGCAGGTCAACTGCACGGTCGGCACGACGCTCTTTGCGCTGGTCGGTCCGATGGGCATCCCGAGCCACATCGGAAGCGCGAAGAAAGTCATCTGCGTCGGCGGCGGACTCGGTGTCGCGCCCGTCTATCCGCAGGCCCGCGCCTACAAGGAAAGCGGCGCCTACGTCATTGGCGTGGTCGGCTTCCGCAACAAGGACCTGATTTTCTGGCAGGACAAGTTCGCCAAGGTCTGCGACGAACTGATCGTCTGCACTGACGACGGCTCGGCCGGGATCAAGGGGCTCGTCACCGAGGGCATCAAGCAATCGATCGCCAGGCATCCGGACATCGACGAGGTCGTTGCGATCGGGCCGCCGATCATGATGAAGGGCTGTTCCGAAGCCACCCGCAGCCACGGCATCAAGACGATGGTGAGCCTGAATCCCGTCATGGTCGACGGTACCGGCATGTGCGGCGGTTGCCGCGTCAAGGTCGGTGAGCAGGTCAAGTTCGCCTGCGTCGACGGTCCGGACTTCGATGGCCACCAGGTCGACTTCGACGACCTGATGGCGCGGCTCGTGCGCTACCGGCGTACCGAAAAGGACGCGCTCGAGCACTGGCAGGAAACT
>CAVRUR010000015.1:0-80378 GCA_963724365.1 uncultured beta proteobacterium | reverse complement strand
GTCGGCGAGTAGATCGAGATCAGCATCAGGATGCTGGGACTCTGCTTCTTGACGGTAACCCCCTCCGCTGCGTGACTTCGACCGGCAACCGTGCCTGCGGGCCGAGACGCGGTTCTGCGTGAGGACGTTGGCAATGTCCTGGTCCGTGCCGACCTCGAAGTTGACGTCGAGCAGCATGCGGCCGTCGCTGGTGTTGGACGACTTCATGTAGATCAGCCGGTCGACGCCGTTGACCTCCTGCTCGATGGGGGTCCGCCACCGACTGCTCCACCGCCTCGGCCGAGGCGCCCGGATAAGTCGCGGTCACGCGGATGTTGGGCGGGGCCAGAAACGGATATTGCTCGATCGACAGCCCGCGAACGGTGACCAGACCGAGCATGACGGTCAGGATCGCGATGACAATCGCGACGATCGGCCGGCGGATGAAGAAGTTGGCCATGGACTACTTTCCCGCCGCCTTGGCGGCGGGCTGCGGCACGGGGTACGTGCCCTTGCTCTGCGGGTCAGATTTCGCCGCCGTCGGGACGCTGTCGGCTGCGGCTGTCGGATTGACTTTCGAGCCGGGTCGGGCCTTCTGTACGCCGTCCACGATCACCCGTTCCCCAGGCTTGAGTCCATCGCGAACGATGAGCAGATCGCCGACCGTTCTCGCCAGGCTGGATCGTGCGCAGCGCGACCATGTTGTCGGCGCCGACCACTAGCACGGTCTGCATGCCCTGGATCTCCTGGACCGCCCGCTTCGGAACCACGATCGCGTCCTTGGCCATCTCGACCACCGCGCGCACGCGACCGAACTGTCCTGGCGCAGCTGCCCCTCGGGGTTCGGGAACTCGGCGGCGAAGTTCAGGGTGCCGGTCTTCTGGTCCACCGCCCGGTCGATGATGACGACCTTGCCCTTGCGTGGAAAAACGCTTCCGTCGGCGAGTATCAACTCGAGCGGCACGGCGCTCTTGCCCTGCTCCTTGGCCTGGGCGAAGAAGCGCAGGTACTCCGCCTCGCTGATGGTCGCGTTGACGCGGATCGGGTCGATGCTCGATACGGTGTCGAGCAGCGTGGCCTCGCCCTTGCCGACAAGATTGCCCGGAGCCACCAGGCGCTTGCCGATCAGGCCTGTGATCGGGGACTTGATCGTGGTGTAGCTCAGGTTGAGTTCCGCTTCGACCAGTGCCGCCTTGGCGGCCGAGACGGACGCCTGGGCGGAAAGGAGGTTTGCGGCCGCATTGTCGTAATCCTGCTGCGGCACTGCCCGCCGCTCGGCCAGTGGCTTCAGGCGCCGCTCGTCGGTTTCAGCTTTGCCGAGTCGCGCCATTGCGACATCGACCTCGGCCTTGGCTTGTGCCAGCTTTGCCTGGAACTCGCGTTTGTCGAGCGTGAACAGCAGCTGGTCTTTCCTGACGATCGTGCCCTCGGTGAAGTGCTGAGCCTCGAGGAAAGCCTGCACGCGGGCGCGGATTTCCACCGTTTCCCGCGCGTCGGTCTGGGCCACGAATTCGCTGTAAATCGGCACTGTCTTCTGGACGACTTCAGTGACGACGACCGCCGGCGGTGGCGGAGCGGCCGCCTGCTTTGCTTTGTTGCCGTCCTTTTCGCCGCCGCAGGCCATCAGCGAAGAGGCGATCCCGACAAGCAGGAACGCTCTGGCACGGTTCGTCGACGAACGGCCATTCAGGAACCACTGCACCATCTCTCTCTCCTCAAGGCCGATTCCGAGACCACGGATTGATTCCCTTGCGTCGCACGAAGCCCGGCTGGAGTCGGCCCGAAGGGCGGACCAACTCGGTTTTTCCTACTGTGGCTTCGGCCTACTTCTTCGGCTTGGCCGGCGTCACTGCCAGAGCGAGTGCCTCGGTGTAAGTGGCCTGGATCTGGTCACCGACGGCAATCAGCTTGAACTGTTCGGGGTCACGCACCTTGAGGTCGACCGTCCGTTGCGGACCTTTCACCGTAACAGTCTGCGTCGCCGCATCCACTCTCATGACATCGCCGACCACGGTGACCTGCCGGCCCACTACTCCCGCTGGCGTCTCACCTGGCTTTGCGCCCACGGCGCCGGCCTTCTCGGTCTTCTCGACCTTCATGCCGCCGCCCTTCTTCAGTTCGACTGCCAGTGTTTCGCGGTACCTCATGTCGACGACGTCGCCGACTTTCAACTGATCGAAGTTCCTGGACTTCAGGTCCGGCCTCGACCTTGACCTCATCGCCCTTCGGACCTTTCAGCGTGATCGTGCGGCTGGACTTCTCGATCGCCGTGATCGTTGCGCTGACGTCGACCGTCTGAGCGACTCCGACCTTGCCGGGCGAACTGGACGTGACGGCACCCGTCTGAGCGCTGACCGGCTGAGTCAGTGTCAAGGCTGATACGACGGCCGCAAGAAGAATCTGGATACGCATGGGTTTGCTCCTGTTGTTGGGGGTGAGGAAGATGCGGGAAAAGTGGGATCCTACTTGACCTTGCGGGCGCGGCAGCCGGGGTCACGGCAAGCGCGCCAACCGTTCCGCCTGCAGCGCCGCCAACCGGCAACGCGGTGGATACCTTCAGCATGCCTCTGCGCGGCCCCGACTGATACCTCCAAAGCAGTTTCGGGTCGAGCTTACGAAGCACTGAGAACTCTTCCAGGTACAGCGCAGGCCTGCCTGGTCCACGGCAACGAATCCACGACCTGCGCGAAACATGGAGCCAGCGCTCGAACTGGCGCCCAAGCCCCCTTGACCCGGGTCAAGGATGCGGCACCTCAGGCGATCAGAATTCGCCTTGATAAATACCCTACCGGGTATGGGACGCAAGCATGAGCCTCGCCGTTTCCCGCCGCCGCTTCCTGCAGATCTCGTCTGCCACCGTGCTGGCCGGTGCCGCTGCCGAGCTCGATCCGATCCCGCACTCCGCGATCGCCGCCGCGCGCCCTGCGGCACCGGGCGAAGTGAAGACAGTCCCGACGTTCTGCGAAATGTGCTTCTGGCGCTGCGGCGGCATTGCATACGTGCGCGACGGCAAGCTCTGGAAGTTCGAGGGCAATCCGCTGGACCCGCAAAGCCGTGGCCGACTCTGCCCGCGCGGCACCGGGGCGGTCGGCGCCGTGAATGATCCGGATCGACTGCGAACCCCGCTGATCCGCGTCGGTGAGCGCGGCAAGGAACAGTGGAAGTCGGTCACCTGGGGCGAGGCGCTCGACGTCGTCGCCCAGAAGATGCAGAAGATCAAGGCCGAGCACGGCGCCGAGTCGCTCGCGGTGTTCAACCATGGCATCGGGGCACGCTTCATCGTGCATCTGGCGAAGAGCTTCGGCGCCATCAACATCGGCGCGCCCTCCTTCGCGCAGTGCCGCGGTCCGCGCGATATCGGCTACCTCCTCACCTACGGAACCGGCCTGGGGTCGCCCGAACCCACCGACATCGAGAACACCAACTGCCTGGTGCTGTTGGGCTCGCACCTCGGCGAGAACATGCACAACACGCAGGTGCAGGAGTTTGCCAAGGCAGTCGAGCGCCGCATCCCGATCATCGTGGTGGATCCGCGCTACTCGGTGGCGGCGAGCAAGGCGAAGTACTGGCTGCCGATCAAGCCTGGCACGGACCTGGCGCTGCTGCTCGCCTGGATGAACGTGCTTGTCACTGAAGGCCGCTACGACACGGCGTTCGTCGCCAGGTACGGACACGGCTTCGACAAGTTTGCCGCGGAAATCGCGAAGTACACGCCCGAGTGGGCGGCCGTCGAGACCGGTATCGACGCGCAGTTGATCCGCGTGACCGCCCGCGAGTTTTCCGCGCACCGGCCGGCGGCGCTGGTCCACCCGGGACGCCGGGTCAACTGGTACGGCGACGACACGCAGCGCAGCCGCGCCAACGCGCTGCTGAACGCTTTGCTGGGGAACTGGGGTCGCAAGGGTGGTCTGTTCGTTCAGGCGGGCCTCTCGGTGCCTTCGTACCCGCTGCCCAAGTACCCGAAGTCGGACAAGCCGATGGCCGACAACCCGGACGGTGAGCGCTATCCGTTTGCCGACGAAGCGGTCACCACTGGCATCCGCGACGCAACCATCAGCGGCAAGCCGTATCCGATCAAGGGTTGGATCGTCTACTCGACGAACATCATGAACGCGTTGCCGAACGAAGCCGAAACGCTGAAGGCGATCCAGGCGCTCGACCTGCTCGTCGTCATCGACACGATGCCGAGCGAAATCGCCGGTTATGCCGATGTCGTGCTGCCCGAGAACGTGTTTCTCGAGCGCTACGACGAGTTGCAGATCGGCTGGGGGCGCCGCGGCTGGATGTCGTTGCGGCAGCCGGTGGTCGAGGCCCCGGCTGAACAGAAGCCCGGCTGGTGGATCGCGAAGGAACTGGCCGGCCGCCTCGGTATTCCGGAGTGCATGCCCTTCAAGGACATGCGGGAGTACCTCGCCGCTCGCGTCGAGAAAGGCGGATTCAGTTTCGCGAAACTCGAGGCCGAGGGCGTGATCATGGGCGGCAAGGAGCCGAACACCGTCGAGGAAGGTCTCGAGCTCAAGTTCGACACACCCTCAGGCAAGGTCGAGTTCTGGTCCGATCAGCTGGCGAAGAAAGGCTTCGACCCGGTACCGAAGTACACGAAGCATGCCGAAGCGCCCGCGGGTTACTTCCGTCTGATCACGGGCCGCGCTCCGGTCCACACGTTCAGCCGCACGCAGTCGAACCCGTTGCTCACCGGCCTGATGCGCGAGAACGAGATCTGGGTCAACGCCGCGACGGCCACGCAGTTGGGACTGAAGTCTGGCCAGTACGTGAAGCTGAAGAACCAGGACGGCGTCGAGACCAATCGAATCAGGGTCAAGGCCACGCAGCGCATTCGCCCCGACACGGTCTACATGGTCTACGGCTTCGGCCAGCGCAACTCGATGGCCAGCAGCGCCTACCAGCGCGGAGCAAGCGCTGCCCAGATCAACACCAAGTACGCCACGGATCCATTGATGGGCGGCACCAGCATTCACGCGAACTTCGTCACCTTCGTGAAGGAGGCCTGAGATGGCGCGCTACGGAATGGTGATCGACACCCGCAAGTGCGTCGGCTGCATGGATTGCGTGGTGGCCTGTGAAACCGAAAACGACGTGCCGATCGGCTTCAGCCGCGACTGGATCACGACCGAGGTGCGGGGCGAATTCCCGAACCTGTCGATGGAGATCCGCAGCGAGCGCTGCAACCACTGCGAGAACCCGCCGTGCGTGACCTGCTGCCCGACCGGCGCGAGCCACGTCTCCGAACTCGGCATCGTCAAGGTGACGGCCAACCGCTGCATCGGCTGCAAGGCCTGCATCGCGTCGTGCCCGTACGGCGCGCGCTACGTCCACCCGAAGGGCTATGTCGACAAGTGCACGTTCTGCGACCACCGCATCAAGGACGGCAAGGACCCGGCGTGCGTCTCGGTGTGCCCGACCCACTGCATGCACTTCGGCGATCTCGACGATCCGAAGAGCAGCGTCGCCACCCTGCTGCGTACGCGCAAGTGGCACACGCTGCTGCCCGAAGCCGGCACCCGGCCGCGGGTCTTCTACCTGACGTAAGGAGCGCGCTATGTTCGAACTGACGACGACCCGCCATAACCCGGGCATCGATCCTGCGCTGCACGTCTGGGGCTGGGAGATCCCGCTGTATCTGTTCTTCGGCGGCATGGTCGCCGGCATGATGGTGCTGGCCGGCGTCGCGATGCTGCGCACCGCCAGGGGCGAGGACACGAAGACCTTCTTCTCGGTCCAGACGCCGCTGCTCGGCTTCATGCTGCTTAACGTCGGCATGCTGGCACTGCTGCTCGACCTGGCGCATCCGCTCTACGTGTGGGCCATCTACATCACGTTCCAGGTGCTGTCGCCGATGTCCTGGGGCTCATGGGTGCTGCTGATCGTCTACGGCATCCTGCTGGTGTCGGCGCTGATACGGCTGCCGGAATCCTGGCCTTGGCTCGGCGAGCGCGTGCCGCTGCTGCAGAAGGCTTCCGACTTCTTCGTCAAGCATCCCGCACGCATGCGCTGGCTGGGGATGGCCAACATTGCCTTCGGCATCGCCGTCGGCATCTATACCGGCATCCTGCTCAACACGATGGTCGCGCGGCCGTTGTGGAACACCGCAATCCTGCCGCTGCTGTTCCTCTTCTCCGGACTGTCGGCGGCGGCGGCGGCGGTGCACCTGGCTACGGTCGTCTTCCCGGGCCGGCCCGCACCCCGCGGACTGATCGGCGGCGCCTTCGCGGCAATGACACAGCCGCTCGGCCCCCAGCTCCCCGAGAAGCGAACGATCGACGCCGTCATTCGCGCCGACGTCGCCTTCCTGGCGATTGAACTGGTGCTGATCGCACTGATGCTGCTGTCGCTGACGACGTCGACGCTGTCGCATATCGAGGCAGCCGGGCTGCTCTTCAGTGGCCGCTACGGGCTGATCTTCTGGCTCGGCGTGATCGCCCTCGGGATCATGGTGCCGATCGTGCTCCAGGCCCTCGAACTTTCGCACCGCATTCCGCACACGGTCGTGCCGGCCGTGCTGGTGCTCGCCGGCGGCTTCGCGCTGCGCTGGGTGCTGGTCAACGCCGGGCAGGCAAGCCAGGTCGTGCAGGCCGCGATGCCTTAGCGCCCTCAACTTTCCATGCGAATCAGAACCTCCATCCAATCCAACGCAAAGGGAGAAACACCCATGACAAACAGAAAAGTCTCATTCGTTGCCGCCGCACTGCTCGGCGTGGCCGTTGCGTTTCCGACCTTGGTGGCCGCTCAGAACTATCCCGCCAGCGTCAAGGAACTCGTCGCCAACACGCGCAAGCAGGTCAAGACCGTTGACCTGGCGGGCTTCAAGAACGCGTTCGACGCGAAGACGCCCACAGGTCATCGTCGACGTGCGTGAACCGGAGGAGTTCGCGGCGGGATACGTTCCGCGCGCTGTCAACGTGCCACGCGGGCTGCTCGAATTCACGATCTGGGAGCACGTCGGTTTCCCCGACAAGCTGGACATGAACAAGAAGGTCTATCTCTATTGCAAGACCGGCGGGCGCTGCACCCTGGCAGCCAAGACGATGCAGGACCTCGGCTTCAAGGACGTCACTGCCGTGGTGATGCTGTTCGAGGACTGGAAGAAGGCCGGCTATCCCGTCGCAATGCCCCCGAAGTGATTGCAGCCCTATGACTGATGCGAGGCCGAACACCGCTGTCCGGGCCTCGCGCCGCAACGTCCCTCAGCCACGAGGGAGGAGAAAAGCATGAAGGTCCACTCGTTAGTTCTCGGCGCCATCGCACTCGCCTCCGCCGGCGCGCTCGCGCAGGCGCCGGCACCCAAGCCGACCCAGCCCGCCGTCTGCGGCAACTGTCACAAGCCGGCGCCGGGTCAGGTGGCCGGATACTTCGAAAACGTTGCATTCAAGTCGCAGGCGATCCAGCTGGGGATCGACGCGAACAAGGAAATCGTCCGCTTCGATCCGAAGGCACTGAAGGTCGTCGACGCGGGTGAGGAAAAGAAGGTCGATCACCTGCGCGAGGTACGCAAGGGCCATGAGGCCCGCATCGCCTATGTCGAAAAGGACGGACAGAAGTGGGCGACCGAGATCCGCTTCAAGGGACCGGTCAAGGTGGCGAAGCAGGACCTCGTCGACTATGCGTACGTGAGGAAACTCGTCGACCAGGGCACCGGCAGCTTCATGCTGATCGATTCACGCCCGCTGCCACGTTTCCAGCAGGGAACGATTCCGGGTTCCGTCAATCTTCCCTATCCGACCTGGGACAAGATCGTCAGTCGCCTGCCGGCCGACAAGAACACGCAGTTGGTGTTCTTCTGCCAGGGCGTGACGTGCCAGATGAGCCCGCTGTCGCAGCGCAAGGCCATCGCGCTCGGATACACGAACACGAAGGTCTATCACGAGGGTGTGCCGGAATGGCAGACCCGGGACTACCTCGCGACGCGTCCCGAATTCGTGAAAACGGCGTATGTCGACAAGGGCATCCCGGCAGTGATCCTCGATGTACGCGCGGCAGATGAAGCCAAGGGCGGGCACATCAAGGGCGCGGTCGGCATGCCGGCCGCCACGGTAAAGGGCCAGCTCAAGTCGTTCCCAGCCGTCAAGCTGCAGGCACCCATCATCGTCTACGACGGACGCGGTGGACCCGAGTCGAAAGCGGTTGCACGCGAACTGATCAAGGCCGGGCAGACCAACGTACAGGTCGTCGAAGGCGGACTGCTGGGCTGGCAGGCGGCGGGCTACACGATCGAATCCGGCGTTCCGGCACTGACGCAGGTGGCGTACGCGCCGCAACCGCGGCCCGGCTCGATCGGCGTTGACGAGTTCACGAAGCTGGCGCGCAACACGCCGGTCGACGTGCTGATCCTCGACGTACGCAACCAGGACGAAGCCAACGCCGGAATGATCAAGGGCGCCATGCTGATTCCCGACGAAGAACTCGCTGCGCGCATCGGCGAACTGCCGAAGGACAAGCGCATCATCGCCCACTGCAGTACCGGGATCCGTGCGGAAATGGCGCACTACAAGCTGAAGGACGCCGGCTACAAGTCCGGCTTCCTGAACGCGGACATCGAGATCGACAAGGCGGGCAACTTCAAGGTAACCGCCAAGTAAGTCGTACGCCGCGTCCCCTCCTCCTAAGCGGCGCACTTCGGGCGGGTCCATCGGACCCGCCCTTTTTTGCTGCACCGTTCAACCTCCGCATGGCTCGGGGCGGGCCGTCCAAAGACATGTCTATACCCCAGTGGGTATATCTGCAATAATTGACCCGCGGCAAGCACGTCGGCAACGCGCGCGAGTAGTTTTGTCGGCAGCGGCGATGCGACACATGCACGCCCGTGCAACGACGATCCCTCGAACCGAGTCGTACACGGAATCAATCATTGCAGGAGCCCAACGATGGCAGACACCCTCGTTCAATCGATCTCTCATGGACGACCGCTCGACGCCGAGCGAGTCGGCGCCAGACCCTACTGGAACCCGTACTTCGTCGGATTCCTACTCGGACTGGTACTGCTTGCGACCTACCTTGTCACCGGCCGGGGCCTCGGCGCGACCGGAGCGTTTTCATCCGTGGCCGCCTGGCTGGCCGACCTGTTCTCTGCCAATCACGCGGCCGCCAATCCGGTGCACTCGCGCTACCTGAACGATGGCGCCCCATTGCTGTCGTGGACCCTCTTCCTGCTGATCGGCGCATTCATCGGCGCCTATCTCTCCGGCAGGCAGGGCGGCCGGGTCCGGCTCGTGATCGAGCGCGGACCGCGCGTATCGGACTCGCAGCGCCTGATGCTGGCCGTGGCCGGAGGATTCCTCGCCGCGTTTGGCGCCAAGATCGCGAAGGGTTGTACCAGCGGCCAGGCTCTGACCGGAGGTTCCATGCTCAATGTCGGCAGCCTCGTCTTCATGTTGGCGGTGTTCGCCTCCGCGTACGCCCTCGCCTACTTCGTGCGCAAGGAGTGGATCTGATGTTCCCCCTCGTCTCTCACATGGAATTCAGTGTCGGACTCGACCTTGCGCTGGCGGTCGTGCTCGGCCTCGGCTTCGGTTTCTGTCTTGAGCGCGCCGGATTCGGCAGCGCGCGCCGGCTCACCGCCGTGTTCTACCTGTTCGACATGTCGGTCGTGAAAGTCATGTTCACGGCCATCGTGACCGCCATGGTGGGTCTGTTCGTCCTGTCCGCGGTCGGGCTGCTCGATCTTGGCGGCCTGTATCTCGAACCGACCTCATACGCCGCCCAGCTGATCGGCGGGCTGGTGTTCGGCGCGGGTTTCATCATCGGCGGCTACTGCCCCGGGACATCGATTGCCGCCATGGCGACCGGCAAGAAAGACGGCGCTGCGTTCGCGCTCGGCATGCTCGCCGGCGTGTTTGCCTACGCCGAGTTCACGCCCGGACTGGAAGGCTGGATCAAGGCCACGAGCCAGGGAGAGCTGACGCTGCCCGCACTGACCGGCATCGGCATGGGATGGTGGACGCTGGCGTTCGTCGCTGTTCCTGTTCGCAGCGGCGCGCGGCATGGATTGGCTGCAGTGGCGCTTCAGCTATCTGAAGCCCAGCGGCCTCTGAGCTTCCGCTGCTGGCCCGCGCGCAGAGCTGCAGGCTAGAGAGAAGCAAGCGAAACAAAGCGGCCACCTGTTACCAGGTGGCCGCTGTCATTTCTGCTGCCTGGGTTGCTTGAACTAGAACTGCTTGCCCCACGCGATCCCGAGGCTGTTCTGGTACATCGAAATCGTCTCTGAGCCCCCGGCTCCCGGTCCCAATACGGCGTTGAACAGCGACGATCCGGTGACGGAATTGTCGAAACCGTGCATGTAGGCAACGGTGATGCTCGACTTGTCCGGCATGTTGTAGCTGAATCCCAGCGTGATGTGATTCTGGATAACTCCGGGCGCGATGATGTTGAAGGTCACGTTGGCCGAATTGATCGGGTCATCGGTGTAGTTGTAGCCCGCGCGCAGGGTCCATGCCGCATCGAGTTGATACTCGATGCCGACCTTGAACACGTTCACCGATTCCCATCCGAATCCGGGGCCGTTGTTGGCACCGAGTGGCGCGCCGGTCATGGCCGGATTGTGGATCGAGGCAACGCCGCTGTAGTCGATGTAGACCCAGTCGAACGCGAAGGTCCAGTTCGGCAGCCCCGTGTAGGCGGCCCCCAGGCCGTAGCTCGCCGGTATGTCGAACCCGCCCTGCTCGGCGAACAGCCCCTTGTACTTGTCGAAGTTGCCCATCGACATCTTCGACGAATACACGGCACCCAGACGGAAGCCATCGAATTCGCCCTGATAGCCGATGCGCACGCCCCATCCGGTCGACGTGTCGTAGCCATTGTTCGTCACGGAGCCTGGCGCCGAGGTGAACGGCGGGAAGCCGGGCGCGTTGTCAAAGGCCTGCAACCCTTCGACGCTGAAGCGCTGGTATGCAAATATCGGCGCGATGCCCAATGACTGCTTGGGTGCGAACTGCCATGCCAGCGTCGGCGCGACCATCAACTGCATCAGGTCCACACCGAGCTTGCCCGCGCCGCAGAGCAGGTTCGCGGTGTTAGGACCCATGCCGCAGTTGAGCTGGTTCCCCGGATAGTCGGTATTCATGCCGCCGTTGCCGTACACGGTCACGCCGAGCGCGAGGTCGGGCTTCAGCATGTGGTTGTAGCCGAACTCCGGAATGAAGAAATTCGTGCTGTCGCTGTCGGCCGACCCATTCAGGCCAGGAGCCGCACCGCTGCGCTCTGCGCTGCGCTGCGGGCTGAACCAGTCAATCCCGAAGTCAACCCGCGTGCCGGCAAACGCCATTCCGGCCGGATTGTTCGCACCGCCGAAGGCATCGAGTCCGAGCGCGTAGCTCGCGCCGCCCATGCCCTTGGCGCGCATCCCGTAACCATGAGCGAAGTAACCGTCTGTCGCCGCTGCCGTCAGCGGCATCAGCGCGGCTGCACAGATTGCCGCGGCGATGGGCCGAATCGCAAACCTGTCTTTCATCGAACTCTCCGTTGAAGTACGAATCCGGGGCAGCCAGGACGACGCCCATGCATGGCGACATTGCACGCCCTGGCATACCGAGGGCGTTGAGCGCGGGCAATCGTCATCCATACTCGGTACGGTATTGACGATGGCGTTGCTGCTGTGCAACGCCCGGGGAAGGAGCGAGTTCCGTCGTCCGCGCTAACGGGCCGAGCGGCGACGAGGCTCGCTGCTCGGCGCGCTGGATCGTCCAGGCTCAGTTCCTGTCGCCGCGGCGAGCCCTGCGGCAGCAGGCGCGAACAGCTCACCCCAGTACTGCGCTGCTCGCATACCGACCCTCTTCATAGGCGGCGCTGCCTGCCATCTCGAGCGCCATCCGGTGCTTCGGTTCAACTCGAGCGCGTTCACCGCCGCGGCGGGTCGCCCGCTGAGACTGCGGCCCTGCTGCATCGCGAGACGTCGGCGTACTCGCACAGTACCGACGGGTCCTTCGCCACCTTGTCGGGCGAAACGGCAATCGCCTGCTCGAACGCACGGGTGGCCGCTTCGAAGCGCTCGGCCTCGGCCTGCGCGCGGCCGAGCAGCACCCAGCCCCGCGCATCGCGCGGCTGGCGCTTCAGGTGTGACTCCAGGCGGGTGACATAGTCCGCTGAGGTCGTCGGTGCAAGGTCCGGCCCGAGTTCGGAGGTGGCGTCAACAGCCTGCGGTGTGCCGAAGGCCAGATACAGCGCCCCTGCCGCCAGCGGCAGGATTGCCCCAACGATCCAGATCGCAGCACGTCGCCGAGGACTGCCGCCACGCAGAAGTCCTGGCAGGACAAATGCAAGCGCTGCACCGGTCAGCACCAGCACAACGACCCAGAACAACATCGAGGCGGAATTCACGACACGGATTATCGGCGGCGATGACAAGGGGCCCTTGACGCCTTGAAAGCCAGCAAAGAAAAGGGGCGGAGTCGCCTCCGCCCCTTGATGCTTCAGTCTTCTTACTTCGCCGGTGCCGGCGGTGCCGCTGGCGCTGCCGGCGCTGCGGAAGCAACTGCCTTGCGCTTTGCCGCCACCGCATCACGCAGGATCTTCACGCCGTCCTGCGAGGCCGCGGCCGACTTCGCGAGCGAGTCCTTGGCCTGATCGAGGTTATGGAAGGCGGAGCCATTCGACGCGGTCCACCATTCCCAGTTCGCATGTGCCTCGGTGTGCTTGGCGCGTGCCGCATTCAGCGTGGCATCGTCCAGACCGACACCCTGGACCTCGACGAACGTGTTGATCAGCTGGCTCAGCCAGAACTCGGCGTGCCGCACCTTGCCGGCGTAGTGCCCCGCCATCGACTCCATCACGTACTTGGCCTGCTGCTCGCTCCAGTCGGTGTGGCAGGTCAGGCAGGTCTGCTTGATGTAGTGCTTCGGGTTGGTCTGCCAGTGCGACGTGTAGGTCTGCTTGGTCTTGGGATCGGTGACCTTCGGCATGTGGCACGACTGGCACTGCACGCCCGCCTTGTCGTGCTTGGAGTTCCAGAACACCTCGGCGTCGGGGTGCTGCATCTTGGTCAGCAGCGCGCCCGTCTGGAAGTGGCGGAAGTCGCGGAAGTTGATGCTGTCGTAGAACTTCGTGATGTTGCTGACATCGACCAGCGGAAAGACATTGGTGCGCTGGTCGGCCATGCCGATCGCCGCGCCCGTCTTCGGATCGATGCCGGGGTTGCAGTTGTACTCGACATGGCACTGCGCACACTGCAGCTTGCTGTCGTAGCTTTCCAGCATCGCGATCTTGCGGTTGAAACCGCGCACACCCATGTCCTTGACCTCGAACTTGGTCTTGCGCGGATCCTCCGAGTAAAGCGTCGGGAAGTCCTTGCGTGTCAGCGCCTGGATCAGGGCATCGCGCACGACGCGCGGCTTGGCGGCATGCGGGTCATGGCAGAAGATGCAGTTGTTGGCGTGGTTGACCGCCTTGACGACCTCGACCACCTTCGACGATCGGCTCCACTTGGCTCCCGGTACCGGATCGCCCATGTACGCCCAGTCGAGGATGTGGTCCTGCGTCTTGCAGGAAATGCACACCGGATTGGCCGCGGCGGCCGTCCCCGGCTTGAACGACCTTCTGGTCGGTGTTGTCGGGGTAGTTGTCCTGGATGACGTCCCAGACCTTGAAGTTGCCGCCGGGCTTGGCCAGATAGCGCCAGCTGTCCTTGGGTGTGAACCGTCCTCCGAAGCCGCGATCGACGACGAACTGGTCGAGCACCATGAACGCATGCGAGCGCGGCAGGTTGTGCTCGCGCGTGAAGCCGTGCGGCGTCATCAGCAGATCGAACGCCGGATTGGGCGACGGCCCGGTCATCTGCTTCTTCTCGAAGCGGCCGGTGCGGTTCCAGTCCATCTGGTAGGCCGTGTCGAACTGGTTCTTGTGGCAGCCGCCACAGGTGGCCGGATCGGTCGAGGTCAGCGGACGCGACTTCGGGATCGCCGAGGTGCTTCTCGATACCGCTGTGGCACGACGAGCACGCCAGTCCCTTGTGCTTGCCGGAGTCGTGGAACTCCTTGATCGGCGCATGGCAGCCGAAGCAACCCGAGGCATCGAATTTTGCCGGCTTGGCCGCGGGCGCGGCCTTCGGTGCCGCCGCAGCTTTCGTTGCAGCTGGTGCCTGCTGTGCCGAGGCCAGCGGCGTGACCAGGACCCCCATCACCGCAACCGCCTGCAGGACGCGCAGGACCGTTGTTTTCATCCCCATGGCTCCCCACCTCGCTCGTGACGAATCAGGCGGACGGTACAACGGGAGATTCGCCGTTGTCTTGACAGCCATCAAGGCAGTCGGGACCCCAGTGGCACTACCTAGATGGAGGTAGCGGCGACGGTGTCCGCTCAGGGAAGGACGCGATCGATGGTGACCGACACGTCCTTCGTACCGACCGCGACGGGCTTGGAGAGCCCCTCGAGATCGCCGCTGGAGGGCATTGGCCGTCCGGACTTGGACACTCGCGCGCCAACAATGACGGAGGGCACCGTCGACAGCTTCATGTCCTTCGACATCGCCATCGTGTCGTCAAGCGTGAACCTGGCTGGCAGCTCCGACACCTTTACCTGCATCAAGGCGAGCGGCATGCGCGAGCCTTCGGCGGCACGCGCAAATATGAACACGGTATCCGTCGGTGCCGCCTTTGCCTTGATGGCGTCGGACAGGTTCACGATGCCGCCTACCGTGGTTCCTGTCACCGTCGCAGCGCCCTTGGCAGTCCCGGTCGACGAGGCAGCAGCAACGGGCGGCGGCATCGCCGCAGGCGCGGCCTTCTGGGGCGCTGCGGCCATTGCCGGTGCGGGCGGAAGGCCGCCGAGCTTGCGTGCCTCGGTGATGCTGGCCGCAATCGACTGCACGATCGGGGAGTCCGCGGGCTGCGACGAACGCAGCCGCTCCCAGTAGTCGACCGCGCCCTTGTAGTCCTTGCGATCGAACGCGGCGGTACCGGCCATCGCCAGCGCCTTCCAGTGGGTCGGATCGATCTTCAGGGCCGCCTGCACCAGCTCGAGAGGACGTCCGCCGAGATCGCGCCCATGGCTCATCGCCAGCGCATCGGCATAGTCGGCCAGCAGGTCGGGTTCGTCGGGAACGAGCTGCGTCAGCTTCTCGTACGCGGCGGCGGCCTCGGGAAACTTGCGCATCGTGTAGTAGGTGCGCGCGAGGATCACCCAGCCGTCGACGTTCTGGGGTTCCTTCTCGAGCCGGGCCGCCAGCTGCTGCACCATCCCGTCGAGCTGTTCGGGCGTCATCTGATGCGAAGCGTCCGGCGCTGTCGTCGCGGTTGCCATCGGCGAGAACGCGTCCGGTGCACCGAGCTTCCAGTACATCAGCCCCGCGACCAGCGGCACCGCCAGCGCGACCACGATCGCCGTGGCTGCGATCGGATCTGCCGGGGTAGCGTTCGCCGCCTCGGCGCCCGCCCTTCGTCGAGCAGGCGTCGCTCGAGTTCGCTGCCGTGGCTTCGACGTAGCTCGCCTCGGAAATCGTTCCGCGGCGAAGATCGGCGTCGAGATCGGCGAACTGATCGCCATAGATCGAGGCATTGGCGACATGGCGTTCGACCTCGGGGCGGCTGCGCGCTCCGCAGCAACGGCCACAGCAGCCACGCGAGGGCGATGGCCACCATCACGGTGGCGATGGCGATGAAGTCAGTCACGATGCGTTCTTGTTGTTCTGGGTGGTGGCGAGCAGGCGTTGTGCTTCGGCACGCTCCGCCTCGGTAAGCGGTTGATCCTCGACGCGGGCGCGCCGGCTGACCAGCGTCGCGATAGAAGACGAAGACGGCCAGCAACAGCAGCGCGATCGGGCCGATCCAGAGCAGCGCCGTCGTCGCCTTGAACGGCGGCCGGTACAGCACGAAGTCGCCGTAGCGCGTTACCATGAAGTCGACGATTTCCTTGTCGGACTTGCCCGGCCTTGATCTGCTCGTTGATCTGGTTGCGCAGATCGACTGCAAGCTCGGCGTTCGACTCGGCGATCGACTGGTTCTGGCAGACCAGGCAGCGCAGCTGCGCCGACAGGTCGACCAGTCGCTTCTGCGCGACCGGATCGAGCATCGTCGGCTCGGTCGACGCCAGCGCGATCAGCGGCATGCAGCCGACGAGCATGGCGCGCGATCGAGTCTTCTCATGCCTTCCTCAGTTCCTCGAGCAGCGGCAGCATCTTCTTCTGCCAGACCTCTTCGGTGATCGGGCCGATCTGCTTGAAGCGGATCACGCCGTTCTTGTCGATGACGAATGTCTCCGGCACGCCATAGACGCCATAGTCGATGCCGATGCGGCCATCGATGTCCCTGACCGACAGATCGTACGGATCACCCCACTGCGCGAGCCACGCCCTTGGCGGCGTCGGGCTTGTCCTTGTAGTTCAGGCCGACGATCGGCACTGCCTTCTTCTGGGCGAGCTCGCACCAGCAGCGGGTGTTCCTGGCGACAGGCCACGCACCACGAGGCCCACACATTCAGCAACCACACCTGTCCCTTCATGTCGGTCGGTGAAAACTTCGCCTCCGGCTGCGCCAGCTGGGCCAGCGAGAACATCGGTGCCGGCTTGTCGATGAACGGCGACGGCACTTCGCGCGGGTTCAGCCACAGCCCGCGCAGCAGGAAGACCGCCAAGACCAGAAAGGCCGCCAGCGGCAGCAGATAGATAAGGACCTTGCGCATCGCGGCTTATGCCCTCGCCTGCGCGCCTTCGACCGCAGCCGTGCGGCGCGCGAGCAACCGATAGCGGCGATCCGACAACGCGACGAGCCCGCCGATGGCCATCAGTACGCAGCCACCCCAGACCCAGGTGATGAACGGCTTGGAGTAGATGCGCACGCTCCAGGCGCCGTTGGCGACCGGCTCGCCGAGCGAAACGTAGAGGTCGCCGAGCACGCCGGAGTCGATCGCGGCCTCGGTCATCGGCATCTTCTGGACGTTGTAGATGCGCTTTTCCGGACTCAGGTGCTCGACGTACTTGCCGTTCTTCGTGACTTCGACCTTGCCGCGGGCGCCGGTGTAGTTGGGCCCGCGGACTTCGCTCGTGCCCTCGAACTTGAAAGCGTAGCTTCCGACCGTCACGCTGTCGCCCACGTCCATGCGCACGTCACGCTCGACTTCGTAGCCTTTGACGAGAGTGACCCCGAGGATGAACACCGCTATGCCCAGGTGCGCCAGCTGCATGCCCCAGAAGGCGCGGCCCTGCGCAGCAAGGCGAGCCCCGAGTCCGCCCTTGATGTGCCGCACGCGCTCCTTGATGCCAACGGCCGCCGAGGCGATCACCCAGAACGCGAGGAACAGGCCGAACGCGATCATCGGTGTCCAGCGTCCGGCGATGAAGGGAACGATGAGAGCGGTGGCGAAGCTGACGCCCAGCGCCCACTTGAGCCGCCGCGCCAGGTCGGGAATCTCAGCCTTCTTCCAGCGCGCCAGCGGACCGACGCCCATCAGGAACACGAGCGGCGCCATGATCGGCACGAACACGGCGTCGAAGTACGGCGGGCCCACGGAAATCTTGCCGAGGTTGAGGGCATCGAGGAACAGCGGATACAACGTCCCGAGCAGCACCGACGCACATGCCACGGTGAGCAGCACATTGTTCATCAAAAGGAAGGATTCGCGCGACACGATGTCGAACTTGCCGCCCAACCCCACCTTTGGCGCGCGCCACGCAAACAGCACCAGCGAAGCACCGATCACAATGACCAGGAAGCCGAGGATGAACACACCGCGCCGGGGATCGGTCGCGAACGCGTGCACCGAGGTCAGCACACCTGAACGAACGAGGAACGTGCCCAGCAGCGACAGCGAGAAAGTCGAGATCGCCAGCAGCACGGTCCAGCTCTTGAAGCTGCCGCGCTTCTCGGTGACCGCGAGCGAGTGGATCAACGCCGTGCCGACCAGCCATGGCATGAACGAGGCATTCTCCACCGGGTCCCAGAACCACCAGCCGCCCCAGCCGAGTTCGTAGTAGGCCCACCAGCTGCCGAGCGCAATGCCCACGGTCAGGAAGCACCACGCCAGCGTCGTCCACGGGCGCGACCAGCGCGCCCAGGCCGCATCGAGCTTGCCGCCCAGCAGCGCCGCGATCGCGAACGCAAAGGCGATCGAGAAGCCGACGTAGCCCATGTAGAGCATCGGCGGATGAAACACCATGCCCGGGTCCTGCAGCAGCGGGTTGAGATCCCGACCATCGGGCGCGGGCGGGAACAGCCGATCGAACGGATCCGACGTCGTCAGCATGAACAGCAGGAATCCGACCGACACGAAACCCTGCACACCGATGACGCGCGCGACCATGTCATCCGGCAGGTGCTTCGAGAACGTCGCCACCGCGAACGTCCACCACGACAGCATCAGCACCCACAGCAGCATCGAGCCTTCGTGCGAGCCCCAGCTGGCGGCGATGCGGTACTGGATCGGCAGCTGCGAGTTCGAATTGGTCGCGACGTTGATGACGGAGAAGTCGTTGTTGACGAACGACGCAACCAGGCACAGATACGCGAACGTGACAAAGAAGGCCTGGCCGCGCGCCGCAGGACGTGCGACCGACATCCAGACCCGGTCGCCGCGCGCTGCGCCGGCGATCGGCAGAACGGCCTGCGCGGTGGCAATCAGCAGCGCGAGGATCAACGCAAAGTGACCGATCTCGGGAATCATGGAGTGCTCCGGCGTCCTGTGCTGCGACGGCTGTGTGAGTGCGACTACTGCGACTGGACCGTCTTCTGCGCCTTGTGCGCCTGTTCGACCGCGTGGGCGGCCTCCGGCGGCATGTAATTTTCGTCGTGCTTGGCCAGCACTTCATGCGCACGGAATGTGCCGTCCGGGCCAAGCCGGCCCTGCGCGACCACTCCCTTGCCTTCCTTGAACAGGTCCGGAAGGATGCCTGAGTACGTCACCGGGATGACCTTGGCCGTGTCGGTCACGTTGAACGACACGGTCAGCCCGTCGGCTCCGCGCTTGAGGCTGCCCTGCTCGACCAGGCCGCCGATGCGGAAGGCCTTGCCCTGCGGCACCTCCTTGTTCGCGACCTGGGTCGGGCTGTAGAAGAACACCAGGTTCTCCTGGAAGGCAGACAGCACCAGGGCTGCGGCAATGCCGAGCCCGGCCAGTCCGCCAATGATCAGTGCAACTCGCTTGTGTCTCGGTTTCATGCGGAACTCCGTGCGCGCGTGCTTTCCAGTCTTGCTTCACCGACAGCGGCGCGTCGCCGCGACTTCAACTGCCAGATTTCGACCGCCGCCACGGCGGCCGCCATTGCATACGATCCCCAGACATACAGGCCGTAACCGCCCATGGCCCAGAAGGCCTCCCAGCTGCCCCAGTTCACTTGAGCTTCTCCTGCGCCGCAAGTTCCCGTACCCAATCCGTTCGTCTCTCCCGTTCAAGGATGATGGTGCGGGCCCGGTACAGAACGGCGGCGATAGAGTACATCCAGTAGGCGAGCGCCATGACCAGCATTCCCCACAGCATGGTCGTGGCCATTGAGGAGCCCTTGACGCTGACCGAAGCGCCCTGGTGCAGCGTGTTCCACCACTTCACCGAGAAGTAGATGATCGGCACGTTGATGACGCCGACGATGGCCAGTACCGCGCCGGCTTTGTCCGCGCGACGGCGATCGTCGATCGCGGCCTGCAGCGCGATGAATCCGAGGTAAAGGAACAGCAGTATCAATTCGGACGTCAGGCGAGCGTCCCAGACCCAGTACGCGCCCCAGGTCGGACGCCCCCACAGCGCACCCGTCCACAGAGCCAGGAATGTCATCAGTGCACCGGTCGGGGCGATGGCGGTGGCCATCATCGACGACAAACGGGTGTTGAACGCGAGCCCGACCGCGGCCCAGAACGCCATGACCACGTACAGGAACATCGACATCCACGCCGCCGGCACGTGGATGAAGATGATGCGGTAGCTCTCGCCCTGGGTGGCGTCGGACGGCGCAACCAGGAAGCCGATGTAAAGGCCGACCAGCGTCAGCACGATGGCCAGCGCGACGAACACAGGAATCAGGCGTCCCGCCAGCGGATAGAACGTCTGTGGCGAGGCGAACCAGTAGAGATTGAAGCGCGGGGCGGTGGTCGTGTTCATCTAGCTAGTCTGTTGGACTCGAGCGGGTTTCATCGATTACTCCACCGAGATGCGCAAGGCGATGCCGACGAGCCAGGGCGTCAGTACCAGCGCAAACAGCAGGAAGGCACCCAGAAGGAGGAGATACGCGGCATAGCCGACAGCCGAAGCCGCCGCGCCGACCGCGCCCGCACCGAAGATCAGCACCGGAATGAAGAGCGGCAAAACAAGCAGCGATGTTAACACCCCGCCCCCTCGCAATCCGAGTGTCAGGGCCGCTCCCACCGCGCCGATCAGGCTCAGGACCGGCGTGCCGAGCAGCAGCGAGACGATCATCACGATGGTCTCCTCCACGCCGATGTCGAAGGCCACGCCGAAGACGATCGACATCACCGTCAGCGGCAATCCCGTGACCAGCCAGTGCGCGGCCGCCTTGCCGAGCACGATCAGCGTCAGCGGCTCGGACGACAGCAGCATCTGCTCGAGCGTGCCATCGGCAAAGTCGTTGGCGAACAGGCGCGGCAGCGAGAGGATCGCAGCCAGCAGCGCCGCCACCCAGACCACGCCGGGCGCAATCGACCGCAGCAGGTTCGGTTCCGGACCGATGCCCAACGGCACGATCGTGACGACGACCACGAAGAAGAACAGCGTGTTGAGGACGTCGGCCTTCTGCCGCGCCGCGAGCAGCAGATCGCGCCGGATGACCTGGAGGATGACGCTCAGCACGCGGCATCCTCGGCCTCGGCAGGCACGGCAGCCGGACTGCCGAGGTCAACGCGCTTGCGGCGCGCGGCATCCACCGGCACTTCCTGGTGCGTGGTCAGCACGGCGGTGCCACCGCCCTCGATGTGGCGGGCAATCAGTGCACTGAGGTTGGCAACGCCGCGCACGTCCAGCGCGGTGAACGGTTCGTCAAGGATCCAGAGCGGCACGGTCTCACTGACATACAGGCGCGCCAGCGCCACGCGGCGCCGCTGACCCTGCGACAGGAATCGAGCCATCGTGTCTTCGAACCCGGCGAGACCGACGGCGTCGAGCGCCTGCGCAATCTGCGGTTCGGCGGCGTGTCGGCCGGCAACGCGCACCGAGACGCGCAGGTTTTCGCGGACTGTCAGGTCGTCCTTTACGCCATTGAGGTGGCCTATGTAGACAAGGTCCTTCCAGTACTCCTCGCGCAGCCGGCGGATGTTTCCGCCCTTCCAGCGAATCTCGCCTGCGGTCGCTTCCAGCAATCCGCACATGATGCGCAGCAGGCTCGTCTTGCCGGTCCCGTTCGGCCCGGCGATGCGCAGCAAGGTGCCGTTTTCCGCCGTGAACGACAGCCGTTCAAAGAGCAGGCGTTCGCCGCGCTCGCAGGTCAGGTCGACAGCCTCAAGCATCGAGTGGAATTGCGCGCTTCATCATTGCGGCGCGCAGAGTACGGGAGGGCGTCCGGCGTTACAAGTCGCGTTACAGCCGGATTGGAGCTAGGTCAAGCCGCTGACTGCGATGGATCAAAAAGATGGGCCGCGCCATGCGCGGCACCGGGAAAGACCCTAGGTGAACCGGGCTCAGCGACGCACCCGATCCACTACGTCTCAGACACGCCTCAGTCCGCCCGAACGTCGCCATGAATGGCGCCGTGGCCCTTGCCTGCTTACTTCCAGGAATAGATGTAGCTGATCCCGAGATAGCCCACGTTCTGGTCGGGCTGCAGGGACACGGTCGAATTGTCGCTGTAAAGGAACGGCACACCGTTGTAGGCAAAGCCCCAGTCGTCGTAGGTCAGGCGCTGATAGGCACCATCGACCCGCACCGTCGAGCGGTCGGTGAAGGTATAGCTGCCAAAGAGCCTCAGCTCCATCCTCCGGTAGACGATGTCCGGAAGGCCACCGGTGACCGCCAGCAGCTGAGTCAGGCCGGCCGCGGAGTTGGCACCGAGCGTCTGTGCGTACTTGTCCTCGTTGCTGATATAGGAGAGCGTGCCGCCCAGCTGCAGTCGCTCGCTCGCCTTGCCGTTGAAGCCGATCCCGACGTTGAGCGAGCTGTCGTCAAAGGCCATGATGTAACCCGCCGGCCGCGCCTGGTTGAGCTTCTGGCTTCCTGCGGACAGATAGCCATTGATGTTCCAGGCGTCCGACAGCGCGTAGTTGACGTCGAGCGAATACAGATCGAACTTGGTCTCCTGCAGCGCAAACTGGGTGGGCGCGTTGTAGTCGTCGCGACCGATATCGACGGCCAGTTGCAGCGACAGGGCGTCGGTGGCCATCCAGTTGAGCATCAGGCGGAAGGCAGAGCGATCGCGGTCAGCCAGTGTCGGCATGAAGATCGCGTTCGAGCCTAGCTGCGCCGGGTCGCTGACTGACACCAGGCCCACGCCGTTGGACGCCGGCGCCAGCCAGTTTGATCCGTCGCGGCTGCTGCCGGTGTACCTGAGGGAGCCGCTGATCGTTTCAGTCATGCTGCGGCGGACCTGGATCCACCAGCTGGTCTCGTCGGTGCTTTCGCGCTGCGCGCTGATGCCGGTGTACGAGGCGGTCGGCGTGTAGGTCCGGTCGATCGACGTAAAGCCCACCCCGGCCATGCCCTGGATGGCCCACGGGAAGCGGTAGGTCGCCTCGAGCTTGCCGCTGTTGACTTCGCGCGTGTTGGTCTGGTTGGTAAAGCTCGTCGTGCCGACCTGGTTGTAGGCCACCACCGGCGTATTGTCTTCCTGGTCGTAATAGCGATATTCGCCGACGATCGAGAGCTTGGCGATCGGATTCACCACGACCCGGACCTGGGCGAGCGTCGTGTTGACTTCGCCATTCAGGCTGCCGATGCCTGCCGGCGCTCCGGTCAGGCCGGCGCTGGAAAACTCCTGGTCCTGCTTCGCCTGCGAATAGGCGAGCTTGAAGTTCGTTCGCACGATCGGCGAAAAGGTATACGAGCCGGTCAGGTCGAAGTAGTTGTACTGGTTCTCGGGCGCCAGCGCGACGGTCTGCCCCAGGTACGCCTGCACGCCCGCTCCGGCCGGCAACGGCTGGCCGACCGCATTGTTCAGCGTGGACGGCACTCCCGGAGTCATCGAGCCGTTGTCGTTCGTCAGGAACGATCCGTAGTAGCCACCACTCAGCTGCAGGGCCGAGCCCGCATAGTTGAGACGCGCCTCGACCTGGGTATGGTTGTAGTCGATCGGCTGCGGGTAATAGAGGATCCCGGTGCCGGACGTGACGCCCGGGATGAAGCTGCAGCCCGACGTTCGCCGTCGACGGACACTGGTTGCCGATGCCGAACAACTGCGCACCGGTCTTCTTCTCGCTGTTGACGCTGCCTTCGAGCTGGAACTCCGAACCGAGCCATTTCGAGCCGCCGAGCAGGAAGCCCTTGCGCTTCGTCGACAGTTCGGTGTCGCCGCCAGAGCCCGGGCCGCCCGGCAGATACAGGGCGGTCGGCGTTGTGGTGCCGGTGCCCAGCACCCCGGTGTTCACGGTGTACGGATTGACAGCCCAAAGCTCGTTGTAGCCGGCTTTCACACTCCAGTCGCCCTGGCGCGACCAGAGCGCACCGAGTTCGCGCGTCTGCAGGCCGAGATTGCTGCCGACGACATCCAGCCAGGTGCCGGTCGATCCGTCGCGACGGCTGTAGTCGAAGTTGAACAGGCCATACGCATCCTGGTTGCGCATGCCGTTGTACTGGCCAAAGAAGGCGCGGTCGGCCGGATCGCCCGTGACTCCGGCGGCTCCGATCTCGATCGACGCCCGCGTCTCGATCGGGCTCTTCTCCTCCGTGGCTTCCTTCTTCTCCTGTGCCTGCGCGCCGGCAAAGGCGGCGCAAACAGCCAGCGCCAGCGCGCTGCGGCTGAACTCGCGGACTCGGTGTTGCTGCGTCATGACGTCACTCCAGCTCAGCGGAACAGGTTGGCCGGCGCGGGAGCCCGCGCAGCAGGGTTGTTCGACCCATGAACCTGTGTATGGCAGTTCAGGCAACTGCGGCCCTGCCAGATGTTGACGGTGTTGATGCCGCTCGACAGCGGCGTTATTGCCGACACGGTCTGCGGTGGCACGGCCGGCGGGAACACGCCCGGTTGACCGCCCAGTGCACCGACGCCGCCGGCCACGTGCGGCGTGTGGCACTGGTTGCACAGGACCGGGTCGCGCGAGTGGAGCATTCCGGCGACGTTGCTGCCGTGCGGATTGTGACAACTCGCGCAGTTGTCCTGCACCGGTTCGTGGTTCTGTACGAACGGGCCGCGCTTTTCGGCGTGGCACAGGTAGCAGGTGCCGTTGGTGCTGTCGCGCTTGGCGAGCTTGGGTCCGGCCGAGCCGTGCACCGAGTGGCAGTCCGAGCAGGTCACCTTGCCTTCCTGGATCGGGTGCCGCCACGGACGGTTCACCGCCACACGCGTGTCCTTGTGGCACGCATAGCAGACCGCAGGCTGCTCACTCTTGGTGAAGACCTTGTCCTTGTTGACGTGGATCTGATGGCAATTGGTGCAGGCGACCCCGGACTCCGGATGGATGCTGCCCGCCCACAACAGCATTTGCTTGGTGCTGGCCGTGGCGTGGCAGGCCAGGCAGGCCTCGCTTGCCGCCTCCCCCGTTACGGCGCCCTTGCCGCGGAAGACCTGGTCAGGCTTCTTCTCGGTCGGGGCCTCGGCATGTTCCGAGCTTCCGCCATGACAGCCGATGCAGCCGAAGTTGCGGCCGTCCGCCATGACCGCATGCTTGGACCGTGCCATCTTCTCGTGATCGGCACCGTGGCACATCATGCACTTGGCCGACGGCGACGAGTCGTCTGCCGCCCAGCTTGTGTTCATCCAGCCGAGCAAGCTCAGGCAGGCAGCCAACAGGGCACTTCTGGTACGCATTCGAACCCCCTCCACAAACCCTCACACACCACGCGCTACTCGGCGACGAACTCCCCGCCCGGTTGTCACGTCATCGCGCGCTACCTGCGACCGTGCACGACATCGACCCCGTAAGGCAAGCCCAGCCTGTGACAGTCGGCACAGGTCTCCTGTGTCTGGAACGCCTGCGCCTGCGTCGCGACGCCAAAAGCCGCGCCGCCCGCGCCGACCACATGATCGATCGCAGCCGGCGAATCGTGGCAAGCCGTGCAACTCGCGGCCTTCGGCGTGATGACTGACCACGTCAACGGATCCGTACTTGCCTTCAGCGTGCCCTGATCTATTGGCTTGGCCACCACCGAACCGACTGGGTTCGGATCCGTCTGCCAGGAGTTATTGACATGGCAGGCGTTGCAATTGAGCCCGATCTGCGGGTAGGCGACTTCTGCCGCATAGTTCGTCACGTCACTGCCGGAGGCTCCCAGCGCCGTCCCAACCGGAACAACCGTTCCGGTCGACCACGGCTGCTGCAGCGTACCGATCGGCGCTGAGACACTCGATGAGGAGCTCATGGCGATCAGCCCGTCCAGCGTCAGGATGCCGGCCTTGTTGAATGCGCCGATCACGTTGTTGCCGTGCGTGAACGGATGCAGCCGCCGCGAGTTGCCGTGGATGCCGTGGATCATGCGCTTGAACGCATAGTTCTCGCTGAGCGCCCGGCCACTGGTCATCACTGTCGACGAGTAGCGGTTCTGGTCATGACACAGCACGCAAGACTCGACCGTATGGCGCGCGCCGCCATGGAACGCATAGTCCTCGGTGTTCGATCCGGTCGTGGTCCCGAGTGCCGCGTGGCAGACACTGCACTTCTCGTTCGAAACCACCTGCCGCCGTGGGTTCATCGTTCCGGTGAGGACGACGTCGGCGTAGGTGTTCTGCGCGACGACATTGATCAGTTGCGTCGGCTGTACCGGTGGCCGCGGGTCGATCGCTGACATCGTCTGCAATGCCGGCTCGACAATCTGTCCGATACCGACGACCCGCGCCGTACCCTGCGCGACCGCGGTCGCGGAGTCAGGCGGCAGCGGGATCTCGACCGTGTAGCGGTTGCTGCCGTCGTTCACACCCTTGTAAAGATAAGCGTTGGCACCACTGCCGCCGTTGTTGTACGACGAGAATTCCGTGACCGAAGGTCGGCTGCCCGACCATGTTCGCGTAAGCCAGATAGAAGCGCAGGTTGCCGAACTGTGTCGTGCTGCTGCAGGTCAGTGAGGTCCCCGAACCGGTGCAGTCGGGCGTCACCAGGTTCCACAGCGCATTGTTCCTGGTCGGATCGGCAACCGAGTACTTGACCGTGACCTTGCGCGCGGCGGCGTCGTAGGTCGCACTTTCGATGTTGACCTTGTACTTGGCCGAGTGGTCCTCCGCCTGGTTCCAGTGCACGCGTTCGGAGGAGACAGCCGTGCCGACACGGTGGCAGTACGCGCACTCGCTGTTGGGGATGTCTTCCGGCTTCGCGTTGGGCCCGACCAGCGCGATCGCAAAGTCGGTATGCGTCGTGTAGAACGTCGTTCCCTGAGTACTGGTGTGGCAGGTCAGGCACGCTTCCTTGCTCGGCTTGGTGCCCCAGTAGCCGCCCTGCGGCGTCGCTGGGTTGGCTTCGGTATGGCATACGCGGCAGTTGCGCAGGTCCTGCGGGTAGCCGACCTCCGAGTAATCGTGCTTGACGCTCTGGTAGCCCCAGATCACATAGTCGTAGTTACCCAGTGTCGACGGGTCGGCCAGCAGCCGGCCAGCGTGGATCTTGTGCGTCATTGTCGCCATCGTCAGCACGTTGCCGCTGTTGGCGTCCGTGGTGCCGGGGTTATGGCACATCACGCAGTACTGCACATCCACCCGACCGCCACCGTGCAGCGCCAACTTCTCGTGGCAGCCGTTGCAGGTGTTGACCACGGCGATGACCTGGGTTTTTGCCGGGTCCGTCACTGCGACCGAGTTTCCGTTTGCATCGAAAGTCACGTCGAAATACGGATTGACCCGCACCACCTGTCCCGCCGTGTTGGTGTAGCTCAGCTGGATCGCGACGCGGTGCGTGAGCCCCGGCTCGAAAACCACGCCGAAAGTGCTGGCCGGATCGGTGATATTGGTGCTGAAGGTGTACGTGTAGTAGCCACTGGCGTTGTAGACGAGCTGATCGGCCTGCGCAGCCGGTTTCGGATCGGTTGTCGCCTGTAACGCCTCGGCCAGAACTGGCGTACCTCCGGGCCCGGAGCCCACGGCATTGGCACCGGTCGTCTTCTCAACGCGCGACACGTAGCTTTGCCACCGCGCCGGATTGCCGTTTGACGCCGGTACGAGCTTCGCGATCGCGAAGCTCATGTCGGTGAGCTTGAGCCCCTGCTTGACCGCACCGTCGGAAAAGACGGTGAAGTTGACCACCGGCGCACTCTTGACGATGACGGCCGGCACCCCGTTGGCCTGCAGCACCGAGAAGGCCGACGACGAGTTGGTCGACGTATCGTTCGCAGGGTTGGCCGCGGCCGTGGCGATCGCCTGGCCCAGATTGCCGGGAGGCGGCGGAGGAGGCAGCCGTCTCCGCCACCGCTGTCGCTACCGCATCCGGCGAGCCCGGCCAGTACGAGGGCCGCCGCCCCCAACCACGCGATCGAACGCTTCATGGGTAACTCCATCACTTCTTCGGCGCCGGCTTGCGCTGCGTATTGACTATGACATGGTCCCGCACAGCAAGATATACGCCCTCGGGCAGCCCGCCCTTGGTCACCAGATCGGTCTTGCTGATATAGGGGCGACCGGCGACGATCTTCTTGGCCTCGGCGTCGCCTACGCTCGGCAACGTCTTCAGTTCGGCCAGGCTCGCATTGTTGAGGTCAACCTTCTTGATTTCCTTGGCCGGGGGCTTCTTGGTCGCGGCGGTCGGATGGGGCGGTGGCATTGGGGCCGATTGCGATTGCGCCGGTGGAGGCTGCGAGGGAACCTGAGCCAGCGTCGGCAGCGCCAGGCTGGTCAGCACCGAAGCGACCAGGAGGGTGAGTACGCCGCGTGATGATTCAAGTCCGGATTTCAATTGCACTCCCTGCTTTGCGTTCAGTGCCGCAATTATCGAGGCGATGCTGCCCTAAGGCCACTGCGATCGATTTGACCTGGCTCTACAACAATAAACCCGGCAGTGTCGCCACTGCCGGGTTTTCTTGACGGCGGCCGGAATAGATCCGGCCGCCTCAGCGTTGTTGCTGCTGTTTACTTGATCGCCGTGCACCACCTTGGTGTCCGCCGTCCTTCCGGCCGCGTGGCAGACCATGCACTGCTCGGTCTTGCCCGACGCGATCGTGCGCGACTCGTAGAACGATCCGCCATTGACCCGCATGTGGCTGATCGCCAGATTCGAGTCGTGGCATCCCGTGCAGACCGCCACGGTGGCCGACATCACCAGCGTTTCAGGCGTGGCCTGGATGATGCCCTGCGGCGGATTCGCCGGCACGACCGTACCGTTGGCCGTGCACGCCGCGGCCGAGGGAGCCACGCCCGCGTTGTAGCGGAACCCATCACCGTAGTAGGTCCCGGTGGTCGCCGTCGCTGCATCACCCGATGCATCCTGCATCAGTCCGTACGCGTTCGGCTGTGTGAAGACATCGATGTTCTTCGCCGGTGTACTCGTGCCGAATGGCGCGACGCAACCGGCCGTGGGGAAGGTCCTTACCGTGGCACCTGCGACGCCGCGATAGAACCCGGTTGCAACGGTTCTCCACAGACGCTTGTCGATGCCGTCGCCGGTGATACCTGCCGCATCAGCCGAGGCCGTCGCGCCGAAGTTATACGTGTTCGGCAGGTGGCATTGCTCGCAGTTCGCCAGCACGCCCGGGTACCCGATCGAAGAGAAGTCCTCGAAGTCGGCAGGATTGTCGACGCCCTTGCTGTCCACGGCATGCCACGTGTAATCGTTGGTGCGCTTGGCCGCAGCATGGATGCCGTGCACGAAGGCCACGGAGTCCGCTGACCATCCACCGCTGCCCCGGTTCGGGGTGTGGCACCACGAGCACGTCGTGCCGTCGTTGCGCTGACCGGCGTGGAACGCGTCTGCCGTGAACGTGCCGAGTTCCTGGTGGCACGCATTGCAGCGCTTGTCCTCGACGATGGCGCGGCGGGCGGTGTAGCCCGTTCCGACCTTGTTGACATTCGGCGCGATGACGACCAGGCCACCGGTACGCGGACCGGGGGTGACCGCATAAGTCGGATTGGTCGGAATCGCGGTCGGATACGCCGGCAGGTTGGTCTGCGTCAGCGGTTCGGCGCTCGTCACGTTGTACGAGTAGCCGAGGCCGCCCGTCAGCATCTGGGCATTGTCAGGCACTGTGGAGCCCGTCAGCGTGGCGGTATAGAACCCGTTCACGTCCGGACCGGTCAGCGTTCCTCCTGCAGCAGGAACTTTCCAGAGATCCCGCAGTAGCCTTGACGCCGAAGCATTGAAGTCCTGCGGCTTGGCGATCCCGTCCTGCGGTACCGACCAGACGAAGTAGACACTGGGCGCACCCATGAAGCCGTCCCAGATCTCCACTTGGCCCGTGGCCGGATTGGCAACCGCCGTAGCGAAGTTGTTCAAGTCCTTGCGGGCACCGTTCTGCAGCAGGCGGAACACCATCACTGGCTGCTTGCTGGCGTTACGGCTCACGCTCGAGACTTCGTACGTGACCTTGATGGCGCCGGTCGGCAAACGACCCACGCTGGCGCCGGAGGCGATCCAGGCCGCGTTCGTGTTGGCATTCGTCCCGCCGAGCAGCAGCGCGTTGCTCGAATTCGGCGGCGTGACCGGGATGTGCGCCAGGTCGATCTTGTTGACGCCGTTTTCGACGCCGTGGCAGCCCGCATTCGTGCAGCCTGCGTCGGTCGCGTTGGACGGGTGGGCCTTGCCGTTGAAACCCGTCGAGGTCGTCAGGCCGGCATTGGCATCCCTCAGCGTGACACCGAGGCCACTGTCGAAGTCGATGCCGTCATGGCAGGCACCGCACGCGAGCCGGCTCGGCGCCATTTTCCAGTTGTCGCCCTGCGGAGTAACCGCGGCCTGGGCTGGCGTGGCCGCCGAGTGGCAGTTCTGGCAATTGCGCGAGTCCTGCGGATAGCCGACATGGTTGAACAACACGTCAGCGTAGTTGTACGCCTGCCGCGCCAGGTGATGGCCGAGGTGCGTCTTGTGAATCATGTTCGGCAAATTGCCAACCGCGCGGCCGTCGACCTCGATACGTGCTGCCGGTGAAGGTCAGATTCGCCGCGTTGTAGGTCGCTTCCGTGCGGCCGTACTTGCGCTGGTCGGTATGGCACACCACGCAATACTCGACATTGTTGCGCGAACCGCCATGGAAGCCAGCCGCGCTGCTTTCCGGGTTGTCGCCCGGGATGCCGCCCAGCACGCTGTGGCAGGCATTGCAGTTATCCGTGGTGGTGATCTTGCGGTTGGCCGCGGCGGCCGGAGCTTGCCCGGTGGCCGGAATGAAGTCATAGACCACGTCGACCGCGTTCGTCATCGGCACGCCCGTCACGGTCTGCACGCCGTTGGCCGTGTTGGTGCCGGTGCCCGGCGCGTTACCGGAGATCTGGATCGTCAGCCGGTGCGTCAGGCTGGCGTCATAGGTCAGGTCACCGAGATCGGCCTTGTTGTTCGGCGCGGTCACGGTCATCGCATCGACCTGGGCCTTGATGCCCGGGACGTCGCGATAGAACGTGTACGTATAGGTACCGTCCTTGTTGTCAACCAGCGTGCCCGTATTGTCGGTCGATGGACGGGTCGGTGCCGCAGCCGTAGTGGTCGACGGCACCGTAGTTACGATGTAGCTGACCCACTTGCTCGGTGTGCCGCCGGAAGCGGGAATCAGCTTCGCGAGCGAGAACGCGATGTTCGGATACTGGGCTACCGTCGCGGTAGAGGCCTTGGACGTAGCTCCCGAAGCCAATGACCGGCACGCCCTGTTTCGTCGCCAGCTTGAAGTTGACGACTGGCGGGCTGGCGATCGTGACGCCCGTGACCGTCGCCGTCAGATCCAGCGCGGCGAATTCTGCCGGCGGTGTGTTCGGCGTCAGTGTGACCGCTGCCGATCCCGACGGTCCCGGAGGGCCAGCAGGTCCCGCTGCGCCCGGAGCACCCGGTGCGCCCGTTGCTCCCGGTGGTCCGGCTGAACCGTCACTGCCACCGCAGCCTGCGAGGCTGAGACTCAGCGCAAACGCAGCTGCTCCCAGCACAAACAGTGATTTCCTCATAGCTCCCCTCCGCATTTAAGTCCGGTACTACACGTAGATCACGAAAGCTCCGACCCGTCCTGCCTTTTTCACTTCGCTCGGGTATGGAGCCGAACCGTCCACAACACTTACTTCCATCCTGTCGCCGGCGGTCCGCATTCGCGGTATCACAACCTACCCCGCCATGGGTACGCATTGTTCCGATGTGGGGAACAAACGGTTTGACCGGGGACAACATCGACCGGCAAATGTTGGCCCGTGTTGCATGGACGCCTGTAACCGCAATCGTTACAGTGTTTTGAAGCTGGAAATTGCAACGGGGTCTCGAAGCGATGAATCGAATCGGGCGGCGCAGCGAGCGCCGGAGCTGACACTGACGCGGATGGCGATTACTGCGCCTGCCAGCAGCGCAGTCAGAGGTTCGTGGCGTTGCCTGAGCCGTACCTCCGGCAATCATCGCGGCTGGGCAGCCTGCGGGATTTCCCGGCTATGCTCTACCCGCTTTGCTTCGGATCAAGTGCCGCGCACCGGAAATGCGTAGAAGCACATCCTCAGGACGGGCCGAATCGCTTTTGATTGCCCCGGGCCCACGATAACCAGAAGGAGACTGTCATGGCCAAGTACACCCGTCGCGACGTCCTCGCGACCGCCGGCGCGATCGCCGCCAGCTGTTGCATTGCCACACGCCGCGAGAGCCCAGGCACCCATCATCATCAAGTTCAGCCACGTCGTGGCGCAGGACACGCCCAAGGGCAAGGGCGCGGAGAAGTTCAAGGAACTCGCCGAAAAGCGCCTGCCCGGCAAGGTCAAGGTCGAGGTCTATCCGAACTCGACGCTGTACAAGGACGGCGAAGAGATGGAAGCGCTGTCGCTGGGCTCGGTGCAGCTGCTGGCGCCGTCGCTGGCCAAGTTCGGACCGCTGGGCGCACGCGAGTTCGAGGTGTTCGACCTGCCGTACATCTTTGACAACTATGAGGAACTGCACAAAGTCACGGGTGGCGAGGCCGGCAAGGCGCTCTTCAGGAAACTGGAAAGCAAGGGCATTTCCGGCCTGGCGTACTGGGACAACGGCTTCAAGGTCATGAGCGCAAACACGCCGATCAAGCTGCCCGCCGACCTCAAGGGCAAGAAGATGCGCATCCAGTCGTCGCAGGTGCTGGCGGCGCAGATGAAGGCGCTGGGTGCCTTGCCACAGACGATGGCCTTCTCGGAGGTCTACCAGGCGCTGCAGACCGGTGTGGTGGACGGCACGGAAAACCCGCCGTCGAACCTGTACACGCAGAAGATGCACGAGGTGCAGAAGCACGTGGCGATGACCAACCACGGCTACCTCGGGTATGCGGTCATCACCAACAAGAAGTTCTGGGACGGTCTGCCGCCGGACGTGCGCGCCGGTCTCGAAGCCGCGATGGCCGAGGCGACCGTCTATGCGAACCAGATCGCCAAGCAGGAAAACGACGATGCGATTGCCAAGGTGAAGGCCTCCGGCAAGAGCGCGGTGTACACACCGACCGCCGAGGAACGCGCCGCGTGGAAGAAGTCGCTGGTTTCCGTGCACAAGGACATGGAAAGCCGGATCGGCAAGGACACGATCCAGGCCGTGTACAAGGAAACCGGTTTCAAGCCTGACTGATCAGCGGTAGAGTCCCGATGCCCGCCTCCTGGCGGGCATCGTTTATCTAGTCCCGCAGCAAGACGGGAAGGAGGAGGCCCATGGTCAACCGCGTGCTCGACCACCTCGAGGAATGGCTCATCACCTTCCTCATCGGGGCGGCGACCATCATCATCTTCGCGGCAGTGGTGCACCGCTACGCGACGGGGTTCGCCACCGGCGGTCTCCAGGATGCCCTGTTGAAGATCGACATGTCCTGGGCGCAGGAACTGACGATCTTCATGTTCGTCTGGATGGCCAAGTTCGGCGCCGCCTACGGCGTGCGCACCGGCATCCACGTCGGTGTCGACGTGCTGATCAACGCGCTCAAGCCGAACGTGCGCTCCAAGTTCATCATCTTTGGACTCCTCGGTGGAGCCCTGTTTACCGGAATCATCGGCAGCTTCGGTGCCCACTTCGTGTGGGAGCTGATGCATACCGAGCAGGTATCGGCCGACCTCGAGCTGCCGAAGTGGATTGTGTACGCGTGTATCCCGCTCGGTTCCTACCTGATGTGCTACCGCTTCCTGCAGGTGTGCTGGGGCTTCATCAAGACCGGTCATCTGCCGCATGCGGACCATGCGCACGTGGAGGGTCTCGACAAGGACGACGCGACCGAGTGGGCCAAGCTGCCCTCCGACCTGCATCCGAAGGATGATGACCTGACGGGTCCCGGAGCACGCAAATGAGCGGCCTCATCATCTTTGCGCTGTTGATCGTCCTCATGCTCACGGGCATGCCGATCTCGATTTCGCTCGGCCTGACGGTACTCACGTTCCTTTTCACCATGACCGATGTGCCGCTGGAATCGGTGGCACTCAAGCTTTTCACCGGTATCGAGAAGTTCGAGATCATGGCGATCCCGTTCTTCATCCTCGCCGGCAACTTCCTGACGCACGGCGGTGTCGCTAAACGCATGATCCGCTTCGCCACCGCCGTCGTCGGTCATCTGCACGGCGGCCTGGCGCTGGGTGGCGTTGTCGCCTGCGCGTTGTTCGCGGCGGTATCCGGGTCGTCACCGGCAACGGTGGTGGCGATCGGATCGATCCTGCTTCCGGCGATGGTCAAGCAGGGCTATCCGAACAAGTTCGGCGTCGGCGTCATCGGCACCGCGGGAGCGCTCGGTATCCTGATCCCACCGTCGATCGTCATGGTCATCTACGCGGTGTCGACCAACTCCTCGATCGGGCGGCTCTTCATCGCCGGGATCATCCCCGGGCTGCTACTCGCAGCGCTGCTGATGTTCGTCACCTGGGTGGTGGCGAAGATGCGCAATTACCCGCGCATGAAGCGGGCGAGTCTCAAGGAAGTCTGGGCGTCGTTCCGCGAAAGCGTCTGGGGCCTGTTCCTGATCGTCGTCGTGATTGGCGGCATCTACGCGGGCATCTTCACGCCGACCGAGGCCGCGGCGATGAGTGCCGCGTATGCGTTCTTCGTTTCTGTGTTCGTCTACAAGGACCTGACGCTGAAGCAGGTGCCCAAGGTGCTGCTCGACAGCGCCAACCTGTCGGCGATGATCCTGTACATCATCACCAACGCGGTGTTGTTCTCTTTCCTGCTGACTTCCGAGCAGATTCCGCAGGCGATTTCGGTCTGGATCAACACAATGGGGCTCAGCCCGTGGATGTTCCTCGTGGTGGTCAACATCCTGCTGCTGATCGCCGGCAACTTCATGGAGCCGTCGTCAATCCTGCTGATCACCGCGCCTATCCTCTTCCCGGTCGCGATGAAGCTCGGCATCGATCCGATCCACCTCGGCATCATCATGACGGTCAACATGGAGATCGGCATGATCACGCCGCCGGTAGGGCTGAATCTTTACGTGGCTTCCGGGATATCGGGCATGGGCCTGACGGAGACCACGAAGGCCTGCGCGCCGTGGATCCTGGTCATGATCCTCTTCCTGCTGATGATCACCTACATCCCGGCCATCAGCCTGTGGCTGCCGAACCTGCTGATGGGCGCGAGCTGAGCGGGCGCTAGGTCCGCAGGACGCGCCGCCTGCGCCTGCAGACGAGAATTCGCCGAGCTGCGCGCTTGCTCCGAGGTTGGCACAGCCACGCCCGCCCGTATCGCAAGTCGCATGCCTGTCTCCTCGGCTGTGATCAGGCTGGCAAGTCGTTCAAGCGGGCGAGGACGCACCGAAACGACATTGCTTGCGCCCCGTGATCGAGCACGGTATATCGCCGATATGCCGCCCCGTTTGCGTGGCTGCGCGAGGAGTTCGCGAGTGAGCAGGATCAAGGAAGTGTCGGTGTGCGTGGCCCGCGTTCCGCTCGACGTGGTGACGTCCTTCGCCACCCGTACCGTGACTGCGCGCGACTACTGCCTCGTCAGGGTCCGTTCGGATGGGGGCCAGGCCGGAATCGGCTTCTGCTACGTCGGCAGCGCCGGCGGCCGCGTTGCACAAACCGTGGTGGCGGAGCTCCTGGCGCCGAAGCTGATCGGCCAGGAGTCGCTGCGGGTCGAGGGCCTGTGGCAGGAGCTGTATTCCGAATCGCTGCTGCACGGCCGCGCCGGCACCGCCATGCGGGCGCTGAGCATCCTCGACACGGCACTGTGGGACCTGAATGCCCGCACCGCCGGCCTGCCTCTCTATGCGTATCTGGGCGCCGTGGTCACCGACAAGGTCCCCGCTTACGCGAGCGGCGGCTACTACCTCGACGGCAAGACGCCGGAGATGCTCGGCGAGGAACTCGCGTCGTACGTGAAGTCCGGATTCCAGGCCGTGAAGATCAAGGTCGGGCGACTGTCGCCGGCAGAGGAAGAAGCACGCATGGCGGCGGCGCGTGAAGCCGTCGGCGACGACGTGCTGCTGATGCTCGACGCCAACAACGCGTGGCGCGACCTGCCGACGGCGATGGCGTACATGAACCGCTACGAGCCCTACGATCCCTACTGGATCGAGGAACCGTTCAGCCCGGACGACATCGACCTGCATGCGCGGCTGGCGCGCTCGGTCACGACCACCGTGGCCACCGGCGAGATCGGCTATGGACGCTGGTACTTCAAGGAACTGCTCGACAAGGGCGCCGCCGAGATCCTGCAGACCGACGCCGCCGTCTGCGGCGGCATTTCCGAATTCCGGCGCATCGCGGCGACGGCGTCGAGCTACGGAGTGACCGTGAGCCCGCACTGGTTCCACGACCTGCATGTGCACCTCGTCGCATCCACGCCCAACGCGCGCTTCGTCGAATTTTTCCCCGACGACCAGGTGCTCAATTTCCGCCGGCTGATCGACACGCAGCTCGAACACCGCGACGGTTCGCTGCTGCTGCCGACCGGCCCGGGACTCGGCTACGACTTCGACGAAAAGGCGGTGCAGCGCTATGCGCTGAATCCGCAGGAACCGTGGATCACGGTCCGCTAGAGTGCTTGAAAACGCGTTCAGGCAGTGAGATAAAACGACAGCCAAGGAGACGAAGAGATGCGAAGGTTTCTGATCGGTTTGATTTTGAGTGCGGGCGCGATCCTCTCGCCGCTTGCGAGCGCGCAGACCCAGAACATCTTCGTGGCCACCGGCCCGACCACGGGCGTGTATTACCCCATCGGTGGAGCGATTGCGGATGTCCTGACCAAGAACGTCCCGGGACTCAATGCCACCGCCGGCACGACGGACGGCTCGATGGCGAACCTGCTGCTGATCCAGCAGCGCCGCGCCGACATCGCCCTGTCGATGGCCGATGCCGGCTGGGATGCATTCAAGGGCCAGGGCAAGTTCCAGGACCGGAAAGTCGACGTGCGCGCACTGATGGTGCTCTACCCCAACCGCATGCACATCGTGACGGTCGAGGGCAGCGGCATCAACAAGGTGAGTGATCTGAAGGGCAAGCGCGTGTCGACCGGAGCGCCCAACAGCGCGACGCAGATCATGGCGTATCCGCGTGCTCGAGGCGTACGGCATCGATCCCGAGAAGGACATCATTCGCGAGCGGCTGGATCCCGGCAAATCGGCCGAGGCGATCAAGGACAAGAAGCTCGACGCGTTCTTCTGGGTCGGCGGACTGCCGACGGCGGCCGTGACGGATCTCGGCGCCACGCCGGGCATCAAGCTGAAGCTGGTCGATCACAGCGATGCGCTCGATGCGATGGTCAAGAAGTACGGCCCGCTGTACGTCAAGGACACGATCCCGGCGAAGACCTATCCCGGCCAGGAGACGACGGCTCAGATCGTCACCGTCTGGAACGTGCTCGTTGCCGACACGAACATGAGCGACAAGCTCGCCTACGACATCGTCAAGACGCTGTTCGATCGCAAGGAGGACCTGGTTCGCGTGCACGCCGAGGCCAAGAACTTCGACCTGAAGAACCAGACCGCCGGCGCGGCTGTGATCCCCTACCACCCGGGAGCGAAGAAGTACTTCGCCGAGAAGGGCATCAAGCTCGACTGATCGGCTGAAGAAAAAGGAGAGCGCGGCCGCCAAGGCCGCGCACCGGCGCACATGGTCGACACCGGCCGGCAGCCGAACGACGACGCGGCGATCGTCTCGGCGGAGGCGTTGCAGAAGGCCGAGGAGTTCGTCGAGCAGGAAGAAGGGCCGCTCAACAAGCTGGGCGGCAAGCTGGGCACGTTCGTCACCGCGGTCGCGGTGATCATGTCGCTGTTCCACCTGTATGCCGCCTACGGCATCATGCCGACGCACGTGTTGCGCGGCATTCACGTCGCGTTCGTGCTTTTCCTGTGCTTCCTGCTGTATCCGGTCGCGCGTCGCTTTCGGCACCGCGTGCGCTGGTGGGACTGGCTCGCTTCATTGGCCGCGCTCGTGGTCATCGGCTACATGCTGGCCGGCGGCGACGACTTCCTCGAACGCGCGATCGCTCCGAACGTCTGGGACGAAGTGTTCGGCATCGTGCTGATCGTGCTGGTGCTGGAGGCAGTGCGCCGCACGGCCGGCTGGATCATGCCGGCGATCTGTCTCGCTTTCCTCGCCTACGCGATGGTCGGCCGCTGGCTGCCCGCGCCGTGGACGCACTACGGCATGGACGTGAGCCGCATCGTCGGGCACATGTACATGACGCTCGAAGGCATCTTCGGCATACCCGTCGACGTGTCGTCGTCGCTGATCATCCTGTTCACGATCTACGGCGCGGTGCTGCAGTTTTCGGGCGCCGGCAAGTTCTTCATCGACTTCTCCTTCGCGGCGATGGGCGGCAAGCCCACCGGCGCCGGCCGCACGATCGTGCTGGCGTCGTTCCTGCTCGGGGGGCCGTCGGGCAGCGGAGTGGCGACCACGGTGACGCTCGGCACCGTGGCGTATCCGATGCTCGTGAAGGCGGGCTATGGCCGCAACGCGGCCGGCGGCCTGCTCGCCGCCGGCGGCCTCGGCGCGATCCTGTCACCGCCGGTGCTCGGCGCCGCGGCGTTCCTGATCGCGCAGTTCCTGAACATCTCGTACCTCGACGTCATCCTGATGGCGACCGTGCCGACGCTGCTGTACTACTTTGCGTTGTTACTGATGGTGGAGATCGACGCACGCAAGTTCGGCATGCCGGCGGTCGTCATCGAACAGCACGCGACTGTCACCGCGCTGATGCGCCAGTACTGGTTCCACTTCCTGTCGCTGATCGCGATCGTCGTGTTCATGCTCATCGGCTTCTCGCCGACGACCGCCGTGTTCTGGACGACGATCAGCGCAGTGATCTTCAGCTTTCTGCACGTCGATTGCGCGCTTATCCCGTATGAGGTGCTGAAGGGCCGGGCGCCAGTGGCTCGCGGCCTGTGGAACTCCGGGCTCGTGAAGGCGCTCGAGGCGGGTTCGGTCGGCGTGCTGGCCGTCGCGGCCACATGCGCCGCCGCCGGGCTGATCGTCGGCGTGGTGACGCTCACCGGACTGGGCCTGAAGTTCAGCTCGATCGTGCTGCAGTACGCCGACGGCGGCAGCCGCGGCATCTACGACGCGCTGGTCGCCGTCGGGGCCGCAGCCACGCCCGGCCTGCTGCACGACATCAAGCTGCTGCTGACGGCCATCTTCACTTCGCTGATCGTCTGGATCGTCGGCCTCGCGGTGCCGGTGACGGCGAGTTACATCATCTGCGCCGTCATCGCGGCCCCTGCGCTGATCGCACTGGGTGTGGCCAATTTCGCCGCGCACATGTTCATCTTCTATTACGCCGTGCTGTCGGAAGTGTCGCCGCCGACGGCACTGTCACCCTTCGCCGCCGCGGCGATCACCGGTGGCGATCCGTACAAGACGACCCTGCAGTCGTGGAAGTACACGATGCCCGCCTTCCTGGTGCCATTCATGTTCGTGCTCGATCCGGCCGGGCTCGGGCTGCTGCTGATGGGATCGTTCAAGAAGCTCGCGGATGCCAACTGGTTCGACATCGCGGTCGTCTGCGTCACCGCGATGATCGGCATCGCCGCGCTCGCGGGCGCGATGCAGAACTGGCTGTTCAGGAAGACGACGCGTGATCGAGCGCTGGCTGCTGATCGCGGCCGGCCTCGCGCTCGTGTATCCGAAGGCGCTGTTCGACTACATCGGCGTTGCGCTGCTCGCGGTCGTCGTCGTGTCTCAGACGGTACGGAAGAAGGTCGGGCAGCCAATGCCGCGTTGACGCTGGAGCGGGTCCCGGCGGGCGGGCCGCCTAACCGTCCGACCGCGGACCTGGCAGCATCGCTATCCTGTCATCGACACGGTGTCCGCTCATGAACGGTGAACAGAAGGACGACCCGACGCCCACGCCGCCCACCGGCATGCGCAAGGGTCTGACCAGCTACGGCGACCAGGACTTCTCGCTCTTCCTGCGCAAGGCATTCATCAAGGGTGCCGGCTACTCCGATGACGCCCTCGACCGTCCGGTGGTGGCCATCGCAAACACGGGCAGCGACTACAACCCGTGTCATGGCAATACGCCGCAACTGATCGACGCGCTGAAGCGCGGCGTGATGCTGGCGGGCGGTCTGCCGATCGCGTTCCCGACGATCTCGATCCACGAGAGCTTCGCGGCGCCGACCAGCATGCACCTGCGCAACCTGATGTCGATCGACACCGAAGAGATGATCCGGGCACAGCCGATGGATGCGGTGGTGCTGATCGGTGGCTGCGACAAGACGGTGCCGGCGCAGTTGATGGGCGCCGCCTCGGCAAACATCCCGACGATCCAGCTCGTGACCGGCGCGATGCTCACCGGGGCCCACCGCGGCGAACGCGTCGGCGCGTGCACCGACTGCCGGCGCTACTGGGGCCGGTTCCGAGCCGGCGAGATCGGCGCCGATGAAACCGCCGACGTCAACGACCAGCTCGTCGCCAGCGTCGGCACGTGCTCGGTGATGGGCACCGCGAGCACGATGGCGTGCATCGCCGAAGCGCTCGGCATGACCGTGCCGGGCGGTGCGTCACCGCCGGCTGTCACCGCTGATCGCATCCGTGTCGCCGAACGGACCGGCACGCTAGCGGTGCAGATCGCCCGCGACAAGCTGACGATCGACAGGATCCTGACGCCGGCCGCGTTCGAGAACGCGCTGCGCGTGCTGCTCGCCATCGGCGGCAGCACCAACGGCCTCGTGCATCTGGCCGCCATCGCTGGCCGTGTGGGCATCGATATCGACTTGGACGCGCTCGACCGCATGGGCCGCGCGACGCCGGTGCTGCTGGACCTGAAGCCGTCTGGCCGTCACTACATGGAGGACTTTCACAAGGCGGGCGGCATGACGACGCTGTTGCGCGAGCTGAAGCCGCTGCTGCGCCTCGAGGCGATGACGGTCACCGGACGAACGCTCGGCGAAGAACTGGAGCACGCCGGCCCGCGCTTCGCGCAGGACGTAGTGCGCAGCCTTGCGAACCCGATCTACCCGCAGGGCGGCTTGGCAGTGCTGAAGGGCAACCTCGCCCCCGGTGGCGCCATCATCAAGCAGTCGGCGGCGGACGCGGCGCTGATGGAACACGAGGGCCGCGCGGTGGTGTTCGAGAATGTCGAGGACCTAACGGCGCGCATCGACCGCGATGATCTCGACGTCGCCGCGCACGACGTGCTCGTGCTGAAGAACATTGGCCCGAAAGGCGCGAGCATGCCGGAGGCCGGCTACCTGCCGATTCCGCGCAAGCTGGCGCGCGCCGGCGTGAAGGACATGATGCGGATCTCCGACGGCCGCATGAGCGGCACGGCGTTCGGCACGATCGTCCTGCACGTCACGCCGGAGGCGGCGGTCGGCGGGCCGCTTGCCTACGTGCGCAACGGCGATCGCATCCGCCTCAGTGTGAAGAACCGCGAGATCGCGCTGCTGGTGCCGGACGACGAACTGGCGCGGCGGGCGCGCGAGAGCCCGGTCATCGAGCCGACCGCCGAGCGTGGCTACCACAGGCTCTTCCTGCAAACCGTGATGCAGGCCGATCGGGGTGCGGACTTCGATTTCATGCGCGCCCCGGAAACGATTGGGAAGACGCCCGAGCGCTGAGCCTGCCTAGCCGAACATGATGGGGATCGTCTTCGTTTGCACTGAAGCCCTGTCGGGCCGCGTCAGCGCTTTAGTCACCGCGCCAAGTCAGGCGTGCGGCCGCTTGCGGTTGGGGCAGGCCGCGCAGCTGAGCGAGCGACCATCGGCAAGCCGCACTTCATTGCCACCACAGGAGCCGCGCAGGCAGCGCCCGGTCGACATCACGCCGATGGCCATGCCGAGTACCGCGAGCCCGATCAGGGCAATGGCGGCGACGAGGATCAGCCAGAACGCCCCGGAGCCGATCATGTGCGCGTGGCGGCGAGCGTCGCGAAGGCCGTGGTCATGGAATCTGTCAACGCACCATTCGGTCCGCGCTCGATGAACTGCGCGGCAATCATGCTTCGCTCGGCGAGCGCCTTGCCCTTATCGGGGCCGAGCACGATCAGCGCCGTCGCGAGGGCATCGGCATTCATGCAGTCGTCGGCCACGACCGTCACGGAACAGAGCCGATGTTGGATCGGCGCCCCGGTCGCCGGGTCGATCTCGTGCGAATAGCGCCGGCCGTCCTGGATGAAGTAGTTGCGATAGTCACCCGAGGTTGCCATGGCCCGACCTGACAACGGCACGGCCCAGCGGGCGCGCTGTGGCATCGCATCGGGCTCCTCGATGCCGATGCGCCACGGTTCGCCGACGGCATTGACGCCGCGCGTGCGCAACTCGCCACCGGCCTCGATCATGTAGTGCTCCACGCCGCGCGCGTCGAGAGCAGCCGCGACGCGGTCGACCCCATAGCCCTTGGCGATACCACCCAGGTCGACCTGCAGCCCGGCATGGCGCTTGGTCACACTGCGCTTCGACTTGTCGAGCACGAGACTGTGCCAGTCGACCCGGCGGCGTTCGTCGGCCAGCGCCGTGGCTGTAGGCACAGTTCGGGTCTTGCGCGTGCCAAAGCCCCAGGTTTCTACGAGAGGCGCGACGGTGACATCGAATGCACCACCGGACCAATGACTGACGTCGACCGCGGCCGCCAGTACGGCTGCAAAACCGTCCGTCATTGCGATTGGAGCGCCGGCGCCGGCGCGATTGAAGGCCGCCAGTTCCGAGTCGTCGCGGAACAGCGACATGCGCCCTTCGATGTCGTCCAGGGTCGCCTGCACCAGGGCACTCAGCCCAGCCGCGTCCTGACCCGCCGCACCCAGCTTCACGGTGTAGGTCGATCCCATCGTCGAGCCGCTGAACTGCAGATAACCCGATGTCCTGTTTGTCGATGGCTGACGGCCGCAACCCGCCAGCGCGAGTGCGCCGAAGGCGCCCAGAACGAGGCCGCGGCGGCGGAGCGAAAGGATCGTATCCATGTTGTGGTCTCCCTGCTGCACGCTCATCGGTCAATGCGCGCCGTTGTTTCCCGTACTGCCGCCTCGAACCGTCCCTCGCCGCGTTCAATGATCTGACGCACGAGGTCGCCGATCGAAATCAGGCCGAAGACCCGCGGGCCGTCGATCACCAGCAGGTGACGGTGCCGGTTCATGTGCATCAGGCTCATCGCTGCCTCGACTGTCGTGCCTGGCGTGACGAAGCGCACGTCACGCGTCATCACCAACGAGACCGGCGTCGACTTCGGATCGAGCCCGGCGTTGACAACCCGCACCAGCACGTCCCTTTCGGTAAAGATGCCACCGACCAGACCGTCCTCGGTCTTGATCAGCACCGCACCGACGTGGCGCGCGGCCATCACACTGACCGCTTCGGCAACCGTGGACGAGGCCGGGACCGAGACCAGCTCGTCACTGGCCTTGTTGCGCACGACCTCTTCAACCGTCTGCTGCAGCATCATCTCCTCCTCCGCTCAATCAACCGAAGTCGTCGAGCATGATGTTCTCGCGATCCACGCCCAGATTCAGCAGCATTGCAATGACCGCCTTGGTCATCGGTCCCGGGCCGCACATGTAGTACTCGACATCCTCGGGCGCGGGATGGTCCTTCAGGTAGCGGTCGTAGAGCACGTTGTGGATGAAGCCGGTCGGGCCGGTCCAGTTGTCTTCGGGCAGCGGCTCCGACAGCGCCAGGTGCCAGGTGAAGTTCGGGTTCTCCGCCGCCAGCCTGTCGAACTCGTCAACGTAGAAGGCCTCGCGCATGCTGCGGGCACCGTACCAGTAGGTCATCTTGCGCTTCGAATGCAGGCGCAGCAGCTGGTCGAAGATGTGCGATCGCATCGGCGCCATCCCGGCGCCACCGCCGACAAAGCACATCTCGGCCTTTGTATCGCGTGCGAAGAACTCACCGAAAGGACCCGAAACCGTCACTTCATCGCCCGGCTTCAGGTTGAACACCCATGAACTCATGATGCCGGGCGGGATGTCCAGACGGTACTCCGGCGGAAACGCAATGCGGATCGTGAACAGCAGCATGCCCTTTTCCAGCGGATAGTTCGCCATCGAATAGGCCCGCGTGACCGGCTCGCTGCAGACCGAACGGAAGCGCCACAGGTCGAACTTGTCCCAGGCCTCGCGGAAATCGGACTCGATGTCGAATGTCTTGAACTCGATTGCATGCGACGGGCACTCGAGCTGCACGTAGCCACCCGCGCGGAACGGCACTTCATCGCCTGCCGGCAATTCGAGCTTCAACTCCTTGATGAATGTCGCGACGTTGCGGTTCGAGACGACGCGGCAGTTCCACTTGCGCACGCTGAAGATCTCTGGCGCGACCTCGATGCGCATGTCGCCCTTGACCTTCACCTGGCAGGCCAGCCGACAGCCGCGACGTGCCTCCCCCGGCGTGATGAATCCGGTCTCGGTCGGCAGCAGGTCACCGCCGCCCTCCTTCACCACCACCTCGCATACGCCGCACGCGCCCTTGCCGCCGCAGGCCGAGGGAATGAAGATCTTGTTGTCGGCGAGTGCACCCAGCAGCGTGCTGCCGGCGGCGACCTTCAGCGTCTTGGAGGTGTCTTCGTTCACGACGATCGACATCTCGCCGGCCGCGACGAGCTTGCTGCGTGCGCCGAGCAGGATGCCCACCAGCAGCAGCACCACTCCGGTGAACATCACGACGGCAAGGACGATGTCGAGCATGGCTGCGTGGCGGGTTCTAGAGTTGGATGCCGGAAAACATCATGAATGCGAGTGACATCAGCCCGGCCGTGATGAAGGTGATGCCAAGTCCCTTCAGACCGTCCGGAACGTGCGAGTACGCCATCTTTTCGCGGATCGCCGCCATCGCCACGATGGCAATCGCCCAGCCAAGGCCGGAGCCGACGCCGAACACCACGCTCTCGGCGAAGGAGTAGTCGCGCTCCTGCATGAAAAGCGATCCGGCCAGGATCACACAGTTGACCGCGATCAGCGGCAGGAATACACCGAGCGTGGTGTAAAGCTTGGGCGCATAGCGGTCGACGGCCATTTCGACGATCTGGGTCGCTGCCGCAATCGTGCCGATGAAGAGAATGAAGGACAGGAAACTGAGATTGACACTGGCGAGCGCCGGATGGACCCAGCTCAGCGCACCTTCGGCCAGCAGGTAGTGCAGCAAGAGGTTGTTCAGCGGCACCGTGAGTACCTGCACGAAAATCACGGCCACTCCCAGGCCGATTGCCGTCTCGACTTTCTTGGAACACGCCAGGAACGAGCACATGCCAAGAAAGTAGGCGAGCGCCATATTCTCGAGGAAAATCGAGCGGATCGCGAGGTTGGCGAAGTGCTCCATCGTTCGCTCGTCAGTCTTTCTCTTGCAGCTGCGGTTTCCAGACCCGCAGGGCCCAGATCAGCAGTCCGATGACGAACAGCGCCGACGGCGCCAGCAGCATCAGGCCGTTCGGGTTGTACCAGCCGCCGTCCTTGATCAGCGGCAGTATCGTGAAACCGAAGATCTTGCCGGCACCGAGCAGTTCGCGCGCAAAGGCGACCAGCATCAGTACCAGCGCATAGCCAAGGCCATTGCCGATGCCGTCCAGCAACGACCGCCAGGGTCCGTTCTGCATCGCGTAACCCTCGGCCCTTCCCATCACGATGCAATTGGTGATGATCAGGCCGACGAACACCGACAGCTCGAGCGACAGTTCGTACAGAGTGGCCTTCAGGATCTGATCGAACACGATCACCAGCGACGCAATGATCGACAACTGCACGATGATGCGGATGCTGCCCGGCGTGTAGTTGCGCACCAGGCTGACGGCGAGGTTGGCAAGAGCCGTCACCAAGGTGACGCCGATTCCCATAACCAGCGCCTTGTCCATGCGCGTGGTGACTGCCAGCGCCGAACAGATGCCCAGTACCTGCACGCCGATCGGGTTGTTGATGATCAGCGGGTCGAACAGGACCTTGCGTTCCTCGCGGCCCATCGGGATGGCGCTCATGTGGTCTTGTCCTCCCGGAAACTACGCAGGAACTTGCCGTAGCCTTTGTCCGACAGCCAGAACTGCATCAGCCGGGTGATCGCATTGCTCGTCACTGTCGCCCCCGACAGTCCGTCGACCCGCAACGGATCGGCTTCGGGCGCGCCGGCGGTGCCCTTGATCACCGTGATGCGCGCGTTCCACTGGTCATCGAAGCCCTTGCGACCGCGCCACAACGCCTGCCACTTCGGGTTGCCGATCTCGCCACCCAGGCCCGGCGTTTCCTTCTGGTCGTAGTAGGTCAATCCCCTCACGGTATTGGTGTCGCGGTCCAGCGACAGGAAGCCGTAGATCGTGCCCCACATGCCGAGGCCCTCGACCGCGATTACGACCTGGTCGACGGTGTCGCCCTTCATGATGAAGTAGACGACACCGAGATTCGGCAGCCGGCCGATGCCGGCGTTGTTGGGCGGAGCAACGCGGCTGGTGGCCGGATCACCGCGCGCCTTGCGCTGGTCGTAGCCGCGCGCATCCACCTTGTCTTCGGGGACCAGCTTGCCAGTGGCCAGATCGACCAGCCGGACGCGGATGCGCTCCTCGAAGATGCGGTTGACCTCCTGCGCCGAAACGTCGGCTCCAGGCTCGAGCAGCCCGGCCGCGAGCAGCACGTTTTTCTCCATGTACAGGCGCGCGCTGGCCGCCTGCCTCGGCTGCAGGCTGACCGCCGCGACCGAAACCAGCAGCGCGCACACCACGCACACCGTGGTGGCGAACAGCAGCGTGTAGCTCGTGCTGTCACGCTTCGACACGACGCTTCCTCCGCGTGATGTTGGCCTTGACAAAGAAGTAGTCGATAACCGGTGCTATCACGTTCATGAACAGGATCACCAGCATCATCGCCTCCGGATAGGCCGGGTTGACAATGCGGATCAGCACGACCAGCGCGCCGATCATGAAACCGTAGATCCACTTGCCCGAGTTGCTGAACGGAGATGTGACGGGATCGGTGGCCATGAACGCCATGCCGAAGGCCCAGCCACCGAGCACCATGTGCCACCAGAACGGCACGCCGAACCACGGATTCGTGCTCGACCCGATCGCGTTGAAGACGAGCGCCATGCAGGCCGTCCCGAGCATCACGGCGGCCATGGTCCGCCATGAACCGACCTTGGTGACGGCGATGATCACCGCGCCTATCAGGCAGGCGAGCGCCGAGGTTTCCCCCATCGAGCCGGGCTCCAGGCCAATGAACGCGTTCCACCAGGAAAAGCCTGCCGACTCGAACGGCTCCGTCATTACGCGCATCTGTCCCAGCAGCGTCGCGCCCGAGAAACCGTCGACCGCCGCGCCCTGCGGCACGGCCGTCCAGACCTTGTCGCCGGAAATTTCGCCCGGATACGCGAAGAACAGGAATGCCCGCGCCGCCAGCGCCGGGTTGATGAAGTTCATGCCGGTACCGCCGAAAACCTCCTTGGCGATCACCACACCGAAACTGATGCCCAGCGCGGCCTGCCACAAGGGAGTGGTCGGCGGCAGGATCAGCGGGAACAGGATGCCCGTGACGAAGAAGCCCTCGTTGACCTCGACCTTGCGGACGATCGCGAACAGCACTTCCCAGCTGAGTCCGACCACCATCGTCACGATGTACAGCGGCAGGAAGTACAGCGCTCCGTGCACGAGATTGGCGATGCCGCTCGACGGCGCATAGCCCGTTCCCAGCAGGCCGATCACCGTGTGCCGCCAGCCGTCGAGCTGCCCGACCCTGGTCGGATCGATCGCGAGGTTCGCCTGAAGCCCGGTGTTGAACATCGCCATGAACACGCATGGCAGCGCGGCGATCACGACCGTCATCATCATGCGCTTGAGGTCGATCGCGTCGCGCACGTGCGCGCCCGTGGTCGTGACCGACGACGGCGAGTAGAAAAAAGTATCCATCGCCTCCCACAGTGGGTGCCAGCGATGCAGTTTTCCGCCCTTCTCGAAGGTCGGTGCCACGCGATCGAGATGCTCACGCAACCAACGCATCAGTGCTCCTTCTCGATGCGGTCGAGCGCCGCGCGCAGCAGCGGCCCGTACTCGGTCTTGCCGGGACAGACGTAGGTGCAAAGGGCGATATCGTCCTCGTCGAGCTCGAGCGCGCCGAGCTCGGCCGCACGCTGGTCGTCGCGCGTGATCAGTGAACGCAGCAGGAAGGTCGGCAGGATGTCGAACGGCATCACGCGCTCGTAGGAACCGATCGGCACCATCGCACGCGGCGAGCCGTTGGTCGTCGTGCTGAAGGCGAAGCGGTGCGCACGCCGGAAGGCGCCCAGCACCGTGCCGGTCACCGAGAACTTTTCGGAGCCCGGCGCGATGTAGCCGAACATCTCGCGTTCGCCGCCCTCGGGCAGCACGGCGATCTGCAGGTGATGGCGTCCGAGAAAGGCGTCCGCGGGCGATGTACGGGCGCGCCCGTCGAGAACTGAACCCGAGATCACGCGCTGGCGTCCGGGCTGCAGTTCACCGTCGAGGAGTTCGTCGAGCGATGCCCCCAGCCGCGTACGCAGCAGACGCGGACGCCGCGCGCCCGGCCCTCCGAGGGAGACGACGCGTTGCATATCGTGCTGCCCGCTGGCGAGCAGGCGCCCGATGGCGATGACGTCCTGGTAACCGATCGTCCAGACACTGCGATGCTGGCTCACGGGCAGCAATCGATGCACGTGCCATCCCGCATTGCCGCTCGGGTGGGGTCCGGCGAACTCGACCACCTGGACGCCCGCGGGCGCCTCCACGCGCACACCCTCCCCGACGCACGCAAATACGGTCGGTGCAAGCGCATTGAGCCCGGCAAGGCCCGCATGGAAGTCCGCGGCGCGCTCGTTTATCACCAGTGCAGGCGGGACCGCGTGCGGCCGCGTGTCCGTGGCGGTGACAAAGATGGCGGCGGGCTCCGCATCGGGCGACGCCACACGCGAAAAGGGTCGCGAGCGCAGTGCCGTCCAGAGCCCGGATTCCAGGAGCAACGCGCGCATTGCGGCGCCATCGGGTCGGGACGCCGGGCCATTCCAGCTCGTCATGGGCGCCGCGGCGACCGCGTCGTCCACTGCGATCACGATCGAGACCAGCGCACGACGTTCGCCACGGTGAATGGCGGTGACGGTGCCTCCGGCCGGCGCGGTGTAGCGGACGCCGGGACGCTGCTTGTCCTCGATCAGGGCCTGCCCCGGCTGTACGCGGTCGCCGACCTCGACCTGCAATGCCGGTTTCATGCCAGGGTAATCGGGGCCGAGCACCGCGACGGATGAGACCGTGCGCGCAGCCTCGATCGTGCCCGACGGTGCGCCGGCCAGCGGCAGATCCAGTCCCCTGCTTGATCGAACCACGGCCATGCCAGTTCGCCCCTCCCAAGGCGCCGCGCTATATCCTGCACGCAAACGCGTCCGGCGACCATAGTGGGCTCTGCTCATCACGCCTTGACAACCGTCAACGCCCCGCCTTGGGGGCGGGCGCAGCCTATGCCTTTTGGCCGGGTAGCGACCCGGCGCCGCCTCGGGAAGGAGCCCTGATGACCGCCAACACGTCGACCCAGACCCTGCTGGCTCGCCATCCGTTCACACACGGCATGGGTGGCCCGGCGATCGAGAAACTTGCGTCACTTGCGCGCACCGTCAGCTTCGCGCGCAACGAGGTGGTCTTCCGTGAAGGCGACGACATCCACGACTTCTTCCTGGTCGTGTCGGGCCGGGTGGCCCTCGAGATCGTGTCCGAGGGCGCGGCGCACCGCGTGCACACGCTGAGCGCCGGAGACGAACTCGGGTGGTCTGCCGTGCTGATGGGCCAGGGCAAGTACTTCCAGGCGCGCGCGTTGGAGCAGGCCGGGGCACTCGCGTTCGATGGAGGTGAGCTACTCGCGCTGTGCGAGACTGACCCCGCGTTTGGCTACAAGCTGATGCACCGCCTGCTCGGCGTCGTCGCCGAACGCTTGCAGGCAACCCGGTTGCAACTGCTCGACACGTACTTGCCGGCGGCCCACAAAGCCGGCGCCTGACACCGACGCGGCGCGGCAGCGTCGCGGCTCAAACACTTCTCGTCTTTGCATCGCGCGGCGCGCCGGGACGTCGGCCGGCATCCCGGCGCGCGCACGCTACGCTGCGGTCTGCCGCACTGCACCTTTGCCAGCCGCTCGTTCACATGTCTTCCGTGTCATCGACTTCACGTCCTGAACCCTGGGGCGCCGTGCTGGCACTGGGCATTACCCAGATCACCGCGTGGGGCTCGATCTACTACCTGTTTCCCTTGGTGATGGAGCCGCTGCAGGAGGCACTGGGAGCCAGCAAGTCGGCCGTGGTCGGTGCGTTCACCGGGGCGCTGCTGCTGTCCGGAATGCTCGCGCCGCTGGTCGGGCGATTCATCGACCGTCGGGGCGGTCGGGCGTTGATGGCCGCCGGTTCGTTGCTTGCAGCGCTGTCGCTCGCCGCACTGGGCCAGGTGAACTCGCTCACGCAACTCTACGTCGTCTGGGCACTGCTCGGAGTCGCAATGGCGGGCACGTTGTACGAGCCCGCCTTTGCCGTGCTGACACGGGCCTTCGTCACCAACCACCGGCGCGCGATCGCGGTGCTCACGCTGTTCGGAGGCTTTGCGAGCACCGTGTTCTGGCCCCTCGGGCAGGTACTGATCAACGCGTTCGGGTGGCGCGACGCCGCCATGATCTTCGGCGGCATCAACCTGCTCGTCTGCGTACCGCTGCACCTGACAGTACTGCCCAAGGGAGACCCGCGCACTGCCACGGCCGCCGGCGACCCTGGCACGTCGCGTTCTCTCGGAGAGGCCGTGCGGGATCCCACGTTTCATTTGCTGGCCGCCGCCTTCACCGCCAATGCGTTCGTGTTCTCGGCGATGTCGGTCCACCTGCTGGCAATGATGGTGGCCAAGGGGTTCAGCGCGACCCAGGCCGCCACGCTGGCCGCCTTGATCGGTCCGATGCAGGTGCTCGGACGATTGTCGGAAATGTCTGTCGGGCAGCGGCTGGCGCCCTCGAGCGTCGGTGCCCTCGCGATGGCGCTGCTGCCGGCTTCGGTACTGCTGTTCGCCTTCGCCGGGGACTCGACATGGCGCTTCATCGTCTTTGCCGTGCTGTACGGAGCCGGCAATGGCGTGATGACGATCGTCCGCGGCGCGGTACCCGTCGAGCTCTACGGTCGCGATCACTATGGCGCCGTCAATGGCGCGATGGCCGCGCCGGTCCTGATCGCGAAGGCGTTGGGTCCGCTGGCCGCCGCCGTTGCCTGGACGGTGCTGCAGGACTACGACACTGTCGCGCTCCTGCTGGCGGCCGTTGCGTTCAGTTCGCTGGTCTTCTTCGGATGGGCAGTGCGGCGTCGACGCACGCAGTAAGCGAAGTCGGCCTCACGGGCGCAAGAAGTGCAGCAAGGCCCGATGACCCCGCAGCAAAGCCAAAGGGGCCGCGTCGCGGCCAATCCGATCAAGCCGCAGTCGTGGCACGCCGGACGTCATTGGAGTCGACATTGTCGGCTGCCGGGCGCCGCGTCTTTCGGTACGCCGTCCACCAGGCCACCGCATCGGCCTGTGTCCACGCCAGGCGGCTGGCAAGGCGATCCAGGGCCTCGACCACGGCCTCGGCGTTGCGCGGGCGACGCGACCGGTCCTTCTCGAGACAGGCAGCGATCAGGTTGTCGAGCCCCTCCGGCGCTTCGACCCTCGCATCACGCACCCGTGGCGCCGTCGTGTGCAGGACCTGGTTGCTGATCTGCAGGCTGTCGTCGCCGTCGAAAATCACCTTGCCGGTCAGCAGGTAGTACCCGACTGCACCGAGCGCGTAGATGTCCGAGCGCGCATCGACGTCGGAGGGATTGACCAGGCGCTCGGGAGCCATGTAGCGCGGCGTGCCGACGATCTTGAGTTGCTTGGTGATGTCGCGTGTGTCGGCGCGTTCGAGGTTCTTCACCAGACCGAAGTCAAGCAGTTTGACCACGTCATCCTCGCCACGCCGGCACAGCATCACGTTCTCAGGCTTCACGTCGCGGTGGATCATGCCGTGCATGTGGGCCTCGCGCAGCGCAGCCGCGACCTGGCGCAGGATATGGATCGCCCGGCCGGGAGGCACGCGTCCCGAGTGCTCCACCAGTTCAGCCAGCGTCACGCCGTCGAGGAATTCCATCACGTAGTACGGTTGGCCCTCGCGCGTGCGCCCAAAGTCGTAGATCTCGACCGTGTTGGGATGCATCAGCTGGCTCGCCAGTTGCACCTCACGCTCGAATCGGTGCACGAATTCGTCCGTGGCGACGTGCTTCTTCAGGATCTTGATCGCGGTCGGGCGCTTCAGCAACGCATGCCGGGCCAGGTAGATCGTCGCCATTCCACCTTCGCTGACCTTGCGGTCGAGCGTGTACGCGCCCAGCCGTTGCACGCGACCGAATTGCCGGCTGAGCCGTGCCAGAAGGAAGGCCGACATGAACGCGGCCACCAGCGACAGCGCGGTAATGCCGCCGATGACGGCGAAGCTGATGGTGAGGTAGCGCAGCGTTGAAAACGCCTCACTTTCGGAAATCTCGGCGGCGACGCCGACATCGTAGGCAGGCAGCCATTGCCAGGCGCCGACCACTTCCGTGCCGCGATAGTCGCGATAGGGTGTCGCGATGAGACCACTGCGGTCGGCGGCAATCGTCTTCCTGCGCGCGGCGATCGCCAGCGCCGCCGCCTGCGTGAATGGCCTCGCCGCAGGTTCGAGCTTCGGGGTGAACCCTGCGACGAGTTCGCCGCCGGGATCGCGCACGTGAATCTGCATCGCCCCGTCGCCCGCGTCGTTCGCCGGCAGCGCACCTGCGGACCGGAGCTGCTCGCCAAAGCGGCTCGAGGTCAGCATCAGGCCGTCGTCACCGAACGCGTAGGCCTCCGCGGTTTCGCCGGGTCGCGCCGCCGAGAAGATCGTCTCGAGTTCGCGGTCGGTCTCGACACCCATGGCCAGCACCGCCAGCGGGGCGCCGCTGCCCACTCGGATCGGTGCGAGGAACCAGGCCACCGGTCGTCGCGCGCCGGATGGGCTCGCGACAGACACCTCGCGGTCCGGATACGGCCGAACGAACTGCGGCTTACCTTCGAAGGCAAGGTCGAGTCGTTCGAGGAATCGTCCAAGGCGCATCCGCTGGCCGCAGCGCAGCGGGTCCTTCGAGGCGAGCACGAGGCCGCCACGGTCGACGATACGGAACACCGCCACATCGTTGGTCGAGAGCGACGACAGCACCCGTGCACTCAGTTCCTCGGCCTCCTGTGTGCAGCGCCCGGTGGCCGCTGCGGGATCGCGGCGTTCGGCGGCAAGCCGCGCCGCGCGCGCGACGACATCCGGATCGCGAGACACGCGTTGTACTTCGGACATGTGTTCGTCGATCCAGACGTCGAGACCCTTGACGACGGTCCCAAGCAGCGCCTGCAGGCTCGCGACGCGGGTATCAGCCAGTGCCGTGCGTACACCCGTGTAGGCCCAGTAGCCGAGGCCGATCAACAGCGCGCCCATCAGCACGGTCGCGGCATTGCGCCAGGTCTCCGTCTCGACCAGGCCGGCGATGAGGTTCGGTATCGCACCTGCCGAGGCCTCAGGATCACCGGCGCCGAGGTCGGCCGGCAGCGAGCGCAGTTCTGTTTCGCCCTGCTTCGTGTCGTTCATTCGGTCCATCCCCGGCAGGATGGCCGGCGACGCGGACCTGTCGAATGCGGATCGCGAAGCAGAGAGCAGGCGTTCACGACCGCCAGCGTTCGCCGCTGCAGGGAATCGTGGATACTCGACGCATCAGGTTTGCGTGCCCGGCTGATGGACAGGCGTGCATCCTAACGCGCCACGCCGGACCCGATGACATGAAATCCGGGGCGCCGGCACCGCAGCGCCCGAAAGATGCCTGGCCGCGGGCCGTGGTCCTGCAGATCCCGGAAACTCAGGGTCCGAGCAGTGCGATCACCGCTCCGGGGAACAGCGTCAGCGCAATCGTCGGCACCAGGCAGAGCACCCCCGCAGCGACCGCGATGCGGCCCTGCGCCGGGACACCCTCCGGCTGCGATCCCATGAACATCAGCTGGATCACGCGCAGGTAAAAGTAGATGCCCAGATAGCTGCCCACGAGTCCCAGCACTGCGTACAGCGTGTACCCGGCTGCGATCACGTTCTTGAAGATGAGGAATTTCGCGACGAATCCGGGAAACGGCGGAATGCCGGCCAGCGACAGCATCGCGATGCCGAGCAGGATCGCCGCATAAGGCTGGCGGTGGTACAGACCCTTCAACGCATCGAGCCGGTCGCGCCGCGGGTCATTGCCGGCAGGCAGTGACGCGAACGCCAGCGCGTTCATCAGGCCGTAGGCGAGCAGGTAAAAGGTCACTGCCTGCAGGCGCGTCGGGCCATCGCCGAGGAACGCGAAGAACAGGTATCCGGCATGGGCAATCGACGAATACGCGATCATGCGGCGAAAGCTCGGCTGCCTCATCGCGGCCAGGTTGCCCCAGACCATCGAGATCAGCGGTAGGACCGCGAGCAGGTCGACCAGCGGACTGCTTATCTTCGCCGTGCCGAGGATCCGCACCACGGCGAGCAGCACGCCTGCCTTGATCAGCGTAGCCATGTAGGCGGTCACCGGTACGCTGGCGGCCTCATAGGCGTCGGGCGCCCATGCGTGGAAGGGTACGACCGCGGCCTTCAGGAAGAACGCCACCAGCACCAGCACGACGGCCACTACCGCGAGCGCATCCCTGGCCTGCGCGGCCTGCACGAAGGCGTCGAGGGCGAGCGATCCGGTCGCGCCGTAGACGAGCGATGCTCCCATGAGGAACATGGCCGACGCAGCACCTCCGAGCACCAGGTACTTCAGCGCCGCCTCGGCCGCCTCAGGGCGCTGGTACGCCAGCAGCACCAGCACGTAGACCGGCATCGACATGATCTCCAGTCCGAGGAACATCGTCAGGAAGCCATCGGCCGAAGTCACGAGCAGGACGCCATAGAGCGACGACAGCAGCAGGATGTAGAAGCGGACATCCGAGGCGAATTCGCTGCGCGACATCTGAAGAATCGGGATCGCCAGTGCCAGCACGATCGCTTTCGCCAGCAGCGTCGGAGGATCGACCGAGAAGTGCCCGGGAAACGGTGCACCCTCGAAGCCCGACAGTGCCAGCAGCGCGGCGGCCAGGGTCGACAGCAGCGTGAACAGCAGTGCCACCGACGCGGACCAGCGCGACGAGATGCCGGCGACATCCAGCGAGATCAGTACGACGATGCCGGCGAGCAGCAGGTGCTCGGGCAGCATCGCCGTGAGCATGACGGACCAGTTCATCGCGCGGCCTCCGGTTGCAGCGCGGCGCGCGCCTGCGCAGTGGCGCCGGACCCCTGGCCTGCGACGTCGACCCATTGCTGGTACTGCCGTGCCGCCGTCTCGGTCTTGAGCATCGCCTCCTGCGGGAAGAGCCCCAGCCAGAAGACGGCGATGACGAGCGCCACCAGAATCGCCCGCTCGCGGCCGTTGAGATCGGTGATCGGCGCGTGCGGCACCTTGACCGCGCCATAGAGGAAGCGCTGCGCAAACCACAGCATGTACATCGCTCCCAGCACGACGCCGGTCACTGCAACCACCGCCAGCACCAGCGGCACCGAGTCGCCGGCCAGGTGCATCGGCCAGGCCGCGTTGAATGCGCCGAGCAGCACCAGGAATTCGCCAGTGAAGCCGCTGGTCGTCGGCAGGCCGATTGCCGCCAGCGTCAGGATCATGAAGAACACCGAGTACACCGGCAGAACCTTCGCGAGTCCACCGTAGGCCGCCAGTTCGCGCGTGTGGCATCGCTCGTAGATCATGCCGACCATCAGGAACAGCCCCGCCGCGGTCAGTCCGTGGCTCACCATCTGGATGATCGCGCCCTGGATGCCGATGAGGTCCAGGCTCGCGAGCCCGAGCATCACGTAGCCGAGGTGGCTGATGGATGAGTACGCAATGATCTTCTTGATGTCGGTCTGCACCAGCGCCAGGCAGGCGCCGTAGACGATGCTGACGACGGCCACCAGCATCACCCAGTTGACTGCAGCAGAGGCCGCCTGCGGGAACAGCGGAAAGCCGAGCTTGATGAAGCCGTACGTGCCCATTTTCAGCAGCACGCCGGCCAGGATCACCGAGCCCGCGGTGGGCGCCTCGACGTGCGCATCGGGCAGCCACGTGTGCAGCGGAACGATCGGCACCTTGATCGCGAAGGACAAGGCGAACGCCGCCAGCAGCCAGCCCTGCACCTGGACCGGCAGCCGGTGCCGGTACAGATCGGCGAACGAGAACGACAGCGTGCCGGTGCTCTGCTGCAGCGAATACACGAGATAGATGACCGCGGCGAGCATCAGGATCGAGCCGAACGCCGTGTACAGCACGAACTTCAGCGTCGCGTAGATGCGACGTTCGCCGCCCCAGATGCCGATCATCAGGAACATCGGGATCAGCATCGCCTCCCAGAACACGTAGAACAGGAACAGGTCCTGCGCAAGGAAGGTGCCCAGCATCGTGAACTGGATCAGGAGCACCATCGCGTAGAAGAGCTTGACGTCTTTCTGGATGGCGCTGAACGCACCAGCCACCACCAGCGGCCCGAGAAAAGCCGTCAGCAGCACCAGCAGCACGTTGAAACCGTCCAGGCCGATGTGATAGTGCACGCCCCAGTCCGCGATCCACGGAATTCGCGTCTCGAACTGCAATCCGGGCACGTTGGCCTGGAACTCCATGTAGAGCCGCAGGGTCAGCACGAACTGCACCACCGTCACCCAGAACGTGAGTTGCCGCACGGCGTTGTCGCTGCGGCAGGCAGCCAGCAACACCATGCCGATGACCGGCAGGAACAGGACCAGGTTCAGCACGGTCGCGTCAGACATGGCCCCAGCTCCACAGCAGCACCGCGACCAGCCCGGCCAGCACAAAGAAGGCGTACAGATGCAGGTTGCCGGTCTGCACGCGCGAGAGTTGTCCCGCTGCACGGCGCGCCATGCCGGCCATGCCGTCCAATGATCCGTCGATCAGCATGCGATCACCGATACGCAGGAAGACTCGCTCCGAGACCCACTGCAGCGGCCGTCCGATCAGTGCTTCGTACAACTCGTCGATGTAGTACTTGCCCGACAACAGCCGGTGCAGCGGCTCGACATGCACTCGAATGCGCGCTGCCCGTGCACCGTTGCGCACATAGAAGAACGCCGCGCCGGCGAGCCCGGCCAGCGCGATGACGACCGACAGCACCAGCAGCGTCGTGTGGAACGACTTCAATTCCGCCCGCACGGACGGCAGCGGCAGACTCGGTTCGAGGAAGTGCGGGATCGAGAAGAACCCGCCGACCGCCGACAGCACGGCCAGCACGACCAGCACGCCAGTCATGGACACGGGCGATTCGTGGATGTGGTGCGCGGTCTTCTCGTCCATCCGCGGCGTGCCGAAGAACGTCAGCCACAGCAGCCGGAACATGTAGAAGGCGGTCATCAGCGCCGTCGCGACCGCCATCGCGAACAGCCATGGCGCCCCACCCTGCTCGCTGGCGAGCGCGAACCAGAGGATCTCGTCCTTGGAGAAGAATCCCGCCAGCGGTGGCAGTCCCGCGATCGCTGCCGTCGCGACTGCGAACGTGACGAAAGTGATCGGGATCTTCTTCGCCAGCCCACCCATCTTGCCGATGTCCTGCTCGCCGGACATCGCATGAATCACGCTGCCCGCGCCGAGGAACAGGCACGCTTTGAAGAAGGCGTGGGTGTAGAGATGGAAAACCGCGACACCGTAGGCACCGACGCCGGCCGCCAGGAACATGAAGCCAAGCTGCGAGATCGTCGAATACGCCAGCACCTTCTTGATGTCGGTCTGCACCAGTGCAATGGTCGCCGCGAAGAACGCCGTGGCCACGCCGATCGTCGCGACCAGCGCCGACGCTTCGGGCGCGTGCAGGTAGATGCCGTGCAGTCGCGCAACGAGGTAAACCCCTGCGGTCACCATCGTCGCGGCGTGGATCAGCGCGGACACCGGCGTCGGGCCCGCCATCGCATCCGGCAGCCAGACATGCAGAGGGATCTGGGCCGACTTGCCGGTCGCGCCGATGAAGAGGAACAGGCCCACAAGGCTGGCCGAGACCGCGACCGGCCCGGCCAGGAAGGCAGCGTTGATCTGGTCCATCTCCAGCGTGCCGAGCGCGCGATACAGCAGGAACATGCCGAGCAGGAAGCCGGCGTCGCCGACGCGGTTGGTGATGAAGGCCTTCTTGCCGGCGGCCGCCTTCACCGGGTCCTCGAACCAGAATCCGATCAGCAGGTACGACGCCAGCCCCACGCCCTCCCAGCCGACGAAGAGAACCAACAGCGAGCGGCCCAGCACCAGCATCAGCATGAAGAACAGGAACAGGTTGAGGTACGCGAAGTAGCGCGAATAGCTCTTGTCCTCGTGCATGTAACCGGTCGAGTAGATGTGGATCAGCGAGCCGACGCCCGTGACGATCAGCACCATGACGGCCGTCAGGCGATCGAAGTAGAAGGAAATCTCGAACGAACGGTCGCCGAACTGCGCCCACGTGAACACTTTCTGCACGAGCGGTGCTCCGCCGGACAGGAGGTCCATCGTCGCGCCGATGGCGATGAAGAAGGCCAGGATTGGCAGTCCGCATGCAATCACGCTGACGGCGCGGTTTCCGAGGCGTTCGCCCAGCAGGCCGTTGATCAGGAAGCCGATCAGCGGCAGCAGGACAATCGGCAGCAGGAGGTTTGTCATTGCAATGTCACCGGTTCAGCCCCTGGGTTCAGCCCCTGGGTTCAGCCTCTGAGGTCCGCGTACGCGTCGAGATCGAGCGTCCGCTTGCTGCGCACGAGCAGCAGCACGATCGGAATCGCGATCGCGATCTCGGCGGTTGCCACGACAAACACCAGGAACACCAGGACCGCGCCGACCGCCGAGCCGCTCTGAGCCGCGAAGGTCACCAGGCTCAGGTTGACGCCGTTGAGCATCAGTTCCATGCACATCAGCATCACCAGGACATTGCGCCGGATGATCACGCCGGTCAGCCCGATCGCGAAGAGCGCGATCGACAGGCCGATCAGCATCTGCACCTTATCCATGCTTGCTCCGGCTGACCTGGATGACGGCGATCGCCGCGACGATCGCGGCCACCAGCAGGACCGACGTGAGTTCGAACTCGAGCCAGTACTCGTTGAGGAAAGCCGCGGAAAACTGCGCCAGCGTGAAGCCCGCGCCGCCGGAACCGTGCTTGACCGCACCCGCGCCGTCCCACACCAGCGCGCTGAGCGCCCAGATGAACAATCCGCACCCGACGACGCCCGGGATCAGCAGGCCTGAAAAGCGGCGCCTGACCGCCGAGTCGCGCGGATCGAGCAGCATGATCACGTAGACGATGAACACCATGACGGCGCCGACATAGATCAGCACCTGGAACGCCGCGATGAAGTGAACGCCGAGCAGGCCATAGATACCGCCGAGGAACACCATCGTCGATATCAGCGCAAGCGCCACGCGCATCGGCTCGCGCAGCACGAGCATCAGCGCAGCGCCGACCAGCGCGCAGGCAGCGAACACGACCAGCAGCAATGTGTCCAGGTTGGCGAGCAGCGTGCCCATCAGGAATGTCCCCGTGGCGTGGCGACCGGAGCCGCGTAGTGCTTGGCGACGTCGCTCTGCGGCCGCCAGGTCAGCAGTTCCTCCTTGCCGAGCCACATGTGTTGCCGGTCGGACGAGGTCAGGTGCGGAACGTCCTCGACCATGCGAATCGCGTCCTCGGGGCAGGCTTCGACACACAGCCCGCAGAAGACGCAGCGTGAGTAGTCGATCTCGAAGCGGGCCGGATACTTCGGGTGGACCGTGTCGGCAGGATCGAAGGCGGCCTCGATCTCGATGACCTTGGCCGGGCACACGGTCGCGCACATGTTGCAGGCGATGCATTGCGGGCGGCCAGAACCGTCCTCACGCTGCGTCAGCACGTGCTTGCCGCGGTTGCCCTTGGCATAGTCCCAGCGCTTTTCCTCCGGGTAGTACGTCGTCAGTGCGCCCTTGCGGCCGGTCATCCAGCGCAGCATGTTGCGGCCGAACACACCGCCGGTGATCAGGAGCCCGCGCACGATCTCGAAGAAATACGCCTTCTCCCACCACGACATCGTCGGCTGGTTCCAGTACTGCTTGCGGACGTAGGGTTTGCGCGCCATCAGAGTTGCAACCCCCAGACGACAAACACGGTGGCGACGAGGTTGGCCAGCGCCAGCGGCAGCATGAATTTCCAGGCGAAGCGCAGCACCTGGTCATAGCGGAAGCGTGGCAGCGACCAGCGCACCAGGATCTGGAAGCTGCAGACCACGAACACCTTGGCCAGGAACACGACGAGCTGCGTCACCACGACCGCTCCGTGGCTCAGTGCAACCACGTGCCCGCCGGGAAATTCGAAGCCGGCATCCGACATGAACGGCAGGTTGTAGCCGCCGAGAAACAGCGTCGTGAACAGCGCGCCGATGATCGCGATCTCGATGAACTCGGCAAACATGAACAGGCCCATTTTCATCGCCGAGTACTCGGTGTAGTAGCCGGCGATGAGTTCCGACTCGGCCTCGGGCAGGTCGAACGGGATGCGTTTGTTTTCCGCCACCGCGGCCACCATGAAGAGGATCGCGGCGAATGGCTGCAGCACGATGCCCCAGGCGGGCAGGAACCCCAGCACCGTGGCCGACTGCTGCTGCACGATCGAATTGAGATCCACCGTGCCGAAGATCACGATCAGACCGAGCACCGTCAGTCCCATGATGACTTCGTAGGAGATCATCTGGCTGCCCGCGCGCAGCGCTCCGAGCAGCGAGAACTTGTTCGACGACGACCAGCCCGCGAGCATGGCCCCGATGATCGTCATGCCGCCGAAGGCAAACACCATCAGCAGTCCGGCATCGAGCCGGGCAATCTGCATCGGGTAGCTGCGATTGCCGAACCAGTCGGCCAGCGGTGGAACAAGCTCGCCCGGCACCAGCATGCCGCCGAACGGAATGACGGCGAACACCAGCAGCACCGGCGTGAACACGACCCACGGCGCGACCGCGTAGGCGTACCAGTCGTACGTCTTCGGCTTGAAGTCCTCCTTCAGGATCATCTTCAGGCCGTCGGCCATGCCGTGAAACAGCCCCCACCAGACCAGCTTGACCTGCGTGAAGGGAATGCGCAGGTAGGCGCGGTTGGCGCCGATGCGATCGGACATCACCGCCGCCTGCTTGCGCTCGACCCACGTCAGGATCGTGCCAAAGCCCATCAGCACGGAAATGGCGTAGGTGATGAACACGATCGCGATGACGAGGTCCTGGATCATGCGAACGCCCCGGCGGTCGTGGCCAGCTGCGCGAACAGCTGCTCGGCATGGGCGACGCCCTCCTTCTTGCGGAGGATCGGCTCGAAACGACTGACCACGCCGGCGAAGTTCGTGTAATGGCCTGCGCGTTCGGTCTGGATGCTGACCGGAATGAAGGCGTCGACGTTGCCGTTTTCCGGTGCGAGATAGGAACCCAGCAGGATGGTCTTCACGCCCCGCGGCAGGCTTGCAAAGCTGGCGCCTTCGCCCCAGACCAGCACCAGGTCGGCATCATCCGGAACCAGGTGCGCCTCCGTGCCGAAAAGTTCCTGCGCGGCGCGCGTGTTCGGGTTCTTGTCGGCGCGGATCAGTACCTCGTCCTCGAGCCGCTCGCCAGGTTCAGCCTGGCAGTCGGACTTGACGATGCACTCGAAGCGCTCGCCCAGCGTCGACTTGAACGCCGCCAGTTCCTCATTCGATCCCCAGCTCGACACCAGTGCCACGGGCCGGCGGGCCTTGCGGATCAGTGCACGTGCGACGGAGATCGCGTCGTCCAGCAGCGCCGGACGCCCGTTGAGCATCGCCCCCTCGGCGCGCGGACGCTCGAAGATCTTTGCCAGGTCACGTCCCTTGTTGCAGATCCACGGGCCGTTGACGGCCGGGTTCTCGCGCGGCGTGACGCGCGCGATGGCCTTGTTTTCGCGCGGATCGAGCGCGTTGAGCTTCCACTCGGACTTGCGGTGCCACAGGTCGATCGAACAGCCTCGGCTGCACCCCGGACACACCGAGGGCGTCGCCTTCAGGTACCAGACGCGGGCCTTGTGCAGAAACTGCTTCGACAGCAGCGCGCCAACCGGGCAGATATCGATGACGTTGTCGGAGTACGGATCGGCCTCGAAGTCAGTGTTCTCGACCGGACGGACCAGCGAGCTGTCACCGCGGTTCTGGATGCCCAGCGCATGCGACTTCGAGATCTCGCGCGTGAAGCGGACGCAGCGCGAGCACACGATGCAGCGCTCGTTGTCGAGCACGATACGGCTCGACAACTCGAAGTACTTGGTCGCCTGCACCTTGGGCACCGTCGACACCGACGGCAGCCCGTTCATTTCATAGTGATAGTCCTGCAGCGTGCACTCGCCGGCCTTGTCGCAGATGCCGCAGTCGACCGGGTGGTTCAGCAGGATGAACTGCAGCGTCTCGCGGCGTCGCGCCCGGACCGCCTCGGAATCCGTCAGCACGCGCATGCCTTCGGTCACGGGCATGTTGCAGGCGATTTCCATCCAGCTGCCGCCACCGCCCTCGCCTTCGACTTCGACCACGCAGATGCGGCAGTTACCCGACACCGACAGGTTCGGGTGCCAGCAGAAGGTCGGGATGAAGAATCCCGCGGCCCGGGCTGCCTGCATCACGGTCTGGCCCTTGGCCGCGCTGACCGGCTGCCCGTTGATGAAGAACTCAGGCATGCGCCGTCTCCTGCTCCATCACGCCGACCTCGAGCCGGCCGTCGTTCTTCGAGCGTCCGTTGGCGATGTAGTACTCGAACTCGTCGCGGTACTTGGCGATGATGCCGACGGTCGCGAAGCCGGCCGCGTCGCCCATGCCGCAGATCGTCGTGCCGTCGTTGGCATTCGAAATGCGGATCATCGTGTCGATGTCCTCGGGCCGACCCTGGCCCGCCACGATGCGGTCGATGATCCGGTGCAGCCAGCCCATGCCTTCACGGCACGGCGTGCATTGCCCGCACGACTCATGGTGGTAGAAGCGCAGCATCACCTGCAGCAGGCGCACCATGCACGTGCCCTCGGCGATGACGACCATGCCGCCGGATCCGACCTGCGAACCCACTGCCTCCATAGCCTTGTGGTCGTAGGTCACGGTCGCGATGTCCGCGGCCGTCAGCACCTTGGTCGAGATGCCGCCGGGGATGATGCACTTGAGTGCCTTGCCGCCCAGCACTCCGCCGCAGTCCTCGTAGATGAACTTGGCGAGCGGATAGCCGTACTCGACCTCGTAGACGCCCGGTTTCTCGATGTGGCCGGAAATCGACACGAGTTGCGTGCCCGGGCTTTTTGCGATGCCCACCTTGCGGAACTCCTCGGCACCCATGCCGACGATGATGGCCACGTTGGCCAGTGTCTCCACGTTGTTGATGACGGTCGGCCGCTGATACAGCCCTCGTACAGTCAATCGTGGAGGCCGGTTGCGCGGATAGCCCTTCTTGCCTTCGATCGACGTGATCAGAGCGGACGCTTCGCCGCAGACGTAGGACCCGGCGCCGCGATAGACGACGAGGTCGAGGCTGAAGTCGGTCCCAAGGATCCTCTCTCCGAGCAACCCGGCGGCGTAGGCCTCGTCCACCGCGTCCTGCAGCCGGCGATACGGCAGGTCGAACTCGCCCCGGATGTAGACGAAGGCATTGCGAACCTGCAGTGCGAAGGCGGCGATCACCATCGACTCGACCAGCAGGTGCGGCGCGTTCTCCAGGATCCAGCGGTCCTTGAACGTGCCAGGCTCGCCTTCGTCGGCGTTCGCGCACAGGTAGTGCGGCTGTGAGTCGTTCAGGTGAATGACCGACCACTTGCGACCGACCGGGAAGGCTGCCCCGCCATGGCCGAGGATGCCCGCCGCCGTGACTTCCTTGGTCACCTGCTCCGGCGTCATCGACGTCAGCACGCGGCGCAATGTCTCGTAGCCGCCGCGCGCGCGCACCTCGTTGAGTTGATGCGAGGTCGGCGTGACCGCAAACGTCATCAGCAGCTTGCGTCCGCCGTTCATTTGAGCTGCTCCAGCAGCGTGTCCACCTTCTCGGCGCTCATGTTCTCGTGATAGGCGTCGTTCACCATCACCACCGGCGCGGTTCCGCACGAACCCAGGCACTCGACGTGTGACAGCGTGAAGCGGCCGTCCGGAGTGGTCTCACCCGGCTGGATGCCGAGGCGCCGAGCCAGGTGGTCGATGAGGCGTTCCGCGCCGCGCATCGAGCACGAGACGTTGTGGCAGGTCTGCAGATGCCAGTGGCCGATCGGCTGGCGCCGGTACTGCGTGTAGAACGACAGCACTTCCTCGATCTGGATGCGCGGCACCCCGAGGTACTCGACCAGCCAGTCGATGTCCTCGTCCGCCACGTAGCCGCGCTCCTTCTGGATGCGCCGCAGGCACGGCAGTGTCAGCGAAGACTCGAAACCCGCCGGGTAGCGTTTCTTGAGCTGCTCGAACTCGGGCAGCAGGTGTTTCATCGTGCTCACCTATCGCACTCCCCGCCGATCATGTTGATCGAGCCGAAGGTCGGGATCAGGTCGGCCAGCTGGTAGCCATCGAGCATCCGGTGCACGCCTCCCATGTGGACGAACGACGGCGAGCGCACGTGCACCTTGTGGGGTGTGCCGCTGCCGTCACTGACCAGGAAGAAACCGAGCTCGCCGTTGGCGCCTTCGTGCGCGACGTAGATTTCGCCGGCTGGCACGCGCGGACCTTCCATGACCAGCTTGAAGTGGTTGATCAGCGATTCGATTTCTTTATAGACAAGCGGCTTGGGCGGAAACGTGCAGCGACGGTCGTCGACATCGATGGGACCGGCCGGCAGCATGTCGATCAGCTGGCGGATCATGTGCACGGATTCGTCCATCTCGCGCATGCGAACGTAGTAGCGGTCGTAGTTGTCGCCCTTGATGCCGACCGGAACCTCGAAGTCGAGCTCGGCATAGGCCAGGTACGGCGTGTCCTTGCGCAGGTCGCGCGGCGCACCGGTCGACCGCAGGATCGGCCCGGTGTAGCCCCAGTGGATCGCATCCGCTGTCGTGAGGACGCCAACATCGCGCGTGCGGTCGATGAAGATTCGATTGCGGTCGATCAGGCCGTGAACGCGTCCGATGAACTCCTCGTACTGGGTAAGGATCTCTTCGAGCCGCTTGAGCCATCCGTCAGGCAGGTCGCGCGCCAGGCCGCCGATTCGTCCATAGCTGTACGTCACGCGCGCGCCGGTCAGGTCCGCGATGTGCTCGTAGATGTAATCGCGGATCATCACCAGGTACAGGAACGCGGTCATCGCGCCGAGTTCCATCAGGGTGGCCGCAATGCAGGTCAGGTGGTCCGCCAGCCGCGAGTATTCCGACAGCAGCGTGCGCAGATACTTCGTGCGCGGCGTGATCTCGACGCCCATCAGTTGCTCGACGGCGTCGCAATAGGCGAAGTCGTTGATCAGCGCCGAGCAGTAGTTGAGACGGTCGACATACGGAATCAGGTTGTGCCAGGTGTGGTCCTCGCACTCCTTCTCGAAGCCGCGGTGCAGGTAGCCGCAGTGCACATCGGTGCGCAGGATCTTCTCGCCATCCAGCTCCGCGATGATCTGGATCGTGCCGTGCGTGGCCGGGTGCGACGGTCCGATGTTGACGATGACCGTGTCGTCGCGCAGCGGCGTGTCGAACGCCGGCCTGATTGGGTTGGGAATCCGCAAGTCCATCTCAGCTCATCCGCCCGCGATCCGCGAGATCGAAGCCCTCGCGGTACGGCACCAGCGGCTGCTCGGCCTGCTTCGGATAGTCCTTGCGCAGCGGATAGCCGACGAAGCCCTCATAGAGAAGGATCGGCCGCAGGTCCGGGTTCCCGAGGAACCGGATGCCGTACATCTCGTGGCACTCCCGCTCGACGAAGCCGGCCGCGCCATAGAACGACGTCAGCGAGTCCACCACCGGATCGGCCTCGGTCACCTGCGTCTTCACACGCACCCGGACCTTGTGCTGCGTCGAATAGAAGTGCCAGACCACATCGAAGCGCGGCTCGCGCTGTGGCCAGTCGATGGCGGTGACATCGAGCAGCATGTCGAACTGCCACTCCGACTTCAGCCGTTGTACCAGTGCCGGCAGCGTCCCGGGCGCAATGCCGATGACCAGCGTGCCGTGCTCGACGGAACCCTGCGCGGCGAGCCCCTCGAGCTGCGCGGCGATCGCGTCGAAGACCGGCGCCGCCATCAGAATTCCCTCGTCAGGATCATGTGCTTCTCGCGCGCGATCTGGTCCTGCAACTGCATGATGCCGTCGATGACGGTCTCGGGGCGCGGCGGGCAGCCCGGGATGTAGACATCGACAGGAATGATGCGGTCGATGCCGGCGACGGCCGCGTAGTTCTGGTAGAAGCCGCCGCTGCTCGCGCACACGCCGAAGGCCATTACCCATTTCGGTTCGCACATCTGCTCGTAGACCTTCAGCAGGATCGGCGCCTGCTTGTGGGTTACGGTGCCTACCACCATCAGCAGGTCCGACTGCCGCGGCGAAAAGCGCGGCAGCGCAGCGCCGAAGCGGTCCGTGTCATACGGTGACGAACTGACCGCCATGAACTCCATCGCACAGCAGGCGGTCACGAACGGATAGGGAAACAGCGAGAACTTGCGGGCCCAGCCGCATAGCTCGTCCTTCTTGGTCGTCAGGTACTCGAACGCCGCACTCTTGCCGGACGTCGGCACGATCGGGATAGAACGGCCCGGCGCTGCGCTCATTCGGTCACCCCTTCGATCAGGCGCGCGCGATAGACGTAAAGCAGGATGAGGACCAGCAGCGCCATGAAGATCACAAAGGTGATCAGCATCGTTCCCGTAACCGGCTGCGCACCCAGCGCCCAGATGAACAGGAACACGGTCTCCAGATCGAACAGGATGAACACGATCGCCACCGCGTAGTACTTGGCCGGCACCGCCTTGACGTTGCGCAGGTCCACCGCCGTCGCGCCACACTCGAACGGCTCGAGCTTGACGGCGCTGTCAACCGGCTTGGGTCCGAGCAGCCGGTTGAGGATCAGCATCAGCGCGACCAGGCTGAGTATCGCCACCATGTACAGCAGGAAGACGACATACGGGCTCATCGTGGACGGGCTCCGGTGCGGATTTGCCAACTCATGCGACGTAGCTCGGATATTCCGGCATGTACATCTGCGCGCGGATGTACTCGGCGAGGTCGCCCGGCCGGTCGACGCCTGCGAGGCCGTCGCGGAAGGCGACTTCGGCCACGGCCGTGGCCACCTGCAGCGATGCCGAGCGTATGGCCTGCAGCGGTGGATAAAGGCTGCCCTGCGCCAGGTCGGACGTGGTCACGGTTTCGGCCAGTGCGCGTGCCGCCGCCATGAACATGTCATCGGTCACGCGCGATGCCGCCACCGCCGTCACGCCCAGGCCAACCCCGGGGAAGATGTACGAGTTGTTTCCCTGGCGCGAGACATAGCGCTTGCCGTTGTAGGTGACCGGATCGAAGGGGCTGCCGGACGCGAACAGCGCCTTGCCGCCCGACCACTGGTAAGCCTGCTCGGCGGTGCATTCGGCTCGCGAGGTCGGATTCGACAGGGCGAACACGATGGGATACTCGTTCAGCTGCGTCATCGTCTCGACGACTTCGCGCGTGAAGGTATTCGGCGTGGCGCCGACGCCGATGATCGCGGTCGGCTTCAGCGCCTTCACGGCGCCGATGAAGTCCCCGACCGGTGCGTGTGCATGCGCGTAGGGCTTCTTGTGCTCGGCGAGTTCCTTGCGCTCGGCAACGACCAGTCCCTTCGAATCGACCAGCCAGCAGCGAGCGCGCGCCTGCGCCTCGCTGAGGCCGTCGGCGCGCATCGCGGCTACCAGCAGATCCGAGATGCCCGTGGCAGCCTCGCCGGCGCCCAGGCACAGGAAAGTCTGCTCGCTCATCTTCTTCTTGGTCACCCGGAGCGCCGAGAAGATGCCGGCTACCGTGACACTCGCCGTGCCCTGGATGTCGTCGTTGAATGAGCAGATGCGGTCGCGGTAGCGCTGCAGCAGGCGGAAGGCGTTGTGGTTGGCAAAGTCCTCGAACTGCACCAGCACGCCGGGAAACACGGCCTGCGTGGCCTCGATGAACTCCTCGACCAGCTCGTCGAACTCGGCTCCGGCCAGACGCTTGCGGCGGGTGCCGACATAGAGCGGATCGGTCAGCAGTGTCTCGTTGTTGGTGCCGACATCGAGCATGACCGGCAGGCAACGGCGCGGGTGCACGCCGGCACACGCGGTGTAGAGCGCCAGCTTGCCGATCGGAATGCCCATCCCGTTCGCGCCGAGATCGCCCAGGCCGAGGATGCGCTCGCCATCGGTCACGACGATGATCGCGGCCTCGCGATAGGGCCAGTTGCTGAGCACCTGCTGGATGCGCCCGCGGTCCGAGGCACTGACGTACAGCCCGCGCGGGCGGCGATAGATGTGCCCGAACTGCTGGCACGCCAGGCCGACCGTCGGTGTGTAGATGATCGGCATCATCTCGTCCGGGTTCTCGAGGACGACGCGATAGAACAGCGCCTCGTTCCGGTCCTGCAACGACTCGAGCATGATGTACTTGGCGAGTCCGGTCTGCAGGCGTCGGAAGTTCTCCAGCACGCGCGTAACCTGCTCCTCCTGCGTCGAGATGTGCGGCGGCAGCAGGCCGCGCAGTCCCAGCATCTCGCGCTCGGCGTCCGAGAACGCCGTCCCCTTGTTCAGCGTCGGATCGCGCAACAGCGCCGTGCCCCGCGGGAACCACTCCGGCAATGGCGGTGGAAGCACTCTTTGGGCCCGTCGCTGCAACATCTTGGTCTCCCCCAGGTCTTGTTGTAAGTCGCCGATCACATGGTCTCCGGGACCATGTCGATGGCGCCGCACGGGCATTCGGCGGCACACATGCCGCAACCCTTGCAGTAGTCGTAGTTGAACTTGAAGCGCAGTCCCGGGCCGAGCTTGATCACCGCGTTGTCCGGACAGACGCCATAGCAGTTGTCGCACTCGAAGCAGTTGCCGCACGACAGGCAGCGGCGCGCCTCGAACTGCGCGTTGAATTCCGTCAGGCCCTTCTGCACTTCCTCGAAGGTCGAGGTGCGGCGTGCCAGGTCGAGCAGCGGGCGCACGGTTTTCGGCGCATCGCTGTAGTACCAGGGGTTGAGGCGCTCGTACGACGCCAGCGCATGCTTCGGCGCCGTCGCGGTGTCGAGGCTCTGCAGCCATGCGTCGATGTGCCGCGCGGCCTTCTTGCCATGACCGACGGCGACGGTCACGGTGCGTTCCGACGGCACCATGTCGCCGCCGGCGAAGATGCCGGGGTGCCCCGTCATCATGTTCGGCGCGACCTGCACGGTGCCGTCCTTGATCTCCAGTCCCGGCACGCCCTCCAGCAGCGACAGGTCGACGTCCTGGCCGAGCGCCAGCACGAGCGAATCGGACTCGAGCGTCTCGAACTCGCCGGTCGGCTGCGGGAAGCCCTTGTCGTCGAGTGCCATCTTCTCGACGGTCATCGTGCCGCTGTCGTCGACATTGCGGATCGTCGACAGCCACTTGATCAGCACGCCCTCGGCGAGTGCCTCCTCGACCTCGAAGTCGTGTGCCGGCATCTTCTCGCGCGTGCGACGGTAAACGATGATCGGCTCGGCACCCATGCGCTTCGCGGTCCGCGCGACATCCAGCGCGGTATTGCCGCCGCCGTAGACGACGACACGGCGCCCGAGCATCGGCTTGTCCTCCCCTTCCATGCTGCGCAGGACCGATACCGCGTCGAGCATGTGGGCTGCCTCGCCGGCCGGAATGTAGGCGCGCTTCGCAATGTGCGCACCCACCGCGAGGAAGGCGGCGTCGAAACCGCCCTCGCGCATGTCATCGAGGATGTTCGCCACCTTGCGGTTCAGCTTGAGTTCGACGCCCAGGTCAACGATGCGGCGCACCTCGGCGTCGAGGACATCGCGTGGCAGGCGATACATCGGGATGCCGAAGCGCATCATGCCGCCGGCCATCGGCCCGGCCTCGTAGATCGTGACCGCATGTCCGCGCCGACGCAGGTGATACGCCGCCGACAGCCCCGACGGCCCGGCACCCACGACGAGAACACGCTTGCCCGTCTCCTTCGTCGGCGGGTCGAACTTCCAGTGGCGCTTGAGCGCCTCGTCGCCAAGGAAGCGTTCCACCGAGTTGATGCCGACGGCCTCATCGATGTGGGCACGATTGCACGCGGTCTCGCACGGGTGGTAGCAGACCCGGCCCATGATGGAAGGCAGCGGGTTGTCCTGCACCAGTTGGCGCCACGCGGCCTGATAGTCCCCGCCCTCGGCGTGGTAAAGCCACTGCTGGATGTTCTCGCCCGCCGGGCAGGCGTTGTTGCACGGGGGCAGCCGGTCGACATAGACCGGACGCGACGTACGCCACGAACCGGTGCGGTTCGCGAGCGACGAGCCCGGGTCGAGCGTGATGGCGAACGGCTTATCCACGGGCGCCCTCGAGGTCGAGCAGGCCGTAGGTCGAGATGTTGCGGTCGGCGATCGCCTGGATCTGCGTCAGCCGCGCCTCATCGCGCTTCGGGCTGAACAGGTGCGCGAAGCGCTTCTGCAGCTTCAGGTAGTCATCGACCGGGACGCGATGTCGTATCGGCGTACGTCCGGTGACTTCGCCGTGCTCGGCCTCGAACAGCGGGAAGAGCCCCGACTCGACGGCGGCGCGCGCCACCTTGATCGTATCGGCCGGCACCGAGCCCCAGCCGAGCGGGCACGGCACATGAATGTGCACATAGCGTGCGCCGCGGATCGACATGGCCCGCGTCACCTTGTCCTCCAGGTCGCGCAGGTTGGCCACGCTGGCGGTCGCCACGTAGGGAACCAGGTGCGCCATCGCAATCAGCGGGACGTTCTTGCCGGTGCCCGAGACATTGCCCGGCGCCGGGCCGACGGCCGGCGTGGTGGCCGTGCGCGCAGCCAGCGGAGTGGCGCTCGAGCGTTGCACCCCGGTATTCATGTAAGCCTCGTTGTCGTAGCAGATGTAGAGCACGTCATCGTTGCGCTCGAACATCCCCGACAGGCAGCCGAAACCGATATCGGTCGTGCCGCCGTCGCCTCCCTGGGCGATCACCCGAACGTGCTCCTTGCCCTGCACCCGGAGCGCCGACGCGACGCCCGAGGCCACCGCGGCGGCATTGCCGAAGAGCGAGTGGATCCAGGGAATCTGCCAGGAAGTCTCCGGGTACGGCGTGGAGAACACTTCGAGGCAGCCGGTCGCATTGACCGCAATCAGCTGATTGTCGGTCGCGCGCATCGCGGCATCGAGTGCGTAGCGCGCACCGAGCGCCTCGCCGCAGCCCTGGCAGGCGCGATGGCCCGAGTTCAGCGAGTTGGTCCGCTGCATGTTCGCCTGCACGCTGCGCTCGTCCTCGGCGAGCAGGCGATTGCCGACCGTGAAGGTACCGGTCTGGTAGAACTTGACAGGCTGACGCAGGTCCATGGTCCGTCCTCTCAGCCGATGCCCGAGGCCACGGTGCCGAGTTGCCGCAGCACCGACTCGGCCGTGGGGCCACTGCGTCGTTGCAGCCGTTCGCGTACGAGTTCGCGCTCGACGACCGAGGTGTTCAGATCGAGGAACGTAACCGTCTCGAGTTCCTCGCGCACGGCGGACTCGAATAGCTTGCGCAGCGACGCCCGCGTGATGCTGCGTCCGCCCAGGCCGGCGATCACCGTATAGCCCTTGAGCTGTATGCCGGACAGCGCCTTGCGCACGCCATCGGACAGGATGCCGCCGAGACCCAGCGCGAGGCTCTTTTCCAGCACGACGACGCGCTTTGCATGGCCAATGGCGGCACGCAGTGCGTCCAGCGGGAAGGGCCGGAATGCCGTGATCGCGACGGAGCCGACCCGCACGCCGTCGTCACGCATCGCATCGACAACTTCCTGGATCGTGCCATTCACTGAACCGAGCGCCACGACGATCGTCTCGGCGTCCTCGGCCCGGTAGGTGCGCAGCAGTCCACCGGACGAGCGCCCGAAGCGCAGTTCGAACTCCTCGGCCAACTGCGGGATCAGTTCGAGCGCGCTCAGCTGCTTGCGGTGGGCGAGATAGCGAACCTCCGTGAACGCCTCGGGGCCGACCATCGCACCGATGCTGACGGGTTCCCTCGGATCGAGCACCTGACGCGGCTCGAACGGCAGCAGGTAGCCATCGACCTCGACCTGCGTGGGCATGTCGACGCGTTCAACAGCGTGCGTCAGGATGAAGCCGTCCATGCAGACCATGACCGGGACCGACAGCGTCTCGGCCAGCCGGAACGCCTGGATGTGCAGGTCGAGCGCTTCCTGGTTCGTTTCCGCGTGCAGCTGGATCCACCCCGAGTCGCGCATGGACATGCTGTCAGAGTGGTCATTCCAAATATTGATCGGTGCGCCGATCGCGCGATTGCCGATCGTCATCACGATCGGCAGGCCCAGGCCCGCGGCGTTGTAGACCGCCTCTGCCATGAAGAGCAGCCCCTGGCTGCTGGTCGCGGTGTAGGTCCGGGCGCCTGTCGCCGAGGCGCCGATCGCGACCGACAGCGCCGCGAACTCGGACTCGACGTTGATGAAGTCGCAACCGCCCAGTTCGCCCGACTTCACCATCTCGCCGAGGCCCTCGACGATGTGAGTCTGCGGCGTGATCGGATAGGCGCAGATCACTTGCGGGCGCGCCAGTGCGATGGCCTCGGCCACCGCGCGCGAGCCCTCAATCTGCTTAAGCATGGACTGCCTCGCCTGCGGCGAGCGCGTAGGCCTCGCGGGCCGCGGCGACATTCATGTCGGCGAGGCGCTGCGGGAACTTGTCGCGGATCGCCGCAATCACCGATTCGATGCCGATGAGCCTGGTCAGCGCCGCAAAGGCGGCCAGCAGCGGCACATTGGGTACCGGGCGGCCGACATGGCGTACCGCAATTTCCGTGGCAGGGAGCACCGACAGGCGCACCCCCGGCAGGCGCTCACCGAGTCCTTCGAGCCCCAGTTGTTCCACTGGCCGGGTCGAGTTGATCAGCACGATGCCGTCGGGTCGCAGGCCGTTGAAGAGATCGACCTGGTGCAGCAACGTCGGGTCCTGCACGATCAGGGCATCCGGCTCCATGACCGGCTCACGCAGCCGGATCGGCCGGTCGTCGATGCGGCAGAACGCCATGACCGGCGCTCCCATGCGCTCGGAACCAAAGCTGGGAAACGCCTGCGCATGCCGGCCCTCGAGGAACGCGGCGACGGCGAGCACCTCGGCGCCCGAAACGACGCCTTGGCCACCACGACCGTGTATGCGCACCTGCAGCATCGCTCCCTCGGTTTAAGGCCCTGCACCGTCGAAGAGCGGCGCTCGAGTGACGCGCATGGTGGCAGCGGTTCGCCGGGCGCCGGTTGACCGCGATCAATCGCATGGTGATCACGCATTGCGTCATGTGACTTCCGGCCGTTGACGCTTGTCAATGCAGCGGATGCCCCGGCGGGAAGAATGGGCGCCATCCGACGCGCCGAGCGCGCGCCCCACGGCGGGAGATCCACATGAGTGCCACCCCTGACGCCCTCAGCGGCGCGAATTCGACACGTCCCCGCCGCAAGAGCCGATGGCCGGCGCGGCTCGACTTTGCGCAAAGTGCCAGCGGGCTCGCGCTGGGGCTGTTCATGTGGGGCCACATGTTCTTCGTGTCGTCGATCCTGCTCGGCTACGACGCGATGTGGATCATCACCCGGATGTTCGAGGGCTATTTCTTCTTCGGGCAGGCCTACCCGGTGATCGTGTCGGGCGTGGTGGCGGTCGTGTTCACGCTGTTCGTCGCGCACGCTGCGCTGGCGCTGCGCAAGTTCCCGATCAACTACGCCCAGGTGCGCGTGTACCGCTCGCACATGTCGATGATGCATCACGAAGACACCACGCTGTGGTGGTGGCAGGTCGTGACCGGCTTCGCGATGTTCTTCCTCGCGTCCGTGCATCTGTACCAGATGCTGATGCATCCCGGAATGATCGGCCCGTTCGAGTCGGCCGACCGCGTATGGAGCGGGCGCTGGTGGCCGCTGTACCTGGTGCTTCTCTTCGCGGTCGAGCTGCATGGCGGCATCGGCCTGTATCGGCTCTGCGTCAAGTGGGGATGGTTCGAGGGACCGGACCCCAACGCCACGCGCAAGAAGCTGAAGAAACTCAAGTGGGCACTGTCGGCGTTCTTCATCGTGCTGGGCCTCACCACGCTGGCTGCCTACATGAAGATCGGCTACGACCACCGCTTTAACCCGGGCGTGCGTTACACGCCTGCCTGGCTGCAGACCCCGCCGCAGGCCGCGCCGCCGGCCTGGTGGCCGTCCTGGCTGAAGGAGAAGCACTGATGAACGTCATCTACACCGATGTACTGGTCATCGGCGGCGGCCTGGCCGGACTGCGCATGGCCATCGCCGCCAAGCGGCGCGGCCACGACTCGATCATCCTGTCGCTGGTACCTGCCAAGCGCTCGCACTCCAAGGCGGCGCAGGGCGGAATGCAGGCGAGCCTCGGCAACGTCATCAAGGGCCAGGGCGACAACGAGGACGTGCACTTCGAGGACACGGTGCGCGGCAGCGACTGGGGTGCCGACCAGGACGTGGTCCGCATGTTCGTCAACACCGCACCGAAGGCCGTACGCGAACTGGCGGCATGGGGCGTGCCATGGAGCCGCGTGCGCAAGGGCGATCGTCAGGTCGTCATCAACAGCCAGAAGGTGACCATCACCGAGCGCGACGAGGCCCATGGCCTGGTCGCGCAACGCGACTTCGGCGGCACCAAGAAATGGCGCACCTGCTACGTCGCCGACGGCACCGGCCACGCGATGCTGCAGGCGGTCGGCGACCAGGCCATCGCCGCGTCGATCCCCGTGTACGAACGTACCGAGGCGCTGGCGCTGATCCATGACGCCGGCCGCTGCTACGGCGCCATCGTGCGCAATCTGATCACCGGCGAGCTCACGGCCTACGTGGCGAAGGCGACGGCGATCGCCACCGGCGGCGCCGGCAGGATCTATCGCGTGACGACCAATGCAGTGATCTGCGAAGGCATCGGCCACGCGATCGCGCTGGAAACCGGCGTCGCGGCGCTCGGCAACATGGAGGCGGTGCAGTTTCACCCGACCGGCATCTTCCCGGCCGGCATCCTCGTGACCGAAGGCTGCCGTGGCGACGGCGGACTGCTGAAGGACGTCGACGGCCATCGCTTCATGCCCGACTACGAGCCGGAGAAGAAGGAACTGGCCTCGCGCGACGTCGTTTCACGTCGCATGGAGGAGCACATCGGCAAGGGTAAGGGTGTGAAGTCCCGCTTCGGCGAACATATCTGGCTCGATATCACGCAACTGGGCGAGGCCCATATCCACCGCAATCTGCGTGAGGTCTTCGACATCTGCCATTACTTCCTCGGCGTCGATCCGACCAAGGAGATGATTCCGGTGCGGCCGGCGCAGCACTACACGATGGGCGGCGTGCGCACCAATCACACCGGCGAAAGCCCGACACTGAAGGGCCTGTTCGCGGCCGGCGAAGCCTCGTGCTGGGACATGCACGGCTTCAACCGTCTCGGCGGCAACTCGGTGGCCGAAACCGTGGTCGCCGGCATGATCGTCGGCGAATTCATCGCCGACTTCTGCGACAAGTCCGAGAATGACGTCAACATCCCGACCGGCGTCGTGCGCGAATTCCTGCAGCGCGAGCAGGCCAAGCTGAACGGCATCCTGCTCGGCCGGGGCACCGAAGATCCGAGCGCGATCAAGGCTCGCATGCAGGAGATCATGACCGCGAAGGTCGGCATCTTCCGCCGCGGCGAGGACCTCGAGTCCGCTGTCGACGAGCTGCAGAAGTTGCTGGTACGCAGCCGCAATATCGGACTGCGTTCGAACGCACCGGGCGTGAATCCGGAGCTTGTGACGGCCTATCGCACCCAGATGATGCTGAAGCTGGCCGTGACGGTGGCTTACGGCGCGCTGGTGCGCACTGAGAGCCGCGGCGCGCACTTCCGCCAGGACTATCCGCGGCGCAACGACGCCGAGTGGCTGAAGCGCACGCTGGCGACCTGGAAAGGCGAGTCCGACACGCTGCCGACGCTCAGGTACGAGCCGCTCGACATCCGGCGTATGGAACTGCCGCCGGGATGGCGCGGATACGGTGCCAAGGACTATGTCGACCATCCGGACACGCCGGCACGCCAGGCCGAGGTCGATGCCGCGAAGCAGAAGATCGGCGACCGCTTCGAACTGCAGAAGACGCTGTTGCCGTACGAGCATCTGTTACCGGAGAAATTCCGCGGCCGCAACGAGCGGATCGACGAGCCGCTCGCGAACGCGACCGTGCGGAGGACAGCATGACGCAGGAACAGAAGATCAAGGTGGTCCGTGCCAACGGCGGCAAGGTCGCCAACGGCCAGATGCTCAAGTTCAACGTGATGCGGTTCAACCCGGCCGACCCGGCCAGCGTTCCGCACCTGCAGACTTATGAACTCGAGCAGACCGACGGGATGACGCTGTTCATCGCGCTCAACGAGATCCGCGAGAAGCTCGACCCATCACTGCAGTTCGACTTCGTCTGCCGCGCCGGCATCTGCGGCAGCTGCGCAATGGTCATCAACGGTCGGCCGGGGCTGGCCTGCCGCACGCTGGCCAAGGACGTCGGACCGGAGATCACGCTGGCGCCGCTGCCGGTGTTCGAGCTGATCGGCGACCTGTCGGTCAATACCGGCAAGTGGATGCGCGCCATGAGCGAGCGGCTCGAGACCTGGGTCCACATGAAGCAGAAGGAAGTGGATCTCACCCGGATCGAAGAGCGGATGGATCCGGAACTGGCGGAGAAGATCTACGAGCTCGATCGCTGCATCGAGTGCGGCTGCTGCGTGTCGGCCTGCGGCACGGCGCGCATGAGGGAGGATTTCGTCGGCGCGGTCGGCATCAACAAGATCGCCCGCTTCCGCCTCGACCCGCGCGACGCGCGCACCGATGCCGACTACTACGAAGTGATAGGCGACGACAGCGGCGTGTTCGGCTGCATGTCGCTGCTCGGCTGCCACGACGTCTGCCCGAAGGATCTCCCGCTGCAGACACAGATCGCGTTCGTTCGAAAGAGGATGGTCGCCGAAGGCATGAAGTAAGGACTCCGGAGACCTCGACACACTGGAAAGGATCGGCCATGTCACGTATCGAAAAGGACTTCCTGGGCGAAAAGCAGCTGCCTGATACCGCCTACTACGGCGTGCAGACGCTGCGCGGCAAGGAGAACTTCCACATCACCGGCATCCCGATGGCGACGGAGCCCTACTTCGTCAAGGCATTCGGGTACGCCAAGAAGGCCGCCGCGCTCGCCAATCGCGATCTCGGCGTGCTGGATCCAAAGGTAGCCAACGCGATTGCGGCAGCGTGCGACCGGTTGATCGCGGGTGAGCTGCGCGACCAGTTCGTCACCGACTTCATCCAGGGCGGCGCCGGCACCTCGACCAACATGAACGCCAACGAGGTGATCGCCAATGTCGCGCTGGAAAGCCTTGGACACAAGAAAGGCGAGTACCAGTACGTCAACCCGAACGACCATGTGAACTTCGGGCAGTCGACCAACGACATGTACCCGACCGCCTTCCGGCTCGCGCTGATCCTGCGGCTCGGCAGTTACATGGAGGCGTTGACGAAGCTGCAGGAATCTTTCTTCGCCAAAGGCAAGGAATTCAGCAAAGTCCTGAAGATGGGCCGCACCCACCTGCAGGATGCGGTGCCGATGTCACTGGGCCAGGAGTTCCACGGCTGGGGTACGACGATGGGCGAAGAGGTCCAGCGCATCGCAGAGGTCCGTCAGTTCCTGCACGAGATCAACCTCGGCGCGACCGCGATCGGCACCACCGTGACGGCGCACCCCGGCTATCCGGAACTGGCGACCAAGTACCTTTCGGAACTCACGGGCTTCAAGTTCATCCTGGCCGGTGACCTGATCGAGGCCACGTCGGACACCGGCGCCTACGTGCTGCTGTCGGGCGTGCTGAAGCGCACTTCTGCAAAACTGACGAAGATCTGCAATGACATCCGCTTGCTGGCGTCAGGCCCTCGCTGTGGCTTCAACGAGATCCACCTGCCGCAGATGCAGCCCGGCTCGTCGATCATGCCGGGCAAGGTCAATCCGGTGATCCCGGAAGTCGTCAACCAGACCGGATTTCTCGTCATTGGCCTCGACCTGACGGTGACGCTGGCGGCGTCGGCCGGTCAGTTGCAGCTCAACGTGATGGAACCGGTGATCACGTTCGCCCTCTTCACGTCGATTTCGACGATGGAGAACGCCGTCAACAGCCTCCGTGTGAACTGCATCCAAGGCATCACCGCGAACGCGGAACGAACGAAGGAAATGGTCTTGAACTCGCTCGGCATCGTGACCGTGTTGAAGCCATCGCTGGGCTACAAGCAGTGCGCCGACATCGCCAAGGAAGGCTACGAGACGGGCAAGTCGCTGCACGACATCGTGGTCAAGGAACGCAAGCTGCTCACTCAGGCGAAGTGGGACGAGGTGTTCTCGTTCGAGAACCTGATCAGCCCGAAGTTCGAACAGTAGCGGCCGTCCGAGCCACTCTCCCCGAGGAGGGGAATCATGACATTCACGATCTTTCTGCAGTTCGTGGTCGTCCTGGCCGCGATCTGGATGGGCGCGCGCTACAGCGGCGTCGGCCTCGGCCTGTGGGGTGCGGTCGGCCTGCTGATCCTGGTGGTGGCGTTCGGCATTGCGCCGACCTCGCCGCCGATCGACGTGATGCTGATCATCCTGGCGGTCATCATGGCGGCCAGCGTGATGGACGCGGCCGGCGGCATCGATTTCCTGGTGAGCATCGCCGAACGCATCATCCGCGCGAATCCCAAGTACGTGACGATCGTCGCGCCGCTGACGACGTGGAGCTTCACCTTCGTTGCCGGCACCGGCCACATCGTCTATCCGCTGCTGCCGGTCATCTACGAAACCGCGCACCAGAACGGCATCCGGCCCGAGCGGCCGATGGCGGTCGCGACGATCGCCTCGCAGCAGGCGATCACCGCGAGCCCCGTCGCCGCTGCAACGGCGGCCATGATCGGGCTCTTTGCCGAGAAAGGCCTCACGGACTGGGGCCTGCCGCAGATCCTGATGGTGTGCGTGCCGGCGACCCTGACCGGCGTCCTGGCCGCCGCGATCGTCTCGATGTTCGTCGGCAAGGACCTCAAGGACGATCCGGCCTACCAGGCGCGACTCAAGGCCGGCGAAGTGCCTCCGCCGAAAGCGCATGCTGGCAAGACCACGCTGAAGCCCTCGGCGAAGATCTCCGCCTATCTCTTCCTGGCTGGCGTAGCACTGGTCGTGCTGTTCGGCTTTTTCCCCGGCCTGCGTACGCTGCCGGGCGCGAAGGGTCCGCTGGCAGATGCCGATCGTCATCGAAATCGTGATGATGTCGGTGGCGGCCATCATGCTTCTGGCAACGAAGATCAACGTCGACGAGGTTCCGAAGACGGCCACGCTGCGCGCCGGCGTCGTCGCGGTGATCGGTATCTTCGGTCTGGCCTGGCTTGGCGACAGCTTTATTGCGGCCAACAAGGATGTCATCGTGCCGGCGATCGGCGAGTGGGCCAAGGCAGCGCCGTGGACCTTCGCGTTCGGTCTGTTCTTCGCCTCGGTGCTGTTGTACAGCCAGGCCGCGACCACTCGTGCACTGATGCCGCTCGGCATGGCTCTGGGCATTCCGCCGCAATTCCTGATTGCGATGTTCCCGTCGGTCAATGGATACTTCTTCATCCCGACCTACGGTTCGCTGATCGCGGCGATCAACTTCGACCTGTCGGGCACGACGAAGATCGGTAAATACGTGCTGAATCACTCGTTCATGATCCCGGGCATCGTCGCGACCGCTGTCGCGGTGACCACGGGCCTGTTGCTGGCGAAGGTGATGTTCTGATGAAACCGGCGACCGGGGCGGCGCACGGAGGTGCGTCCAAGGGTTCCCGGCTCGCCACCTGGATTCTCGTGGCGGCCGCGGCCGGCGTTGCAGCCGGATGGGCCGCCCACGAGTTCTCGCCCGACACGGCGACGGCAGCGACGGTCGCCGGCTATTTCTCGATCCTCTCGGATGTCTTCCTGCGGCTGATCAAGATGATCATCGCGCCGCTGGTGTTCGCCACCGTCGTGGCGGGCATCACCGGCATGGGCGACGCCAAGGCGGTCGGGCGCATCGGCGGCAAGGCGCTGGGGTGGTTCATCACCGCCTCGCTGGTGTCCCTGCTGCTCGGCATGTTCTTCGCGAACCTGTTCCATCCGGGGCTCGAACTCGGGCTGCCCTTGCCGGAGAAGGACATGGCGACCAACCTGAAGACGGGCGGGCTCGGCCTGCGCGAGTTCATCGCGCACGTCTTTCCCGCCAGCTTCTTCCAGGCGATGGCGACCAACGAGATCCTGCAGATCCTGGTGTTCTCGTGCTTCTTCGGATTCGCGATCGCGTCGCTGAAGACCGAACCGGCAAAGACGGTGACGGCCTTCATCAGCGATCTGGTGCCGGTGATGCTGAAGGTCACCGACTTTGTGATGTGGTTCGCTCCTGCCGGTGTCTTCGGCGCGGTGGCCGCCGCAATCACAGTGCAGGGACTCGGCATCCTCGTTACTTACGGCAAGTTCATCGGCTCGTTCTATGTGGCGCTGCTCGTGCTCTGGGCCGTTCTGATTGGCGCCGGGTTCGTGTTTCTTGGCCCGCGCGTGTTCCACCTGATGGGGCTCGTCAAGGAGCCGCTGCTGGTGGCCTTCACGACGGCGAGCAGTGAGGCCGCCTATCCGAAGCTGATGGAGAAACTGCACCGCTTCGGTGTCAACGATCGGGTCACCTCGTTCGTGCTGCCGCTCGGCTATTCGTTCAACCTCGACGGCTCGATGGTGTACCAGTCGTTCGCGGCGCTCTTCATCG
>CAVRUR010000014.1:0-287327 GCA_963724365.1 uncultured beta proteobacterium | reverse complement strand
GACTTGAAGTATGCCTGGTCTGTCTGATACCGGAGTTGAGCATAATCCGGAGTGTTCGTGCTGCTCGCATCCGGGATGAACAGCATGATGTTGTGGGCGATCGCGTGCTCGTGCTTGACGTAATGCACGTCATTCGTGCAGACGAGCTTCACCCCGACGCCGCCAGCCCGGGGGCGCGCTCCCGGACGAGCCTCTCCCTCTCGATCCCGTGGTCCTGGATCTCGATGTAGAAGTCGTCGCCGAAGATCTCCTTGTAGAGCAGGGCGACGCGACGCGCCTCGTCCACGTTGCCGTTCGCGAGGTGGACGGAGACGACCCCCCCGGCACAGGCGGAGAGGGCCACCAGGCCGTCCTCTATGTGCCCGCAGGATCTCCAGATCGATCCGGGGCTTGTAGTAGTACCCCTCCAGATGCCCAGCGCTGCACAGCTTGATGAGGTTGCGGTAACCGGTTTCGTCCTTCGCCAGAAGCACCAGGTGCTGGTACGCGCCGCGCCGGCCTCCCGACTCCGACAGCTGAGTCGCCCTCTCTCTCCTGCTCCCGTCCGTGACGACGTACGCTTCCATTCCGACGATCGGCCTGATCCCGGCCTTCGTCGCCTTCTTGTAGAATTCGATCGCCCCGAACATGACGCCATGGTCGGTCAGCGCCACGGCAGACATGCCGTTGGCCACCGCCGCCCCGATCAGGTCGTCGATGCGGCAGGCGCCGTCGAGCAGGCTGTAATGCGAATGGTTATGGAGATGGACGAATTGAGACATGGTTTGCCAGCACAATCGATAGTTTCAAACTACATGACGCGGGGAGGGAAAGCAAGCATTGAGTGTGCACATCTTGTTCAACTGGCGATGTGGACAGAAAGTGCGGCGCAGAGGATGAGCTCGTGAAGAACCGGATAACGCACAATGCGGAATGGAATTCGGCCCTACGCCGAAGGTAACGAGAGAAGCTTCATTTCGGTCATTTCCTCCACCGCATATCGCACGCCCTCGCGACCAAAGCCAGAGTCCTTCACGCCTCCGTACGGCATGTGATCCATCCGATACGTCGAAGCCTCGTTGACGATCACCCCTCCCACTTCGAGGTTCTCAAACGCGAACGTCACATTCGCCAGGTCGTTGCTGAACACCGCCGCCTGAAGGCCGAAATCCGATGAATTCACCTGCTTCAGGGCGTCCCGGAACTCGCTGAACCTCTCGAGGACGACGACCGGGGCGAACACTTCCTGGGAGCAGACTGCCATGGCAGGGTTCACTCCCGTCAGGACGGTGGGCTGCATTATCGCCCCCTTCCTCGTCCCCAAGGAGAAGCTCCCCACCCTGCCTGACCGCATCATCCACCCAGGCCTGGACCTTTGACGCCGCGTCCTCCGTGATCATCGGCCCGACGACCGTACTTTCGTCATCCGGGTCGCCAACTCTCAGTTCGCGCGTGCCCGAGAGGAACTTCTCGAGGAATGTAGAATAGACGGAGGTATGGATATAGATGCGCTGAACCGAGATGCAGGACTGGCCCGCGTTGGCGAAGGAGCCCAGGATCAACTTCGGAACTGCCAGGTCCAGGTCGGCTGACGCATCAACGATCACGCCCGCGTTTCCGCCGAGCTCCAGAACCACCCTCTTTTCCCCGCAGCTGATTTCAGCGGCCAGCCGACAGCCGGACTTCCGGTGAACGTAAGAAGTTTAATGCGTTCATCGGTAACGAGTTGTATCGCTTCATCTGAAGCGCAACATACAATATTACACGAGCCTTCTACGCATCCGGATTGTTCGAAGAGTTCGCCCAGCATGAGCAACCCCGCGGCGCATTGGATGAGGGTTTCAGGACGAATGTATTCCCTGCGGCTATCGCGGGCCCGACCTTGTGGGCGACGAGGTTCAGCGGGAAGTTGAACGGGGTGATTGCCGCGATCGGGCCGAGGGGAAAGCGTTGAACGATGGCACGCCGCCGGCCGCCTGAGGGCGACAAATCCAACGGGAGCACAGCGCCTTCGATGCGCTTCCGCTTCCTCCGCCGAGGTCCTGAACGTGAAGATCGCCCGGTCCGTCTCGATCCGCGAATATGTCGATCGGCTTGCCGGTCTCGAGCGTGATGAGCCTGGCGAATTCTTCTTTCCTGGCCTCTACCCCGGCGACCCTATCCAGCACCGCGGCACGCTCATGAGCTGCCTGCCGTCGAGTCGTTTCGAAGGCCCTGACGGCCGCTCCGATGGCCTCATCCAGATCTCTGGCGGAGGCCTGTGAGACCGCGTGCACGACCTCTCCCGAGTACGGGTTTTTCACGCCGCGCGAGCGGTCGGTCGTTCTCCACTGGCCACTGATATAGATGGGGTGGACCACAAGAATCAGGCGAAAAAATGCCGTACATGCGAAGGATGTCATGCCGGGGCACGAATGACCGCTCACCGGACCGGCGGACTTTCACCTCGACCTGGCCTTTTGCCAGGTTTCGCTCACGATCAGCTGCAGCGGCATGCCGAGAAGGTCCGCGTCGTTGAACTTCACCCCGGGGGAGAGCTCGCGCCGGTCATCATACAACGTCTCGATCCCGGCCCCGGTGAGGTCGGCATAGAGGCGATCGGCCTCCTCGAAAACGGCGGGGTTCTTCGCTCCGAAGGCGATCAGGTGCGCACTGAACGGGGCGATGGAGGCATCCAGGTGATCCCCTTGTCGTCGTGGTTCTGCTCGATGTGGCAGGCCAGGATCCGTTCGAGGCCGATCCCGTAGCTTCCCATGATAATGGGGTGCGCAACACCCTTCTCGTCCAGGAACGTGGCGCCGAGCGCATCCGAATACTTCGTCCCCAGCTTGAAGATGTGCCCGAGCTCGATGCCTTTGACCGAGATCCGGAGCGGTCCGCTTCCGTCAGGGGCCTCTTCTCCCTCCCGACCGAGCGGAGGTCGTGATAGCCGTCGATCTTCGCATCCCGTTCCAGGTCGATATTCCTGACGTGGTGGTCCGTGCGGTTCGCGCCGCTCACCAGGCCGGTGGCATGCTTCAGCCGAAGGTCCGCAAAGATCCTGAATCCGCGTAGATCGACCGGTCCGATGAATCCGACCTCAGCACCCACCAAATCGGCCACCTTTTCCGGCTCCATCGCTCGGACCTCGGTACCGGCGATGGCGGAGAGTTTCGATTCGTTCAGCTCGTCGGTCCCCGCGAGCACGGCCAGGATGGGCTGCTCTCCAGCCCAGTAGGCGAGCGACTCGCGAGGCGTTCCGGCGGGATCCTGAGGAATGCGGAGACCTCCGCGATGGTCCGGGCCTTCGGCGTGTGCACCTCTTCGACGGCTCCAGGGCGGCCAGGCCAGGGCCAGGGCCAGGGCCAGGGCCAGGGCCAGGGCCAGGGCCAGGGCCAGGGCCAGGGCGGCCAGGGAGGAGGCGGGGGGGCGGGAGGAGGGAGGGAGGGAGGGAGGGGGGGAGGGAGGGAGGGAGGGAGGGAGGGAGGGAGGGAGGGAGGGAGGGGAGGGCGAGGGAGGGAGGGAGGGAGGGAGGGAGGGAGGGAGGGAGGGAGGGAGGGAGGGAGGGAGGGAGGGAGGGAGGGGAGGGAGGGAGGGAGGGAGGGAGGGGCGAGGGAGGGGAGGGAGGGGGGGAGGGGGGGCAGGGAGGGAGGGAGGGGAGGGAGGGAGGGAGGGGAGGGGGAGGGAGGGGGAGGGAGGGAGGGGGGGGAGGGAGGGAGAGAGAGAGGGAGGGAGGGAGAGAGAGGGAGGAGGAGGAGGGAGAGGGAGAGAGAGAGAGAGGGAGAGAGAGAGAGAGGGAGGGAGGGAGGGAGGGAGGGAGAGAGAGAGGAGAGAGAGAGAGAGAGAGGGAGGGAGGGAGGGAGGGGGGGAGGGAGGGGGGAGGGAGGGGGAGGGAGGGAGGGAGGGAGGGAGAGAGGGAGAGAGGGAGTTTTTTTTTTTTTTTTTTTTTTTTTTTTTTTTTTTTTTTTTTTTTTTTTTTTTTTTTTTTTTTTTTTTTTTTTTTTTTTTTTTTTTTTTTTTTTTTTTTTTTTTTTTTTTTTTTTTTTTTTTTTTTTTTTTTTTTTTTTGATGTCGGCACCATCATTAATAGTGCCGCCGTCGCTGTCACGTCAGATCAGTCTTGTGCTTGTTGACTTCGTCGCTGTCGCTCACCCCGTCGTTGTCCGTATCGGTCGCGAGCGGTTGGTGCAATTCACCGACACCTCGGCGCCATCACTCAGCCTCGGTCGCTCCGCTGCTTCGAGAATTCTTGTACTTCGTGACCTCATCGCCGTCGCTCAGGCCGTCGCCATCGGTGTCGGCCAGAGGATCGGTCTTGCTTCGTCGAACTCGTCGCCGTCGTTGAGGCCGCCCCGTCCGAGACTATCAGCTTTGAGAGGATCGGTCTTGTGGGTGTTGACCTCGTCGCCGCTGAGAGCGGTCGTCCGGGTCCTTCGGGTTCGTTCCGAGCCTTCTGCGCGTCGTTGAGCGACCGTCGACATCGTCATGGTCGTTGTCGCTGCTGCCGAAGTAGAAGTTCAGACCGGGCAGTGTTGTGGGCGCATCCGTCCCCAGGCATCGTGCTCTCGGCGTCGTGGGGTGTCGGTGTGAAAGTACGGCGGATCGTGCCGAGATCGCCGGCCGCGTTGCGGACCTTCAGGTCGAGCAACACGTGCATGCAGGGAATCCCTTCGCCTAGGAAGGTTGCTGCCACCTTCAGAGTTCCGCCGGGAATTTCGCCGCGAGATCGATGCCGTGAACTTGACGAAGACGAGCCTGTCGTCGGGAAAGCCGCTCGTCAGCGTTTCGTCATCGGGCTCGAAGAAGAAGAGCGTGAGCGCCGTTTCCGCGGGCTCACCCGCACTCAGCGGCTCGCGTCGTCGAGGCCAGCCTCCAAGGGATTTCGATCGGTGGCAGGAGTTCATCTGCTTCGGCCATGTTCCGCTCCTTGAGTGGGCCGAGGATCGCGCAGTGATCCTCGTGAGTCGGACGCGCAACAGCAAATGCGAGCGCGGCGTTGGACGCCGGAACGACGAAAAGTATCAACTGCCCGACCGCAGTGGCGCACCGGTCACGCACTTGGTATCACGTGAAGGCGGACCCTCTTGTGGGGTCATCGTTTACGGCCGGAATCGTTCAGCACCCTTGCGCTCGCCACCGACGTCAGTAGCAAGGCCGCGTTCAACCCGCCGCGTGCGGGCCGACACTTTTCTAACGGAGGCGCTTGTCAAATGCCTTGCATGACCGGCCGCAACTCTCCTCACGCAGCGTGCGCTAAACCCCCCTTCAATCCGGGGGGCATCGCTTCGGCCACCCTCAACCACGCCAACAAGTTCTGGAACCCCCAATGAGCATTTTCACTTGAGCGCGGCCCTGCGGTGCTGCCGAAGGAAGTTCTAAAACGTGCGGCCGAGGAGATGCTCCGACTGGCACGGCAGCGGCACGTCAGTGATGGAGATGAGCCATCGCGGGCCCCGAGTTCATCGAGATCGCTGCGGCGGCGGAAGTAGACCTGCGCACACTGATGGCGATCGGCGGCGATTACGCGGTCCTGTTCCTGCAGGAGTGGCGATCGGCGAAAACGCGATCGTGCCGATGAACCTGCTCGGCGAAAGGAAGACGATCGATTTCATCAATACGGGCGAGTGGTCGAGAAGTCGATCAAGGAAGAAAGAAGTACGCGCAGGTCAACGTCGCCGCTTCATCGGAGGATGAGAAGTTCTCCACGGGCTCGAAGCGGGACAGCTGGAAACTCTCGGACAACTCTGCCTACGTTCACGTCTGCACCAACGAAACCATCGGCGGAGTCGAGTACCACTGGGTTCCGGACGTGGGCGCGACGCCGCTGGTGGCCGACATGTCGTCTCACACGTGGTCTCGGCCTATCGACGGTCTCGAAGTACGGCGTGATCTACGGCGGCGCGCAGAAGAACGTCGGCCCGGCGGGACTGACGCTCGTCATCGTGCGCAGTAGCTGCTGGATCGCGCGCTCGCGATCACGCCGTCGGCCTTCCACTGGAAGGAACAGGCCGAGGCGGATTCGATGCTGAACACGCCACCGACGTACGCCATCTACATGCCGGACTGGTATTCGTGGCTACTCGCCCAGGGGCGGAAGCTGGCGGCTATCGAGCAGAAGAACGTCGCGAAAGCGAACTGCTGTACGACACGCTCGACGCCAGCAGCTTCTACTCGAACCCGGTCCGCAAGGAGGACCGTTCGCATGAACGTGCCATTCAAGTTGCGCGATGAAGCACTCGACGCGGCGTTCCTCAAGGGCGCGCACGCGCGCGGGCTGCTGCAGCTCAAGGGGCACCGGTCGGTCGGCGGCATGAGAGCCTCGATCTACAACGCGATGCCGATCGAGGGCGTGCAGGCCCTGGTCGACTACTTGCGCGAATTTGAGCGCAGCCAGGGATAACCGATGCACCGCTTCCGCATACAGACGCTCAACAATATTTCGGCCAAGGGTCTCGAGCGCCTCCTCCCAAGATCGCTATGTCGTCTCCAAGGAGCTCGACCGACCCGATGCGATCCTGGTCCGATCGCACGACATGCATGCGTTGCCAATCGCAGCCAGTGTCAAGGCAATTGCGCGGGCCGGCACGGGCACCAACAACATCCCGGTCGCGGAGATGTCGCGGCGCGGCCTTCCGGTCTTCAATGCGCCGGGCGCCAACGCCAATGCGGTCAAGGAACTCGTACTCGCCGCCCTCCTCATCAGCGCGCGCAACATCGTGCCGGCACTGGGGTTCGTATCCGCGCTGGCGCCGGACGCGCAGGACTTCGAAGCGCGCGTCGAGGAAGGAAAGAAACAGTTCGCGGGCGTCGAATTGCCCTACCGCGTGCTCGGTATCGTCGGGCTCGGCGCCATCGGTGCGCTGGTCGCCGACACCGCGTTCAAGCTCGGCATGAAAGTCATCGGCTACGACCCCGAGATCACGGTCGACGCCGCGTGGCGTCTGCACTCGGGCGTGCGCAAGGCCAACTCCATCGAGGAATTGCTCAAGCAATCGGACTTTGTCTCGCTGCACGTTCCGCTGGTGCCGGCGACGCGCGGGCTGATCGACGCGCGCCGGCTCGCGGCGATGCGTCCGGGCAGCGTGCTGCTGAACTTGCGCGCGACGCCATCGTCGACGAAGTCGCAGTCGTCGCGGCGCTGCGCTCGGGCCGGCTGAAGGCCTACCTGTCCGATTTTCCGTCGCCGGCACTCGCGGGCGTCGCGGGCGCGATCGCGCTGCCCCACCTCGGCGCGTCGACGGCCGAGGCGGAGGAAAACTGCGCAGTCATGGTCGTCGAACAGCTGCGCGAGTTTCTCGAGAACGGCGGCATCAGCAACGCGGTCAACTTTCCCAACGTCGAGATGGCGCGCGAATCGGATTACCGCATCAGCATCGCCAATGCCAACGTGCCGAACATGCTCGGCCAGATTTCGACCGCGATGGCCAATGCTGGCCTCAACATCCACAACATGGTCAACAAGTCGCGCGGCGAGATGGCGTACACGCTGGTCGATGTCGACAGCCCGGTGCCGCAAGCCGCAATCGATGCGATCGCGGCGATCGACGGCGTGCTGTCGGTTCGGTCCGTGCCCGCCGATCCGGAACGGATCGCCGAGGCGGCCGCGAACCGCGACCTTGCCGCGTAGTGAGGCGGCAACAGACACCCGCCGTTCTGCGGATGTGTCAGACCGGTTTGTCCGAAACGTGTGTCGAGTAGAACGTGATGACGTGACCAGCGGGCTCCCGAACGCGAAAGATTTCGTGCGGCATATTGACCACCGTTTCGATCAGCGAAGGCTCCAGTCCCATTGACGTGAACTCCTTGTGCGTCGCGTGCAGGTCATCGACCATGAGATCAAAGGGTGCGGCACCTGCAGCGACCTTGTCCTTCTCGATAACGACCAGGTGCGTACCGCCCCGTAACTCGAATACCGCCACACGGGGCCCGGGAAAGATCGTTCGCATGCCGATCGTGCGCATGAACTGGGCAGTTTCCTCCAGCCGATCGCTCTCGAGGATGATGTGCCCCACCCACACGGCGGGACGCGGGTCTTTCTCGCTCATTGCGCGATTCTCCTGCGATTCCCGGATTGGTGACCGGACTCCCCTATCATCGCTCGATGCCCGGCACGCACGACCTGAGTCTCTTCCAGAAAATCCTGCTCGCCACCGACGGCACTGTCACCGACCTGATTGCGCTGTATGCCGGCGAGCCGATCGGGGTCAGGAAGCTGGCGCAGTCGATTCGCGAGGAGCATGCACCGACGGAGCTGCAGTGCGCCGGGCCGACCCGCCTGCTGAGCCGAAGCATCCTGCTTGCCGGCGCCACCAGGACCTACCTGTACGCCGAGTCGCAATTCGTGCTGGACCGACTGTCGATGTCGATACAGCAGCAGATGCTCGACACGGATCGACCGGTCGGCCTGCTGTGGAAGGAAGAGCGGCTGGAGACCTTTCGCGAGATCGTGCGTCAGGCGGTCGAGCCCAGTGAGGCGATCGCGCAGCATTTCGACATGCCGGCGTCGGCGCCGTTCGTCTCGCGCACTTATCTGATTCACCACGGCGGCAGGCCGCTCGGCATGATCACCGAGAAGTGGCCGCTGAGCCATTTTCGCGATCAGCGCGTCTGAGTTGCTGGAACCGAGCGCGTCGCGCTGATATCAACGCGCGACTTCGGTCATCGATGACGTTCATCCGTAGCGCGCGGCCACGTCAGCCGGACCGGACCGGCCGACGTGGACGTGTTCTCGCTACCTGAGATTGCCGGTGTGACCCAGCGAGTAGCGGCCCGGTTGCGGCCACACGGTGAGCCCGTGCGGCTCCCGGCCGACCGGAATGATCTTCACGTCGCCATTGCTCGTGTCGAACACGTAGACGACATGGTCGTAGCGGCCCGAGAGCCACAGCCATTTGCCATCGGCGCTGACGTTGCCCATGTCCGGACTGCCACCGCCGGGGATCATCCAGTTCGCCTCGACCTTGCGGGTCGCAAAGTCGATCACCGACACGCCGCCCTTGCCCTTGGCCGGGCCGTGGATCTTGTTCGAACCGCGGTTGGCGACGTACAGCTTCTTCCCGTCGCGGCTGGGATAAAGCCCGTGCGTCCCTTTGCCGGTTTCGATGAAACCGACCTGGCGGAACTTTTCGCCGTCGACCACGTGCACGCCGTCGGCCATCATGTCGGCGACGTAGAAGAGCTTTCCGTCCGGCGACGCCCGGATGTCCTGCGGCATGCCTTTCCAGGTCGTGCAGATCTCCTGGTCAAGGCCGTCGGGTCCCTTGACGATCTTGATCGGGCGGCCGGGCTGGATCACCTGCGTGTAGCCCAGCACCTTGCGGTTCACGAGGTCGATCTTGGCGACGGTGCCGGCGAATTCGCACGTGAAGATCGCGAACTTGCCGTCGATCGAGAAGTCGGCGTGATTGATGCCGGCGCACTGCGGAACGGCGAGCGAGTACTGCAGCTTCATCGTCACCGGATCGCGAAAGTCGAGTCGCTTCAGTGCCTCGGCAACGATGATCGCGGACTTGCCGTCGGGTGAGAAGTACATGTTGTACGGATCGTCGACGGCGATCGGCTTGCCGGGTTTTCCGGTCCTGGGGTCGACGGGCGTCAGGCTGCCCTTGTTCGTGTTCTCGGCGTTGTTCGCCACCCACAACGTGCGCAGGTCCCACGACGGCACGACGTGCTGCGGGTTGAGGCCCACCTTGAACTTGTCGATGACCTGGAACGTCGCCGGATCGATCACGTACACGTCGTTCGACTGGATGTGCGGCACGTACACGCGCGCGCAGGTCGTTCGCAAGCGCGGGGCTCACCTTGGCGGCGGTGGTCTCGCTGTACAGATTCGCTGGATCGGCGACCGGCGGCATTCCAGGCACCGTGGAAACTGCCGGCGCGACGGGAGCTGCCGCCGGCGCCTGTGCCGGCGCCTGCGCGACCCAGGTGAACGAGAATGCAAGGGCAAGCGATACGAGAGGCAGGTAACGAGCACGAACAATGAAGGTCACGAAAACTCCTGAAGTTGCAGATCCTGGCTGCGGACAGTTCGACGCATACGGCGCTATCGGTGGGCAACGGCTGCGCGGATGGCCGCGACGGACTGAGTCACGATCATATCGATACCCGCCTTGCCGAGCTCGGCCGTAGCACGGCGGGGATCGCCCGAAACGCCGGGTGGGGCCGGCGCTTTTTGCGCGGCCTGCTGCTGTTCGGCCCGCACGAGCCCCGGGTCGACCGCCAACGCGAGGGACGTGTCAGCGAGCCCGGCATGGACGCCGATCTCGGCATCGCTGTGGCCGCGCTGCCTGAGGGTCCCGGCAAAGCCAATCGTTGCCGCACGGTAGTACTCGACGATGGCGACCACGCGGACCGAGGTGCCCGCCCATTCGCGATCGAGTTGTCGGGCCACGATCTCGTTGTCCTTCTGGTAATCGCCGCTGTCGCCGAGGAACACGATGTTCTGGAATCCGGCGAGCCGCAAGCTGCGCGCTGCGGATTCGAGCACCTTGCGGTACACGTCTGCCGGCACCGTGATCGTTCCCGGATAACGCATGTGCCCCGTCGGCGGGTTGACACTGCCCTCAGGCACGTAGGCGATGACAGGGGCGACCAGCGCGTTGCCGAGCTCTCGCGCGATCTTGCCGGCCAGCACCTTCACGCGCACGTTGTGCTTGCCGAGCACCATGTGCGGCCCGTTCTGCTCGGTGCCGCCGATCGGCACCAGGATGGTGGTCTTGCCGGCACGGATCGCGGCGGCGAGTTCCGGCGAGGTCAGCTCCTCGAGAAACAGACTCGCCGGCGGCTCGGCACTCGCCGGCGGCTGGCCGAACGCCATGGCGGATACGGCCAGCAGGGCAACGAGGAACGAGGCGCAATGCTGAGACTTGCATTGGCGAAATTTACCCTGTGTTGCCATTCATGCGACCGGGCAACACCGGAGCAGCGCGATGCAAGAGTCGCCCGAGACGGTCCACCGACAGCGCGATGCCCTACCATCACGGCGCGATCACCATTCGAACCCAGCGCCAGGAACGCCATGCGACCGTTAGCTGCCGTCATCACCGCCCTCTGCGTCACCGGGTGCGCGAGCCTTGCGTTGCACGAGTTCGACAAACGCTATGGCCAGCCCGACCCGACGCGCTACGACGTTCCGGCCAAACCCGGCCCGGGCCTGTCATATCGGCAGGACGTGCAGCCGATCCTCGAGCGGCGCTGCGTGGTCTGTCACGCGTGCTACGACGGGCCTTGCCAGCTCAAGCTCACGGCATGGCAAGGCATCGCGCGTGGCACCAGCAAGGCGCCGGTCTACGATGCGACTCGCCTGCTCGAAGCGCCGACGACGCGGCTCTTCCTCGACGCGCAACTGCCGTCGCAATGGTGGGAGCGCGGTTTCTCGCCCGTGCTGAACAATCGCACCGCCACGCCCGACAACAACCTGGCGGCAAGCGTGCTGTATCGCAGCCTGCAGCTCAAGCGCGAGCACCCGCTGCCGACCACACCGATTCTGTCGAAAGCGTTCGATTTCTCGCTCGACCGCGACGCGACCTGTCCGCGCATCGACGAGTACGAGAACTACGCGGCCAATCAGCCGCTGGCCGGCATGCCGTACGGACTGCCCGGACTCAATGAGCGCGAGTTCTCGACGATTCAGCGCTGGCTCGCCGCCGGCGCGCCCTATGAAGGCGAACCACCGCTGTCGCCGGCGGTGCAGGAGCAGGTCCGCCTCTGGGAGACCTTCCTCAACGGGGATTCGAACAAGGAGCGGTTGATGAGTCGCTACCTGTACGAGCACCTGTATCTCGGCACGGTGTACTTCGAGGCGGACCCGCGCCGGCCGATGCGCCTCGTTCGTTCCGCGACCGCGCCGGGCCAGCCGCCGGTGCTGATCGCGACACGCCGTCCGTACGACGACCCCGGTGTCGCGCGTGCCTACTACCGGCTGGTGCCGGAGCGCGAAACGATCGTGGCCAAGACGCACATGCCGTATACGCTCGGCCCGTCACGCATGGCCAAGTACCGCGGCTGGTTCCTCGCACCCACCTACACGGTGGCCGCGCTGCCGTCGTATGACGTCGCGGTCGCCTCCAATCCGTTCGCGGCGTTTCACGACCTGCCTCTCGACGGCCGCTATCGCTTCATGCTCGACGAAGCCGAGTTCTTTGTAATGAACTTCATCAAGGGGCCGGTGTGCCGCGGCCAGCTCGCGCTCGACGTCATCGACGACCGCTTCTGGGTGTACTTCGTCGATCCGGATGCCGGCGACGATGCGATGGTCGCCGAACTGCTCGCGCGCGAACGCACCAACCTGCGCCTGCCCGCCGAATGGGGCAGCAACTCGCTCGCGCTGATCCCGTGGCTCGAATACTCGAAGCTCGAAGCGAACTACCTGAGGGCGAAAAGCGAGTGGCTCGAGACCCACGCAGTGGAGCGCGACGATCTCTCGATGATCTGGAGCGGCGATGGCCGCAATCCAAACGCAGCGTTGACCGTGTTCCGTCACTTCGACAGTGCGACGGTGGTCAAGGGCCTGGTCGGCGAGCAGCCGAAGACGGCGTGGATCATCGGCTACCCGCTGTTCGAGCGAATCTACTACCTGCTGGTGGCGGGTTTCGACGTCTACGGCAACGCCGGCCACCAGCTGAACAGCCGCCTGTACATGGACTTCCTGCGCATGGAAGGCGAGTTCAACTTCCTCGTGCTGTTGCCGGAAAAAGCTCGACGCTCGACGGCCGAATACTGGTATCGAGGCGCGCCCAAGGAAGTGACCGACTACGTCTACGGCAGCCAAGCGCACTTCAACCGGCCCAGCGGTATCACCTACAAGACCAGCGATCCACAACGCGAACTGTACGAAAAGCTGAGCGCGCGAGTGGCGCCGGTCGCGGCGAAGCGATTCGATCTTTCGACGGTGGCGGATCCCGCGCTGCGGCGCGACGTGCAAGCGCTGTCGAGCGTGCGCGGCGCGAGCCTTGCGTGGATGCCCGAGGTCGTGTTCCTGCGCATCGAGCAGCCGGCGGCTTCGCCGCAGTACTTCAGTGTGCTGCGCAATACAGCGCACAAGAATGTTGCGCACTTGTTCAAACAGGAATTGCTGCCGGCGGAGAACACGCTGACGGTTGTACCGGGCTTCCTCGGCGCCTATCCGAATGCAATTTTCAGCGTCAAGGCAGCAGACCTGCCCGCACTTGCGAATGCCATTGGGTCGATGGCGTCGGAAGGCGATTACCGCAAGCTCGCCGATCGCTACGCGGTTCGCCGTACCCACCCACGCTTCTGGGCCACGAGCGATGAACTGATCGACGCGTACGCTGCGTGGGCACCGGCCGAGGCGGGAATCTTCGACTACAGCCGGCTCGAGAACCGCTGACGCCACAGTCATTCGGGGGCACTTCATCGGAGCCCGCGACAGCACACCCTTGATCCGCCTTGGCCGGCTCAGGGCCGAAACCGGCTGCGGCCTCCGGTGCTTGGTGAAGTCCTCAGCCTCGGCAGGCAAACTCACCTCCGTTGGTACGCGCTGCACTTGCGTTGCGCGCGCTTTGCGTCGACGCTAGCCCACTGGACGCCCCACAACACTCCCGGAGCCACCATGCCGAACCCGCCGCTTTCCGAAATGTTCGCCCGGCTATTGCGCCCCACCGTGCAAACGCGTGCCGCCAAGACCGTCGAGGCGTTCGGCTGGCTGATCCTGGCCGAAGGCGCCGTGCTGATGTTCGCGCCGCACTTTGCGGCCGCCCTGCTGCACCTGCCTGCGCTCGAACCGCAAGGCGCCAACTACCTGCGGCTCGTGGCGCTGCTCGTCGGAGGAGTCGGAATGCTGTACGTCGTCAGTGGCCGACTCAACGCCGAAGGGTTTGTATTTGCATCCCTGCTCGACCGGCCGTTGGTGCCGCCGATCATGCTGGTGCTCTGGTATCTGGGCATCATTCCGGGAACGCTGGCGCTCCTGTTCGCCGTTCAGGACTTCGGCAGCTTCCTGTGGACGCTGACGGCGTGGAAAGCGGAAGAGCGAGCGGTCGCGGCGACGGCAAGCTAGAACGACCTCGGTTACGCGGCCTGCGTACGTCCCGCCGTTGCGGCATAGTGTCGCGATGCGCCGTGGCGGGTCATGCCTGGAGGGCCGCGCGGCATCACACTGGATAGGGAGCAGGAATCCACATGGCTGATCTCTTCGACAACCCCATGGGCCTGATGGGATTCGAGTTCGTCGAATTCGCATCGCCTACGCCGAACGTGATGGAGCCGCTGTTCGAGAAACTCGGCTTCAGCCTGGTCGCGCGCCACCGCAGCAAGGATGTGGTGCTGTACCGGCAGGGTGACATCAACTTCATCGTCAATCGCGAGCCGCGCAGCCTGGCAGGCTACTTCGCGGCCGAGCACGGGCCGAGCGCCTGCGCGCTTGCGTTCCGCGTGCGCGACTCGCACAAGGCGTACGCGCGGGCGCTCGAGCTCGGCGCGCAGCCGATCGAGGTGCCGACCGGGCCGATGGAACTGCGGCTGCCGGCGATCCGCGGCATCGGCGGCGCGGCGCTGTACCTGATCGACCGTTTTGAAGATGGCAAGAGCATCTACGACATCGACTTCGAGTTCCTGCCGAGACGTGGATCGCCATCCGAAGGGCCACGGCTTCGGCATCATCGATCACATGACGCACAACGTGTACCGTGGGCGCATGGCGTTCTGGGGCAGCTTCTATGAGCGCATCTTCAACTTCCGCGAGATCCGCTACTTCGACATCAAGGGCGAGTACACGGGGCTCACCAGCCGCGCGATGACGGCGCCCGACGGGAAGATCCGCATCCCGCTGAACGAGGAGTCGGGCAAGGGCGGCACCGGGCAGATCGAAGAGTTCCTGATGAAGTTCAATGGCGAAGGCATCCAGCACATTGCGCTGCTGACCGATGACCTGATGGCCAGCGTCGATTCTCTGCAGATGGCCGGCGTGCCGCTGATGAGCGCACCCAACGACATCTACTACGAGATGCTGGAAGAGCGCCTGCCGGGGCACGGCGAGCCGGTGGCGCAGCTGAAGGCGCGCGGCATCCTGCTCGACGGCTCGACCCAGGGTGGTGAGAAGAAGCTGCTGCTGCAGATCTTCTCCGAGACGCTGCTCGGACCGGTGTTCTTCGAGTTCATCCAGCGCAAGCGCGACGACGGTTTCGGCGAAGGCAACTTCAAGGCGCTGTTCGAGAGCCTGGAGCGCGACCAGATCCGCCGTGGCGCGCTGACGGTCGATGCCTAGGCTCCCTCGGCTCGACACGGAGCAGGTGCGCGAGCGTCTGGCCGCCCTGCCCGGTTGGCAACTGAGTGACGACGGGCTGGCGATCACGCGGAAGTTCAAGTTCGCCGACTTCCAGCAGGCCTTTGCGTTCATGACGCAGGTGGCGCTCGCGGCCGAGCGCGCCGACCATCACCCGGAATGGAGCAACGTCTACAACCGCGTCGACATGCGCCTGACAACGCACGATGCCGGCGGACTGACCGAGCGCGACTTCGCACTCGCCGACGTGGCCGATGCCGCGGCCGGGGCCGCGACATGAACGCTGCTGCCGACAAGCACGGACTGGCGGCCGGCGCGGCCGGGCGTCCGCACAGCCCCGACTGGACCATCCCGCAGCGCTGGGCCGATTACACCGCGGGCGAGCACGCCGTGTGGAAGGTCTTGTACGAGCGGCAGACGGCACTGCTGCGCGGCCGCGCCTGCGACGAGTTCGTCACCGGCATGCAGGCGCTGCCGATCGCGTCCGATCGTATCCCGGACTTCGAACTGCTGAGCGAGGTGCTGATGCGCACGACCGGCTGGCAGATCGTCGCCGTGCCGGGACTGGTGCCCGACGAGGTCTTCTTCGAGCATCTTGCGCACCGGCGATTTCCCTCCGGACAGTTCATCCGCCGCGCTGACCAGCTCGACTACCTCGAAGAGCCCGACGTCTTCCACGACGTGTTCGGTCACGCGCCGATGCTGATGAACCCCGTGATCGCGGACTTCATCCAGGCCTATGGCGAGGGCGGCCTGCGAGCGCAGCGGCTGGGCACGCTGCCGCTGCTGGCGCGCGTCTACTGGTACACGGTGGAGTTCGGACTGGTCAGGCAGTCCGACGGCCTGCGCATCTACGGCTCCGGCATCGCCAGCTCGCGTACCGAGAGCGTGTTCTCGCTGGACGATGATTCGCCACACCGCATCGGCTTCGATCTCGAACGCGTGATGCGTACGCGCTACCGCATCGACGACTTCCAGGAGTGCTACTTCGTGCTGGATCGGCTCGACGACCTGCTGGAACTGGCTCGCATCGACTTCGCGCCGGTGTACGAGCGCGTGCACCGACGGGATGAAATCGAACCGGGGCAGCTTCTGCCCGAGGACCGGATCATCACGCGCGGCAGCGGCCGCTATCACGCCACACGCCGTGCGGGAGCCAGACATGCCATATGAAGGATGCGTGCTCGTCACCGGGGCGGCGGGCGCACTCGGCCGTGCGGTCGTTGCTCATTTCGCTTCCCGCGGCGCCGGGCTGGCGTTGCTCGACCGCAATGGCGACGCACTCGCGGCACTCGTAAGCACCGTACCGGGCGCGACGGCGCTGCCGCTGGCGACCAATTTGCTCGATCCCGCGGCGGTGGCGGCCGCAGTCGATCAGGCGGCGAGCCGTTTCGGCGGCATCGCCGCGGCGGTGCATCTGGCCGGCGGCTTCACGATGGGCGAAGCGGTGCACGAGACCGCTGCGGCGACCTGGCAGCGCATGCTGGATCTGAACGTCAACACGATGCTGCACAGTGCGGCAGCGGTGGTGCCGGTGATGCGACGTGCGAAGCGCGGGGCCATCGTCAACGTCGGCGCGATGTCGGCGCTGCGCGGCGCGGCGAAAATGGGCGCCTACATCGCCTCCAAGAGCGCGCTGATGCGACTGACTGAATCGATGGCGGCCGAACTGCGCGAAGATGGCATCAACGTCAATGCCGTGCTTCCCAGCATCATCGACACGCCGGCCAACCGCCAGGACATGCCCGACGCCAATCCGAACCGCTGGGTCGCGCCCGAAGCGCTGGCGGCCGTGATCGGATTTCTGTGCAGCGATGATGCGCGCGCGATCCACGGCGCACTGATTCCGGTCACCGGACTGAGCTGAAACGAGCCAAGGAGACCTCATGAAGATCGATCGCATCCACCACGTCGCCTATCGCTGCCGCGACGCCAAGGAAACGGTGCTCTGGTACCAGAAGATGCTGAAAATGGACTTCGTGCTCGCGATTGCCGAAGACCAGGTGCCGTCGACCAAGGAACCCGATCCCTACATGCATGTCTTCATGGATGCCGGCGCCGGCAACGTGCTCGCGTTCTTCGAACTGCCGACCAAGCCGCCGATGGGGCGCGACCCGAACACACCCGAGTGGGTGCAGCACATCGCGTTCAAGGTGAAGGACCGCGCGACACTGCTCGAGTATCGCAGGCACCTGGAGGCCAACGGCGTCGAGGTGCTCGGCGTGACCGACCACGGCGCGTTCCACTCGATCTATTTCTTCGATCCGAACGGCCATCGCGTCGAACTGGCCTGCCCCGACCCGGACGAGGCCGAGACGCTGCGCAAGCTCGACGCGGTCAAGTGGGACATGCTCGAGGAGTGGTCGAAGACCAAGCGCGCGCCGAAACACGCGGCCTTCCTGCACGAGCGCGAGTTCAAGCACTGACCACGACGTGATCGTGCACGCCGAGCCCTGTCGGCTGGCCACCGCGGTCCGCGGGGCCGTCCGTCAGGCCGGCGCGGAAACCAGCTCCGACCACCCCCACAGCACCGGCGTCGCTCGCGGCGCCTCGTATTCGCGCAGGAACTGCTCCAGGTCCCGGTTGACGGCCGAAGCGTGTGTGATCGGACCCATATGTCCCATTCCAGCGAGCACCCGATGTCGCGCCTGCGATCGACGGCGCCGCGCGATTTCGCCGATGCGCCGCGTTGACGCCACGGTCGCTGCACCCGTCAGGAACAGCGTCGGACAGTCGGGCAAGCGGTCGAAAGCGAAGTCGTCGCGGATCAGCGCGTCGAACTGCGGCTGCACGGCACGCATGCGCACCGCGACGGCGTTGCGACGATCGGCCGACATGTGTCCCCAGGCACCGCGTCCGGCCCAGTAGCTGACAAAGGTCTGTGCAGCGGAGAGATCGTCGCCGGCATCCAGATTCCGACCGAGCATCGCCGACAGTCCGGCGACCTCCTGCGCGGCCGCTGCCTGCGGGTCGTCATCGAGAAGCGCGCGGAACAGCACCGGCTCGTAGACCGTGAGGCTGCACACGGCCTGCGGAAACATCGCGGCGACCTTCGCCGCCACCGCGCCGCCGTACGAATGGCCGATGAGATGAACGGGACCTGCTTCGTGCAGGATCGGCTCGACCAGTGCCGCTTCGTCGGCCAGTGTCAGCAGTCGCTCGCCGCGCCACGCCGTTTGCGTCCCGTGGCCATGGAAGTCGACGGTACGAACATCGAAGCGCGGGCTCAGCAGTTCGACCAATGCAGTCCACTGGCGCGACGAACTGGCACTGGAGTGCAGGAGCACGACGGATTGTCGCCCTGCCCTTTCGCCTGTCCTGAATTCGAACGGTTTCATGCTTATCTCGCCTACCTGTGTAATGGCAGTGCGCGGCACAGGACCGCGCACTGCCGGGTTTAGTCGCCCGGGTTCAGTCGACCGGTTGCAGCACACGGCCCACGGCCAGCGTGCCGATCTGCCTGCCCATCGACGTGCCTGCGTCGATGGCGGAGCGGTAGTGGATGCCGGCGTAGATGCGGGAGTCGCCGATTTCACGCACAAAGGCGTCGATACTGGTCCAGCGGCGCGTCGCGCCCTTGGCGGTCGGGCTGGACGTCGCCAGTACCGGCATGGCGCCGTCGACATCGGCCTGCAATACAGCACCAACGGCACCCGCGAGGATCGCGTGTCCGCTCGGGTATTCGGGGTGCATCGGCGCATCGATCAACGACACCCATGCGGCTTCGCGTGTCGTTGCCTCGTTGCTGTCGGTGTCGCCGTTGCGGATCGCGGTGGCCGGGCGCCAGAAGTTGTAGTGATACTTGGCGTCGAACACGGCGATCATCGAGTCGTCCAGCGCCTGCGCCGATGCGGCGAGCAGGCGTGCGTTGCGCGCAACGTCGCGGCCGGGCTGCGTGGCCACCGAGCGGATCGCGCCGAAGTAGATCGGCGGCAGCGAGTACTCCCAGAAGCGGGCGATCTCGGTCTGCTCGGTCGTGCGCTTCGTGCTGGTACGACTGCCGAGTTCGCGGACTTCGTTGTAGTCGCGCGCCCAGGCTTCGCTCGTCAGTGCCGGCGGGGGGCCGGCCCGGAACTGCGCGGCGCTCGTCATCAGCCACGGCGTGCGCTGCGACCACTGCGGAGCGGCAGCGGCGGCCGTCGGCACGTAGGCGCCGGGCGTGGTGTGCGGACGATAGCTTTCCGGTGCGATGACGTCGACGGCACGCTTGGCGAGTACGTTGGCCGCGGCCCGCTCGCCGGCTGCGATGCCGGCGGACCGGGCGGCCCCCTCAGGAATGCTCGTGATGGCCGCCTGATAGGCCGCGTCGATCATCGTCTGCTGACCGGGCAGCAGCTTCACGAGCACGGCGCGGTTGGCGGCGGCGACAGCAGCCTCGATGGAAGCGGGCTGCGTGCCCGGTTGAGGCGTGCTGTTGCGAACGGCGTCGCTGACGGCGGTCTGCACCAGCGCCAGCACACGGATGGCCGGTGGGGTGCCGAGCTTGGACTCGACGACGACCTCGTTGGCCTTGATGTTCCAGTCGGTGACGACGTCGGCGCGGGCGTGGCCTGCGACAGCGGCGGTGAGTGTGGCTGCAACGGCGAAGCGGGCAGCCTGGTTCAGGTGGGTGCGGTTCATGTTCATTCCTTTTCCATGTGTGAGTGAGTTCATCGGTGATACGCGCCGCCGAAACCCGGTCGGCGCAGCCAGGGATCGAGTTCGCCGCCGGCCGACAGCGTTGCCGGTAGCGGCGCCGAAACGCGTGGCCCGGTGGCTGGCCGGGCAACGGCGTTGGTGAGCAGTTCACGCCGGCCGACCTCTACCTCCGCGTCGAGTGCAACGAGGGCGACGGCGGCGTTAAGGCTTGTCGCCGCGAGCAGCGCCAGCGCACGCTCGAAGCGCCGGGTGAGTCGAAGGGGTATGGCACGGGGCATGGTCATTTCTCCTGTGTGTTGCTCGCTCAGCGCGCGGCGTAGAAGACGTAGTCGGCCGTGTACGGCACGCGGGCCGACTTGCCGGCGGAATCCGCACTGCAGCCGGTGGCCGGTGCCACACCGCCGACCGTGTTGACGCGCTGAATGCTGGTGGTGGCGCTGAATGCACCCTCGGCAGTCGTCGACTTCGTCGTGAGCAGCAGCCATGGAATAGCGCCGGGATTCGCTCCCGGGTTCGGTGCGTCGGCGCGCGCCTTGACGCTGCCGACGACGCGGCTGCCGTCACGGGCCTGCCAGTAGGGGCCCGCGCCGTGGCGGCCGATCGGCATGCCGTGCGCATCGAACAGGTCGGCGTCGGGCGCGACAAAGGCCCACTCGACGCCGGTGCCGTCCTTGCGGGCACGGCACTCGTAGATCTGCACGCCCCTGGCGGCAACGATCATTGCCGGGACTTCGTTGGCTGCAGGCTTGAGCGTTTCCGGAACCTGGACGGTCGACGGGCTCGCGCAGGCCGACGCCAGCAGCGCGGCACACAGAGTGATGGGAACTGAATGCTTCATTGCGGTTTCCTCAGTGCTTGGTGATGACGATTTCGAGGTACTCGCTCGGCACCACCAGCGAGGTCGCGCCCGCGGTGTTCATCTGCGCGAGCAGTGCCAGCAGGTCGCGTTCGAGCGCCTGCTGACCTTCCGCGTTGAGCGCCAGGAACGCCTTGTGGGTCGGGCCATAGGTGTCACGGAACACCTGCACCCAATGCGCGGCCGAGCGGTAGCGGAAGTTGAAGAAGCGCCGCTCGCAGCGGATCTGCGACGCGAGCGCGCCGAACAGCTCGGTGAGGTAGGCCTCGTTGCCCCACAGCGGTGGCGGCTTCACGCCAGCCGGCGGCGACACGTGTGCGCCGATCGTCTTGAACAGGCGGCCGATGAAACTCTCGGGCGTCCAGTTCGCCATGCCGAGGCGACCGCCAGGGCGCAGCACGCGCATCATTTCGCGCGCCGTGCGGGCGTGGTCGGGCGCAAACATCGCACCGAAGGTGGAGAGCACGACGTCGTAGCTGCCGTCCGGGAACGGCAGTTCCTCGACGTCGGCTTCCTGGAAGCGCACCGCGAGCCCTTCGGCTTGTGCGCGCGCGCGGCCCTTGTCGAGCAGCGCGGGAACGTAATCGGTCGACGTCACATGCGCAAAGCGGCGCGCGGCCGCCAGCGTCGCGTTGCCGTTGCCGGCGGCCACATCGAGGATGTGTTCATCGGCGCGAACGTCGACGGCCTCGGCGAGTGACTCGCCGACGATCTGCAGCGTGGTGCCGACGGCAGCGTAGTCACCGCTGGCCCAGGTGGCCTGCTGCTTCTGCTTGATGGCGGTGAAGTTCGGCGCGGACGCCGCTTGATCGAGTACAGCGCTCATGGTGATTCTCCTTGGAGGTGGTGCGCAGCCGGCTACCGGCTGCGCGGAGCGCGCGTGGACTGCGCGCGGGTGGATTCGAATGCGTCGGCCAGTTCGAGGGCGACGGACAGGATTTCGCTGCGATGGAGTCCGATGTCATGCAAGGTGCGCGCATCGAGATCGCACAGAGCGAGATACGTGGCGCGCGCCTCCCGGCGCTTCTGTGCCTGCTTCAGCTGGTGCCGCACACGCTGTGCGACGGCACGCCAGATCGCTGCAGCCAGGTCTCCGACCCGACGCGAGCGCTCGGCGCGTGCAGCCGCTTCGAGTTGCATCGCAGACGGCCTGGTGGGCCTTTCGCCGACGGGCGTGACGACAACTGCGCCGTCGTGCGTGTCGTGACGGGCCTGCGTCTGGCCTTTGTGATCTGCATCGAGTGCGGCGTCGCCAAAGCCGCTGGCGGCCATCGCGCGGCGCGCGCCGGCATCGCTCAGCTCACGCGACGCGATGTCGGACTCATTAGCACTGCGGCGCGCCGGCACCAGCAGCGCCGAGGTCGCCGAAGCGGAGCTCCGGGCGATGCGGCCGAAGCTTTCGGTCGCGGTGTTTCTTGCTTCCGGCGTGTTGCGTACTACGTAGAGCGGTTGAGTCGAGTGGCGCATGGTCGTCCCCTTGTCGAAGGGGCGAACCGTACGCAGGGTTGCGTTCCTCCGGCGTTCCTCGCGTTCCGCGAGGTGCCATTGGGTCGGACGGGAAAGGCCCGCCGCGAGCAGCGGACAGGAGTAGGTGTCAGCGCGCGCCGTCCAGGGCGGCGATCAGGGGGGCATAGGCGAGGTCAGCCTCGACGACGATGCGGTGCGCGAGTTCATCCAGCGGAGGACCGAACCATTCCGCATCCGTCGGCTCCGCACCCCACTCGCGCATCTGCGCTTCGGCCTCTTCGCGCTCGGCGCCAATCAGGTCCGGTTGCTGCAAGACGAAACCCATGACACGCGCCGCCACCTCGGGTGCGCCTTGCGCTGCCAGCAACTCGGCCAGCAGCCGCACGCCCTGGACGATCAGTGCGGTGCGGCCGATCGCGATCGCCACTGTCGTCGACGCGACGAGTTCCGTACGTGCTGTGGCTAGGTCGCCCTGGCGCAGCGCGGCCCAGGTGAGGGCCTGGCGCGCTTCTACCGTGTTCGCACGCTGACCCGTCTGTGCTGACAGTTCAATCGCCTGCCGCGCATGCCGCACTGCGAGCTCCGGGGCGTCGGAATACATCGCGACATTGGCGAGATTCACCTCAACCATGACGCGCGTGCTCGGCAGGCCATGGCGTTCACACAACTGGCGCGCATCACCCAGCACCGCACGTGCGGCGTCGAGTTCGCGACACAGGATGTGCACGACGCCCTGGTTATTCAGACAAAGGGCCTCGCCCCCGGCGTCGCCGACCTCGCGATGCCGCAGCAGTGCCTGCCGGTACAGCCGTAGTGCTTCGTCGAGGTCGCCTCGCCCGCGGGCGATGATCCCCAGGTTGTCGAGGGCGCTGGCAATGTCGAAGGGATTCGCGGACTGCTTCGCGAGGTCGAGCGCCTGACGGAACCGGCGTTGTGCTTCGTCGGTTCGTCCAAGTCGGGCACACGACGCGCCGAGCACGGTGGCAGCCCGGAATGCCAACGTCGAGTCGCCGGATCGCTGGCCCTCGAGGCCCTTCGTGTCGAGCGCCTTGATGCCAAGCGCTTCCGCCTCGGCGTAGCGGTCGAGACGATAGGCCATCCAGGCCGCGTGCGCGGCCAGTGTCGGGACGAACTTCGGGTTGCCGGCCACGCTCTCGCTTTCCATCGCCTTGTGCATCAGTTCGAGACCCTCGAGCCGGCGTCCGCGATGTTCGCAGTAGGTCATCAGGCTGTACGCCGCTCGCGCAAGGTCGTCGGCGGGTCCATGCCTCATGGCATGGCGCCAGGCTCCGCGGATGTTCTCGAATTCGACGTCGATCTCGCGCAGGATCTCGGGTTCGGCGCTGCGTACGCGGTGGCCGGCGTCGGCCACGTATCGCAGGAAGTGCCGGCTGTGCGCGACAGCGCTGCTTTCGGTGTCGCCGCGCTGTTCGAGCTTGGCCTGTGCGAACTGCTGCACCAGCGGATGCAGCAGACAGCGCGCGCCTTCCTTGCGCAGCAGCGACTTGTCCGCCAGCGCCGCCAGCACGGGCAGTGCAACGCCACCGACGGCGCGCGCCGCCTGCGGGGCGAATCCACCGCGGAACACGGCCAGCCGCGCCAGCGCCTGGCGCTCGCGTTCCCCGAGCAGGGCCCAGGAGTGCTCGAACACGGTTTCGATGCTGGCGTGACGTGCCGGCCGCGATCCTTCCGCGGCGTGCAGCAGATCGGCATCCCGCTCGAGCTCGGCGGCGATATCCTGGCACGACAGCACACGCGTCCAGGCCGCCGCCAGTTCAAGCGCGAGCGGCAGTCCCTCGACGCGTCGACAGATGTCGACGATGGCGGCAGCCTCGGCCACCGGATTCAGATCCGGCTCGACGCGGCGCGCCGCGGCGACGAAAAGGCGTACCGCGTCGAAGGACTCGAGCTCGCCGACGTCTTCCGGTTCCGGCACTGGCAGGCCCGCCAGCGGCAGCAGCCATTCCGATGTCAGCCCAAGACGCACACGCGAGGTGACGATCGCCTTCACGCGCGGACACGCCGTGAGGAGACGGTCGAGCAGCGGCGCGCCTTCGATGAGCTGCTCGAAGTTGTCGAGCATCAGCAGCGCCGCGCGCGGGCGCAGCACTTCGATGATCTGTTCGAACGGATCTGCATTGCCCCTCTGCGCGATGCCGAACTCGCGCCCGAGTCGCTCACCGAGTTCGGTCGCGGCCGTCAGGTCGTCGAGCGGCACCAGGGTGGCGCCGTCGGCAAACATCGGCGCGCACTCGCGGAGCACGCGTTGTGCCAGTCGCGTCTTGCCGACACCGCCGGGTCCCGTGATCGTGAGCAGCCGGCAATCGTCCTGAGCGAGCAGCGATGCGGCGCGCCGCAGTTCCACTGTGCGGCCAACGAAGCGGTCGTCGGCGGGCGGCGCCACAAGCGGCACGGGTCCAACGGTGGACGTGGCGGTGCCGAGGCTGTCGTGCAATACCTTGAGTTCGGCGCCAGGTTCGAGTCCGAGTTCGTCGGCGAGGCGCGCGACAAACTCGCGATAGACCTGTCGTGCGCGCGCAACCTGCCCGGCTCGCGCAAGCCATGTCATGTAGGCCTGCAGTGCTGCTTCATCAAGCGGCTCGGCGTCGAGCAGACGTGCTGCGAGGTCGATCGCCTCGACGGCGTCGATGTCACCGGCCAATCGCTCCTGCGCCGCGCTGCGCCACGCGGACTGCAACCGATCCCGCTCGAAGCTCAGCCAGCCGGACCAGGCTTCGTTGCTGTCGTCGTCAAATCCGGTGAGCAGTGCGCCCTGGTAGAGCGGGAGCGCGTCTTTCGTCCGATGTTCGCGCAGAGCATTGTCGAATGCCTGCACGTCGGTGGTGGCTTCGAACCGAAGTGCGCTGCCCTGCCCCTCGATCTGATCCGCCCACGGGAATCGCTGCAGGCGAAACAGCGCCTTGCGCAGGTTGGTGTACGCGAGCTTGCTGTCCTGATCCGGCCACAACAGCGCGGCGAGTTCCCCGCGCCCGACCCAGGTGCGCTTCATCGCGAGATAAACGAGCAGCTGGGTGCGACGTTCGAAACCGAGGGCGACCGACTTGCCGCCGTAGACGAGTGTCGGCGCACCGAACAGTGTCAGGGCAACGGTCATTGCAGCGGCCTGATGAGCACGCGAGCATGCCCGTAACCCATGGTGGCCGCAAGCTGCCCACGCACCCGGCGCGCGGGGCCATGGCCCCGCCGCGTGTCAGTCGGTCGTCTTGATGAAAACGCGCGCGAAGTCCTACTGCCGACGACGTCCCGCAGGAACCAGCAGCAACGCGGCGAACCACCACGGGAGCGCGCCGCCGCCGCCGGAATCCTTTGCGTTCGGGTCAGGGGCGGCGGTGATCACGAAGTTGGACGCCGTGCCGTTGCCATAGGCATCGACCGGCACGATCGTCACTCCATGCGTCCCGGCAGTGGTCGGTGTCCATGACCACGCTCCCGTGCCTGCGTTCAGCGTGAAGCCCGTCGGACCGGCGATCACCACATAGGTGATCGCATCGCCATCCGGATCGGTGCCGCGGACCGTCCCCGAGAGCGGCTGTCCGACGGTGCCACTCATCGCGGCGGGCGGAAAGAGCGTGGGCGGCGCATTGACGATGACAGGTACCGCCGCAACACCTCCGTAACCGGCCGAGTCGGACCCCACAAACTCGAAGGACAGCGCACCCACCGCGCTCGGCGCCACCAGCGTGACGGACGCACCGCTCGCCGCAGGGATCGTCACGGGCGTGCCCGAGGTCTGGCGCCAGCTCATGCCGCTGGTCGACGTCATGCGCCCGCCTATGGGCCTGACATCACCCACCAGCGTGAATGTCGCGCCCGGTCGCACACCCGCCGCGGAGCCCTGGATCGACCCCGTCACGATCGGCCGATTGTTCCCGACGAGCTGTACCGCCGCGGCGGCGTCAAGCAGGCCGGAACCGCAATCGCTGTTGCCCATCGCGCAGTAGGTCCCCGCGGGATGCGGGCGCGCCGTGCTCCGCAGCACGGACTTGACCTCATCGGCGGACAGGCGCGGGCTCAGTGACAGCATCAGCGCGACCACGCCGCTGACATGCGGCGCGGCGGTGCTGGTGCCGACCTTGTTGTCGTAGCCCTCGGCCGCCGGGGTTGTCATTCCAAGATTGACCGGCGCGAACACCCGGTCGGTCGGGCCTGAGCACGCGACCTGCGAGATGACGCCGGCCAGATCGTTGCGCGCGGTGTTGTTGAGTCCCACCGCGAGCGCAGCCATGTCCCCGGTGTCCTGCCCGCCGAGGTCGACGCCCATCAAGGCCGAATCGAGCGCGGCGCGTGACTTCGCGAAAGTCAGGCCGGCAGGCGCCCGCTGCATGATCTGCTGTCGCAGCGAGTCGATCGAGTGGCAGCCGGCGCAGGTCTGGTTGAACGTGTCCTGCGCGCCCGAAAGATCGATCAGTGCGAGAGCCCCGCAGCCACCGCCTGGCGCGCTGAGCGCGACCTGTACACCGACGTTCGCATAGCTCGCGTTGTCGCCACTGCGGGAATGCGCCGTCACCGCAATGACGCCGTTGCAGTTGGCCGGCTGCGAGACGACCAGCGCTCCGTCATTGCCGGCCGCCGCCACGACCACCGCACCGACGGCTCGGACGCGATCAATGACATCCTGGTAGGCGGCACTGCAGGGTCCGGGGCCGCCGAGACTGAGATTGATGACCCGCGCCGGGTTGGCATTTGCGGGCACTCCCGGCACAGCAAGCCCTGCGGCCCAGGCGATGCCGTCGATGATGTCCGACGATGTGCCGACATTGTTGCGGCCAGCCACCCGTACCGGCAGGAGTCGGGCGCTCCAGTCGACGCCTGCGATGCCCACGCCATTGTTGCCGGTCGCGCCGATCGTGCCGGCCACATGTGTGCCGTGCCAGGTGCTCGGCCGGGGTTGCAGCCCGTGGTTCGGTGGAAGCTGGGCCAGCACGGCATCGTCGAGATAGTCGCCCGGGTCGGTGGGATCTGCATCGCGACCGTTGCCGTCTGCCGCATTCCAGTTGGCCGGATAGTTGAGCACAGCGAGCGAGTCGCTGCTGATGAAGTCGTAGCCGGGCAGCAGGCGTCCTGCCAGGTCCGGATGCCCTGGACGGATACCACTGTCGACCACGGCGACCACGACGGTGTTCGACCCGGTCGTGCGCTGCCATGCAAGCGGCAGGTTGGCTCCGCCGACGATCGTGGGAGGTGCCTGCAGCGTCCATTGTTTGGCCGCGTATTCCGTGTCGTTCGGTGTCGTCTGCATCAGGTACATCACCTGATCCGGCACGGCGTACTCGACGCCCGGGTCGAGTGCCATCCGGGCCGCGGCGGCCCGTACTTCCGCCGCCGGCATCGCCTTGTCGAAGCGGTACACCGCCACACCCATTGCACCCTGGCGTGACGCAGCGACCTTGACCCGCGCGCGTTCCTCCACCGCGCGCATCGTCGTCGCACTGGTGGCTGTCGCCCTTGCTGCCGAGCTCGACTTGTACTTGACGATGATGCCGGCATAGACCTCAGGTGGCGGCTTGCCCTTCTTCACGACCTGTGCGTGCGCCGGAAGCAGCAGGCTGAATGCCAGCAAGCTGAGCAGCAGCAGGCCCGCAGTCGCCAGCGCAGGTCGTTCGGTACGTTTCATCGATGCAGTCATTTCGTGCCTCGTTAGGCCTTCATCGCGGCGTCGAACACGGCGCACTTCACGCCTGTCAACGCCCCGTTCTCAGCAAGACCGTTGTTCTTGGTAGTTTGATTTCGCCGTTGCAAACGCCCGCGAATCCGGGCGCGGGACGAGCGCCGGACAAGCGCAACACGCCTCGCACAGTTGCAAAGTTATTGCGTGCACGATAGAACGCAACGACGTGCTTCTGTGAAACTGAACGGTCTAATCCGGACGTTTGACCTGGGAGCAAGCGCTAGGCCAAACGGAGTCGGTACGCGCTACGGTCCAGCGAGCCACGGCCGCCCGGCACCGCGACCAGCACCTCAAATTTCAGTCCCGGACGAGGTCCACGAAGTGCAGCGAAACGGCAACGAGATGCAGCAGCATCAACATGGCGAAACAGCGCGCCGCGAAGCTGTGATGGCCACGCCAGAGCACTGCCGCCTCGGTACCCTGCGTCGAGAACCACAGCGTGCCGGTCGCTGCGGTGGCGAGCAGCGCCAGCAGCGCCAGTCCCTCGATCGTCGCGAACAGTCCCCCGCCTTCACTGCCGGGGCGCTGGCCGCGAAAGATGCCGGCAAAGTCGCGTCCCAGGCCACCCCACTGGCCCGCAATCCATGGGAAGTACAGGCGCCAGCGACCGCCCAATGCGCAGGCGGCGAAATAGACAATACCCAGTGGCAGCAGCGACAGTCCCAGCACCACGTGGCTGAGGTTGATGGCACCGGGCACGTCCGGCATGCGCTGGTACATGCCGATCCAGGGGCTGCTGACAATGAGCCAGGCGCAGGCCAACGCGACCAGCAGATGCAGGGGATTGGTGAGGCGATCCAGCAGTTCGCGCATCGGCCTGCCGAGTCCTAGGCGCTGCGACCCGCGACCAGTTGCACGACCTGCCCGGCAAAGCGCTCGACCTCGTCCCAGTTGGTGAACTGCACCTTGGTCGAAAGGTCGGTCGGCCCTTTGTTGATCCACATGACGAGCCGCATCATGTGCTTGTCGATTGGCCCGTAGCGCGAGTAGTCGAGTTCGCCAGCGAACACGCCGGTGAGCTTCGGCTTCCATGGCGATTGCGCGACCAAGCGCTTCAGATACGGATTGGTCTGCGGCGTGTTCTTCAGCGGCTTGCGCGCTACCAGGTTGACCGAAAAGAGCGCGCTCGGCTTCGATTCCAGCAGTGACCGGTTGGCACGGATGAACTCCAGAACCGCAGGACTGTGCTTGCCATGGCGGATGCTGGCACCGATGACGATCGCATCGAACGACTTCGGGTCGACGGTGTGGCCCACCAGCGGTGCGACCTCGGCGCGCTCACCCTTCTGGTGCAGGCTCGCCTGCAGACGCTCGCAGATCTTCTTCGACAGGCCGTAGTTGGTGGAGTACAGCAGCAGGGTGTTGGCCACGGAAAACTCGTCGGGTCGGGAGTCGGACGCGCGGGAGCCTAGCAACCGGCTGCTGACAAATTGCTGATGAAAGTCATTGGCGGTTTCGCGAAGCCGGTCGGAGTGACGAGATCTTGCGTTGGGGCAGCACGTCCGTACCGGAACCGCCGCACACGCTGGGCTAGGTATTCATCCGTTCATGTGCGAAGCGCAGAGGATCGGGCGAGACCTTGATGAGACCTTCGAGCGGCCGGTCCATCTCCAGCACGAGGAACACCGCCCCCGCCACCGAAAGTGCGCAGACAAACAACACAACCAGCACTGTCCCGTTGCGCGGGGCAAACAATCCGAAGCTCGCGAAGATGATCAGCAGCCAGAACAACAGGATCACGAGAAACGCGAAGGGGATCGACGTGGTCTGGTCCGCCACTGCCAGCCAGCGCGTGGTCAGCAGGCTCTCGCCGAGATCCAGCGCTCGCGATTGCAGGCGGCGCTGCGCATCATTTTGTGGTGTCAGCGTGCGCATGCTGTCGACCAGGCTCTCGAGCGCCACACCCGACGGAGCGGGATCGACTTGCGGCGACTTCGATGCATCCGTTGGCCACAGTTGCTCGATCTTGCCGCCGACTGCCGTTTTCAACGCGGAGCGCGTCGGCGCGGCTTCGGGACCGTAGCGTGCAAGCAACCGGTCGAGTGTGAGCAGATCGATCGCGGTGTGCTTGACCGCGGAGTCCACAGAGTCGAAGGAGTTCTTGGCAGAGGCGGTCACCAGGCCCAGCACGAGTGCCGTCATCGTGGCCACCATGCCGATGCCGAGCTTCACCGTGTCCTTGGTCGCGTCGATCACGTGATGTTCAGGCAGCTTCGTGCGTATCCAGAGGCCGAGCAGCGCGCCACCGAACGTGAATGCAAGTACCACGGCGGCAATCAGGATGGGATTCATTGAGACGAAGACGTGTGCGGGTCGGGAGCGACACGATAACCGACCGGCTGCGCTGCTACGCTGCGCCAATGAAAAGTCCCTTCATCGATCTCGGCCTGACGAAAGAACTCGCGCAGGTTCTCACCGGCCTCGGTTACGAGGAGCCGACCCCGATCCAGAGCCAGGCAATCCCGCCCCTGCTCGAGGGGCGCGACTTACTCGGCCAGGCCGCCACCGGCACTGGCAAGACCGGAGCGTTCGCGTTGCCGCTGTTGCAGCGAGTACTGGCGGCCCAGCGCAAGACGGCGCACCCGGCCGCACTGGTGCTGGTGCCGACGCGCGAGCTGGCGATCCAGGTGGCCGAGGCGCTGCACAGCTACGGCGCCAAACTCGGCGCGTTGGTGCTGCCGATCTATGGCGGCGCGGAATTCGGACGACAGGCACAGGCACTTAAGCGCGGTGTGCACGTTGTGGTGGCCACGCCGGGCCGTGCGCTCGACCACATCCGCCGCGGCACACTGAACCTGGGCGCACTGGCCGCCGTCGTGCTGGACGAAGCCGACGAAATGCTGGACATGGGTTTTGCCGAGGACATCGAGTTGATCCTCGATGCGGCGCCGGCGGAGCGGCAGACGGCACTGTTCTCGGCCACGCTGCCACCGCGCATCGCAGCCATCGCCGACAAGCACCTGCGCGATCCGGTGCGCGTGCTTATCGCGCGCGAGAAGACCGAGAAGGGCGCGCTGCCGCGCGTGCGGCAGACCGCCTACATCGTGCAGCGCGCGCACAAGGTGGCGGCGCTCGGGCGCATTCTGGATCTTGAATCGCCGGCGCTGGCTCTCGTGTTTGCACGCACTCGCACCGAGGTTGACGAATTGGCCGAGAAGTTGCGCGGCCGCGGCTACCAGGTCGAGGCGCTGCACGGCGGACTGTCGCAGGACCAGCGCGACCGCGTGATGAAGCGCGTGCGGGGTGGGGGTAAAGTCGGCTCAGTCGATCTGCTGGTGGCCACCGACGTCGCCGCACGCGGGCTGGATGTCGAGCAGTTGTCGCACGTGGTCAACTTCAACGTGCCGGCGTCGCCGGAAAGCTACGTGCACCGCATCGGCCGCACCGGCCGCGCCGGGCGCGAAGGCGTGGCGATCACGCTGGCCGAACCGCGCGAGCACCGCCTGCTGCGCAATATCGAGCACCTCACCAAGCAGAAGATCGACGTGGCCACGGTGCCCACACCGATGGACGTGCGTGCGCGCCGACTCGACATGACGCGCGGTGCGCTGCGCGCCGCGCTGGAGGAAGGTGATCTCGACAGCTACCGCGTGGTGACCGATGCGCTGGCCAGCGAATTCGATGCGCTCGATGTCGCGGCGGCAGCGGTGAAGCTGGCGCACCAGACGCTGCAGGCCGACGCCGCGCAGGACGAGGAGCACATCCCGTCGATCGACCCGCGCGCCGCACGCGAACCCTGGTCCAAGGGCGATCGTCCCGAGCGACCGACACGCGAGCGGCGCACGGCATCCGACGCCGCGCCACGCGCACGGCCGCAGGAACGCGGTGGGTACGAGCCCTCCCCGTGGGCGATGACACCGAAAGGTGGCAAACGCCCTGCCCGCCCGGCACCGGCGCACGCGGCTGCCGGCAGCAAGCGGCCATCGGCGCGTGGCGGAACGATGGTGCGCGTGTACGTGGGCGCCGGCCGCAGTGCCGGATTGCGACCGGCCGACCTGGTCGGCGCCATTGCCAACGAAGCCAACATCAGTGCACGCGAGATCGGGGCGATCGAGATCGAGGAGCGCTACTCGCTGGTGGAGGTTTCCGACGTCATCGCGGAAGATGCGATCCGCGCACTACGCGCCACATCGTTGCGCGGCCAGCGGGTCACCGTACGGCGCGACCAGCCGAAACGGTCGACGAAGTAGACCACCGGCTCGACGGGCGCGCTCAGAACTTCTCCACCCACGGCCGCATCTCGATCTCCCAGCTCCACGCCGTGCGCGGCTGTTGAACGAGATTCCACATGCCTTGCGCGATCGCGTCCGGGTCGAGCTGGCTGTCGGGCATGGCCTCCGGATAGCCGCTGCCGCGTACTGCGCCGTCGATGACGACGTGCGCGACATGGATGTTCTGCGGCGCGAGCTCGCGGGCAATGCTCTGCACGAGTCCGCGCAGCGCGAACTTGCCCATCGCGAACGGCGCCGACTGCGCGTAGCCCTTGACGCTGGCCGACGCGCCGGTGAAGAGCATCGTGCCGCTGCCCTGCACCAGCATGCGTCGCGCGGCCTGCTGCGCCACCAGGAACGCGCCGAACGCCGTCACCTGCAGCGAGCGCTGCACGTCGTCGGCGACCAGATCGACCAGTGGCCCACGCGTGCGGAAGCTCGGGTTGTAGAGCACTACGCCGAGCGGCGGCAATTCAGTATCAAGCCGCCGGAACAGAAGCGAAACATGTTCTGGATTGGCTGCATCACAGGCGATGCGTAGCGCGTCCGGCAGTTCGGGAGTGCGCTCGGCGGCACTACGCGAGGCGAGTGCGATGCGGTAGCCGCGGCTGGACAGCGCGCGTGAGAACGACGCGCTGACACCGCTGCCGGCGCCGACGATAAGGGCGGACTGTTCCATGCTGTCTCAAACAAGGGAAGCGATGGCGAGCATAGACGTGGGGCATCGAGTGCGGACTGCCCACCGCCATCGAAACCGGTATGGCGGAAACGTCACAGGCCCTCGGGCACTTCGCCCCCCGGTGCGGTGCCGGCCGGGTTCCTGGCGCGGGTGCGTGACACTGTCGAACAGATTGACACTCTCGCGACGCGCCACGCGCAGCCCGTTGATTTTCGGTCGTGGTGCGTTGCTTGCTTGCCTGTTCCCCCGCTGGTTTCGATGGCAATCAAATTCCCGCGGAGGTGCCCCATGAAGCGAACGATGCTGGCCCTGTTTGCAGCGCTGTCTTTGCTCACGGCGAGCGCGGCCCAGGCCGCTATCTACCACTTCGAGGTCGATCTGCTGGGTGCGAACGAGGCCCCGCCGGTGGCAAGTCCTGGCTTCGGCAGCGCAAAGATCGATGTCGATACTGACGCCCTGACAATGACGCTCGATGTGGTCTTCGCCAACCTGCTCGGCAATACCACGGCCTCGCACATCCACTGCTGCGCCACGACGCCGACCTCTCCGGTGGCCACGCAGGTTCCCAGCTTTTTGGGCTTTCCGCTCGGGGTGACCAGTGGGTCGTACCAACATTTATTCGACATGGACCTCGCCTCATCCTACAACCCGAGCTTCATCACCAACAACGGCGGGACCGTCGACAGTGCGTTCGCAGCGCTGGTAGCCGGCATGCTCGGCGGTCGCAGTTACCTGAATATTCACTCCACGTTTGCCCCAAGCGGCGAGATCCGCGGAACCTTGATCCAGGTGCCCGAACCGGCATCGCTGGCGCTGCTCGGCATCGCGCTGGCCGGCCTATCTGTGTTGCGGCGGCCCTCGGCGGCGCGCTGAACGGCCGACGCCTGCACGGGCCCGCCCAAGTGGGGCGGGCCTCTTTTTGCGGCCATCCGGCGCCCGACAAAGCAGCGGCCCCGGGCTATTGAAGTCCTTGGGCCATGACGCGGGCAGAATCAGCCTGCGGCGCGTCCACCGCGCGCTCTTGCGACCGGAAGCTTGCATGTTCCTGCGACTTATCTGCGCTGTGCTGCTGCTGACGTTGCTTCCGCACAGTGCGGCCTGGGCCGAAACCGTCACCGGCACGGCGAACTTCATCCAGCGCATCGCGCTGCCGCCGACGGCCGTTTTCGAGGCAAGCGTTCAGGACGTGTCGCGGGCCGACGCGGCGGCGCTGGTGATCGGCTCGGTACGCATCGACAGTCCCGGCCATCCGCCAATCGCGTTCGCCATCGAAGTCGACCCGAAACGGATCGACGAACACCGCCGCTATTCGGTGCGTGCGACGATCTCGGTCGACGGCAAGCTGCTGCTGACGACCGACCGCGCCTACCCGGTGCTGACAAAGGGCAACGGTCGCGAGGTTGCCGTGCTGTTGCGGCCCGCCGGAGGTCCGCGGCCGACCATTGTCGGTGGTCCGAAGGGCCCGCCCGGCGCCAAGCCCTTCGGCCCGCTGCCGGCGAGTTTCACCGGTGACCTGCCCTGCGCGGACTGCGAGGCGCTGCGCTACCGCCTCAACCTGTTCGCGGACCATTCCTACTTCCTCGGGACCGAGTACGTCGGCCGCAAGGTCGGCAGTCACTACGACATCGGCACCTGGATTGTCTCGGCCGATGACCGCACGCTGACCCTCAAAGGCGGCCGCGAGGCACCGGAGCACTTCCGCGTCGTCGATAAGCAGACACTGCACAAGCTGGCACTCGATGGACGCGACATCGAGTCGACTCTGAATTACTCGCTGCTTCGCACGCCACGGTTCGAACCGATCGAACCGCGCCTGCCGATGCGCGGGATGTTCCGGTACCTGGCCGACGCAGTCAGTTTCACCGAATGCCTGACGGGTCAGCGCTGGCCCGTCGCCACCCAGGGCCAGTACGCGACGCTCGAACGCGAGTACGTGAAACTGCGGAAGGAGCCGGGAGAGCCATTGCTTGCCAGCGTCGCCGGCGAAGTGAGGCAATTGCCACGCATGGAAGGCAAGGGAATGCAGCCGACATTGGTTGTAAATCGCTTCATCGACGTTCGGCCTGGCGAAAGCTGCGGTCCGCGTCCGGCGACTGCCGGCCTGCTCGACATGGATTGGGTGCTGACGGCACTGAACGGCGTGCCGGTCCCGTTCGCCTCGCACCAGGGGCCGCGCGGACCCAGCCTGGTTCTGCATGCGGACAGCCAGCGTGTCGCCGGCTTCACCGGCTGCAATCGCCTTTCGGGCAGCTACCTGCTGAAAGGAAGCGAACTCACTTTCGGCGCGCTGGCGGGCACGATGATGGCCTGCGTCGAAGGAATGGAAACGGAGAAGGCGTTCCTGGAGGCGCTTGCACAGGTGCGAAGCTGGCGCATCGCCGGCATCCACCTCGAATTGCTGGACGCTGGTGGAACCGTGCTGGCGCGCTTCGTGGCGCGGCCGCTGCGCTGAACACGCCGCGGCGACAACTCTCAGTGCGTGATCACCACCAGTACGTTGCAGTGCGCGTTTTCGATCAGCGACCCGGACGTCGAGCCGCGCCACCAGCGCGCCGCCCATCCGTCGAGATGCTTGTGTCCGACGACGATCAGATCGGCGCTGATCTTGCGCGCATACGCCGTGATCTCGTGGACCGAGTCACCGACCAGCAGTTCGCCCGCCACTACGTGCCCTGACGCCTTCAGGCGCTCAATGCCGTCGTCGAGGATGGCGTTGTATTTCTTGCGCTCGATTTCATCGCGTCCGGCGTCGTAGACGCCGCCATCGACCGCGATGAACGCCGCCGGATTCGGCATAACGGCGATCAGGAAGATTTGCGCCTGGCTCCACTGTGCGATGTCATGGCCTTCGAGTAGTGCCTTCTGGCCCGACTCCGAACCGTCGTAGGCCAGCAGTATGCGTTGATACATCGTCTCCTCCACCGCCGTGCGGCTTTTCCGGCGCATTGACCTTAGCCCCGCCGGCTGGCGATGTAAAGGCGAGTGCTGTCACGCGATGGTCACGCGAACGACCGGCAGACGGACGGTGCGAGGGCCGGCGGGGCGCCCCAGCGCTGGTCGAACTGCGCCGGCACGAGCGCCAGTTGGGCCAGATCGTCGATCTGTCCGTTGTCAGCCCGCTGGACTTGCGCCAGCCATTGCGTGAAGAAGCCAGTCGCCTCTCGGGTCACGCGCAGGTCGATGCGTGCCGTTGCCCGGATCGGATTGAGGTTCGCATCGAAGAAATGCTCGCGGATATCCAGCGCGTCGAACCGGACCGCCACCGTGCGGTCACCCCAGACGAACAGCACCGGTGAACTCAGGCCGGCCAGGCGCTGCAATGCCGCGAGCTGAGGCCGCACACCATGCCGCGCGGCGTCCGGACTCAGGTCCGGTCGCTCCAGCGCGACGGTCGCATCGAACGGCACCCGCAGATGGATGCGTTCGACCGGGCGGCCGCGCGTCGTTGGCTCGAGTCGCCGGACGATGCGATTCGGATTGAGGTCGAACACCAGTGCGCGCGGCTGCAGGCCGAGCGGACCGACGTCGACCAATGCGCCCTGTACAACGCGCGCCACGTTGTCGTCCTAGCCGCGCTTGCGCGACTTGGCCGCCGCCTTGCGCGCGCGGCAGCTTCGGGACCCGCACAGGCAGGAAACCGCTCGGCAGTGGAAACGTAGGGGGCGGGGTCGGTGGTGCCGGCGGTGGCGTCGGAGTCGGTGGCGACGGCGCCGGTCCGGGAGGCTTCGGGGCGAGCGCCGGTGGCGGCTTGGGCGGCGGGGGCGTCACGATCACGGGATCGTTAAATCCGGGCTCGACCGGCTCGACGACCGCGATGTCGCGTTCCCAGCCTTCGTTTTCCAGCGTGATCGACTGGATCGCCACACCGTTGGCATTCGCGTCGAGTTCCGGCAGCGCTTCGTATCGCGAGACCCAGCAGCGAAAGATCAGGTAGGCGAGCACGACCTGGCCCGCCTCGTTCAGCAGTTCCAAGCGCACGTCCTTGCGGAAGTCCTTCAGCGAGACCTCGGCACCGAGACCGGAGTTCAGGTTCCAGACCTTGTTGGCCCAACGCTCGAACTCGAGATCGTGCGTGACGCCGCGCTCGAGCGTGATCGGCTCGAACTCGGTCTGCCCCGGCATGCGCCGCACGGTGCCCGGATCACCGCCATTGCGGAACGAAACCACTTCGGTCGTGCGCACCAGCGGACTGACGTGGCTGATGTCCGCGACGACGCGCCCGTCCCAGATGACCCGGAACTTGAAGTTCTTGTACGGATCGAGTCGCGACGCATTGACGGTGAACTGAGGCATGGTTCCTTCCCGCGGAATCGCAGCCAGCTTAGACCGTCGGCGACGACGCAAACCGGTGCCGGGCAGCGACGGACGCGGCCGTCGCTGCCCGGCCGAAACGCACGACTACTTGCCGAGCCCCATCTGCTTGGCCACGCCGGAGTACACGCGAATCTTATCGGCCATGAACTTGTCCATGCCGTCGGTGCCGATGTTGATCAGCTCGAAGCCGCTCTTGGCGGCGAGTTCCTTCATCTCGGGATCCGTGTTGAGCACTGCCCACAGATCGGCGATGCGCTTGCGCTGCTCGGGCGTCGAGGACTTCGGCATCGCGATGCCGCGGTAGGCACCGTCCACCCAGTCCACGCCGAGTTCCTTGAAGGTCGGCGTATCGGGCAGCAAGGGGTGGCGCTTTTCCATCGCGACCGCCAGCGCACGGACCTTGCCCTTGTTGTTGACCGCAAACGCCGTGTAGGTCATTGCGCCATCGACGTGGCCGCCAAGCACCGACGTCGTCATGTCGCCCGTACCCTTGAACGGGATGTAGGTCGTCTTCACGCCGAACGCGGCATTCATGCGCTCGTTCGCCGCGTGGTTAGCCGAATTGAGGCCAGAGCCGCCGAGACTCAGCTTGCCCGGGTCAGCCTTGGCTACCTTGACGAAGTCCTGGAACGTCTTGATCGGGCTCGACTCCAGCACCACCAGCGCGTCCGGCGTGTAGTGATACCAGTAGACCGGTACGATATCGTCGGTCTTGTACTGCACCTGACCCTCGAGCGGCTGGAACACCATGTGCGGCAGGTTGATGCCGACGATGTTCAGACCATCGCCCGGCAGCTGGTTGATCTGCGCCCACATCAGGCCGCCGCCGGCGCCCGGCTTGTACTGGATGATCATGTCGATCGCCGGACACTTCTTCTTCAGCACCACTTGCTGGTGCCGCCCCGAAATGTCGGTTTCACCCCCGGGCGGGAACGCCTGCCAGTACATCAGGTTCTTCTCCGGGCAAGCCTGAGCAGACACGGCCGACGCCAGGCACATCAGGACAACGGCAAGCAGACGATTCATCGAGGTAGTCTCCAGGGAGGTCAGTGGGATGAGGCCGCGCGCTCTCGGGTGGCGCGCTTGTACTGCTGACATGCCGGGACACCGAGCGCTGCATGCAGATTGCGTTCGAACCCCCGGCGAAAAGCCGAAGGCATTCTATGTGGGTCGCGCCGGCGAAGCGAGCACCGGCTGCGGAGGCGGCGCCGTCAGAAACGCGCGGCACACCCTTCGTAGGTGCGGCTACCGTGGCGCAACATCACCGTTGCACCATAAGCTGTCTCCGAACGGCCGTCGCTGCACATTTGCTCGGTGATCTCCACGCGCACGGTGCCGCCGTCCAGCGACGACCAAGCGTCGATGACGTGCGTGCCCTCGCCTTTGGACGGCGCGAGGAACGGTGCCGCCGGGAAGCGCACTGGCCTTTCACCTGGACGCTCGAGCAGGGCGCTCTGGGCGGTTACAACGAAGTTCCAGCCCGGATCCCCGCCACCCGCCCAGAAGCGCGCAGTCGCCGGAATGTCACGCGGCGCATCGATGCACGATTCAGCCGTGCCAACCGCGCGCTGGAACTGCCGCGCGGTCACGAGGATCCCCTTGGCATCGCCGCGAAACTCGACATAAAGCGGACGGCCGGAGTTGAGCATGATCGCGCGCACGTCGTCGATGCCGGCCATCAGCGCCCCGTCGGGCGTTTTGTCCTCGATCTTCAATGTGCGCGACGACAGCCTCCTGTCCTCGCACGGCTGGAACAGGATCACGCCGAGCGGACCTGCGCTAGCGAACCCGCGGAAGTCCGCCGCGTCGGCCGCTGCGGGCGCCAGCGCAGCCAGCGCGCTCAGGGCCACAGCGGCAAGACGGCGTGCGCAGTGCGAACCGTATGTGGCTAATTCAGGCGGGACGGTGACAGGGATCTTCATCGTCTAATTGTGGGTGACACTCAAAATGAAAGCGGGCGCATGGTAATCCACGCGCCCGCGTTGAAACGGCGCGCCTTGCGCGCCTTGGAGGGCCTCTGCTACAGGTTGGGGTAACCGGTATTCGCGGCCGGGTTGAAGAAGTCGAAGTTCTCGGTCGCCGGCACCCGCAACTGGAACTTCGGATCCGAGGTCTGGATGCCGAGGTACTTGCGCAAGGCTTCGTGGACATGTCGCGGCGCGATTGTCTTGCCGTTCACCGCATCGACCGCTCCCGTCGCCGGGTCGAACTTCAGTCCCTGGTGACGCGGACCGCTGGCTCCGAAGACCCGGTTGCCCCAGGCGGGTGGGGTCGCCTCCATCAGGACCTGACAGCCGATCGACCAGTGATCCTTGCCGTTGCCGTTGTTGAGCGGCGTGCGGCCGAACTCCGAATAGATACGGATCATGATCCGGTTGGCGATGCCGATCTCACCTGACTTGGTGATGATGTAGTCGACCAGATTGGTCAACTGCGGCAGCGACTGTGCGTAGCTGTTAGCGAGCTGGCCGTGGCCGTCGAATCCACCGCTGGCGAACTGCAGCGTCGAGGTGATGCCCGCCTGCGCCGCCACCAGGCCGACGTGCGCGGCGTTGTCGAAGGTCGCCGGCAGGAAGTCCGACACGCGAGCCAACAGGGCGCGTGAGTTCGACGCGCCTTCGAATTGCGCGTTGACGAGCTGCGCCCGCGGGATCAGGTTGCCCGCGGCCTGCTGGGCTTTCAGCCGATCGGTCCGCGCCGCCAGGACCTTCTGCACATCGCCTGCCTTGATGAAGTCCTGCGTGGCGTTGGCAGCGTTCGGCGAAAGCAGCGTGCGGAATGTATTGCCGTCCGGCATCGGCGTGGCCGGCGCCAGTCCGACGCTGGTGTTCATGCCGCCGGCATTGAGCCAGCCCATCGGCAGACCCTTGCCGTGCACCGACGCGAACAGCTCCGACAGGTTCGGGTAGTTCATCGCCAGCATGCCGGTGGCGTGCGCCCGGGTGCCGTCGTCGTGACTGTTGGTCTCGCTGTTGACGCCGTTGATCACCAGCATGTTGCGGAAGTAGCGCTGGAGGAACACCGCGTTGTTGCCCATCGGCGCGGCGCGGATGTTGCCCGCCACCGCCGCCGGCGTGCGTGCCGCGGCGTAGTTGTTCATCGTCGCGTCGGTTTCGCGCGGGTCGAACCACGAGCTGGCGTCGATACCGCCGCTGGCGTGAACGTTGATCAGGATCTTGCCCGTGTACAGCGACGTCTGGGCACTCGCGATCGGGATCAGGCCCCAGCTCGGGATTACCGCGCCGGCGATCTTCAAGAAGTCTCTACGGTCGATCATTTGATTGCTCCTTCTCTTCTTGGCGATGCGCCGTTATTCGAACAGGAACTTCGAGTCGCCGATCATGTAGGCGACCACGGCAGCCCACGAGCGCGCCGTGTAGTTCGGGTCGTTGGTGTTGTTGTAGGCGCAGGTCGTCGGGCGGGTCGGTGCGTTGGCACGATCGGCCCACACCGCCTTGTACAGAGCGACCGTACGCTGGACTTCGGCGTCAGTGACCGCGAGGTCTTCCTTCAGCAGCGACCGGTGCAGGTTCTTGATCGTCTGCTGGATCGCGGCGTCGCCCGTTGCGTTGGCCGGCGTGTCGGTCAGCGCGATGCCGGAGAACAGCAGCCGTGTGGTCGTCGGCTTGTTGAAGTCCGTCATCACGATGTTGCATGACAGCTCGGACATCATGCGGTCGGCGATCATGGTCTGCACCATCGTGTACTCGTTGGCACGCACCATGCGGTTCAGGCCTCCGTCGAAGTTGCCGTAGTTCAGCGCCTGGCCCGCGTACGGGTTGTTGAACTGGTTCCAGGCCACGCCCGTCACGCTCAGCAGCTTGCGATTCAGCGCAGCCGGATTCAGCATTGCCTGGCTGCCCAGCTCCTGCAGTTCGATTGCGCGGCCGGCGTTCAGGCCCGCCACCTTCTCGGCCTTGAACCAGGGGCTGGTCACCATGTCGACCAGCAGGTCCTTGGCGTTGTAGGCGCCGTTGCCGCGGTTGGTCGCGAAGCGCGTGGCCATGGCCGTGAACTCTGCGACCTGAGCGTTGTACGCCGACAGTTGATTGGCGTAGGTCGGGGCGGCGGAATCCAGCGGGGCCTTCATCGGTTCGCGATTGAAGACCGCGCGGAACCAGAACTCCACCGCACCCTTGGCAAAGCGTGCGTCGGCCGCCACCTGCCCACCCATCCACTGCAGAGCGGTGTTGTTGCCGGTCACGCCGCCTGGCATCGGCGTCGTGCCGTAACCCGGGGCATGCTCGTCGCGGAACCAGTTGTCGCCGTCCACGTAGTAGGCCTTGCCGTCCTTGTCCTTCGGATAGTTGTTGTTCCGGTAGCTCGCCGGCAGTGCGTGGTCCTTGCCGGCCGCCGTACGGAACGGCAGGTAACGGTTGTTCTCCTGCCAGTTCTGCCAGCTCGCCGCGATCGGATCGATCGTCGCGTGGCAGGCGGCGCAGGCCGTGTTCTCCACCGTCGGGATCTTGAAGTTGCCGCCGTCGTCGATCGGACGTGCAGCCAGGGCGGCGACATCGGTGGCCAGGAACTGCTTGGCCATGATGTAGACGCGGTGACGGTTGCGGTTGGTCGGCGTCGTCGGGAAGCGCTGCAGCCAGGCATGCGTCGAGATCACGCCGGCATGTTCGCGGTCACCCGCGAGGCGCCCGTTCGGCAGCACGGCCGGCAGGAACTCGGTGTCGGTGGCCACATTGGTGATCGGGTCGGTCGCAGTGAACGTGCCGGTGACCCGTGCCGCCAGATACTGAGCCTGCAATCCGTTCACGACCGTGTACTTGCCGGCGACCATGTCGGTCCACGGCTTGTCGGTCTTGACGATGTACTTCATCAGCTCGATCGGCTCACGCATCATCGCGGTCTGGAAGCGGTTACGCACGCCAGCCGCCAGGTTGGTGTTGTTGATGACGTCCGCCGCAGCCGGAAGGTCGGTGGCGTTCAGGCCCATGTTGTTGCCGAACACCGTGACACCGCGCGTCAGGAACCACGTATCGCCAGCTTCGTCGAGGAAGCGGTCGAACGCCGGGCCTGTCATGAAGCTGCGGATCGTTTCGCGCAGCACCGGGGCGCCGCCGTTCATCACGTTCTGCGTTTCGGCAGCCGTCGGGTTGCGTCCGGCGAACAGCACCGCTGCCTTGGCCAGCACCGTCGTGTCGCTGGCGTATGTAACCCCGTTCCAGAACTGTCCGGCGACGGGTCCATTGATGCCGCCCGTGCCCGACGTGCAGGCCTGCTTCATCACCGGCACGAGTTCCGAAAGCGCCTTGTACTGCGCGGAGTTGGCATCGACGAAGGGCTTGCCGCCGCTGTGGTTCATTCCGCCGATGACCTTCGACAACAGCGTGTCGCTGGAAGTTTTGGCGTAGTTGCGCAGGACGTTGTAGTTCTGCAGTTCGGTGCCACCCAGCACGAACTTGAGCGCTGAGCCGGACGCAGCGGCGCCCTCGCGGTGGCAGGTCGTGCAGGCGGCCGGTCCGGAGTTCATCGCCGGCCAGACCGTGCTGCTGAACGCGGCAGGAACGATCGAGCAGGTACCGCCGTCGTTGACGCTGACCATCACCGAGGCGCGATTGAAGTCGCCCTTGGCATCACGCACCGTCAGCGTGACAGTGAAGGAGCCGGGCTCGATGAAGGTATGTTCGGTGGACTGACCGGCCTTGACCGGGCTGTTGTCCTTGAAGTCCCATTCATACGACGCGATGGCGCCCTTGGGCTCCATTGCCATGAACGTTACGGCCAGCGGCGCCGGGCCGTTCGGCTCGGACATGGCTGTCGGGGTCGCAGAAAGCGAGGTGTTCAGCTGTCCCTGGGTCGCCCCCGGGGCTGAAGACGAAGTATCACCACCACCGCAACCTGCAAGCGAAAATGCTGCCAATACAACGAGAGAACTGCACAAGGCACTGGCAACTCTCGCCCTGATCCCTGAAGTCACATCCGTGTTCATCGTCTTCCTCCCTGAGCCACTGCTGACGGGTAGCGCACTGTGCCGCCGCGGCCGGGCGGAAAAAATCGGGGAGACGGATGAGGCGGCGATACCCTGCGCCATGACGGGGGGTGGTCCAGAGGGGTTTTCATTCGGGAAAGCGGCGTTTTTATCGCCGCCGCGCAGGCAGAAAAATGCGCGTTTCTAATGCGTTCGGATGAGGGTCATCGGGCCACTTTGGCAGCGCACCAACGCGTTTCCAGCCCCAAGCCGACAGGTTCGAGTGCGTTATCCCCCGCTTTCGTTGTCTGCAGTTAGGGCGGGTCCTTTCGCTTCTATCGTGTTTGGCAGGTGCGGGCCGATGCTAGTGTTTCAGCCCATGGGAACCGCCATGCCTGAAAGCGCCGACGATCGGCCGCGCGCGCTGCAACGCTTCTGTCTCGCACACGAACACGCATTCGTGGTGCCGGCCGAAGCCCTGACCGAGCGGGGTGTTGAACCCAGGTTCGCTTCATCACTGCTCGACTCTGGCCGGCTGACGGACAATCAATTGCGCTGCCTCGAACGGGGCTTTGCGCTGTACTGGCAGCGCTGTACTGACCTGTACGCGCGTGCGCCGCGATCCTGGTTCCCGCCACGGCAGACCAATCTGCTGATCGCGTCCGAAGCTCGCGGCATCGCGCCGTATCTCGAGCCGTTCGGCGGAACGTCATCGATGCTTTACACCTCGGACCTCGACACGCATCCCGAGTACGTCGCCGTCCTGCTCCTGCACATGGAGCGCCTGTCGCTGTTGCGCTCGGTGAAAGCGACTGTTGCCTACAACCTGAGCTACTGGTTCGACCGCGACCCGGCGAGCCGGAAGGCGTTTGCCGATGCAGCACATCGCGCGGAGCGACCCGACGCCGCCGGCTTCGCGGCGCTGGCCTCGGCATTCGACTGGATCGACGAACTGCTGCACGACCCCCTGAGGGCGCCGGCACAGGAAGCGACGGAGCCGTTCTTCAGCATCGACGGGGCGGATCTGTATGTACCGAAGCGCCTGCAACCGCAGTTGATGGCGCTGGCAGACGCGGCCGAGGCGGCTGTCCGCCAAGCGATGGACTCGATCGCACCGCTCGCAGGTGCCTCAACCGTCGCACCAAAGCGGGCGCTCGATGACCTGTGCGACTGGCTGGCAGAAACTCGGGCTCATGTGATCGTGCACGGCCCGCACGGCGGCACGCTCTGGACTCCGGAACATGACGATCCTGTCCGCGTGCGTCGCGTGCTGGCCGAAGTGAACGACGAGGCTGTCGCGAGCATCCATGCCGACCTGCGCATCATCCACCAGCGCTCGCGCCAGTTCCTCGACAGAGTGCGCGACGTCGACTCGCTCCCGACCCACTGTGCGGTGCTCGAAACCGGTGGCGGAGCCTATGTCGATCCTGCGCGTCGCGCCGTCGTCTACGAACTGCAGCAACCGGCCTTCGACGTCCGCGCCGGCGCGGCGCCACCGTACCACCGGTTGCTTCTTGGCGCGCGCGTCATGCACGAGTGGGGGCACATTGCGCACACGGCGAAGATCCTGCATCTACCGGAAGCGCGCCGTCCCGAGTACACCGCGGCCCGCGCCGAACTCGGCGAACAGTTCGCTCAGGTGGTCGCCGCCATACCCGACCCCCTGCGCGCGGCCGTCGACGAGGAAGTGCAGTCGATCGAGCCACGGCGGGCCGACTTGCCCAAGGCCCTCGCGCGCAAGACGCTGGCGCGGGTCGGTGACTACCTGGCCAACATGATGTGCGTGCGGTTCATCCCGGCCGAAGAGATGCAGGCCTACGTTCGCACCAACGTGCGCCATCACCTCGACGAGCACCTGGGCCTGGTCAGCGAACTGGCGCGCTATGCCTACGAGGTGCACTACCTCGATCTCGTGGGCATGCCGCGCAGCTATTTCTACGGCACTTCGCGCTTCCCCGACTACTTCATCCATACCGGCATCGTGTCTGCGGACGATGCCGAGGCGCTGTTCGACGCGGCCGGCCGCGTGCTGGCCTGCTACGCGATCGACGAATCGCGTCTGAGCCTGCCCGCCGCCGCGCACTGAAGCAATGAAATCAGGCGCGTGCGAAGCGCGCGCCGGGCCGGCGCAGCAGCCAGATGACGATCGAAAGGTTCAGCAGGTTCCAGGCAATGCCGTTGATGAAGGCGGCGCGATATGAGCCGGTCATGTCGAACACCACGCCCGACATCCAGCCGCCGAGCGCCATGCCGAAGAGCGTGGCCATCACCACGAGACCGACACGCGCACCGGCCTCGTGCGGGGCGAAGTACTCGCGAATGATGATGGCGTAGCTCGGCACGATGCCGCCCTGGAACAGCCCGAAGAGCGCCGACACGACATATAGCGACGTCAGGCCGTCGAAGGGCACATACAGCAGGAGTGCAATGCCCTGCAGCGCCGATCCCAGCAGCAACGTGCGCAGCCCCCCGATGCGATCGGCGACCCAACCCGATAGCAGCCGGCTCACCATGCCGAAGCCCAACATCAGCGACAGCATGCGTGCCCCGGCGGCCGGCCCGTAGCCGAGGTCACCGCAGTAGGCGACGATATGCACCTGCGGCATCGACATCGCCACGCAGCACGACAGTCCGGCCAGCACCAGCAGCGTCTGCAGCGCGCGCGGCGATATGCCCAGGTCGGCCGGTTGCTGTAGAGCTCGCGTCGCGACGACCGACGAGTCTGTGTGCGGCGGCCGGCGTCGCAGCACCAGCGTCAGCGGCAGCATCGTCAGCAGGACGACAACTCCGATGAGCAGATGCGTGTGGCGCCAGCCGACGCTCTCGATCAGGTGCTGCACGATCGGCGGCCAGACCGTTCCCGCCAGGTAGTTGCCGCAGGCCACGATCGCAACCGCGAGGCCGCGGCGCTTTTCGAACCAGTGCGAGATGTCGGCAAGCAACGGACCGAACGTGGCCGAACTGCCGAGGAATCCGATCAGCACACCCTGCGCCAGTGCGTACATGAAAAGCGTCGGCGCCAACGCCGCGAGCACGTAGCCGAGCGCTAGCGCGAGCGTGGCGCCGGCGAGCGGCAGGCTGACGCCATAGCGATCGGTCAACCGTCCCATCAGGATGCCGCCGAGTCCGAAGCCAACCATCGTCAGCGTGTAGGGGAACGACGCCGCCGCGCGGTCGACGCCGAAGTCCGCCTGCACCGCAGGCAAGGCGACGACCACGGACCACATGCCGACCCCGCCGAGCGTGGCCATCGCCAGCGTGGCCACCAGCCGCCACCAAGCGGCAGGCGAGTCGACCAAGGAATCCGACGAGGAAGACATCAACAAATGAACGTGCGGAAGCGAACGGCGACGTCGGCAGCATACGGGAGCCGGCTCGACAGGATGCAGCAGTCAAGATCGAGGTAGCCGCAGTAGCAATGGAGACGCTCACGGGTCGTGTCGCGCCATCCGATTGCACCGCGGACGCCTGCGTTCGGCAACAAGGCGTGGCCCGCCGGAAATGCTCGCGCAACATTCTGCGCGCAGGCTGCGACTGTCGTCCTCACGCATGACGTGTTCGTCACGCATCGAGGTGATTTTTTCAGCAATCGCGGAACTCTCGCCCCATTGCGGCATCCATCGTCCTTTGCCGAAGTGATTGCATGCCCCGGTCCACAGCGATCGAAACGCCATCGAATATTCATCGCATGAACACCTTCAATCCTCATTGATCGTCTGAATGCCGCGCGCTCCCAATCAATCCGACCGCCGCCGGGCGCTGTACGCCAGCACCGCCTGGCTGATCGGCCCGCTACTGTCAATGAACTCCGTGCTGGCCCGGATGCTGATCGATGAGTCCGACGTGGTCATCACCGGCCTGTCGGCCCAACTCGTACGTGGTCACAACACGGCGCGTGAACGCGCCGTCGCGATACACGACTACGTGCGCGACACGGTCCGGTTCGGCTTCACTCCGCACTTCTACGCGATGTCGGCCACCGAGGTGCTGTCCGCCGGAGTGGGCTACAGCAACACCAAGGCGACGCTATTCATCGCGCTCCTGCGAGCTGCAGGCATCGAGGCCCGGCAGCAGTTCGTCGATGTCAACGCCGCAGTGCTGCATGGCATGTTCGATCTGCGTACTCCGTTCATCGACCACAGCTACACGGAAGTGCTGCTCGACGGCGTCTGGGTGCCGACCGACAGCTATGTCGTCGACCGCGCGCTGTTCCGCGCAGCGCAGGCGGCACTGCGCGCCGAGGGGCGTCGCCTCGGCTACGGTGTCCATGTCGAGGGCCGGTATGACTGGGACGGACGCAAGCCGGCGTTTGCGCAGTTCCCGTCGGATGAGCCCCGCCTCTCTCGCCACCGCTGGGGTGTATTCCCCGATGTCGCTGCGTTCTACGAATCCACGCCAGCCGCCTGGAATCGCCTGACCGACATCCTGCGTGTCACTTTCCCGCTGGCGGCGCTGACGGGTAACCGCGCGGCAGACGCATTGCGCGCGCACGGCCCGTCAGCGGTGCGCAACGGAAAGCTGCGATCTCGCGCGTGACGCCTCCATCGGCCACGTCCTCGTTTGACGGCCACGTTGCCCCATCCAGCCGGAATCTCAGGCGGGATTTCAGACAGAATTCACGACAGAAGCATCAGCGAGCGAAGTGTGAAGCATCGCTCGCGCAACGGCCTCGGCAATTTCGATGCCGTCGACACCGGCCGACATGATGCCGCCCGCGTACCCGGCGCCCTCGCCGGCCGGATAAAGTCCCTGCACGTTGACGCTCTGCAGGTCCCTGCCGCGCGTGATGCGCAAAGGCGACGACGTGCGCGTCTCGACACCGGTGAACACCGCGTCCGGCATCGCGAATCCCTTGATCTGCCGGTCGAAGGCAGGCATCGCATCGCGGATCGCTTCGAGCACGTCATCGGGCAGGCTGCCATGGCCGGGTTGCGCGAGATCGGTCAGGCGCACACCGGGCGTGTACGACGGCAGCACGCCGCCGAAGTCGGTCGAGCGTTGGCGCCTGAGGAAGTCGCCCAACAGCTGACCCGGCGCGAAGTAGTCGCTGCCGCCGAGTTCGAACGCACGCGTTTCCCAGCTCCGCTGGAATGCGATTCCGTCGAGCGGATGCACCGCTCGCCCATGCTGTTCGTCGCGATTTCCAGGCTGCGCATAGTCCGAGGGGGAGATGCCGACGACGATCCCGGCGTTGGCGTTGCGCTCGGCGCGCGAATACTGGCTCATGCCGTTGGTGACGACATGACCGGGCTCGGACGTCGCCGCGACCACCGTGCCGCCCGGGCACATGCAGAAGCTGTAGACGTCGCGACCGTTGCCGGCGTGATGCACCAGCTTGTAGTCAGCCGCCCCGAGCCGCGGATGGCCCGCATTCGGACCGAAGCGCGCTCGGTCGATCACGCCCTGCGGATGTTCGATGCGCAGACCGATCGCGAAGGGCTTGGCCTCCATGAACACGCCGCGTTGGTACAGCATCGCAAAGGTATCGCGAGCGCTGTGGCCCAGCGCGAGCACGACCGGGCCGGCAGAAATCTCCTCACCGCGCGGATGTTCAGTGTTTGCCACCGTCAGTCCGCGGATCCTGCCCGACTCGATGCGCAGATCGATCAGCTTCTGCTCGAAGCGAACCTCGCCGCCAAGCGATTCGATTTCCGCGCGCATCTTCTCGACCATGCTGACCAGGCGGAACGTTCCGATATGCGGCTTGGCAACGTACAGGATCTCTTCCGGCGCCCCCGCCTTGACGAACTCGGTCAGCACCTTGCGCGTCAGGTGGCGCGGATCGCTGATCTGGCTCCACAGCTTGCCGTCCGAGAAAGTTCCCGCCCCGCCCTCGCCGAACTGCACGTTCGACTCGGGATTGAGCACACCCTTGCGCCACAGCGCCCAGGTGTCCTTCGTGCGCTCACGCACGCACCTGCCGCGCTCCAGCACGATCGGTCGCAGCCCCATCTGCGCCAGCACCAGCGCCGCGAAGATGCCGCATGGTCCGAAGCCGACGACGATCGGCCGCGGACACTGCGTCGCGTAGTAATCGACCGGCGCGTGCCCGACGAAGCGGTAACTCGTGTCCGGCGAGCACCTCAGGTGTGGATCGCCCGAGTGAGCCCGCAGCACGGCCTCTTCATCGTGAACGTCGCAGTCGATCGTGTAGGCCAGCACCATGGCCGATCTCTTTCGTGCGTCGACAGCCCGGCGGTACACGGTCATGGATTTCAGTGCCGCATCGAGCACACCGAGGCGTGTAACGATGGCGGCACGCAGTTCGGGCTCGGAGTGATCGAGCGGAAGCCGGAGTTCAGTGATGCGCAGCATGTGACCGTGCGGTGGGTGGGCCAACGGCACGCCGGCTCGCATTCCGCTCCCGCTGCGATCAACGGGCCGCGATGAAGCGTCAGGACCGGCGTGAGCGAGCGCGACGTGGTGCCGGGGCGTCGAGGGCCATACGAGCGTCAGCGTACCCGAGCTCCATGCGCCGCGCGATCGACTCGGGCGCGAAGTCGGCCGGCCCCTGCAAGGCATCCGGCTGCGATGCTCGAATGACCGTCAACCGATCGACGCGACGGTGCCGGCGCATCCGCACGAAGGCCGGATGACGCCGCAACGGACTGCGTGCCGGCAGGGCTTCGTCAACCGCGCGCATCAGGTCGATCTGCGCGTTGTACATCTCGAAGAGCTTGAGGTCATGCTGGAACTTGCCGAAAAAGGCCAGTTCGAATGCTCGCTGCAGAACATCGGTCATGTCCTGCGGCGGTGTGGTGATCGGCGCAAAGAGGTCGACCACGATGATCTCCCAGCGCGCTCCCGGATCACTCGCGTTGTGTAGTTCGATGGCATTCAGTGCCGGACGTAGCGGCGTATTGGAGATCAGTCCGCCGTCCCAGTAGTCGGCCGCGCCGATGCGCACGACCGGAAACACCGGAGGCAGGCTGGCGCTGGCCACGATGTGACGTGCGGTCATCTTGCGGCGATTCGAGAATTCCGCGAGCCTCCCGGTCTTCACGTCGACCGCGACGACGACCAGTTCGGCCGGGGACCGGCGTACGCGCCCGAAGTCGACCCACTCGTCGATTGCCTTTTCGAGCGGTTCGGACTCGTACATGTAGGTGGCGAGCGGGGGCGCGGCGTAGTACATCGGGTTGACCCGGTACAGGTTGCCCGGCCCGGGCGTGGGAATAGTGTTGGCGAACATGCCGGGCACGAACGGGTTCGTCGGCATCGCCAAGCGCTGCCAGAGGTCGTCGAGGCTCTCACACGGGTCGCCGCGCGAGCCCACCAGGATCGCCGCCATGATGGCCCCGATCGAGCAGCCGGTGACGATGTCGAAGCGGCGGCCCGGCGGTTCGAGCAGCGCTTTCAGCACACCCGCCTCGTAAGCACCCAGCGCCGCGCCGCCCTGCAGCACGAGCGCGGTGCGCAACGGCCCGGCAGCAACGTCAGCGCTCCTTCGGGAGCCGGTCCTTGAAGAGACTTTACGTACCGGCATGTGAGCCGCCCTATCGGAAGCGCTCCGGCATTCAGGGTTGAAAGCCGACGACCGGGCGCAGGCTAGCGCTCCCACGGAATGAGGAGTCCGGTTCGGTCAATTCCACGGTACGTGGCGCCAGACCTGCGCCTGGTCCTGCCCCCGCCGACGTCCGCGTGTCAGGTCGGGTAAAAAAACCACGCTGTCGCGATTGCTCCCTCAACGACTTCGTACACGGCGACCGCCTCGAACGGCTGCGCGGCGACGCCGGTCACGCGTTCGTGGTCGATGACCTTGTTACCCATGACGATGCGCTGCACGATCTCGGCGTGCAGCGCGGGAAGGTTGAAGCGCTGGCTGGCGTAGAACTCCCGCAGCGCCGCACGGCCCGTCATGGCCGGCGTGGCCGATGGCATGCGAAAGATCTGCACGTCGTCACGGTAGGTGGCGGCAAACGCCTCGAGATCGCGCCGGTTGTACGCCTCGACCTGGCGCTGGACGACGGCAACGGCCGAGGAAGAATCGATCATGGCAGGCCCCGTTCCATGGCAAGTTACTTTGGCTGCGCGTCAAAGAGCCAGGCCAGCAGCGTAAAGGTCGCAAACGCAAGCACAGTCGAGCTGATGATGATGCGCGTGATGCGGCCGTTGTCGGCGCCATAGCGCTCCGCCAGCAGCGACACCGAACTCGCGGAGGGCAGGCCGGCGGCCAGCACGATCACCGTCAGAGTGAACGAATCGAGCGGGAATCCGAGCTTGATGGCCCCCACGCCGAGTCCCAGCACGACGAGTGGATGCACGATCAGCTTGGCGAGCGCCAGCGGCAGAAAAAGGCGCACGGGTGTGCGCGTGTGCACATGCTGCCCTGCGCGCCAGAGCACGGTGCCGATGGCAAAGAGAGCAACCGGGGACGCTGCATCGCCCAGCATCCTGACGATCGTGTCCAGCGGCCCCGGCGGGCGCAGGTCGAGGCTCGAGAACAGCAGTCCGAGCGCGATAGCGGCCGGCAAGGGGTTGGCCAGCGTGCCTTTCAGCAGGCGCGGCATTCCCCCCCGCGTGCCGCCCGCGTCGCCACCCTGCGCCTGCGCCAGCGCGATGCACAGTGAGCTGGTGAAGAAAAGATCCACCAGCAACGTCGTGATCACCGGTCCCGCGGCGGCCTGGCCGAGCAACGCCACGAGCAGCGGAACACCCATGAAGCCGGTGTTCGGCCAGACCACGGTCAACGCACCCAGCGACGCATCCTTCATCGGCACTTCGTCGGACCGCGTCAGCGCGATCGTGGCGAACACCAGCGTGACCGAAGCGATCAGCGTGATGACGAGCACCACCGGGTTGATCACCTGTGCCACCGGCAGCGATGCGCCGAACCGGAACAGCATGCATGGCAGGGCAAAGTACAGGACGAAAATATTGAGGCCCGGTATGGCTGCCTCGGGCAGCAGGCGCCCGCGGCCGGCCAGATAGCCGCACAGGACCAGCGCAAAGAACGGAACCGTGACTGCCAGGATGGCCTGCATGGAGCAAGTATCTCAGGCAAGGCGATCTTTCCCCAGTGGGGCCTTGCGTCATCCCGGCCCGGCCGATCCCTGCCGACCCGGCGGGCGCACGTCGCGGTGGTGCTGGACAAGCTGCGCGCAAGCGCGTAGCCTCCCGATTGCTTTCGTTTAAGTGTCGTTAGTCCATTGGCTCCCTGTGCAGGTCATTGCTACATCCGACCCCGCCTTGTTCCCCGGTTTACGTACTTGATCGTTTGCACGCAGCAGGACGTTCCTGCCAGCGTTAGTTATCCATCTTTCTTTTCAAGGACGTTTTAAATGGCACAAGGTACAGTCAAGTGGTTCAATGAGTCCAAAGGCTTCGGCTTCATCACCCCGGAAGGCGGCGGCAAGGACCTGTTCGCCCACTTCTCGGAGATTCAGGCTGCGGGCTTCAAGACCCTGCAGGAAGGCCAGCGCGTGGAGTTCACCGTTGCCCAGGGCGCCAAAGGCCCCCAGGCCACGCAGATCCGCCCGATCTAAGGCCTCCTGGCTTCAGAAAACGACCGCCACTTTCTGTGGCGGTCTTTTTTTATCTGCGCGAAACTCGCGCATCCCATTGAGGAGGCACCGACTTGGCGAAGCCCAACTACTCGTTCGAAAAGCGCCAGCGCGAGCTGGCCAAGAAAAAAAAGCAGGAAGAAAAGCGCCAGCGCAAGGCAGCCGACAAGTCCGACAAGGACGCTGTGCCCGACAGCGGTGCACCGGCCGTGGCTCCAGCCGACACCCCACCCGCAACACCCTGACACCGAACGCGTCGGCATTCCGTTGAATGCCCGCCGCGGCGTTGCGCGGCCCGCACGCCTTGTCGCCACCGGGCTACGTGCCGGTTGACGCGCGCCGGCGCCGGCGCAACACTTCGGTTTCCGCTCGTTGAGCGCCGCTCGATTCAGGAGGCGCGCATGTCCAATACTGATCTGGTTCGCTAGTCGGCCGACTCGGCGCTGACTCGGACGTTTCCGATTCGGCCGCTTGCAGCGGCCGGCCAACACGGTTCGACCCCCGGTCGCGTGCTTGCACGCGTGTCGCGTTCGCGGCGCCCTCGCGTCGCTCGATTCGGATACAGAAAATGACTACAGAGCACCAGGATCGGTTGCGACCGATCGGCTACACCCCGCTCATCGCCCAGGGACTTGCGCAGCTCGATGCTGCCGGCACTGCGATGCGCGTCACTGAAGTTCATCGCGACAGCTTCGTGCTGCACGATGGTGATCATGAAAGCCGCGGCCAGGCACTCCCGGCCCTGGCACGCGCGGCTGCGCTCGCGAGCGAATCACTCGCGGTCGGCGACTGGGTCCTGGCACGGACCGACGACTACGGTGCCTTATGGGTCACCGCACGCATGACGCCGGTCACGCAGATTGCGAGGCGCGCATCGGACGGCGCACGGCAGTGCCTGGTGAGCAACGTCGACACTGCGCTGCTGGTCATGGGCCTCGATGGCGACTTCAACCTGCGTCGGCTCGAGCGTTATCTGGCCATGGTCCGGGGAGCCGGAGTCTGGCCGGTGGTGGTGCTGACCAAGCGGGACCTCGTGGCCTCCGCCGATGCGAAGACCTCGGAGGTGATCGAGCGAGTGCCCACGGATGTTCCTGTGCAGGCCGTCGATGCACGTTCCCCCGAGGTCGTGATGGCTCTGGCCGACTACCTCGGCATCGGACAGACCCTGGTTTTGCTGGGGTCCTCCGGTGCCGGCAAATCGACCCTGACCAATGCGCTGACGGGACGCGACGTCCAGGCGACCGGCGCCGTACGCGACGACGACAGCCGCGGCCGTCATACGACGAGGTCACGCTCGCTGCATCGGCTGCCCGGCGGCGCGTGCGTGATTGACACGCCAGGACTGCGCGGCCTGCAGGTCGATATCGGCGAAGAAGGTCTGGGCGCCAGCTTCGCAGACATCATGGCACTCGCCGATCGGTGCCGCTTCCGGGACTGCACGCATACGGACGAGCCGGACTGCGCCGTGCGAGCCCACACCCACCCGGACCGTCTGTCGAACTATCACAAGCTGAAGCGCGAGGTACGGCGCGAAACCATGACCTTCCTCGACCGGCGCAGGCAACTGGCCGAGTGGAAGGCTCGCAGTCGCGGGGCCGAACAGCGCATGAAAATGAAACGCGGTTGATCTTCGGCAGGGCTTGAATTGGGCGTCCGGGGGCCGCAGGCGTTGACCGCCATCAACGCCCACCGCAGCGGCCACGCCACCATGAAGTTGGGTGCCCTGCCCGAAACGAAATGATGACCATGACATTCCCGATCCAGATCACGTTTCATCACATGGACCGTTCAGAAGCGCTCGAACGGGCGATACACGAAAAGGCCGAGAAACTCGGCAAATTCCACCCGGCCATTACCCAGTTGCATGTCGCGGTAACGTCGGAAACCCGCCACAGCTCGACGGCGCATGAGTACCGCGTACGGCTGGATGTTCATGTGAAGAACAAGGAGTACGCGGTCACGCGGCAGGCGGACGAGGACGTCTTTGTCGCGGCACGCGACGCCTTCGACGCCGCGCGCCGGGCGCTCGACGAGGACATCGACACCCGCCGCGGCTTCGTCAAGCAGCACTGATCCGCGCTGTGCTTCGCCGCATCGATGACGGCGACGTGACGAAGTCGCCGTTCATCCGCGTACGGTCGGCTTCGTCGCGGCGCGAACGGCCTTCGCTCCATGCGGCGCGCCATTTTGCAGCCGGCGCCGTGAATCGCGCAGTTCGTCGCATTCGAATGGAAGCAGCGAGCGCGGCTGCCTAGAGTGCGGTCATGGGCGACACGGTCGTAGCCCGGCTTTCAGATGGAGCGCGCCATGGCCCAGAGATCTGCCACCACGATGGTTGCCCTTGCCGCACTCGGCATGATCGCCCTTACGACGGCACTCGGTGTGCACGGCCTGCAGGCGCGTCAGACGGCGCGTGACGTCGCTGCCCTGCCGGTGGTCAGGATGGAACGCGTCATCATCGTCGCCGAACGCACGCAGGCCGCGCGGCCGGTGGCCACGCAGGTAGCCAACAACCCGACGCCAAGCGTCCGCTAACTTGCGCCGACTCGGATGAACAGGTTACGGCCGGCGCGATTGCGCCGGCCGTGTCCCCGCCGTGCACCTTTACTCAGACGGGAAAGCGTACTTGATCACCGAAAAGCTGGCGCCCTGCGGATCGCGCAGCACCGCCATGCGGCCGACACCGTCGACATCCATGGGCGGCACGACGACAGCGCCGCCGAGCTTTTCGGCCTGTCGTATCGTTTCGTCGACATCGGTAACGGTCACGTAGACGCCCCACATCGGAGGCATGCCAGCGGCCTCCGCCGGGATCTTCATGATGCCGGCCACGGACTCCTCCCCCACCTGGCAGGTCGTGTAGGCGCCGCTCGCCATCTGCATGTCCTTCGTACCCCAGCCGAACAGCGACACATAGAACGACTTGGCCGCGGCCGGATCGGTGGTCATCAGTTCGCTCCAGCTGAACGCGCCGCGCGTATTGAACACATCCATCGGGTGCTCCTTTCACAGTTGGGCAGGACGGAACGCGATTGTGTGCGTTCCGAGGCCGATGGTGCAGCCGCTGTGTGACGAAACGCCACTTCGACGGAGTCGACCGGGGGTGAGGGCTGCTTGTCGAACGTCAATCCCGCGGCGCGCCCCGGTGCCGGGCGGCTGACAGCGCGAGCGCCGGGGGGTAACGTCGCCCTTCGCACCAGAAAAACACTGCTGAGGAGAGGCGATGCCCTACACGACGGAGAACCTGCGGACCGTGGCCCTGTTGGGCCACGGCAGTGCAGGCAAGACCACGCTCGCAGAAGCGCTGCTCGCCCGGACCGGAGCGATACCCGCAGCGGGCAGCGTCGAAAGGGGAACCACGGTCAGCGACTTCGACGGACTGGAAAAGACCTTCCTGCACTCGCTGCGCACCTCCGTGCTGCACCTGGACCTGCCACGCACCCGCGTTCACCTGCTCGACACGCCCGGGTTTCCGGACTTCATCGGCCAATCGATCGGCGCGCTCGACGCGGTCGAGACGGCGGCGATCGTGGTCAATGCGCAAAGCGGGATCGAGATGATCACCTCGCGCATGATGGACTGGGCCGGACGCCGGAAACTGTGCCGCGTGCTGATCGTCAACAAGATCGATGCCGAGAACGTGAACCTGCCGCAACTGCTGTCCGACCTGCGTGCGACGTTCGGCAAGGAAGTGCTGCCGATCAACCTGCCGTCCGGAGGCAATGCCCGTGTAGTCGACTGCTTCTTCAACCCGAGTGGCAACGCGGACTTTTCGTCCGTGGCCGAGGCGCACCAGGCGCTGATCGACCAGGTCATCGAGGTCGACGAGGACCTGATGGCCAAGTACCTCGAACAGGGCGAAGCCATCGAGCCCGAGCAACTGCACGCGCCGTTCGAGAAGGCCCTGCGTGAAGGTCACCTGATCCCGGTGTGCTTCGTCTCGGCACGCAACGGCGCCGGCATCGACGAGCTGCTGAAGATCTTCGAAGCGCTACTGCCGAATCCGACCGAAGGCAACCCGCCGCTGTTCTTCAAGGGCGAGATGATCGACGGGCAGCCGGTCGAGGAGTTCCGCTCGGAACCAGACCCGAAGAAGCACGTGCTGGCGCACGTATTCAAGGTCGTGGTCGATCCGTACGTCGGCAAGCTCGGCGTCTTCCGCGTCCATCAGGGAACGGTCACCAAGGACACGCAGCTCTTCATCGGCAATGGCCGCAAGCCGTTCAAGGTCGGGCATCTGTTCATGCTGCAGGGCGGCAAGACGGTCGAGATACCGCACGCCATGCCCGGCGACATTGCGGCGGTCGCCAAGGTCGACGAGATCGACTTCGACTGCGTGCTGCACGACTCGCATGACGAGGATCAGATCCACATGCGGCCGCTCGAATTCCCGACACCGATGAGCGGTGTCGCGATCGCACCGAAGCGGCGCGGCGACGAGCAGCGCATTTCCGAAGTGCTGCACCGGATGACGGCCGAGGATCCGACGTTGAAAGTCGAGCATGACGCGACGCTGAACGAAACGGTGCTGCGCGGTCTGGGCGAACTGCACCTGCGCTCGGCGCTGGAACGCATGGCGCAGCAGTACAAGGTCGAGGTCGATACGCGGCCGCCGCGCGTGCCTTACCGCGAGACCATCGCCGCGAACGCCGAGGGCCACGCGCGACACAAGAAGCAGACCGGCGGCGCGGGTCAGTTCGGCGAGGTCTACCTTCGCGTCGAACCGCTGCCGCGCGGCGCCGGATTCGAGTTCGTCGACCAGGTCAAGGGCGGCGTCATTCCGTACAACTTCATTCCGGCGGTTCAAAAGGGCGTCGAGTCGGTGCTGGTGGCTGGCCCGGTCGCCGGTTTCCCGATGCAGGATGTGCGCGTCATCGTCTACGACGGCAAGCACCACCCGGTGGATTCCAAGGAAGTGGCGTTCGTCGCAGCGGGCAAGAAGGCCTTTCTCGATGCGCTTGGAAAGGCGCACCCGATCGTGCTCGAGCCGATCGTCAATCTCGAGGTCGAGGCCCCGGAATCTCACATGGGCGACATCACCGGCGATCTTTCATCGCGTCGCGGCCAGGTGACCGGCACGCGGGCGATGGGGCCTTCGGTGCTGGTCGTCGAAGGCCAGGCGCCGCTGGGAGAGCTCGAAGGCTATTCGAACCGCCTCAAGGCTATGACGCAGGGTCGCGGCGCATGGACCATGACGCTGTCGCACTACGAGCAGGCACCGCCTCCTCTGCAGCAGCAGCTGGCCAACGACTACGCAGCCAAGCGCAAGCAGGAAGAAGAAGAGTAGGGGCACAGGCCGGCGCGAGCACTGCCTAGAGCGGCGGCGTGGGACCGCGGCGAACGCTCTGCAAGGCGACGTCCCGACGCAGTGAACCCAGCAGGAAGCGCGCGGGATCGACCGCGGCGGCGAGTGCACGCTCGACCGGCAGCGGTTCGCCTTCGATCGACGCCGCGATCAGCTCGGCGAACAGCGGCGCGAGAGCCAGACCACGCGATCCGAGAGCGAAGCATGTGTACAAGCCGGCCCGCCTCGGAACATCCACCAGTTGCGCTCCGCGCAGATCGCGGCCAGCCGGTCCAGCGCCGCAAGCTCATCCGGCGACAGCACCGGCCAGCGGCAACCGGTCACGCGCCACACACCGCAGACCATCGAACAAGCCAAGTGCGTCGACCACGGGCGGCGCGGCGAGCAGTCGCTGCAAGCGCCCGAGATTGCTGTGCTGTGCACTGGCTTCGCTCAGGGACGACTCAGCGTCGTCGCTCGGCAGCGTGAGTTCGTAGGTCGCACCGGCAGCCACGCCGCCGTCCGGATCGCGCAGCAGATAGCCGTCGCCGGTGATCGGCGCCTTCAGACTCGCGAAGGCCTGAGGGTCGAGGAAGGCAATACGACCACGGACGGTCTGCACTCTCGCCCGCGTCATCCCGAGCAATCCGGGCGATGCAATTGCTGCGGCGACGATGGCCACCGGCGCAGCTGCGAGCACTTGTCCTGTCCCGTCCAGGGCTGTCCAGCCTTCACGCCCGGCTCTCAGCCCAACGACTTCACCACGGAGCTGGGCTATCCCGTCCGCCAGCAACGTGACGCACCAGCGTGCGGGTGACACCAGTGCGCCTTGCGGCCACCAGAGTCCGCCATGCCGCGGGACCAGGCCGATCCGTTGCGCCGCCGTCGCCTGATCCAGCACCTCGACATACTCCGGAGGAAAGCCGAGCCGCGCGATCGCAGTCTGCCATCGGGCCCACGTCGCGTCTCCGTCGGCCATCTGGAACACACCGCTGCTCCGAACGATTGGCCGGCCATCGACGTCGCCCGTCGGCACGCTCCGCGCAAGCGCCGCGTGCGTCGCGGCGACTCCGGCGCGTGTCAGTCGCGCGAGCGGTGCATCGTCGACCGCCAACTGCGGATGCAGCAGCCCCCAGGGCAATGCGGACGCGCCGCTCGCAGGAGCCGCGGCGCGTTCGATCACCGTTACGGCCCAGCCGCGTCGGGCCAGCGCATGCGCGCAGGCACTGCCCGCCAGTCCGGCCCCGATCACGATGGCCGAACGCGCCTCCGCGTACGGCATCGGAGGCTCATGGCGACGGACACGCCAGCGCGGCGCGTAGCGGCCACACAGCATCTCGCGCTTGCTGGCGTAACCCGGCCGTACGTGCAGATCGAAACCCGCGGCCGTCAATGCCGCTCGGACGGAGTTCGCGGTCGTATAGGTCGCCAACACGGCGCCCGGGCGCGCGCATCGTCCGATCGCCTTGAGCAACGCGGGCTCCCACATCTCGGGGTTACGACTGGGTGCAAATCCGTCGAGAAAGATGGCGTCGGCACCGAGGACGAGTTGCGGCAAGAGATCACGCGCGTCGCCGAGCGCGAGCGTCAGGCACACATCGCCGCCGTCGAACTCCAGCCGGTGCAATCCGGCTGTCGGCAGCGGCCATTGGCGCGCCAACGCCACTGCCAGCGGCTGGATGCCGGGGGCTGCCACCGCGAGCAGGTCCGCCGCTGCCAGCGGGTGCTTCTCCACCGAAACAAAATGCAGACGGCGCGGTCGTTGCGGGTCTGCGCGCCAGGCCTGCCAGGTGACGAGAAAATTGATGCCCAGTCCGAAGCCGGTCTCGAGCACCACAAACTGGCCGCGTCCGCGCCAGGCCTCGGGCAAGCCGGCGCCCCCGAGGAAGACGTGCTGCGCCTGGCCGACCGCGCCGTCGCGGCTGGCGTACACGTCGCCATAGCGCTCGCTGTACGGAGTGCCGTCTGTCTCGCGCGCGAGCCGTGCCGGTTGCAAGGTCATGCGGGAATTATCGGCGCGGCGCCGCTAATATTCGGCCCTTTCCAGCCCGGACCACGTCATGTTCACGCGTCTACTCATCTGCCTCAGTCTCGTACTCCTGCTGGACCCCACCTATGCACAGCCGCGGCCGCGCATCGAAAAAGCGGCGGACCTGCCGCGCTTCACCTACCCCGTCAAGGGAAGTCTCGAAGCACTCGTCAAGGACCCGCAGGCGTTCGCCGCGTTCAGCACCAACGTGCGTCGCGATATCGAGTCCGTACTCGCGAAGTACGACATTGCCGACAAGTCGAGCGAGCGGCAGCTGCTGGGCACACTGCTGCAGCTCGACCTGCTCGAGGGTCGCGATGCTGATGCGCTCAAGCGCATCGAGCAGATCCGTGCGCTGCAGGAAAAGCCCGCCGACAAGCTGCTGACCGGATTACAGGCGCGCGCCATCATCGACGGCCGCAAGGCTGCCGGTGGCACGAGCGGTCCGCCGTACCTCGCCGCCGTCCGCAGTAGCCTGGAAACGGCGCTCAAGCCGATGCCCTACCCGGTCATCGCCAACGACATCAAGGAAGCCAAGGCCAGCGCCGAACTGCTCGGCGAAGGGCGAGTGTTTGGCTATATCAACGAGGTGCTGCAGCCGACCGCCGACAAGACTGGTGCACTGAGCAGTGATCTCGCGCCGGGAATCATTGGGGCGCGCTATACGCTGCAACAGCGGCTACCGCTCAAACAGACGCTGGTGGACACCTACGGTGCCTATCTAACCGCCAACAAGGTCGAGAAGCCGGATATCTGGGCCGCGCGCGGCGTAGCGCTCGATCCGGGCCGTCCCTATACGCCGGTCGTTGTCGCCGTCTGGGACAGCGGCGTCGATACCGCGATCTTCAAGTCGCAGCTCGTGCGCGACGCAAAGGGTGCACCGGCCCTGATCGGCTTCGACAAGTACGCCAACCCAACCAACACCGAACTGCAGGTGCTGACGCCAGCCATGCAAGCGAGGCTACCGGCAATGAAGTCGCGCAGCAAGGGATTCTCCGACCTCCAGTCCAACGTCGACAGTCCGGAAGCCAATGAGGTCAAGCAGCTGATCTCGACGCTGCCGCGCGAGCAGTACAAGCCAACGATCGAGGAATTGATCCTTGCGGGCAACTACACGCACGGGACACACGTGGCCGGCATCGCGATGGAGGGCAATCCCTACGCGCGCCTCCTGGTAGCTCGCATGGAGTTCGGCAATACGCTGATCCCCGATCCCTGCCCCTCGCTCGAACAGACGCGCAAGGATGCGAAGAGCTTTATCGAAACCGTGGAATTTCTCAGGCGCAACCAGGCACGCGTCGTCAACATGAGCTGGGGCGGGAGCGTCAACGCGATCGAGAACGACCTCGAACTGTGCGGCATCGGCAAGACGCAGGAAGAGCGCCAGAAACTGGCGCGCGAGTATTTCAGCATCGGCAAAGCCGCCCTCGAAAAAGCCTTCGCGGCAGCGCCCGAAATCCTGTTCATCACGGCGGCCGGCAACTCGAACCAGAACGCCAGCTTCGCCGAGGACGCGCCCGCCGACATCGTGCTGCCCAATCTGCTGACGGTCGGTGCGGTCGACAAGGCCGGCGACGAAGCCTCATTCACCAGCTATGGTCCGACGGTGAAGGTGCATGCCAACGGCTACCAGGTCGAAAGCTTCCTGCCCGGCGGCGATCGCGTCGCGTACTCCGGTACCTCGATGGCGGCACCGCAGGTCGCCAACCTCGCCGGCAAGATCCTCGCGGTCAACCCGGCGCTGACGCCACCGCAGGTGATCGACATCATCGTCTCGACCGCTGACAAGACGGCCGATGGCCGGCGCACGTTGGTCAACCCGAAGAAGGCGCTCGAGGCGGCGCGGCAGAAGAGGGCCTGACAGGAAGGGTCGGCAGCCGCCGCCCACTTTGACTTTGCCATCGAGTCAAGGTCCTTTGTTCGCGCCACAGGTTTCCGCTCCGGACCCTTGAACCGAGGCAAGATCGTGGACACGCCACGCGAGCATATGCACGCTGACCATGCGCAGCGCGCCGGATCGACGACGTCCCAACCCGGGGCCGCGCGCGAGCTGAATCGCCTCGCGCTCTCGGCGACATTGCATTGCCTGACCGGCTGTGCGATCGGCGAGGTTCTCGGTATGGTGATAGGCACCGCGCTCGGGTGGTCCAACCTGGCGACGATCGCGCTGGCCATCGGCCTAGCCTTTGTCTTCGGCTACATGATGACGATGCTGCCACTGCTGCGGTCGGGCATGGCCTGGGCGGCCGCGGCGCGGCTGGCGCTGATCGCCGATACGGCGTCGATCACGATCATGGAGATCGTCGACAACGCGGTCATGCTGGTGATCCCCGGCGCAATGGGCGCGCCGCTCAATTCGGCGCGCTTCTGGGGCAGCCTTGCGATCTCGCTGGTGATCGCGGGCGTTGCAGCCTTTCCGGTCAATCGCTATCTCATTGCGCGGGGTCGCGGCCATGCGGTCGTGCATCTGCACCACGGCCACTGAGTCGCAGCCACGCGCTAATCCCTCTAGCCAATGCCCGGAACGATGAAATCACTTTCCGTCGGGATTGCCGCGATCATGTTTGCGACAGCCGTGCTCGCTCACAGCGATGCCCCGCACGCCAGCGGCCCCAACTTGCAGCCGGTGACGACGACGTTCGGTCGCACTGGGGACCCGAAGAAAGTCGCACGCACGATCGTCTTCGACATGACCGATGACATGCGCTTCACGCCGAAACACATCGACGTGAAGCGCGGCGAGACCCTGCGCTTCCAGGTCGTAAACCGGGGCAAGGTTATCCACGAGTTCGTGATCGGCACCGAGCGCGAGCTGATCGAGCACGCGGAATTGATGAAGCGGTTCCCGAAAATGGAACACGACGAACCGTTCATGGCGCACGTACCGCCCGGCGGACGCGGCGAGATCGTCTGGCAGTTCACGCAGCCAGGCACCTTCCGTTTCGCGTGCCTGATGCCCGGTCACGCCTGGAACGACCTGCGCGACGGCATGGTCGGAACCATCGTGGTTCGATAGTTGACCGACCGGGACGGCGATCCCGATGGTCAACCGCGCGTCAGCGGCTTGAAGCGCAGCCGGTGCGGCGCGGCGCCCTCCTCGCCGAGGCGCTTCTTCTTGTCGGCTTCGTACTCCTGGTAGTTGCCGTTGAAGAAAGTCCACTGCGAGTCGCCTTCGGCCGCCAGGATGTGTGTTGCGATGCGGTCGAGGAACCAGCGATCGTGCGAGATGACCAGCACTGAGCCCGCGAACTCGAGCAGCGCTTCTTCCAGCGCGCGCAGCGTCTCGACGTCGAGATCGTTCGACGGCTCGTCGAGCAGCAGTACGTTGCCGCCCTTGAGCAGGGTTGCCGCCAGGTGCAAGCGGCCGCGCTCACCGCCGGAGAGGTTGCCGACGATCTTCTGCTGGTCACCGCCCTTGAAGTTGAAGCGGCCGAGATAGGCCCGCGACGGCATTTCAAACCGGCCGACCTGGAGGATGTCTAGTCCGCCGGAGATCGCTTCCCACACCGACTTGTCGTTCGGCAGCGATTCGCGTGTCTGTTCAACCGCCGCGATCTGCACGCTCGGACCCATGACGATCTCGCCGCCGTCGGGCTTTTCCTGCCCGGTGATCATGTGGAACAGCGTCGACTTGCCGGCGCCGTTGGGACCGATGACGCCGACGATTGCGCCGGGAGGTACGGCAAAACTGAGACTATCGATCAGCAGCCGGTCGCCATAGCCCTTGCTGACGTTCTTGAACTCGATCACCTGGTTGCCGAGCCGTTCGGCCACCGGGATGAAGATTTCCTGCGTTTCGTTGCGGGTCTGGTATTCGTAGGACGACAGTTCGTCAAAGCGCTTCAATCGCGCCTTGCTCTTGGCCTGGCGGCCCTTGGCGTTCTGGCGCACCCACTCCAGCTCGTTCTTCATCGTCTTGATGCGCGCCACCTCGGACTTGGCCTCGCGCTCAAGCCGCTCTTCCTTCTGTTCCAACCAGGAGCTGTAGTTGCCCTTCCAGGGGATGCCCATGCCGCGGTCGAGTTCGAGAATCCACTCGGCGGCGTTGTCGAGGAAGTAGCGATCGTGCGTTACCGCCACGACAGTGCCCGGGAAGCGCGAAAGGAACTGCTCGAGCCAGTCCACGCTTTCGGCATCAAGATGGTTGGTCGGCTCGTCGAGCAGCAACATGTCGGGCTTCGACAGCAGGAGCTTGCACAGCGCTACACGCCGCTTCTCACCACCAGAGAGCTTGGCGATCGCCGCGTCCCACGGCGGCAGGCGCAGCGCATCGGCCGCGATTTCCATCTGGTGTTCGACGTCCGCACCCGACGTCGCGATGATCGCCTCGAACTTCGCCTGCTCCGCCGAGAGCTTGTCGAAATCCGCATCGGGCTCCGCATAGGCCGCGTAGATCTCCTCGAGCTTCTGCTTGGCCTGCATCACTTCGCCGAGGCCCGCCTCCACTTCATCCTTGACGGTCTTGGAGGGATCGAGTTGCGGTTCCTGCGGCAGGAAGCCGATGGAGAGGCCCGGCATCGGCACCGCCTCGCCTTCGATGTCCGTGTCGAGCCCGGCCATGATCTTCAGCAGCGTCGATTTGCCGGAGCCGTTGAGTCCGAGCACGCCGATCTTGGCGCCGGGGAAAAAACTGAGGGAAATGTTCTTCAGGATCTCGCGCTTGGGCGGAACGATCTTGCCCACGCGGATCATGGTGTAGACGTATTGAGCCATGGCCAATGCAACAGGAAGCGCCAAAAGGCGCGCAGATTACCGGATCGGCCGCGTCACTTGACGGGCCGCGGCAGGAGATTACCGGGCAAGCGCAACGCCCCGGTGCGGAAGGCGTTGCTCGCGCCCTGGTAATAGCCGATCGCCTCATTGGTGAAGTGCCGGGTTTCGTCACTCGGCGGCAGCTCGCGGCCGCTGGCGGCATCGATGACGCGCACGCGCCGCTGCGGCCGCAGCTCGACCAGCATGCCGTGCTCGTAGTAACCGACCGTCTGGTAGTTCGCCATCACCGCGCGCTGGTGCGTGCGGCCTTCATTCAGGATGTCCTGCCCGAAGAAACGCGAAACGTAGTTGAAGTTCAGCAACGCAAGTACGGTCGGAGCGACGTCTATCTGGGAAGCGATGGTGTCGATGCGCGCCGGTGAAATGTGCTTGGGCGCATAGACCATCAGTGGAATGTGGAAACGGTCGAGCGGCAGGTCGGTCTTGCCGCGCGAGGCAGCGCAATGGTCGGCGACGATGACGAAGACGGTGTCATCGAACCATACATGCTTGCGCGCGCGCTCGATGAAGTCGCCGATGGCCCAGTCGGTGTACTTCACGGCACCGTCGGCACCGGTCTTGGGAGGAATGTCGATGCGGCCCGCTGGGTAGGTGTAGGGCCGGTGGTTCGACGTCGTCATTACGTGCGCAAAGAACTTCGTGCCGGCCGTGTGACGTGTATCCAGTTCGCGCAGCGTCAGCGTGAAGAGGTCCTCGTCGGCCACACCCCAGATGTTCTCGTAGTGAATTTCGGCCTTGTCGAGCGCGGTGCGGTCGATGACGGTGTAACCATTGCCGCCAAAGAAGTGCTCCATGTTGTCGAAGTAGCCGTAGCCACCGTAGAGATAGAGCGGTTCGTAGCCCTTTTCGGCAAAGACTTCGCCTACGGTGAACAAATGCTCGTTGTTGGGCCGCTTGACCACTGAATGCCCGGGCGTCGGCGGCAGCGACAAAGCCAGGGCTTCGAGCCCGCGCACCGTCCGCGTGCCCGTCGCATACACCTGCGTGAACAGCAGTCCCTCGCGCGCAAGGCGATCAAGCTGCGGCGTCAGGCCTTTCGCGTTGCCGAACGCGCCCATGTAGTCGGCCGAGAGCGATTCCACCGAGATCAGTACGACGTTGAGCGGCTTCTCGGGTCCGGCACCACGAATCACACGTTCGATCGGCAGTCCGGAGTCGCCGGTGAACTCGACCGGCCCGGCGTCGGTGAATTCTTCACGCAATTCCTTGTAGGCCTGCTCGATCGGCACTGTCGCATAGAAGCGGTCGTAGTCGATCTCGTTGGTATTGAACGCGTGGAAGAACTCCCAGTGCCCGTTGCCCGCCAACTGCTGCGACTGAACGCTGCTCGAGAATTCCTTCCATGTCGACGGAACCAGCAGGTAGGACGCCAGCGCCACTGCGGCGTAACCGGCCATCCACAGGGAGCGCCGGCCAATGCCGGGACTCGCCGCCTGTGCCGCCCGCCAGAGCGGTCGCACTGCCAGCGCGACGAGGACGGCCGTCGCTGCTGCGAGCCCCAGCAGGATAGGAGTCATCCGATACGACTCTCGGATGTTGCCGATCACCTCGCGCGTGTAAATCAGGTAGTCGACCGCGATGAAGTTGAAGCGCGACGAGAATTCGTTCCAGAACACGAATTCCGATGCGGCCGTGAAGACGAAGATGCCGAATGCGACTGTGGCCAGCGCGATCGCCGCCACACCGAAAGCCCGGTGCGCGCGCCCGGCCGGCCACAGCCACGCGAGCAGCGCGATCGGCAGCAGCCAGAAAGCTGCCGCGGCCAGGTCGTAAGCCAGCCCGATCAGCAGCCACCCGGCAGCGCGCCAGGGCATGAACTCCGTCGCCTCGCCGTTGAAAATTGCAAGTCCGACACGCGTGAGCAGACTCACCGCGAGATAGGCGATGACGACGATGCCAGCGACGGCGAAACGTCCGGGGAAAAGCCCCTTGAACGTGCGAGCCAGGGTCGCGCGCCAGGGCGTGAGGAGTGTCATCGAGATGAGCGAGAAGACCCGAGTTCGGGGACCGCGGGCAGCGGTCACTCGCTAAGAGACGAATCAGTGAAGTGTACGCTTGCGCCCGCTCTGCCGACTGCACTGGGCAAGAGCGAGTACTCCACTACTGACTCCGGACTTGACAGCTTTTCTCATCTCCATTGGCGTCGTTGCCCTCGCCGAGATCGGCGACAAGACGCAGTTGCTTGCGCTTGCACTGGCCGCGAAGTACCGCAAGCCGTGGCCGATCATCTTCGGCATCTTGTTTGCCACGCTCGCGAACCATTTCCTCGCTGGCGCGGTCGGCACATGGCTCACGCGCACGATCGGCCCGGAGGCCATGCGTTGGGCGCTCGGGCTCTCGTTCATCGCCATGGCGCTCTGGATGCTCGTCCCCGACAAGCTCGATGACGAGTCCGATAAGGCGTCTCGCTTCGGCGTGTTCGGTACGACGCTGATCGCGTTCTTCATCGTCGAAATGGGCGACAAGACGCAGATTGCTACCGTGGCCCTGGCCGCGCGCTACGACGCGCTGGTCGCCGTCGTCGCAGGAACGACGATCGGCATGATGATCGCCAATGTGCCTGCGGTGCTTCTGGGTAACGTTGCCGCGGAGAAGCTGCCCAAGCGCGTGATGAACGGCCTGGCCGCGGTCGTGTTTGCGCTGATCGGCATCGCGGTGCTGTGGGGCGCGGACATTGGCTTGTGAGGCCAAGCCCGCCTAAGTCCTTGACTTCGTGTATCATTCGGCCCTGATTGCGGTGCGTCGGTTCCGGTTCGCACCCGTCCATCGTGGTTGTCAACACGCTCCCTCGAAGTCTTTTTCCCTAGTTGCATCTGCCTGAACCGGTCCGGCGAGCAAAGTTCGCGCAGGCCGTGCTCAGGAGTTTCGTTTGAATTCATCGTTTGAAGCCCTCGGCTTGTCCGAGGCACTCGTGCGCGCGGTCACCGACCTCGGGTACACCCAGCCCACGCCCATCCAGTTGCAGGCAATTCCCCCGGTCCTTGCGGGCAGCGACCTGATGGCGGGCGCGCAGACCGGCACCGGCAAGACCGCCGCCTTCGTGCTGCCGATCCTGCAGCGGTTGGGTGCCGCAGTTCCGACGACAACGCGCGAACACCGCGCACCGCGCGTCCTGATCCTCGCGCCGACGCGCGAACTCGCGGCGCAGGTCGAGGAAAGCGTGCGCGACTACGGCAAGCACGTGCACGCCCGATGCGCCGTCATCTTCGGCGGCGTCTCGATCCGGCCACAGTTCGACGCGCTCAAGCGCGGCGTCGACATCGTCGTCGCCACACCCGGCCGCCTGCTCGACCACGTCGGCCAGAAGACGATTGATCTGTCGAAGATCGAGGTGCTGGTGCTCGACGAAGCCGATCGCATGCTCGACATGGGTTTCCTGCCGGACATGAAGCGCGTGTTCGCGCAGTTGCCGAAGCAGCGGCAGACGCTGCTGTTCTCGGCCACGTTCTCGGACGAGATCCGGACGCTGGCGGCCACGCTGATGCGCAATCCGGTGTCGGTCCAGGCCACGCCGCGCAACTCGACCGTCGAGGCCGTCGACCAGAAAGCGATCAGCATCGAGCGCACGCGCAAGTCGGAGCTGCTGGCGCACCTGATCAAGGACAACCAGTGGTTCCAGGTGCTGGTGTTCACGCGCACCAAGCATGGCGCGAACCGCCTCGCCGAGTATCTCGGCAAGCACGGCGTCACGGCACTGGCCATCCATGGCAACAAGAGCCAGAACGCGCGCACGCGTGCACTGGCCGACTTCAAGCGCGGCGACCTGCAGGCGCTGGTCGCCACCGACATCGCGGCACGCGGACTCGACATCGAGCAGCTGCCTCATGTCGTCAACTTCGACCTGCCGAACGTTCCGGAGGACTACGTGCACCGCATCGGCCGCACAGGCCGTGCCGGTGCGACTGGAGAGGCGATCTCCCTGGTGAGCCGCGACGAAGAAGCGCTGCTGCGCGATATCGAGCGCCTGATCAAGCGCCCGATCCCGCGCATGACCGTGCCCAGCTATCAACCGTCCGCCGCGGTTGGCGCGACGCACGACGTCGAGCAGCGCCCGGCCCGCGCACCGCATGGCCGCAAATCGAACTCATCGCGCACGGCACCCCGCTCCCCCGCACGACGCGATCAACCTGCACGATCCACGCCGTCGCACGGCAAGGGCCGCGTCAGTCCGCCGGCACAACCCGGCCCATCGTCCGGTCAGCGGGCAAGTACGGGCGCGTCGAAACGCAGTACGCCGGCGTCCGGCGGCGCACGCGCGGCACCCAGTGAACGGTCGACGGCGAAACCCACGACATCACCCGCGCGGGGCCAAACGGCCCGCGCGCAGGGAACGTCCAGCGGCGATTCGCTGGTCCGCACCAACATTCCGGCGTTCATGCAGTCGCCGCATCGCCGCGGGCGCTAAGCTTCCGTTCCTGACAGGGACGAGCCGCGACGCGAGGTATCGATGGACGAACCGAAAATCGCGATCCAGCACAATCCGGCCGCGATGCGCTTCGAGGCGGTAGTGGATGGCATGCTGTGCCGTTCCGACTACCGCTTGCACGGCGACACGATGATGCTGGTGCATACCGAGGTGCCGGCGCAGCTGGAGGGCAAGGGCATCGCCTCTGCGCTCGTGAAGGCCGCGTTCAAGCATGCGGCCGACAACGGCATGGACGTGCTGCCCGTATGCTCGTACGTAAGGGCGTGGGTGCAGCGCCATCCGGAGGTCAAGCCGTTGCTGTCCGACAGCCAGTAGCGCTGTCGGCCGCGTCGCCGTGGCCTGCGCGCCTTGCCGCACGGCAGAGCGCTACCGCTAGCGGCGGACCTGCAGCGAGCGCGCGTTCAGCCCGTCAGTGAGCGCAATTTCAAATCGACCACCGGCCGGCAGTGCAGCGGTGTCGAACTCGGCCACGCCACCGGTGCGACTTACACCGAGCACCGTGCGCGTGCCGTCGAGCACATAGGTGACCGCGACATGTGACGCTGCCGCCGTGTCCCATTCGACGCGCAGCCTGCCGTTGCTCTCGTTCCAGTCGACGCCGCGCAACCGCTCGATGCTGGCCCGGCTGGTGCGTTGCGCCGTGGCCAGGCCCGAGGATCGCACCGGGACCGGAGTCGCGCCGCGCAGAACGTCGATGCGCGCGAGCGCGGCACCCGGATCCGGGATCGCAATCGCGAAGTGACGTTCCGGCAGCTCGGCATGATCGACCAGCTCGGCGTCGAATGCGTGCTCGAACGTGCGGCCGTCGCGCAGCAGCATCCTCAATGTGTATTCGCCCGTGCCGCTCGCAGGCACGGCACGCATGGCCTGCACCGGCGCGAGCTGCAGCCCGTCCGGCCCGATGATGCCGGCCACCAGCAGCATGTCCTGCTCTACCGCGTCGGCGGCGATCTGCGTGGCCTGTGTGGCAATAAGACTCGGCTGCCCTTCCATGTACCGCTGCATTTCGCGGAAGTTGTAGTCGGAGAACCAGGACCCGCTGCAGTACCCCATGATGTCGGTCTGGCTGACGGGCGACACGATGTCGATCAAGGCCGGCACCGAATCCATCAGCGGCGTGTCGCTCAGCACACCGCCGGCGTAGGGGTAGTTGGGATCGGGATTCGCCACGCCGCCACACGGTGCGTGCGGCCGGCTGAGGTTGTGACCCAGCTCATGTGACATCGTCCGTGCCCACTGCGCACTCGAGTCCCAGCCGAGCGCGGTGCGCCCCGGCACGTAGCCGATGCCGGCAATCCCGCCACCGGACCGGCGCACGACGCCGAAGTAAAAGCGGGTCGCGTTCGAACCCGCTTCCATCGAGCGCAGCTGGTTGAGCTCGACCAGGGCATTGGTCCACTCGCTCGAGGTGTCGAGGCCGTCGGTCGTGCTGGTCAGCGTGTACGACGGACGCACCGTGACCGTGATATTGGCGCGCGGGATCGGAAAGCGGCGCGTGATTTCGTCGCGCACCGCATCGACGGTCGGCATGGTCGGCACGAACGCTCCCGAGACCACGGGCACCAGCACGACTTCCATGCGTGTGTTCACGCCCACCGAGGGAGTCGCGTCGACGACGACCGGCGCGCCGAGCTGGCGCAACGGGTCGACCTCGACGCGCACCGACAGTCCGCTGCGCACCCACGCTGCCGGCAGTTCAACGTTGAAGCTCTGCGCTTCGTTATAGCGGACACTGTCGGGTGCCGTCGCTCCGGACGCGACCGGCAACATCGCTGGCCCGGCCATGTCGATGGTCCCGAGGATCGCCGCGCCGTTGTATCCGGTCAGTCGAACGAGCGGCGCCGGCACATTCGATTGCGCCGACACGACGAAGGCCCGCGCCCAGGTCTCCTTGGCCGGTACCAGCCGCAATCGTGTGTCCGTCGGTCCCTGCGAAAGGACCTGCGCAAACTCGACGCCGGCCACCGTTGCGACGCATCCCGCTCCGACAACGAGGCTGCCGCCCGCCACGGACGGTTGCGACGCCGACTCGAGCGTGATCGCACCGCAGGCCAGGCTGGCGGGCGCAGTGAAGACCAGCTGGGTCGCGGCCTTGGAGACAATCGTTGCAACGGTCGACCCGACCCGCACAGTGGCGACCTCGGTAAGCCCGGTGCCGGTCATCGTCACGGAATTCCCCGCGGCCGCCACGCGATAGACGGCGTTTGCGTCGACACGCACTGCCGGGATCACCTGCAGCGCGGTCAGCGACAGCGCTTCGTCCCCGGCATCAGCGCGCACGCGGAACACGCCGCTGGCCGCCGCGTCGGGCACGACAGCGGTCAGGCGTGTCGTGCCCGTGCGCGCCGCGATCGTCGCGGTCGCTCCGTTGGCAAACACGAGCGAGGACGCCCGATCAAGGTTCGTTCCGTTCACGGTCAGCGTCTGACCCGTCACGATCGATGCCGGCGAGAACGTACTGATCGTTACCGGGCCGGCAATCGTGATGAGCTGCGCCAGCGGGCGCACGATGCCTGCGGTATCGACCAGGGTCAGCGGCCCCGACATCGCGCCCGCTGGAACATCGACGGCCAGCGATGTCGGTGTGCGCGTGGTGATCGTGAGCACCAGCGTGTTCAGGCGTACTTCGCGCACAAGATCGAGGGCGGACCCGGCCAGCGTGATGCGACCAGGAGGAAGCAGCGTCGTCGGCGTCACCGAAGTGACTGCCGGGACCGACATAACGGTGAAGTCGGTCTCTGACAGCAGCACTCGTCCTGCCGCGTTCAACTCGATGCGACCGGAGCGGGCGCTGGCCGGCACGGTGAGCTCGAGCGCTGTATCGGAGAGCGCGCGGAAAGTCGCATCGACGCCACCGACGCGTGCGGAGGTCACGGCACTCAGCGATGCGCCACTGACATTCACGACGCTTCCGGGTGCGCCGGCTGTCGGTGCAAAGCCGGTGATCGCCACGCTGGCGGCCGAGGGCGCTGTTACCGGTCCAGGACTGACCTGCGCCGCCGTTGTCGACGGTGCGCTGTCGCCACCGCCGCAGGCCGACAGCAGTGCAGCGGCCACGCAGGCGCCGAGGAGCTGCCAGCGAGGCTGCATGCGTGACCAGTCGACCACGTTTCGGATCAAGAAACCGCCCGGCGTGAAGATGAGAGCGCCCGTGAGTCGGGCATTCCGAATGCTGCCGTGCAGCCGGGCGGGCGACTATCCCGTCCGGGTTCATCCAGACGCTGTATCAAGTACGAGGGCCTGTTCACGCCAAATGCGGGAGATGCGTTGGGCCGCAATGCGGATGGATGCGCGAAGGGTGGTGCAGCGCAGGGTGGCTCCCCTGCGCAAGCCGCCCGACAAGGCAGACGCCGCATTTCGGCCCAACCCGAAGGGAAGGCGAATGGCGGGCGCATTGCGTCGTTGCCACTTCGCTGATTGGCATCACCCACCGGCGCTCGCGGCGCCTCGCACTGCCTCCCGCCATTCGCCTTCGCACTCCCGGCTTTGGCGTGAACAGGCCCTAAGTGCCCGCGTCGCGCGCGTCAGCGCAGCAACAACCAGGCAGCGACGACGGCCCATACAGCCAGCGTACCGAGCAGGTTGGCGGGCGCATTGTTCTGGCGGAAGAGCGTCCAGTTCCAGTAGGCGACCGGCTGCCCAGGCAGCGGCGGCCCGGGCAAGAACCGGCGCACACGCGCGCAGTACTCGTCGTAGCGCGGCCCGAAGATCGGCCGCAGATGCGCCTCTTCGCGCTCAACGCGCGTATCCATGTAGAACCAGTAGGCGACCGTGTAGAGCACGAGTATCCACCAGGTGCCCAGCAGCATCAGGAAGCCGAGCAGGATGAAGTAGCGCCCGAGGTACATCGGATTGCGCACCATCGCGTACGGACCGCGGATGGCCAGGTCGGAATTCTTGTCGAGCGACGCAAAGCTCCACAACTGGATCAGTTCGCCCACCATGGACACGACGAATCCCGCGACGAGCCAGTCGCGATTGAGGTACGGAAACGCCGCGACGATGGCAACGATGGCAAGGGGCACGCGCAGGCGCACGTAGGCGCGGCGTATGCCGGGGTGGTTGAAGACGGAGCGGATCGAGGTCAGCATGCGTTCTGCCGTCGCGGATCAGGGCGCGCCATCGGCCCGGCCGTGAGACTTGCGGGCGCCAGCATACCCGCGCAGCACCCAGAACCGGCGCCAGCGGGTCATGCGCTCGTTCAATGCGATGCGTTCGGAGCCCATCGACGCCGCGTCTCGCTGCAGCCACTTCTTGTAGACCCCGGTCAGATCGACGTTCTCCAGGAAGCGCCGCAGGGATCCCGGCATCCAGCGCGTCGACAGTGCCGACTGGAAGTCGATCACCGCCGGCGAGCCGTCGGGCCGCATCAGCACATTGCCGGTGCCGCGCGTATCCAGGTGCACGACGCCGCGCGCATGGATCGCCTGCATCAGGCTTTCGAGCGCCGCAAAGTAGGCCGGCGTCTGGCGCGCCTCGTGCGATCCGTCCAAGCGTCTCGCCTTCGATGTATCCGAAGGTGATCGCATGGGCGTCGAGCCGGAATGGGTCCGGCGGAACACCGTCGATGCCTTCCAGTCGACGAAGCGTCGCCAGTTCGCGCCGCACGAAGAGCCGGCCGATGCTGTTGCGCACCCACCAGGACCGCGGCGCGAAGTCCTTGACGACCCAGTGCCGACCGTCGATGTCGACCAGCGACACACGGGCGTTGGCCCAGCGACCGTCGCGCAGCAGCGTCTTGCGGGCGCCGTCGAAGGCCGGACGATCGAATCGCGGCAAGTCGTGCCTTTGGGGGTGGTTGGGCGGCGCCGCGGCAGCTCCTCGTGCTGCGGACAAGGGAATCTATCCCATCCGCCATGGCGTCACATCGACGCGTGGCCGACTGCCCGCTGGCCCACTCACGTCAAGGCGCGACCGCACGTCGCTTTGGCTGGCTGAACGGTAGTCCGAAAAGCTGGCCGAATGCAGCGTTGCCCCCTAAGATCGGTCGCCATGAACCTGCTGATCATCGGCGGCGGCGTGTTTCTGGGGCAGGCATTGCTCGGTGCCGCACTGGAAAACGGCCACACAGTCACGGTCTTCAACCGGGGCATGTCGCGCCAGTGGTGGCCGCCCGGTGTGAAGTGGGTCGTTGGCGATCGCGCCGAGGACCTGCACCTGCTGATGAACAAGAGCTGGGACGCGGTGATCGATACCTGCGGCTACCGCCCGCAGGATGTCGAACTATCCTGTGCCGCGCTTTTCGACAGTTGCGAGCGCTACGTCTATATCTCGAGCGTCTCGGCCTATGCGTCGTTTGCCAAACCGCCGATCCGCGAGAGCGATCCGACCGCGTCGATCATCGGCATCGACACCCAGTCGGTCAACGGCAATAACTATGGGCCGATGAAGGCCGAGTGCGAGCGCACCGTGGCACGCGTGTTCGGCGCTCGCTCGATCCTGGTACGACCGGGACTTATCGTCGGTCCGGACGATCCGACCGGCCGATTTTCCTACTGGCCCTGGCGGATTGCCGCCGGCGGGCGAGTACTCGCGCCTGGCCTGCCGGAGCGGCCGATCCAGTTCATCGATGCCCGCGACCTCGCGGCCTGGATCCTGCTTCTGATCGCCCAGCGCGCCAGCGGCGCGTTCAATGGCACCGGGCCTAACGAGGGCGCGACCTTTGTCGAGCTGCTCGACACCTGCCGCTGGATTTGCGGCGAGGAAGTCGAGGTCGAGTGGGTTGACGAGCGCTTCCTTGAACGCGAGGGTGTTCAGCCCTGGCTCGAACTGCCGCTGTGGATTCCGTCGCATGACCCGACCACGCGCGGCTTTCATTACGTCGAAACGACACGTGCGAAGGCCAGCGGCCTGAAGACGCGCCCGATGGCCGTCACGCTGAACGACATCCTCGAAGCCGGCATCCCGGTAGCGTCCGACAAACGACGCGTGGGGAAAATGACGCGCCAGCGCGAGCGCGACCTGCTCTCGGTGTGGCTCTCGTACCGCCAGGGCATGGCCGTCGCCTGATACCGTCATCCGGCGATCCGTCGTGGGGCGGGCTCGACCGCCATTTTCCGAATCGGCGATAATGGCGCAGCTTCCCAAATTGCTCCGTCATGCACGTCGCCGCGCCCGACCCCCGTATTGACCTGTCTCTCCGATTTCTGAGCCTGCTCGTGTCCGGCGCCATCGCCTCGGCGCTGGCCTGGTACCTATTCGTACTGATCGAGCCATGGATCGACCTGCATCGGTGGCAGGGTGACACGCCGATCATCGAGCTTGATCCGCTTTCCACGCTTACGCCGCGACTTTCCGGCGGCGCTGACGAAGTAGGCCCGCCCGCGTCGGCGGCGCGGCGCGACCTCTCGTTGGGCACCGGACCGGTACAACTGTTCGCGCCCGCTTTCACGGTGTTCCGCTGCGAACTCCGGGGGCGCGTCACCTACGCGGATCAGCCTTGCGAACGCGGCGGCATGCGCGTGCTGCGCCTACCGCGCAACTGACCCCCCGTTACAACTTGAAACGACTCCCGGTCGACGCCTGACCGACGTGCGCCGTTGAACCTCCTGTCACACCAGGAGATCGAACGATGAACAAACGTCTGTTAGTTGCGACCCTCGCCGTTGCCGCCCTCGCGCCGCTTGCCGCGCACGCGGGCGGTGGCGTCACCGTCAGTGTCAGCACGCCGGAGTTCGGTTTCCGCATTGGTGCGCCGTTTTATGGCGCACCGGTCTTCGGGCCGGTCCCGGTCTACGCACCGCCGCCGGTTTTTGTCCCGCCTCCGGTCTTTATCCCGCAGCAGGTGATCATCGTTCCTGCCCGCGTGATTCATCGTGCACCCGTGATCGTGGTCCCGCCGCGCGTTGCGTACGCCCCGGTTTTCGTCCCGCCGCCGCGCTACCGTGACCGGCAGTGGCAGCAGGTCAGTTATCGGGTGCCCCCCGGACACGCGAAGCACTACAACGGCAAGGGGCGTTACCAGTAGCACCGACGTCCCGCTATGCTTGTCCCCGCACTGAAACGCGGGGGCGAACATGCGCATAGAAGGACCAGGCAGTTCAAATGTCGAAGACCGTCGCGGCATGAGCCGCGGCGGGAAGGGAATCGTCGGCGGCGGCATCGGGATGGTGATCCTGGTCGTGGTCGGGATGCTTTTCGGCATCGATCCCCGCGTGATCCTCGGACTCGCGGGAACGGTCGAGACGGTGCAGAACATGGGCGCGTCCCAACAGCAGGTTCAAGGCAAGGCCGGCCCGCCCAGCGACGAGATGGGTCGCTTCGTGGCCGGCGTGCTGGCCGACACCGAGAAGACCTGGGGCACGCTGTTCCAGCAGCTGGGCCGCCAGTACCGAGATCCGGCACTGGTGCTGTTCACAGGGGCGACACCCACGGCGTGCGGCACCGGCCAGACGGCGATGGGGCCGTTCTACTGCCCGCTCGACCAGAAGGTCTACATCGACCTGCAGTTCTACCAGGCGCTGCGGGACAAGTTTCGCGCGCCGGGTGACTTTGCCCAGGCGTACGTGATCTCGCACGAGGTCGGGCACCACGTGCAGAACCAGCTCGGCATCATGCAGAAGATGGATGAGTACCGCCGCCGCATGAGCGAGACGCAGTACAACGCCTTGTCCGTACGGCTGGAACTCCAGGCCGACTGCTTCGCCGGCGTGTGGGCGCATCACGCGCAGAACCGCAATCTGCTCGAGGCCGGCGACATCGAAGAGGCGATGCGCGCCGCCTCGGCCATCGGCGACGACACGATCCAGCGCCGCACCCAGGGTCGCATCGTGCCCGACAGCTTCACGCACGGCAGTTCCGAGCAGCGCATGCGCTGGTTCATGACCGGGATGAAGAGCGGCCAGATCGCGGCCTGCAATACGTTCGACGCCAACATCTGATGTGGGGGCGCCATGACGCTCTTCGAATGGCTCGCTGCGGTATGCGGGGAACTCGGCTGGAATGTCATGCGGTCGCACGAGATGCTCGACGAAACCCGCTGGTCCGACCTGTACGAGCAGGGACTCAGCGCACATGACGCTGTAGCGCGCGCACGCGCCGAGGATTGGCTGGGCGACTAGTGCAGTGCACGCCTAGCGGCGCGAAAAGACAGCGCGGAAGATGCTGCCGCCGCCCTCACGTGGCAGGCAGTGCACATCACCGCCGTGCTGGCGCGCAATCTGCCGCACCAGCGACAGACCGAGACCCACGCCGCCGCTGGCTTCGCTTGCGCCCGTGGCCCGATAGAACGGTTCGAAGACCCGTTCTCGCTCGGTGGCGCCGATGCCGGAGCCACGGTCGAGAACGTCGAACGTGATTGCATCGTCCGATGCGCGCAGTGCCGCTTCAACGCGGCCACCACCGTAGCGCTCGGCATTTTCGAGCAAGTTGCGCACCAGGCGCTGCAGCAGCCGCGCATTGCCGTCGAGGTTCACGGCGTCGGCCTGCAGCGGTACGTTGAAGCGTGCGCACTCTTCTGCCACGACGGCCGTGAAATCGACCGGCTCGCGTTTCGGAGCGACGCCGCCTTCGAGGCGACTCGCGAGCAGAATTTCATCGATCAGCTGGTCGAGTTCGCCGATGTCGCGCGCCAGCTCCGCCTGCCGTGTCGGCGATGGATCGACTGCAATCAGTTCCACACCGAGGCGGATGCGCGCGAGCGGTGAGCGCAGCTCATGCGAGGCATTTGCCAGCAACGATTTGTGCACGTTGACGAGTTGCTCGATGCGCACGGCGGCATCGTTGAAGCTGGCTGCGAGTCCGGCGACTTCGTCGCGGCCCTCGATGGCGACACGGGTAGCGAGATTGCCCGCGCCCCATTGGGTCACTCCGTCCTGCAGTCGCTCGAGCCGTCGCGTCAGTCGCCGCACCACCGGGTAGGCCCCGACGCCAATGCCGAGCGCGATCAGTGTGAAGGTCAGTATCGGCCCGGGCGGCGGCGGCTTACCTGGGCGGCGCACCAGCAGTGCTCGGCCGTCAGGCAGCGACAGGGCGATCGCCGGACCTCGCGGCGTCATCACATGATGATCGGGTTCATCATCATGCTGGGTCCGCCAGACCAGATCCTCGCTGGTGCGGGCCACCAGCACGCCATCACGCGAGTACAGCGCGTAGTCACCGCCCAGGCGACCGCGCCAGTGGTCGAGCGCGGCCTGCTGTGCGGCTGGCGGCGCGTTCGCCGCGGGCAAAAGCTCGCTCGCCAGTTCGGCAAATCCGGTGACATTGGGAGGGTGCGGCCGCTCGCCCAGCAAGCGCCAGGCCGCGCCGGCCAGCAACGCGAACAGCGCCACGGTCGCGAGAATCGCCAGCCAGATGCGCCAGTACAGGCGATGCCGGCCGAGATGTGCTGCGGTCACTGGCGTGCCTCCGAGCCACACGGGCGGCTGCGTTCGTCGGCCGACTCACAGCGCATGCTCACGCCGCATCCTGCGACCGAGCAAAGACGTAGCCCGCGCCACGCACAGTGATGATCCGCTTCGGATTGCGCGGATCGTCCTCCACGGCGGCCCGGATGCGGGCAATGTGCACGTCGACCGAGCGGTCAAAGGCCTCGAGCGCCTCGCCACGCACCAGGTCCATTAATTGTTCGCGCGTCAGCACGCGTCCAGCACGCTCCGCCAGCGCAACCAGCAGTTCGAACTGGTGCGACGTCAGCGAACGGACCTGGCCATCGACGCGAACCACACGGCCTGCGCGATCCAGTTCGAGGCGGCCGAAACGCAGCGTCGCTGAAGCGGGCGTTCCCGAGGCTCGCCGCAGCAGCGCCTTGACGCGCGCGAGCAACTCGCGCGGCTCGAACGGCTTCGGCAGGTAGTCATCGGCACCGAGTTCCAGTCCGATCACACGTTCAATCGGGTCACCCTTGGCCGTCAGCATCAGTATCGGCGAACCGAAGCCTTCGGCGCGCAGGCGGCGACAGACATCGAGCCCATCGCCGTCGGGCAGCATCAGATCGAGGATCAGCAGTTCGGCCGGCCGCGACCGCAGAGCTGCGATGCCGCTCGCCGCATCGGCGGCCATGTCGACGTCGAAGCCCGACGCTCCGAGGTAGTCGCGCACCATGGCTGCAAGGCGCACGTCGTCGTCGATCATCAGCAGTCGCTGCATACGGCGGATCTTAAGCAGGCGGGAGGAGCCGCGGCCACCGGTGAATGCCGGTGAGGTGGAGGGGGCCGCCGGAATTCGAGGAGGGGTCCGGGGCCGCGGCGTAAAGGTTAATTGCGAGGCGGCATGCGACGCTGCCAGCGTTCGATCAGCTTGGCGCGCTGCTCCGGATTCAACACTTCGGCGCTGTCCATCAGCGCCTGCAGCATGCGGCGCGATGTCATGTCGCCAAGTTGCATCTGCTCGACGCGCAGCTTTTCGAGCTGCGCGCGATCGATGGTCGGCGCAGCCAGCAGTTCGAGCGACTGTCGCCGCGCCTGCATGTGGCGTCGACGGTTCTGTTGCAGGTCGTTCGCCAGGCCCTTCAGGATGGTCGAGATGCGCTCGCGCTGCTCTGGCGTGGCATCGATCTCGGCCAGCATGTAGGCCACTCTTGCGTCAATGCGCTTGGCCGCGACAGCGGGGTCCATGTCGCCCATTCCGCCCAGGCCATCGGGCCAGCCGCCCGGCCCGTGGCCATGCCCGCCGAATCCCATGGCGCCGGCTTGCGCATGCCGATGTGCGGTCAGTGCACCGACGGTGGCCAATGCGGCCACGCCGAGGCCGAGAACGGTCCAGCGCCGCTTGCGATTGGACGTCGCCGCGGGTTGCGTGGGCGCGTCGGAATTCGGTTCTGTCATTGCTGGCTCCCTGTGTTCATCACCATCGGGGTGGTGATCGCACTGTAGGGACCTTGCGTTGCCCGTGTTCGGTCAGGTTGTAAAGATATGTAAATCCGATGTGCAAATCGTGACCGGATTGGACCCAGGTCAGCGACCGGCGGACCGGCATCCCCTACCCTCGCATTGACTGCAGCGACAACGCCGTGCAACCCAGTCTCACTCCTGCGCCAGCCGTCGTACCTCCTCCCGGCACGTGGCACGCCATTGGTGCTGACGCCGCCGTGGGGCAGCTTTCATCCGGCCATCAGGGACTTCCCGCGGTGGAGGCCGCTGACCGGCTGCTGCGCGACGGGCCGAACCTGCTGCCGGAGGCCGCGCCGGTCAGCATGCTCGCGATGTTCGCGCGGCAATTTGCCGACTTCATGATCGGCGTGCTTGTCGTGGCGGCGGTGGTCGCCGCGGTGATCGGCGAGCCGGTCGAGTCCGCCGCCATCCTCGCCATCGTCGTGCTGAACGCCATCCTGGGATTCACGCAGGAGTGGCGTGCGGAGCAGGCGATGGCGGCGCTGCGTGCGCTGTCGGCGCCGCGCGCGCGCGTGATTCGCGACGGCGCCCGCATGGAGATTCCGGCGGCGGATCTCGTCACGGGCGATATCGTCTGGCTTGAGGCCGGAACCAAGGTTCCGGCCGACCTGCGGTTGGTCGAAAGCGCCGCCCTGCGCGTCGAAGAGGCCACGTTGACGGGTGAGTCCGTGCCGGCCGACAAGGACGCGGGCGTGGTGCTCGGGGCGGATGCCGTGCTCGGCGACCGGCGCAACATGGCGTATTCGGGAACGATGGTGACGGCCGGTCGTGGACTCGGCCTGGTGATCGCAACCGGAGTGGCTACCGAACTCGGCCGCATCGCGCAGCTGGTGGGCTCGACGGGCGAGCAGCGCACGCCGCTGCAGGACCGCCTGGCGCGCTTCGGTCGGCGGTTGGCACTGATCGTCCTCGTCATCTGCGCCGTAATCTTCGTCACCGGCGTCTTCCGCGGCGAGCCCGCGAGCTTGATGTTCCTGACCGCGATCAGCCTTGCGGTCGCGGCGATTCCCGAAGCGCTGCCGGCTGTCGTGTCGATTGCGCTCGCGTTTGGCGCGCATCGCATGTCGCGCGAGCGGGCGTTGGTGCGTCGGCTGCCGAGCGTCGAGTCGCTCGGTTCAGTCACCGTGATCTGCAGCGACAAGACCGGAACCCTGACTGAGAACCGCCTGCGCGTCGAGCGGCTCGAATTCACTAGCGAGGACGCACGTGAACGGGCGCTACAGGTGCTGGCCCTCAACAGCGATGCCTCACGCTCGCCCGAGGGTTCATGGATTGGCGACCCGACCGAGATCGCGCTCGTCGATGCCGCGGCGGCAGCGGGAGTGGACGTCGACGCCTTGCGCGCCGCCACGCCGCGCATTGCCGAGCTGCCGTTCGACTCCGTGACCAAGCGCATGTCGACACTGCATGCAGACCAGGGCGTCGCACTGCTGACTGTGAAGGGCGCGCCGGAGTCCGTACTGCCGTGCTGCATCAACATCGACCAGAACGAGTGGCTCCTGCGCTCCGAACGGCTCGCCGCCGAAGGCCAGCGCGTGCTGGCGCTGGCGGCGCGGACTGCGCGGCTCGACGAGGCCATCGACCAGCTCGATACACGCCTTGAACTGCTCGCGCTGGTCGGACTGATCGATCCAGCGCGGCCAGAAGCCGCCACTGCCGTGACCGAGTGCATGAGCGCCGGGATCGTCCCGGTGATGATCACCGGGGATCATCCGGCAACCGCGCTGGCGATCGCGCGCTCGCTCGGCATGGTCGGTCCGGATGCACGCGTAATGACCGGCCAGGAGCTGGCCAGCATCGATGCCAGTGCGCTGCCCGACCGTGTCCATCACGTGCAGGTCTACGCGCGGGTCGATCCGGCGCAGAAGATACGCATCGTCGAGGCCCTGCAGGCGCGCGGCGAGTGTGTCGCAATGACGGGCGACGGCGTCAATGATGCGCCGGCACTGCGCAAGTCCGACATCGGCGTGGCGATGGGCCGCGGCGGCACGGACGTGGCGCGCGAGGCGTCCGACCTCGTGCTGCTGGACGACAACTTCGCGACGATCGTGGCCGCCGTACGCGAAGGTCGTCGCATCTACGACAACATCCGCAAGTTCATACGCTTCGTGATGGCGGGCAACGCCGGCGAGATCTGGACGATCTTCCTGGCTCCGTTTCTCGGACTGCCGATCCCGCTGTCGCCGATACAAATCCTGTGGGTCAACTTCGTGACCGATGGCTTACCGGGACTCGCGCTGGCCAGCGAACCGGCGGAGCCTCAGGTCATGCGGCGACCGCCCCGCCCGCGCAACGAGTCGGTCTTTGCACACGGCGTGTGGCAACACATCCTGTGGGCAGGACTGCTGATCGGCGGGATAAGCCTTTACGCCTGCTACTGGGCCATCGAAAACGGCGAGCATGCACAGACGATGACTTTCACCGTGCTGACGTTTGCCCAGCTGGCACACGTGATGGCGATCCGTTCGGAACGCGAGAGCCTTTTCACGATCGGCGTCGCCAGCAATCGCCTGATGCTGCTGGCGGTCGCCGCGAGCATCGCACTGCACCTCCTGTTGATCTACGTACCGTGGCTGCAGCGGATTTTCGGGACGGAGGCCCTGTCGGCGCACGCGCTCGCGCTGGCCTGTGCACTCCCCCTGTTCGTGTTCGTCGGCGTCGAAGTGGAGAAGTGGGCCGTACGACAGGGATGGCTGTATCGAGAGTCTTCGCCGTCGGTCGCACCGGTTGCGGAAACGTAGTGGTCGTCTCGATGACTGCAGCACGCCACGGGTATTATCGATTTCAGAAGTTCGCCTGAGCCCACATCCGACGTCATGCCATGAACGCCCCGGACTCGATCTCGCGCCGGTCCAACCTCGACTCCGCACTCCTGGCGCGCGCATCGCCGCTGCCGATTTCCTCATACTTCGATTCCGCTTGGCTCGAGCGCGAGCTCCTGCTTCTGTTCGACCGCGGTCCGAACTACGTCGGCAGCCGCATGATGGTGCCGGAGATCGGCGACACCATGACGCTGCCGTGGACCGACCACGGCAAGGTGCTGGTGCACAGCCCGAGTGACGTCAATCTGCTGTCGAATACCTGCCGTCACCGACAGGGACTGCTGCTCGAGGGCCGCGGCCATCATCAGAACATCGTCTGTCCGCTGCACCGCTGGACCTACGATCTCGACGGCCGCCTGCTGGGTGCGCCGGACTTCGAGCAGACTCCCGATTGCTCGCTGCCGCGCACGCCGCTGACGGAATGGAACGGACTGCTGTTTGCCGGGCCGCGCAACGCGGCGGCGGACCTTGCCGAGTTTCCGCTCGCGACTGACTACGACTACTCGAGGTACGTGTTCGACAAAGTCATCGTCGACGAGTGTCCATTCAACTGGAAGACGTTCCTCGAGATCTTCCTCGAGCTTTATCACGTCGAGGCGATGCATCCTGGCCTGCAGAAATGGGTCGACGCCGGCAACTACGAATGGGGCTTCGGCGATCGCTGGAGCTACCAGATCCTCGGCATCAAGGACGGACTGCAGTCGCAGATCTCGCCCAACTACCAGCGCTACCGCGATGCGATCCTTGCGTACTCCGGCGGTGTGCTGCCGAAGTACGGCACGGTGTGGTCGATCCTGTATCCCAACGTCATGCTCGAGTGGTATCCCTACGGCCTGGTCGTCAGCACGCTGATCCCGCGCTCACCCGACCACACCACCAATATCGTCGAGTTCTACTACCCCGAGGAAGTGCAGGCGTTCGAACGGCAGATCGTGGAGGCGCATCAGGCCGCCTATGCCGAGTCGGCCGTCGAGGATGCCGAGGCCTGCGGGCGCCTGCACCGGGGCCGGCGCGCGCTATGGCTGGCGGGCGAGGACGACGAGGGGCCGTATCACACGCCGCATGAGGACGGCATGATTCACATGCACGACTGGATACGGCGCGAAATGAGGCAACGGCGTACCGCCTGAACGGTCGCGGTGCGGTGCTGTCGACTGCGCGCCGCCACCCATCCCGTCTGGAGCAGACCGCTAGGCCACCGACTGATGTGTCTGCACCTCTTCGCGGGCAGTGTTGAGCCACTGTGCCAATGCGGCGTCCATGCTACCGGCATGCAGCTCGAGCCACTCGATGATGGCGTCGGCCAACCGTGCAGCCGGGTCTTGCTCGCCACCGGCATAGCGTCGTCGCACCTCGGCAAGCACTTCGAGCACCGAGGCGTGCTCACGCTGATGACAGCCTGCCGGCGGAAAGTCGGACGCCGACATCAATGACTCCTCATGCCGGAAATGGCGCTCCAGATGGTCGTGCAGGCCCGCAAGCGCCGTGGTGGCGTCGCCACCGGACTCGATCGCGGCCGCGAGATGCGCGATCGCGGCTTCGCACTCGACGTGCAACGCATCGATCGAGCCCACACCGACTGCGAACCGCCCCGAACCGCTTCCCATGGTCAGGAGACCTGGCCCTTGAGAAAGGCAGCCAGTTCGGCATCCTCGGACGATGCGTGGATCGCAAACCAGCTCATCAGGTCGGACGAGTAGCGGTGCACGGCATCGACGTCGCCGGCATCGAACTTGCGGCGGACCTCCGAGACTGAATCCAGCAGCTGTTCGTGCGCACGCTTGTGACGCGCGTAATGCGAATAGTTCTCCTGCAGCATGAAGGACTCTTCGGTATCGCAGTGGCGCAGCAGATGTTCGTGCAACGCGAGCAGATGGGCACCGTAGTCGGCCTCGGCAGGATCGTTGAGCGCCTCGAGTATCGACTCGAACTCTTTGTGCAGATCGTCGATCGGCTTGAATCCGACCAGTATGCGGCTGTGACGGACGACGGCGGCTTTCATGACTTGCCCCTGAAGACGTTGGCTCCCAGGCGAAGCTACGGACTTGCACGCGGTACCGGTTGATGCAGAGCAAGAACGTGGTGGCGACCACCAGGCAACGCGCAAGGTATCAAGAAAAAGGCCCGGACACATCGATGTGTGCCGGGCCTCGCGGCGACGGATCGCCGTGGGTGGCAGCCTTGGCCGCCGATATCGTTACCTATACACCATGACGGGAATCGTCGAATGAGTCAAGACCTTTTGTGTTTCGCTGCCTAGCAGCACGGCACTCAAGCCCTTGCGGCCATGGGACGCCATGAAGATGACATCGCAGCCCTTCGCCTTCGCCGTGTCAATGATGGCCTCGAACGGGGAAAAGGACTTCACCGTAACCGTCTCGACCAGTACGGACGCCTTGGCCGCTGCATCGGCCACCTTGCCTAGACGCTCGGCGGCGGCCTTTACTGTGCGCTGCTCATAGTCATCGAGCGTCTCGGGACGGTACTCTCGACAGATTCGAATAGGAATAAGGCTCGATCACCGTCAGGCCGACCACCCCAGCCTTGAGCGCCTTGGCGAACTCGAGCCCGCCCTCGATCGCCTTCGTGGACAGATCGGAACCGTCGGTCGGCAAAAGAATCTTCTTGAACATTGATAACTAACTCCTTTAAGTAAAGCCTAGGCCACCGTCCATCCTCGCGATTGACAGGCGTCAAGCGCTGCCGTCTGGCGCCTGAGTGAGCTGCGTCAATGCAACGGAAGCCGCGACAAATCCCATGGTTGCCGTGACGGCCACGCTGGACCCGTAGCCCGCACACGCGAGGCCAGCCGCCACGTCCTCGAACTCGCCACGGGCCGAAGCCGGCCGCTGCACCGGTTCGTCAGAGTACACGGCCATGACGTGAAACTTTGTCCGGCGCGAGCCGGTCTCACGTGGGAAACCATAGTCACGACGCAGCCTTTGCCGGACCTTGGCCAGCAGTGGATCGCCCGCGATGACAGCAAGGTCGCCGCGCGAAATTCTCACCGGGTCCTGTCGACCACCCGCGGCGCCGCAGGTAACGACCGGAATGTTGACGGCGCGCGCCCGGGCGATCAGCGCGGCCTTGGAGTTCACCTGGTCGATGCAGTCGAGAACAAAGTCGTAGCCAGCAATCCTCTGCGACGCATTCTCAACCGTGATGAAGTCGTCGATCGGACGTACGTCGCAGGACGGGTTGATGGCGGCAATGCGCGCAGCCATCGCCTCGACCTTGGCCTGACCGTAGGCATCGCCCAGGGCGTGGATCTGGCGGTTGGTGTTCGACTCGGCGATGTGATCCATATCGATCAGCGTGATCACGCCGACCGCAGAACGCGCGAGCGCCTCAGCGGCCCAGGTGCCGACTCCGCCGATGCCGATGACGGCGACGTGGGCTCGGCGCAGCTTCGCTGCACCTGCCTCGCCATAGAGTCGCGCGACACCACCAAAACGGCGCGCAAGGTCGGCTTCGGGGGGTGACAGATCGAGAGCGGACACGCGGCCGTCCGGACTAGTTGTTCCGCACCATCTGCACGATGCGCGACACATCCAGCGTGCGTGCCTGCTGCTCGATCTGCGGCAGGTACTGCGCCTGCAACGCCTTGCCTTGCGACAGCATCTCGCTGAAGGTGCGCTTTAGCAGATCGGTCGACATAACGCGACCGCCCGCGTAATAGCGGCGCGCCACCTCGCCAATGGCGTACGTCGTGGCGAACGAGAACACCGCGCCGGTTGCGCCGCGCGCCAGCGAACCGGCCATGCCGCCGGCCACCTTGCCGAACAGTCCTCCGACGAGCTTCCGCCCGATCTGCTCCAGGTATTGCCCGGTCAGTCCGACACCGAGCGTGGCGAGCAGATCGCCGATCTGCGTCTTGTCCGACTCGTATCCATGCGACTGGCCAATGCGATAGACGAGTTTCATCTGCAGCGGAATGATGGCCATCGAGGCAATCGACTGCGGCAGCAGTTCGAGCGCGCCGTTCAGTATCGACGCATTGAGGATCATCCGGTCGAGTTCCGCGGCGGGCACGGACGGTGCGGCAGCGACCACGTCGTGTGTCTTCGCGCCGGCGGCCGGTAGCGGCATCGTTGCCAGCTCATCGGCATCGACAGCGGTTTCGACAATGGTCGGCTGGTCCAGCCCCAGGCGATTGCCAAGTTCGGCAAGGAAGCGTGTCTCCGCCTCGTTGCGCAACCCGTCGACGTCGCAGACGCCCACCGCGAGCTCGAACGCCAGCCGGCGTGATTCCGGCGTCGTCAACTCCGCAGCAGCCGCTTCCGCGGAGGTCCGTTTCAGCAGCACGTCCTGCATCAGCGCCGGCATGTTGAGCGAGGTGCCCAGTGCATCGGCCACGCGTCTCAGCTCCTCGCGCTCGCGATCCGCGTTGCGGCCGTCGGCAAACGCAGCGAACAGGGCGATGGTCATGACGGCCTGCTGTTCTTTCTCGTCCATGCAGCCTCTCCAGTAATGCGAGCTTACGCGTCCTGCGCTGCGCTCGATCCTCCCGATTTTCGGTCGGCCGGCGCGATTTCAATCCGGAGTTGCCCGAACATCGTCGCCCTGCATCGGCGAAGACTTGCTCGCCGTCACGCAGTGCCGCAAGGCCTGCCGTAGACTGATATTGGTCGGTAGAAGGCAGTTCGTCGGAGGCATCAATGAAAATTCTCGTCCCGGTAGATGGCAGCGAATACAGCCGAGCCGCAATCGAGTTCGTGGCTTCGCGGTCCACGCTGATCGGCACCGAGCCACAGGTGGATGTAGTCAACGTCCAGCTCGCCGTGCCGGCGCGCGCCGCGCGCGTCGTCGGCAAGGCGGCGCTCACCGAGTACTACACCGACGAGTCCGACAAGGCACTGAAGCCGGCTCTGCGGCGCTTGGCCAAGACGGGACTGACTGCAACCGCGCACTACCTCGTCGGTCATCCGGGCGAGGAGATCAGTGCTGCGGCAGTCCGTGACAAGGTCGACCTCATCGTCATGGGCTCGCACGGCCACTCGGCGCTGAGGGGCCTGCTGTTCGGTTCGGTCACCAACAACGTGCTCGCCCGCACGCGCGTGCCGATGCTGGTCGTACGCCATCGCGAGACGCCGACCACCGACACGCTGAAGGTGGGGATCGCGGTCGACGGCAGCAAGTACGGTCGCGAGGCGATCAAGTATGTATTGCGTCATCTCGCATTGTTTGGCGCCAGGCCGGAGGTCACGTTGATCCATGTCGTCAGTGATTTCGCCGGCGCGGTCATGCCCGACATGGGAGGGATCGCGTTGCCGGCGTTTTCGGAAGACGAAATCCGCGCGCTGCAGAAGAAGGCATTCGAAGCCGCGGTCGGGCCCGCCCGCAAGCTGCTGGCCAAGGGCAACATCAAGCCCACCGAGGTTTGCCTTGTCGGTAATGCCGGCGACGAACTGTGCGCGTACGCGAAGAAGAAGAAACTCGACGTGCTGGTCATGGGCTCGCACGGATATGGTGCGTTCAAGGCCGCCGTACTGGGATCGGTTGCGACCCGCGTGATGGCGCACTCGAACGTGCCGCTGCTGCTGGTCCGTCACGCCTGACACGGCGCTGCTCGCGGCGGGCCTGTCGCCGCCGGAACGGTCGAGCAGACCGTACACTGTTGCGCGCTTTGGTCCCGGGGAGCATCCCCGCGGCCCGAAGGCGCGGTCGTCGTCAATTTCCAGAGCGGGAATGATCGGCGGGCGAACGTGCCTGCCACCCCACGATGAGTGAAATTCGAGCGCTGCTACTGACCGACGTCGTCGACAGCACGAAGCTCGCCGAATCGATCGGCGATGCGGCGATGGCCGATGTGTGGACGGCGCACGACCGGGTCGCGCGCGACCTGCTGCAGATTCACCATGGGCGGGAGATCGACAAGACCGACGGCATGCTGATGATGTTCAGCGGCGCCGCGGACGCGGTGAACTTTGCGATGGCCTATCACCGGGCGCTCGCCGATCTGCCCGTGCCTTTGAAAGCGCGCGCCGGCGTTCATGTCGGCCCCGTGCTGCTGCGCGAGAACAGTGCCGATGACATCGCCCTCGGCGCGAAGCCGCTCGAAGTCGAGGGCATGGCCAAACCAACCGCGGCGCGCGTGATGTCGCTCGCCCGCGGCGGCCAGACGTTGCTGACGCCGGAAGCACGCGAGAACCTTGGCCCGACCGAACTCAAGGTGGAGTCCCTCGGCCACTGGATGGTCAAGGGGGTCGAGGACCCGATCGAACTCTTCGAGGCCGGTGCCCCGGGGACGCGCTTCATCCCGCCCACGGACAGCGAAAAGGTCTATCGCGTCGTGCGCGCCGCCGACTGGTGGCTGCCGGTCAAGGACATTCCGAACAACCTGCCGTTTCAGGCCACGTCGTTCATCGGCCGCGAGACCGAACTCGACGAGGTCAAGTCGTATCTGGAGAGAGTGCGCCTGCTGACGCTGCTCGGCATGGGCGGCCTCGGCAAGACCCGGCTGTGCCTGCAGGTCGCCGCGGAAACGATGCACCTGTATCCGGACGGCGTCTGGTTCCTCGACCTGTCACCGCTGCGCGACGATGCCCACGTGGCCGCCGAGGCCGCACAGGTGATGGGCGTGAAGGCCGAGCCCGACCGCACGCTGGTGCAGGCGATCTGCGCCCATCTGAAGTCACGCCGCGTACTGATCATCGTCGACAACTGCGAGCACCTGGTGAAGGCCTCGGCCGAACTGGCGCAGGCGATCCTGCGCGCCGCGCCGTACGTTCGCCTCCTCGCGACCAGCCGCGAGGCACTGCACGTGCCCGGCGAGCAGAGCTATCCGGTGCATCCGCTGCCTCTGCCGGCGCGCGGCGCCGGCATCGCCGACGTGTCGCAATCCACCGCGGTGCGGCTGTTCGTCGCGCGCGCGCAGCAGCACAAGCCGTCGTTCACGCTCGATGCAACCCAGGCCGCCTCCGTGGCTGAACTGGTCGCAAGGCTCGAAGGCATCCCGCTCGCGCTCGAACTCGCGGCCGCGCGCGTGAAGTCGCTGCCGGTGGCGGAGATCAATGCACGGCTGAAGGACCGCTACAAGATCCTGACCGGCGGCGCGCGCGTGCTGCAGGAAAGGCAGCAGACGCTGCAGAGCGCTGGTCGACTGGTCGTATGACCTGCTGACGCCGACGGAGCAGACGCTGTTCGCGCGGCTCGGCGTCTTTGTCGGCGGCTTCGATCTCGAGGCGGCCGAGACAGGTCTGCGGCGTCTGATCCACTGTCCGCGATGACGTTCTGGACCTGCTCGCCTCGCTGGTTGAGAAGTCGCTCGTGCTGCACGACGAGCATGACGATGCCGGTCGCTATCGCATGCTCGAAACCATTCGCGACTACGCGCGCGAGAAACTCGCGCAGGACGGGGCACTGGCCGACGGCGCAGCGCGGCACTGCGCAGCACTACTTCGCGATGGCAAAGGCGGCGCGCGAAGGCATGCAGGGGCCCGAGCAAGCCGAGTGGATCCAGCGAATCGAAGCCGACATCGACAATCTGCGAGCGCGCTGCGTCGCTGGCGCTTGAAGGCGGTGTCGATCCGTTCATCGCGGTCAAAATGGCTGTCGCCCTCCAGCAGTTCTGGATGCTGCGCGGGTTACGCGACCGAGGGACGGAAGCTGATCCGCGCTGCCCTGAAGATCCTGCCATTGCCTAGTCCGATCAGGCGCAGGCCTGGGCGCTCTACGTCGGTGGTGGCCTGGCCGAGAGCCAGAGCGACTTCGGCGAGGCGCGCGACATGCTGGAGCGCTGCCTCGTCCTTGCGGCGTCGCTTGGCAGTCCCGTTGGACACGGCTGGCGCGCTGTCGACGCTTTCGCTCGTCCGGCTGCGCACTGGCGATGCTGCTGCGGCCGCTGAAGGCGAGCGTGAAGCGCTGCAGATCTTTCGAGAGATCGGCGACCGGCGCGGCGAGTTGATCGCGCTGGTTCACCTCGGTCAGGTGGCGGAAGCGCTTGGAGACCTTCAGGCCGCAAAGCAGGACTTCGAGCAAGCGCTGGCGATTTCACGCGAGATCAGGGATCAGGAAGACGGAAGGCGAATGCGAGCTGCGGCTCGGACAGCTTGCCTTCGCGAGTGGCGATCTCACCGAGGCTGAGCTATGGTTCAAGCGATCATCGACGCTGTGCCGCGAGGCGGCCGATCAGCGCGGCGAGGCCAACGCGCAGCGGTGGCTCGGGAAGGTCGATGTCCGGACCGGTCGCTTCGATACGGCCCGGACTCGCCTGATCCGAAGCGCTGAGTGCCTATCGGCGCTTCGAGATGTGGGACGAGCTGCTCGGATGCCTCGAGGACTTCGCCGAACTCTGCCACGGAGAAGGCCAGTCCGGACTGTCGCTGCGGCTTTCGGCAGCGGTCCATCGTGCCCGCGAACGACTGGTCGCTGCCCGCTCGCCTCGAGGACGAAGCGCTGCAGAGCGCGCTCGTTTCCGACTATCGCAAGGCCACCACACGAGTCGCCCGAGGATGCGTGGCGCGAGGGACTATCGTGGGAAGTCGAGGACGCCATTCGCAACGCCCTCGAGGGCAAGACTGAGTTCGCTGTGTGCCGGCCTAGGTCGGCGAGCGCAACTTCGAGTCGAAGAATGCGTCCGTCCTGCGACGCAGCACCGAACCGATCGCCAGCATTGCCAGCAGCAGCGAGCGCAAGGCTGCCGGGCTCCGGCACCACGCGGAAGGTGATGAACGGCGGCTGCCGTCCGGCGTACTTCGATCGCTGATTCCCTTGGTCTTCGGCCCGTCGGGTGGATCGGAAATGAATGCCATGCGCGCAATGTCGTCCTGGAACAGCAGCACGAAATCCGTATACGGCCCCCCGGCGATGGTGAGCGTCGACGGCACGAAGTAGTCGAACGTCGCATACAGGCCCGTGAGCACGCCGTCTTCGATCCGCATGGCGAGCACCAGCGACGTCGGATCGTCGAACGACAGCGTTTCCTGGAACAGCGGATTGGTCGGATCGGTGAGCTTGTAGAACTCGACCTCGGCGCTGAGCACCTTCATCTCGCCGCCGGAGCAGCTCTCGAAGTTGAACACCCAGCCCGACTCAGTCGAGGCAGGCATCCGGCACGAAAAACTTCGCCTCACCACGCCAACCCAGCTGCGGAAACGCCGAGCCGAACGCCGGATCCCAGGCACCAACCCAAATGACGGCCTGAGAAGGCGCACTGCACAGCCAGCCCTGCGGCAACCAACAGCGCTGCGCGAGCCTGCTTCAACTTTCCAATCCAACGCGATGACATCGACAATCCTTTTCGGGCGTGGTGTCTGTTCTTGCGACCCGATTCGAAGGCGATTCTATGGGGCGCAGTTGAATGAGTCCACATGAACCGGGCGCCGTCGGTCGCTTCAGACGCATTCGATTGAAAGAAACGCGCAGCCGATGTCGGAAAACTTGACACTCGCCTGCTGCAAGATTCAAAACCGCGCCAGGATCGGTCGCTGCGCACCAACGCGTACCGAGAGTGCACCACGGTGCTTTGGTCGAAGCCACAGGCCGCGCACGGGGCATCCAGGAAAGGAAACGCTGCGCCGGCTGCCTCAGCTCCGCCGCACGCGCAGCGAGTGTGTGCCGCGGCAGCGATTTCGCCGCATGCATGGGGACGACGGAGCCAGCGCGATAATTGAGCCGTAGGTAACTTCGATCAGTTCGCTGGAGTGGAGTCCGAATGAAGGGATACGAAATCTTGGGCCGCGCGTTGCTCACCCTGGCAATTCTTGCCGCGCTCTCGCTGGGTGCCGCTCATGCGCAGTCATCCAAGCCCGATCCGCATCCTGGTCGGCTTTCCGCCCGGCGGCGGCACGGACGCGATCGCGCGCACGCTCGCCGATCGGCTCAAGGACGAACTCGGCGCTCCGGTGATCGTCGAGAACCGCCCGGGCGCCGGCGGGCAGATCGCCGCGCAGGCGCTCAAGGCGGCTGCGCCGGATGGCACGACCTACTTCATCTCGCATGACCACACGATCTCGATCCTGCCGCTAGTCGTGAAGAATCCCGGCTTCGATCCGGCGCGCGACTTTGTTCCGGTGGCGGGCTTCGCCACGTTCGTCAACGCGCTGGCGCTGTCCGGCGGTACACCGGCCAAGTCGTTCAAGGACTACATCGCGTGGGTCAAGGCGCAGGGCGGCAAGTCGGCGGTCGGCGTGCCGGCGCCGGCGTCGGTGCCGGAGTTCCTCGTCAAGGTGATCGGCGAGAAGTATTCGCTCGATCTGGTCGCAGCGCCCTACCGCGGCAGCGCGCCGATGATCGGCGACATGCTGGGCAATCAGATCCCGGCGGGCATCGGGTCGGTTCCCGAGTTCGTCGAGAACCACCGGGCCGGCAAGCTGCGTGTCGTTGCAGTTCTCGGCGGTGCGCGACAGGCCGCGATGCCCGAGGTTCCGACGTTTGCCGAACTTGGCCTCGCCGGCTTCGAGGATGTGCCTTACTACGCCTTCTTTGCACCCGCGGGCACGCCGCAGGCAGAGATCGATCGCTTCGCTGCCGCGCTGGCCCGCGTCATCGCCACGCCCGAAGTGAAGGACAAGCTCACTGCGTGGGGGCTGACGGTCGGCTTGCTGCCGCAGACGCAACTCGCGGCCCGCGAGCGTGCCTACGCGCAGGCCTGGGCACGCATCATCCGCGCGAGCGGCTTCCAGCCGCAGTAAACGTCCACGGACGCCCAGCAGATTCGCCGGGCGCAGTGTTCGCTAGGCCAGCGAGCGGCAGCGGCGCCACGTTGACACTCGCTTCGGTGTCGGTTGCTATGGCGGATCAGGTGGTCGAACGCCGACAATGCCGCCTTTGCCCCCTCGCCCGCCGCGATGATGATCTGCTTGTACGGCGTCGTCGTCACGTCGCCGGCGGCGAACACTCCCGGCACGCTCGTCGCACCTTTCGCGTCGACCACGATCTCGCCGTGCTTCGATAATTCCACGGTGCCGCGCAGCCACTCGGTGTTCGGTACGAGTCCGATCTGCACGAACACGCCGGCAAGTTCGACCTCGCGGTCGATGCCGGTCGCGCGGTCGCGTACGCGCAGCCCGGTGACTTTCTGACCGTCACCTGTGATCTCGGTGGTCTGCGCGTTCGTGTCGATGACCACGTTCCGCAGGCTCTTCAACTTGCTCACCAGCACGGCGTCGGCCTTCAGCTGGTCGGCGAACTCGATCAGCGTGACGTGCTCGACCACGCCCGCGAGATCGATCGCCGCCTCGACACCCGAGTTGCCGCCGCCGATCACCGCGACCTTCTTGCCCTTGTAGAGCGGCCCGTCACAGTGCGGGCAGTAGGCCACGCCCTTGTTGCGGTGTTCCTGCTCGCCCGGCACGTTGACGTTGCGCCAGCGCGCGCCCGGGACAGGATGACCGTGCGGCCTTGCAACTGTGCACCGTTGGCCAGCGTGACCGTCGCCGCTCCACCGGGCGAGGACGCGGGCTGAAGCGACTCGACCCGCTGGCCGCCGATGATGTCGACGTCGTACTGGCGTGCATGTGCTTCCAGTGCAGCGGCGAACTTGGGTCCCTCGGTCTCCAGCACTGAGATGAAGTTCTCGATGCCTAGCGTATCCAAGGTCTGGCCGCCGAGCCGTTCTGCCACGATGCCCGTGCGGATGCCCTTGCGCGCCGCGTACACGGCGGCTGCGGCGCCGGCGGGTCCGCCGCCGACGATCAGCACGTCGAACACGTCCTTCGCGGCCAGCTTCTTCGCATCACGCGCCGCCGCGCCGGTGTCGATCCTTGCGAGGATCTCGCCGATCTCCATGCGGCCGGAACCGAACGGCTGGCCGTTCAGGAAGATCATCGGCACCGCCATGATCTGGCGCGCCTCGACTTCGTCCTTGAACAGTCCGCCGTCGATTGCGACGTGGCGGATGCGCGGGTTGAGCACCGCCATCAGGTTCAACGCCTGCACGACGTCCGGGCAGTTGTGGCAGGTGAGTGACATGTAGGTCTCGAAGGTGAACTCGCCTTCCAGTGACCGGATCTGCTCGATAACTTCCTGTTCGAGCTTCGGTGGATGGCCACCGGCCTGCAGCAGTGCCAGAACCAGCGACGTGAACTCGTGGCCCATCGGAATCGCCGCGAAGCGCACGCCCATGTCATGGCCGGCACGACTGATCGAGAACGACGGCCGGCGCGCATCCTGGCCGTCATGCCGCACTCGGATCAGCGGGCTCAGTGTCGCGATCTCATCGAGCAGTTCGCGCATCTCGCGCGAGGCTTCACGCTCGTCGAGCGACGCGACGATCTCGACCGTGTCCGTAAGTCGCTGCAGATACGCGGCAAGCTGGGTCTTGAGGGTGTCGTCCAACATGGCGAACTCCGAGGTGAGACAAAGTGACGCCTCCGCCGGCGGGCAGCCGGCGGAGGCTCTTGCGAACGCGATCGATCAGATCTTGCCGACGAGATCGAGCGACGGCGTCAGCGTCTTCGCGCCTTCCTGCCACTTGGCGGGGCAGACCTGGCCCGGATTGCTGGCGACGTACTGCGCGGCCTGCAGCTTGCGCAGCGTTTCCTTGACGTCACGCGCGATCGCGTTGTCGTGGATCTCGGCAGTCTTGACCACGCCGTCCGGGTTGATGACGAAGGTGCCGCGCAGCGCCAGACCCTCTTCCTCGATGTGCACGCCGAACATGCGGGTCAGCGTGTGCGTCGGGTCGCCGACCAGCGGAAACTTCGCCTTGCCGACTGCCGGGCTGGTCTCGTGCCACACCTTGTGCGCGAAGTGCGTGTCGGTGGTGACGATGTAGACCTCGGCGCCGAGCGTCTTGAACAGGTGGTAGTTGTCGGCGGCGTCCTCGACTTCGGTCGGGCAATTGAAGGTAAAGGCCGCGGGCATGAACACCAGCACCGACCACTTGCCCTTGAGGGACTGGTCGGTGACTTCGATGAACTTGCCGTTGTGGAAAGCCTGGGCCTTGAAGGGCTGAACCTGGGTGTTGATGATCGACATGGCGTTCGTCCTTGATTGGATGGGTAAGGGCAATCGAATCTGAGGACCGAATACTGAGGCTATCGACACAGCATTTCCAATTCAATTTCGCTAATTGGCCGATAGTCTCTCGCCTCGGGACGGCCAATTGGCGGCCGGCAGCGAAGCGGCGGCTTCAGCGTCTGCAAGAATCCGGTCGTGAGCGCTACCCGAACATTCGACTCCAGCCGCTGGCTGGCCTGGTTCTTCGTCACCGTCTGGGGCTCCGGCTACCTGGCGACCAAGGTCGGATTGCAGTACGCGCCGCCGTTCACATTCCTGACATTGCGCTTCGTCTTCGGCATCGCACTGGTGTTGCCGATAGCACTGGTCGCGCGTCCCCAGTGGCCGCGCGGCGCCCTGCTCGGACACGTTGTGGTGGCCGGACTGCTGATGCATGCCGTCAATCTCGGCGGCAGCCACTATGCGCAATACCTCGGCATGTCGGCGGGCATCGCGGCGCTGATCCTGGCACTGCAGCCGCTCGTCACAGCGACGGTCGCGGCGCCGTTGCTCGGCGAGCGGCCGCGGCCCCCGCAATGGCTCGGCGTTGCGCTCGGCCTGCTGGGGGTTGCGCTCGTCGTCTGGCACAAGATCGACGTGCGGGCGCTGACAGCGCCGGCGCTGATCGCTGTATCGATCGCTCTCGCGGCGATCACGGCCGGCACGCTGTACCAGCGCATCTTCTGTCCGGCCGTTGACCTGCGCGCTGCCGGCGCGGTGCAGTTCATCGCCAGCGCGCTGGTGCTGGCCCCACTCGCGGTCGCCGTCGAGGGCTTTCCGGTCGACTGGTCGTGGCCTCTCATAGCCAGCATCCTGTTCCTGGTCGTGCTGGCCTCGATTTTTGCGGTCAACGCGCTGCACACCCTGATGCGGCGCGGACAGGCGACGCGCGTCACCAGCCTGCTGTACCTGACGCCGATCATCGCCGTCGCGCTCGAGTGGGCCATGTTTGACGTACGCCCGACGCTGCTGACGGCCGTCGGCATCGCGGTGACCTGCGCGGGCGTGGCACTGGTGGCGTGGCGCCCCGCTGCCACGAGCGGGACATGACGCTGAGCCTGGGCCGCATCATCGGCTTCGTCGTGCTGACTCACACCGCTTTCGGAGCCGCGCGCGTCACGCTGTCGCTCTACGCACTGTCAAACAAGGCATCGACGTTCACGGTCGGTGTGCTGATGGCGCTCTTTGCACTGGTGCCGGCGCTGCTGGCGGTGCGTGCCGGCCGCTGGCTCGACCGGGTTGGCCCCTTTCGTCCGCTGCTGCTCGGCACGGCCCTGATGACCGGCGGAGCACTGTTGCCCGCGGCATTCCCCTATGCGGTGGCGGACGTCGCCCCGCTGCTGGTGGCGGCCGCGCTGCTCGGCACCGGATTCATGTACCTGCAGATGACTGCGCAGAACCTGGTGGGCGTACTGGCGGATCCGACGCGGCGTCCGGCCGCGTTTTCGGTGCTGGCACTGGGTTTTTCCACGTCCGGCCTGATCGCTCCGGTCTCGAGCGGCTTCATGATCGATGCCTTCGGCCACCGCGTGACGTTTGCCGCGATCTTCGTGCTGATGGCCATCAGCCTCGCGCTGTTGCTGACCCAGCGCAAGCGACTGCCCTCGCACGATACGCACGGCAGGGAGTCGGAGGCATCCGATCCGTTCGAACTGCTGCGGCACACCGAAGTGCGGGCAGTGCTGATCGTCAGCGGCGTGATCTCGATGGCCTGGGATCTGCAGTCGTTCATGATTCCCGTGTACGGCACCAGCATCGGCCTGACGGCGTCGCAGATCGGCCTGGTACTCGGCAGTTTCGCTGCAGCGACTTTCGTGATCCGCCTGGCCATGCCCGCGCTGTCGCGTCGCTATCACGAATGGCAGGTGCTTTTGTTCACGCTGGTTGCTTCGGCTGTAGCCTTTGGACTGATGCCACTGTTCAACTCGATGGCCCCATTGATGGCAGTTTCCTTCCTGCTCGGGCTTGGCCTGGGATCAGCACAGCCGAACGTGATGTCACTGTTGCACGAACGTTCACCGACAGGGCGCGTCGGCGAAGCGCTCGGCCTGCGCACGACGATCATGAACAGCAGTCACGTCGTACTGCCGCTCGTGATCGGCGCGTTCGGCTCGGTGCTCGGCGCGGCCGCCGGCTTCTGGCTGATGGCGACCGCGCTGGTGGGCGGTGGCTGGAGCGCATGGGGCCGATTGAAGCTCGAATCGCCGCGTCCGGGACGGACATGATGAATCCGGAAGACAGTGCACCGCGACGACTGAGCTACGAGGAACTCGAAGCCTCGCTGGAAGCGTTCCTGCGGGACTGGAATGGAGCGACCGCGCTTTGGGTCTTCGGCTACGGGTCCCTGATCTGGAAGCCGGAACTTTCGTTTGACATGCGTCGAGCGGCGCGAGTGCACGGCTACCATCGGCGGCTGTGCCTGTGGAGCCGCATCAACCGAGGCACGCCCCAGTGCCCGGGGCTCGTGGCCGGGCTCGACCGCGGCGGCTCTTGCACCGGTGTCGTGTACCGGGTGCCGGCAACCGCGGTGCGCAGCCAGTTCTCGCAGCTTTGGCAGCGCGAGATGATGACCAACTCGTATGCGCCGCGGCACCTCGAGTGCCGGCTCGAAGACGGGTCGCTAGTGTCCGCGGTCGCGTTCGTAGTGCGGCGCGACGTGCCCAACTACGCCGGCCGGCTTGCTGAAGGCCAGATCCTGGACGTATTCGCACGCGGCAGCTTTGGGCGCTACGGCACCAGCCTCGAATACCTCGTCAATACGATCTGCGCCCTGCGTTCGCACGGCATCGTGGATCCGCACCTGGAGCGGCTCGCGCGACACGCCGGCGTCGATGCCGCAACCTGGCGCCACGGCGACGCTGCCTAAAATGACGCCCATGGACGACATCGCACGCCTGCGCACCGACTACATGAAGGGCGCGCTCGATGACGGGCACGCCGACCCGGATCCGATCCGTCAGTTCACGCGCTGGTGGGACGAGGTGACCAAGTCGCAATTGCGGGAGGCGAACGCGATGACGCTCGCCACCGCCGACCGCGGCGGCGTCCCGTCCGCGCGCATGGTTCTGCTCAAGGGCTACGACGACCGCGGCTTCGTCTTTTTCACCAATTACGACAGCCGCAAGGGCCGCGAGCTGGCCGACAATCCGCGCGCATCGCTGCTGTTCTTCTGGTCCGAACTGGAACGCCAGGTGCGGATCGAAGGCCCGGTCGAACGGATCGCCGCGGACGAATCGGATGAGTATTACCGCAGTCGCCCGCTGACGAGTCGCATCGGGGCCTGGGCCTCGCCGCAGAGCGAGCCGATCCCCAGCAAGGCCTGGCTGCTGGCGCGCGCGGCCGAAATGGGACTGCGCCATGGTCTGAATCCGGCGCGGCCGCCGCAATGGGGCGGCTACCGGGTACGGCCCGAGACGATGGAATTCTGGCAGGGGCGGCCCTCGCGACTGCACGATCGGCTGCTGTATACGCGCAGCGGCGACGCCTGGCAGAAGGCGCGACTGGCACCCTAGCGCCGGTTCACACCAAAGCCGGCCACGGCCGGCCGGAGAATGGACCGGATTTGCCGCGGCGCTCGGGCCATGTCCCGACGGTGTCCAGAGGCTATGATCGCGTATTCGCAGGGTTGGGGGGTTGGATGAGCGAACAGCCGATAACGATCATCATCGTCGAGGACGAACCGGAATTCCGGCGTCGCTTCGTGCAGATCGTCGAGAATGAGCCCAGCATGAAGCTGGTCGGCGTCGCCGCCAACAAGCGCGAGGCCCAGGCCATCGTCGACAAGGAAGTCTTCGACGTCATGCTGATCGACCTCGGCCTGCCCGATGGCAGCGGCATCGAGCTGATCCGCCAGGTCAGCCAGAAGAAACCCGACGTCGACATCATGGTCGTGACCGTGTTCGGCGACGAGCAGCACGTCGTTTCGTCGATCGAAGCGGGCGCGACCGGCTACATCCTGAAGGACTCGGCCCCGGCCGACGTCATCTCGTGTATCCGCCTGCTGCGTGCCGGCGGCTCTCCGGTGAGTCCCGTGGTTGCACGCAGCGTACTGCGCGCGATCCGCAATCGCATGGGCACGACCGCCCCGGCGCGGGTGCAGGGTGCGGAGCAGAATCCGCTGTCGGCGCGCGAAACCGAGATCCTGCAGCTGCTCGCCAAGGGCATGAGCTTCAACGAGATCGGCGAAATCCTCGGCATCTCGCCGCACACCGTCACCGCGCACATCAAGAAGATCTATCGCAAGCTGGCCGTGCACTCGCGCGGCGAGGCGGTGTACGAAGCCACCCAGATGGGTCTGTTGCGCAGTTGAGCCTCCGCTCGCCCGCCGACATACTCCGCGGCGGCCGGTTCGCCATGAACTTCGCATCTGTCTGCGACGCGGGCCACGTGGTCCGCGCGCTGATCCTGCTCTTGATGTGCTCGCTGGCGACGCTCACGCCAGCCGCAGCGGACGAAGCAACCGGTATCACCGGCATCGATTTCCTCGCCGGCCAGCGCACCACCGTGCCCGGACCGGACGCCGTCTGGCAGGCACACACGCTGCCATTGCGCTGGTCGTCGTCGAGCGGCTCGCGCCAGGGCCTGTGGCTGCGGCTGAGCTTCGACGTGCCCGAGCTGCCGACCCACGGCTGGGGCCTGCTGCTGCAACGACTGCCCACGGGCGGCGCCATCTTCCTGAACGGCCGTATGGTGGCAGACCTGCCGACCGACTCCGATGCACAGCGCATCCGCTGGCGGCGGCCGCACCTGATCAACCTGCCGACGGAGTTCCTGCGGTCCGGCCGCAATGAGGCGCTGATCTTCACGTCCTATGGCAACGGTGTGCACGGAGTCGGCGCCGTCGAGGTCGGACCGACGGCGGCATTGCAGCCGCGCTATGGGCGAGAATTTTTCGCCAGCCACACGCTGCGCTGGATTTCGTTGTTGCTGACCGTGCTGCTCGCGGTCGGGTTCGCCGCACTCTGGTTCCGCCGTCGCAGCGAAAGCCTGTTCGGGCTCCTGTCGCTGATCGCGATCTTCTGGGCGCTGCGATCGCTCGATTCGACCTTCGAAGTCCTGTCGAACGACGCGTATCAGCTGAGCCGCTGGGCGTTCTACCTTGGCACGGCGGTATTTACCGCACTCGCGACCATCACCCTGTGGCGCCAGAGCGGACGGCCGCACGGCCGCGCCGAAGTCGGGATCGCGGTGCTCGCGTCCATGGGTCCGGTGCTCTACATGCTGTCGGGCGACTCGTTCGACCTGACCGTCGGACCGCTATGGCTGGCCATCATGCTGGGTGCGCTGGCACTCGGAGTGCTCTCGCTCGCGCGCCGCGCATTCAGCGAGGACTCGCTGATGCTGCGCTTCATTGTCGCCGCGCTGCTGATCGCGCTGGCAGCAGCGCTGCACGACTTCCTCGTCGCCACTGGCGTGCTGCCCTTCGCCAGTGCCGCGCTGCTGAATATTGCCACGCCGGTGCTGGTGATCGCGCTCGGCGCCGCGCTGATCGATCGCTTCGTGCGCTCGCTCGCCGACGTCGAGAAAACCAATACCGAGCTGGAAACGCGCATCCACGAGCGCGAGCAACTGCTCAAGCGCAACTTCGACCGCCTGCGCGAGAGCGAACGCGTCAAGGCGAGCGCACAGGAGCGCCAGCGCATCATGCAGGACATGCACGACGGCCTCGGCTCGCAACTGCTGTCGTCGCTAATGCTGGTCGAGCGTGGCGCCATGACCAACGAGCAGGTGGCGCAGATCCTGCGCGAATCGATCGACGACATGCGGCTGGCGATCGACGCGCTGGCGGCCGAGGATTCCGACCTGCTGGCGGCGCTGGGCAACATGCGCTTCCGCATGGAGCCGCGCCTCAAGGTGGCCGGCATGGAACTCCAGTGGGACGCCCGCAACCTGCCGGAGGAAGTCGACATCGATCCGAACGGCGTGCTCCCTGTGCTGCGCATCGTGCAGGAAGCGCTGACCAACGCGATCAAGCACAGCCGTGCGCGGGTCGTGCGCGTCACGCTCGGTGTCGACCACGACGGCGATGCCCAGTGGCTTTCGATCCGCATCACTGACAACGGCCGCGGACTGGCCGCCACCGGCAATGTCACCGGGCGCGGCATGCTGAACATGAAGAGCCGCGCCGGTCGCATCGCAGCTTTCCTGAAAGTCGAGTCCGTGCCCGGTGCGGGAACCATGATCCTGCTGCGCGTGCCGCTCGACCTGAGCCCGGGCCCGACCACGCGGGCGATGCAGTTGTCGCTCGATACCGAGGCGGTGATCGAACAGCTCCGCAAGGAGTAGCCCGCCGTAGACTGCACCCCATGCAGTCGCGAGCCGTTCCCCCGGATTCACTGTTCGACGACGAGATCCCGCCGACCACGCGCGGGGTGGCCAGCGTTCGGGCCTCGGAGGTCGACGACACCATCGTGCGGCTCGGGCGGCAGTTGCCGGCGAGCGTGCATCTCGGCACGTCGTCGTGGAGCTTTCCGGGCTGGCAGGGCATCGTGTACGGCGATGCGTACAGCGAGTCCGCGCTCGCACGGGTTGGCCTGGCCGCCTATGCACAGCATCCGTTGCTGCGACTGGTCGGCATCGATCGCGGCTACTACCAGCCGTTGCCGCGCAGCGACTTCGTGCGCTACGCGAACCAGGTACCGGCCGGATTCCGGTTCCTGGTCAAGGCCCCGGCGCTGGTCGCAGACGCGTTCATGCGCGGCGAACGCGGTGCCCCGGCCGAGCCCAATCCGTATTTCCTCGATGTGGGCGCGGCCATAGAGCAGTTCATCGTGCCGGCCATCGAAGGCCTCGCGTCACACGCGGGGCCGCTGCTGTTCCAGCTGTCGCCCTTGCCGCGCGAGATGACCATCGGCGACGGAGGCCACTCGACCATCGACAGGCTCGGCGCGTTCCTCGATGCACTGCCCCGTCGCGTCGGCGAGATTGCACCGCTGTACGCGGTCGAGCTGCGCAACGCTGAGCTACTGACACCGCGCTTCATCCGCATGCTGCGCGAGACGGGAGTCCGACTGACGATCGGTGTCCACGCGCGCATGCCGGCGGCGGCGCGGCAGAGCGCCGCGCTGCGCGCGCTCGACGCGCTGCCGGACGAAGGCGACGACTGGCGCCTGAAGGGACCCCTGGTCGTGCGCTGGAACCTGCACTCGGGCTTTCGCTACGACGACGCCAAGACGCGCTATGCACCCTTCGACCGGCTCATCGATCCGGACATTGCAACCCGCGGCGCCCTCGTCCACCTGATGCACGTGGCGCATCAAGAGCGGCCAGGAGAGCTTCATCATCGCCAACAACAAGGCCGAGGGCAGCGCGCCACTGACGTTGATCGAACTCGCCAAGGCGGTTGTCGGCTAGGGGTGCCGTGACCGCCTGGTCACGCCTAGGGATCGCCCAGGCACACCGCGAGGCTCCGCCCGGTCACGCCGTGTGGCGCTGCCCGGAAGCATCGATCGCCAGATAGCGCACTCCCTGCGCCTCGAGGAAGTCCAGGGCCTCTGCGACGGGGTACAGCATGGCCACGGTGGCACACGCTCCGGCCGCGATGGTCAACGGCGCGACGACAGACACCGACTGGAAAGCGCCCACGGGCCAGCCGCTGCGCGGATCCATCACATGGCAATAGCGACGGCCATCCACAACGATGTATCGCTCGTAGTCGCCGGAGGTCGCGAGGGCGCCGCTGGCGACATCGAGCCGCGCCAGTGTTTCTCCCGGCCGGCCACGCGGGTGCTGTATCGCGATGCGCCACGGCGCGCCATCGAACGTCGGTCCGATCACGCGCACGTCGCCGCCAAGATTGACCAGCCCATGCACGGCGCCCTGCTCCATCAGCGTCGCGCCGGCACGGTCGGCGGCGTACTCCTTGCCGATGCCGCCGAAGTCGATCTCCATGCCCGGCTGCGGCAACCGCACCTGGCCATCGTGCCACTCGACTTGCGACCATCCGATCAGCGGCAGCACCGCATCGATCTGATGCTGCGTCGGCAGCTGCTGCACCTTGAAGTCCCAGACCCGCCGCAGCACGCCACTGGTGAGGTCAAACCGCCCACCGCTCTGTACATGCAGGGCGGCTCCGAAGTCGAGCAGCCCGGCGGTCTCGGCATCGACGGCGACCGCCGCGCCGCCCGCCGCACGGTTGATGGCTGTGGTCACGCTGTCGTCGCGGTAGCGCGAGTACTTGATCTCGATGCGCCTCACCTCGTCGATCGCGGCATCCGACCAGGCGCGCGCCGTCTCCGCGTCGGGCGCAAACAGGCGCACCTCGCAGCGCGAGGCCATGGCCTTGAATTCGAATGTATAGGGAGTCGAGCGTCACGTGCGTCTCGTGTGAGACGCGATGCTACCGGCCAAGCGCGAACTCGCTCACACCCTCCCTCGTGGAGGGAGGGCCCGGGAGGGAGCCTTGCCTTTGAGGATCGGCGGAGCGCGCGGCCGCTCCGGAGCAGAGCCGACTTACTTGAATTTACGCGACGAGTGCACGTGCGACCGCGACGCGGTCGCGTACACGAGGAGCGAATTGCGCCAGCGCACGTGCGACGCGCATTGCGCGTCGCGTACGCGAGCGGCGCAACGACTAGAACTTTTTCGTGACCCCGACCTGATACATCTGGGCCTTGAAGGTCTCCAGTCCTGGGCTGCCTTCGCCGCCCAGTCGCCAGTCGGCACGCTGCTCGAGGTATTCGGCTTTTGCGTCGATCAGCCAACCGGCCGGCAGGGCCTTCGACACCTTCAGGCCTGCCGTGATGCCGCCGAACGCCGAGAGGCGCTGGTCCGAGGTGTAGAAGCCGCCCGGATTGTTCAGGTAGCCCGGCGGATAAGGCGCTCCGAGTATCGGGTCGTAGACCGGGTCGTAGTAGAAAATCGCGGCGCTCTGCGTCGTGTAGCGCAGTCCGGGGGTCAGGATCCAACCATCGGGAAGCGTCTGCGCCCAGTCGAAGGTAACGGTGTTGGCCACCACTTCCCAGTCGTCCTGGTAGTAGCGGTACGACATGCGCAGCGTCGCATTGGCGGAATCGAAGTAGTGGTTCCACCGCACCAGGCCTGCGAACTGATCGCGCGTGGCCGGGCGGTTGTCGATGCCCCAGTACGCCTTGTACGGGTCGGTCAGATAACCGCTCTGGTGCGCGTAGTAGAAATTGAACTGGCCGATGTCGTTCGGCGAGAACACCTGTGACAGGCCGACGATGGCGTCATAGGTCCGCTTTTGCCGCGTGGGCGGTGGTTGGGTTCCGACGGTGGGAAAAACTTCGTCGCCAGAGTACCCGCCGCCCACGGTGAATGTCGTGTTCTGATCAGGCGTTGCATGCCGGATTGTCACGGCCCCTGCGGTCGAGCGGTAGTCGTCCTCGTCCGAGTAGGCCGCGCGGATCGCCACCGAAGTGCGATTCGCGAAATACTTGGTGACCGTGACATCCACTGCGGTCCGTGCATCCTTGATGCCCAGGCCCGATGCCCCCGACAGCGTCGTGTGGTAATACGGCGACGCACCCGAGATGCTGTCGTAGACCGCGCCGATCTCGAATACCCAGTCGTCGGTGATCGGCGCCAGCAGGTAAAGCGCCGGCGACTTCACCGTCATGCGGTCGCCGGACTCCTGATAGTCCTTGTAGTAAAGGTACTTGAACTGCACCAATGTGGCGTTGGGTGCTGTGACCTGTGCCTGCGCCCCACCCGGCAGCAGTCCGGGCAGCGCAAGCGCCGCGGCCAGAACCGCGCCGCGTCGTGGCATCTTGAGCGTGGTATCCATACTGTCTAGTTGCAGCCGCATCCGCCGCCTCCGACGCTGGCACCGCCTGACGCGCCTTCCTTGCTGAAGTAGGTGTGGTCGGCGAAGCGCGTCTCGAGCGCGTCCGGGTCGAACGCCATTTCGTGTTTGGCGAGATTGCCCTTCTGCCAGGGCTGCACCTTCGGCATCGACTCGCAGCCGGTCACCAGCACGGCCACAGCGATCGTGATCAACAAGCGCTTCGTCATCGTGTCCTCACTTGCGCGCGGCGGCCGATACCGCGGCGGCCAGTTCGGCTTCGAGCTTCTCGCGGTCGCCTTCTCGGAATCCGACATGCATGGCACGCACCACGCCATCGGCACCGATCAGGAACGAAGTAGGCATGCCCTGGGGCTGGTACGACTCCGCGACCTTGCCGGCGGAGTCATAGGCCACCGTGAACTTCGCCGGCGTGCCTGCGAGAAACTTGTCGGCGTCTTCGCGCTTCTTGTCGACGTTGATGCCGATGATCGTCAGACCCTTCGGCCCATACTTGGCCTGCATCTCGTTCATCCACGGGAACGACTGCTTGCACGGCGCACACCATGAGGCCCAGAAGTCGACCAGCACGACGCGACCCTTGAGGTCGGCCAGTCTGACTTTCTGCGCACCGGCCGCCGGCAGATCAAATGCGGGGGCAGGCTTGCCAACGTCTTTCGCTGAAACAGCACCGACGAACAATGCGGCACAGACCGCAACAAACAGTTTCTTGGACCGCATGCACATCCTCCCCGATGACGACCGTGCGATGGTAGCGGCACCATCGCACTGCGACATCGCGGATTGCGGCTAATCCCCAGCCGAATTCCGGCGTTTTGCCGCGAAGGTCTTCCTGAACTTCGCCACCTTGGGCGCAACGACGACGGCGCAGTAGCCCTGCTCCGGATTGTGGCGGAAGTACTCCTGGTGATAGACCTCGGCTCGCCAGTAGGGTCCTGCATCGGCAACTTCGGTCACGATCCGGTCTCGATAGTGGGCCTGCGCCTCGCGGATGACGTCCTCGGCCACGCTACGCTGTTCGGCTGAGTGAAGGTAGATGGCCGACCGGTACTGCGTGCCGACGTCGTTGCCCTGGCGATACAGCGTGGTCGGGTCGTGGATCGCGAAGAAGATTTCGAGCACCTCGCGGTAGGAGATACCCGTAGGATCGAATTCGATGCGCACGACCTCCGCGTGACCGGTGGTTCCTTCGCACACCTGGCGATAGGTCGGCTGCTCCACGCTGCCCCCGGTGTAGCCGGACTCGACATCGACGACGCCTTCGACTTCCTCGAACACCGCTTCCAGGCACCAGAAGCAGCCGCCGCCAAGCGTCGCAAACTGGTTGCCGGGTCGGGGGGCCGCTGCGAGGGGATGCTGGATCGACATGGGTTCGACTCCCTTGTTTCGATTTAAGTTAGACACCGCCGGAGGTGACGGCCAGTCTATTGGTCGCGACAATGGCCACGAGCTTACGGGCATCGACCCTGCCGCGTCGTCGCGCGTCAGACGGGCAGGGCCGTCGTGATCAGCAACACCGCCGTAGTCGATCCAATCAGCGTGATGGTCACGAACTCCGTGGTCTCGGAATGCGGCACGTCGAGCAGTTCTCTTGCGCCATTGACCCACCAGACGAAGCTGACGAAAAACACCCCCAGCACCAGGATGATTCCCGGCAGCCAGACCATGGTCAGGCCGGCGAGATACAACGGCACAGTGCCGACCACCGCGACCGCAATGGCCGCTCGCCACTGACGGGGGCGACCATACATCGGGAGCAGGAGCGCACCGACGACGCCCTGCAGATACGGGGCCAGGGCAAGGGCGACCCAGAGCGCACGAAACCGGGATCCGTCTACGTCCGGTCGCGCCGAATACCCGAACACGGGATGCCATTCAGTATTGAATACACGCACTCCGGTTTCGGCGGCGATTGCGACGGCAAACGCACCGACGACGGGGATCAACGCCAGCCAGCCGAGTGCGCCGGGCCGTGCAAGGCGCTCACGCACCGCATCCCACAGGCCGTCGGGCTCGAAGACATTCAAGTGGGGCCTGATTCCGCTAAAGCCTGCTTAAGCTAGAGAACAGCAGGATGGTCGGGCAGTTCATTGGGATTGCGCTCGCCATCGGCCAGCGGGTAATGCCGCGCCAGCAACGCGCCGACGGCCTGCACGCCTTCGATGGCACCGGCCTCGAACGCCCTTGAGCGAAACCGCTCGCGCATCGAAGCTGCAATGTGGGTCCATTCCTGAGCGGTCACATGAGTCCCGATGCCGCGGTCCGCAACGATCTCGATCTGGTGGTCGGCCAACTCGACATAAATCAGTACGCCGTTATTGTGGGCGGTGTCCCAGACACGCAGTTTCGAGAAGATCATCTGAGCACGTTCGCGCGCCGGCGCATCGCGCCGCAGGTAGCTCCACGGCAGCGCGGCCTCGACCGCGAAGCGGATCTCGCCGCTGTGCGCGGCCTCGCTCGCCGCAATCACTGCGCGGATGCGCACCAGCGCCTCCTCCGGAAACGCGCGGCGCACCGCGCCCGGAGTGGTCAACAAGTGCCGCAGGGTTCGTCCGAGTTCCATGGTCCTACCAGCTGCTGCCGCCGCCACCACCAGCAAAGTCGCCTCCGCCACCGGAGCTCCAGCCTCCGCCCCCGCCGCCGCCTCCGCCCCAGCCGCCTCCGCCGGACCAGCCTCCGGGAATGATGATTGGCCCACGGCGTCGCCCGCCCAGCACCCGCCCGCCGCCGCTTCCCCCACCCAGGAAGCCAGAAAACACAAACACCGCCACGGCCGCGATGGCGCCCATGACGAGCGACGTCAGCAGGACTCCCGCGAGCGCACCGACACCCATACTGGTGACTGCAGCACCGGGCGTGCCAAACGCGCGCCGCAGCAGTCCCGCCACGATGGCGCCGAAAATGATCAGCGGTACGAGCGCGGCCATCAGGTCCTCGCCTGCGTCCACCTTGTGACGCGGGATGCCAGCCGGGGTCGGCAGTGCTTCGCCTTCGATGCGCTTCATCACGGCATCGACACCGGCATTGATGCCGCCGGCAAAGTCGCCCTTCGCAAATGACGGACCCATGAGTTCGCGCGTGATGCGCGACGCCACGACGTCCGGTATCGCTCCTTCTAGCGCACGCGCCACGCTGATCCAGACCTTGCGATCCTGGACCGCCAGGGCGATCAGTACGCCATCGCCGACGCCCTTGCGCCCGATCTTCCAGGCATCACCGACGCGGTTCGTGAAATCCGCAATCGGTTCTGGCTGCGTCGTCGGAACGACAATGACGGCAATCTGCGAGCCACGCGCGCGCTCGAACTCGATCAGCTTGCTGCGCAGGGCCTGCTGCGCAGCGGGCGTGAGCACGCCGGCCAGGTCCGTAACGGGCGCCGCCGGAGGGATGGCGACCCGACCGAGGGGATCACGCGCGAGGTCGCGCCCCGCCGGTCCGCCGGTTGCCGGCGGTTCGGCTCGCGGCGCCGGGGCAGGGGCGGCCGTGGGCGCCGCGCTCGGCTCGGCCCCGGGGAAGACTCCCTTCGGGAGCGGCGCCGGCCCCTGCTGCGCGCCCGCGACCGCGGCGATCAGTGCGAACGCCAGCGCCGCGAGCGGCGCGGCCACCCGCTTCATCAACGGCATGGAGCCTGCCCGGTGCAGTGCCGTTCCGTCGCTACTTCTTCGGCGTGCCGAAGTCGACGGTCGGAGGCTTGCTGATGGCCGATTCGTTTTCCACGGCGAACTGCGGCTTGGGCTTGTAGCCGAACACCATCGCGGTGAGGCTCTGCGGCAACTGTCGCACGAAGGTGTTGAAGTCCTCGACCGATTTGATGTAGCGATTGCGCGCTATGCCGATGCGGTTTTCCGTGCCTTCGAGCTGCGTGCGCAATTCCTGGAAACCGGCATTGGCCTTGAGGTTGGGATAGTTCTCGACCGTCACCAGCAACCGGGACAGTGCCGAACTCAATTCACCCTGCGCCTGCGTGAATTTCGCAAACGCCTCAGGATTGTTGACGAGCTCGGGCGTAGCCTGGATGGCGGTCGCCTTGGCACGCGCCTCGATCACGTTCTGCAGTGTGGTCTTCTCGAAGTCGGCCTCGCCCTTGACCGTGCTGACGATATTGGGAATCAGGTCGGCGCGGCGTTGATACTGGCTGAGCACTTCGGCCCACGCCGATTTCACGGCCTCGTCCTTCTGCTGGATCGTGTTGTAGCCGCAGCCGGCCAGCAGGCTGGCCAGAATCACGGCAAAGAGTCCCCGCAATGCCTTCATCATGTCCTCCGGATTGAACGTCGTTCTGTGACTTTGTTGAACCTGCTGGCGACGCCTGCTTAGCCGGTCCGATTTCTGCAGCGGGGATCATAGCGTTCGGCGCGTCGGTGCACGCCCGGCACGTAGAATCGGTGCATGCAGGCGAAAGCCCATGACAAGGATTACCGCCGGGCGCTTGCCCAGTTTGCCACCGGGGTCACGGTCGTCACCACGCGTGACGCCCATGGGGCACCGGTGGGCCTGACCGTCAATTCCTTCAACTCGGTGTCACTCGAACCACCGCTGGTGCTGTGGAGCCTGGCGTACAAGGCGCACTCGCTGGCCGCGTTCGAGTCGTGCTCGCATTACGCGGTCAATGTGCTCGCCGGCGACCAACTCGAGGTGGCGCGGCGCTTCGCCACGCACGGTGCGGATCGTTTCGGTCCGGCCGACTGGCACAACGGGCCGCATGACATGCCATTGCTGCACGGTTGCGTCGCCACGCTGATTGCGCACAATCGCAGCCGGCATCCCGAGGGAGATCACCTCATCCTGGTCGGCGAGGTGATGCACTTCGATGCACCGGGCGGCACGCCGCTGGTGTTTCATGACGGCCGCTACTTCGCCAGTGCGGTCGAAGAGCCGCTGCCGCCTGCGTTGCGAACGCCGTGGCGCTGAACCGGCCGAGCCGGCGCGACCCAGGAGCGTCGAATGCCGGATTGACCGCAAGAAGCGGATGGCCCGACGATTCCGGCGCGTCGACAATGCCGTCATGAAACGCCGCGACCTCGCCGATCTAGTCCTGCTCGCCGCACTCTGGGGCGCGAGTTTTCTCTTCACCCGCATGGCGGTGCCCGCCTTTGGCGCGTTCGCTCTGGCCGAACTGCGCGTGGCGATCGCGGCGCTGATGCTGCTGCCGCTGCTGGCGCTGCGCGGGGATTTCTCGGAACTGCGGGCAGCGCCGGCGCGGTTCGTGCTGCTCGGCGCGGTCAACACGGCGATACCTTTCGCACTGTTCGCCTGGGCGGTCCTGTCGATCACGGCCGGCCTGGCATCGATCCTGAATGCCACCGCGCCGCTGTTCACAGCACTGGTCGCCTGGGTATGGCTGCGCGAGCGGCTGACTCTCCTGCAGTGGATCGGCATGGGGATCGGTTTCGCAGGAGTGCTGTGGCTCTCGGGCGCAAAGGCCGGGTTCGGCGGAGACAGCAGCGGCTGGGCCATCATCGCGGCGCTGATTGCGACGTTGTCCTATGGCGTCTCGGCCAGTGTGGCGAAGCGTAACTTCGTCGGTGTCCGACCACTGGCGGTGGCCGCCGGCAGCCAGACCGCCGCTGCGCTCCTGCTGTTGCCGTTCGCCGTCGCCACCTGGCCCGCTGCGCCACCCGCCGCGATCGACTGGGCCGCCGCGACCGCGCTCGGCGTGCTGTGCACGGGCATCGCCTACATCCTGTATTTCCGGCTGATTGCTCGGGTCGGCCCAGCCACTGCGATGACCGTGACCTACCTCATTCCGGCCTTTGCGATGCTGTGGGGCGGAATCTTCCTTGGAGAGACCGTCACGCAGACGATGCTGATCGGGTGCGCGATCATCCTGGCCGGCACGGCACTCGCCACCGGCACGGTCCGGTCACGACGGCCTGCTTCGTCGTCACAGGGCAGCTCCTGACGCTTTTGACCGTCTCGGCAACTGCCCGCCGCGGAATCGCGCCACTAGAATCGCGCCATGCCGCGACTCTGGGACATCTCGCCGACGATCGGGCCTGGCGTTCCGGTGTTCCCCGGCGACACGCCCTTTGCACAACGCTGGACCTGGACGATCGACGAACTTTGCCCCGTCAACGTCTCCGAGATCACACTGTCGCCCCACACCGGGGCGCACACCGACGCCCCGCTGCACTATGCCCCGGACGGTGCCGCCATGGCCGAGGTGCCGATCGAGATATACCTCGGACCCTGCCGCGTCATGCATGCCATCGACGTCGGGCCGCTCATCGAACCGCAGCATCTGCTCGGACAACTCGCCGACACGCCCGAGCGCGTGCTGATCCGCACGTACCGGCAGGCCCCGCTGCAGGCCTGGGACCCGCGGTTCTCAGCGCTCGCGCCCGCGACCATCGATGCATTGCATGCGCGCGGCGTGCGCCTCATCGGTATCGACACCCCGTCGCTCGACCCCGCCGACAGCAAATCGCTCGACAGCCACCAGCGCGTTCGCACCCACGGCATGGCCATCCTGGAAGGCATCGTGCTCGACGACGTTCCGGCCGGCGACTACGAACTGATCGCCCTGCCGCTGAAGATCGCCGGCTGCGACGCGAGCCCGGTACGCGCTGTGCTGCAGGGAGTTGCCGGCGTGACCCGGGATGACGCGCTGGCCCGCGACGCCGCCGATCCGCTCGCGGCGCATCGGCGCGCCTTCTCCCTGCCGGACGGCGTGATCTATCTCGACGGCAACTCGCTCGGCGCCTTGCCGCTGTCGACCAGTGCCCGGGTGCGCGAGGTCGTCGAGCGCGAATGGGGCGAAGGATTGATCCGCTCCTGGAACACGGCGCGATGGACCGACCTGCCGCGCCGCGTCGGCGCCAAGATCGCGCGACTGATCGGCGCGAAGGCGCACGAGGTCATCTGCGCCGACTCGACCTCGATCAATCTCTTCAAGGTGCTGGCGGCGGCGCTGCACCTGCAGGCGGCACGACCGCAGGTGTCGCTCGCCGAACGCCGCATGATCCTGTCCGAACGAGGAAACTTTCCGACCGACCTCTACGTGGCGCAAGGACTCACGCAACTGCTCGGCGATCGCCATGAACTCCGGCTGGTCGATGCCGACGAGGTGCACGGCGCGATCGACGAAACGGTGGCGGTCGTGTTCCTGACTCAGGTGAACTTCAAGTCCGGCGCCATGCACGATCTTGCCGCGCTCACGCGCCGGGCGCATGAGGCCGGCGCACTGGTCGTGTGGGACCTTGCCCATTCGGCCGGGGCCGTGCCGGTCGACCTGACCGCGGCGCAGGCGGACTTCGCCGTAGGGTGCGGCTACAAGTACCTCAACGGCGGACCGGGTGCACCAGCCTTCGTGTACGCAGCGGAGCGCCACCTCGAGGCCCTGGCCGGTGCGACGTATGCGCAGCCTCTGGCCGGCTGGTTCGGGCACCGCACGCCGTTCGAGTTCGTCACCGACTACGCACCGGCCGCGACGATCGATCGCTTCGCCGTCGGCACCCCGTCGATCATCGCGCTGGCCGCACTCGATGCCGGCGTCGACACCGTGTTGGCCGCAGGGATGGACACGTTGCGGGCCAAGTCCGTCGCGCTGACCGAGACCTTCATTGCACTTGTCGAGCGCGAGTGCGATGGCGTGACGCTTGCGACTCCGCGCGCGGCCGAGCGGCGCGGCAGCCAGGTGTGCTTCGCGCATGCCGACGCCTACGCCGTCATGCAGGCGCTGATCGAGCGCGGTGTCATCGGCGACTTTCGCGCGCCCGACGTCCTGCGCTTCGGCTTCGCGCCACTGTACGTGCGCCACATCGACGTGTTCGACGCAGCGCGGGCCCTGGCCGATGTACTGCGAACCGACGCATGGCGCGCCGAGCGCTTTCAAGACCGGGCCACAGTCACATGAGCTCACCTGCCGATCCCCCGGCGATGCGCTACGGCGACTACCTGGCGCTCGATGCGATTCTCGACGCACAGCATCCGCGCTCGTCCGACCCGAACGAGCTGCTGTTCATCGTGCAGCACCAGACCAGCGAACTGTGGATGAAGCTGGCGCTGCACGAGCTGCGCACCGCTCGGTCCGCGATCGCGGCCTCGGACCTGCCGCCCGCATTCAAGATGCTGGCGCGCGTCTCGCGCATCATGGAACAGCTGGTGCACGCCTGGGACGTGCTCGCGCACGATGACGCCGAGCGAGTACAGCGCGATCCGCCCGCACCTGGGCACGAGTTCCGGGTTCCAGTCGTGGCAGTACCGCGAGATCGAGTTCCTGCTCGGCAACAAGAACGGCGCGATGCTGCAGCCGCATGACGATCGTCCCGACCTGAAGCGTCGGCTCGAGACGGCCTTCGCCGCACCGTCGCTGTACGACGAGTCGATCCGCCTGCTCGCGCGTCGCGGCTTCGCCATCGACCCCGCGTTGATCGAACGCGACCTGACACAGCGGCATGCCAGCGACCCGAGCGTCGAGGCCGCCTGGCTCGCGATCTACCGTGCGCCGCGCGAACACTGGGAGCTGTACGAACTCGCCGAGGAACTGGTCGACCTCGAGGACGCCTTCCGGTTGTGGCGCTTCCGGCATGTGAGCACGGTGGAGCGCATCATCGGCTTCAAGCCCGGCACCGGCGGCACCAGTGGTGTCGGCTACCTGCGCAAGATGCTCGAGGTGGTGCTGTTCCCGGAGCTGTGGAAGGTGCGCACGGACCTCTAGGCCGCGCGCCCTTTTGCCGAGTGGGACGAAGACGCGGCGTAACATCGCCTGCTTCAGGTCCAGACTCAGGGCGTGGAATCCCGTCACTGCCAGCACGTTCGCACACGATGCAACACCTCCTCGACGCACTCCCGATCTGGGGCCTCTTTCTCCTGGTTCTGCTGATCGTTCTGATTTCGATCGAGTTCGGTTATCGGCGCGGCCGGATCGTGCAGCAACGGGAAGTCGGCAAGCAAGAAAAGGAGGCGCCGGTCGGAGCGATGGTGGGTGCGACGCTAGGCCTGCTGGCCTTTCTGCTGGCGATCACCTTCAGCATCGCCGAGGACAGCTTCAACGCCCGCAAGATCGCATTGCTCGAAGAGGTGAATGCGATTCGCACAACTTACTTGCAAACCGCGTTCATCCCGGAGCCGAACCGCGACGAAGTCCGCCGCATCCTGCGTCAGTATGTCGACGAGCGGCTGCAGTGGACAGGTGTCCCCGAAGTTCGGAACCTCCAGTCGGCCACGGCACTGCTCGACCAGCTCTGGGCGCAAGTCGCGAGCGTTGGGGACAAGGCGCGGGATGTGGCAACCGTTGCACTCTTCGTCGATTCGGCGAACCGGGTCATCAGCCTCAATGCCGAGCGCGTGATGTTGCGCGAGCGCAGCCGTATCCCGCGCGCAATGGACGCCGTGCTGATTCTGCTGACCATCCTCTCTTTCGCGGGAATGGGTTACCACGGTGGCGTGGCCGGAACTGTTCGCAGTCCCGTGATGGTCATCGTCGCGGTAAGTTTCTCGCTGGTCGTCATGCTGATCGCGGACCTGAACCGTCCGGGACAGGGCTGGATCAACGTCAATCAGGGCGCGATGATCGACCTGCGCAATTCATTAAACGGACGCGGTCAGTGACGGCCTTACTCGGCCTGTTCGGCACCGAGTCCGACCCCTACTAGAATTTCCGTTCACCCGGAAAGGAACCTCCATGAACGCGCCTGAACGCTCCGCATCGCCAGAAGGCCTCGTTCCAATGGGACGACCCGCTGCTGCTCGAGCAGCAGCTCACCGACGACGAGCGCATGGTGCGCGATGCCGCGCGCGCCTACGCGCAGGACAAGCTGGCGCCGCGCATTCTCGAGGCGTTCCGCCACGAGAAGAGCGACCCCGCGATCTTCCGCGAGATGGGCGAGCTCGGCCTGCTCGGCAACACGCTGCCCGCGGAGTACGGCGGTGCGGGCCTCAATTACGTCTGCTACGGCCTGATCGCGCGCGAGATCGAGCGCGTCGATTCCGGCTACCGCTCGATGATGAGCGTGCAGAGTTCGCTGGTGATGCTGCCGATCTACGAGTTCGGCTCCGAGGCGCAGCGCCGCAAGTACCTGCCGAAGCTCGCCAGCGGCGAATGGATCGGCTGCTTCGGCCTGACCGAACCCAACCACGGCTCCGATCCCGGCAGCATGGCGACGCGGGCGAAGCGCGCCGACGGCGGCTTCCGCCTGACCGGCTCGAAGATGTGGATCAGCAACTCGCCGATTGCCGACGTCTTCGTCGTCTGGGCCAAGGACGACGGCGGCGTCATCCGCGGCTACATCCTCGAGAAGGGCATGAAGGGGCTGACCGCGCCGGCGATACACGGCAAGATGGGGCTGCGCGCCTCGATCACCGGCGAGATCGTGATGGACGACGTGTTCGTCCCGGCGGAAAACGAACTGCCGAACGTGCAGGGGCTGAAGGGACCGTTCGCCTGCCTGAACTCCGCGCGCTACGGCATCGCCTGGGGCGCACTGGGTGCGGCCGAATCCTGCTGGCACACCGCGCGCCAGTACGTGCTCGACCGCAAGCAGTTCGACCGACCGCTCGCGGCCAACCAGCTGGTGCAGAAGAAGCTCGCCGACATGCAGACCGAGATCACGCTGGCGCTGCAGGGCTGCCTGCGGCTCGGCCGCATGAAGGACGAAGGCACGGCCGCGGTCGAGATCACCAGCATCATGAAGCGCAATTCCTGCGGCAAGGCGCTCGACGTCGCGCGCGTGGCGCGCGACATGCTCGGCGGCAACGGCATCAGCGACGAGTTCGGCGTCGTGCGCCACATGCTCAACCTCGAGGTCGTCAACACCTACGAAGGCACCCACGACATCCATGCGCTGATCCTGGGGCGCGCGCAGACCGGCATCCAGGCGTTCTTCTGACGCCTGGCGCGCATGCGCGCGCTGCGCTACTCGGCGTTCGGGCCGATCGGCGATGTCCTGCGCATCGAGGACATGCCGGCTCCGCACGCCGGGCGACCATGACGTCGTGGTGCGCACACGCTTTGTCGGCATCAACCCGCTCGACTGGAAGCTGGTCGAAGGCCAGTTCAGGCTGATGGCGAAAAGCCGACCGCCGTGCGGCGTCGGCGCCGAGTTCTCCGGCGAAGTGCTGCGCGTCGGCGCGAAGGTGAGCGAGTTCCGCGTGCGGGCGATCGCGTCGCCGCGCTGGCTCAATCCCTTTTCCGAGCCACCGCGCGCGCTGGCCGAGCAGGTCTGCGTACCGGCATCGCAGTGCGTGCGTGTCCCGCGACGAGCGTCGATCTCGACGTCGCCGCCGTCATGCCGGTGGCCGGGCTGTCGGCGCTGCAGCTGTGCATCGATGATCGACGTGCAGCCGGACAGCGCGTGCTGGTCCACGGTGCCGCGGGCGGTGTCGGCAGCTTCGTCGTGCCGATGCTGCGCGATCGCGGCGCCACCGTCGTGGCGACGGGCAGCGCGCGCAGCCAGGCGTTCCTGCGATCGCTGCAGCCCGACGCGCAGGTCGACTCACGCGTCGCCGCCGTCGATCTGGCTCGGACCGTTCGATGCGGTCATCGACTGCGCGAGCAAGCTCGACGCGGCCGCGCTGCCGGTGCTGATGCCGGCGGCGGCCACGTCGCCGTCACGCTGCCGTCATTCCCGGGCGTGATCTTCGATCCGCTGCTCAACCGCGTTTCGCCGCATACGCCGCCATACGCTGCGGCTCGAACCGAACGCGGCGCAGATCGCGCAGGTGCTGGCGCTGGTCGCGGAAGGTCGACTGCGCGGTGCGCCTGACGCGGACCTATCCCGTTCGAGCAGGCGATCGCCGCACTGGCCGAATCCGCGCAGCGGCGACGCGCGCGGCAAGCTCGCCGTCGCCATCGCCTGAAGACGGCCGTCGTGCGGCGCACGGTGCGCCGATTGGCAGCGCCGGCCAGCGTTGGTAGGCTCGCTCACGTCTCCGGCCGCCACGACTCCGGTCAGCCAAAGAACATGGTCAGGGAGGCAAGCGATGCAGGCACTGCTGAAGCAGGCGTGGTGGGCGTTGCTGATCGGCGGTATCGCGTCCGTGATCTTTGGCGTGCTCGCCTTCATGTGGCCGGGGCTGACGCTGTTCATCCTCGCGGTCTTCTTCGCCGCCACCGTCTTCGTCGACGGCATCGTCACGATCGTCAGCGCCATCAGGAACCGCGCGACGGCCAGCCACTGGTGGCTGTGGCTGCTGCTCGGCCTGCTCGGCGTCGTGGCCGGCGCCATCGGGCTGCTGTCGCCGGGCACCGTGGCGCGGGCGCCCTGCTGCTGCTGATCTCCGCCTACGCCATCGCGGCCGGCGTGCTGATGATCTGGGCCGGCATCAAGCTGCGCGCCGAAATCGAGCGCGAATGGCTGCTGTGGCTGATGGGCGGCGTATCGGTGCTGTTCGGCCTGCTGCTGATCGCGCAGCCCGCCGCGGGCCTGCTGGGCTTCGTCTGGGCGATCGCCACCTGGGCTGTCGCCGATCGGCATCCTGAAGATCATGCTGGCGTTCAAGGCGCGCAACTTCAGGCGCGCCTGGCGCCGACCGAGGCCAGCACCGCCTGAGCACGATCCGCAGGCATGAGCATCGGCTGGGCCGAGGTCGCGGGCGAGCGGCTCGAAGTCCTGCGCATCGCGCCCGAGCGCACTCGGCTGCCGCTGGTGTTCCTGCACGAAGGGCTGGGCTCGGTCGCCGGCTGGCGCGACTTTCCGCGCACGCTCTGCGACCGGCTCGACGCGCCCGGGCTCGTCTACTCGCGCCGCGGCTACGGGCGCTCGACGCCGCTGGGCCGGCCGCGCGGCACCGACTACCTGCACCGCGAAGCCTGGGACGTGCTGCCGGCGCTGCTGCGAGCAACTCGGCATCGCCGCGCCGCTGCTGGTCGGCCACAGCGACGGCGGCTCGATCGCGCTGCTGCTACGCCGCGCGCCATGCGCCGCGCGCGATCGCGATCATGGCGCCGCACGTGTTCGTCGAGGACGTGACGATCGCCGGCATCCGCGCGGCGCGCGAGGCGTGGAAGCACGGCAAGCTGCGCGCACCGCTGGCGCGCGTGCATGACGATCCCGGACGGCGCGTTCTTCGGCTGGAACGACGGCTGGCTCGACCCCGCGTTCCGCCTGTGGAACATCGAGGCCGAACTGCCGAAGATCCGCTGCCCGGTGCTCGCGATCCAGGGCGTACGACGACCAGTACGCGACGATGGAACAGCTCGACCGCATCGCCGCCGGCGTGCGCTCGCCGTGCCGCCTGCTCAAGCTCGCCGACTGCGGCCACGCGCCGCAGCGCGACCAGCCGCAGGCGGTCATCGAGGCGATCGAGGCGCTGTACCGCGGCACGGTGCGATCGACGGCTGCACGCGCGACTGACGGATGCCTTCGTGCCGCATCGCGCCGCAACCGCGATCGACGCCGGCGCTGGCTGCCGTCTTCAGCTCCTCGCGACGAAGTCGCGCTCGCGGCTGAAATGAAAACGGCGCCCGGAGGCGCCGTTTCTTCGCACGCAGGCTCGACTTCAGCGACCGATCGCCGTGATCGCGCGCTGGGCCAGAAGCTGCCCGGTCGCGTAAGTCGGATGGAACGGATCCCAGAACAAGAAAGTGTTCTGAACCGCGGCGTCCGTAGAGCACAGGATCTGCGGTCGTCGTCGCCGTGGCCTGGACGAAGCAGGGCTGCGTCACGTTGGCGAAGCCGAACGCCGACGGATTTGCCGCGACCTGGTTCTGCAAGCGCCGAACACGTCGACCAAGTAGATGTTCAGTCCCGGCGACACCGCCCTGCACGTTGTTGACCTGCGTGGCCAGGTTGCCGTTGAAGCCCGCCGACATCTGGGTCAGCCAGCGCGGTGACCAGCGGATTGCCGAGTGGCGATGGCCGCGGGCGTCGTGCCGACGTCCGCCGAATTGAGCAAGAGGATGTTGCGTGCGCCAGCCGCGTAGAAGCGATTCAGAATCCCCACGACATCGGTCACCGCCGCGGTCACCGTGGCGGTGGCGATCGTCGTTGCATTCGCCGGATTCGCCAGAACAAGCGCGATTGCAGCCTGCGACGTTGTTGCCAAACGCCGACGCCGTCGACGATGACGAGGCTCTGCGGATTGACTGCTGAATCCGTTCGCGGACAGCAGGGTCTCGGTCTGCTGCACCATGTTCGGAGCAATGTGCCGGCGGAGGCGCCGGTCCGCGCTCGGAACGACGCCGGTACGTCGCGTCGGCGATAGGCGAAATTGGTGCCACCCTTCAGCGACGGATTGCACCGTGGCGCCGTAGCGCGCGGCGACAGTCGTGACCCAAAGCGGTGCCGTTGGAGTCGAGCTGCTTGATAGGCCGGCGGCGTCGGCAAGCACTCGGCACGGCTGCGCCGGCACTGATTGCCGTTGTCGCTGCACGCTGGCGCCGATGACGAGAGTCGTCGATCCAAACGGCGGCGGTGCCGGTGTGTCGTCTCTGCCGCCGCAGGAAATCAGGAACAGCGTTGCGGCGATGGCCGCGAAAGTAGCGTGCCGCGTTGCGGCTGAAGTCGAACATCGCGTTTACCCCCTTGTTGGTCCGCAGAACTGCGCCCGTCTCCTCGAGCGGGCGAAGATCATACGCACGGCCGCGCGTCCGAACTCACGCTGCGCTGCCCGCTGATGCGCGTTTGAGACGGTCCCGCACGGCCTCCCAGTCCGGGCCCTGCCGGCGGCTCGGCGACGATCAGGCGCGCGGCGCCGCTGGCATCCAGTCGGCGCAGGTTGTCGTACAGCGTCCGGGCGTAATCCGACGGGCGGTCAGCCGCCAGCAGGTGCAGCCTGAGGTTCGGTGCGGCCCGCACGGCCCAGTCCGGCGCCAGCACGGCCACCGCCCGCGGCGCTGACGCGGCCACACGTTCGGCGACCTCGGCCCACCGGGACCAGTTCCAGCGGCGTACGTGGCGCGTAATGCTTCTCCAGTGCGCCGGAAACGCGCGGTGCGCCGGCGTCGCTGCCGCCGACCGGCACGCCGAGCACGGCTTCGAGCTGCTCGCGCGTGACGGCACCGGGCCGCAGCAGGCGCGGCGTCGGCCCGGACAGGTCGACGATCGTCGACTCGATGCCGACCGGGCAGGCGCCGCCGTCGAGCACCAGGTCGACCGCCCCGTCCGGCTTGAGGCCGAGGTCCTCGACCACGTGCCGCGCCGAGGTCGGGCTGATGCGCCCGAAGCGATTGGCGCTCGGCGCAGCGACTCGCACCGCCGAACGCCTTGCAGCAGCGCCTGCGCCCACGGATGGGCCGGGCAGCGCAGGCCGACCGTGTCCTGCCCGCCGGTGATCAGGTCGGAGACTGCCGGGCCGCGCTTCAGCACCAGCGTCAGCGGGCCGGGCCAGAAGGCCGCGGCCAGTGCGTCGGCGGCGGCCGGAACATCGACCGCCCATCGGTGCATCGCCGCGGCGTCGGGAATGTGCACGATGACCGGGTGATCGGCGGGCCGGCCCTTGGCGGCGAAGATCGCGCGCACCGCCGCTTCGTTGCTGGCATCGGCGGCCAGGCCGTAGACCGTCTCGGTCGGCATCGCGACCAGGCCACCGCGCTTCAGCACCGTCGACCGCGCGCGCGATCGCATCAGGATCAACCGGCCGCGACTCCATTCGCGGTCAGCGCGACGGCGTCGATGCCGAGCACGCGCGCGACCTGTGCGGCGCGGGCAAGCGCCTCCTGCAGCGTTGCGGCGACGCAGGTCACGTGGCCCATCTTGCGGCCGCGCCGCGCCTCGCTCTTGCCGTACAGGTGCAGCTTGGCGCCCGGGCACGGCGAGCACGGACGGCCCAGTCCGGCTCGCGCCTGCGTTCGCCGTCGAACCAGACGTCGCCGAGGACGTTCAGCATCACGGCCGGTGCCAGCAGGCTCGTGTCGCCGAGCGGCTGGCCGGCCAGCACGCGCGCCTGTTCATCGAACTGGCTGCTGACACAGGCATCGATCGTGTAGTGACCGCTGTTGTGCGGCCGCGGCGCGATCTCGTTGGCGAGCAGGCGGCCGTCGTCGAGCACGAAGAACTCGACGCACAGCACGCCGACGTAATCCATCGCCGTCGCGACCGCGATCGCGGCGTCGCGCGCGCGCCGCGCGAGCGCCTCGTCGATGCGCGCCGGCACGACCGACACGGCGAGGATGCCGCCGCGATGCTCGTTCTCCGCGACCGGAAAGGTCGTCACCGCGCCGTCGCGCGTGCGCGCAACGACGACCGAGAGTTCGAGCTGCAGCGTCAGTTTCTGCTCGAGCACGCACGGCACCGCGCCCATCGCCTGCCACGCCGCGCGCGCCTCGGCGACCGTGGCGACGCGCGCCTGACCCTTGCCGTCGTAGCCGAGCCGCGCCGATTTCAGGATGCCGGGCAGCAGCGCGCGCGTCGAGCCGCTCGAAGTCCGCAGCTCGCGTGATGACCGCGTGCGGCGCCACCTCGATGCCGCTCGCCGCGAGGAAGCGCTTCTCGCTGATGCGGTCCTGCGCGATCGCCACGCTGGCCGCGTCGGGGCTGACGGCGCAGTGCTGCGCGAGGAACGCGAGTGCCGCGGCGGGAACGTTTTCGAACTCGGTCGTCGCCGCGCGGCAGCGGCGCGCGAGTTCCGCCAGCGCGGACTTCGTCGAGGTAGTCGGCACAGAGGTGATCGTCGGCGACGGCGCCGGCCGGGCTGTCGCGGCCCGGATCGAGCACGCAGACCTTGTAGCCGAGCGACTGCGCCGCCATGCAGAACATGCGGCCGAGCTGGCCGCCGCCGAGCAGTCCGAGCCAGGCTGCCGGGGCGATCGGTGTGGACGTCGATGGCGGCAGGTCACGGGATGTGCAGGACGACGCACGGCGCGATCGACCGCGCCGCGCGCCGCTACAGCGGCAGCGTCATGTTGCGCGCCTTCTCGGTCTGCGTGGCGCGGTACTGCGCGAGCGTCATCGCGAGTGCGGCATCCTCGGTCGCCAGCATCGCGACCGCGAACAGGCCGGCGTTCGCGGCGCCGGCCTCGCCGATCGCGAAGGTCGCCACCGGCACGCCGCGCGGCATCTGCACGATCGACAGCAGCGAGTCCTCGCCGCGCAGGTACTTGGACGGAATCGGCACACCGAGCACCGGGATCACGGTCTTCGAGGCGATCATGCCCGGCAGGTGCGCGGCGCCGCCGGCGCCGGCGATGATCGCCTTCAGGCCGCGGGCGCGCGCCTCGTCGGCATAGGCGAACATGTCGTCGGGCGTGCGGTGCGCGGACACGACGCGTGCCTCGAAGCGGACGCCGAACTCCTTCAGCACCTCGCACGCGTGCTGCATGACGTCCCAGTCGGAGTTGGAGCCCATGACGACGCCGACGAGCGGCGCCGGATGACCGTGGCTGTTCATTGGATGTCGCGGAGTTGGCGCTGGCTACTTCGATGCGAGCCTCAGCGGCTCGCGAAGGCACGCATTGTAGGGAATCAGTCGAGCGACTTTCCGGTCAGGCGCTTCAACGCCTCGCGGTACTTCGCGGCCGTCTTCTCGACGATGTCGGCCGGCAGATCGGGCGGCGGCGGCGACTTGTTCCAGTGCTGCGCGCTCGAGCCAGTCGCGCACGAACTGCTTGTCGAACGACGGCGGCGACATGCCCTCCTCGTACTCATCGGCCGGCCAGAAGCGCGACGAGTCGGCGGTCAGCACTTCGTCCATCAGCCGCAGCTGGCCGTCGGCGTCGGTGCCGAATTCGAACTTGGTGTCGGCGATGATGATGCCGCGTGTCAGTGCGTACTCGGCCGCCGCACGGTACAGCGTCAGCGAGACCGTCTGCACCTTGAATGCCAGTTCGGCGCCGATCGATCGACTTGGCCGCATCGAAGCTGATGTTCTCGTCGTGCGCGCCGAGCTCGGCCTTGGTGGCCGGCGTGAAGATCGGCTCCGGCAGGCGGCTCGCCATCTGCAGGCCCGCGCGGCAGCTCGATGCCGCAGACTTCGCCGGTCTTCTGGTAGTCCTTCCAGCCCGAACCGATCAGGTAGCCGCGCACGACCGCCTCGACCGGGATCGGCTTGAGCCGCAGCGCCACGACCGCGCGGCCGCGCACCTGGTCACGTTCGTCGGCGGCCACGACGCTTTCCGGCGTCGATGCCGGTCAGGTGATTCGGCACGATGTGCGCGAGCTTCTCGAACCAGAAGTTCGACATCGCATTGAGCACGCGTCCCTTGTCCGGGATCGGCTGGTTCATCACGACGTCGAACGCCGACAGACGGTCCGACGTGACCAGCAGCAGCTTGTCGTCGCCGACCGCGTAGCTGTCGCGCACCTTGCCGCGGTACACCAGCGGCAGCGAGCGGATGGTCGAATGCAGCAGCCCGGATGTCATTGGACGTATTCCTCCCGGCGCGAAGTGTAGCGGCGCGCGCAGGCCCCTGCCGCGCGCACGGGCAGGTCAGAGGAAGCGCGTGGCCAGGATGGCGAGCCACGTCCCGCCCGCAAGCAGCAATGCGAGCATGACAGCGGCGCTGCCGAAGTCCTTGGCGCGCTTGCCAAGTGGATCAATCTCGAAACTGTCGCGATCGACGGCCGCCTCGATTCCGGTGTTCAGCAGTTCCACGATCAGCACCAGCACGACGACGCCGACCAGCAGGATCTTCTCGATCGACGCTGACCGGCAGCAGCAGCGCCACGGGAATCGAGCACGGCCGCGATGCAGACCTCCTGCCGGAACGCGTCTCTCGTGCTCCCAGGCGGCACGCAGTCCGTCGAGCGAATAGCGCGTCGCATTCAGCAGGCGCTGCAGTCCGCGCTTGCCCTTCAGCGTTCGACTGTCGGCGGCGTCGACTCCGGCTTCGCAGCGGCGAGATTCGATTTGACATGGCGCGCGGATGATACGGTGCGGACGGCGTTGAGCGGGGTTGAACGGGCAAGCATGACAGCCGCGTATCATCGCGCGCACTCTTCGCCCGCCCCGCTCGCGCCATGCCCGCCATCGACTACTCACGCTTCTACCGCTACGACGACCTGATGGCGCTGCTGCGCGCCTTTGTCGCGGAGCATCCGCAGTACATCGCGCTGGAAACGATCGGTACCAGCCACGAGGGTCGGGCGATCCCGCTGCTGACGATCACCAACACGGCGACCGGGCAAGGCGATCGACAAGCCCGCGTACTGGGTCGACGGCAACATCCACTCGGTCGAACTGACGGCGTCGAGCGCGTGCCTGTACTTCACCGACTGGCTGATGAAGGGCAAGGACACCGATCCCGAGATCCGCCGCGCGCTCGATACGCGCACGCTCTACGTCTGCCCGCGCATCAATCCCGACGGCGCCGAGTGGGCGATGGCCGACCGGCCGAAGTACGTGCGCTCGTCGACGCGCCGCTATCCGTTCGACGAAGAGCCGGTCGAGGGGCTGATTGCCGAGGACCTCGACGGCGACGGCCGCATCCTGCAGATGCGCATCGCCGATCCCAACGGGCCGTGGAAGAAGCACCCGCAGGAGCCAAAACTGCTGGTGCGGCGCGATCCGCTCGATGCGCCCGGCGGCGAGTACTACCGCCTGCTGCCCGAAGGCCGCATCGAGGACTATGACGGCACCTCGATCGGCATCGCCGGCGTGACCGGCAACGCGCAGGGCCTCGACCTCAACCGCAACTTCCCGTCGAACTGGCGGCAGGAGTTCGAGCAGCTCGGCGCCGGCCCGTACCCGACCTCCGAGCCCGAGGTGCGCGCGGTCGTCGACTTCTTTGTCAACCATCCCGAACATCTGCGGCGGCACCAGCATCCACACGTTCTCCGGCGTGCTGCTGCGTCCGTTCGGTCATGCGCCCGACGACAAGCTGCCGGCCGAGGATCTCTGGACCTACCAGGCGGTGGGCAAGAAAGGCGAGGAGCTGACCGGCTATCCGGCGATCTCGATCTGGCACGAGTTCCAGTACTACCCCGGCGAGTTCATCAGCGGCGCGTTCGACTGGATCTACGAGCACCTCGGCATGTACATCTGGACGATCGAGATCTGGAATCCGAAGAAGGAAGCCGGCATCGACAACAAGGAGTGGATCCACTGGTTCCGCGACCACCCGATCGAGGACGATCTCAAGGTGTTCGAGTGGGCGCAGCGCATCGCGCCGGCGGATTCCGCCAATCCGGGCACCTCGACTGGACGCCGTTCGATCATCCGCAGCTGGGCAAGGTCGAAATCGGCGGCTGGAACCGCATGGCGGTGTTCACGAATCCGCCGCCGGCGCTGCGCGAGAAAGAGATCGCGCGCTTCCCGAAGTGGCTGCTGTGGCAGACGCTGATTTCGCCGAAGCTCGACGTGCGCGAGGTTCGAGGTCACGCCGGCCGGCGCCGACACCTGGCGCGTGCGCCTCATCGTGCAGAACACCGGCTGGCTGCCGAGCTATGTCAGCAAGATGGCGGTCAAGCGCAACCTGCTGCGCGGCGTGCTGGCCGAGATCGAACTTGCCGGCCGGCGCGCGGCTCGTCAGCGGCAAGGCGCGCGAGGAACTCGGCGAACTCGAAGGCTGGGCCTACCTGCACACCGGCATCTCGTTCTGGCCCAACAAGAACGTGACCGCCGACCGCGCGCACGTCGACTGGGTCGTGCACGGCAAGGCCGGCACCGAGGTCAGGCTCACGGCCTGGCACGAGCGCGCCGGCCGCGTCGAGACCCGCGTCACGCTCGGCTGATCGTTTCCCTGCGGGCACTGGTCCGCGCCGGCAGTCGGTGCCTATACTCGATCGCATAACGATTCGAGGAGACACCGATGGACCGTCGCACCGCGTTGCTGGCCGGTGGCGCCGCGCTCGTGCTTCCGCACGGCGCGCTGCGCGCGCAGGCCTTTCCCTCGCACTCGATCACGCTGCTCTGCGCCTTTCCGGCCGGTGGCCCGACCGACCAGGTGATGCGGGCGTTTGCCGAAGTCGCGGCGCGCGAACTGAAGCAGGCCGTCGTCGTCGAGAACAAGCCGGGGGGCGGCGGCACGATCGCGCCGCTGGCACTGAAGACCGCGAAGCCCGACGGCTACACGCTGTCGCAGATTCCGCTCGGCGTCTTCCGCATTCCGCACATGCAGAAGGCACCGCAGCTCGATCCGCTGAAGGACTTCACCTACATCATCAACCTGACCGGCTACACCTTCGGCCTGGTCGTGCCCGCCAGTGCACCGTGGAAGACGCTGAAGGAGTACGTCGACGACGCGAAGAAGAACCCGGGCAAGATCGACTACGGCTCGACCGGCACCGGCACGACACCGCATCTGGCGATGGAAGAGTTCTCGCAGAAGGCCGGCATCAAGCTGACGCACGTGCCGTACAAGGGCAGCGCCGAACTGATGGCGGCGGTCCTCGGTGGGCACCTGATGTCGGTCAGCGATTCGACCGGATTTGCGCCGCAGGTCGAAGCCGGCAAGCTGCGTCTGCTGGCAACCTTCGGCTCGCAAGCGCACCAAGCGCTGGCCCGACGTGCCGACGCTGAACGAACTGGGCTACGACACGATCTCCGACTCGCCGTTCGGCATCGCCGGCCCCGCCGGCATGGATGCGGCGACCGTCAAGGTGCTGCACGACGCCTTCAAGAAGGCGCTCGACGACCCGAAGGTGCTCGGCATGCTCGAACGCTACGACCAGCCGGTGATCTACATGGGCCCCGAGGAGTACACGAAGTTCGCGCGCCAGACCTTCGAGGCCGAGAAGGCGACGATCGATCGGCTGGGGTTGCGGGGAAGCATGTAACCGAGGCGTCGCTCGTGTACGCGACCGCTGCGCCGATCGCACGTGCACTCGTCGCGGTACGGCTGCACTGCGTGCAGCCGCTCAAGACTGATTTGTCGGCTGCGCTCCGGAGCGGCCGCGCGCTCCGCCGAACGTCAACTGCGCGGCACCCACCCGACCTCGCCGCCGCGCGGGAGGAGGTTGGCACCCCTCCCTCACCCTCCCCGCCTGGCGGGGAGGGCGATGAAGAAATCGCAGCCGTCTCCGGTGCGAGCGCCGGGTGGGGTGCCGTGCCGTTGTCCTTCGGCGGAGCGCTCGGCCGCTCCGAAGCGCAGCCGACCGATCTGCCGTTACCGGTCCGAGCGCACGTGCGACGCGCGTAGCCGCGTCGCGTACACGAGGACCGCGCGCTACGCCGCCGCCAGCTGCGCCGCCTTGAACGCGTGTGCCAGCGCGGCCGGGGTGTGGCTCTTCAGTTCCTTGAGCGAATGCAGCTGGTCGCGGCCGCAGTGGCTGCAGTGGCTGACCGGCAAGTTCAGGTCGACGCCGAACGACGGCAACTCGGGCAGTTCGACGTCGACATGGAACGTGTGCGGCCGATCGTCGTTTGCACCGAGTTCGGTGCCGCACTCCGAGCAGCTGTAGTGCTTGAACACCAGTCCCTTGGCCTGGCTGACCGGAAACTTCGGCTCATCCTGCTCGAGCAGGTGATCGAGCAGCAGCAGCGGGAAGTCAGCCAGCGCGAAACAGGCGATGGCCCTGCGTGCACTCGAGCACGGGCATTCCCTTCACCGTCACCGCGAGCGGTGCATCCTCCCCGCTGAGCGACGTCAGCCGGGCCGGAGCCGTTTCCGACTTGCAGATCGGGCAACGACGCGAGTTCGTCGTCATGTCTGTCTCCTCGTTGTGGATCGTCGGGCGTCTGATGCGCCCGTATCGCATGATCCGCCCGGCCTCACGACGACGTCGACCCGCACAAGTACCTAGGGACCCGCTCGCGGCTTGATCCTGGGCAAGTCGAGCTCACTGTCGACTTCCCGCGTTCGACGGAGCAGCACGATCCGTCGGACACCAAATGAAAGCGGCGCCGTCGAGGCGCCGCTTTCGTCTGCCGGCGAACCGTGCTGCTCAGTGCACGTGCTGGCTCAGTTCGCCGGTCTGGTACTTGTGCGCGACGGTCTGCAGCGGCACCGGCTGGATCCTGCCGCCCTGCCCTTCGCAGCCGAACTGCAGGTAGCGCTCCTTGCAGATCGCCTTGGCCGCGGCGCGCGCGGGCTTCAGGTAGTCGCGCGGGTCGAAGTGGCCGGGGTTCTCGTGCAGGAACTTGCGGATCGCCGCCGTCATCGCCAGCCGGATGTCGGTGTCGATGTTGATCTTGCGCACGCCGTGCTTGATCGCCTCCTGGATCTCCTCGACCGGCACGCCGTAGGTTTCCTTCATCTGGCCGCCGTACTTGCGGATCTCTTCCAGCAGGTTCTGCGGCACGCTCGACGAGCCGTGCATCACCAGGTGCGTGTTCGGAATGCGCTTGTGGATCTGCTTGATGCGCTCGATCGCCAGGATGTCGCCGGTCGGCTTGCGCGTGAACTTGTAGGCGCCGTGGCTGGTGCCGATCGCGATCGCCAGCGCGTCGAGCTGCGTCTTCTTGACGAAATCGGCGGCCTGGTCGGGATCGGTCAGCAACTGCTCGCGCGTCATCGTCGACTCGGTGCCGTGGCCGTCTTCCTTGTCGCCCTTCATCGTCTCGAGTGAACCGAGGCAGCCGAGTTCGCCCTCGACGCTGACGCCGATGGCGTGCGCCATGTCGACGACCTTCTTGCGTCACCTGCCAGTTGTAGTCGTAGTCGGCGATCGTCTTGCCGTCCTCGCGCAGCGACCCGTCCATCATCACCGACGAGAAGCCCAGCTTGATCGCCCCTTCGCACACGGCCGGCGACTGGCCATGATCCTGGTGCATCGCGACCGGCAGCTGCGGATAGCTCTCGACCGCGGCCTGGATCAGGTGCTTGAGGAAGTTCTCGCCGGCGTACTTCCGCGCACCGGCCGAGGCCTGCATGATGACGGGCGCATTGACCTCGTGGGCGGCCTCCATGATGGCCTGCACCTGTTCGAGATTGTTGACGTTGAACGCAGGCACGCCGTAGCCGTTTTCGGCCGCGTGATCCAGCAACTGACGCATCGACACCAACGCCATCTGACTCTCCTGAGGATTGAACCGGTGAATTGCAGATTCTCAGGCGAGGTCGGCGCGGCCTGCGACCGATCGGCATGAGTCCGGACACCGCGGCCGCCAGCGAAGTCCGGCCACGGCTCTGCGGCCTGCCGAACGTCAGGCGTGCTCGCCGACGCGGACGATCTTGAGCGTGTTGGTCCCGCCGGCCTGGCCCATCGGCTCCCCGACCGTCAGCACGATCAGGTCGCCGCGCTTGACCACGCCCTTGTCGAGCAACAGCCGCTCGGCACCGGCCAGCGCGGCATCGCGATCCGCGCCGGCCGCGAAGTGCAGCGGCCGCACGTTGCGGTACAGCGCCAGCCGACGCGCGGTCGCCGCACTCGGCGTCAGCGCATAGATCGGGATGTCGACGTCGTGCCGGCTCATCCACAGCGTGGTCGAGCCCGACTCGGTCAGCGCGCAGATCGCCGCGCAGCGCAGGTGGAACGCGGTGAACAGCGCGCCGTAGGCGATCGACTGGTCGACCCGCGTGAAGGTCTGGTTGAGGAACTGCAGGTCGAGTTCGACCGTCTCCGAGCGGTCGGCCTCCTCGACGATGCTCGCCATCGCCTCGACGACCTCGACCGGGTACTTGCCGGCCGCCGTCTCGGCCGACAGCATGACGGCGTCGGTGCCGTCGAGCACGGCGTTGGCCACGTCGCTGACTTCCGCGCGCGTCGGCACCGCGTTGACGATCATCGACTCCATCATCTGCGTGGCCGTGATCGCCAGCTTGTTGGCCGCGCGCGCCATCTTGATCATGCGCTTCTGCAGCGCCGGCACCGCGGCGTTGCCGACCTCGACCGCGAGGTCGCCGCGCGCGACCATGATGCCGTCGGACGCCTCGAGGATCTCCTTCAGCAGCGGAATCGCCTCGGCGCGCTCGATCTTCGCGATGATCTGCGGCTTCACGCCGTGCTTCTCGCCGGCGATCGTCGCGAGCTGGCGCGCCATCTCGACATCGGTGCGGTTCTTCACGAACGACACCGCCACGTAGTCGGCGCCGCACTGCATCGCGGTTTCGATGTCGCGCACGTCCTTGCCGGTCAGCGCCGGCGCCGAGAGCCCGCCGCCCTGCTTGTTGATGCCCTTGTTGTCCGACAGCTCGCCGCCGATCCGGACCGTCGTATGGATCTCGCTGCCTTCGACGCGCTCGACGTCGAGCACGATCAGGCCGTCGTTGAGCAGCAGCGTGTCGCCGGCGCGGACGTCCTTCGGCAGGTCCTTGTAGTCGAGGCCGACGCGCGTCTTCGTTGCCGCGTTCGGCATTCGCGTCGAGCACGAACGGCGGCGCCGGCCTCCAACGTCACACGCCCGTTTTCGAACTTGCCGACCCGCACCTTCGGACCCTGCAGGTCGGCCATGATCGCCACGTCGCGGCCGATGCGCGCGGCGGCCTCGCGCACGTGCGCGGCGCGCTGCAGGTGATCGTCCGGCCGAACCGTGCGAGAAGTTGAAGCGCACGACATCGACGCCGGCGGCGAGCATCCGCTCGAGCACCAGCGGATCGCTCGAGGCCGGGCCGAGCGTGGCGACAATCTTCGTGCTGCGTGGCATGGTCTCAGCGTCCGTGCAGCCGAGGCCGCGCGAGTGCGGCGTCGTAGGTGGTCAGTTCGATCGGGTTGCCGTCGGGATCGTTGAAGTACAGCGACAGCGACTGGTCGTGATCCTGCAAGCCGCGGCGGTGCCGGCCGGCGGCGCTTGTCGTAAAGCGGCAGCCGCGCGGCGCGCCGCGAGAAGGCGACGAAGCCCTCACCGTCGGTGCGCAGCGCGACCGTGGTGCCGTGGCCGGCGCGGCGGTCGTCCTCGAACAGCGCGACGTGGCGTCACGCCGTCGGCGGCCGTCAGCGTCAGCGGACCACCGACCTCGCGCGCCCACGCGGCAAACCGGCGGTCGCGCCGCAGTCCGAGCACCGTGCCGTACCAGCGCGCCGCCGCGCCGCGGTCACGCACGTAGACGTGCACGTGATCCAGTCCGGCGACGGCGAAGCGGCTCAACGATGACTCTCCTGATCGGCTTGGCCGTCATGCCGCGGCGCGCGACTGCAGCACTTCGATCGCCGGCAGCGTCTTGCCTTCGAGGAACTCGAGGAACGCGCCGCCACCGGTCGAGATGTAGCTGATGCGATCGCCGATGCCGTAGCGGGCGATCGCCGCCAGCGTATCGCCGCCGCCGGCGATCGAAAACGCGCCGTTGGCGGTCGCTTCGGCGATCGCCAGTGCCATCTGGTGCGTGCCGTCGGCAAACGCGTCGAACTCGAACACGCCGACCGGTCCGTTCCAGATGATCGTGCCGGCATCGCGCAGCACGTGCGACAGCGCGCAGCGCGCTTTGCGGACCGATGTCGAGGATCATCTCGTCGGCATGCACGTCGTCGGCGCGGCGGACGGTGGCCGGCGCCGTGGCGGAGAACTCCTTCGCCACGACGACGTCGATCGGCAGCGGCAGCGTTGCGCCCTTGGCCGCCAGCGTGGCCAGCACCTTCTTGCACTCCGGCACGAGGTCGGGCTCGGCCAGCGACTTGCCGATCGGAAAGCCTTCGGCCAGCAGGAACGTGTTGGCGATGCCGCCGCCGACGATCAGTCGATCGACCTTCTGCGCCAGATTGTTGAGCAGCGTGAGCTTGGTCGAGACCTTGGAGCCCGCCACGATCGCGGCCAGCGGCCGCTTGGGATTGCCGAGCGCCTTGCCCAGGGCCTCGATCTCGGCCGCCAGCAGCGGGCCGGCACAGGCGATCGGCGCGAACTTGGCGACGCCGTGCGTCGTCGCCTCGGCCCGATGCGCGGTGCCGAACGCGTCGTTGACGTAGACGTCGGCCAGCGCGGCGATCTTGCGCGCCAGTTCGTCGCTGTTCTTCTTCTCGCCCGCGATTCACGCGGCAGTTTTCGAGCAGCACGACTTCGCCCGGCGCGACCGTGACACCGTCGACCCAATTGGCCAGCAGCGGCACCGGTCGGCCCGAGCAACTCGCCGAGTCGCTGCGCCACCGGCGCCAGCGAATCCTCCGGCTTCAGTTCACCCTCGGTCGGCCGGCCGAGGTGCGACGTCACCATGACCGCGGCGCCGGCATCGAGCGCCATGCGGATCGCCGGCACCGACGCACGGATGCGCGTGTCCTCGGTGATGTTGCCGGCATCGTCGAACGGCACGTTGAGATCGGAGCGGATGAACACACGCCGGCCGGCAAGCTGCCCGCTGCGGGCAAGTTCTTCGAGGGTATGGACGCGCATGGAGGGCTGCGGAATTGTTCTTGGTGGCCACGCAGGACGCGCTGCACAGACGGGCGACGCGCAGCGCAAGCGAGTTCGGCATTATACGAGCCGTTGACAGACGAAAGGCCTCATGCGCGACGTTCTCGTTCTCGACGGCTGAGCGCTGCGCCCTCGCGCATTGCCGTGCTGGTCCTGCTGCTGCAGGCCTTCGGTGTCGCCGACGCGCTCGAATACCGGCGCGCGCTGCTCGCGCACCGAACCGTGGCGCTGCTGACGCGGTCACCTGGTTCACCTGAACTGGCCACATGCCGCGATCAATGCCGCTGGCGCTGCTCATCGTCGCACGACTGTTCGCGCCGGATCTGAGCGCGCGACGTCAGGCGTTCGTGCTGGTCGTCATCGGCACTGGTGATCAGCGCGGGACTGGCGTGGCTCGATCCGGGGATCGCGTGGTATCGCGGACTGTCGGGCGTGCTGCACGCGCTGTTTTTCGCCGGCGCAGCCAACGTGGCTCGTCAGCGCGCGGCCGCGGACGCTGCGCGCACGCTGTGGCTGCCGGCGGCACTGTTCGTCGGCGGCTGGATCAAGGTCGCGCTGGAGCAGCCGGCGCGGCGACGCGTTGCCGCTACGCCGACTGGCTCGGCGCTGCGGTCGTGCCGCAGGCGCACCTGATCGGCGCGGCCTGCGGTTCGGTGCTCGGACTAGCGCTTCGCGCTGGCGGATCGTCGGCGCGACAAGAAGCGCGCCGAGCAGAAGCAGTTGCAGCCACGGTAACGCGCCGCCACCACCGCCGCCGCCGGATGCCGGCGGGACAGCGGCACGGCCGCTGGTCAGCGTGATCGTGACGGTCTGCGTCGCGCTCTGCGCCAGTCCGTCGGTCGCGAAGTACGTCAGCTGATAGGTGCCCGCGCTGTAGCCCGTTCGTGTTCCAGGTGAACTGCCCGGTCGGTGCCAAGCGCAGTCAGCGGCACCGTCGAACCGGTCGTCGGCGACGTACGTCAGCGCATCGCCATCGACATCGCTCGCCGTAACCGTGAACGAGACGACGCTGCCGACCGTCGCACTCTGGCTCGGCAGGCGCCGCCGCCAGCGTCGGCGCGCTGTTGACGCGCACGACCACGCAGTCGTCACCGACCTTCGCGCTGCTGTCGGTGACGCGCAGCCGGAACGTCAGCGAACCGGTCGCCGGCGCGGTGAATGTCGTCGACATTGCCGCGTTCGGTGTGGCGAGCGTGACCGTCGGCGTGCCACCAGTCTGCGTCCACTGGTACGACGGTGATCGTCTTGCCGCAGTAGGCCTTGCTCGCCGTGCCGTTCAGCGTGACGGTCGCTCCCGGAGCAACCACCTGGTCGGTGCCCGCAACGGACGCCGGAACGCGGCCAGCGGACCCGCCGCGCGTCAGTGCCTTTTCGGCGTCGAGCAGTCCCGTGCCGCATTGACCGGCGAACGTGCCGCCGGTGGCGCAGACGCTGCCGGCCGGGTACGGCGCGCACGTTGCGTCAGCGAGGTAGGAACGGATCTGCGCCGGCGTCGCATCGGGCACGAACGACTTCAGCAGCGCCGCAACGCCCGCCACATGCGGCGTCGCCGGACTGGTGCCGACGAAGCCCGCATAGGCCGGACCCACTGCTGCCGCTGACGCGTTGCTGCTGGTCGGCGAGGTCGGCCCGAACAGCACGCTCGAGTAGATGTAGTAGCCGTCCCAGTTCGGATTGTCGGTCGGGCCGTCCGCGCCCAACAGTGTCGGCGGGCCGCCGCCGGGCGCGCTCAGCATCTCGGCCTTCGGCGTCGTCGTGCTGGCGATGTTCGCGTAATCGGCGTTCTCGCCGTTGATCGTGTGCGCGGTGACGGCGATGACGCCGTTGCAGTTGGCCGGCGCGATCAGGCCGATGTTGCCGTCGTTGCCGGTGGCCGCGACCACGACGGCGCCCGTCGCCGATCGCGGCATTCACGGCGTTCTGCATCTCCGGAGCTGCACGTGTCTCCGCCGCCGAGGCTCAGGCTGATCACCTGCGCCGGATTCGGATTGGCCGGCACGCCGTTGCACCGGCAGTCCGGCGCGCCCAGCGGATCGCTTCGGCGATGTCCGACAGATCGCCGCCGCACTTGCCCAGCGCGCGGATCGGCACGCACGCGCACATTCCAGCCAATGCCCGCGATGCCGACCGCATTGTTGGCGGTCGCCGCGACGATGCCCGCCATGTGCGTGCCGTGCCAGCTGCTGTCCAATGCCGTGTAGGGCGCCGTCTCGCCGATCGTCACAGTCGTCCGGATAGTTGCGTCTTGTCGGCGCGGTGATCCAGTCGCCCGGATCCGACGGATCCGGCATCGCGGCCATTGCCGTCATTGGCGACGAAGTTCGCCGGCAGCGTCGTGCCGTTATCGCTCGAGATGAAGTCGTAGCCCGGCAGAAAGCGGCCCGCGGGGGTGTAGGTCGCGCCGCCGGCGACTCCGTTCAGGTCGGTGTGGTTGGCGATGCCGGTGTCGATGACGGCGACGATGACATCGTTCGAGCCCGTCGTCAAGTCCCACGCGGGCGGCAGGTTGGCGCCGCCCGCTGCGGTCGCGGTCACCGTTGACGCGCCGGTCGAGCCGGTATAGCTGCTGGTCGGTGCGAACAGGTTCCACTGCCACTGCGTGAAGCGCGGCTCGTTCGGCATCGCGAGCTTCCTGAATCGGATATTCGGCTCGGCATATTCGACTCGCCGGATCCTGCGCCAGGCGCGCCGCCACCGCGCGCGCTTCGGCCACCGACATCGGGCCGTCGAGCTGCATCAGGTGCGAGCCGCCGGCCATGGAGCGCAGCGACTTCATGCCGATGCCGGCGGACTTCGACAGCGTCTGCGCACGCGATCTGCCGACATTGCGCTCGCCCTGGACTTCGGACTTGCCGTTCGCAGGCGCACGATCAGCTTGTCGACCGTCTGCTCGGGCAGTCTTGCGCGTGGCGATCAGCCCCTGCAGCGCGGCCTGCTTCTGCGTCATCAACCCCGTGGAGTACGCGCTCCGAGGCCGGCCATGCCGGTCGCGATCGCGACCGCGATGGAACGACAAGGACAATGTGAACGTGGACGCATCACCGGAATGCGACTCCTGTAACGGGTTGCCGAGTCGTCGGCTCCGGCCGCGAAATCCGGATGCTGGCAGGGCAGCTGACGGCCGATGGACGGCCGAAAAAGCGGTACGAAAGCGCCGCTCCGCGCAGGTAACGACGATCAGCTTCGCGCGACGTATGACCGTTAACGCGCGAGCAGTGCCGCATCGAGATTACTGCAGGCAGGGCGTCCGGAACTGTTTCCGCAGACTCGGCCAAACGACCTAGCGGGGCGTTGCAGCCCCGATGCGTGCAGCGCCGGACCCCGCCTCGGACGCTGCGCCGGCTACCTCGCCGCCATCAGCGCGACGGTCGTGTCGAGCATCCGGTTGCGAGAATCCCCACTCGTTGTCGTACCAGCTCGATGACCTTGACGAGACGGCCGGAGACCTTCGTCAGCGTGGCGTCGAAGATCGACGAACGCGCGTCGTGGTTGAAGTCGCTGGAAACCAGCGGATCGGTGTTGTAGCCGAGCACGCCCTTCAGTCTCGCCCGCGGCCGCGGCCTTCATGATGCCGTTGACCTCGTCGACCGTCGTGTCGCGCGCGGCGATGAACGACAGGTCGACGATCGACACGTTGATCGTCGGCACGCGGATCGCAAAGCCGTCGAGCTTGCCGTTCAGTTCCGGCAGCACCAGGCCGACGGCCGCGGCCGCGCCGGTCTTGGTCGGGATCATGTTGTGGGCGGCGGCGCGCGCGCGGCGCAGGTCCTCGTGATAGACGTCGGTCAGCACCTGGTCGTTGGTATACGCGTGCACCGTCGTCATCAGGCCGTTCACCAGTCCGATCTTCTCGTGCAGCGGCTTGACCAGCGGCGCCAGGCAGTTGGTCGTGCACGACGCGTTCGAGATCACGGTATGCGCGGCCTTCAGCACGCCGTGGTTGACGCCGTACACGATCGTGGCATCGACGTCCTTGCCACCGGGCGCGGAGATGATGACCTTCTTCGCGCCGCCCTTCAGGTGCGCCGAGGCCTTCTCCTTGGTCGTGAAGAAACCGGTGCACTCGAGCACGACATCGACGCCGAGCGCGGCCCACGGCAGTTCGGCCGGATTGCGATTGGCGAGCACCTTGATGCGATCACCGTTGACGACCATCGAATCGCCGTCGACCGCTACCGTCCCCGGGAACGTGCCGTGCGCCGTGTCGTACTTGGTCAGGTGCGCATTGGTCTTCGGATCGCCGAGATCGTTGATCGCGACGATCTGGATGTCGTGCTTCTTGCCACCTTCGTAGTGCGCACGCAGGATGTTGCGGCCGATGCGGCCGTAGCCGTTGATGGCAACTTTGATGGTCACTTCTTCTTCCCCTCAGCGATGACTGCGTTCACGGTGGCGACGACATTGTCGACCGTGAAACCGAAATGCTTGAACAGCGCGCCGGCAGGCGCGGACTCGCCGAAGCGGTCGACTCCGATCACCGCGCCTTCGGCGCGCACGTACTTCCACCAGAAGTCCGTGACTCCGGCCTCGATGGCGATGCGCGGCACGCCGGCGGGCAGCACGCTCGCCTTGTACTCGACGCTCTGCCGGTCGAACACCGTCGTCGACGGCATCGACACGACCCGCACCGGCACGCCGGCAGCCGCCAGCACCTTCTGCGCCTCGACGGCGAGCGGCAGTTCCGAGCCGGTGGCGATCAGCACCGCGCGCGCGCGCTGACGCCACCGCCGGCGCCTCCGACAGCACGTAGGCGCCGCGCCGGATCGCCGCGACGTCGCGCGGACCCGCCACAAAAGCCACGTTCTGGCGCGACAGCAGCAGCGCGCTCGGGCCGTCGCGGCGCTCGATCGACGGCGGCCCAGGCCACCAGCGTCTCGACCGTATCGGCGGGCCGCCAGACATCGAGATGCGGGATCAGGCGCAGGCTCGCCGCGTGCTCGACGGCCTGGTGCGTCGGTCCGTCTTCGCCGAGTCCGATCGAGTCGTGCGTGAACACGTAAATCGACGCGCTGCTTCATCAGTGCCGACATGCGCACGGCGTTGCGCGCGTAGTCGGAAAAGACCAGGAAGGTGCCGACGAACGGAATGAAACCGCCATGCAGCGCAATGCCGTTGGCGATCGCGCTCATGCCGAACTCGCGCACGCCGTAGTTGATGTGGCGGCCGTCGAGCGCGTCGGCACGCAGCGGCTTGGCGGCGCTCCACTTCGTCAGGTTGCTGCCGGTGAGGTCGGCCGAGCCGCCGAGCAGTTCCGGCAATGCCGGCGCGAGCGCGTCGAGCGCCAGCTGCGACGCCTTGCGCGTCGCGACGGTTTCGCGCTTGGCCGCGGCCGCGTCGAGCGCGCGAACGCAGCGTCGCCGCGTACGTCGGCGGGCAGGTCGCCGGCGGCGCGACGCTGCAGTTCCGCGGCTTCGCGCGGGAAACTTGCGCGCATAGGCCTCGAACGCGCTGGTTCCAGGCGGCTTCGCGCTGCTGCCCGCGGGCGCGCGCGTCCCAGGCAGCATGGATCGCCGCCGGCACGACGAACGGCGCGTGCGGCCAGCCGATCGCGCTGCGCGTGGCCGCGATCTCCGCCTCGCCGAGCGCTTCGCCGTGCGCCTTCTCGCTGCCCGCGCGGCCCGGCGAGCCCTTGCCGATCACGGTCCGCGCAATGATCAGCGTCGGTCGCCTCGCTTCGGTCTTGCGCGGCGGCAATCGCGGCGTCGACGGCATCGACGTCGTGGCCGTCGACCGGACCGATGACATTCCAGCCGTAGGCCGCGAAGCGGCCGCGGGTGTCGTCGTTGAACCAGCCCTGACACGGCCATCGATCGAAATGCCGTTGTCGTCGTAGATCGCGATCAGCTTGTTCGAGCTGCCAGGTGCCCGCCAGCGAGGCGACTTCGTGCGAGATGCCTTCCATCAGGCAGCCGTCGCCGACGAAGACATAGGTGCGGTGGTCGACGACGGCGTAGCCGGGTCGATTGAATTCGGCGGCGAGCAGCTTCTCGGCGAGCGCCATGCCGACCGCATTGGCGAATCCCTGGCCGAGAGGACCGGTCGTCGTCTCGATGCCCGGCGTCAGGCCGTGCTCCGGGTGACCGGGCGTGCGGCTGCCGAGCTGACGGAAGCGCTCGATTTCCTCGATCGGCAGTGCGTAACCGGTCAGGTGCAGCAGCGCGTACTGCAGCATCGAGCCGTGCCCGTTGGAGAGCACGAAGCGGTCACGATTCAGCCAGTGCGGATTCGCCGGATTGTGCGAAAGATGCCCGCCCCAGAGTGCCACCGCAATCTCCGCCATGCCCATCGGCATGCCCGGATGGCCGGAGTTGGCCTTCTGCACCGCGTCCATGGCCAGCGCGCGAATCGCGTTGGCCATGTCGGCACGCGTCGACGCCGGGACCGCGCGGAGGGTTGAGGCGTCGTTCATCGTCGCGCGTCTCGAAGAAGGGGCAATCCGGAGAGGCTTCGGCGGCGCTGCGGCAAGTCAGGTGCTTGCGGTTCGCGCAGCCGCCGGAGAGTCCGGTTTTGCCGTGGAAAGCGCGCGATTTTAGCAAACGCAGCGCCGGCTGACCGGCTCCGCCGCACCGTCACGCGGCAACTCGTTGACCGCGACACATCCGGCTGGAGCAGTCGCTCCAAACTTGACCTTGGGAGAGGCGCAACTATTTGAGACGCGCAGATTTCCTATACTATGCGCGGCTTTTCCAAATTCGATCCGGAAACAGAAAGGACGCAACGGGCGCCAGAGTTCGAACCCGACTGCCGCAGGCAGTATCGCGGCAATGCGTCGAACGCAGGCAACGTGCCGTTAGGCAGCATTCCCGCCATAGCCAGCAGGTGCAGCGCAAGCTGCAAGGACTCGCGTGCCGCGCCACAGCGCGTGGGTCCCGGATCGTGGGGTTGCGACGCGAGTCGCGATTCAGGTCGATAAGGGCGGACCTGCTGGGGGACGAAGATGCAAGGCCTTCACCTGACTGGCGATCTGTTCGAATGCGGCTGCAGCGCAGCCACTCTCACGGATCTCGAAACACTGTCGACGCTGTGCCGCAAGGCCACGCTCGACGCCAAACTCACCATCGTCGACGAGAAGTGGCATGTCTTTCCGGACTGGAACGGCCAGCCGGGCGGCATCACCGGGCACGATCCTGCTCGCCGAATCGCACCTCGCGATCCACACCTGGCCCGAGCGCCGCGGCGTGACGCTCGACGTCTACGTCTGCAACTTCACCGAAGACAACACCGCCAAGGCCGAACAGCTGTTCGACACGCTTGACTGGTCGCCTTCCGGCCGCAGAACCAGGTCGTCAACCGCATCACGCGCGGTGACGTTGCCGGCGCGACGGCCGAAGCAGCCCGTGACGGTGGCTGCCGACGGACAGCGCCCGGTCGCAGCTGAGCTTCGACTGGCTCAACGCGCATTCCGGCTACGGCTTCACCGATCAAGGAGAAGCTGGCCGAGATCGAGATCGCCTACCAGCGCATCGAGGTGTTCGACACGCACCAGTTCGGCCGACTGTTCCGCCTCGACGGGCGCCTGATGACGTCCGAAGGCGACGAGTTCTTCTATCACGAGTGCATGACGCACCCGGCGGCGCTCGCGCATCCGAATCCGGAATCGATCCTCGTGATCGGCGGTGGCGACGGCGGCTCGTCAGAGGAGCTGTTCAAGCATCCGAGCGTCAAGCGCATCGTGATGGCGGAACTCGATCCGGTCGTCATCGACATTTCGCGCAAGTACCTCGGCGCCATCCACAAGGGGGCGCTCGACGATCCGCGCCTGGAGATCCGCATCGGTGACGGCTACGAGTACGTGAAGTCGACCACCGAGCGCTTCGACATGATCGTGCTCGACCTGACGGACCCGGACACGCCGGCGTTCCACCTGTACTCGGAAGAGTTCTTCCGGATGTGCCAGCGCTGCCTGAAGCCGGGCGGCCTGCTGACGCTGCACCTCGGATCGCCCGTCTACCAGGCCGACACCGTGCGCAAGAATGCCGCGAACCTGCGCAAGGTGTTCAAGCACGTGGCGCCGCTGTCGCTCTTCATCCCGCTGTACGGCTCGCAGTGGTGCCTGGCCGTCGCGAGCGACACGGTCGATCCGCGCGCCGTGTCGGTGGAGACCATTGCGCAGCGCATGGCGGAGCGGAAGCTCGACGACCTGCGCTTCTACCATCCGGCGATGCATCCGGCGCTGTTCACGCTGCCGCGCTTCGTGCAGGACCTGGTCGGACGCCGGCGCCCAGCGGCAACGCGCGCGTGGCCCACTTGCGCGCCGCATGACGTCGCTTTCAGGGGGCGAACCCGTCGCGCGGGTGACTCGGAGGAAGCCCCGGAGGCCGGCGCAAGCCGGCCTCTTTTTCGTCGCCGCTGCACGCCGAAGCTCGCTGACGCTTGAGCTGACACTGCATGCCGCTGGCGCGCTTCTATGTCGACACCGACCTCGCCGATGGGCGATGAGGTGCCGCTGCCGCCCGAGGTCGCGCACCACGCGGTGCGAGTGCTGCGCCTGCGCGAGGGCGCTGCCGATCACGGTGTTCAACGGCGCGCGGCGGCGAATTCACGGCCGACCTGCGCATCGAGGGAGCACGCGCCTGGGCGATACTCGAACGCTTCGATCCGATCGAGCGCGAATCGCCGCTGCCCGTGACACTGGTGCAGGCCTGGGTCGCCACCGACAAGCTCGAGTGGATCGTCGAGAAGGCCGTCGAGCTCGGCGTCGCGGCGATCATCCTGGTCCCGACCGTGCGCAGCGTCGTTCAGCTCGATGGACCGCGGCTGCGAACGCCGGCTGCGGCGCCTGCGGGAGATCGTCGTGGCGGCCTGCTGCCAGATGCGGCCGCAACCGCTTGCCCGGCATCCGCGCAGCCGTCACCCTGCGAGCAGGGACTCGAGCTCGCGCTGCGCGGACGGCGCGCGCGGCTCCTGCTCGATCCGCACGCGGCGGAGCGCTGCTGGCGGCGCGCAGTCGGCCGCGCGTCGCCGCTTGCACTGGCCGTCGGCCCGGAGGGCGGATTCGACGACGACGAGCGCGCGCTCGCCGCGCGCCTGGGCTATCGCCCGATGCGACTGGGTCCGCGTATTCTGCGCACCGAAACCGCTGGACTCGCCGGGCCTCGTCGCCCTGCAGGTGCTGGCCGGCGACCTGCGGTAGCACGGCGTCGCGCCGCTCGGACGCGCCAAGTGCTTTCGATCCCAACGACAATGCGGAGGTCCATGGGCTTGCTTGACTCACTACTTTCGGGTGCTGACGCGGGTCTGCGGCCGGACGGCGGCCGGGCAGCGGCTGCCAACCCGCTGCTGCAGATCGCGCTGCAGATGCTTGCCGGCCAGGGCAACGGGTCGGCGGGTTGTCGGCGCTGATCAAGCAGTTCCAGCAGGCCGGTCTAGGGCCAGCAGATGAATTCGTGGATCTCGACCGGACAGAATCTGCCGATCTCGCCCGACCAGCTGATGCAGGTCTTCGGGCAGGGCCAGATGCAGCAGATGGCCGCGAGCAGCGGCATGGACCTGGGTCAGCTGTCGGGCGGGCTCGCCGACCTGCTGCCGCAGTTGATCGATCAGCTGACGCCCAGTGGGCAGGTGCCGGCCGGCGGGCGTCGACGGCGCGCTGGCCGAACTGTCGAAGATGATGCCGCGCGGCTGAGGGTCAGCTGTAGAGGACGCGGAACGGAATCTTCGCGTTCCGCGAAATCGTCGACGACATCCCGGAACACGTCGAGCAGCGCAGTCACGCTGCTCGGCATCGAAGTCGCCGGTGCGCGGCAGCCGGTCGAGCACGACGACATAGCCACCGTGCCGGCTGCTGCTCGCGCAGATCGGTGAGCGCGTCGTACAACGCATCGAGATTCATCCCGAACCAGTCCGGGCAGCGCGAAGGCCTGCGCGATCGCGCGCAGCACCGACGAGCTTGTCGGTACATGCGCCCAGATCGACTTCGATCAGCCGCTGGCTGCGACGCTTTGCGGCCCAGTCCCGCAGCGCGGGGCGCGTCCATGGCCCGCAGCGGCCTGACGGCGTCGCCGCGGCAGCTTGTCGCAGCGGGTTCGCTGCGCTCGGACTCGGCTCATTCGCGTATCCGTCGAAACGAGTTGTAGTGATCGTCGGTGTAGTAGTACTCGCCGCTGGTCGCCGGATCTGCCCGTGCCGCCACGGCCGGCGACGATGCGGCGCGCGCCACGGTCGCGCTCCCACGGCGTGTGCACCGTGTACTCCGTGTAGTAGCCGCGCGGCTGCTGCGGCAGATGGCCCTCGCGATTGCCGAATGTCGATCCGTCCTTGCGATACGGGAACGGTCCGCCCTTCCTGATCAGCGCGAGCGTGTCGCGCGCCTCGCGCGGCAGATCCGCCAGTGCCACTTCGCCGGCCGACACCGCCGGCCCTGCTCGCGCGCATCGCCGGCCGGCCCGCACGCCACCAAGGCGCCGAGCAGCAGCGCCTGCAGCCCGACACGGCGCGACTCTCAGCAGCACGCTAGAGCAGTTCCGGCTGCCGCACGCGAGTTCGCCTCGAGCACCGTCAACGCCGTCATGTTGACGATCCGCCGCACCGTTGCGGACGACGTCAGGATATTCACGGGCCTGGCGGCGCCCAGCAGGATCGGGCCCGATCGCGATGTTGTTGCCGGCCGTCGCCTTCAGCAGGTTGTACGAGATGTTGGCCGAGTCGATGTTCGGGCACACGATCAGGTTCGCATCGCCCTTCAGCGTCGAAAACGGCATGATCGACTGGCGCATTGCCTCGTCGACCGCGCAGTCCGCATGCATCTCGCCGTCGACCTCGAGCTCGGGCGCCCGCTCGCGGACCAGGTGCCAGCGCGTGCCGCATCTTCAGCGCCGACGCGGCGTTGCTCGAGCCGAAGTTGGAGTGCGACACCAGCGCGATCGTCGGCTCGACAGGCCGAGACGCTGCATCTGCTCGGCCGCCAGGATCGTGATCTCGGCGATCTGCCTCCGCGCTCGGGATCGAGGTTCACGTGCGTGTCGACCAGCGCAAGCTGCCGGCCCGGCAGCATCAGAATGTTCATCGCCGCGTACCCACCGCACTCCGGGCCGTCGGCCGATCACCTGGTCGACGTACGTGCAGGTGCAGTCCGTGCGTGCCAAAGGTGCCGCAGATCATGCCGTCGGCGTCGCCCTTGTGAATCATCATCGCGCCGATCAGCGTGTAGCCGTCGGCGCATCTCGATCTTCGCGTACTGCGCGGTGACGCCCTTGCGCGCCGCCAGCCGGTGATATGTCTCCCAGTAGTCGCGGTAGCGTCGGTCGAGCTCCGGATTGATCAGATCGAAGTCGACGCTCGGGCCGCATGCGCAACCCGAATCGTTCCAGTCGCTTGGCCACCACCGTCGGGCCGGCCGATCAGGATTGGCTTGGCGAGTCTTCTCGTCGATCACCACCTGTACGGCGCGCAGCACCCGCTCTTCTTCGCCCTCCGCGAACACGATGCGCGACTTGCCCCCGGACGCCACCGCGTTCTTCGCGATCGCGAAGATCGGCTTCATGAACGTGCCCGAGTGATAGACGAACTGCTGCAACTGGTCGCGGTAGGCGTTCAGGTCCGCGATCGGTCGCGTCGCGACGCCGCTCGCCATCGCTGCCTGCGCCACCGCCGGCGCGATGCGCGTGATCAGCCGCGGATCGAACGGCTTGGGTATCAGGTACTCCGGACCGAACGCAAGGTTCGTGATGCCGTATGCCGAAGCGACGACATCGCTCTGCTCCTCCTGCGCCAGCGCCGCGATCGCGTCGACCGCGGCGAGTTCCATCGCCGTCGTGATCGTCGTGGCGCCCACGTCGAGCGCGCCGCGGAAGATGAACGGGAAGCACAGGACGTTGTTGACCTGGTTCGGATAGTCAGACGCGGCCCGGTGGCGATGATCGCGTCGTCGCGAACGCGCTTGACCTCCTCCGGCAGGATCTCCGGCGTCGGATTCGCCAGCGCCAGCACCAGCGGCCGCGGCGCCATGCGCGCCACCATCTCTGCCTTCAGCACGCCGCCGGCCGAGAGGCCGAGGAAGACGTCCGCATCCGCGATGACCTCCGCGAGCGTGCGCGCGGTCGTGTCCTGCGCGAACTTGGCCTTGTCGTCGTCCATCAGCACCGTGCGGCCGCGGTAGACGACACCCTCGATGTCGGTGACCCAGATGTTTCTGCGCGGAATGCCAAGATCGACCAGCAATTCGCAGGCAGGCCAGTGCCGCCGCGCCCGCCCCGCTCGTCACGAGCTTGATCTGGTCGAGCTGCTTGCCGACGACCTTCAGTCCATTGAGGATCGCCGCGCCGACGATGATGGCCGTGCCGTGCTGGTCGTCGTGGAACACCGGGATCTTCAGCCGGTCGCGCAGCTTGCGCTCGACGTAGAAGCACTCGGGCGCCTTGATGTCCTCGAGATTGATGCCGCCGAAGGTCGGTTCGAGCGCGGCGATGACTTCGATCAGGCGATCCGGGTCGAGCTCGTTCAGCTCGATGTCGAAGACGTCGATGCCGGCGAACTTCTTGAACAGCACCGCCTTGCCTTCCATCACCGGCTTGGCTGCGAGCGGGCCGATGTTTCCCAGCCCCAGCACCGCGGTGCCGTTGGTCACGACCCCCACCAGGTTGCCGCGCGCGGTGTAGCGGAAGACCGCCGCGGGATCATCGCGGATGGCCTCGCTCGCGGCCGCAACACCCGGCGAATAGGCCAGCGCCAGGTCGCGCTGATTGACAAGCTGCTTGGTCGGCGCAATCGCGATCTTTCCCGGCGTCGGCTTCTCGTGGTACTCGAGCGCTGCGCGCCGCAGGTCGTCTTGGTCAGTCGTGGGCATGGGATGGACTGCAGCCTGATACGTAAAGCGGCCATTATCCGGCGCCCGATCGCGCGCCGGCCGGTGCGTTGCGGACGCCACAGCCATCGGCGACGCCGGCTGCCTCGGAGCCCTGCCAGAGCCGGCACCGGGTATCGACTCGCCACGCTTTGCATGCTACGCCGCCGGCGATTCAGTTTGACCTAGACAAACTTGACAATGCTGCTGGCGCCGGATAGACTGTCGCGCTGACCTTCCTCAGAGCCTGTCGCATACGGCCTGGGCGCAGTAACCCTAGTCGGTGCCGTTCCTCCTCCCTCCTCTAGCCGAATGTCGGGTGCGTCCAGGTGACAGGCTCTTTTTTTGTCCACGACAAATACGACAGTCCGTGCGTTGTCGATCCGCAAGTGACGAAGCGCCGCAAGCTGGCATCAGAGGCATGCGCAGGTCGCCGCGACCTCTGATGGGGCAGCGCTCAGGTGTCGCAGTTCTGAATTCGCGCCGAATGCGCGGCGACAGACAGACGCCCGGTCAGCCGGATGCGCCCGTCTGAACGTCAGCGCAGGGCAGTCGGATCAGCCGCTTGGCTCAGGCCTCACGTGCGGGCGTAGTGCTCGTCGCCCCGGACCCGGAGCCATCCGACGGCCGGAGCGCGACTGGCCGCGCGGCGGGAGCGGAGCCTCTGCCTCGGCAGTTGCGGGCTTCTGCTCCGAAGCAACAGTCGTTCGCGCCGCGGAAATAGCAGCATCGACCTTGCCGCTGGCGGCGAGTGCCAGTCGGGCGCGCTCCCCGAGCACTCGGGCGCCGTAGCCGCCGTCGTCCGGCATGTTGCCCGCCCCGACATACAACTGCAGGCCGCGCTCGACCGATCCACCACGCGCAATCAGGTCACTCAGGATCGCGGACCCGACTTTCATGTTGGCCACGGGGTCGAGCGCAGCGATCTGTCCGCCGTGCGGCTCGAAGCGCTCGGCGTGGACGCGGGTCATGACCTGCATCAGGCCCTGCGCTCCCATCGCACTTTCGGCGAACGGATTCAGGCTGGACTCGATCGCGACCACCGACAGGATCAGCAGCGGGTCCAGCTTGTTCTCCTGGCCGATCTGGAACGCCGCCGACGACCAGCATGCGCGTCGCCTCCTCGGCGACCCGATAGCGCCGCGACAGGTACTGAACGACGTGCTTCTGGCGCGGATCGGTGGTGACCAGCACGGCGGCCGGTCGCCGCCGCTCGGGCGCGACCTCAGCTATTCCGCCGATCGACGGCATCGAAACCGCCGCCACGGCCGGGACTGGCAGGGCCGACCATGGCGTTCGCGGCCGTGCGCCGTCGTTCGGCAAGAGCCACGGCGGCCAACACCAGCGCGGCGCTACCGGCCGACGTAACCAGCAGCGCGCGCGGTCGCAAGCGCACCGTCGCGGACGTCGCGGACGACTTCGGCCCACGCGACTGGCGCACGGGCGCAGGGAAATCGAATTCGTGGCTGCAGACATGCGTGCCTCCTTATGCTGAACGGCCACGGGTCACGAGGACCTCCGGTCGCCACTCACAGGTTGGTACGTTGAACCCGACGGCCCACGAGCCGGATCGGATCCTCGGGATCCCCGACCGAGCCCAAGGGCCACAGCACCGGAACCAGTTCGAACGGGATAAATTCCCGATCAAAAGAACAAAGAACGGGACTCGCTTAAGTCCCTAGACTTCCGGCTGCGTCGCCGCCGATTGGCGCGCGAGCGCGGAAAGTCAGCCGAATGGCTGAACGGAATTTTAGGGTCTGGGGGCGGTTGGTCAACCCGAAGATTCGGCATTTCCGACCGGCGGACGCGTGCTGACCAGTAGCTCGCGCACATTGGCACTGCGCACAATTACTCATTTATAAATCATAAGGTTAAGTCGACATCCTCAATGTTAGTAAGCGCTCATTTAGAGTCATTCATTTTTTTCTGCTTTGCAACAAAAGTCCGATGAAATACCGCGATCTGACGGGACTTCCTGGGCCGCCTGGAGGCCGCAGGCCAGCTCCGCCGGATCGGCCTGCCGGTCTCGCCGCACCTCGAAATGACCGAAATCAGCGACCGCACCCTGCGGGCCGGCGGGCCCGGCCCTGCTGTTCGAGCGCCCGGAGGGCCACACGATTCCGGTCCTGACCAACCTGTTCGGGACGCCCGGAGCGGGTGGCGCTGGGCATGGGGGCCGACCGACGTCGGCGCGCTGCGCGACGTCGGCGAGCTGCTGGCGAGCCTGAAGGAGCCCGAGGCGCCGCGGGGACTGCGCGACGCGCTGGGCAAGGTCGCGCTACTGAAGAGCGCGCTGTGGGACATGGCGCCCAAGGAGGTCCGCTCGGCGCCCTGCCAGGAGGTCGTCTGGAAGGTCACAGACGTCGACCTCGCGCGGCTGCCGATCCAGACCTGCTGGCCGGGCGACGCCGGCCCGCTGATCACCTGGGGACTGGTCGTCACGCGCGGCCCGAACAAGCCGCGCCAGAACCTGGGCATCTACCGGCAGCAGGTGATCGGCCGGAACAAGCTGATCATGCGCTGGCTGGCCCATCGCGGTGGCGCGCTGGACTTCCGCGACCACGCGCTGGCGAGTCCGGGCCAGCCGTTCCCGATCGCCGTGGCCCTGGGCGCGGACCCGGCCACGATCCTGGGTGCGGTCACGCCCGTCCCCGACAACCTGTCCGAGTATCAGTTCGCCGGACTGCTGCGCGGCGGCCGCACCGAGACCGTCAAGTGCATCGGCAGCGACCTGCAGGTCCCGGCCACCGCCGAGATCGTGCTCGAAGGTCACCTGCAGCCGGAATCGCGTCGCCCGCCGACCGCCGGCCGGCGCGCCGCCGCGACCGGCCTCGGACTACGAACTGGCGCTGGAAGGGCCGTTCGGCGATCACACCGGCTACTACAACGAACGCGACTGGTTCCCGGTGTTCACGGTCGATCGCATCACGATGCGGCGCGACCCGATCTATCACTCGACCTACACCGGCAAGCCGCCGGACGAGCCGGCCGTCCTCGGCGTTGCACTGAACGAAGTCTTCGTGCCGATCCTGCAGCGGACCTTTCCGGAGATCGTCGACTTCTACCTGCCGCCGGAGGGCTGCAGCTACCGCATGGCGGTCGTGTCGATGCGCAAGCAGTACGCGGGCCACGCCAAGCGCGTCATGTTCGGCGTCTGGAGCTTCCTGCGCCAGTTCATGTACACCAAGTTCATCGTCGTCGTCGACGAGGACGTCAACGCGCGCGACTGGAAGGAAGTCATCTGGGCCATCACCACCCGCGTCGATCCGACGCGCGACACGGTGCTGGTCGACAACACGCCGATCGACTACCTCGACTTCGCCTCGCCGGTGTCGGGCCTCGGCAGCAAGATGGGCATCGACGCGACCAACAAGTGGCCCGGCGAAACGACGCGCGAATGGGGCCGGCCGATCACGATGGATGCCGGCGGTCAAGGCCCGGGTCGATTCGATCTGGAAGGAACTCGGACTCTAGGAGACAACCATGGCGATCGAACGCAAGCCGATCCGACGCGGCGGCATCAAGTCTGCCGGCTACGACCGCAACCAGCGCGTGCTCGAAATCGAGTTCGACAACGGACAGGTGATCCAGCACACGGCCGTCGGCGAAGAGATCGCGCGCCGCTTCCTGGCGAGTTCATCGCCGGCGAGTGTCTACAAGGACACGATCCAGGAAGAGTTCACGGTCAAGCGGATTCGCTAGCCTCTTTCGCGACGGAGCGGCGCTCCTCGCAGCGAGGAGTGCAAGTTCCCTCCCGCTTGGCGGGAGGGTCAGGGTGGGTGCCGTGCGGCTGTCCTTCGGCGGAGCGCTCGGCCGCTCCGGAGCGCAGCCGACTAATTGGTCTTTAGCGGTTCGCGCCTGGCGCGAACCGTACCGGTCCGAGTGCACGTGCGGCACGCGTAGCGCGTCGCGTACACGAGGACCGCTACCGAAAGAACAGCGTCGCCAGCCCGAGAAAGATGAAGAACCCGCCGGAGTCGGTGGTGAAGGTCAGCAGCACCGAACCGCCGATCGCCGGATCGCGACCGGAAGCGCGCAGCGCCATCGGCACGGCGAGTCCGACGGCCGCGGCGACCAGCATGTTCAGGATCATCGCCAGGAACATGACCAGGCCCAGCAGCACACCATTCGGCGTGTCGCGATACAGCAGCCAGGCGAGCAGTCCGGCCAGCGCCGCCCCACACGGCACCGTTCAGCACCGCGATGCTGATTTCCTTGAGCACCAGCCGGCGCTGGTTGCCGGACGTGACCTGTCCGAGCGCCAGCGAGCGCACCAGCAGCGTCAGCGTCTGGTTGCCCGAATTGCCTGCGATGCCGGCGACGATCGGCATCAGCGCAGCGAGCGCGACGACCTTCTCGATCGTGCCTTCGAAGGTATTGATCACGCGACTGGCGAAGAATGCCGTGCACAGGTTGACCGCCAGCCACAGCCAGCGGTTCTTGGCCGAATTCCAGACCGACGCGAAGATGTCCTCGTCTTCGCGCAGGCCGGCCTGTGCCAGTGCGGCCTCCTCGCCTTCCTCGCGGATGACGTCGACGACCTCGTCGATCGGTCAGGCGCCCGACCAGCCGGCCGCTGGCATCGACGACCGGCGCCGACACGAGGTCGTAGCGCTCGAACGCCTGCGCCGCCTCGCCACCGTCGTCCAGCGGCGACAAGGTCAGCAGGTCGCTCTTCATCACCGCCGTGACCTCGGTGTCCGGCTCGTTGATCAGCAGCCGGTCGAGCGGCAGCGCGCCCTTGAGCACTTCGTGACGGTCGACGACGAACACCTGGTCGGTGTGATCCGGCAGTTCGTCGAAGCGCCGCAGGTAGCGCAGCACGACCTCGAGCGTCACGTCCTCGCGGATCGTGATCATCTCGAAGTCCATCAGCGCACCGACCGAGTCCTCCGGGTACGACATCGCAGCGCGCAGCTGCGCCCGTTCTTCGCTGGTCAGCCCCTCGCGCACCTCGTCGACGACGTCGGCCGGCAGGTCGTGCGCGAGTGCCGCGATCTCGTCGGTCTCGAGGCTCTCGACCGCATCGACGAGTTCCTCGCGGTCCATCGACGCGATCAGCGTCTCGCGGACCGCGTCGTTCACCTCGATCAGGATCTCGCCGTCGCGATCGGCCTTGACGCAGTCCCAGACGACCAGTCGGTCGTCGAGCGGCAGCGCTTCGAGCATGTAGGCGATGTCGGCCGCATGCAGCCGGTCGAGGATCGAACGCAGCTCGCTCAGGTGCTGGCGATGCACCAGTTGCTCGACCAGCGCCTTCTTCTGCTCCGCGGGCGTCTGCTCGCGATGGACCAGCGCCTCGACGCGACGCTGCTTCTCGAGCACGTGCTGGACGCGCACGAGCGCGCGCTGCGCGGCCTCGGGGTCGCGCACCGGAGCGTCGCGTTGCGCGGCGCGGTCCAGCAGTTCCTGCTCGCTCACTGTGTCTCCCTCGCGCTGCGCGCGGTCCCTGCAAGTGGGACGCTCGCCTTCCTGCAACGGCAGGCGGGCTCAGCGCGCCGCCAGGACGAGGCGGTTCAAAGGCTGCGCGATTGTAAGCGCGCCACTCGCGCGAAAGCCGTCGAAACGAGCCCTGTTACGGGACGATGGCGTCGGGCATGTAGCGCAGGATCGCCCCGGTGCGACCATCGAGGTACGGCCCGGAACGCACGCGTCCGTAGCGCTTCGGATTGGGCAGATATGCCGCGAGGCGCGCGGCCTGCTCGGGGCCGAGCTGCGCTGCGCTGACGCCGAAGTAGTGGCGCGCTGCGGCCTCTGCGCCGAACACGCCTTCGCCCCACTCGACGACGTTGAGATAGACCTCGAGGATGCGGCGCTTGTCCCAGAACGCCTCGATCATGTAGGTGATGACGAGTTCCTGCGCCTTGCGCACGTAGCTGCGCTCGGGCGACAGGAACAGGTTCTTCGCCAACTGCTGCGTGATCGTCGATCCGCCGCGGGCTGGACGGCCGCGCTTGACGTTGTCCTTGTAGGCCTTCTCGATCGCCTCCCAGTCAACGCCCTCGTGCTCGGCGAAGCGCGCATCCTCGGCCGTGATGACGGCCCGCTTGAGGCTCACTGAGATGCGTTCGTACGGCACCCAGCGATGCTTCAGCTCGGCCTTGGGATTGCGCGCCTGCAGTGCCGCCAGCTCGCGCCGCATGAACGCGGTCTCGCTGCGGATCATTCCAGCGCCACCAGGCGATCCAGCCGGCATACCAGAGCTGGACGCGCCACGACCAGCAGCGCCAGCAGGACGAATGCGGACGATCCAGCGCACGAGCGAGTCGCGAACTTCACTGAGGGATCCGGATTCCGCGCACAGGCGGCGCCCATGCCGCAGCCGACCGCGGAATGCGACCTAGCGCACAACGGTGGCGTTCTCGGCCGCGGCCTGGCTCAGCAGTTCGCGCAGTTCGCGGTACACGGCGCGGTGTCCGGGCGAACGCCGCGCCACAGCAGGAAGGACTCGGCCGCCTGCTCGATCAGCATGCCGAGACCGTCACAGACGTGTCTTCGCGCCGCCGCTGCGGGCGAGTTCCATGAACGGCGTCGGATCGGCCGCGTAGACGAGGTCGTAGGCCAGCGTGCAGTCGTCGAAGGTCTCCGGATCGATCGGCGGCGCATCGTGCTTGAGCCCCGTCGTCGTGCCGTTGATGATCAGGTCGAAGTGCTCGGCCGGGATCTCGTCGAGATGGATCGCCTCGACGCCGAACTCCTCGCGCCAGTTCCTCGGCCCGCTGGTGCGTGCGATTGGCCACCGCAATCCAGCGCGGACTGGCGTCGAGCAGCGCATCCGATGACGCCGCGCACCGCGCCGCCGGCTCCCAGCACCAGCACCGAGCAGTCGCTCAGGTCGAACTTCAGGCGCTCCCGCACATCGCGCACGAAGCCGATGCCGTCGGTGTTGTCGCCGACGATCGTGTCGCCGTCGAACACGCAGCGTGTTGACCGCGCCGGCGAGCCGGGCCCGCGGCATCAGGTCGTCGGACAGCTTCGCGGCATCCACCTTGAACGGGACCGTGACGTTGAGCCCGCGATAGCCGGCGTCGCGCAGCGCAAGTGCGCGTTCCTCGAATCCTTCGAGCGGAACTTCGATGCGCTCATACGACATGCGCTGCCGCGTCTGCCGGGCAAACCGCTCGTGGATTTCCGGCGATCGACTGTGCGCGATCGGATTGCCGACGACACCGTACTTGTCAGGCGCGTTCATTGAGTGACGCTGCTTCGTGTCGACAACTGGTCGTTGGTGAAGATCCAGGTTCGCGTGATCTCGAGTACGTCTGTGTCGCGGGCGATCTCCGGAGGGAACGGCGGAAACGGAGCAGCCATGTTAACGATGCGGCGGGCGGCGCGGTCAAGTACGGGCGATCCCGAGGACTTGTCGACTGCCGCCTCGATCACCGATCCGTCCTTGCGCACCGCGACGGTCATGCGCAAGTGACACCGTACACCTTGCCGCGCGCATCGTCCGGATAATTTTCATTGCCGATCCGCTCCACACGTGCGCGCCAGTCCTCGACGTAGCGAGCGTAGCGATATTCCGAGGTGCTGGGCATGAAATGATGCTTGCGCGGACGCTTCTGGTAGTCCGACACCTGCTTGGCGATCTCGGCCTGCGCACGCGCGAGCCGTTCGCGCGTTTCCTCGTCCGACGAACCGGGCTGCACGGACTTCGGCCGCCGATTCCTTCCTCGGCAGCGGGCGCATCTGCAGCGAATCCCTGAGTGCGGTCAGCAGCTTCTTCTGCTCTTCCTCGAGCTGCTCGACCAGGCGGCGCGCGGAATCGAGCGCATCTCCGTCCTGCAACTGCTGCGAGTTCGGCAACGGCGACGTGCGCCGTCCCGCCTCATGCGAGCCACCGCCGTCGAGATTGGCCTGCGCCAGCGCTTCGGCCTTGCCGGGACGAGTCTCGCTCCTGGCATTGACCAGGATGATCTCAAGCGGCGGATCGGTCGATCGCACGCGCAGGAAGTCCGGGTCGACGAAGCGCACGGCAAGCACGGTCATGTGCAGGCCGATGGACACCGTCAATGCCATGACGAGCACCTTGTCGGCCAGGAAGGCCGCAAGGCCGCGCGGTGACTCGTCGGCAAGATTCATGCGCTAGGCAACAGTGTCCATGGAGGCGAATCGATTGTAGCCATGGCCTGCGCGCGTCGATCACACGATCACGCGACTGTCGTGCGGATGACTCAATCGATCACGCCCTGCGGCGGCAAGGTCGTGTCAGGGGTCTTCGGGGACGATTCCACCTGTGCCGCGCCCGCAACGTCGCCAACCGGCACTTCGCCGACCGGTACTTCGCTGATCTGCGCTGCGTTGCTGTCCCCGTCTACGCCTTGGTCCCCGTCTACGCCGTCGTCCCCGTTAGCGCTTTCGTCCACTTGCTCCGCAAGTATGCGATGAACACGCGCTTCGAGCGTCAGGTCGACTGGATCGCCACCGATGACATCCAGTTCGAGCTGCTGGCCGCGCGGCAGCTCGGGCATGCCCGGCAGACGCGTCACGAACGGCAGTCCGGAAAGGCGCAGCACGTCGCCTCGAATCACCGTGGCGCCGATACGCTTCACGTTTTCCTGGCGTAGCCAGCGCAGCCCCCAGTAGCGCTCCATGCGCTCCTGGAACTCGGCATAGGCCCCGTACGCGGCGTCGAAGCCCGAAACGATCGCAAACAGATCCGCGTCACCAGCAGCATAGGGCGCCGATTCGTTGCGAACGCAGGCGATCAGCTGGTGCTGATTGACCAGGTCGACATATCGCCTCAGCGGCGAAGAACTCCAGGCGTAGTGGCTGACGCCGATACCTTCGTGCGCTGCCGGCGTCGTCGACATGCGCACGCGTCCCATCGATTGCGAACGATAGATGCCCGCAACCGCACGGTCCGCGAGCCACCGACCCCAGGTGCTGTTGGCCAGGATCATCAATTCGGCGACGAGCAGGTCGAGCGGGGCTCCACGCCGGCGCGGCTTGATGCTCACATGCGCGTGCTCGCCTTCGCCCTCGATCTCGAACGAGTAGTCGACGCGCCCGAGCGGCTCCGGCCGTCCGCGCACCGCCTCGCGCCGCGCCAGCAGCGTGCGGGCAAAGTGCCACAGGAACGAGAGTTCATTCGCAAACGGCGACGCGAAGCTCGCGTCGGCGATCGACTCATCGGTCACGATATCGTCGAGCCGGTCGTGGCGCAAATTGGCGGCAATCCGTACGCGTTCGACCCGCGATTCGGTCCCGAGTACGTCCAAAGCTCGCGCGGTCGACGTCGGCATACAGCGACAGCACCGGGACTTCACGCGCCTCCACCAGCGAGTACGCAGCGACCCATCCGGGCGGCAACATCGTGATCTTCAGTCCAGGCGCATAGACCGTCGACATGCGCGACCGCGCGACGGCATCCAGTGCGTGCTCGCGTTCGAGGGCGACCGCCGGCGCAGCGATGTGGATACCGACGCGCACCCGACCGTCCCCCGACGGCGTCACCGAGAAGGCATCGTCGATCTCGGTCGTGGCACTGTCGTCGATCGAAAACGCGGCCACATCCGCGAGCGGCAGGTCGCCACCCAGCACCGGCGCGGGCAGATTCGCCGGGAATCCCGCGCCGCGCGGAAAGTGCTGCGCGAGAAAACTGTCGACGTGCCAGCGATACGGCGATTCGATCGCCCTGGTGGCCAGCAACAGGCGCAGGGGCGTCGTCTGCGTTTCGACGGCGGCCTGTTCCAGCGCCTTGAATTCCAGCGACCCTCGATCCGGGTGCACGAGCATGGCCACCGCCTGGGCGGCGATGGCTGCGGGCGCGCTACCTTGCTTCAACGCGTCGACATACTGCTGGCGCAGTTCGTCCTGGTGGCGTTTGCGTTCGACCGCGGCAAGCGCGGCCTTGAGCGTGTCCGGAGGTGCTGGCCGATACCGTCCGCGACCCTTGCGGTAGAAGTAGACCGGCGCCGCATGTAGCCGGATCAGCAGTGCCGCTTCCTGCACGCTCGTCGGCTTGGCGCCGTAGTAGTCCCGCGCCAGATCACGGAAGCCGAACTCATCCTGCGGCGCCGCCTCCCAGAGGAAATCGAGATCGATCGCTTCGGACTCGGCATGAGCGCGTTCGAGCAGCTTCGCGGCCGGCAGATCGTCGAACTGCAGCAGGACATGCGAGCCCTTGACTTTGGCGCGCTTGCCGCTCGGCAGTTCGACCTGGTACGACGCATCGGTCGAAGACAGGACGCTGCCGGCCCTGAATGCGCCGTCCTCCTCGAACAGCAGGTTCACCGGAGCCTCATGCCAGCGTTGCCACGAACGTCCGCACGCCGCGCAGCAGCAGTTCGACCGCAATCGCCGCCAGCACCAGCCCCATGAGCCGTTCGAACGCGAGCGTGACGCGCTCGCCGAGCAGCGCCTGCAGCCGTCCTGCCGAGACCAGGATCAAGCGCACTGATGGCCATGACGACGGCGATCGCAGCTACCCACTCCGGCCAGCGCGTCGGGTTCCTCGAGACCAGCAGCATCACGGTCGCCAGCGCCGACGGTCCCGCCAGTGCCGGTACCGCCAGCGGCACGATGAACGGTTCGCCGCCGGGCGACGAGCCGTACACGCCATCCGGCGACGGAAACACCATGCGCAAGGCAACCAGCATCAGCACGACGGCGCCGCCGATCTGCAGCGAGGTTTCCGACAGCCCGAGCGTCTCGAGGAAGGGGCGACCTGCGAACACGAAGAGTGTCAGCACGAAGAAAGCGATCAGGCACTCCCGCAGCACGATGAACAGGCGCCGCTGCTGCGGGACATCGCGCAGGGCGGCACTGAAGATCGGAATGTTGCCGAACGGGTCGGCGACCAGCAGGAGCAGCAGGACCGCCGAAAGAAAGGTGTCGTTCATGCGTCGGTTTCCGTTTCGTTGCCGGCACTGACGCGCACCAGCATCTCGGGACGAGATCGGAAACACGCAATGGGGAGTTCCACCGGCCGCCCAGACGTTTCCAAAGCGTCGCAGCGAAGCATCGACATAGGTCAGTCATCGGCTGCGCATGTGCCATCGGTGCGACGCCTCCGATCGCGAATCCCGATTGCTCACGCACGAACTCCGGCGTGGCGCGTTCGATCGGCTCGCCGAGCGAGTGCCGCGATGCGCGCTTCGCTGACGCGCCGGTCACCCGCTGCGATCACGAGCACCGCGCGACCCGACGTGGCGGCCCGGAAGATCAAGCGACTTGGCGATCTGGCCGACCTCAATGCCGAGCGCATCGGCCGCCTGCTGTGCAGGTGCGGGCCGCGACATCGAGTTCGACGATGCGCGCGTCGACGCCCGCGGCAGCGAGTGCACGCTGCACTCGTTCGGCCGACGGCGGCAAAGGCGTGGCGGTCGTCATGCGCTAGACCGTCAGCCCGCCCGAGACTTCGATGACTGCGCCGTTGATGTATGAAGCGTCGTCGGAAGCCAGGAACGCATACACGTTGGCGATGTCTTCCGGCGTCCCGAGGCGCTTCAGCGGCACGCGCTCCTTCATCTGCTGCAGCACCTTGTCCGGGATCGTCTTCAGGATCGGCGTCTCGATGAAGCCGGGCGCCACGGCATTGCAGCGGACGCCTTTGGGACCCAGTTCGCGCGCCCAGGTCTTGACGAAGCCGATCACGCCGAACTTGCTGGCCGCATAGTTGGTCTGGCCGAAATTGCCGTAGATGCCGACCACGCTCGATGCGTTGAGTATCACGCCACTGCCCTGCTCGACCATCGTGTCGACGACAGCGCGCGCGCAGTTGAACGTGCCCTTGAGATTGACTTCGATGACCCGGTCGAATTGCGTGTCGTCCATTTTCTGCAGGCGCGCATCGAGCGTGATGCCGGCGTTGTTGACGAGCACATCGATCCGGCCGATGGCGCGTGCGGACGGCCTCGACCATCGCGTCGATCTGCTCGCGCTCGTGTCACGTCGACGACATGACCCTCCACATCACCGAGATCCTGCAGCGCTGCCACCGCGGCATCGACGCTTTCGCGGCGGATGTCGCACAGCGCGACCGTGGCACCTTCCTCGAGAAAGCGCCGCGCCGTCGCCAGGCCGATGCCCTGCGCCGCTCCGGTCACGATGCACACCTTGCCCTGCAAACGCTTCATTGCATTCCCTTCCCTCTGAATGCCGATGTCCGTGCTTCCCGCGTCGCAGAACGACGAGCACCTCGTCGATGTACTGCGAAAAGTCGGAAAGCTCGTGATCGCTGCCCGCAATGACGTGCTGTCGCGCACCCCGGTACTTGCGCACCATCGTGCGGTAGTCGATCACCGCGTCGCCGGTCGCGGCCAGCAGCAGATAGCGCTCGGGCCGCGTGATCGCCGGCGTGTCGATCGCTTCGAGTTCGTCGAGGTATTCGCGGCGGAACTCGATCTGCACGTCGGAAAAAAAGACCGGCTGCACGCCGAAGTGCCGAGCCAGATCATCCTGCGGGCGGATCGCCGGATTCAGCAGCACGGCGCGACAGCCGAGCCGCTCCGCCAGCCAGGTCGCGTAGTACCCGCCCAGCGAAGAACCGATCAGTGCGAGCGTGCCGCTGCAATTCCCTCGACCGCACGCTGCGTGAGCTCGATCGCCTGCGGCCGGCGACGCTGGCAGCGCAGGACAGACGTAGTCGGCGGATCGGCCGCGCCGCTGCCATCGCATCGCGCAGCATCGTGGCCTTGCGCGATGCGGGCGACGAGCGAAACCCATGCAGGTAGACGATCACGCCGCCGCCGCCCGGCTTGCCAGGCGGTCCAACAGACGTGCATGAATCCCACCGAAGCCGCCATTGCTCATCACCAGCACGTGATCGCCTGCACGCGCCTTGCCAGCACGTCGTCGACCAGTGCCTGCAGTTCCGCATGGATCGTTGCCCGTGCACCGAGCGGCGCCAGTGCCTCGGCGACATTCCAGCCGACGCCGCCGGCATAGCAGAACACGCGATCCGCACCCTGCAGGCTCGGCGCCAGCTGCGGCCTTCACAGCGCCCTGCTTCATCGTGTTCGAACGCGGCTCGAGAACCGCAAGGATGCGCGCGTCGCCGACCTGTCCGCGCAGCGCGGCGATCGTCTCGCGTATCGCCGTGGGATGATGCGCAAAGTCGTCGATGACCGTGACTCCGGCGACCGTCCCGCGCACTTCAAGCCGCCGCTTGACTCCGCCGAAGTGTTCGCGAGCGCCTCCAGTGCGTCCGCTGGTTCGAACGCCGACATGGTGAGCGGCGACTATGGCCGCCAGCGCATTCATGCGGTTGTGTGCGCCTGGAAGGACCAGCCGCAGCGACCCGACCGGGCGGCCGTCATGCGACTCACTTCATACGGCGCATCGGCGATGCGACCTGCCACCGCTCGCTGCCAAATCGTTCGACTTCGCTCCAGCAGCCCCGCGTCAGCACACGCTCGAGTGCCGCGTCGCGCCGTTGACGATCAGCCGCGCCGTCGCCGGCAGCGTGCGGACCAGGTGGTGAAACTGGGTCTCGATCGCCGCCAGGTCGGCGAAGATGTCCGCGTGATCGAACTCGAGATTGTTCAGAATGAGCGTGCGCGGCCGGTAGTGCAGGAACTTCGACCGCTTGTCGAAGAACGCCGTGTCGTACTCGTCCGCCTCGATCACGAAATAGCGGCTGGCCGTCAACCGTGCCGACACGCCGAAGTCGGTCGGCACGCCGCCGACCAGGAACCCCGGCGTCCAGTCCGCGCGTGGTCGAGGATGCAGGTCAGCATCGCCGTCGTCGTCGTCTTGCCGTGCGTGCCGGCGACGCCGAGCACATGGCGCCCGGCCAGCACGTGTTCGGCAAGCCACTGCGGTCCGGAGATGAACGGCAGTCCACGGTCAAGGATCGCTTCCATCAGCGGATTGCCGCGCGTGACGACGTTGCCGATTACCCACAGGTCGGGCGCGATTCCGATCTGGTCGGCGTCGTAACCTTCGATCAGTCGCACGCCCGCCGCCGCCAGCTGATCGCTCATCGGCGGGTAGACATTCGCGTCGCAGCCGGAGACGCGATGGCCCGCGGCGAGCGCCAGTTGCGCCAGACCGCCCATGAAAGTGCCGCAGATGCCGAGGATGTGGATGTGCACGTGGAATCGAACGAAGCGAGCGGCGTGGAGTCGTAGCGCTGACGGCCGCGAAGGCGCGCGATTGTAATGCGCCGCACCCCGTCCGCCCGGCCGCTAGACTTCCCGACCATCATGACTTCAGGCAATGACACACTGCGAACCGAACTGGCGGCCGCAGCCGCCCGCCTGATCGCCGAGGAAGGTTGCGACTACGGCCAGGCGAAGCGCCGGGCGTTGCATGACCTGCTGGGTGATACGGATTCGCCGGCGCCTGCTGCCGGACAACGCCGAGATCGAACATGAACTGCGCCGGCACCTGCAGCCTCTTTGCCGCAGAGTCGCATCCCGCATTGCTTGCGGCCTTGCGGCGTACTGCTGCCGGCGTGATGGCACGTCTGGCCGACTTCAATCCGCACCTGGTCGGAGCGGTGCTGAGCGGCACGGCCACCGAGCACTCCGACATCGAGCTGCATCTGTTCACGGACAGCGCCAAGGATGTCGAAGTGCTTCTGATGGACACCGGCATCGAGTTCGAGGCCGAGGGCGCAGACGACCACAGTCGTCCCTTGCCTCTCGAGCGACTGACGTTTGTCGTGCCCGCACAGGAGCCCGGATTGCCGCCGACGCTGCGCCGCATTGGTGTGCGCCTCCATGTCTTTGACCGCGATGCGATCCGGGTTGCTCCGAGACATCGCGCCCGCGCGACCTCCGAGTTCGATGTCCATCCGATCGCCGCCGGCGGCCGGGCCAACCTCACTGCCATTCGACAGTTGATCGAGGACTGCGAGCCATGAACGCGTCACGTCGCCGGCTGCTGCTTGCCGGAGTCGGTGCTATCGCACTTGCAGGCGGAGCCGGGTTCGCCGTGTACCGGCTTCGGCCGGACCCTGTCGGCACCGCGGCGGTGGCGTCACTTTTCGCGCAGTCGTTCGACGACGCCCAGGGCCGGTCGCAACCGATGGCACAGTGGAAGGGTCAGTGGCTCGTACTCAACTTCTGGGCCACCTGGTGCAGCCCCTGCGTCGAGGAGATGCCGACCCTGCAGCAGGTGGCGCGGGACTATGGCACCCGGAGTGTCGCCGTGGTTGGACTGGGCATCGATAGTCCTGCCGCGATTCGTCGCTTCCAGTCGGAACTCCAATTAGAGCTGCCGCTACTGGTCGCTGGAGCCGGAGGAACCGAGCTTGCCCGCGAGCTCGGCAACCCTAGCGGTGCATTGCCGTACACTGTTCTGATCAGTCCGAGGGGTGCAGTCGAACAGGCTCATTTGGGCTTGCTCCGGCCCGAGCTGCTGCGATCCTGGCTCGACGCCCGGTTGAACTCTTGATTGAACTCTTAGTGGGCCGCTGGACATTGGCGTCCGGAAGGTTCAGACTCCGCGCCGCGCCGTGAATCGGCCGCATCTTCCGTCATTTCCGCCGAAAAGCAACCAAAACAGCCTGGGAGGAATGTGTCAAGTCGCATTCTCGTTCTCAATGGGCCAAACCTGAACCTGCTGGGAACGCGCGAACCCGACATTTATGGTGGGCGCACCCTGGCGCAGATCGAGTCCGAACTCTCCGACGTTGCGCGCAGATACGGGGCAGATCTCGTTTTCTTCCAGAGCAATCACGAAGGAGCACTGGTCGACCGGATCCATGTGGCGCGCACCGACGGGACGACGTTCCTGATCATCAATGCGGGAGCCTTCACGCACACGAGCATCGCGCTAAGGGATGCGCTGGCTGCCGTCGCGCTTCCCTTTATCGAGGTTCACCTGTCCAACGTGCACCGACGCGAAGAGTTTCGCCATCGTTCGTACCTGGCAGATCTGGCTGTGGGATCGATCGTGGGCCTGGGCGCCGCGGGCTACCGCTACGCGCTCGAGTTCGCCCTTGCTGAACGGGCCTCGTGACCGGAAATGAGCATGGATCTTAGAAAGCTGAAGACCCTGATCGACCTGGTCGCAGAGTCGGGCATCGCCGAACTCGAAGTGACCGAGGGCGAAGACAAGGTGCGCATCGTCAAGACCGCTGCGGCCGCACCGGCGCCGGCGCAGGCACCGATGCCGGTCGGCGCGACGCTGGCCGGTGCAGCTCCCGCTGCCGCACCGACCGGCGCAGAAGAGCCTCCTGGCCATGTCGTCAAATCGCCGATGGTCGGTACCTTCTATCGATCACCGAGCCCGGGCGCACCGGAGTTCATCGAGCAAGGTGCCGTCGTGAAGCCCGGCGACACGCTGTGCATCATCGAGGCGATGAAGCTGCTGAACGAGATCGAGGCCGAGGTCGGTGGAACCGTCAAGAAGATCCTCGTCGAGAACGGCCAGCCGGTGGAGTACGGGCAGCCACTGTTCATCATCGAGTAGCGACGCGGTTCACCCCCAGCCGCCATGCATGACTCGCACGCGATGGCAGTTCGATCGCCGCCAATGGCCGCGTGCGCTGCTCCTTGCGGCGCCTGAACGAGCCCCGAGCACTTCATGTTCAAGAAGATACTGATTGCCAATCGCGGGGAGATCGCGCTGCGCATCCAGCGCGCCTGCCGCGAGATGGGCATTCGTACCGTGATCGTCCACTCCGAGGCCGACACCGACGCGAAGTACGTCAAGCTTGCCGACGAGTCCGTGTGCATCGGTCCTCCGCCTTCGCGCGAGAGCTACCTGAATATTCCGGCGATCATCAGTGCCGCCGAGGTGACTGACGCTGAAGCCATTCATCCAGGCTACGGTTTCCTGTCCGAGAACGCCGATTTCGCCGAGCGCGTCGAAAAGAGCGGATTCGTCTTCATCGGTCCGCGCCCGGAGTCGATCCGGCTGATGGGCGACAAGGTGTCGGCAAAGCAGGCAATGACGGCAGCCGGCGTGCCGACGGTCCCGGGCTCGCCGGGCGCGCTGGCGGAAGAGCCGCGCGAAATCGTGCGCGCTGCACGTGCGATCGGCTATCCGGTAATCATCAAGGCGGCCGGCGGCGGCGGTGGTCGCGGCATGCGCGTCGTGCACACCGAGGCCGCACTGATCAATGCCGTCACGATGACGCGCCAGGAAGCCCAGGCCGCGTTCGGCAATCCCGCCGTCTACATGGAAAAGTACCTCGAGACCCCGCGGCACATCGAGATTCAGGTGCTGGCCGACCAGCATCGCAACGCGGTCTGGCTCGGCGAGCGCGACTGCTCGATGCAGCGCCGCCATCAGAAGGTCATCGAAGAAGCGCCGGCGCCCGGGATCAACCGGCGCCTGGTCGACAAGATCGGCGATCGCTGCGTCGAAGCCTGCAAAAAGATCAACTACCGCGGCGCCGGAACCTTCGAGTTCCTGTACCAGGACAACGAGTTCTACTTCATCGAGATGAACACTCGCGTCCAGGTCGAGCATCCCGTGACCGAGATGGTGACCGGCATCGACATCGTGCAGGAGCAGATCCGCATCGCCGCCGGCGAGAAGCTGCGGCTGCGCCAGCGCGACATCGTGCTCAAGGGCCACGCCATCGAGTGCCGCATCAACGCCGAGGATCCGTTCAAGTTCACGCCGTCGCCAGGCCGCATTACCGGCTGGCACCCGCCGGGCGGACCTGGCGTGCGCGTCGATTCGCACGCTTACAGCGGCTACTTCGTTCCGCCGAACTACGACTCGATGATCGGCAAGGTCATCTGCTACGGCGACACGCGCGACCAGGCGCTGGCTCGCATGCGCATTGCCCTGTCCGAGATGGTGGTCGAGGGCATCCAGACCAACATCCCGCTGCACCGCGAACTGCTGATGGACGAGAAGTTCGTCCTCGGCGGCACCAGCATCCACTACCTGGAAAAGCGCATCGCTGCGCGGCACAGTGTGTAGTCGGGCGTGCTGCTCGAAATCACCCTGCTTGCCGACGAAGCAGCAGTGCCGAGGCACTGGCCGATGCCTTGCTCGGGGCGGGCGCGCTGTCGGTTGCGATCGAGGATGCCGATGCGGCATCGGATCTCGAATCTCCGCTGTTCGGCGAGCCCGGGCTCGAACCAGCGCGGCAGGCATGGTCAGCGCAGCCGCCTGCGCGTCCTCGTCGACGGCGATACGCAGGCGAGCTGAGCGCCTGATCGCGGCGGCCGGCGGCCACATTGGCTCGCGGCCGAATTGCCGATCGAATCCTGTACAGCGGTCGCGGAAGCCGACTGGGTCCGCGCATCGCAAGCCCAGTTTCCGCCGACCCGCATCAGCGAGCGGCTGTGGATCGTGCCGTCGTGGCACGAAGTTCCGGACCCCTGCCGCCATCGTCGTTCGGCTCGATCCGGGCGTCGCCTTCGGCACCGGCACGCATCCGACGACCCAGCTGTGCCTCGCGTGGCTCGACCAGCATGTCAGCGCGGACGCAAGCGTGCTCGACTACGGCTGCGGTTCCGGCATCCTCGCGATCGCCGCCGGCAAGCTCGGCGCGGGCACCATCGTCGGCGTCGACGTCGACGAGCAGGCACTCGTCGCGGCGCGCGCCAACTCGACGGTCAATGGGGTTGCTGCACGCTACACTGACCCCGCCGGTCTCGCACCGGGCGTGTTCGACATCGTCGCTGGCCAACATTCTCTCGAATCCACTGAAGCTGCTTGCACCGGCTTTGCTTGCGCGCGTCGCTCCCGGCGGCGCGCTAGTACTGTCCGGCGTCCTCGAGCGACAGGCAGACGAAGTGATTGCCGCCTATCGCGAGGCGGACGCGGCCTTTGACCTGCGCGTATGGCGAACCGACGACGGCTGGGTGTGCCTCGCAGGAGGACGCTCGGCATGACAGCGTCGAGCCGGGCGTCAACTCGCGGTCGCTCTACTTCGGTCGCACCCGCGCCGCCGTCGGGATTGATCGATGGCGCTCGCAACCAAGTGCCCCCAGTGCGGCGCGATGTTTCGCGTGGTCGCCGATCAGCTCAAGCTGCGCGGCGGCCTCGTGCGTTGCGGACAGTGCCGGACCGTGTTCGACGCCATCGGCAGCCTGGCCTATGTCGAAGATGCCGCATTGACGGCGTCACGCCCGGTGGCAGAGTCGGCGAGAGATCCGGACGACAACGCGGTTACCGAGCGCACCGGCCCGAAGACAACAACGGCCACGCCAGCACCTGCGCCGGCCGTCGAGCGCACCCGGCCGACGCCCGAGCGCAGGCGCGATCCGTCGGATCGCAAGCGCAAGGCGCTCGGTCCGGCGACGACACTGCGCATCGCGCCTGGCGCTCGCCCCGGTCGCCACGGTGTCGAGGGAGCTGCCGCCGTCACCGCCTCCGGCCGCTGACCGTCGCACCACGAGACTGATCACGACCGAGGAACTGGCCGCAACGGAAACCGGTGTGCCGACGCTGCTCGCGCCCGGACCCCTGACCGATGCCGACAGTGACCCGACCCGGGCCTTGCTTGAAGGCATCGAGGTGATCGAGGTTTCGCCGCTGCCCGAGCCCGCCGCAGTCGCGGCCGCCGCGCCGCAGGAAGAGCCGGAATTCATACGCGCGGCAGAGCGCGCACCGCGGCGCGGTTTCTCGATCGTCTTCACCGGAGGCTCGCTGCTGTTGCTGTTGCTTGCCGTCGCGCAGCTGGCCGTCTCTTTCCGGTCGGATGTACTCACGCGATGGCCCGAGGCTCGCCCGGCGCTTGTCCCAGCTGTGCGATGTATTCGGCTGCACGCTGGAGCTGGCCGACGCAGCCGGATCAACTGGCCGTCATCGGCAGCGAACTGCAGTCGATTGCGGGCACTGACGTGCTGGAACTGACGGCCGTCATTCGCAATCGTGCCGCCTACACGCAGGCCCTGCCGGCGCTGGAAGTGACACTGAGCGACACGCAGAACCGGCCCAGTGGCGCGCAAGATCTTCAGTCCCGCCGACTATCTGGCGGCGGCCGGCGAACCGCGCACGCGCATCGACGAAGGTCTGGCGGCCGGCGCGGACATGACGATTCGCATCCACTTCGAGACCCGCGGAATGCAGGCTGCGGGCTTCCTCGTCTACCCCTTCTATATATAGAGCACCGATCAAGCTGCACGCCCGGAGCTCGTAAGCCCGTCCGCGGGCGACCGACCCACTGGACTTCATCTCATGCGCACACTCATCTGCGGTTCGATCGCCTACGACACGGTCATGGTGTTCCAGGGCCGGTTCGCCGACCACATCCTCCCGGATCAGGTCCACATCCTGAATGTCTCGTTTCTGGTCCCTGAGATGAAACGCGAGTTCGGCGGCTGCGCCGGCAACATTGCCTACAGCCTGAAGTGCCTCGGCGGCGAGCCGCTGCCGATGGCCACCGTCGGCGAGGACGCCGGGCCCGTACCTCGACCGGCTCGATGCACTCGCGATCGATCGTCGCTATGTCGCGCAGGTCGCGGGAAGCTACACGGCGCAGGCGTTCATCACCACCGATCTCAACGACAACCAGCTGACCGCCTTTCATCCGGGCGCGATGGGCCAGTCGCATCTGAATGCCGTACCGGCTGACGACGGCATCGACCTCGGCATCATCGCGCCGGACGGCCGCGAAGGCATGCAGCAGCATGCTCAGCAATTCGCCGAGCACGGCATTCCGTTCATCTTCGACCTCGGCCAGGCGATGCCGCTCTTCAACGGCGATGAACTGCTCTGGTTCATCGCCCGCGCGACCTACGTGACGCTCAACGACTACGAAGGCCGGGTCGTGGTCGAGCGCACCCGACTGTCGCTGCCGGAGCTGGCCCAGCGCGTGAAGGCGCTGGTCGTGACGCGCGGCGCCGAAGGCTCGGAGATCTACCTCGGTGGCACGTCGCTGCATGTGCCGGTGGCGCAGCGCGCGCCGTGTCGTCGACCCGATCGGCTGCGGCGATGCCTACCGCGGCGGACTGCTGTATGGCATCGCGCAAGGTCTGGACTGGGAGACGACTGGCCGGCTGGCCGCCGTACTTGGCGCGATCAAGATCGAGGCCAGCGGCGCGCAGAACTATGTGGCTGATCGCCAGCTCGATCGCCGAGCGCTTCCACGAGGCGTTCGGCTATCGGCCCTGGTGAGTCGCCGGGCGACGCTGCATCGCGTGTGACTAGAACACGAGGCGGCCGATCACGATCATCTTGCAGCAGGTAGACGACGATCAGCAGCACCATCGGCGACAGGTCGATACCGCCGATAGCCGGCAGGATGCGCTGAATCGGCCCGAGCAGCGGCCGCAGCAACATCGACAGTGCCGGCGCCACCGGGGCAAGCGGATTCACCCAGCTGATCACGACGTAGATCAGCGTGACCCAGATAACGAGCGTCAGCGCCCAGTTGATCAGCTGAAGCACCGATCCCAGGACGATTGCGTCGACCGCGACGGGCAGGCCGAACAGCGCCCGCTTGGCCGCCACGATCAGCGGCAGTCGCCAGCAGCGCGCCCAGCAATGCTGCCCATTCGATGCGCCCGCGCGATGGAATGCACGCGTGCCAGCGGCTGCACCAGCCAGTCGGTCAAGGCGCGGGCGAAATGCGCAAGCGGGTTGCGCGCCGGCATGCCGATCGCGGCCGCCCACGCGCGCAACAGCAGCAGGCCGACCAGCAGCGAGCCCAGGATGTCCAGCAGCGCTCGCACGATGTCGACGAAGAGCATGGGCGGTCCGATCAGATGGGAGGCGCCGCGATTGTAGCGGCGGCTGTTTCTGATCGAAGCCGCGTTGCCGCGGGCGTCGCACGGAAAGAAAAACGGGCGCGGAATCCGCGCCCGTTTCATACCGCACGTCAGCCGTACGGACGGCTGCCGGTCGGGAAACGGCCAGGCCGCCGCTGGATTCAGCGCGGTCTTCGCTCCCGGAGCTGCCGCTGTCGACGGCGCCGCGGGTGCCGGTGCCGGCGCCGCCATCGGCTTGGGCGCAGGCTTCGGCGCGACTGCCGCCTTCACCGCCGCGACCGCCTTGGCAACTTTCGCCTTGGCCTTCGCAACGGCCTTCTTTACCTTGACCTTTGCAACTGCCTTTTTCACCTTCTTGACGGCTCGCTTGGCCTTGGTTTTGGTCGAGACCTTCTTTGCAGCACGCTTGACCTTGGCCTTCTTGACAGCACGCTTGGCCTTCGTCTTCTTTACAGCCCGCTTGACCTTCGCCTTGGTCGCGGCCTTCTTGCCGGCGCGCTTGACCTTGGCCTTTTTGACCGCCTTTTTGACTTTCTTGACGGTCTTTTTAGCCTTCGCCTTGGTCGCGGCCTTTTTTACGGCACGCTTCTTGGCAGCTTTCTTGGTTGCCATGTCAGTCTCCTGAAAGAGAATGGCGTGAAGTGCCTAGCGACAACGCATTCCGTCCGAGCGCGAAGATGCCTCGCACGCAGGCTGGAATGCCATACCGGCTGCCCGAAGGCAGCCGGTGAGCGCTACGCATATTCCGCGATGACTACTAGACCTTCTTTGCAGCCTTCTTGGCCTTCTTCGCGGTCTTCTTGGCAGCTTTCTTTACGGTCTTTTTCGCGGACTTCTTGGCGGGCTTCTTGGTGGCTTTCTTCGCGGTCTTCTTGGCAGCTTTCTTCGTGGCCATGATGAGTATCTCCTTAGATGAATCAACGTTGAGGTTTCAAAGAAGGAAACCCGCTGCGCGGCGTGAGCCGCCAGTCGGGCTATTCATCGGCGCACGCAGATGCTCTGTCGCCGCGACACCCCCAGAAATGCGTTTGATCCGCATATCCGAGTTGAGCGCGGAACGTGCAGCGCACTGACCGCTGACGCTGATGAATTCGGCACGGCGCGCGCCGGCAGCCTGGCAGGTGCGCGCAACAAAAACGCCGGAGCAGGTCCGGCGTTCGGGAGATCGGCGGCAAGCGCGAAAGGCTTGGCGCAGGACAGCGTCGATTTTGCAGCGGGAACGATCCCCCAAGACGTCGGGGTCTTGTTGTGCTTTGGAGCGTGGTCCTCTGCGTTTACTCGTCGACTGTGACTGTCTGTGGTCAATTCGGTGTTTGATCGATGTCTGCTTGACTGACAAGCGTCCAACATCGATCGAGCTACCAATTAACGGTTCGCTTTTTACTCGCAATCGAAATCGATCGCAAGAATTTTCTGCATCGATGAACGAATTGTGTGTGATTTGACCCACTTCTTTTTCGTTCGCGTGTTGCTTCATCTCATCGTGATCAACGTTGCGATCAGTCCCACGACAGCGCGCCGCCCGACTGATACTCGATCACGCGCGTCTCGAAGAAGTTGCGTTCCTTCTTCAGATCGATCATCTCGCTCATCCACGGGAACGGGTTTTCCTCCTGCGGGAACAGCACCTCGATGCCGATCTGCTGCGCCCGGCGGTTGGCGATGTAGCGCAGGTAGCCCTTGAACATCGGCGCATTCAGGCCGAGCACGCCGCGCGGCATCGTGTCCTCCGCGTAGGCGTACTCGAGATCGACCGCCTTCTTGAAAAGGCCCCGGACCTCGTCGCGGAACTGCGGCGTCCATAGCTGCGGGTTCTCGAGCTTGATCTGGTTGATCAGGTCGATGCCGAAGTTGCAGTGCATCGACTCGTCACGCAGGATGTACTGGTACTGCTCGGCAGCCCCGGTCATCTTGTTCTGGCGGCCCAGCGCCAGGATCTGCGTGAAGCCGACGTAGAAGAACAAGCCCTCCATCAGGCAGGCGAACACGATCAGGCTCTTCAGCAGCGCCTGGTCGCTTTCCAGCGTTCCGGTCCTGAAGTGAGGATCGGTCAGCGTGTCGATGAATGGGATCAGGAACTCGTCCTTGGCCCGGATCGAGTCGACCTCGTGGTAGGCATTGAAGATCTCGCCCTCGTCCAGCCCAAGCGACTCGACGATGTACTGGTAGGCGTGGGTGTGGATCGCCTCCTCGAAGGCCTGGCGCAGCAGGAACTGCCGGCACTCCGGCGCCGTGATGTGGCGGTAAGTGCCGAGCACGATGTTGTTGGCCGCGAGCGAGTCGGCCGTGACGAAGAAGCCGAGGTTGCGCTTGACGAGCCGGCGCTCGTCCTCGGTCAGTCCGTTCGGATCCTTCCACAGGCCGATGTCGCGCGACATGTTCACTTCCTGCGGCATCCAGTGGTTGGCGCAGGTGGCGAGGTACTTCTCCCAGGCCCACTTGTACTTGAAGGGCACCAGCTGGTTGACGTCGGTGGCGCCGTTGATGATCCGCTTGTCGGCCACGTTGACCCGCCGCAACTCGGGCGCATCGACGGCCGGTCCAGGCTGGACCGGCCGCGGGGCGGCCGTGGGCAGCGTTGGCTTCGAGGCCAGAGGTGCGGTGTTGTCGTCCCACGCCAGCATGCTGATCTTCTCCCGTTGATTTTGTGTGGTGCGTTACTGGCAGGCTTCGCAGTCGGCGAATCCCGGGTCGCCCGGCTTGAGCATGCAGACCTTGCCGTCGGCTTCCGGCATGGCTGCGGTGGATACGCCCATGTCGGACGACACGGAATTCAGCTGGCCGGTGCGGGTCGTGGTCGACTTCTCGGCATGGGTCGCGCCGATCGTGCGCAGGTAATAAGTGGTCTTGAGCCCGCGCAGCCAGGCCAGCCTGTAGGTCTCGTCGAGCTTCTTGCCAGAGACTCCGGCCATATAGATATTGAGCGACTGCGCCTGGTCGATCCACTTCTGGCGTCGCGCGGCACATTCGATCAGCCAGGTCGGCTCGATCTCGAAAGCGGTCGCGTACAGGGTGCGGATCTCGGCCGGTATCCGGTCGATCTTCGCCAGCGAGCCGTCGAAGTACTTCAGGTCGGAAACCATCACTTCGTCCCACAGGCCGAGCCGCTTGAGGTCGCGGACCAGGTGCTCGTTGATGACCGTGAACTCCCCCGACAGGTTCGACTTCACGAACACGTTCTGGAACGTCGGCTCGATGCAGGCGTCGACTCCGATGATGTTCGAGATCGTCGCGGTCGGCGCGATCGCCACGCAGTTCGAATTGCGCATGCCGAGCTGCCGATTCGGCCGCGCAGTGCGTCCCAGTCCATCGAGGCGCCCATGTCGACGTCGACATGGCCGCCGCGCTGCTCCTTCAGCAGCGTCGAGTGAGTCCTGCGGCAGGATGCCGCGGTCCCACAGCGACCCGGCAAACGAGGAGTAGCGTCCGCGCTCCTCGGCCAGCTCGGTCGACGCCCAGTAGGCGTAGTAGCAGACCGCCTCCATGCTGCGATCCGAGAACTCGACTGCGCCATCGGACGCGTAGGGCGTCCGCATCATGTGCAGGCAGTCCTGGAAGCCCATGATGCCGAGGCCCGACCGGGCGGTGGCGCACGTTCGAGTTGCGCGCCTTCGGCACCGCGTAGTAGTTGATGTCGATGACGTTGTCGAGCATCCGCATGGCGGTGCGGATGGTCTTCTTCAGCTTGGCGTGATCGAGCTCGAATCCGCCCGTGCCGTCGGCCTTCATGTGCGCGGGCAGGTTGACCGAGCCGAGGTTGCACACGGCGATCTCGGAGTCCGACGTATTGAGCGTGATCTCGGTGCACAGGTTGGAGCTGTGGATCGTGCCGACGTGCTGCTGCGGCGAGCGCAGGTTGCAGGCGTCCTTGAAGGTGATCCACGGATGCCCGGTCTCGAACAGCATCGAAAGCATCTTGCGCCACAGACTGCTGCGCCGGGACCTTCCTGAACAGCTTCAGTTCGCCGCGCGCCGCCTTGTCTTCGTAGCGCAGGTAGGCCTCCTCGAACGCCTTGCCGGTCTTGTCGTGCAGGTCCGGGCAGTCGCTCGGCGAGAACAGGGTCCAGTCGGCGCCTTCCATCACCCGCTTCATGAACAGGTCCGGAATCCAGTTCGCGGTGTTCATGTCGTGGGTGCGCCGGCGATCGTCGCCGGTGTTCTTGCGCAGCTCCAGGAATTCCTCGATGTCGAGGTGCCAGGTCTCCAGGTAGCAGCACACCGCGCCCTTGCGCTTGCCGCCCTGGTTGACCGCGACCGCGGTGTCGTTGACCACCTTCAGGAACGGCACCACGCCCTGGCTCTTGCCGTTGGTGCCCTTGATATGGCTGCCGAGCGCCCGCACCGGCGTCCAGTCGTTGCCCAGCCCGCCGGCGTACTTGGCCAGCAGCGCGTTTTCCTTGATCGCCTCGTAGATGCCGTCGAGATTGTCCGACACCGTCGACAGATAGCAGGACGACAGCTGCGAGTGGCGCGTGCCCGGCGTTGAACAGCGTCGGCGTCGAGCTCATGAAGTCGAACGTCGACAGCACCTCGTAGAACTCGATCGCGCGCGCCTCGCGGTCGATCTCGTTCAGCGCCAGGCCCATCGCCACGCGCATGAAGAACGCCTGCGGCAGCTCGAAGCGACGGCCGTCGTGGTGCAGGAAATAGCGGTCGTACAGCGTCTGCAGGCCGAGGTAGTTGAACTGCAGGTCGCGCTCGGGCCTCAGTGCCCGGGCGAGCTTCTTCAGGTCGAACAGCGCCAGCTTGTCGTCCAGCAGCTCGGCCTCGATGCCATAGCGGATGAACTTCGGGAAGTACTCGGCGTAGCGCTCCGGCCATCGCCGGCTGCGTGACTTCCTCTCCCAGCGCTTCACGCCGCATCGTGTGCAGCAGCAGCCGCGCGGTGACGTAGGAATAGGCCGGATCCTTTTCGATCAGCGCGCGGGCGGCCAGGATCGCCGACTTGTAGACCTCCTCGAGCGGTACGCCGTCGTAGAGGTTCTTGAAGGTCTCCGAGAGGATCGCGTCCGGCGTCACGAACTCCGACAGGCCCTCGCACGCCGACCGCACCAGCGACTCGATGCGCGGCATGTCGAGCGGGACTCGACGCCCCTCCTCGATCATTGCCAGCGGCGGCGCGGCCGCGACCGGCGTGGCCTGCCGCGTCGCGGCGCGCTCCTGCGAACGTCTCTCGCGATACAGCACGTACGAGCGTGCGACGTCGTGCGCGCCGTCACGCATCAGCGAAAGTTCGACCTGATCCTGGACGTCTTCGATATGGAAGGTGCCGCCGGCCGGCTGGCGACGCATCAGCGCCGTGACGACGCTGGCGGTGAGCTTCTCGACCTGCTCGCGGATCGCGGCAGACGCAGCGCCCTGGCCGCCGTGCACCGCGATGAAGGCCTTGGTCATCGCCACGGCGATCTTCGACGGCTCGAAGGCGACCACGGCGCCATTGCGGCGGATGACCTTGTAGTCCCCGAACGACGTGGCCTGCACGTCGGTGACGCTACCGCCAGTATCGACCGGGGACAGATGTGCAACCACCCCGACCGAGGCCGGGGAGGCGGACTGCTGAAACTGCATACGACCTCCGATTGCTCCTTGCAGCCCGGACGGACCCGCTTCGCGCCGCGCTTCCGCGCGCCGACACCACAAGCTATAGCCGCCCCGGCTGTTTGCTCTTTTCGCTCAGCCTCCGCACCCGGCGTGACGCCGTTGTGCATGAGGACCCGCTTTCCGCCGCCTGGCCAGGCCTGCGCCTGCTGTCCGCCGGGGATCTTCGACCCGACACTGGCCACAATATGTTGTGGTCAACTTGCTTGCAGGCACTAGTTTTTGTGTGTGCGCATCATAGGAGAAGTTTTTCAGGAGTTCAACCGCTGTCGATGCGGCGGCGCACCGTAGAGAGAACACACGCGCGAAACCGCGGCAAATCAACTGCGACGGCAAGTCGGAATCAGCGTGCGAGCAGACGCGCAGGAACGTCGAGCCTGCTCCAGCGGAAGAAAGGACCGGGGTCGGTCTTGCGATCGATCGCGATGTCGCTGTGCCCGACGATGGCCTCGATCGGGAAGGTCGCGGCTAGCGCCGCGAGCAGAGCGTTCAGCGTCACGTACTGCGGATCGGCATACGGCTCGAAGTCACTGCCTTCGAGTTCGATGCCGATCGAGAAGTCATTGCAACGAGCCCGGCCCTGGAAGGTCGAGGCACCGGCGTGCCAGGCGCGCTCGAGGCAGGACACGAACTGCGTGCTCCGCCCTTTGCGATCGATGAAAAAGTGGGCCGAGACTCGCGCATCGCGGAGGCGATCGAGGATCGGGTGCTCGCCGGGCTGGATGCCGTTGGTGAACAGGCGCTCGACGTGGCTGCCGCCATAGCAACCCGGCGGAAGGCTGATGTTGTGTATGACGACGAGCGAGATCGCGGTGCCGGTGGGGCGGGCGTCGCAATTGGGCGATGAGTGGCGACGCGAAGGAGCGACCCAGCCATCCGGACCGACGCTGAAGACCGACGGCGCCATTCTTTTCAGCAGTGCTCGCCGATGACGGCGCAGCCCGAAGGGCGGAAGCGTCTCACTTGATGTCGAGGCGCTGCATCCGGTAGCGCAACTGGCGGAAGGTGATACCGAGCAGCTGCGCGGCTGCGGTGCGGTTGTAGCGAGTTTTTGCGAGCGCTGAACGAATGGCGTTGCGTTCGTGCTCATCGAGAAACGCGGGCAAGGAGGTCGGGATGCCGTCGACCAGGTCATACACCGCTTCCCCGCCCTGACCCAGGGCCTCATCCTGTGACGCAGCCACATCATCGGCCGGTGCCGGCTCGGCATCCAGCGCCAGGTCGACCTCTCCCGGGAGCAGCAGGTCATCGGCCATCAGCACATCGTCGCCGGCCAGCGCCACCGCGCGCTCGAGGATGTTTTCGAGTTCGCGCACGTTGCCCGGAAAGCGGTAACGCTTGAGCGCCGCCAGTGCCGCCGGCGAAAGACGCGTCACGGGACCCTGAGTACGTTCGTCGATGCGGCGAAGAATGGCGTTCGCGAGCATCTCGACGTCCTCGAGCCGATCGCGCAGCGGCGGCACTCTGAGTTCGATGACATTGAGTCGGTAAAAGAGATCCTGCCGGAAGCGGCCACTCGCGACCAGCGCCGTGAGGTCCTGATGGGTCGCACTGACCAGTCGCACGTCCACCGAGTCTTCTGTCGGTGATCCGACCTTGCGGACACGGCGCTCCTGGATCGCTCGCAGCAGCTTGACCTGCATCGCCAGTGGCAGATCGGCAACCTCGTCGAGGAACAGCGTGCCGCCGGCGGCGGCCTGGAAAAAGCCGTCGCGATCGCGATCAGCACCGGTGAAGGCTCCCTTGCGATAGCCAAAGAACTCGGCCTCCATCAGGGTCTCGGGAATGGCGCCGCAGTTCACGGCGACAAACGGCTGCGTTCGCCGCGCCGACAAGTCGTGGATTGCACGGGCAGCAAGTTCCTTGCCGCTGCCCGACTCACCGCAGATCGCCACCGGCGCCATGCTGCGAGCCAGTCGCTCGATGAGCGCTCGCATCTGCTGCATCGCCGGCGTCGTGCCGACCAGTCGGGCCAGTGCCGGCAATGTGTCGGCGGTCCGCGCGGCCGCCTCTGGCGCGAGGCTCCCGGTCGCATCGCGCACCGCGGAACGGACCAGGTGGCGCAACTGATCCAGGTCGACCGGCTTGGTCAGGTAGTCGAACGCGCCGGCCTTGAGCGCGGCGACCGCGTTCTCGGCGCTGCCATACGCCGTGATCACCGCAATCGGCGGGCCTGACGATTGAGCCACTTCACGCACCAGTTCGAGACCGGTGCCATCGGGCAATCGCATATCGGTCAGGCACAGCGCATAGTGGTTCTGAGCGAGCAGCGAGCGTGCCGCCCCCACCGACTCGGCCGTGTCGACGTCGAGACCGAGTCGCACCAGCGTCAGCGACAGCAGTTCGCGCAGGTCAGCCTCATCGTCGACGACGAGGACGGCCGGGGTTCGGCGCGGTGATGCCGGTCTCGTGGCTTCCGAATGCTGCGGCTCGCTCATCGCACGGGGATCGTATCCAGGAAGCCATGCAGGCTTGCATCGGCCTTCGAGCCCAGCCCGAAGCGCAGCAGGAACCCGTCCCGCGAACTGCCGTCAACCTCGCGCCGTGACGCATACGTCAGGTCGGCACGATTCGTGACGCAGAACTCTCGCGCGAGGTACAACCCCAGGCCGGTGCCCTGGTTGCGCGTCGTGAAGAACGGCTCGAACAGGCCTGTCCGCGCCTCGAACGGGACCCCCGGACCGTCATCGAGTACCCAGAGCTGAGGGCGATCGCCCTCCGGCGCAGGTTCGACGACCACACACATGCAACCGGGTCCGCCGCTGGCATAGCGCAGCGCGTTGTCAACCAGGTTGTACAGCACCTGCCGCAGGTGAGACTGTTCGAACTTGACACGCTGGTCGGGTGCAAGCTGCGCCTCGATCGTCGATGCTGCCAGGCCGCGATCGCGCACGAACTCGTCCAGGAACTCACGGACGAAGTCCGACAGTGCGATCTCGTCGCCCAGCGGAGGCTCGCGACGAGCGACGCGCAACACATCCTCGACCAGACGGTTCAGCCGGTGCGTGTTCTCGCGCACGATCGCCGCAAGGCGCTTGAGGACAGGATCGCGCGCGTCCTCGTTCAGCAGCTGGCCGGCGTTGCTGATGGCCGCCAGCGGATTGCGGATCTCGTGTGCGATCGATGCCGTCAGCCGGCCCATCGCGGCGAGCTTCAGTTGCTGCGCCCGGTCCTCCACATCGCGCACGTCCTCGATGAAGATGACGAACTCGTCCGTCGTCGGCGACGACGGTCGCGCAAACCGGGCCCGCAGCCGCGACTCGGGCGCCACTGCTGCCCCGTTTTCGCTGGTCGGCACGATCGTGTTCGACCACAGGCCCTCGCTGCGGCCGCCTTCACTCCAGGCGGAAAACGCGACTGCCAGTTCGCTCGCACCGGGAATGTCCGCCAGGCGCTCGCCCGTCAGTTGTGCCGTTGAGTCCAGGCCCAGCATGCGCCGCGCCGAACGGTTGTTCGCACGCACGCGACCCGTGCGGTCGACCACGATGACGCCCTCGTCCATCTGGGCAATGACGAGACGATTGATCGCGAGCTGGTTCTGCAGGTCCCGCCCTCGGCTTCGTGCCAGCTTCTCCTGGCTGGCCAGTCGGGCACTGAGCGCGCGCAGCAGTGCCGACACCGCAAACAACGCCGCGCCGAAGATGCCGGCCTGGAATAGCAGCGAGTCGCTTCCTTCCGGGGCAAAGGTGCGCAATCCAGCGTCGATCAGTATCGCCAGCACGGCAATGGAACAGACGAAGAAGACCTGCAGGGGTGGCAGCAGCAGCGATGCGCCGGCGAGCGGCAGCAGATACAGGATTACCCAGCCCGACGCCACGCCACCGCCGGAAATGACCAGCGTGGTCACGGCCACCAGATCGAGCGCCAATTGCCCGAACACCTGCGGCATGAAGTGCCGGTGCAGGTACAGCGCCAGGCCGGCGAAGACCGCCGAGGCTCCGAAGTAGGCCGAGCGACATCAAGAGTCCCGAGTGCATGCCGGCGGCCAGCCCGGACGGCCGGACGCCGAAGGCCGCGGCGCCCAGCACGAGCGCACTCGCGACGATCACGCGTGTCGTCGCAAAGTACTCGAGCGTGCGCCATGGCGCATCGTCCTGCTCGCTGGTGACGCGTTCCTGGACTGCCGGCTCAAGCGCTGACATCGGAGACGATCAGGACGACGGACCGCGCTGCCGATGCTCTTCGGAGCAGAAGAAGCGATCGCCAGCCGGCAGGGCGTCCAGCCGTGGCAGATGCAGGCCGCAGTGGGCACAGCTGACCATGGCCTGCGGTGCCGGCACCTTGTCGCTGCGTGGCGACGCCGTGCGGTCCGATGACGCGCGCAGCAAATGCCACCCGACATAGGCTGCGACCGCAAGCAGAAGAAAGAAAACGATGCGTCCCATCACACCCGTCCCAGCAGGACCTCCATGACGAATCGACTGCCGACGTACGCCAGCATCAGCATCGCGAAGCCGATCAGTGTCCATCGCAATGCAGTGCGCCCGCGCCAGCCGAAGGACAGCCGCCCTGCGAGCAGGCCGCCGAACACCAGCCATGCAGCGATCGTGAACACCGACTTGTGGTCGAAGCGTAGCGGCCGGCCGAAGGTCTGTTCCGAGAAAAAGACCCCGCTCACCAGCGTTGCAGTCAGCAACACGAACCCGGCGGTGATCAGCCGGAACAGCACGGTTTCCATCGCGAGCAACGGCGGCAAGCGATTCAGGAAACGCGCCAGCGGCGTGCGCTCGGTCATCAGGTCGCCGTGCAGGCGGCGATCCATCGTGGCCATCAGCAGGGCTTGCACCGCCGCGATCGTCAGCAGGCTGTAGGCAAGTATGGCCAATACCAGGTGCAGGCGGAACACGATGGACGCGGTCGCTGGCCCCAGCACCGACCCGGGAAAGATCAACGGCAGACCTGAAAACACCGCCGCCAGCGGCAACACCAGCAGCAGCAGTCCGCGCGACGCCGAGAAGTAGCTTTCGGCCCAGACGATCAGAACGGTCAGCCACAGCGTGGCCGACAACGCGTGCGCAAAACCGAAGTGAAACTGCTCGGGACCGATGATGGTCTGCCATAACAGCATCCCGTGCAGACCGAACGCAATGGCCAGCGCCCCGCTGGGCCAGGCGGGCAATCGCTCGGCATGGCCGCTGAGCGTGCCCCACTCGCGCCACGCGACAAGCAGATAGAGCGCGGCGACGGCGCCGTACAATACGAGCCATTCGGAGCGCAGTGGCATGAGAATTTATACCACGCGTCCGCACGACACTCCCTCCGCAAGCCCATGCTGGAACAGCTGACCACCAAGCTGGCGCGCGTCGTCAAGACCATGCGCGGCCAGGCTCGTCTCACCGAGCAGAACATGCAGGACATGCTGCGCGAGGTGCGCGTGGCCCTGCTTGAAGCCGACGTCGCGCTTCCCGTGGTGCGCGATTTCGTCGCGCGCATCAAGGAGCAGGCGCTCGGCGAAGAGGTTGTCGGCAGCCTGACGCCAGGCCAGGCGCTGGTCGGCGTCGTACAGCGCGAGCTCACGCTGCTGATCGGCGGCGATCTACCGGAAGCGCAATGCGACCTCAGCCTGGCAACGCAACCGCCGGCGGTGATCCTGCTGGCCGGCTTGCAGGGCGCGGGCAAGACCACCACCGCCGGCAAGCTCGCCCGATGGCTGCTGTCGGAGCGCAAGAAAAAGGTGCTGCTCGTTTCGACCGACGTCTACCGCCCGGCGGCGATCGAACAGTTGCGCACCGTTGCCACGCAGGCCGATGCCGCGTTCTTTGCGTCCGCAGTCGGGGAAGCGCCGCTCGATATCGCGGCGCGTGCGCTCGACCATGCCAGGCGTCAGTTTTTCGATGTCCTGATCGTCGATACGGCAGGTCGCCTCGCCATCGACGAGGCCATGATGCAGGAGGTGGCCGCACTCGAGAAGCTGCTGAATCCGATCGAGACGCTGTTTGTCGTCGACGCGATGCAGGGGCAGGACGCAGTGAACACTGCCAAGGCTTTCGCCGATCGCCTGCCGCTGACCGGCGTCATCCTCACCAAGCTCGACGGCGATTCGCGCGGCGGCGCTGCATTGTCCGTGCGGCAGATCACCGGGCGACCGATCAAGTTTGTAGGCGTGGGCGAAAAACTGTCCGGCTTCGAGCGCTTCAACCCGGCCGGCATGGCCAGCCGCATCCTCGGCATGGGCGACATCGTCGCGCTGGTCGAGGATGTCAAGAAGGCGGTCGATGTCGATAGCGCGCAGAAGTTCGCCAAGCGCATGCAGGCCGGCGAGCGCTTTGACCTTAATGACTTCCGCGAGCAGGTCGGCCAGATGCGCAAGATGGGTGGACTCGCCGGCCTGGTCGACAAGCTGCCGGCCCAGTTCGCGCAGGCGGCCGGTCAGATGAATGCGGCGGACAGCGAGAAGCAGATCCGGCGCATCGAAGGCATCATCTCGTCCATGACCCCGGGGGAGCGTGCCAAGCCGGAGCTCATCAAGGCATCGCGCAAGCGCCGCATCGCCACCGGTGCGGGAGTACCGGTACAGGAAGTCAATCGACTGCTCAATCAGTTCGAGCAGATGCAGTCGATGATGAAGCAGATGAAGAAGAGCGGGCTCGCGAAGATGATGCGCGGTCTCGGCGGCATGCGCGGTCTGCCCGGCATGCCGGGACTCCCGAAACGCTAGTTCAAACTCGGGGTATCGAAACCGGTGGCGTCGAGTTCGGCCGCGCCGGCGCATCGTAGTGCCAGCGCCCCTTCCACGCCGCGTGCACGGCGTTCGGGTAGGACGGCCGACCACGGCTGCCGTTGTACCGGCCAAGCGCCATGTAAAGGTCGCCTTTCTCGATATCGAGGTAGTGCCGCAGAATCACGCTGCCGTACCGTAGATTGGCTCGCATCTCGAAGAGCCGCCTCGACTCGCCATCGCCGATGAGCCGCGACCAGAACGGCATCACCTGCATGTAGCCGCGCGCACCGGCCACCGACACGGCGTACTTGCGAAAATTGCTCTCGACCTGGATCAATCCAAGCACCAGTTGCCGATCGAGGCCTGCGCGCGTGGCTTCGTAGTCAAGTGTCTTGAGGAATTCGACGCGGGCGCCGTAATCGCCGATGCGGCCCTTAAGGCGTTCGGACATCTCGCCCAGCCAAGCCAGGTAGGCGAGACGTTCATCCATGGTCGCGAAGGTCCGCTCGGGCGGTCGGCTGTCCGCGATCTGGCTTGCGAGCGCCACCTGCACCGCGTCGGCCAGCGGTTCGTACTTCTGTGCTCCCGCATTGGCTCGCGGCGGCGCGAACGCCAATGCGCCAGCCAGCAGCAGGATGCCGCGGCGAGTCAGGCTCAAGGTAGCGGTCACGCGGGCGTCAGCCGGCCACGGATGAAACCGTAGGCCTCCGTCAACGGCACGGTCGAGGTCTGCTGCGTGCGCCGATCGAAGTACTCGAGCGCGCCGTTCTTGAGCGCGCGCTCGCCGACGGTCACGCGATGCGGAATGCCGATCAGTTCCATCTCGGCGAACATCACACCCGGCCGTTCGTCGCGATCGTCCAGCAGGACGTCCACGCCTGCCGCGCGCAGTTCTTCATAGAGATGATCGGCGGCCTGGCGTACCGGTTCCGACTTGCGATAGCCGACCGGCGTGATCGCGACCGTGAACGGGCGCCAGCGCGTCGGGCCAGATGATGCCCTTGGCGTCGTTGTTCTGTTCGATCGCCGCGCCGAGCAGTCGCGTGACGCCAATGCCGTAGCAGCCCATCTGCATCGGCCGGGACTTGCCGTCTTCATCGACGAACTGGAGGTTCATCACCGTCGGATACGGCAAGCCCGCGAACACATGTCCGACTTCGATGCCGCGCTGGATCGCGAGCACACCCTTGCCATCCGGTGACGGATCGCCCGCAACGACATTCCGAACATCCGCAACCACCGGTTCGGGCAGGTCGCGCCCCCAGTTGACTCCGGTGTAGTGATACCCCTCGACATTGGCGCCGCTGACGAAATCATTCATGTTCGCGACTGTGCGGTCGGCGACGACACGCACCGGCCGGTGCGTGCCGATGGGGCCAAGATACCCGGGCCTGCAGCCGAAATGGTCCACGATCTCCGCCTCGGTGGCGAAGCGGAAGCCCTGGTCCAGGCCCGCGACCTTGCTGACCTTGATCTCATTGAGTTCGTGATCACCGCGGATCAGCACCAGCCAGACTTCGGAGCCTTTCGGCTCTTCGGCATCACCCCGCTCGACCGCGAGGACGATCGATTTCACTGTCTGCGACAGCGGCAAACCGAGCAGTTCCGCCACGTCCTCGCACTTCTCCTTGCCCGGAGTCGGCGTCTTGGTCAGCGGCTGCGCCGGCGCTGCGCGCTGCGTCGTGAGCGGCAATGCCTCCGCCATCTCGACGTTCGCCGCATAGTCGGACGTCGGGCAATAGGCAATGGCGTCTTCTCCCGTGTCGGCAATCACCTGGAACTCGTGGCTTGCCTTGCCGCCGATGTTGCCGGTGTCCGCCGCGACCGCTCGAAACCGAAGTCCCATGCGCTGAAAGATGCGCACGTAAGCGTCGTACATCGCGCGGTAGCTGGTCATCGCGCCATCCTCGTCCCGATCGAACGAGTAGGCATCCTTCATCGTGAACTCGCGGCCACGCATTACACCGAAGCGCGGCCGGCGCTCATCGCGGAACTTGGTCTGGATGTGATACAGATTGAGCGGAAGCTGCTTGTAGCTCCTGATCTCGTCTCGCACGATATCGACCACGACTTCCTCGCTGGTCGGCTGCACGATGAAATCGCGCTCGTGCCGGTCCTTCAGGCGCAGCAACTCCGGCCCCATTTTCTGCCAGCGACCGGACTCCATCCAGAGCTCGGCCGGCTGGATGACAGGCATCAGCAGCTCCACCGCTCCGGCGCGGTTCATCTCCTCGCGGATGATGGCCTCGATCTTGCGGATGACGCGCAGCCCCATCGGCATGTAGCGTGTAGATACCCGCCGCAAGCTTCTTGATCATGCCGGCGCGCAGCATCAGTGAATGGCTCACCACCTCCGCATCCGCCGGTGCTTCTTTCAGTGTCGATATCAGGAAGTCTCTGGCGCGCATGGAAAAGGGTGACTTTTCGTCGTTGTGATCGCGAGGATGCGACCCCTATAATGGGTCGCAGATTCTAAAGCTTCAGGGGTTGGCATGCTGGACAAGGACGGGTACCGCCCGAACGTCGGCATCATCCTGCTCAACGGTCGAAACGAGGTCTTCTGGGGCAAGCGCGTCAAACAGCATTCATGGCAGTTTCCGCAAGGCGGCATCAAGCACGGCGAGTCGCCTGAGCAGGCGATGTACCGGGAACTGTGGGAAGAAGTTGGCCTGAAGACGGAGCATGTGACGATCGTCGGCCGGACACGCGACTGGCTGCGCTATGACGTGCCCGACCAGTGGATACGGCGCGATCTGCGCGGAAACTACCGCGGACAGAAACAGATCTGGTTCCTGCTCCGCCTCGTACGGACGCGACTGCGATGTCTGCCTGCGTGCCTCGACCCACCCGGAGTTCGATGCGTGGCGCTGGCATGACTACTGGGTGCCGCTCGAAACCGTGATCGAATTCAAGCGTGACGTCTATCAGCAGGCGCTGCTCGAACTCTCGCGCTATGTCTTCAAGCCCGGACGGCCGCACCACAAGGCGATGCGATCAAAGTCGCGCGATGTGGCCCATGACGGCGAACGAACGGACACTGCGCCGTCAGCCTTCGAGGCTTCCGACACTCGTGCCGGTGGCGAAGGCGCCTAGACGCGCCTGGAAGAAAGACTCAGAGCAGGACGAGATTATCGCGGTGGATCAGTTCGGGCTCCTCGATGAATCCGAGGATGCCCTGGATCTCACCCGTGGGCCGGCGTGCAATCTGTCTTGCGTCCGCGCTCGAGTAATTCGCGAGACCTCGAGCAATTTCTCGCCCTTCGCGCGTAACACAGCCGACAACGTCGCCGCGCTGGAAGTCGCCTGCGACCTCGAGCACGCCTATAGGCAGCAGGCTCTTCCCGCCTGAAGCGAGCGCCTTCGCGGCACCATCGTCGACGACCACTCGGCCTTTCAGCAAGAGATGGTCTGCAAGCCACTGCTTGCGGGCGGTCAGGACGGGAGTCGAGGCTTTCAGTTCGGAGCCGATCGCCTCGCCGGCCGCCAGCCGCAGCAGAATGTCCGGCTCGCGACCCGACGCAATGAGTGTGTGCGCGCCACTGCGCGCTGCGCGCTTTGCGGCGAGAACCTTCGTCAGCATGCCGCCGCGTGCGATGGCGCTACCGGCCCCGCCCGCCATCGCCTCAAGTTCGGGGGCTCCCGCGATGGCCGATCGCATCAGCTGCGCCTGCGGATGGTGGCGCGGATCGGCCGAATACAACCCGGCCTGGTCGGTGAGTATCACCAGCACATCGGCCTCAACGAGATTGGTCACGAGCGCGGCAAGCGTGTCGTTGTCGCCGAACTTGATCTCGTCCGTCACGACCGTGTCGTTCTCGTTGATGACGGGCACTACGCCGAGGCCGATCAAGGTAAACAGGGTCGATCGTGCGTTCAGATAGCGGGCGCGGTCCGCCAGGTCGGCATGCGTGAGCAGCACCTGCGCGCTGTGCACCCCGAGTTCGCGGAACTGCGTCTCGTAGGCCTGGGCAAGTCCCATCTGCCCGACGGCGGCGGCCGCCTGCAGTTCGTGAATCTGCTGCGGTCGCCGCGCCCAGCCCAGCCTCTGCATGCCTTCGGCGATGGCACCGCTGGACACGAGCACGATCTGCTTGCCCTGCGCGCGCAGCGTCGCGATCTGCTGCGCCCACCGGGCCATCGCCTGGACATCGAGGCCGCGGCCCTCGTTCGTGACAAGGCTGCTTCCGACCTTGACCACTGCCCGTCGGGCGACCTGCAGCGCAGTCATCAGCCTTCGGCTCCGGCTGCAACGTCTTGCGAATCCGCGGAAACGGCGGTCCGGATGCGACGCTGGTCGAGAAACGTCTGCACCGCCGCGACGAGATCCCGGCAGCCTTCGCCCGTTGCCGCCGAGATGAAGTGGATCGGAACCTTGGTTCGCATCCGGCGCCGGAAGTTCGCAACGAGCGAATCGCGCTCTTCCGCGGGAACGAGATCGGCCTTGTTCAGGACGAACCAGCGTTCCTTGCGCGCCAGTGCCGGACTGTACTTCTTGATCTCGCCCGCAATGACACGGGCATCGTGCACCGGATCCGCAGAACCGTCGGGCCCTACACAATCGATGAAGTGCAGCAGCAGTCCGGTCCGGCTCAGGTGTCGCAGGAACTGATGCCCGAGTCCCGCTCCCTCGGCTGCACCTTCGATCAGCCCCGGCACATCGGCGACCACGAAGCTCCGCTCGGGTCCAACTCGCACAACACCAAGATGAGGGTGCAATGTGGTGAAGGGATAGTCGGCCACCTTGGGACGGGCATTGGACACCGCACGTATGAAAGTCGACTTGCCCGCGTTCGGCATGCCGAGCAGTCCCACGTCTGCCAGCACCCTGAGTTCGAGACGCAACTGCCGATGTTCCCCCGCCTCGCCCTTGGTGAACTGGCGCGGCGCGCGATTGATACTCGACTTGAAGTGCAGGTTTCCGAGACCACCGCGACCACCGGCGGCGAGCAAAGCACGATCGCCGTGATGTGCGAGGTCGGCCAACTCTTCACCGGTGTCATCGTCGAACACCACGGTTCCCACCGGCATTCGAAGTTCAATGTCGGCGCCGCCAGCGCCATAGCAATCGGCACCGCGGCCAGGCTGCCCGCTCATCGCCCGATGTCGCCGCGCGTAGCGGTAGTCGATCAGCGTGTTGACATTGCGATCGGCCCGCGCCCACACGCTGCCGCCGCGCCCGCCATCTCCGCCGTCAGGCCCTCCCTTGGGAATGAATTTTTCGCGACGAAACGAGGCACAGCCATCCCCACCCTTGCCGGCAGAGACTTCAATGCGTGCTTCGTCGACAAACTTCACAGGCTCACCAATAAAAAAGCCCTGCCGGGGACGGCAGGGCTTCGATCAAACCGGACGCCGCCTCGGGGCTTCAGCCCGCCGGGACAACGTTGACGACGCGCCGGTTCTGCGCGCCGCTGACCTCGAACTTGACCTCGCCGTCAGCCTTGGCAAACAGCGTGTGGTCCCGGCCCATCCCGACGTTGTCACCTGCGTGAAACTGCGTTCCTCGCTGGCGAACGATGATTGCGCCAGCGGAAATTCCCTGGCCACCAAAGACCTTGACTCCCAGGCGCTTGGCCTGCGAGTCACGCCCATTCCGGGAGGAACCGCCTGCTTTCTTGTGTGCCATCGTGCTCTCGCTCTATCAGCTAGCTATCTAAGGTTTCAGGCCGCGATCGAATCGATGCGCAACTCGGTGAAATTCTGACGATGCCCGGCGTGCTTCTGGAAGTGCTTGCGCCGCTGCATCTTGAAAATCGTGACTTTGTCGCGCCGGCCATGCGCCAGCACGGTCGCGACGACCGCGGCTCCCGGAATCAGCGGAGTGCCCGTCTTGAGGTTGCCGCCATCGACCACGGCAAGGACCTCCGGCAGCTTGACCTGCTGACCGACATCCACCGCCAGTGATTCCACCTTCAAAGTGTCACCGGCAGCGACCCGGTACTGTTTGCCACCTGTCTTGATCACCGCATACATCGTCAAGCTCCCACGCTTCACCGACCCCATGGGCCGCGCGAAGCAAAACCATTTTTCAGACTGAAACTTCCCTCAAACAACCCGTCCTGCCCACGGCCGCCCGTTGTCAATATTCGAGGCGTCGCGTTCGCTGTTCCCAAACAAGAGAGCAACCCAGCGAGGGTCCGGCACTACAGTGCAGTGCAGCGTCGACGGCCGAGGATGATGTACCGGACAGGGCGGCTGCCGGAAAGCTTTGAATTATCACACTTTCTCGGGGCAGGCGTCAAACTCAAGGTGGCCGCGGTGACGTTGGTCAGCCGACACACTCTGGGAGCCGGGCCCGTCGAAGGGCGCTCCTATAATGCCCCGATGGAGCGCCCTCCCCTGCGACACGAGTCTAGGACGGACAGCTCGGCGTTCGCGGCGACGCCCGAGCAGCCGTCGGCAATCGGCACGACGACTCCGGACCTCAAGACCCTGCTCGCGCCGATCGCGGCCGACATGCAGGCTGTCGACGCCATCATCCGGGAGCGCCTCAGTTCCGATGTCGTGTTGATCAATACGATTGCCGACTACATCATTGGCGCAGGCGGTAAGCGGCTTCGTCCGGCTGTCGTACTCCTGATTGCCCGCGCGCTCGGATACCGTGGAACAGCCCATGTGCTGCTGGCTGCGGTCATCGAGTTCATCCACACGGCGACGCTACTGCATGATGATGTCGTCGACGAGTCCGATCTGCGGCGGGGCCGAACCACCGCCAACGCCCGGTTCGGCAACGCCGCCAGTGTCCTCGTGGGTGACTTCCTGTACTCGCGGTCGTTCCAGATGATGGTCGATGCCGGAAGCATGCGGGTCATGCGGATCCTGGCAGATGCCACCAATCGGATCGCCGAGGGCGAGGTCCTGCAACTGCTCAACGTCCATGATCCATCGGTGAACGAAGAGCGCTATTTCAGCGTGGTCGAGCGCAAGACCGCAACGCTGTTCGAGGCGGGAGCCCGCATAGCCGCGGTTCTGGCCGACGCCGATGGCTCGACCGAAGAGCGCTGCGCAAAATACGGCGCATCACTGGGCCGTGCGTTCCAGATCGTCGACGACATGCTCGACTACTCGGGCCACACGGAGGACATCGGCAAGCGACTGGGCGACGACTTGCGCGAAGGCAAAGTCACCTTGCCACTGATTCATGCGCTGCGCAGTGCCACGGCCGAGCAACGCGAACTCGTCGTGCATGCGGTACGGGAGGGTCACGGCGACTTTGACGCGATCGCCCGCATCGTGGCGGACAACGGCTCGATCGCCTATTCTGGAAGCCTTGCCAGCCGGGAAGTCGAGATAGCCGACCGCGCGATACGCGAGCTTCCTGCCTCGGTGTATCGGGATTCTTTGCTAAACTTGCTGACTTTCGCGGTAGGCCGCGATCGGTAAATCCTCCGATCACGCACACAGCGTTGGCGTGCCACGCGACCGTCGGGGTGTAGCTCAGCCTGGTAGAGTACTGCGTTCGGGACGCAGGAGTCGGAGGTTCAAATCCTCTCACCCCGACCACTTCACTTCCTCTCTTCCCTTCTGATCGGGTAATTCCCGGCCCCCGGCGCGTGGACGAATTACCCCTCTGGGTCGAACTGGTCGGCCTCGCAATACTGCTGCTGATTTCGGCCTTCTTCTCGATCTCCGAGACCGCCATGATGGCGCTCAGCCGCCTGCGGCTGCGGCACATGGCCCGCGCGGGCCATCGTTCGGCTATCCGAGTCCAGGACCTCCTCGAGCACACCGACAGACTGCTCGGCACGATTCTGCTGGGCAACAACCTCGTCAACGCCGCGGCCACGGCTCTCGTCACGGCGATGGCGATCCGGTTCGTCGGGGACAACGAGTGGGCGCTCCTGGCCGCTACTGGAGTCGTGACGTTCCTGATCCTCGTCTTTGCCGAGATCACGCCGAAAGTCATCGGCGCCACCTATCCGGAGAAGATTGCGCTGCCGGCCAGCCATCCGCTGAAGATCCTGCTGGCGGTGTTCCGGCCCGTCGTCTGGTTCGTCAACCTGTTCGTCAAGTCGCTGCTGTGGCTGCTGCGCGTGCCGTCGGTGCGAGGTGGCGACGCAACCCGATTGACGGCGGAAGAACTGCGGACGCTTGTGCTTGAAGGCGGAAACTTCATCCCCGGCAAGCACCGCAGCATCCTACTCAACCTGTTCGAACTGGAGCAGCTGTCGGTCGATGACGTGATGTCGCCTCGAGCGCGTATCGAATCGCTCAACCTGCTGGAGCCGCGTCACGTCGTACTCGAGCAGCTTCGAACCTGTTACCACAACAAACTTCCAGTTCACGAGGGCGACATCAACCGCACGGTCGGGATCCTTCTGGTGCGCAAACTGCTTCCGATGCTCTCGAGTGACGACTTCTCGATCGAAGCACTGCGGGGAACACTCGCACAGCCCTACTACATCCCCAGTGGCACTCCGCTCTTCCAGCAATTGCAGCTCTTCCAGGACAACCAGCAGCGTCTTGGTCTGGTGGTCGACGAGTATGGCGAGGTGCGGGGTCTCGTGACACTCGAAGACATCATTGAGGAAATCGTGGGCGAGTTCACCACGCGAATGCCATCGTCGGGTACGCACTTGGATTGGGGTGCCCATGGCACCGTGCTGGTCGAGGGTGGTATCACGCTGCGTGAGCTGAATCGTCGCCTGGGGCTCAGACTGCCGCTCGATGGACCGAAGACCCTCAATGGCTTGCTCGTCGAGCGCCTCGAGGAGATCCCCGACGCGCCGTGCTGTGTACGCTTCGGCGACGTGCTGATCGAAGTCGTACAGATCGACGAGCACGCCATCCGGAGCGCCCGGATTGTGCGGTTTCGCCCGGCGAGTACCCAGCGCCGAAGGGCCTAATGCGCACTGCAAGACGCGGCCTGACGAAGCGTGAAGGTGTGCTCGTTCGGCTTGCCTTGTTTGCGGGAGTTAAGCTTTACAAATCCGGGCCTTATCGGCAGTATCTTTTTGCTTCGTGAGAAGTGCCCGCCCGCTATAACTTGGGTCCCATCGGATCCCCCAGGGACAGCACCATCCCATGTCTGCCGTAACGCAAGGTCCTGGCGCCGCCGCAGGGGCCCTCACCGGTCTCGCGCGTGCACTTGTCCAGCAGGGAAAGCTGCGCCCGGACCGGGCCGAGAACTTTGCACGCAAGGCCGCGCAGGCAAACACCCAGTTCATCGACGAGCTGATCAACTCTGCGGATGTGACGGGACTGACCGCGAGCGGTGTCGCCAAGTTCGCGGCCGAGACATTCGGTCACCCGATGCTGGATCTGTCCGCGGTCGACCTCGAGCAGCTTCCGCGCGACATCATCGACAAGAAGCTCATCGCCACACAGCGCGTGCTGGCGTTGCGCAAGCGCGGCAACCGGCTCGCGATCGCCGTCTCGGATCCGACGAACTTTCCGGCGCTTGACCAGGTCAAGTTCCAGACCCAGTTGGCGCTCGACGTCATCGTCGTCGAGCACGACAAGCTGCTGCGCCTGGTCGAGTCGCAGGCTCAGTCGGTCAATCAGAAGCTCGAGGACATGGTCGGCAGCGACGATGTCAATTTCGACGATTTGCTGGGCGAGAGCCCGGAGCAAGCAACTGCAGACGAAGCGGCACAGGTAGAGGTCGATGACGCTCCGGTCGTCCGTTTCCTGCAGAAGCTGCTGCTCGATGCGATCGGCGAGGGCGCATCCGATCTGCACTTCGAGCCCTACGAGAAGTTCTATCGCGTCCGCTTCCGCATCGACGGAGTACTGCGCGAGATCGCGCAGCCACCTCTGGCGATACGTGAACGCCTGTCAACCCGCATCAAGGTCGTTTCGCGGCTGGACATTTCCGAGAAGCGTGTGCCTCAGGACGGACGGATGAAGCTCGCGCTCTCCGGCCAGCGCGCGATCGATTTCCGCGTCAGTACCTTGCCGACGATGTTCGGCGAGAAGATCGTGATGCGGATTCTCGACCCATCGCAGGCGAAACTCGGCATCGAGGCCCTCGGATACGAGCCGGACCAGAAGGAAGTCCTGCTGGATGCGGTTCAGCGGCCATACGGCATGGTGCTGGTAACCGGGCCGACCGGTTCCGGCAAGACCGTGTCTTTGTACACCTGCCTGAATATCCTGAATCAGCCGGGCGTCAACATCTCCACGGCGGAAGATCCGGCGGAAATCCAGCTCGCAGGCATCAACCAGGTCAATGTGAACGAAAAGGCCGGGCTGACCTTCGCAAATTCCTTGCGCGCGTTCCTGCGTCAGGACCCGGACATCATCATGGTGGGCGAGATCCGCGACCTCGAAACCGCCGACATCGCGATCAAGGCCGCGCAAACCGGACACATGGTGCTGTCGACACTGCATACGAACGATGCCCCGGGCACACTGGTGCGACTGCAGAACATGGGGGTTGCACCCTTCAACGTCGCCTCCAGCGTTATCCTGATCACCGCCCAGCGCCTCGCCCGCAAACTCTGCGCATGCAAACAACCGGCCGAGGTCAAGAAGGACGCCCTGGTCACAGCGGGTTTCCGGGGCGAGGACCTCGACGGCAACTGGATACCGTACAAGGCAGTAGGCTGCGAAAAATGCAAGGGCAGTGGTTACAAGGGCAGGCTGGGAATCTATCAGGTAATGCCGATCACCGAGACAATGCAGGACATGATTCTGCGTCTTGCGACAGCGCCTGAGATTGCGCGCGAGGCGGCAGCAAACGGCGTGCGTGATCTGCGCCAGTCCGGGTTGATCAAGGTCAAGGCGGGCATCACGTCAATCGACGAGGTGCTCGGATGCACCAACGAATGATGTAAGGCAGGAGAGACGTCAACATGGCCACCGGAGCAGTTGCAAAGCCCAAGCCCCGCGCAGAAGTGAGAGAGTCCGTCTTCCATTGGGAGGGGCGCGACAAGAACGGCCGTGTGGTCAAGGGCGAAATGCGGGCAGGCGGCGAGTCGGTCGTTGCAGCATCGCTGCGGCGCCGCGGCGTCATGGTCAGCAAGATCAAGAAGCAGTCGTTTTCTCGCGGCCGCAAGATTACGGGCAAGGACCTCGCGCTCTTCACTCGTCAGCTCTCGACGATGCTGAAGGCCGGCGTGCCGCTGATGCAGTCATTCGATATCGTCGGTCGTGGTCACGCGAATCCCTCGATGGCGCGATTGATGAACGACATCCGCATGGACGTCGAGACCGGCACGAGCCTGAATCAGGCCTTCCGCAAGTACCCGCTCTACTTCGATCCGCTGTTCTGCAATCTGGTGGCCGCCGGCGAGCAGGCCGGTATTCTCGAAACCCTGCTCGATCGCCTGGCGATGTACCAGGAGAAAACGATCGCGCTGAAGGGGAAGATCAAGAAGGCACTTTTTTACCCAATCACGATCATCATGGTCGCAATCTTGGTCACGGCGATCATCATGATCTTCGTTATCCCCTCGTTCAAGAACGTGTTTACGAGTTTCGGTGCCGATCTGCCGGCGCCGACACTTGTCGTCATCGCGATGTCGGACTTCCTTGTAAGTTACTGGTACATCGTGTTTGGGACCTTGTTCGGCGGCATCTATTTCCTGGTGCAGGCGTGGAGACGATCACCCAAGGTTCAAGCTATCGTCGACCGAACACTGCTCAAGCTGCCGGTGCTGGGTGAAATGCTGCAGAAGGCTTCGATTGCCCGATGGAGCCGCACGCTGGCGACAACCTTCGCCGCTGGCGTGCCGCTGGTAGAAGCCCTTGATTCCGTGGGTCCTGCCTCAGGCAACTACGTCTACAAAGAAGCGACAAAATCGGTGCAGACCGAAGTCAACGTCGGTACCAGCCTGGCGCAGGCCATGCAGAACACCGGCGTGTTTCCGAACATGGCCGTCCAGATGACCCAGATCGGTGAAGAATCCGGTTCGCTCGACTCGATGCTGTCCAAGGTCGCCGACTACTACGAACGCGAGGTGGACGAAACCGTGGACGCGCTGTCCAGCCTGATGGAACCACTGATCATGGTGATTCTCGGCGTGGTCATCGGTGGCATCGTCATAGCCATTTACATGCCGATCTTCAAGCTCGGCCAGGTCGTCTGAACCTGCGCTAGCAGGTCCTTCGAGCGGCCCGTTTCATTTCGTGCTCGAAGATACGCAGTTCATCGTCGTCGCGGCCATTGTCGGCCTGACGATCGGCTCCTTCCTGAACGTCGTCATCCATCGCCTTCCACGGATGATGGACAACGAGTGGCGAGCCCAGTGCGCCGAACTCGAAGGCAAGGAGCTGCCCGAACACGGGCGCTACAACCTGCTGGTGCCGCGCTCGCAGTGCCCTGCCTGCAAGACACCGATACGTGCGCGCGACAATATTCCTGTGGTGTCCTGGCTCGTGCTGGGAGGCCGGTGTGCGAACTGCAGCGCACGAATCTCGCCGCGCTATCCGATCGTCGAAGCGCTCACGGCAATCCTGTCGGCGCTCGTAGCCTGGAAGTTCGGCTTCGGCTGGACCGCCGGCGTGCTGCTGATTTTCACGTGGACGCTGATCGCGCTGACATTCATCGATGCGGATACGACACTGCTTCCCGATGACCTGACTCTGCCCCTCCTCTGGCTGGGGCTGATTGCGAATCTTCTCGGCCTCATACCCGGCGTCAGCCTGCGAGACGCCGTGACAGGCTCGATCGTCGGCTACCTTTCACTCTGGTCGATCTACTGGGCCTTCAAGCTGGCCACCGGCAAGGAGGGCATGGGCTACGGCGACTTCAAACTGCTCGCCGCGCTGGGCGCCTGGTTGGGGTGGAAAGCGCTATTGCCGATCGTCCTGCTGTCATCGGTCGTGGGCGCCGCAGTCGGCATCGTGCTGATCGTGCTGGCGCGCCGCGGCCGCGAGATTCCCATTCCGTTCGGACCGTATCTGGCCACGGCCGGTTTCATCGTGATGCTTGTCGGCGATCGTCTGACGGGCCTGTTCGTTCCGGGCTGATGCCGACCTACTCCATCGGCCTGACCGGAGGTATCGGCAGCGGCAAGAGCACCATTTCCGCGATGCTGCAGCAGCTTGGTGCAGGAATCGTCGATGCCGACGCACTCGTGCACGAACTGATCGCGCCGTCAGGCACCGCTGTCGAGGCGCTCAGAAGAGAGTTCGGATCCGAGGCCATCGCCGCCGATGGCGGACTCGATCGCGCCTGGATGCGCGCGCGCGCGTTTGGCGACGCTGACGTACGCCACCGGCTCGAAGCGATCCTGCATCCTCGGGTGCGTACAGCGGCGGAGCAACGCGCAATTGCGTTGTCCACCCGCGTCCCGTACATCGTCTTCGTGATCCCGCTGCTCGTCGAATCGGGCGACTGGAAGTCGCGGGTGCAGCGGATTCTCGTTGTCGATTGCGCCGAGTCCACACAGATCTCCCGTGTTGCCGCGCGGCCGGGGATGGATGAGGCGACCGCACGCGCGATACTTCATGCGCAGGCGACTCGGGAATCGCGCCTCGCGATCGCAGACGATGTGCTCTACAACGAGGCGCCCAGGGCCGATATCGAGTCGCGCGTGGCTGTACTGCACAGGCACTACCTCGAATGGGCACGGGACCCCGCCCTTCGCAATGGCCTGTGATATCGTCGACCGCATCCCCGCGCTTACGGCGTCCATGTCGATCGACAGTCTGGTTCTGTACGAGTATCCGTTCAGCGAACGGATACGCACGCTGCTGCGGCTCGAAGACCTCTTCGACAAGTTGCTGTACTTCTGCGGCGAGCAGCACGCCTACTGCCATCACACGGCGCTGCTGACATTGTTCGAAATCCTCGAGGTCACGTCGCGTGCCGACCTGAAGTCCGACCTGCTGCAGGAACTCGAACGCCACAAGCAGACCCTGAACGCGCTGCGCAACAATCCGCAGGTCTCCGAAGCCGCGCTCGCCACCGTGCTTTCCGACATTGACCAGGCGCAGCAGGCGCTCAATGCCACGACCGGCAAGGCCGGACAGCACATCCGCGACAACGAGTGGCTGATGAGCATCCGCAGCCGCGCCATCATTCCCGGTGGCACGTGCGAGTTCGACCTGCCGTCATATCACGCGTGGCTGACCCGCGATGTCGACAGCCGCACGCGCGACCTCCAGGCCTGGGTGCAGCCGATGATGCAGTTTCAGTCCGCGCTCGGAATCGTGCTCAAGCTGCTGCGCGAGACGGCGCATCGCAGCCGCCAGACCGCGGCCCTGGGCTCATTCCAGCAAATGCTGCAGGGCCGGACCTATGCGCTTCTGCAGGTGCGAGTCGACGGCTCGCTGAATGCGATTCCGGAGATCAGCGCCAACAAATACATGCTGTGGATACGGTTCATGACCCAGGATCGCGACCTCAAACCGCGTTCGGTCGATCGCGACATTCCATTTGAACTGGCCCTTTGCGCCTTCTGATCGCCGATGACGATGGTGAAGTGCCCCACGTGCGAGGCTCGCACGCCGTGGACCGAGGACAACGCTTTCCGGCCGTTCTGCTCTGAGCGCTGCAAGCTGATCGACCTCGGGGCGTGGGCCTCGGAGCGGTATGTCGTCGCCGGCCGGCCGGGCGACGCTGGTGGCGACGGCGCTCCTGACGTCAACCGCGAACGACTAGCGTTCCGGCCAGGCCGCCCGCTGGAGCGCAATGCCGTGCGCTCCCACATCCCGAGCGCGTTGGAGATCTCCGGCGTTGAGTCCACCAATCGCATAGACGGGAACGGCTGTGGTCGCAACCAATCGAGCCAGGTGGACCCAGCCCATGCCGTGTGAACCAGGATGTGACGCCGTCGGAGCGACAGGACCCAACACGGCGAAATCGACTCCAACGGCGGCCGCATGGGCAAGTTCGGCTTCGCCATGGGCCGATGCGCCGACCCAGTCAAACTCGGGCCGGCCGTTTGCAGCCATCAGGTCGCTTGATGTGAGGTGCATTCCATCGGCGGTTCGAGACCATGCGTAGGGGTGCCGACTGCTGACCACGAGCAAGCCGCCAACGGCGCGTACACGTCGCAGTGTCTCCCCGAAAAGCGGTTCTGCGTCCGCCGGGTCCAGGTGGGGTTCGCGAAACTGTACGAATCTCAGCCCGCGTTCGAGCGCGATCTCCAGTCGCTGCAGATACAGCGCTGCACCGAGTTCGTGTGCGTTGGAGATTGCATAGACGTTCGGCAGTGCAAGCCAGCGCAACACCGGCACCGTTGCCGGCAACAAGGGACCGTCCGGCAAATCGTCATGGGCGCAGAACCGGAACGCCTGACCCTCGCGCGCATGCAACTCGCCCGACCAGTCGAAGACACGGCAGAAGTGCAGCCGCACATGGGCGTGCGGGTACTCGAACTCCCGAACGACCCACGGAACGGCGGGACCGATGTCAATGCCCAGTTCCTCGTGCAACTCGCGCGCCAGCGCATGCGCGACGATCTCTCCCGGTTCGAGCTTTCCTCCCGGAAACTCCCAGTAGTGGGCGTAGGGCTTGCCTGCAGGTCGACTCGCCAGCAGAAACCGGCCGTCGGGGCGGATCAGCACGCCGACCGCCACGTCGACCACCGGCCTGGAAGTCATCGACTCCTGCGGCTCTTTTCGAGCAGGTGGTGGCCCGCAAAATCGCGCGCAAACTGCAGCGCAACGCGTCCGGAACGCGACCCGCGCTGGAGTGCAAACTGCAGCGCCTCGATACGTGCACGTTCCATCTCGGCTGCTGCCACTCCGAGTTGCTTGAGCCAATGCTGCACGATGTCGAGGTAATCGTCCTGGCGAAACGGGTAGAACGTCAGCCAGATGCCGAAACGCTCGGACAACGACACGCGCTCCTCGACGGCTTCTGCCGGATGCACTTCACCGTCGTCCTGATGCTGCGCGGCGAGGTTGTCGCGCATGAACTCCGGCATCAGGTGGCGTCGATTCGATGTCGCATAGATCAGCACGTTGTCAGCGCGTCCGGCGATCGAGCCGTCGAGCGCGACCTTCAGCTCCTTGTAGCCCGCCTCGCTGGCGTCGAACGACAGGTCGTCGCAGAACACGATGAAGCGCTCGGTGCGGCCTTCGAGCAGCGCCACCAGGTCGGCGAGATCGACGAGGTCGCGCTTATCGACTTCGACCAGGCGCAGGCCGTCGCCGGCGAAGGCAGTGCAGGCAGGCGCGGATCAGCGACGACTTGCCGGTGCCCCGCGCGCCGGTCAGCAGCACGTTGTTGGCCGGCAGCCGACGCACGAACTGCTCGGTATTGCGGCGGATCGCGTCCTTCTGCGCATCGACGTGCTGCAGGTCGTCGAACGCGATCAGCGCCGGATGCGTCACGGCTTCGAGCGACGCCCCGCTCCATGCCGAGGTAGCGGCGCTTGCGCCAGCGAAACGCCAGAGCGGCGCCGAAATCCGGGTGCCGCGGCCGGCGGCAGCAGCGCCTCGATCCGCGACAGCGCGTCAGCCAGTCGCGGCAATGCGTCCGTCATCGTGCGGCGATGTCCTTCGACGACGTCCTGGGCGCGCGTGCGGTCACGAGCGATAGTCCGCGTTGATCGACACGTAGTCGTGCGAGAAATCCGTCGTCCAGACTCGCGTGGATTCGCGCCCGCGGCCGAGCTTCAGGTGCACGAGGATTTCCTGCTTCTTCATCACGCGCTGGCCGTCGGTCTCGCGATAGTCCGGGTGCCGTCCGCCATCCCGCACGACCCAGACGTCGTCCAGCAGCAGCTGCACCCGCGTCGGGTCGAGGTCGTCGACACCCGCATTGCCGACCGCGGCGAGGATGCGGCCGAGGTTGGGGTCGGATGCGAAGAACGCTGTCTTCACCAGCGGTGAATGCGCCACGGCATAGGCCACTTGTGCCGCCTCACCGATCGATCGGGCTTCGTCAACCCGCACTTCGATGAACTTGGTTGCGCCTTCGCCGTCCCGGACGATCGCCTGTGCGAGCGTCCGCGCAACGTTCCGACAGCGCATCGCGCAGCGGCACGTACGCGGGATCGTCGGTTCCGTTAATCGACAGCGATCCCGCACCGCTGGCCATGACCACGAAGGAATCGTTGGTCGACGTATCGCCGTCGACCGTAATGCGATTGAACGACTGCCCGACGGCGTGGCGGGTCATGTCCTGCAGGCAGTCGCGAGGCACGCTGCAGTCCATTGCGATGAAGCCCAGCATCGTCGCCATGTTGGGCCGGATCATCCCGGCACCCTTCGCGATGCCGGTGATCGTCACGGTGTGTGTGCCGATGGGAACGCGTAGCGAAACCGCCTTGGGCACCGTGTCCGTCGTCATGATCGCTTCGGCGGCTTCGAACCAGTGGTCGGCTGCCAGCGCCGCGATTGCATCCGGCAGGCCGGCGATCAGGCGGTCCACCGGAAGGGGTTCCATGATCACGCCGGTCGAAAACGGCAGGATCGCGCCCGCATCGACGCCGAGCAGCCGCGCAGCGGCATCACAGGTGCTGCGAGCCGCTGCAAGTCCCGGCACGCCGGTGCCGGCATTGGCATTGCCGGTGTTGATGACCAACGCGCGTATCGATCCGCCCGCAAGGTGCTCGCGACACACCTGGACCGGGGCCGCAGCGAACCGATTGCGCGTGAAGACACCGGCGACGTTGGCTCCGGCAGCGAGCCGGATCACGAGCAGGTCCTTGCGGTTCGCCTTGCGGATGCCCGCCTCCGTCCAGCCGAGTTCTACGCCGGCGACAGGCAGCAGTTCCTCACGGCGGGGCGGTGTCAGGTTGACAGGCATGGCGCATGCGACGGATCAGAAAGCGCGAACCTTACCGCATGCCCGCACGCCCTGCAGTGAGGGGGAGGTCCAGGAGGGGGCGCAGCCCCCTCTTGCAGCTAAACCTGCAGTGGTGTCACGGCAAGCTCGCTACGCGAGCCTGCCATGACACTGCTTGTACTTCTTGCCGGATCCGCACGGGCACGGATCGTTGCGGCCGATCTTGTCGCCGAAGCGCTTGAACGGCTGCGGCTTGCTTTCCGATTCATCCGGCAGCGTCAGCGCCTCGACGTCGACCGGCTCTTCCGCCACCGCCGGACCGAACTCGGCGTGCTGGGCGCGTGCCAGTTCCGCCCGACGCTCGCTCTCGGCCTCGATCTGCATGCTCCGCCTGCTGCGCCTCTTCCTGCGACTGGATGCGCACGTTCATCAGCACACGAACCACGTCGGCGCGCACGCGGTCGAGCAGGGAGCCGAACAGCTCGAAGGCCTCCCGCTTGTACTCCTGCTTCGGTTGCTTCTGCGCATAGCCGCGCAGGTGTATGCCCTGCCGCAATGCATCCAGCGCGGTCAGGTGCTCGCGCCACGACTGGTCGAGCGTCTGCAGGATGATCGAACGCTCGAAGCCAGCGAATGACTCGCGGCCGACGATCGCGACCTTCGAGTCGTAGGACTCGTCGGTGGCCTTCAGCACGCGCTCGAGCAACTGCTCGTCGTTCATCGAGTCCGATTCGTCGAGCAACTGCTTCAGCGGCAGCTCGATCTGCCAGTCGCCGGCAAGCGTCGACTGCAGCCCCGCCACGTCCCACTGCTCTTCGACCGACTCGGCCGGTACGAAACTGCGGAACATGTCGGTGAAATATCCGCGCCGCAGATTCGCGACCATATCGGCCGTGTCCTCGTTCTCGAGGATCTCGTTGCGCAGGCGATAGATCTCGCGGCGCTGGTCGTTGGCAACGTCGTCGTACTCGAGCAGCTGCTTGCGGATGTCGAAGTTGCGCGCCTCGACCTTGCGCTGCGCGCTCTCGATCGAGCGGGTGACCATGCCGGCCTCGATCGCCTCGCCCTTCGGGCAGCTTCAGCCGATCCATGATCGCCTTCATGCGATCGCCGGCGAAGATGCGCAGCAACGGATCTTCCATCGACAGGTAGAAGCGCGAGGCGCCCGGGTCGCCCTGGCGGCCGGAACGCCCGCGCAGCTGGTTGTCGATGCGCCGCGACTCGTGCCGTTCGGAGCCGATGATCTTCAGCCCGCCCGCCCCGACCACGTGGTCATGCAGCGACTGCCACTCGCTCCGCAGCTTGTCGATGCGCGACCTGCTTTTCGGCGCTCGGGCACGGCCTCGTCGGCCTCGACGAACTGCACCTGCTTGGCGACGTTGCCGCCGAGCACGATGTCAGTGCCGCGACCCGCCATGTTGGTCGCGATCGTGATCATCTTCGGACGACCCGCCTGCGCGACGATCTCGGCTTCCCGGGCATGCTGCTTGGCGTTCAGCACCTGGTGCGGCAGCCCGTCCTGCTTGAGCAGGTTTGAAAGCAGTTCGGAGTTCTCGATCGACGTCGTGCCGACCAGCACCGGCTGGCCGCGCTCGTAGCAGTCCTTGATGTCCTCGATGGATCGCCGTGTACTTCTCCTTCAGCGTGCGATAGACCTTGTCCTGCGAGTCGATCCGGATCATCGGCCGGTGCGTCGGGATGACGACCGTCTCGAGCCGGTAGATCTCCTGGAACTCGTAGGCCTCGGTGTCGGCCGTACCCGTCATGCCCGCGAGCTTGCCGTACATGCGGAAGTAGTTCTGGAACGTGATCGACGGCGTAGGTCTGGTTCTCCGCCTGGATCTTCACGCCCTCCTTGGCCTCGACCGCCTGGTGCAGGCCCTCGGACCAGCGCCGGCCCGGCATCAGCCGGCCGGTGAACTCGTCGACGATGATGACCTCGTCGTTCTGCACCACGTACTGCTGGTCGCGATGGAACAGCGTGTGCGCGCGCAGCGCGGCGTTCAGGTGGTGCATCAGGATGATGTTGCCCGGGCGCATACAGGCTCTCGCCCTCGCCCAGCAGGCCCATGCCGCTGCAGGATGCTGTTCGAGCTTCTCGTGGCCCGACTTCCGAGATGTGGACCTGGTGGCGCCTTCTCGTCGACCCAGTAGTCGCCATCGCTCTTTTCGTCCGTCTGCCGCGTCAGCAGCGGCGGGACTTCGTTGATGCGGCGATAGGTCTCGGTGTGATCCTCGGCCGGCCCGGAGATGATCAGCGGCGTGCGTGCCTCGTCGATCAGGATCGAGTCGACCTCGTCGACGATCGCATAGTTGAGCCCGCGCTGGCGCCGGTCGGCGACCGAGTACTCCATGTTGTCGCGCAGGTAATCGAAGCCGAACTCGTTGTTCGTGCCGTAGGTGATGTCGGCCGCATAGGCCGCGCGCTTGTCCTCGGTCGCCTGCTGCGACAGGATCACGCCGACCGACATGCCGAGGAAGCGTGTAGACCTTGCCCATCCACTCGGCGTCGCGACTCGCCAGGTAGTCGTTGACCGTGACGATGTGCACGCCCTTGCCGGTCAGCGCATTGAGATAGGCCGGCAACGTCGCCACCAGCGTCTTGCCCTCGCCGGTGCGCATCTCGGCGATCTTGCCGGCGTGCAGCACCATGCCGCCGACCAGTTGCACGTCGAAGTGGCGCATGCCGAGCGTCCGCTTGGCCGCTTCGCGTACGACCGCGAACGCTTCCGGCAGCAGCGTTTCGATGCGTCTTCGCCCGCCGCGACGCGGCCGCGGAACTCGTCGGTCTTGGCGCGCAGCGCGTCGTCCGAGAGCGCGGCGATCTGCGGTCTCGAGCGCATTGATGCGCTCGACGTTGCGCTGGTAGGTCTTGAGCAGCCGTTCGTTGCGACTGCCGAAAATCTTCGTCAGGAAACCGGAAATCATGCGGGACACGGGTCGCGCTTGCGCGTCGACGCCCAGAGGTGATTGCCTGCGGCGGCCGGCGAAGGCCGATCCGCATTGCGCAAAGCGAAAATTATGTCACAGGGGTCGGCCGCCCAGCCGTGACTCCAGGAAGCCTAGTTGCGGGCGGCGGCGGCGGTTGCAAGGGCCTTCAGGTCGACGCGCGCCGAGCTGGCGGCACGGCTGCTGCAGCGGATCGCCGTCGGCGAACAGGAACTTCGCCGGGTTCTGCGCAACGCCCTGGCTGTGAACCTCGAAATGCAGGTGCGGGCCGGTGGAACGGCCGGTGCTTCCGACCTCGGCAATCTTCTGGCCGCGCTTGACCAGGTCCCCGGCGCACGACGGTCAGCCGGCTGGCGTGCGCATAGCGCGTCATCAGCTGGTTGCCGTGGTCGATCTCGACCACCTTGCCCCAGACCGGATGATGCTCGGCGAGCACGACGACCCCGCCGGCCGCCGCATGGATCGGCGTGCCCTGCGGGCGCGGCGAAATCGATGCCGTCATGTCGGCGTCATTTCGCCCGTGAACGGGTCCGGTGCGCCAGCCGAAGCCCGAGCCGATGAAGCCGTCCGCCACCGGCTGGCTGTCGGGCAGCAGCGCCCTGCGCACCTGCTGAGACCTGCAGTTCCGCCTCGACCACCGCCAGATAGTCAGCCCGCTGCTCGACGCTGCGAGTCAGGCCCTGCAGCTCGGCATCGAGATCGTTGAAGCTCATCGGAGCTGCCGGGCGCGCCGCCGCGCCCCGGCAGCTCGCGGAAGCGGAACTCTTCGGGTCGGATGCCGGCCGCCTTGGCCACGCGCTCGCCGAGCACGTCGAGCCGCAGCAACTGCGCCTGCACTTCGCCGAGCTTGCGCGTCATCGCCGAGACGTTGTCGCGCACGTACTGATCCTTGCGCTCCGCCTGGTCGCGCGTGACGAAGGCGATAACATCGGACACGAAACGGCAGCGGGAACGCCGAAGCCGCGCGCACGGTCAGCAGCGAGAAGACAGGTGGACACGACGACGACCGACAGCGTGAGCAGGATCGACCGCCGCGACCACGTGTTGCGCCTTGACCGTGATCGTGCGTGCGCGCGCCAGCCGCCGATCGACCAGAATGATCTGCAATGCCTCCTCCTACCCCTCCGCGCGACACCGCTGCGGCGCGCCGTGTCGATCCTTATGTCTAGCCCGCCACGCACCGTTGTCGGCCGCACTGCGCGACGTCCCCGGCGCCGCCGCGTTGCTGGCCCGCTGGGAGACCGCACAGGCGGTCAGCCGCGTGCTGGCCCCGCTGGCGCGCTCGTTGGCTCCCGGAATCGATCTGTTCGCGCCCGGCCGCTGCGAACTGCGCGACGGTGTCGCTTTGGATCGCCGTCGAGTCCGCCGCCGAGTCCGCCAAACTGCGCCAGGCCGCTCCGCGCTTGCTTGCAGCACTGGCGCACCCACGGGATGCAAGTCTACGAGATGAAGACTCGCGTACAAGCCGGCGGCACGTCCTACCCCGGACAGGGTACGGACGGGGGCCTCAAGTCCCGGGGTTGCCGTTCGCCCCGGTGACGGACCAGGGCGTCGCGCGCGGTGCGAAGACGTCGCCCGGCAATTGCCGGACTCGGCGCTGCGGCGCGCGCTGCAACGGCTGGCGACGACGCTTGATGCGCCGACGCGACGCGCCGTAGCCGGCTCAGGCGGGCTGCAGGCTGCGACCAGGAATGCCGCAGGCGCTTCGGCGTCGTCCTCGAAGGTCACGATGTCGTAGGCCGCTGCGTCGGCAAGCAGCGCGCGCAGCAGCCGGTTGTTGATCGCATGGCCCGACTTGTGGGCGACGTAGCTCGCCATCAGCGGGCGTCCGAGCGCCGACAGGTCGCCGATCGCATCGAGGATCTTGTGCTTGGCGAACTCGTCGCCGGCGCGCAGGCCGTCGGTGTTCAGCACGCGGTACTCGTCCATGACGATCGCGTTCTCGAAGTTGCCGCCCATCGCCAGTCCGGCCGCGCGCAACGCCTCGACCTCGTTGACGAAGCCGAACGTGCGCGCGCGCGAGACCTGCTGAACGTAGGAGTCGTGCGCGAAGTCGACCTCGACCACCTGCTCGGTCGAGTCGATCGCCGGATGATTGAAGTCGATCGAGAACTTCAGCCGATAGCCGAAATACGGCTCCAGGCGCGCCCATTTGTCGCCATCGACGATTTCGACCGGCTTGAGCACGCGCACGAACTTCTTCGGCGCGTTGAGTTCCTCGATGCCGGCGGCCTGCAGCAGGAACACGAAGCTCGACGCGCTGCCGTCCATGATCGGGATCTCGGCGGCGTCGACGTCGATGTAGCAGTTGTCGATGCCCAGGCCGGCGAGCGCGCTCATCAGGTGCTCGATCGTGGCGATGCGCACGCCGTCGCGGCCGATCGTCGTCGCCATGCGCGTGTCGACGACGGCCTCCGGCGTCAGCTTGATCTCGACCGGCGGATCGAGGTCGACGCGGCGGAACACGATGCCGGTCTCGGCGGCGGCCGGACGCAGCACCAGTTCGACCTTGGTGCCGCTGTGCAGCCCGATTCCGACGGTGCGGGCCAGCTGCTTGAGAGTGCGTTGTTTCAGCATGGCGCTCATTTTATCCGTCTCCTTGTGCACTGCGGCGAGCTTCGGGACGTCGCAGGGCCCGAGAATCGCGCCGCCAACTCGACTCCTCTGCTAGACCTGTAACCGTGGCGCCCTGACTAACCCCCATCCGACTCTCCGGCCGCAGCCCGGCCGAGGTGATTCGGACGCCCTTTCCGCCGATCCGACCGGTGGCGCCGATCGCGCGCCTTCGACTGGCTGGCCCGCGGCCTCCGGGACCTGCGCCGCGCGCCCGGCCGCCAGCCTGGCGTATGGCGTGGTCTTCGCCCTGATGGGATGGTCTGATTGCCTTCGTCTTTCGCAACGCGTACGAACTCACGTCGGCGCTGACCGCCGGATTCCTGCTGCTCGGCCCCTTCCTCGCGACCGGCCTGTACGACATCAGCCGACGACTCGAACGCGGCGGGTCCGTGCGCTTCGCGCGACACAACGACTGCCTGGCGCGCCAACCTCGGCGCCTTCAGCCTGTTCTGCGCTCGTGCTGACGATCATCATGCTGGTCTGGGCACGCGCGTCCCTGGTGACGTTTGCGCTGTTCTTCTCGAGCGGCATGCCGACACTGAAGAGCTTCGTCGCACAGGTCGTATCGGTCGAGCACATCGACTTCCTTCTGACCTACTTCGCGGTCGGCGCGCTGTTCGCCGGCATCGTATTCGCCGTCAGCGTCGTGTCGGTGCCGATGATGCTCGACCGCGGCACCGACACCATCGTCGCCGCGCTGACCAGCGTGCGTGCACTCTTCGCCAATCCGGTGCCGCTGCTGGTCTGGGCGCTGCTGATCGTCGTCGTCATCGGCGTCGGCTTCGCCACCTTCTTCATCGGCCTGGTCGTCGCCGTGCCGGTCATCGGCCACGCGACGTGGCATGCCTACTCGATGTCGCTGCGGTCGCCTGAGCGGTGTACGCAGACGGCTGCGCTCCGAGCGGCCGCGCGCTCCGCACGTCACGGCACCCACCCTGCCCCGCCAGCGGAAGGAGTTAGCCTCCCGCGCCCTCCTCGCCCGCGAGGAGGGCATCCGGCACTGCGAGCATCGCGGGGGAGTGCAGTCTTCGGCGAGCGCGCGGCCGCTCCGGAGTGCGCCGACTGACCGGTCCGAGGGTGCACGTGCGATCGCGCGCAGCGCGTCGCGTACACGAGGCCCGCCTTCAATCCGCCTGCTTCCTCAGAAACGCCGGAATGTCATAGCGGTCGCTGCCGCTGTCCTCCAGAGCAGAGACGCGCTGCTGCGCGGATTCGCGCGAGCGCCACACGGCCGGCGTGTCGAGATGGCTGTAGTCGGAGCCAGTCGCCGCCGCCTCCTTGGTCGGTGCCACCATCAACGGCGCATTGTCGGTGCCGGTGCGCACGACCGTGAACGGCGTCGACTGCTTCTTCGAAGCGGCACGGCCGAGGCCGGTCGCCACGACCGTGACGCGCAGCGCATCGCCGATCGACTCGTCGCACACGGTGCCGAAGATCACGGTCGCATCTTCCGCGGCAAAGGCACGGATCGTGTTCATCACTTCGCGCGTCTCCTTCATCTTCAGCGACTGCGACGCGGTGATGTTGACCAGCACGCCGCGCGCGCCGGACAGGTCGACGCCCTCGAGCAACGGGCTTGCCACCGCCTGCTCGGCGGCGATGCGCGCGCGGTCCAGGCCCGACGCCGTCGCCGTTCCCATCATCGCCTTGCCATGCTCGCTCATCACGGTCTTCACGTCCTCGAAGTCGACGTTGACCAGGCCCGGCACGTTGATGATCTCGGCGATGCCGGCACAGGCGTTGTGCAGCACATCGTCCGCCGCGCGGAAGCAGTCGGCCATCTCGGCGTCCTCGCCCATCACCTCCTCGAGCTTGTTGTTGAGGATGACGATCAGCGAGTGCACCGAGGCCTCGAGTTCGGCGAGGCCCGGTCTCGGCCACCTTCATGGCGCTTGGGTCCCTCGAACTCGAACGGCTTCGAGACGACAGCGACCGTCAGTAGTCCGAGTTCCTTGGCGATCTCGGCCACGACCGGCGCTGCGCCGGTGCCGGTGCCGCCGCCCATGCCCGCGGTGATGAACACCATGTGCGCGCCGCGCAGCGCATCGGCGATGCGGTCGCGCGCCTCCTCGGCGGCCTGGCGGCCCGGCTTCCGGACGGCTGCCAGCACCCAGCCCGGTCTTGCCGAGCTGCAGCACGTTCTTCGAAGACGATCGCGCCAGCGCCTGATGGTCGGTGTTCGCGCAGATGAACTCCACGCCCTGCACGCTGCGTCGGATCATGTGCTCGACCGCGTTGCCGCCGGCGCCGCCGACGCCCACGACCTTGATGATCGTCCCGCGGGTTTCCGTTTCAAGAATCTCGAAAGTCATCGTGTTCTCCTGCTCCTCGGTTTGGTTGCTGCATCAATGCGAAACGCGCAAGGCCAAAAGCGCAACTGCACCAACGCGCTTGGCATTGCCCGCTTCTGGACGCCCGCGTGTACGCGAGCCTTCGGCTCGCCGTGCACGCCGCGCGGTCGGTTGCGCGAGCCGCTTGAGGCGGCTCGGCACGCGCGCCTGCAAAGCTACGACGCCGAGCTGAGCGCTCCGCCCAGCTCCAGCGCGCGCAGGCTCGCACGAGTGCTCCATCGCGGCCGTCGCCGCCCAAGGCGGCCGCGCTAACTTGAGCGCAGCGGTGCACGTGCGACGCGCAGGTCGCGTACACCTGCAGCCTAGAAATTTCCGACGATCCATTCCTTCATCCTCTTGAACGTCTGCTTGAACGATCCGGTCTGCTGCGCGATCTTGCGGCCGCGCTGGCGCTGCGAGTGCGCCTCGACCAGCAGGCCCATCGCCGTCGCGAAGCGCGGGTTCTTGACGACATCGGACAGCGAACCGTCGTACTGCGGCCAGCCGATGCGCGCCGGCTTCAGGAACACGTCCTCGGCGAGTTCGGTCATGCCCGGCAGCAGGCTGGTGCCGCCGGTCAGCACGATCGCCGGACGACAGCAGTTCCTCGTAGCCGGATTCGCGGATCACCTGCTGCGTCAGCGTGAAGAGCTCCTCGACGCGCGGCTCGATCACGGCCGCCAGCGCCTGCCGCGACAGCAGCCGTGGGCCGCGGTCGCCGAGCCCGGGAATCTCGATCTTCTCGTTGGGATCGGCCAGCACTTCCTTGGCCACGCCCCAGCGCACCTTGATCTCCTCCGCGTCGGGGATCGGCGTGCGCAGCGCCATCGCGATGTCGTTGGTGATCTGGTCGCCGGCGATCGGAATGATCGCGGTGTGGCGGATCGCTCCGCCGGTGAAAATGGCGATGTCACTGGTGCCGCCGCCGACATCGACCAGCGCGACGCCGAGTTCCTTCTCGTCGGCGGTCAGCACCGAAAGCGACGACGCCAGCGGCTGCAGGATCAGGTCCTGCACCTCGAGCCCGCAGCGGCGTACGCACTTGATGATGTTCTGCGCCGCGCTGACGGCGCCGGTGACGATGTGCACTCGCACTTCGAGCCGCACTCCGCTCATGCCGATCGGCTCGCGGATGTCCTCCTGGCCGTCGACGATGAACTCCTGCGTCAGCACGTGCAGCACCTGCTGATCGGTCGGGATGTTGATCGCCTTTGCCGTCTCGATCACGCGTGCGACGTCGCTGGCCGAGACCTCGCGATCCTTGATGGCCACCATGCCGCTCGAGTTGAAGCTCTTGATGTGACTGCCGGCGATGCCGGTGAAGGCATCCTTGATCTGGCAGGCCGCCATCAGTTCGGCCTCCTCGAGCGCGCGGCGGATCGACTGCACGGTCGCTTCGATGTTGACGACCACGCCCTTACGCAGTCCCTGCGACGCCGCCTGCCCCAGTCCGATCACCTGGAAGCGCCCGTCCGGCAGCGCTTCGGCCACCGCGACGACGACCTTGGAGGTGCCGATATCGAGGCCGACGATCAGGTCTTTGGTTTCTGTTCTCATGAATCAGCGGGCTTTCGGGTCGGTGGAACGCGACGGCAGACGAAGCGGCGATGCCGTTCGCATAGCGCGCGTCGATGCGTGCCGGCGGTCCGCCGACGCGCGCGACTGACCATCGGGTAGGCAGCGACGACGTCGGCCAGGCGCCGCTGCAGCGGCTCCGGCGCCGTCTTCGCGGCCGAGTTCGAGTGTCGTCGGTGCGATGCCCGGCCCGCTCGCCTGCAGCGACCAGGAGCGGCGATCCGACACGTCGATGCCGTCGATCGCCAGCGACAGCGCGCGCGACCTGCGCGGCAAAGTCGTAATAGCGAGCCGCCACCTCGCGCGCCACGCATGCCGGCCCGGCAAACGCCGGCAGCGGCCCGAAGATCTCCGCCTCGGCGACATTGGCGACGAACAGTTCCCCTCGATCCGACAGCAGCCGCCCGTCGCCCCACGCACCCAGCGCGCGATGTTCGCGCAGCGTGACCTGCAGCCGGTTCGGCCAGATCCGCCGCACCGATGCCTGCGCGACCCAGGGCACGGTTTCGAGCAGGCGCCGCGCGTCGTCCAGCCGCATCGTGAAGTAGTTGCCCTTCAGCCGGCCGGCGATCGGCCGCGCGGATCGACGCCGCCGTGACATGCTGCAGGTCGCCGCGCACTTCGATGCGCTTGAAGTCGAACGCCGGGCGCTGCGCGAGCCAGCGTGCACGCGGCCGACAGCAGCAGACCGATGGCGATCAGCGCGGCCGCCAAGCGCAGCGATGTTCATGATCCGCGCGCCAGTCATCCGCGCCTCCGCGCATCGAGCGTCGCCAGTCGCGAGGATGCGCAGCACCAGATCCTCGTAGCTCATGCCGACGGCCCGCGCCGCCATCGGCACCAGCGAGTGGCCGGTCATGCCGGGCGAGGTGTTGAGCTCGAGCAGGAACGGCGCGCCGTCGTCGCGCAGCATCACGTCGACGCGACCCCAGCCGCGCGCGCCCAGCGCGCGGTACGCGCGCAGGCACAAGGTCGCTGATGCGTTCGGCGACGTCCGCATCGATCGGAGCCGGACACAGGTACTTCGTGTCGTCGCTGAAGTACTTGCTGTGGTAGTCGTAGTTCGCCGCCGGGCGCACGGATCTCGATCAGCGGCAGTGCCTCGGCCGCGCCGCCCTCGCCGAGAATTGCGCAGGTCAGTTCGCGCCCCACGATCAGCTGCTCGATCAGCACCGTGTCGTCGTACTGCGCGCGCCGCCTCGTAGGCGAGTGCGAGTTCGTTGCGATCATGGCGTCGTGACCTTGGTGATGCCGATCGTCGACCCTTCGCGCGACGGCTTGACGATCAGCTGGTCGCCCAGTTCGGCGACGACCTGCATCCAGTCCGTCGTCGGCGTGCCCGAGCGGTGCGCCGGCGTCGGGATACCTGCCTGCAGCCAGATCTGCTTGGTCGTTTCCTTGTCGATCGCGATGGCCGACGCCTGCACGCCGCTGCCGGTGTAGGGAACCGCGAGCGTCTCGAGCACGCCCTGGATCGTGCCGTCCTCGCCGCCGCGTCCATGCAGCGCGATGAACACGCGATCGAACCGCGCGGCCTCGAGCTCGGCCAGCGACTGACGGCCGGGATCGAAGGCATGCGCATCGACGCCGCGGCTCTTCAGCGCGTTGAGCACGCCGGTGCCCGACATGATCGACACCTCGCGCTCGGACGAACGGCCGCCGAACAGCACGCCGACCTTGCCGAAGGAGGCCGTCGACGCGCTCATTCCGCCCCTCCTCCCGCCAGCCGTGCCGGCACCTGTCCGATCGAACCGGCGCCCATCGTGATCACGACATCGCCGTCGCGCACGACATCGTGCAAGCGCTGCCGGCATGTCGTCGATCGTCTCGACGAAGATCGGCTCGACCTTGCCGGCCACGCGCAAGCGCACGCGCCAGCGAGCGGCCGTCGGCGGCGACGATCGGCGCTTCACCGGCGGCATAGACCTCGGCGAGCAGCAGCACATCGGTTGTCGACAGCACCTTGACGAAGTCCTCGAAGCAGTCGCGCGTCCGGCGTGTAGCGATGCGGCTGGAACGCGAGCACCAGCCGCCGACCCGGGAACGCACCGCGCGCCGCGGCGATCGTCGCCGCCATCTCCACCGGGTGATGTCCGTAGTCGTCGATCAGCGTGTAGGTGCCGCCGTCGCGGCGCCGGCAGGTCGCCATGCCGCGCAAAGCGTCGCCCGACGCCGGTGAATTCGGCCGAGCGCCTCGACGATCGCGGCATCGCGCCACGCCGAGTTCGGTGCCGACGGCGATCGCCGCCAGCGCGTTGGCGACGTTGTGCCGTCCCGGGCAGGTTCAGCGTCGATCGCCAGCGGCGACTGGCCTTCGCGCAGCACCGTGAAGCGCATGCGCGTGCCGTCGGCGACCGCGTCGATCGCGCGCACCTGTGCCTCGGCCGCGAAGCCGTAGCTGAGCACCGGCTTGGACACGAACGGCAGGATGTCGCGCACGTGCGGATCGTCGATGCACAGCACGGCCGAGCCGTAGAACGGCAGGCGGCCCGAGGAACTCGATGAACGCCTGCTTCAGCCGCGAGAAGTCGTGGCCGTAGGTCTCCATGTGGTCGTTGTCGATGTTCGTCACGACCGCGATCACCGGCATCAGGTTGAGGAACGATGCGTCGGACTCGTCGGCCTCGACGACGATGTACTCGCCGCTGCCGAGGCGCGCGTTGGCGCCGGCCGAATTCAGCCGGCCGCCGATGACGAAGGTCGGATCCAGCCCGCCGGCGGCGAGCACGCTGGCGACCAGGCTGGTCGTCGTCGTCTTGCCGTGCGTGCCGGCGATCGCGATGCCCTGCTTCAGCCGCATCAGTTCGGCCAGCATGACGGCGCGCGGCACGACCGGGATACGCCGCGCCACGTGCCGCGATGACCTCCGGATTGCTCGGCGACACCGCGGTCGAGACGACGACCGCATCGGCGCCGGCGATGTGCTCGGCGGCGTGGCCCTGCGCGATCGCCGCGCCGAGCTGCGCCAGCCGCCGCGTCGTCGCAGCTGCTCGCGACATCCGATCCGCTGACCCGGTAACCCAGCGTCAGCAGCACCTCGGCGATGCCGCTCATGCCGCTGCCGCCGATGCCGACGAAGTGAATGTGTTTGACGGCGTGCTTCATCGGCAGGCCTCGAGCGCGTCCGGTCGGCAGCGGCATGAACGCACTTCGAGGACGTCGGGGCCCCGCCCCCGACGTGGCCGCCGATGCCGACGAAGTGAATGTGCTTGACCGCGTGCTTCATGCGGCCACCTTCTCGATCACGGCGGCCACGGTCGCCGTGGCATCGGGACGCCCGAGCGCGCGCGCGGCGTTGGCCATCGCGAGCAGTCGCTCGCGGGTCAGTCCGTCGAGCAGGCTCCGCGAGCCGTTCGGCCGTCAGCTCGGTCTGCGGCAGGTGCAGCGCGGCGCCCTTGCTGGCCATGAACTCGGCGTTGGTGCGCTGGTGCTGTGTCGTCGACACAACCAGCGGCACCAGAATGCTCGGCACGCCCGCCACCGCAAGTTCCGTGACGGTGATCGCGCCGGCGCGGCACAGCACGACATCGGCCTCGGCATAGCGCTGCGCGATGTCGTCGATGAACGGCACGATCTCGGCGTCGACGCCGGCCGGCGATAGGCGCGCCCGCACAGCGTCGATGATGCTGCGCGCCGCACTGGTGCACCACGCTGCGGACGACGTTCGATCGGCGATGCGCGCCAGCGCGGCCGGAACCGTTTCGTTCAGTACCTGTGCTCCGAGGCTGCCGCCGATGACCAGCAGGTTCGAGCGGGCCCGTCCGGCCCGCGTAGCGCTGCGTCAGGCGACGGCAATCGCGGCGATTTCGGCTCGCACCGGATTGCCGGTGACGAGTCCCTTGTCACCCGCCTTCAGCGGCGGCGCGCCATCGAATCCGCACAGCACGCCGGCGGCCAGTGGCGTCAGCAGTGCGCGTCGAAAGCAGCGTGTCGGCGTCGGAGTTCATCAGCACCAGCGGCACGCCGAGCGAGCTGGCCGCCATCCCGGCCGGTACCGCGACGTAGCCGCCGGTCGAGAACACGACCTTCGGCGCGCGCGCACGCAGACGTGCGCGGCTCTGCCACAGCGCGCGCAACAGCAGGAATCCGCCGAGCAGCAGCGTCTTCAGTCCCTTGCCGCGCAGCCCGCTGAAGTCGATCGCATCGAAGGCGATGCCGTGGCGCTCGACCAGGCCGCGCTCCATGCCGGCCTTGCGTGCCGAGCCAGCTCACCGACCAGCCGCGTCCGCGCAAGGCTTCGGCAACGGCGATGCCGGGCATCACGTGCCCTCCGGTGCCGGCGGCGACGACGACGAGGTGATTCATCGGCCGCCTTCGCGCTGCGGTCGACGAACTCGTTTCCGAGACGGACGGCGCCTCATGTCCGGCCTCCGCGCATCAGGATCCGGTTCTCTCTGTCGACCCGCAGCAGGATCGCGAGCGCGACCAGCGTCGACAGCAGCGCCGAGCCGCCGTAGCTCATCAGCGGCAGCGTCAGTCCCTTGGTCGGCAGCAGTCCGGTGGCCACGCCGATGTTGATGAAGGCCTGCACGCCGATCCACAAGCCGATGCCCTGCGCCACCAGTCCGGCGAACGTGCGCTCGAGCGCAATCGCCTGGCGGCCGATCTCGAACGCGCGCTTGATCAGCCAGTAGAAGAGCACGACGACCGTCAGCACGCCGACGAGCCCGAGTTCCTCGCCGAGCACGGCCAGGATGAAGTCCGTATGCGCCTCCGGCAGGTAGTGCAGCTTCTCGACGCTGCCGCCGAGGCCGACGCCGAACCATTCGCCGCGGCCGAACGCGATCAGCGAGTGCGACAGCTGGTAGGCCTTGCCGAGCGCGTTGGCCTCCGACCAGGGATCGAGGTAGGCGAAGATCCGCTCGCGCCGCCAGGGCGACAGCCAGATCACCAGCATGAACACCAGGCGTCAGCGCCGCGCTGATGCCGGCGAACAGCTTGCCGTTGACGCCGCCGAGGAACAGGATGCCCATGCTGATCGCGACGATCACGCCGAACGCGCCCAGGTCGGGCTGCAACAGCAGCAGCACGCCGATCGCGCCCATCACGATCGCCATCGGCAGGAAGCCCTTGGCGAAGTGATGCATGTAATCCTGCTTGCGCACGGTGAAGTTCGCCGCGTACAGCACGCACGCGACCTTCATCAGTTCCGACGGCTGCAGGTTGAGCACGCCGAGCGGAATCCAGCGCTTCGCGCCGTTGACGCCCTTGCCGACGCCGGGGATCAGCACCAGCACCAGCAGAGCGAACGCGCCGACGAAGAGCCACGGTGCGAGCCGCTGCCAGGTCTGCCATCGGCACCTGGAACGCCACGATCGCCGCGCAGAAGGCGATCGCCCAGCGCCAGCAGATGTCGCACCAGGAAGTGTGTCGGCGCGACGTTGAAGCGCGGCGAATCGGCGAGCGAGATCGACGCCGAATACACCATCACGGTACCGATCATGATGAGCGCCGCGACCACGCCGATCAGCGTGCGGTCGACCAGCGGCAGGCTGGCGCGTCGCGGTCGAGAGCGGCGCCCCGCCCAGGCCGGCCAGCGCCAGCACCGAGCCGCCGCGCGTCGACGACGCGGCTCGACCGCGCGCCGATCGGGCTGGTCGCAGTGCCGGTCCAACCAGCGCTTCAGCATGGCTGCCCCGCTTCGGCGGCGAGTTCGCGCACGGCATCGACGAACACGTCCGCGCGATGGCGGTAGTCGCGAAACATGTCGAGGCTGGCGCAGGCCGGCGACAGAATCACGGCATCGCCGCTGCTGCGCGGCCGATGCGGCGCGCTGCACTGCCTCCGGCAGCGTCTCGGCTTCGATCAGCTCGACCGCTTGCGGCATCTGCCAGCACCGCACGTATCGCTGCTGCATCGCGCCCGATCAGCACGGCCGCCCGTGCGTGGCGCGCCATCGGCGCGGCCAGCGGCGCGAAGTCCTGGCCCTTGCCGTCGCCGCCCAGGATGACGACCAGCCTGCGGCCTTCGGCACCCAGTCCGTCCAGCGCCGCCACCGTGGCGCCGACATTCGTGCCCTTGCTGTCGTCGTAGTACTCGACCCCGCCCAGCGTGGCGATCAGCTCGACGCGATGCGGCTCCCCGGCGTAGTCGCGCAACGCGTGCAGCATCGGAGCGAGCGGCAGTCCGATCGCGCGTCCGAGCGCCAGTGCCGCCAGCGCATTGAGTGCGTTGTGCCGACCCCGGATGCGCAGCGCGTCGACCGGCATCAGCCGATGCACGTGGACCTCGGCGCGGCACGCCGGGCAGGTCGGCGGCCGCCTTGCGCCGCCGTGTCGGCAGGCTCGTGTCCTCGGCCCACGCAAGCCAGGTCATGCCGGCGTCGCGGACCAGGCCGAACGCCTCGGGTTGCGACGGTGCATCGGAGCCGAAGGTGACCACCGTCGCCTTGCGCCCGGTCATCGCCGCGACGACCGGATCGTCGCGGTTCAGCACGCGCACGGTGGCCGGCGCGAAGATGCGTTCCTTCGCCTTGGCGTACGCCTCCATCGAGCCGTGCCAGTCGAGGTGATCCTGCGTCACGTTGAGCACCGCGGCGGCATCGCAGGCGAGACTCGTGGTCGTCTGCAGCTGGAAGCTCGACAGCTCGAGCACCCAGACGTCCGGAAGATCGTCGGCATCGAGTCGCGCCGTCAGTTCGTCGAGTGCCGCCGGGGCGATGTTGCCGGCGACGGCCACGCGCGCGGCCGCAGCGCTCGACCAGCAGGCCGGTGAGCCGCGTCGTCGTCGTCTTGCCGTTGGTGCCGGTCACGCCGAGCACGCGCGGCGCGTAGGCACGCTCCTGCCTGAGTCGGGCCAGTTCACGCGCGAACAGTTCGATTTCGCCCACCAGTTCCAGCCCGCGCGCGCGCGCCTCCTTGAGCAGCGGCGCCGCCGCGATGCGTCGGTGACAGCCCGGGAGAGATCGCGACGAGTTCGACATCGGCCAGCAAGGTCTCGGTGAATTCGCCGCTATGGAACTCGGCCGCCGGCAGGTCGCGCTGCAGGGCTGTCGAGCTGCGGCGGCTGCATCGCGCGTGTCGGCGACGCGCACCGACCAGCCCTGCCGCGCCAGCCAGCGCGCCATCGCCAGCCCGCTGCCGCCGAGACCGAGCACGAGAGCCGGCGCGTCATGGAGTCACCGCACTAAGCGCCGCGGCGCGAGCTTGCTTGAAGCGGTTCTGCGCTGCGCGGGTACGAGCCTCCGGGCTGCGCCCTGCGGCGCGAGCTTGCTTGAGCGGTTCTCGCTGCGCGCACGAGCCTTCGGGCTACGCCCTGCGGCGCGAGCTTGCTTGAAGCGGTTCTGCGCTGCGCTCATCGGATCTTCAACGTGGAAAGACCGACCAGCACCAGCATCATGCTGATGATCCAGAACCGGACCACCACCTGCGTCTCTTTCCACCCCGACAGTTCGAAGTGGTGGTGCAGCGGCGCCATGCGGAAGATGCGCCGGCCCTTGGTCCACTTGAAGAAGGCGACCTGCATCATCACCGAGACGGTCTCGACGACGAACACGCCGCCCATGATGAAGAGCACGATCTCCTGCCGCGTGATCACCGCGATCGTGCCGAGCGCGCCGCCGAGCGCGAGCGCGCCGACGTCGCCCATGAAGACTTCGGCCGGATAGGCGTTGAACCAGAGGAACGCCAGCCCCGCGCCGGCGATCGCGCCGCAGATGATCACCAGTTCGCCGGCCCCCGGGATGTACGGGAACAGCAGGTAGCGCGCGAAGTCCGCGCGGCCGATGACGTAGGCGAACACGCCGAGCGCGGCGCCGATCATCACCGTCGGCATGATCGCCAGGCCATCGAGGCCGTCGGTCAGGTTGACGGCGTTGCTGGTGCCGACGATGACGAGATACGAAAGAGCGACGAAGCCGAACACGCCGAGCGGATAGGCCACGTTCTTGAAGAACGGCACCAGCAGGTCGGAGCGCGGCGGCAGGTCGATGTAGAAGCCCTGCTGCACCCACAGCACCATCAGCGTCCCAGACCTTGTCGGTGGTAGGGTGCCGCGATCGCGAACGCGAGGTAGAACGCCGCGCCGAGCCCGATCAGCGACTGCCAGAAGTACTTCTCCTTCGCGCTCATGCCCTTCGGATTGCGATGCACGACCTTGCGATAGTCGTCGACCCAGCCGATCCAGCCGAAGCCGAGCGTGACGATCAGCACGACCCAGATGAAGCGGTTCGACAGATCCGCCCACAGCAGCGTCGTGATGCCGATCGAGATCAGGATCAGCGCGCCACCCATCGTCGGCGTTCCGGTCTTGGCCAGATGCGTCTGCGGTCCGTCGTTGCGCACGGCCTGGCCGATCTTCAGTTCGGTCAGCCTGCGGATCACCCGCGGACCCGGCCGCGAGCCCGAGCAGCAGCGCCGTGGCTGCCGCCAGCACGGCGCGCAGCGTCAGGTAGGAGAAGACGTTGAAGGCCCGGATGTCGCGCGCCAGCCATTCGAAAAGTTCCAGCAGCACTCAGTGCGCTCCCGCGGCCTGCGCCCTGTTCGGCCTCGGTCAACGCCTGCACCACGCGTTCCATCCGCATGAAGCGCGAACCCTTGACGAGCACCGTCGTCCTGCCACTGCCGTGGCGGGTCAGTGCGGCGAGCAGCGCCTCGACGTCGTCGAAGTGCGTGCCGCCGTCGCCGAACGCGGCGACGGTTTCGCGTGTCATGCGTTCCCAGCGCATACAGCGACATCGATGCCGCGCTCGCGGGCATAGCGCGCCGACTTCGCGGTGAAACTCCGGACCGCGGTCGCCGACTTCACCCATGTCGCCCAGCACCAGCACGCGCGGCGCGGCGAAGCCGGCCAGCAGGTCGATCGCCGCCCGCACCGAGTCCGGGTTGGCGTTGTAGCTGTCGTCGATCAGCAATGCGCCTTCGCGGCGTGCGCAGCCGCACGCCGCGTCCGCTGACCGGCCGGAAGCGCTGCCAGGCCGGCACTGATCGCGCGCGGCGCGACGCCGATCGCCAGCGCACACGCCGTCGCCGCCAGCGCATTGCGCACGTTGTGCACGCCCGTGACGGCCAGCGTCGCCTCGATCACGCCGGCCGGCGTGGCCATCGAAACTTGCGCACCGTCGGCCGTCAACTCGTAGGTCGCCGTGACGACCGCATATCGCCTCGAGCGCGAAGTCGATGACGCGCCGCGTGCCCGGCGAGCTTGCGCCAGATCGGCGCGCACGGATCGTCGGCCGGAAACACCGCCACACCCTCGGTCGACAGCGGCAAGCGCGGCGATCACCTCGCCGTTCTCGTATGCCGTGGCTTCGACCGACTGCATGAATTCCTGGTGTTCGCGCTGCGCGTTGTTGACCAGCGCCACCGTCGGCCGCGCCAGTTCGGCCAGGTAGGCGATCTCGCCCGGGTGGTTCATGCCGAGTTCGAACACGGCCGCCTTGTGCTGCGTGCCGAGCTGCCACAGCATCAGCGGCACGCCGATCTCGTTGTTCAGGTTGCCGCGCGTGGCCAGCCGATGCCGCTCGCCAGGGCCTGCGCGAGGATCGCCGCGATCATCTGCGTGACCGTGGTCTTGCCGTTGCTGCCCGCCACCGCGATCACCGGCAGCGTGAAGCGCGCCCGCCACTGCGCGGCTCCGCGGCCCGAGCGCGCGCTTGGCGTCGGCAACGATGATCTGCGGCACGGTCGACATCGAGCGCGCGCTCGACCAGCAGCGCGGCGGCACCGCGTTCGGCGCGCCGCTCGACGATAGTCGTGGGCATCGAAGCGTTCGCCGCGCAAGCGCGACGAAGAGCGCGCCCGCGTGCCAGCGTGCGCGTATCGGTCGAAACGCTCGAAAAGCGCGGTTCGCCCATCGCCGCGCACCTCCTGCGCCGCGACCGCGCGCGCCAGTTCGGTCACCGTCATCAGTGCGCTCATGCGGGCCGACCCGCGTCGCCTCAGCGCGAGCGCCTTCGGAGCGCCGGCGCCATGCGCCTGCGCCGACTGCCAGCCGCGGCGTGCCTGCTCCAGATCGGAAAACGGCCGCTTCTCGGTGCCGATGATCTGGTAGTCCTCGTGGCCCTTGCCGGCGATCAGCACGACATCGGCCGGATCGGCCGCATCGACTGGCATGCGCGATCGCCCGCGCACGATCGACTTCGGTCTCGCAGCTGGCGCGCCGCTCTGCGCCCCGGCGGCGACCTGCGCGACGATGTGCGCCGGATCCTCGGTACGCGGGTTGTCGCTGGTGACGACGACGACGTCGGCGCCGGCCGCGGCCGCGGCGCCCATCGGTGCGCGCTTGCCCGGATCACGATCACCGCCCGCTCCGAACACGACCCACAGGCGACCGCTGCCGCGCATCGACCAGGGGTCGCAGCGCCGTCGAGCGCCTGGGCCAGTGCGTCCGGCGTGTGCGCATAGTCGACGATCACCAGCGGCTGCGGCGCGTCGGGTCGACCGCTGCATGCGGCCCGGCGGCGGCACCAGCTGCGGCAGCGCCGCCACCGCCGCCTCGCGCGGATGCCACAGGCGAGCGACACGCCGACCACGCCGAGCAGGTTGGCGACGTTGAAGTGACCGACCAGGCGCAACCTCGATCGGGCCACGCGCCCCGTCCGACACACAGTTCGAACGACAGTCCGTCCGCCGTCGGCTCGAACTTGCCGCGCCAGCAGGCGTGGCGCGCAGCGGCCGCGCGGTCGCATCGCCCCGCGCGCTGTAGCCGATGACATCCAGCGCCGTGCTCGCGCGCCAGCGCGGCGATGCGGCAGCCGGCCGCGATCGTCGAGATTGATCACCGCGTGCCGCAGCCCGGGCCAGCCGAACAGCATTGCCTTGGCCGCCTCGTATCGCTCCATCGTTCCGTGGAAGTCGAGGTGGTCGCGCGTCAGGTTCGTGAACAGCGCCACGTCGAAGTGCATGCCGTCGACGCGACGCTGCGCGAGTCCGATCGACGACACTTCCATCGCCAGCGCCTGCGCGCCGGCGTCGAGCAGGTGGCGCACTTCCCGCTGCAGCGACACCGGGTCGGGGGTCGTCAGTTCGCTGGCCTGCAGCGCCCCGGGAAAGCCGATGCCGACCGTGCCGATGACCGCACAGCGACGTCCTTCACGCGTCAGCACCTGCGCGATCCACTGGCTGCACGAAGTCTTGCCGTTGGTCCCGGTCACACCGACCGACAGCAGCTGCTCGCTCGGCCGGCCGTAGTACTCCGCCGCCAATGCGCCGAGGCTGTCGCGCAGGCCCGGCACCGGCGCACCGGGATCGCCTGGGCAGCACCGTCCCAGCCATCGGCATCGACCAGTGCCGCCGCCGCGCCGCGCGCGATGGCATCGCGCGAGGTAGCTGGCGGCCGTCGCGTCTTGCCTCCGGGCACGGCGAGGAAGATGTCGCCGGCGCGCACGTCCGACTGTCGAGGCGCAGGTCGCGCCCGACGCTGCGTCGGAGACGGCGGCAGTTGGCGCAGCCAGGTCGAGCGCATCGCGCACGCACGGCGACGTCGCGGTTGATGCGGTGGCGGCCGATCGTCATCGCGCCTGCCTCAGCGCCAGCAACTGCTTCGGTGCCTCGAGCGGGCCGTCGGGCGCCACCTGCAGCGTGCGCAGCGTCGCGCCGGCGATCTGCGCGAACACCGGCGCCGCCACCTGACCGCCGTAGTAGGCGCCGCCGCTCGGTTCATCGATCATCACCGCGATCACGACGCGCGGATCCGAGACCGGCGCGAAGCCGACGAACGACGCGACGTACTCCTTCACGTACTGGCCGTTCTTCAGCTTGTAGGCGGTGCCGGTCTTGCCCGCGACGCGATAGCCGGCGATGCGCGCCGCCGGCGCCGTTCCGTCGTCGCTGACCGCCATTTCCAGCATCTTGCGCATCGCGCGCGCCGTCTGCGGCGACAGCACGCGCACCGCAGGGGCGGTGCCTTCGACCTTGGTCAGCGTCAGCGGCACCAGCTCACCGTCGTGCGCGAGCGCCGTGTAGGCGCGTGCCAGCTGCACCAGCGTGACCGACACGCCGTGTCCATAGGAGATCGTCGCCTGCTCGATCGGCCGCCAGGTCTTCGCCGGACGCAGGCGTCCGGCCACCGCACCCGGAAATCCCATGCGCGGTGCCTGCCCGAAACCGAGACGCCGTGTAGCTGTCCCACAGCGTCTGCGCCGGCAAGTCGAGCGCGATCTTGGCGGTGCCGACATTGCTCGACTTCGCCACGACCTCCTCGACCGTCAGCAGGCCGTGCGCATGCGCGTCGCCGATCGTGCGATCGCCGATCGTCAGCTTGCCCGGCGCGGTCTGGATGCGCGTGTCGGGACGGACCTTGCCGAGCTTCAAGCGCCGCCGCCACCGAGAACGGCTTCATCGTCGAGCCCGGCTCGAACGTGTCGGTGAGCACGCGATTGCGGATCGCGTCGCCCGAGAGGCGCGCCGCGCGCATTCGGGTCGTAGCTCGGCCAGTTCGCGAGCGCGAGCACTTCGCCGTCTTCACATCGAGCACGATCGCGGCGCCCGCCTTCGCCTGGTGCTTCTCGATCGCGGCCTTCAGCGCCGAAAAGGCGATGTACTGGACCCGGCTGTCGATGCGACAGCGCGAGGTCGCGGCCATCGACCGGCTCGCGCAGCCAGTCGTCCTCGACGATCCGGCCGAGGCGATCCTTGATCACGCGGCGGCTGCCGGCGCGCCCGGCGAGCTCGCGCTCGTGCGCCAGTTCGATCGCCTTCCTGGCCGCGGTCCTCGACATTCGTGAAGCCGACGACATGTGCGCTGGTCGGACCCTCCGGGATAGTGCCGCTTGAACTCCCGGCTCGAGTGCACGCCGGGAATCTTCAGCGCAGCGATGCGGTCCGCCACCTCGACATCGACCTGTCGCCGCAGATAGACGAAGCTGCGATCGTCGTTTTCGAGGCGCCGCTTCACTTCGCCGGCGTTCATGTCCAGCAGCCGCGCGAGTTCAGCGACCTGTGCCGGGCGTCGCCTCGACGTCCTCGGGAATCGCCCAGACCGCGCGCGCCGGCACCGACGACGCGAGCACGATGCCGTTGCGGTCGGTGACGCGGCCGCGCGTGGCGGGAATCTCGAGCGTGCGCGCATAGCGCGCCTCGCCCTGGCGCTGCAGGAAGTCGGTCGTCACGCCGCCCATCAGGTAGAACGCACGGCCGCCGAGCGCGACGAAGCCGACGAAGAGCACGAACAGCAGCAGCTTCGAGCGCCAGGCCGGCAGCGCGACCGTCAGCAGCGGATTCGCATTGAACGCCACGCGCTCGCGGCGCGAGCGGACCGGACTCGGCGCGCCGCGCCGGGCGTGCATTGGAGCTGCGCGGATTGCCCTTCACTTGCGCGCTCCCGGCGCGACCGGCGTCGTGGCGCTGGCCTGCGGCAGATTCAGGTAACACGGTCTGGCTGCCTCGGCGGCCTTGAAGCCGAGCCGCTGCGCCGCGCGCTCGACCGCGGCCGGCTGCGACAGCCGCGCCAGTTCGATCGTCAGTCGCTCGTAATCGACATCGAGCTGCTTCGCCTCCTGCTGCGCACGCTCGAGATCGACGAAGAGCGATCGCGTGCGGTGCTGCGCCGTGACCAGTCCGAGCGACGACGCGAACAGCAGCACCACCGCGATGAACACCAGCACGCGCCGGATCATCGCGGCTGCTCTCGGCCAGGCGGCGGCCGTCCGTTCGGCGACGCGCATCACGGCCGAACGCGCCCGCGGATTGGCGGCGACCTCGTCTTCATCGGCCCGCACCCGCGCGAGCGCGGTGAGCCGTGGCGCCGGCAGCTCGCTCGCGCGCAGCGGCAGCGCACGCGTACGCCGGCGCGGCGCGGTCCGGATGCGCGTGCGCATCGATGAATCGCTTGACGATGCGGTCTTCGAGCGAGTGAAAGCTGATGACGACGAGACGTCCGCCCGTCGCCAGCGACCTGCGCCGACTGTTCGAGGGCTAGCGCCAATTCCTCAAGCTCTTGATTGACGTGAATCCGTACAGCCTGAAATGTCCGCGTGGCCGGATGCTGTGCCCCGTCCGCGCGGCTCTTGCGGGGGATCGCGCCTGCCACGAGCGCGGCAAGGTCGCCGGTGGTTGCAATCGGCCGCCCAGCCTCGCGGCGAGCCACAATCGCCTTTGCAATCGATGAAGCAAACCGTTCTTCCCCATAGTTGCGGATCACTCCTGTGAGTTCATCGATCGATGCCCGCGCCAGCCACTGCGCCGCCGTCTCGCCGCGCGTTGTGTCCATACGCATGTCGAGCGGACCGTCGGAGCGCCATGAGAAGCCGCGTTCCGCCGTCGTCGATCTGCGGCGACGACACGCCGATGTCGAGCAGCACGCCGTGGACGCTCGTGACGCCAAGTGCCGCGAGCGTCGCGTCCAGGCGTGAAAAGGCGGTGTGTTCGATGTGAAATCGCGGATCGCGGATGTCGGCAGCCGCAGCCACCGCCGCCGGATCGCGATCGAACGCGATCAGACGCCCCGTCGATGCCAGCCGCTGCAGGATCAGGCGTGCATGACCGCCCCGTCCGAAGGTCGCGTCGACATACGTGGCGCGCGGATCGGTCACCAGCATGCGCGACCGCCGGCACGGCGAGTACGGCCTCGTGCCCGCGGGCATCCGTTGATGGGGCCGGTGTCATTCACCGTCAGAACGTGAAATCCGCGGCGGAGTCGGGAAGGCCATTGGCCAGCGACTGGCGCTCGTGCTCACCGAGCCGCGCTACGTCCCACAGTTCGAAGTGCGCGCCCATGCCGAGCAGCATCACCTCGCGCTCGAGTCCGGCCGCGCTGCGCAGTTCGGCGGTCACGAGAATGCGGCCGGCGCTGTCGAGTTCGATATCGACTGCGCTGCCGAGCAGCAGTCGCTGCAGCGCGCGCGCGGCAGTAGGGAAGCTGGGCGATCTGCTGGCGACGAACTTCCCAGGTGGGTCGCGGATAGACGAGCACGCACCCATCGGGATGGCGCGTCAGCGTCAGGCGTCCGTCGCAGCTCGCGGCGAGCGCGTCGCGGTGGCGCGCAGGCATCGACAGACGGCCCTTGCCGTCAAGCGTCAGTTGAGAGGCGCCCTGGAACACGTCGATTGAACATGGGCCGCTTCCGGCTTCGCCAATTAGCGAAGCAAGCACTAACTAGCCCACTGTCTCCCACTATTTCACACGGGGCGCCACTGTATCGCACCGCTTTCCAGCAGGTCAAGTGAAATGCAGGGATTTTTTCAATGACAACAAGGACTTAGCGTCCGTTTCTAACGCTGATTCACGTTGAAATACTACGCCAATTGAATGGCTTAGCGCTGTATCTGCAAGTGAAATCTCAGGAAAGCAGAGCACGTGGGCCTGCGCTGCACGACCCGAACGCGGAGTTAGCGGGCATCACGATGACGCAACGTCCGGGCCTTCCGGTGCGAACTCATCGCTTGGTGATAGACGGAGGCTATTGCATGGCTCCGCTGTCCTACGTCTGATACGAGCCTTCGGCGATGAGCGGAGATAGAGAAAATCGATCGGCCCCGGGGGTCGGGGCCGACCATGAAAGAATGCAAAGTCCGCCTGTAAGCCGGATTCTGTTCGGCGTCCTTGCGAACGCCGTGACGATCATTCATCTGGACCGGCGATCGCTCGCCGGCTCGAGCCACCTACCCGCGGCCTCCCCGAGCAGGATCGACGGCCGCCTATTTGGTGTTGCTCCACGTAGAGATTGCCCGTTTCACCCGACTCGGCTTCGCCTCGTCGGCTGCGTCGCTTGCGCGCCGCACCCTTCGGAGAACCACCTTGCGGCCGCCGTCCTTCACGAGACTTTGTCGGCGCGCTACGCGCGCCTCCAGCCGGTCGACTCGTCTCTGTTGCTCTGATCCTCACCTCGCGGTGGGCAGGCGTTACCTGCTACGTCGCTCTGCGGAGTCCGGACTTTCCTCGATGTCGGTATGCCGACACCGCGATCGTCCGGCGGACTTTGCAGTGTGCATTTTAGGCTGCGGCCGACGGATTCAACGGCTGGTGCGAGCAATCGCCCGGAACCGGAAGCACGGGGCTTTTCGTGGCAGCGGCGGCCGCCCCGGGCGCGTAGCGTCCTGCAATCCCCATCGCAATCCGCCACAATCCCTGCCACCGTGACCACGTCCGACCCGACTGCCCCGCGCCTGATCGTCGTCGAAGACTCCGAACTCGACTACGAACTGCTGCTCGCGATGCTGATGCGCGAGGGCCTGCGTCCGCGTGCCGTGCGCGTCGAAGACGAGTCCGGCATGCGCGATGCGTTTGCTCAGGGCCCGATCGACGCCGTCATCACCGATCACAATCTGCCGCGCTTCGATTCGTTTGCGTCGCTCAAGGTCGCCAAGGCTGTCGATCCCGACATTCCCGTCATCGTGCTGTCGGGCGAGATGTCGGAGGAACTGGCGGTGGCCTCGCTGCACGCGGGGGCCGACGACTTCGTGCTCAAGACACGGATGTTCCGCGTCGCAGCGGCCCTGCAGCACAGCCTGCACGCTGCGCGCACACGGCGCGAGGCCCGTGGCGCCGCGGCCGCGCTGGTCGAAAGCGAACGCAAGCTGCATGCGCTGACGCAGCACCTGGAGCGCGCAAAGGAGGACGAGCGACGCGCCATCGCACAGGAGATTCACGACGACGTGGGCGGCGCCCTGACGGCGCTGAAGTTCGAAGTCGTGCGACTGGCGCGCGAGCTCGGCGCCGATCCCCAGCATCGCGGTCGCATGGAGGCGATCCAGCAGTTGCTCGAATCCGCCGTCGTGGCGACGCACCGCATCCAGCACGCGCTGCGGCCGGCCGTGCTCGACGCCGGCCTGGTCGCCGCGCTCGAGTGGCTGGCGCGCGGCTTCGGCGAGCGCACCGGCCTGCCGATCGACTTCCGCAGCAATCGCGACGAGTTCGACATCGCGCCGGACCGTGCTGCGGCGCTCTACCGCGTCGCGCAGGAAGCGCTGACGAATGTGCGCAAGCACGCGGGCGCGCGCGCGGTGCACGTGCAGCTGTTTGCCCTCGAGGATGAAGTCACGCTCGAGATCGCCGACGACGGTGTCGGTTTCGAGCCGGACAGCCTTGCGGTCACGCCGGGCTTCGGCGTGCGCGGCCTGCTCGAGCGCGCCCGCGGACTCGACGGCTGGGCCGAGGTGTCGTCATCGCCAGGCCGCGGCACGACCGTGATGTTCTCGATTCCGCCGCTGCCCGCCGCACGCCAGCGCGTCGCAGCGTCGGTCGAGGAGGGTCCCGATGCCGGTTAGGCTGATCGTCGTCGACGACCACGCGATCGTTCGTCGCGGCATCGTGCAGGTGCTGTCCGAGCACCCCGACGCGCAGATCGTCGCCGAAGCGTCGGACTACGGCCAACTGCGCGCCGAACTGAAGAAGCACGGCGAGCCCGACGTGCTGGTCATGGACGTCGGACTGCCCGGCAAGAACGGCATCGAGATCCTGAAGTCGCTGCGCGAGGAATACCCGCGCCTGAAGGTGCTGATGGTCAGCATGTACCCGGAGGACCAGTATGCGGTCCGTGCATTCCGGGCCGGCGCGTTCGGCTACCTGAACAAGGGCAGCGCACCCGACAAGCTGCTCGAGGCGCTGTCGATGGTGATCGCCGGCAAGAAGTACGTCACGCCGGAGATCGCGCAGGCGCTGATCGAGAATCTGAACGCGCCGGAGGATGCCGGTGCGCCCCACGAAAAACTGTCGGACCGCGAATTCCAGACGCTGAAGCTGATGGCGTCGGGCAAGCGCCTGTCCGACATCGCCGAAGAACTCGCCCTCAGCCCGAAGACCGTCAGCGTCTACCGTGCCCGCATCCTCGAGAAAATGGGCCTGTCGAACAACGCGGAACTGACGCACTACGCCATCAAGCACGGCCTGGTCGAGTAGACCCGCCGATACTGGCGAAACCGCCTCCGCACGCCGCCGACCCTCGGCGCACAGCCGACCCGTTCCAGATATCAGCCGTCGCGGCCGACGAAGCGTGTCGCCCACTTGAGCGCGCGATCGCGCTGCCCGCCGTGTTCGCCGTTGTCGACGACGGCCCGCAGTGTCTCGCGCGGCGCCTCGGCAGGCGGCCGCGGCGGTCCGACGAACTCGGACTCGATCGTGCCGTGGTGACGGCCGTTCGAATGCTCGTCGAGCTGGCCTCGGGTGGCGTAGTCGCCGCACGGCGCGGAGCCGAACTTCACGCGCCAGTGCTGGCGCCCCGCCGCATTGCGGATCAGTCCGTGAAAATCGCCCCCCGGCACCGCCGGTGAGAACAGGAATCCCTGCATCAGCTGGCAGCCCTGGTCGAACAGCCGCGTCATCTGGCCCTGCGTCTCGACGCCCTCGGCCACCACGCGCAGCTTGAGGCTCTTGCTCATCGCGATGATGGCCGCCACGATGGCCGCGTTGTCGCCGCTGGTCTCGAGCTCGCGCACGAACGAGCGGTCGATCTTCAGCGTGTCGATCGGCAGCTTCTTCAGGTACGACAGCGACGAGTAGCCGGTGCCGAAGTCGTCCACGGAAATCGCCACGCCGAGTTCCTTGAGCGCCTGCAGCAGCGGCAGCGCGTGGCCGAGGTTCTGCATCAGCACCGTCTCGGTGAGTTCGAGTTCGAGCAGGCGCGCATCGAGCCGGAAACCCGCCAGCGCCGCCTGCACCGGTTCGACCAGATTGGCGCGCTGGATGTGGCGGCCCGAGATGTTGATCGACACCGGCATCGGCGGCATGCCATCCTCGGCCCACGCCACCATCTGCTTGCAGACTTCGCGCACCGCCCACTCGGTGATCGGCACGATCAGGCCGGATTCCTCGGCCACCGTGATGAACTCGCCCGGCGGCACCAGTTCGCCGCCGCGCTTCCAGCGCATCAGGGCCTCGGCGCCGACGATGCTGCCATCGATCACGTTGACCTTGGGCTGGTAGTACATCACCAGTTCCTCGCGCTCGAGCGCGCGGTGCAGGCCGTCTCCAGCCGCCAGCGCTCCGCGGTGGCGGTGTTCATCGCGCTCGAGAAGCGCATCACGCCGTTGCGGCCGCTGTCCTTGACCGCGTACATCGCGATGTCGGCCTTGCGCAGCAGCGTGTCGACATCGCCGCCGTCGACGGGATAGGTCGCCACGCCCATCGACGCCGTGACAAACAGTTCGTGTCCGGAAAACGAGAACGGCCGGCGCATGGTTTCGAGCAGGCGCTGCGCGACCGCCTCGATCGCGCCCGGCTCGGCGAGATCGGTCAGCAGGATCGTGAACTCGTCGCCGCCCAGCCGCGCGACGCTGTTGGTCGTGCCGCCGGACGCGCCGGCGGCCGGCGCGGTCTGCGACCCGGCCGCCAGGCTGCGCGTCGCCGATCCGATGCTCGGCGGCCGTCCGTTGCGCAGTGCGCCCGTCGCCTCCGCCCCGCGCGCCACCGTGTCGTTCTCGCGCACGCACTGGTACAGGCGCTTGGCGACTTCGCGCAGCAGCTGGTCGCCGACCTGGTGACCCAGCGTGTCGTTGATCTGCTTGAAGCGATCGAGGTCGATGAACAGCACCCCGACCGCCGAACCGCTGGTCCGTGCGCGCTCGAGCGCGGCCTGGAACTGGTCGCGGAAGAAGCGGCGGTTCGGCAGCCCCGTCAGGCTGTCGTAGTTCGCCAGCTGCCGGATCTGGTCCTCGGCCTGCTTGCGCTCGGTGATGTCCTGGATCACACCGTGCACGGCCTTGGCGCGGCCGGCCTCGTCGCGGTCGACCTCGCCCTCGATCTGCACGACCCGCACCTGCCCGGTCGGCCGCGCGATTCGGCACTCGAAGTTCATCTGGCCGTTGCCGGCGAGTGCCTCGCGGAACAGCATCTCGATGCGTGCGCGCTCGTCCTCGACCACCCGCGACCAGACGAACCAGTCGGCCAGCCCGTCTTCCTGCTGCGGCAGTCCGGCGATGCGCGAAGCACTCTTCCGACAGCTTGACCCAGCGCGCACCGATGTCCCACTCCCAGCTGCCGAGACGCGCGATGCGCTGCGCCTTGGAGAGCTTGGCGCGGCTTTCGGCCAGTTCCTCGCGCATGCGCGAGGCGCGGATCATGTAGCGCAGCCGCTCCGACAGCAGCGTCCACTGCGTCGTGCTCTTGACGAAGAAGTCGGTCGCGCCGGCCTCGTAGGCGCGCGCAATCGACGTCTCGTCATCGAGTCCGGTCAGCATCAGGATCGGCACGTGCTCGCCGCCGGACAGCCGCCGCAGGCGCTCGCAGGTGATGAAGCCGTCGACATCCGGCATCAGTGCATCCAGCACGACGACATCCGGCTGGTTGTTCGCGTAGAGCTCCAGCGCGCTGGCGCCACCATCGGCCTCGATCACGCGCCACTGCCGCTCGGCCAGCGCCGAGGCCGTCAGCAGCCGTGCCACCGGATCGTCGTCGACCAGCAGCACCAGGTCGGCCGCGCTCGGACTGCGCCGTTCTCGCGAGGCTCCTCGGCGCGCTTGCCCGTTCGTGGAGCTTCGTTGTTCATTACTCGCACTTCATCCTCAGTTCGAGCACGACCGCCTCGTCGGCGGCAACGATGTCCTGCAAACTCTGCACCGCGCGCTCGTACTCGAGCTGCGTTGCGCTCCACTCCGTCCTGCGCAGCCTCGCAGTGCCCGGCTCCGCGCGTGGCGCTCGAGCGCGCCGAAGCGACGCGACAGTTCGATCGCGCCCAGATTGGCGCTCGACGACTTCAACGTGTGCGCCGCATGCTGCAGCGCCGCGTACAGTCCCCGGACTTCAGCGCATACGCCGCCTGCGCGACGAGCCGCGCGGCCGTCGTCGACGTAGGTGGCGACGAGTCGTTCCAGCAGGCGGCTCGCGCCGCGCCGCTCCATGTCGCGTATCAGTTCGATGACCGTCAGGTCGATCGTCAGGCGCGCCTCGGCCTCAGGACTGGCCGTCGCGACGGACTCAGCAGCGGGCAATGGGGACTCGGGTTCGGCGCGCTGCCTGTCGGCCGGAGCACGTCGCCTCGCGGACCCAGCGCGTCAGCGCAGCGTCGAGTTGCTCGCGTCGCACCGGCTTGGCGAGGTAGTCGTTGAAGCCGGCCGCGAGACAGCGCTCGGCATCGCCCGCCAGCGCATTGGCGGTCAGGGCAACGATCGGCACGTCCGCGCGTGTCGCGTATCCGCTCGAGGCCGAAGCGCGGAAGCGCCGGACGGCCTCGAAGCCGTCCATTTCCGGCATCTGGCAATCCATGAAGACGAGGTCGAACTCCTCGTCGCGCAGCGCCGCCAGCGCTTCGCGCCCGTCGGACGCCACGCCGGATCGCGCAGCCGAGCTCGGTCAGCATCGCGCGCGCGACTTCCTGATTGACGCGCGTTGTCCTCGACGATCAGCACCCGCGCGCGCCGGCCGGGCGCCACCGTCAGGACGGCGGGCACGGCGGCGGCTCCGCGTGCTGCAGTACACGGCCCAGTGCATCGATCAGTTCGGCCTGCCGCACCGGCTTGGTCAGGTAGGCCTCGATGCCGCTGTCATAGGCCAGTCGAGCCTCGTTGCCGCTGCCGAGCGAGGTCAGCATCACCATCCGGACATCGGCCAGCTGCGGATCGCGCCGCAGTTCGGTGGCCATGGTCAGGCCGTCCATGATCGGCATCTTCATGTCGACCACCGCTGCATCGAACGGCGTGCCGGCGCGCGCCGCCGCCCGCATCAGTTCAAGCGCGGTCGCAGCCGTTGTCTGCAGTGGCGACATCCATGCCGAAGCCGCGAAGCTGCGCCTCCAGGATGCTGCGATTCGTCGGGTTGTCCTCCACCAGGATCACGCGACGGCCGCGCAGCCGACCCGCGTCGACGGGTACGCGGGACCGCGGCGGCCTCGCCGGCAGCGAGCGGAACCTCGAAGCGGAAGACCGATCCTTCGCCGAACCGGCTTTCGGCGGTGATGCGGCCGCCCATCAGCTCGACCAGCTGCTTGCTGATCGCCAGTCCCAGACCGGTGCCGCCATAGCGACGCGACATCGACTGGTCGGCCTGCATGAAGACGGTGAAGAGCTTCTCCAGCGCATCCGGCCGCATGCCGATGCCGCTGTCGCGCACCTCGAACGGCACCGCGATGCGCGCCGCCTTGCCAGCTGGCGCGTCCGCGACGCCGACCGAGACGATCACCTCGCCGGTCTCGGTGAACTTGATCGCATTGCCGACCAGGTTCGTCAGCACCTGGCGCAGCCGCATCGGATCGCCGCGCACGACGGTCGGCACGGCCGGTTCGATGCGCGACGCCAGTTCCAGCCGCTTCTGGTGCGCGCGCGGCGCGAGCAGCTCGAACACGTCCTCGACGACTGTGCGCAGGTTGAAGTCGACCGACTCGAGTTCGAGCTTGCCGGCCTCGATCTTCGAGAAGTCGAGGATGTCGTTGATGATCTCGAGCAGCGCCTCGCCCGACCGATAGACCGCATTCGGCGAAGCGGCGCTGCTTGTCCGACAGCGGCGTGCCGAGCAGCAGTTCCGTCATGCCGAGCACGCCGTTCATCGGCGTGCGGATCTCGTGGCTCATGTTGGCGAGGAACTGCGACTTCGCCCGGCTGGCCGACTCGGCGATCTCCTTGGCCTCGCGCAGCACGCGCTCGACCTGCTTGCTCTCGGTGATGTTCTCGAGCATCGTCAGCGTGTAGCGCTCGCCGCTGGCATCGCTGAAGCGCACCGCGTGTCCGCGCACCCAGATCGTGCGGCCGTCGCCGGTCAGCATGCGGCGCTCGAACGTCACCGGACCGCGCTCGTGCTCGAGCGAGCGCGCGGCGCGCGGCGTGCACCGGCATCGACATCGTCCGGGTGATAGAAGGTGATCAGGTCCTTGCCGATCACCTGGTCGATCGTGTAGCCGAGCATCCGCGTGTGCGCCGCGTTGGCGCGCACGATGCGGAAGTCCGGCGCCTGGATGGCCGCCGCCACCGGTGACTCGTCGAACAGCGCGCGGAAATACTCGGCGCTCTCGCGCAGCGCCGCCTCGGTACGCTTGCGCTCGGTGATATCCGGGCTGATCAACGCGTACTGGAAGTAGCGCCCCTGCTCGTCGCGCAGCGGCTGGCCCTCGACTTCGAGCACGCGCATCTCGCCGTCCCGCGTATAGGCAACGAATTCGACCCGGCACGACTCGCCGCGCGCGATGGCCTCGCCGATGGTCGCGATCGTCGATCGCGTCGGTCTGCGGGCCCTGCAGCAGGGTATGCGCCAGGCGTCCACGCACGTCCTGCAGTGAGTAGCCGGAAAACTGCGCGCAGGCGTCGTTGGCCCACTGGATGCGCCCGGAGGTGTCCAGGATCATCACCATCTGGTCGGTGCGCGAAGCCACCATCGCCAGTCGGCTCGCTTCGACTTCGCGCTCGCGCAGATCGCGCTCGGCCCGCTGCCGTTCGGCCACGCGCGACAGCTCGGCGCTGATCGCCTCGAGCAGTTCGAGTTGCTCGTTGGTCGCCTCGACGCGGTGATCGCAGAAGAACTCGATGAACGCCGTCACGTGGCCGCGTGCGATGACCGGAATCGACGATGCCGGTCTGCAGCCCGGCGTCGAGCGCCTCGACCAGCCGGTTCCAGTTCGACATCCGCGACAGATCGGACACCCAGTGCGGCGTGCCGGAGAGATAGGCGCGGCCGATCAGGTGATCGGGCGACGGAACGATCGGCGTCCGGTTGCTGGCGTCGATGAACGACGCCGAAGCGTTCGCTGTCGCGGGTGAACCAGATCGAGCGCGGCGGCAGCTGCGCGTCGGCGACGTCCTCCTGCTGCAGAGCGACGCGCCCCAGTGGCCAGTCGAGATAGCCGCCGATCTCGCGCAGTGCACGCTCCAGCGTCTCCTCGACCGAGTCCACCCTCGTTCGCCGCGGCTGCGAGTCCGCGCAGCAGGCGCATCTGCGCGTACTGGTGCTGCAACTCGAGGCTGTTCTGCAGTTCGCTCTTGTGGGCTCGCGCCAGCCGGTCCGAGTGCGACAGCAGCGCCGTCGTCATCGCCTCGAAGGAGCCGACCAGCGAGTCGAGTTCGTCGCCGCGTCGTACCGCGCGGCGGCCGGCAAAGCGCAGCGAGAGTTCCTCGGCGCGCTCCGTGAGTGCCTTCACCGGATGCGATCAGGTAGCGCGTGAGGTACAAGACCAGCCGCGATCGTCGCCAGGATCGTGAACAGCACGACCGTGGCGAACGCATTGGTCGAATCGCTCAGTGTCACTGTAGGCATGCGTCGTTCGGCATCAGCACGGCCACGGCCAGCGGTTCGCGTGAAAGCAGATCAGCGGACTGAGCGCAACGTCCAGGCTGCCATCGAGCGCGATCGGCCCGGCCGTCCCGTGCGCCACCCGATTGGCGATCTTCTCGAGCCAGCGCGGATCGTCTGCGGACGCGAGTCCCGACGAGCGCTCGTCCGCGTGCAACCAGGCCGATGTCGAGCCCGAGGCGAGTCGCCAGGCGCGCGATGTATTCGGCATCGATGCGGTGCTCGGCGCCGACGACACCGACGACGCGGCTGCCCGGCGAAGACCGGGACGACGGCACGCAGGTTCAGTCCGTCGAGCCACTCGCCGCCGACAGGTGTCTTGCCGGCGAGTGCCTTGCGCACGATCATCGGCTCATCTGCGTCCGGCAAGCCGATAGCGATCCGCGATCGCCGATCGCGGTCGACGAGCTGGCCCTGCTGTCGTAGACCTCGGCCACGATGTCGCCGCCCAGCCGCCGTGTCCGCTGCGCCCAGAGCCGCACGGCGTCGTCGGCGTCGGGACGGTCCAGTGCCGCCATCAGGTCGGAGCGCTCCGCCAGCGCGCGGGCGGCCTGTTCGACGCCCCGGTAGTCGTCGAGGATGGAAGCCTCAACCATCGACGCGCCTCGCTCCGCCTTCGCGCGCGCTGTTCCGCCACGAACAGCGCAGCCGAGCTGCGATGGTGGAAGTAGTAGCTGACGCCGACCGCCCAGCTCGCCACCAGCACCAGCACGCCGATCATCGGCAGTGCGATCGAACGGAACCGCGCATGGCCTCCGGGCAGCACGATGGGAGCAAAGCGCCGCGTCGTTCGCGCCGGACGTGCGCTCGGATCCGGCTCGCCGACGACACCGACGCTGCGCGCAGCCAGCAGGCGACGAAGTCGCTGCATCAGGGACGGAGACTTGCGCGTGCGGCATGGGCAGGGCGCGAGCGGACGCACCGGACGGACGATCGAGGCAGGCTAGTCGGAATCGCCGGAGTGACGACCCCTTGAAAAGCCGCCCGTTCCGCAGGCATTTCGGCTGCCATGCGGACCACTGCTTGCGAACTCGCGCGGACCCGCGTGATGCTGCACAATCGCCCTCGGTGGGGACAGCACGACTTCCGACAGCGGACGCTGTTCGCGTGGACGCCCCTTCCACGCGAGCGGGCACTCGCACCCAGCGCCGGGCGAGCCGGATCCGCAGGCGCGCCGTTGTGATCGTCGCCGGCAGCAGTTATCGCGACGGCATCCGTGCCGTCGCATCGCGCTGATGCGACCGCACATCGGAGTCAGCGCGTCGGCCCTGGCTACTGGGTGCCGCTGTCGGTCGGCGCACTGCTCGCCCTGACGGGCGTCGTCGCTGTCGCAGCAACGGCGTGCGCGCGATGAACTCGGTCGCCTGAGGCAGTCGCTGGCGGCGTCGGCGAGCTGGACCTGGTGCACTGACGCCAGCAGGCGTCGTCGTCGAGGTCGAACGCGGCCATCGCGCCGTCGACTGGTTCGACTGCACTGCGCTCGTCGGACGCCGGCCATGGGAACATCGCGGCCCGGCATGAGCGCACCTCCGGCGCTGGCGCAGCGCTTGGCCGCATCGTGCTCCGTTCTTCGACGTCCGCCTCGAAGTCGAGTCCGGCAGGACGGGCGCGGCGACGCCGCGTCATTGCGTTGTCCGGCGGCCCCGATGTTCTCGCGGCACGGGCAATTTCCGGCTACGCCGGTGCTGCCCATGACCTGACGCCGCTGCTGGCAGCGCTGCAGCGGCGCGGCCGGAGGACGTTCGACGCAGCTGCAGTCCGATCTCGAGCAGCGCAATCGCGGCAACTCGCCGAGCGCTCGGCCGGAGCTCGACCACGCGGTGCGCGAACTCGACAGCTTCTCGTATTCGGTCTCGCACGACCTGCGCGCGCCACTGCGCGTGGTCGACGGCTTCGCCACCATCGTGCTCGAGGACTACGGCGACCGCGGCAAGCCGCTCGACGACCTCGGACGCGACCACCTGCGCCGCATCGTCGCCGCCAGCCAGCGCATGAACTCGATGATCGAGACGTTGCTGTCGCTGTCCCGCATGACCAGCCGCGAACTGGCGCGCGAACGCGTCGATCTGTCGCAGCTGGCGCGCGAACTCGCCGACGACCTGCGCGCCCAGGATCACCGCGCGTGCGGTCGAGTTCGTCATCGCGCCCGACCTGCGCGCCGACGGCGACAGCACGCTGCTGCGCCTCGTGCTGCAGAACCTGCTCGGCAATGCCTGGAAGTTCACGGCCCGCGAATCCCGCAGGCGCGGATCGAATTCGGAGCCAGGCACGAAGGCGGCACTGCGCACCTACTTCGTGAAGGACAACGGCGCCGGCTTCGACATGCGCTTTGCCGAGAAGCTGTTCGGCCTGTTCCAGCGGTTCCACAGCGCGAACGAGTTTGCCGGGAACCGGCGTTGGGCTGGCCACCGTGCAGAAGATCATCCGCCGCCACGGCGGCCGCATCTGGGCCGAAGCCGTCCCCGCGCCCAATCCGGGGCATGGAGCGACGTTCTACTTCACGCTTTGGGAAAGCGATCCTCGTGTACGCGACGCGCTGACGCGTCGCACGTGCACTCGGACGGTACGCGCACGACGTGCAGCGCTCAAGACTGATTAGTCGGCTGCGCTCCGGAGCGGCAGCCGACTTCATCAGATCTTTAGCCAGCGTTCGCTGCTGCGGCGGGAAGCGTGCCGGACGCCGAGTGCACGTGCGATCGGCGCAGCCGATCGCGTACACGAGCGACGCTCAACCGAGTCTTCCACTCATTCCCGCACTTCGCGCAGCGCACGCGCAGCCAGCGGGGACGGCCGGCTTCCGGGGGGTCGTCGTCGGTCGTGGCCTCCTGGCCGAGGACGCGAAACTTGCCCCACGCGTTGCAGCTCGGGCAGGTGGCCGCTTCGGCGAACGTTCGGCGCGCGCGAGCAGCGCGTTGAAGCGGCGCCAGGCCACCAGCATCAGGACGCCGCCCAGCGCCGCCATCCGCAGGATGCGCAGACGTAGCCGGTCGACGACTTCATGTCGCCCATCACTTCGACGCCGGCGAGCATCATGATCAGCGCGACGAAGCCCAGTGCCAGGTAGGCGTGGCTTTCGATCAGCTGGCGCTCGTACCAGCGCCGGAAGCCGTATCGCTGGATATAGTCGATCGACCGGCATCGCGCGACCTTAGCGTGCGGATCGAGTTCAGGCGGTTCGCCGCCTCGACCATGGTGGCGGCCAGTTGCTCGGTCGTCGTGCCCTTCGGCACGTGCCTGCGCACGCAAGGCCTCGAGTGCACGGTCGTAGTCCAGGCGCAGGCGTTCCATCAGGATGCCGATCGCGATGTATTCGTCGCGGCCGGGCGCCCTACCGCCGTCCGGTCGCCGCGACCGGCGCGGCCTTCATTTCCTCCCAGCGTCCCAGCGCGGCGCGCACCGCCGGCACGATCTGGCGCACGTCGAGCGGCTTCACCAGGTAGCCGAGCGCTCCCATGCGGGTGGCCTCCTCGACGATGTCGGCATCGCCGAACGCCGACAGGAACATGAATCCGGTGCTGGTGTTGGCCGCGAGATAGCGTGCCACATCCATGCCCGACTTGCCCTGCATGCGCATGTCGAGGATGGCCAGTCGGGCTTGAACTTGCGCGCCAGCAGGATCGCGTCGTCGCCGTTGTCGGCCTCGATCACCTCGAAGCCGGCCTGCTTGAGACCGGCCACCAGCGTGGCGAGCACCAGACGGTCGTCGTCGACGACGAGTATCAGGGGTTGTTCTTCAGTCATCATTTTCTGCTTCGTTAGCGGCCGCGGCGATGGCGCTGTCGCCTCGGTGACTCAGACATTCTCCTCGCGAACGGCCGGCGGGAACAATTGCAGCCGTGCCAGCACGGCGCTCGCCTGAGGCTTCGATCGACAGGCGCGCGCCGCGACGCGGCAGCAGGGCCTTCACCAGGCCGAGTCCCGACACGCTCGCGGCGATGTCCGCCAGGCTGAACCCCGGCGGCAGTTGGCCCGGGATTCTCGATCACGAACTCCATGCCCTCCGGGCGCGACGCCACGTGCACGCGGATCGCAGTCGCGTGCGGCTGCCGATGCTTGATCGCGTTGGTGCCCAGTTCGTTGATGACCAGCGCCAGCGGCACTGCCTCGTTTTCGGGCAGGCCGAAGCGCCACAGGTCCGGCGGCGGCGGCTCGAAACGGATCTCGGCGCCGAACATGCTGGCGAGGTTCTGGAAGATGCCCTGCGCGACGCCGAGCACCGGCAGCGTGCCGGTCGCGCGGATCTGCAGTCCGTGCACCTGCGCGATCGCCTGGATCTGCGCCGCGGCCTCCTCGAGCGCCGGGGCCACCTCGGGCCGCGCGGTCGCCGCCTGCTGGATCAGTCCCGCCACGCCCTGCAGGTTGTTCTTGATGCGGTGATGCACCTCGCGCACGAGGATGTCGCGCTGCTTGACGACCTCCTCCATCCGCTGGCGCTCGGCCGCCGCGCGTTCGGTCACGTCGTCGGCGACGCCGAACACGCGGATCGCGCCGTCTTCCATCCGCACCGGATTGAGCCGCACGCTGATCATGCAGACGCCGCGCGCCGGGTGATTGATGCCGCACCGTGAACTCCGAGCGCAGCAGGCGCCGCATGCGGGCCACCAGTCGCGGCAGCATGCGCAGGATGCCCGGCGCATCCTCGCTGACCACGTGGCGCAGCGCGCTGCGCGGGTTCTCGATCAGTTCCTCGACCGGCGCGCCGATCAGCGACTGGTAGCGCGGATTGACGTACAGCACGCTCGAGAAGTCGCCGGTCATGATGAAGACCAGCTGGTCGATGTTCTCGGCGAACTGGCGGAAGCGCGCCTCGGTCTCGCGCAGCGCAACCTCGGCCCGCACTTCCTCGGTCAGGTCGTCGATGATCGACATCACGTAGCGCGGATGCGATTCGACGCCCGGGCCCGGCTCGAACAGCGGCACCACGCGCTGGTTGACCGTCAGCCGCTTGCCGTCGGCGCGCAGCATCACATCGCGCGGCCGGTCGACCTGCGTGCCGGTCGCCAGCGCCTTGCGGTCGAGCTCGGCGTAGAGATCGGCGAACTGGCGCGCATAGACCTCGCGCCAGGTGCGGCCGACGACCTGCTGGCGCGACAGTCCGGTGATCTGCTCGCCGGCGCGGTTCAGGCTGACGAAGCGCCCGGTCTCGGCCTCCCGCACCGACACCAGCACCGGCAGGTTCTCGACCACCAGGTCGAGGTAGTTGCGCACCCGGCGCAGTTCTTCCTCGGAGCGTCGCCGTGCGTCGACGTCCATCAGCGTCAGGATCAGGCCGCGCTCCGGCGCGGCCGGGTCGAGCGGCGTGCCGTTGCCGGCGCACCAGAACGTGCTGCCGTCGGCCCGCTGCATCAGCAGTTCGAACGAGTAGCGCTCATCCTCGCCCGCCGCGTCCATGACCTCGGTGCTGACACGGTCCCAGTCGGCCGGATGCGCGAAGAGCGTGGAGACCACCAGCTCCGAGTAATCGCGCGGGTCGTAGCCGAACAGGCGCTCGGTGGCCGCATTCGCCTTCAGGATGAGGTCGTTGGCGACGTACAGCATCGCCACCAGCGCGTTGTCGAAGATGAGCTGCAGTTCGTTCAGCGTCGAGCGCAGTTCACGCTCCGAGCGCTTGCGTTCGTCGATGTTGACGAAGGCGAAGATGTAGCCGAGTTCCGGGCGCTCCGCGACTGACCGCGCGTCCCTGCACCGCGACCCAGATCGGATCGGCCTTGCGCCGGTACATGTACAGCTCGAACTCGCAGGCCCCGGACTCCGCGATGCGCGGATAGTGCTCGGCCAGACTGGCCAGCAGCAGGTGATCCGTCGGATGCGTGAAGAGCTGCATCTGGTTGACGAGCCCGCCCGGATCGCAGGCCATCAACTCCTCCATCGCACTGTTGGCGCGCACCGGCCGGCCATCGCGCACGAAGAGCAGCCCCACCAGCGCGGTATCGAAGATGAGCTGCTGCTGCGCCAGCGCCGTCTGCAGTTCCTCTTCCTGCTTCTTGCGCTCCGAGATGTCGAGGATCGACGCGATCATTCCCTTGGCGCCGACCTTGGCGTCGACCTTGCGCAGCGACACCAGCGCCCAGAAGGTGCCGTTGCGCCCCTTCATCAGGCCCTCGAACGAGGCCGGGCTGCCGGTCGCGAGCTGCGCCCGCAGCGACGTGATGGCCTCGAAGTAGTCGGACTCGGCGGAAAACAGCGCGCCGACCGGCGTGCCGACCAGCGCCGAGCCCGGATGCCCGAACATCACCTGCGCCTGCGCATTGCAGCGCACGACCCGGTCGTCCTGCAGGTGCAGCACGCCCATCGAGGTCGCGTCGAGCACGACGTTCAGCTCCAGCAGCGAGCGGCTGAGCGCTTCGCGCTGGCGCTTCATCTCCGAGACGTTCTGGAAGGTGTAGATCGCCTCGCGCAGTCCTTCGGCGCCGGGCGCTTCCGACTGGATCGGGCGGGCCTGCACCAGGCACCAGATCGGCTCGCCGTCCTTGCGGAACAGCACCACCTCGCCGCTGGTCGTCTGGTTGGCCCGCACCACCGGCATGCCCGAGATCTCGTTCGGCATGCGGTTGTCGCGGTCGATCGTCAGGTCCCACAGCGGCATGCCGATCACCTGGCCGTCGCGGTAGCCGAACATGTCGGCAAACTCGCGGTTGGCCAGCATGATCTTGCCCGACATCGTCTGCGCCACGCCGACCGACATCGTTTCGAACAGCGTCTGCTGGTCGCGCAACGCGACCTGCAGCTGCTCCTCGAAGATCTTGCGATCGGTGAAGTTCTCGAGCACGACGAGGTAGTGCCGCAGCCCGCTGCCCGCGGCCACCGCGCGCACATTGAGCCTTGGTCCACACCAGCGGGCCGTCGCGGTGAACCAGCCGGCGCTCGGTCGCCTCGCTCTGGCTCGTGCCGCCCAGCAGGCGTTCGCGCATCTGGCGATAGCCGAGCTGGTCGTCCGCAAGCACCAGCATTTCCGGGTCGCGGCCCGTCAGTTCATCGATCGAGTAGCCGACGGTCGCGCTGGCAGCACGATTGACGCCGATGACGCGGAAGCCCGCATCCAGCAGCAGTGCCGCCACCGGGCTTTCGTCGAACAACGCGCGGAACCGCTCGGCGCTCTCCGTCAGCGCGTCCTCGGCGCGCTTGCGCTCGGTGGCATCGCGCGCCAGCAGCAGGATGAACTCGCGGCCGCCCTGCTCGACCCGCTGCACCACCACCTCGACCGGAAAGGTCGAGCCGAACCGCGTGCGATACGTCGCCTCGCCCTGGTAGGCGCCGCGCGACCGCAACTGCTCGTGCAGCGCTTCGAACCCGCCCTCGCCCAGGCCCGCATCGATCTGCGCCAGCGCGAGGCCGCGCAGCGCGTCGCGCTCGTAGCCCAGGTCGGCGAGCGCCGTTTCGTTGGCGTCGACCACGGTGCCGTGCCGATCGACTTCGAGCACCATCTCGCCGACGCGCTCGAGCGCGCGACGCAGCGCCGCCAGCGAACCCTCGGCGAAGTGCTCACGATCGATCCGCTCGACCGTGATGAACACGCCATCGAAGTGACCCGTTCGGATCGAACACCGGAGTGAGCTTCACCCGCAGCCACGGCCGCTCGCCGTCGGGATAAGCGGGCCTCGACCTCGATCGGCATGCGGCGCCACTCCGCTCGCCAGCCGCTGCACTTCGACGCCCAGCCCGGCCAGTGCGGCAAGCCCCGGGCGCGTCGTCGAACGCCCGGCCCAGCACGGCCTCGGCCGCCACGCCCAGCAGCGATTCGAGATGTTCGTTCCAGACGCGATAGACACAATCGCGGTCGAGCACCCCGATGCCGATGCTGGCGCTCGCCAGCAGACTCTCGACGAACTCCGCCGCCGCGCGTGTCGCCCGCAGCGCCGACTTCGGCACCGTGATGTCGCGCAGCACCGCGGTCACGTGCGTGTGGCGCCGGCTCGACGCCGGTTTCCACCTGCAGGCGGACATCGAAGAGCTTCGCCCCGGTCGGATGCGGATAGGAAAACTTGAACCAGCGTCCTTCGTGCGTCTCGAGACTGCCGCCAGGCTTTCGTTCCACAGCGGAGCAAAGTCGGCGAAGTGCTCGACCTCCTCCAGCCGATGATCGATGAACTGCCAGCGCGAGACCGCCGTGGCGCGCTCGACCGCCGGATTCGCATAGACGACGCGTCGCTCGGCGTTGAAACGCAGGATCGCGTCCGGACAGTCCTCGAAGTACGCCAAGCCCGGGGGCCGCCGTGAACGCCGCCCGCGTCGCCGGCTGGGCCGGCGACGGCGCGTGGCCGCTCGCCGGGCGGCGCCCAACGCCAGCGCACGGTCGCCCGACATCACGTCCGGTGCGCCGCAACGGTGTATCGCCGCGTCGTTCCCGCTGAGGTGGCGGGCGGTGAATCCGGGTTGTGGTGTCGGACACGCGGTGCGGCGGCAGGGCGTGATCGAGGGCGATTCAAGAATACTCCACGCGTGCCTGCGGGGCGGCTTGCCGATCACGATCGGCAGGCCGAAACCGGCAAATGCGCGTGTCCCGAGCTGCCGCACGTTGACTAAAGTTCGCGGCCGGAGTGCCGAACTCCGTCGCATCGACCGCATCGAGCGTCCATGAACACTCCCTTCCTTCCTGAAGACCTGCGGGATCACTGGATCGGTCCCGTCCGGACTGCGTCCCCGGCAGCGCCGGCGGCGAGTACGCGCTGGTCCGAATTTGCCGCCCGGCTGCGCGCCTGCTCCGGCGTGGATCGAGGCGTCGCGTGTCAGCGCATGCAACAAGTCATCGTGTCGGGTCACTACGTCTGCGACCCGGGCGCGGTCGCCAATGGCGTCCTGGCGGCGCTGGCCCTTACGCTGGAGGCACTGAGTCATGGGTAATCGTCCCGCTGCACATCTGTTCGCCGAACTCGTTCCATGTCCTGCACGACGAGAGCGACGCCCTGGTCGCCAACGATGCGGCCCGCCTGGTCGATGCCGCGAGCCGCAAGGAGCACCTGCTGCGACTGCTGGCCCCGCAGGCCAACGCGCTGCGTGCCATGCGCCGATCCGGCAGCGACGAACTGGAGCGCTTTGCGCGCGAGGCCGCCCAACTGACGGCCCTCGATGGCAGTCATAGGTCGCAACGGGCCTAGGCTTCGAGCCGGGCGTCCGCAGTCGACGGTACGCATCGCCGCGGTGCGCGCGGCGCAGTCCGACTGATCGCACCGCCGACGTCTCGAACATCCGGACTAGCCGTGCCGCCAGCGCCGCGGTCGCTCGCGCGGACTCACCAGTTCTTGAGCTTGGAACGCAGGCGGGCCACTGCCTGGCTGTGCAGCTGGCAGACGCGTGACTCGGTGATGCCCATGACGGCGCCGATCTCGCGCAGATTCAGGTCCTGCTCGTAGTACAGGCTCATCAGCAGCTTCTCGCGCTCCGGCAATTCGTCGATGGCCGCGACCAGTGCGTGGCGGAAGCGCTTGTCGCGCAGCAACTCGCCCGGCTCGCCACTGCTGACCGCGAAGTGACGCTCCAGGTAGTCATCGTCATCGTCGTAGCCGCCGAGGTCGTCGAGGTAGACCAGCTGCGACCCGCGCGCCTCGTGCAGCAGCGAGTGGTACTCCTCGATCGGGAGACCGAGTTCCGCGGCGATCTCGCGCTCGCCGGGCGCGCGCTTGAGCTTGCCTTCGAGCCGATGGATCGCGTTCTCGATGTCACGCTGGCTCTTGCGTGCCGAGCGCGGCAGCCAGTCGTTGGCGCGCAGTTCGTCGAGCATCGCTCCGCGAACTCGCTGCGACGCGTACACCTCGAACTGCGTGCCCTGTGACTCCTCGAAACGGCAGATCGCGTCCATCAGTCCCATCATGCCGGCCTGGATCATGTCGTCGAGCTCGACGTTGGCCGGTAAGCTTGGCGACCATCTGATGCGCAATGCGACGGACCAGGGGCGTGTACTGGCGAACATAGTCATGCCGCTCGAACAGTCGCGGCGTGGCATAGCTGTACAGGAACGCTTCGTTTTTCACGACCCACCTCACTGACCCGGATGGCCTGCATTCTTCGTGGCACGATGCATCGACAACGAAGGGGCGAATATCGGCACGAAGGCCGGACATTTAAGGGCGGAGCGATGACTTTTTTTGCAAGCGCCCAATCTTCGCAGACCTGCCGCTCGTCGGGCGATGCGAAATGCGCGGGATTGCGGTCCCATTCCGGTGGCCACTCGTTCAAGCGCGAGCCTCGCGGGCCGATGCAGTGGTATCATGACGCAACCGGATCGCCCATGACGAATGACCCGCGCCAACTGATGAAGCAACTCGCCGAGATCGCGACCCGCCCGCTGGTGGACACGATGCATCAGCCCGTGACTGGAAGCGCCGCCCGCGCCTGTCGCCGAGCGCGATCTCTACGTCTGGTTCGAGGACACGTCTGCGCGCGCCACAGGACGGGCGCCGCGGCATCGCCGGCCTGCCGGAGTCACTGCTGCCGTATGCACGCGGCATGCGCGTCGTCGAGCGTCGCTTCGCCGAGGGTCACATGCACCTGCTTGTGCGCCGTACGGTTGAAGTGCAGGGTGAAACGCGGCCGATCGCGTCGCCGCGCTCTACACGGCCGCACTTTCGGTCGGCACCGTCGCGTGGATCGGCACCGGTGCCCAGTACGAGCGCACGTGGATCGAGATGTACGGCGCGACGCCCGCTGCTGCCGCGTCCTAGGCAACCAGCTGAGTCGCCCGGAACATCGTGGCCCGGCGACCGCCGTCGACGCTGCGAGCTCGCGCCACCTAATGTCAACGGCAATACCGTCGACGACTTCGCGTCGAGCGGCTGCCGAGCGCGAGCTCAGTCGGCGCGTCGCTCTTCGGAGCTGCCGCAGGCAGCGCGACGCTACCGATCAGCTGCTGCAGGCCGTTGCGGACAGCCGCGGTCAGGCCGACGAACTCGCAGTCCGATCCGCTGCGGCTCACGCCCGCCCACCAGCGGCTCCACATGACGCACCCGCAGCGTGACCTCGAAGCGACGTCCGCTCGCGGTCTGGATCTGACACCCTTGGATGACTCGATCCGACGGCAAACAAGCTGCGGTCCAGCGGCCCCTGCAATGACAGTCCGCCCAGTCTGAGGTCGACGACACGCAGTGCGTGGGTTCTGCAGTCGAACCGGGTGGCCCTCGGCACATGGCACAGCAGCGCCGGCGTCTTCACCCGCAACGATGTTCGCCGCTGCAGACGCAGCATCTCGTGCGGCAACGGCAGCCGAAACGCCGCGCCGCTCGGTGTGAGCGATTGCCCGCGCCGGGTCGTGAACTGCAGCTTCACGTTGTCGATGAAGCCGACCATGACCAGCGTGCCGCGCGGCGGCGATCGCCGCGCGGCCGACTCGCATCCACCGTCAGGTCGACGATCAGTTCGTCGGCCCCGGCATGGACATCGAGCACGCTGCCAACCGCGAACGCGGTGTCATCGCCGTAATAGAGCGTCACCAGCAGGTGCTGATCGCGCAGCTGCCGCAGCGCCGACACGATCTCGACGCGCGAACGGACCACGAAGCGCGCCAGATCCGGCGACGGGGGTTCGGGAAACGGCGAGGTCATCCCCATAGGAACCGCCTCCGGTGCCGCGACCGGCGCGCGACCTTCACCGTGCCGAAGGTCGCGTCGTCTGCGCGGCGCCCGGCCAGCAGCGCTTCCAGCTGCTTGAGCCAGGGCTCCGACAGTTCCCGAATCTCGGCGTCGTCGGCGAGCATGGTCCGCAGCAGCGCGAGCCGCTGTCGACGCTGCGGCTCGCAACGCGGCCTCCGGAGTGGGCCGCTTCAGAGTCGGAGATCAGCCGCGCGACAGCGGTCTTCTTCCTCGCGCCCCACTCGCATCCCAGTCGCTCGACACGCGCGGCTTCCAGCATGCGCCGACTTGCGACCGCAATCGCTTCATAGTGCTCGATCATTGACCACCGCTCGGTGATCGCATGTTGCCCGTCGTCCGGCGGCATCGTTCTCCTTGCGGCGCCCGCTGCGTGTCTCTGCTCCACGCGGTGAACTCTATCGGCCGTGCGACCCGTCGACATCGTCGAAGTGGACGGTCAATCCTCGGTCTTTTCAAGCGGGCACGACCGCGCCGCCGAGTCGCGTGGATCCGGTTCCGCGTGCCCGGCAGTGCCGACTCTGCCTGCCGTTTCATCGGAGCCGCGGGTCGATGTAGGAAGAAGCCCTACACGGGGACTGGAAGCAGGCCGACACGACGTCGGGCAGTGCACCGATTCAACGCGCGACGGGTCCATTCCCACAATGGCATCACTTCGCAACCAATCATGCCCGCCACATCGGGCCACACAGCCGGAGGGACCGAAATGAGCACCATCGCAGCCAGCAACGAACAACTGCTCCAGGAAATCCGCGAGGCCAACCTCGCCTACCTGGTGCTTGCCCAGCACATGATCCGCGCCGACAAGGCCCAGGCACTGTATCGCCTTGGCGTCTCGGAAGAGGTTGCCACGATCATCGACCAGCTGAGCCCGGCGCAATTGATGAAGATCGCCGGATCCAACCAGCTGATCCTGCGCTTCCGCTTCGACGACGACATGGTGTGGAATCTGCTGACCAGCCACAGCAAGTGCGAAGTCGACCGCTGCCGGTGCCGCCGTTGCCGGCCTGCACGCCAACATCGTGATGGCCGGCCAGCTGGCCGACGTCACGGCCTGAGTCACCGACCGTCGCGGGGAGCCACGTCATGCGAATCAAGAGCATCGTTTCCGAGAGCCGCCAGATCCAGCGTGCGATCGCGCTGATCAAGCTGGGCGCGCGCCTGCAGGTGCTGGAGTCCGAGACCGACCTGTCGTACGAGCGCCTGCTGCGCCTGTACAAGGAAGTCCAGGGCGAATCGCCGGCGCGCGGCATGCTGCCGTTCTCGACCGACTGGTTCATGACCTGGCAGCCGAACATCCATTCGTCGCTGTTCCTGAACATGTACGAGTACCTGGACAAGAGCAGCGAGCTCGAAGAGATCGACGCCATCATCAAGGCCTACGAGCTGTACCTCGAGCAGATCCGTGCACAGGGGCTGGAGCCGCTGCTGTCGGTGACGCGTGCCTGGCGCCTGGTGAAGTTCGTCGACGCCGGCATGGTCACGCTGACCTCCTGCTGCAAGTGCAGCGGCAAGTTCGTCACGCACACGTTCGAGCTGACCAAGGACTACGTCTGCGGCCTGTGCGAGCCCCCGGCGCGCGCCGGCAAGGGCAAGGCCCAGATCACGACCACCGCCGCTGCCGACGAGACGCTGCACTGATTCGAATTCCGTCGGGCAACCGACGGATTGCCGGTGGAGGCCACGGTCACCGGTAAGTTCTTGAGTGGCATTCCTTTCCTCCGCTATTTGGCCCGGGCAACCGGGCCACTTTTTTTGGAGGCGCTCGCTCGTGTACGCGATCGCGCTGCGCGATCGCACGTGCACTCGTCCGGTACGCGCACTGCGTGCGCGCCCAAGACTGATTTGTCGGCTGCGCTCCGGAGCGGCCGTGCGCTCCGCCGAGTTATCAACTGCACGGCACCCACCCTGCCCTCCCGCCAAGCGGGAGGGATGTCGCACTCCTCCCTGCTCCCTCCTCGCCCGGCGAGGAGGGAAAGGCAAATCCTGGCACTGCGAGGTGCATGCGCGGGGTGGAGTGCGCGGGCGTTGCCTCTCGGCGGAGCGCGCGGCCGCTCCGGAGCGCAGCCGACTGATCAGTCTTGAGCGGTTCGCGCGAAGCGCGAACCGTGCCGCCGAGCGAGTGCACGTGCGATCGCGTAGCGATCGCGTACACGAGCGAGCGTCAGGCGTACAGCGGCAACTCCAGTTCCTGCACGAGCGAGGAATTGACGTAGGCGTGCAGTGCGAGTCGTTCCAGGTCGCCGAGACCGACGAAGGCAACACCGAGGGTCGGATCGGGAGTTCCCGATTCGGGTTTGCGTACGGCACGTGCGCGCGCTTCGATGAGCACTTCCTGGTCGGCGACCTGCACGCGGAACACGACCCGGACCTCGTCGTAGAAGACGGCGAGTTCATCCTGCAGCGTGATTGCCGCGCCAGCGGTCGACAGGTCATGGATCAGCCCCTTGGCGAACCGACCATTGGCCTGCTGGCCTGGATAGACCATGCACTGCAGATCCGTGCGGACGCGGCGCGCCGCGCGCAGGTTGCGTTTCTCGACCTGGCGGCTGCCGGCCCAACCGATGTGAAGGTAGGGGAACGGCGCCGTGCAGACCTTGATCAGCGGCGATACGAATTCGTAGACGAACTCGCCTGAGAAGCTGCGGAAGCGGTACAGCCGCCCCTCGCGTAGATAGAGCTGCGTTTCGTCGGGCGAGGTCACCAGCAGCGACTTGCCCTCGTGGACACCGATCAACTTGACCGTGACGGCCGACTGCAGGCTTTCACCATCGAGCCACATCTTCAGCTGGCGCCACGACGCGATCTCGCGCGTGGCCTGACTGCGGTCCGTCGCGGTCATCGAGCCCGATCCGACCACGGTCGGAACAGTGATCGAGCCCAGCGTGGCAGGGCCGGTGGGGCGATTCAGGGTGTTGAATCCGACGGCGGTGGGTTCGGTAAGGTCCATGGCGCGGTCCCGGGTCATCAGCGTGTCCCAAGTTTGCGGTATTACGCGCAAACGGGGTGCTCCGAGAACGCCGCACCCGGCGTGCCAATTCATGCGCTTGGTCGATCGGCGATCCGGGGCGCCGCACGTCGGCGCAATCGCTCGAAAAGCACCTTCAGTGTCAAGGCAGGACGGAAAAATGCCGACATCCAAGAGGTGGAACCGGAGCGGGCCTGTTGCCTTCTTGGTCCCCGCCGAGCACCGACCTGCTTCGCGTTCCACGCCCGACACCGACCGATGGCCACGCCACCTACCTCCACCGCCACCCGCTTCCTGGTCGTCGACGACTTCTCGACGATGCGCCGGATCCTGCGCAACCTGCTCTCGGAACTCGGATTCCGCCATGTTGACGAAGCGAGCGACGGCCGGGCAGCGCTGGAAATGTTGCGCCAGAGTCCCTACGACTTCGTCATCAGCGACATCAACATGCCGCGCATCGGCGGCTACGAGCTGCTGCGACAGATCCGTGCCGATGCAACACTGAAGGACCTTCCGGTATTGCTGATCACGAACGAAGCCAGCAAGGACGATGTCCTGCAGGCGATCCGGCTCGGAGCCAACGGCACCATACTGAAGCCGCTGACCAAGTCGACGCTCGAGGAAAAGGTGCGCAACATCCTGCTGCGATCGTCGGCCTGGCCGTCCTGCGGGGAGGCGCGCGCCACATCCGCGTCTGTGCCCAAGATCGCTGTACCCCTACTGCGCCCGACGCCCACTCCGCGCAACGCCTGAACGGGCGGATCGGCTCCACGCGTCGATACAATCGACGCGCTGGTTCTGCCGACGAGGCGGGGGAGATCACGATGCAAGGTACGAAATACATGGCCAGCATGGCCGCGCTGGCGGCGGCAGCAATGCTCGCCGCATGCGCCCCCGATGCCTGGCAGAACACCAAGGCGACGGGCTTCAATGACTACCTCAACACGGTCGAGACGCAGTGCCAGCCGCTCTGGATCGGGCAGATGAACCTTCGCAAGTTCGATGCTTCATCGGCCGGCGGACAGGGCGGCAACTTCGACATGCTGCTGGATGCGAGTTCGCGGCTGTACTACAACCGGATCACCCCTGCCGCCTTCCGCAATTCGGTGCAGGCGATGGTGATGACCTCGACGGATGCGCGCACGAACCAGTCCATCGACTGCATGATCGCCAAGCTGCCGCCCGACCGCCCGCCCAGCCCGCCGGGCGCAGTGCGCTATTGAGCAATTGCGGCCATCAGCTGTGCCCGAGAATCGGGTGCGGCCGATAAGGTGCCTCGAGCGCTGCGCTGTCTTCGGGCGTCAGGGTCACCTCCAGCGCCTTTACCGCCTCCTCCAGTTGCCAGGACTGGCTGGCGCCGACGATCGGTGCTGTCACGCCGGGCCGGGACAGCAGCCACGCGTACGCCAGCGTCGCATTCGTCACGCCCCTGGTCTGCGCCACACCCTTGAGCGCTTCCAGGACGGCGAAGTCGCTGTCGTCGTAGTAGAGCTTGAGGGCGATGTCGTCGGTGCGAGCACGGGCCGTGGCGCCCGCGGCGCGGTCGTCACGTGCACGGTTGCCCGCGAGAAATCCGCGTGCCAGCGGACTCCACGGCACCAGGCCGACGCCCTGGTCGCGGCAGAGCGGAATCATCTCGCGCTCTTCCTCGCGATAGGCCAGGTTGTAGTGGTTCTGCATCGACACGAAGCGGGACCATCCGCGTCGCTCGGCGACATGCTGCATGTTGGCAAACTGCCAGGCCCACATGCTCGACGCCCCGAGGTAGCGCACCTTGCCGGACCGCACCAGGTCGTTCAGCGCTTCCATCGTTTCCTCGATCGGTGTCGCCGGATCGAAGCGATGGATCTGGTACAGGTCGATGTGGTCCATGCCGAGGCGCTTCAGGCTCGCGTCGACCGCTGCGAAGATGCGTTTGCGTGACAGCCCGCTCGCATTCGGACGCTGCGCCGGCTTCGGACCCGGATCATTGCCGCCTTTGAAGGCGAGTTCGACCGGATGAAAGAGCTTGGTCGCAATGACGATCTCGTCGCGCGGCGCCAGCTCAGTCAGCAGCCGTCCGGTGATCTCTTCCGACAGGCCGGCCGAGTACATGTCGGCCGTGTCGAACAGGTTGATCCCGAGTTCGACCGCGCGCCGCACGATCGGGCGCGCCGCAGCTTCGTCGAGCACCCACGGACGCCACGCCGGCGTTCCGAAGGTCATCATCCCCAGTCCGATGCGGGAGACCTTGAGGCCGCTCGCACCGAGATTGACGTACTGCATGTCTACCCCAGACCGAGAATGCGGGCGATACGGGCGATGTAGTCGGAGCCTTTCAATGCATCGCCGACCAGTTCATCCGACAACGCCCCGAGCCGTTCCCGCACGCCATGCAAGCCTTCGTGCACGTCCCCGTGCGATGGCTCCGGCGTCGACAACGCCTGGCGCAATTCCTCGACCTCCCCGCGCAGGGTGTCGACGCTGGCGCCGCCCGCGCGCACCCGCGCCAGGTCGCGCTCGAGTTGTTCGACCAGGTGCGCGACCTCGTCCAGGTCCACGCGCTTCGGTGCGGCTTCGTCCATGCTGACCTTCTGCTTGCGAGTTCATCCTCAACCGTTTCAGTCTAGCGCGGTCGCTGCCCCGACTCTCGGCGCCAACCGGTGCGACGGCCAGGCGGCGGCATAATTCGCGCATGCCTGCCAGGCTGTTCCGATGAGCCTTCTGCACGCGGATGCACCGTGGGGACTGGCCGCGTTCGGCTGGCTCTTGGCCATCGCCGCGATCGCTCAGGCGGTTCGCGAGGTTCGTCACGGGTTCCTGCCGGCGGGCATGGCCCAACATGGCTGGCTCGCGGCGATCGTGACGGTCGCGCTGCTCTGGGCGCTGCATGTGCGCTCGCCCGTCGGCCTTGACTTCGGTTTGCTGGGCAGCGCGCTCTTCGCACTGGTGTTTGGCCGTGCCCGCGCCGTCCTCGGCCTGATGGCTGCCCTGCTGCTCTATACGGCACTCGATGGCGGATCGTGGTTCAACATCGGCATCAACGGCCTGGTGCTGGCCGTCATCCCGGCCTGGCTCGCGAGCACGCTGCAGCGCCAGATCGAACTGCGACTGCCGCGGAATCTCTTTGTGTTCATCATCGGCAACGGAATGTTCGTCACGCTGATCGCGACGGCGTGCACGAGCGTGCTGATCCTGACGCTCGCCATCGCCGAGTCGAGTGCAGCACCGCGGATGCTGGGCGATCACCTGGCGTACTCGCTGCTGCTGGCTTGGGGCGAGGCGCTGCTGTCGGGGATGCTGTTCTCGGCCCTGGTCGTGTTCACACCCCAGGCGGTGCTGACGTATCGCCAGGACCTCTACCTGCCGCCACTCCGCCGCCGCTGACCACGGCCACGCGGCGTGGGCTGCGATGCGTGCGCTGCTATCCTGCGTGACCAATTCCCGGCAGTAACGCTCGCATGGCCTCGCGCACCGGCGCCCGCATCCTCGTCGACCAACTGCTGATCCAGGGCGTCAATCACGCGTTCTGCGTCCCGGGCGAGAGCTACATCGCCGTGCTCGATGCACTGTACGACGCGCGCGAGATGATCAAGCTGATCGTCACGCGCCACGAGTCGGGCGCGACCTTCATGGCGGATGCCTACGCGAAGCTCACGGGGCAGCCCGGCGTGGCCTTCGTCACCCGCGGTCCCGGCGCTACCAATGCAGCGATCGGCATCCACACCTCGTTCCAGGACTCCACACCGGTGGTCCTGTTCATCGGGCAGGTCGGCAACGAGTTCGCCGAGCGTGAAGCGTTCCAGGAGATCGATTACCGCCGCATGTTCGGTCCGATGGCGAAGTGGGTCGCGCAGATCGACTCCGCGGCGCGCGTTCCCGAGTACATCGCGCGCGCGTTCCAGGTTGCGACCAGTGGTCGCCCGGGACCGGTCGTGCTGGCATTGCCGGAGGACATGCAGCCGCAGGTCGCCGACGTGCCCGACGCGCTGTGTCATCAGCCGGTCCACGCCGCCCCGTCGGACATGCAGGTCGCGGGGCTGCGACGTCTGCTGGGCCGGGCGCAGCGCCCGATCGTCATTGCCGGCGGACCCGGCTGGACCGACGCCGCCTGTGACAACCTGAAGCGCTTCGTCGAGGCGAACTACCTGCCGGTGGCGTGCGCGTTCCGCGCGCAGGATGTGTTCGACAACCGGCATCCGAACTACGTCGGCGACGTCGGCATCGGCATCAATCCCAAGCTGGCCCTGCGCATCCGCGAAGCGGATCTCGTGGTCGCGATCGGGCCGCGGCTGGGTGAGATGACCACCTCGGGCTACACGCTGCTCACCGCGCCGGTGCCGCTCCAGACGCTGATCCATGTGCATGCCGGCGCCGAGGAACTCGGCCGCGTGTATCAGCCGAGCCTGGCGATCAATGCCGGCATGCCGCAGTTCGCGTCGCGGCTGGCGATGATGGTGCCGGTCGAGGAACCGCCGTGGCGCCCCTTGCTCGAAAGCGCGCGCGCCGAATTCGAAGCGTGGCAACAAAGGCCCGCCGTCTACACGCATGCCCATCCGGCGCTCGATCTGTGGGAGGTCATCCAGATCCTGCGACGCGCAGTGCCGGAGGACGCGATCATCACCAACGGCGCCGGCAATTTCAGCGGCTGGGCCCATCGGTTCTGGCGCTATCCGGGGCTGCGCACGCAACTCGCACCGACGGCCGGCAGCATGGGCTACGGTGTGCCGGCCGCGATCGCCGCCAAGATCGCAGCACCCGAGCGCACCGTGGTCGCCTTCGCCGGCGACGGCGACTTCCTGATGACCGGACAGGAGCTGGCGACCGCGATGCAGTACGGCGCCGGCGTGCTGATCCTGGTGTTCAACAACTCGATGTACGGCACGATTCGCATGCACCAGGAGCGCGAGTTCCCGGGACGGGAACACGGCACGCGCCTGACCAATCCCGACTTCGCCCGTTACGCGCAATCGTTCGGCGCCTTCGGTTCGGCCGTCGGCACGACCGACGAGTTCGGCACGGCTCTCGCCGCGGCCCTGTCGTTCATCCGCGAGAAGCGCCTGCCGGCGCTGATCGAACTGCGCACCGATCCCGAAGTCATCACGCCGAACGCCACGCTGTCCGCAATCCGCGCTACCGCGCGACTGAAGAGTCTGACCGCGCCCAGCGGCTAAGGCTCGTCGAATCGGGAAGCCAGGACGATCCACAAGCGCCGAGCTGAAGCAGCGGCATTGGTGCTCACGCGGGCGCAGCCTCCCTGGCTGCCTCGCCTCGCGCCTCCTGGCGCTGCGCGGATCAGCCGACGTCGATCAGCTCGACCTCGAACACCAGGGTTGCATTCGGCGGAATGACGCCGCCCGCGCCGAATTCGCCGTAACCCAGTTGCGGCGGGATCGTGAGCTTGCGAAGGCCACCGACCTGCATGCCTTCGACGCCTTCGTCCCAGCCCGCGATAACCTGGCCTCGGCCGAGCCCAAAGTTGAAGGGTTGTCCACGGTCGTGGCTCGAGTCGAACTTGCTGCCGTCGAGGAGCCAGCCGGTGTAATGGACCGCGACATCCTGCCCTGCGCGCGCCGTGGCCCCGGTTCCCGCTCGTACTTCCTCGTACTGCAGGCCGCTCGAGGTAGTGATGGTGCTCATGCCTACTCCTGTTGATGGGTCAGGCCCGCGCGCAGCAGGCGATCGACCAGTTGATTCATCGGTTCCTGCCGTGCGTGCGCGAGCTCGAGCAACTCCCGAACGAGACCTTCGTGCAGTTTGACAGCGAAAGGTACCAGCCCGGCTGCACGGTCAGTTTCACGCTGAGCCCGCCGGTCAGGCGGCGTAGTTACTTCCGGCCCGCCGCGAGGGGGCGTTTGTCGCAGTCGATTGGAGATCTGCTTGCCCAGTCGCTTGTCGAGGTCCGCCTTCTTCATGCTCACCGGACGTGCTCCTTCGCATAGGCGCGCACGACCGACACGATGTCGGCATCGCGCGAAAATCCGAGCTCCCGGGCCCGCGCCGCATCGAACTGCGCGGGCCATCCGTACACGATCCTGGCGATACGCTCGTCGACCTCGAAGCGCACCCGGCTCGCGGCCGCAGCGCCGCCGACGATCTTCAAGGCGTCCAGCATGTCGCGGACGGACGCGGTCAGTCCCGGCAGGTTCACCGCGCGGGTGGCACCCCACGCTGCCGCGGGCGTCTCATGGGCATGCAGGAGGTTGTCGATCGCGATTGTCGGCGACATCAGCCACAACGACGTGCTCTCGGCCACCGGGCAGATCGCCTCGACCCCCGCGAGCGGCTCGCGGATGATGCCGCTGGCAAAGCTCGACGCGGCCGCATTGGGCTTGCCGGGCCGGACCACGATGGTCGGCAGGCGCAGCGCGCGGCCATCGATGTAACCGCGCCGCGTGTAGTCGCCGACGAGCAGTTCACCGATCAGTTTCTGCACGCCATAACTCGACTGCGGTGCGGGCGTCGTGGCGTCGTTCACGACGTCGGGCAGGACACCTCCGTAGACCGCCACCGAACTGGCGAAGACCAGCCGTGGCGGCGCGGGGCTTCGTCGACAGGCTTCGAGCAGCGCGCGCGTGCCGTCCAGGTTGACGCGCATGCCGAGATCGAAGTCCGCCTCGGCCGCGCCGGAGACCACGGCCGCCAGGTGAAACACGCTGGCCACGCCGGCATCGAACGCTTTGGCGATCATCGCCGGATCGCTGAGGTCGCCGTGCAGGTAAGTCACCCTCGGGTCCGTGACTGCGTCCGGGGCCGACATCGCATCGAGCGCGACGATTCCGCCGATGGTCTTGACAGCGCCGTCCTCATCCTGCAGCCGGCCGCGCGTGCACAACGCGCGGATCAGCCGCTGTCCGAGAAAGCCCGATCCGCCGGTGACCAGTATCTTCATCTGTTATCCCTGCCTCGTTGCTCGACGCCATGCCCAGTCCGTCAGCAGCGCGGGCCGGCCATGTTCATCACTGGCGGACAGTAGCGCAGCCCGACGGGTCGACCGCGGTCAGGCGCGGCTGCCGATCGACGGCATGCCACGCACCGGTCGAAACACGGAGGTATCGTCGTAGTAAGTCGCCCCCCGGTTGGCGGCGCACCACCCGGGGATGCCAAGCACTGGCACAGGCGCGAAGTCGGCTGGACTCAGCCCTTCGCCAAGTCGTTCGGCAAGCGCCCGGTCGATCTCCTCGAGGGTTGCCGTCGGCGTCAGTGCGACGGTCATCGCATGCGCGGTGATGGCCTTGTAGGGTGCGACCAGCTTGTCCATCAGGGCGTGACCGAAGGACCACACGCCGACATCATTCCACGCCGGACGGCGCGCGACAAAGGCGTCGTGCCAGCGCCTTGCCCGCAGATCATCGATGACACGCTCATCACGGGTGACCAGCACAACGCCGTTTTCGTCGAACACGGTGGCCGCATCGCGCAGTGGCCCACGGACGGCACCCACCCCCGCGCGCTCGATCGCCATGGCCTGCAAGGCATTCAGGCGCGCCTTCGTCCGTGGAAACACGAGCCAGATGAGCGCATTGAAGAGGTCATGACGGTTCGACCGCGTCGGCACCCGCCCCGTCAGCGCGATGTGGGACTCATAGGCGCAGCCGGCCAGCGCGTCGTCGGCCGGTGCAAAGTAGATCCGAGTTCCCGCCGCTGTCGTGATGCGACGCTCCTCGGCCTGCCGATTCAGCGCGGCGATCAGTTCACCCGAGCCTTCGGCCACTGAAACGCAGCGACCGACGTCGGCAACCGCGGCGAAGCCGGGCTGCGACCAGTCGATCGCACTCAGTTCGTGAGTTGCCACCGCAGAAGTTCGCCCGCACGCAGGGGCACGACCGTTCGATCGCCGAGCGGAAACTCGGCAGGCACGGTCCATGCGCGCCGCTGCAGCGTCACGGTGCCACTATTGCGCGGCAATCCGTAGAAATCGGCGCCGTAGTGGCTCGCGAAACCCTCCAGTCGATCCAGCCGGCCGGCGTCCTCGAACGCCTCGACATAAAGCTCGAGCGCGCAGGCCGCTGTATAGCAGCCGGCGCAGCCGCACGCGGTCTCCTTTTCACCCTTCGGATGCGGCGCCGAATCCGTACCCAGGAAGTAGCGGGGGTTGCCGCTGGCCGCGGCTTCGACCAGCGCCAGCCGGTGCGGTTCGCGCTTGAGCACCGGCAAACAGTAGTAGTGCGGCCGCACGCCGGCACGGCCGTCGGCCGTCATGAACAACGCATTGCGGTTGAAGAGCAGATGATGAGCGGTGATTGTCGCGGCCAGCGGACCGTCCGCATCGCGCACGTATTGCGCCGCATCGCGCGTAGTGATGTGTTCGAACACGACCTTCAATGCCGGAAAGTCACGCCGCAGCGGCTCCATCACATCGTCGATAAAGACTTTTTCGCGGTCGAACACGTCGACGCTCGGGTGCGTAACCTCGCCGTGCACCTGTAGCGGCAGCCCGAGTTCCTGCATGGCTTCCAGTGCGGCACGCGGCTTGCGGATGTCGGTGACGCCCGAATCCGAATTCGTGGTCGCTCCCGCAGGGTACAGCTTGACGCCGTGGATGACGCCGCTGGCGACGGCCCGCCGGATCTCGTCCGCGGGCATGTTGTCGGTCAGGTACAGCGTCATCAGCGGCTCGAACTCGAGCCCCGGTGGCAAGGCGGCAAGGATGCGTTGCCGATAGGCCTGTGCCTGCGTCGTCGTCGCGATCGGAGGCTTCAGGTTCGGCATCACGATGGCACGTGCGAACTGGCGCGCGGTCGCCGGCAGCACGGCGGCCAGTGCCGCGCCGTCACGCAGGTGCAGGTGCCAGTCGTCGGGGCGGGCAATCGTCAGCGAGTCCATGCGGCGATTATCGCAATCCTTGGTCCGGCAGCGGATTCCACCGATCCGCAGCACCCGCGGTCTGTCGGGGGTGATAATGGCCGACCCTCCCGATCCCGAGCGCCGATGAACCTCGACGACCTCGCGAAGCTGATTCCCAACGCCGCGTGGCGGCTGCCCGAGGATGACGGCGATCCGCTGGAAACGCGCGAATGGCTCGAAGCGCTCGACGCGCTGATCGCGGCCGAGGGGCCGGCGCGCGCGACCTTCGTGCTGAAGCAGCTGCTGCAGCACGCGCGCACGCGCCGCGTGCCGTTGCCGCAGGTGCTGAACACGCCCTACCTGAACACGATTTCGCTCGGCGAACAGGCGCCATTCCCCGGCAATCTGGAGATCGAGCAGCGCCTGTCGGCACTGGTGCGCTGGAATGCGCTGGCGATGGTCGTGCGTGCGAACCAGGCGAGTCCTGAGCTGGGTGGCCACATCGCCAGCTATGCGTCGGCGGCGGATCTCTTCGAAGTCGGCTTCAATCACTTCTTCCGCGCCGACGGCGCCGGTGGACGCGGCGACCTGGTGTACTACCAGCCTCATTCGGCGCCGGGCGTCTACGCCCGCGCGTTTCTCGAAGGCCGGCTGACGGCGGATCAGCTCGATCACTATCGACGTGAAACCGCAGGCCACGGCCTGAGTTCGTATCCGCATCCGTGGCTGATGCCGAACTTCTGGCAGTTCCCGACCGGCTCGATGGGACTGGGACCGCTCTTCGCGATCTACCAGGCGCGCTTCCTGCGCTACATCGAGAATCGCGGACTGGCAACGACTTACGCGCGCAAGGTCTGGGCTTTCGTCGGCGACGGCGAAATGGACGAACCCGAATCGCTTGCTGGACTGAGCATCGCCGCACGCGAAGGACTCGACAACCTGGTGTTCGTTGTCAACTGCAATTTGCAGCGGCTCGACGGTCCGGTGCGCGGCAACGGTTCGATCATCCAGGAACTCGAAGGTCTCTTTGCCGGCGCGGGCTGGAACGTGATCAAGCTGCTGTGGGGCAGCGACTGGGACCCGCTGTTTGCACGCGACACGCAGATGCTGCTGTTGCGCGCCTTCCACGAGACAGTCGACGGCGAATTCCAGACCCTGTCCGCGACCGATGGACGCTTCAATCGCGAGCACTTCTTCAACAAGTTTCCCGAACTGGCGCAGTTGACTGCGCACCTTTCCGACGACGATATCGACCGACTGCGACGTGGAGGGCACGATCCGATAAAGATCCACGCGGCCTACTTCGCCGCCGCGCGCCACCGGGGGCAGCCGACCGTGATCCTGGCCAAGACGAAGAAGGGCTACGGCATGGGCACGGCTGGACAGGGTCGCATGACGACCCACCAGCAGAAAAAACTCGACGCCGAGGCGCTGCGCGAGTTCCGCGATCGGTTCGCGCTGCCGCTCAGCGATGCGCAGGTCGAGAACGTCGCGTTCTGCAAACCGGCCGATGACAGCCCGGAGATGAAGTACCTGCATGCGCGCCGGGCCAGGCTTGGTGGTTACATGCCGGCGCGGTCCACGGCCTGCGAGCCCGTGCCGACGCCGCCGGTCGAGGCGTTCGCGCGGTTCGCCCTCGACGCCAACGGCAAGGAAATGTCGACGACGATGGCGCTGGTGCGCATGCTCGGGGGACTGCTGAAGGACGCCGCCGTCGGGCCGCGCGTCGTGCCCATCATCGCCGACGAAGCGCGCACCTTCGGTATGGCGGACCTGTTCCGGCAGATCGGCATTTACGCGCCGTTGGGACAGCTCTACGAGCCCGAGGACAGCGCCCAGATCAGCTACTACAAGGAATCGAAGTCGGGGCAGATCCTCGAGGAAGGGATCAACGAGGCCGGCGCGATCGCTTCGTGGGTGGCGGCAGGCACCAGCTACTCGACCAACGGGCTGGCGATGCTGCCGCTGTACATCTTCTACTCGATGTTCGGCTTCCAGCGCGTCGGCGATCTGTTGTGGGCCGCCGCGGACTCGCGCACGCGCGGTTTCCTGATCGGCGCCACCGCCGGCCGCACGACGCTGTCGGGCGAAGGACTGCAACACGAGGACGGAACCAGCCACCTGATCGCCTCGACCGTGCCGAACTGCCGCGCCTACGACCCGTGCTACGCGTACGAGCTGGCCGTGATCGTCGAGCACGGCATGCGACGCATGCTGAGCGAACAGGCCGACGAGTTCTACTACGTCACCGTGATGAACGAGAACTATGCGCAGCCGTCGGCGTTGGCCTCGACGCGGACTGGCATCTTGCGGGGCATGTACTGCGTTCGGCCCTCGCCGAAGGGTGCAGCGAGGGTGCGGCTGCTCGGGGCCGGCACGATCCTGCGCGAAGCGCTGGCCGCCGCTGAATTGCTCGAAGCCGACTTCGGCATCGCAGCGGACGTGTATTCAGTCACCAGCTTCACCGAACTGCGACGCGAAGCGATGGAACTCGAGCGCGCCGCAAGGCTGGGGACGCCGCGCGCGGCGTCCTGGGTTGAACAGCAGCTTCCGCGCAACGGGACGCCGGTGGTGGCGGCATCGGATTACGTCAGCAGCGTGCCTGACCTGATCCGGCCATGGATCGGCGATCGCTATGTCGCGCTCGGCACCGATGGTTTTGGTCGCTCCGATACGCGGGCGGCACTGCGTGCATTCTTCGAGGTTGATCGTCATTCGATTGCACTGGCCGCGCTCGATGCGCTCGATGCCGCCGCCGCGGCAAGAGCGCGATCAGCCTGGGGCCTGCAGGCCGGCGCTCCGCCCTGGGCACGTTGACCTGCGTGCCGCGCGCCGATTTGTAGGACGTCAAAGTTGGCGCAGGGCTGATCGCCGGGCAAACAGCTGCCAGGCGACGAACGTGTCCGGCCATCAGCGCTTGGCTCAGACTAATTGATACCTGCCTAGTCCTCGGTGCCGACTACAGAGTCCGCGTACGTCACACCTCGCGCCCAGTGTCATCCTCCGGGAACGCGCCTCGCCCGCTGTCGACCCGTTGCGGAAGTTCGCGGATTCTGAAAGCGGTCGCCGCCATCATCCCGACAGCGGACATCGTGCCGAAATTGCTGTATCGCGACGCGGCGCTTTTCCCCGCCCCCGGCTGCTCATGGAGTTCGCGTCGCTTCCGCCCCGAACGGCGCTTGCCAGATGAGTGCCAACGCAGGGCCGCTCATGCAGATTGGCATTGTCGAGATGATCTTGCCGGCGGCGCCTCGATTCAACCCGCGCAGGCTCAACCCTATTCCCGCAGCGCAAGGCGCGCGCCTTCCTCGTCGCTCAGTGATTCACCCTCTTTCATCAGTCGCGAGACGTCTTCGGGCGACAGGGCATCTCGCAGGCTCTGCACTAGCTTGTCACGGTGATTTTGTTCGACGACTAACCTCTGGTAGTTGCTCGTCGCATAGCGCATGTCAGCACGCCCTAATATGCGAGCTGCATCGCGGACACGTCCGCGCTTGAACGCGAGGAGTGCGTACGGATCGCGTAGGTCCAGAATGCGACCGGTCTGTTCGACCAAGGGGTACGCGCAACGCGCCACTTCGAGCGCCTCCTCAATTTCACCAAATTCCGTCAATGCCGCACTGAGGTTGCTGAGCGCTCGGCTCTCTATCCCACCTCGAAGGGAACGGTCAGATCGAATGCGTTTCACTAGGTCACGACCGCGCTCTACAGAATCTACCCGAGCATCGACCTTGCGCAGCTGAGACCTGCTCCAGAGACAGCAAAGTTTCCAGGACCATTCTCTTGTCGTCCAAGGCGATCGCCAGTTGAAGAAGCTCCTCGCCGACGCCGATCTCCTCTTCGTAGGAACCTCGTCTTTGAAGAAACCACATGCGGGCATCCAGAAACAGGGCGCGCATTGCCGGTGGCCAACTCGTTTCAACGATCTGCTCGGCTTCCTGTAGCGCGAGCAGCCGCCTCGAATTGACAGCAATATGACTGAATACAGCTTTGTTGGCACAGGGCGGCGAATAGCGCCCGTCGATCCCCAATCGTTCGATAGAGTTCGGCCGCGCGCGCATCTGCCGCCAGAACTTGGGGTCCGGTTTCCGGATAAGCCAGGTGCGACCATGATCCCAGGAGTCGGGCCTCCAAGTGCGGCGCCGTTTTAGGCTCGATCCTGACTATTGCCGATCGGGTTCTACGCAACCCCTCTGGCCGCAAGCCCGCGCTGACCCAGATCCAGGCGACAGCTCCCGCCAAGGCGATCAGCAACCGCGCGTCTCCACTCGCGCGATTCGCCCATTCCAGCGCAGCCCGCGCGTTATCCAGGTCCGGCAGGTAGCGTTCCAGTCGTGCCTGGGTGGACAGGACATACTCATCTTGGAGCGCGCGTTCGAAGACCTCCAGCACTGCTTCAGCGTGGTTTTGGCGAGTCGTGTCGGTCTCGCCGGCCTGATGCAGTTTCTCCAGTGCAAATGCGCGGCTGGACTCCAGAAGGCGATAGCGTGGTTCTATCATCCGTCTCGGCCACGACCAGCGACTTGTCAACGAGCGCGCCCAGCCTATCAAGCACCGCCCATTGGTCGACGCTGTAGTCGGATGCAACGCGCTGCGCGCTGTCCAGGCCGAAGCTGCCGCGAACACGCCCCGAGCCGCCGGAACAGACCGGTCTGCTCCTGCGCGAGTCAGCAGGCCATGACTCCATCCAGTGCGGCGCGCAGTGTCTGGTGGCGCCGCAGTCCCATGCGCGCGCCGCCGGTCAAGACGCGGAAACGCTCGTCCAGCCGCGTGCGCAGCCGTCGACTCCGAGAAGCGGTACGCGTGCCGCGGCCAGCTCTATCGCCAGTGCAATGCCGTCCAGGTGCAGGCAGATGTCGACTACCGCCGCGACGTTGTGCTCAGTCAGCGCAAAGCGCGGCTGAGCCTCTTGTACGCGTGCTTCGAAAAGGGCGACCGCCCCCGACTTCCTGGCACTGTCGATTCCCGCACTGTTCGGCAGAGCCAACGCGCCCAGACGATAGACATATTCCCGTGCGACCCTCAATGGCTCCTGGCTGGTGGCGAGCAGCCGCACGTTCGGGGCGTCACGGTGCACCGCACGACCAGTTCAGCAACGGCGAGCACCAGATGCTCGCAATTGTCGAGCACGATCAACATGTGGCACGTGCCCAACGCCTTGACCAGACTCTCGATTTGCGCGTCGGCGCCGAGCGTGATGCGCAAGGCTCCGGCCACGGCGGTCGCAACCAGCGACGAGTCGGCCACCGACGCGAGCTCGACAACCCAGACGCCGTCATCGAATGACCCGCGCAGTCGATAGGCGAGCGCCTGCGCCAACGAGGTCTTGCCGATACCGCCAGCGCCTACGACGCTGACCAGCCTGTGCGCTCGACCAGCAAACGCAATGTCTGCAGATCGGCGTCGCGCCCATAAAGTGGCGGCAGCTCGGCCGGCAGGTTGGTCAGAAGCGCTGCTGGCGCATCGAAGCCGCTTTCGTTGGGGTCGGGACGGGAGCGTCAGCGTTTAACGGCCACCGCAGCGCCTTCGACGGGCAGCATGAAGCGATAGCCGCGTCCCGGGATCGTGGCGATCGCTGGCGCCCCAAGCAGCGTCGCAGCGTGGAGACCTGGACCTGCAGGTTGTTCTCCTCGACAACCACGCCACGCCAGACGTTGTCGAGCAACTCGTTCTTGGAACTACACGGTCGCGACGTTCGACCAGCGCCAGCAGTAGGTCGAAGGCGCGCGCACGCAGCGTGCGGGCTCGCCGTCGACCAGCAGTTGGCGCTCGGCGGACCTGACTTCGAAGCGGCCGAAACGGCACGTCTCGGTCATCACCACAGGCGTCGTCGTCTTCGTCCACACCACCGCGGAGCCGCTTAAGGAGTGGGAAGCCTAATCCGCTTCTGGCTCGATTGAAAGGCGGGGGTTGGAGTCCAGTTCTGGTCTACCCGAGTCTGGCCCGCCGCCGGCAGCCCCCTCCAATGCTGCAGGTCAACGGCGACGTGCACCGCGCGCCTCTAATGAAGTAGACATTTCCGCTAAGGAGGAAGCAAATGAGTGCGCGCAGCCGGTTGTTCTCTGTCGCCATCGTCCTAACGCTCGCATCATTAGTGAGCGGTTGCGCTTCGGTTCCGATGAGCTCAATGGACGAGGACGCGAAGGCCAAGGTCTTTGTAGTTCAGAAGGATAAGTCGAGCATCTATGTGTATCGGAATGAGTCGCTTGGAGGAGCAATTCCGATTACAGTGGCCTTGGACGGCAAAGTCGCCGGTCAATCGGCCATGCAGACTTACTTCCTTTTTGAGGTCGATCCGGGTGCTCACGAAGTAACTTCGATCTCGGAAAACACCTCCGCCATCAAGCTAAATACTGAGGCGGGCAGAGCCTACTTTGTATGGCAGGAGGTAAAAATGGGCATGTGGATGGCGCGTTCCCAATTGCAGGAAGTCGATGGCCAGACAGGTCGCAAGGGTGTCTCGGAGTGCAAGCGAGCCCAATCGAATTTCTAGTACGCGTCTGGTTTGAATGGTGTCCGCTTTTGAGCGCTTCGTTGCCCTTGGCAGGCGTCAGCTTTTGGCCGCGATGCGACCGTTCCGCAACGGTGCCGACGCAAGGTGAGGCACGCCTGGCGCCCGGGGAGACGCGGATAAACTTCGCGTATGCGCGCTCAACCGCTCATCAACTGCCGCGACGTTCAAGCCTCGAGCCGCTGGTACCAGCGCCTCCTCGGATGCGTCGGAGGTCACGGCGGGTCTGAGTATGAACGTCTGTGGGATCCAAAACTTCACTACACCAAGTGGGGCCCAGACGGCCTGATACTTCAGCTGCATGCTTGGAACGTCGACCACCACCACGGTCCCATGGGCGATCCCTCCGTCGAGGTTGGAAACGGCGTCCTGCTTTGGTTCGAAGTGGACGATTTCGACGCCGCAGTTGCGCGCGCGCGCGAGCTTGGCGCACCCATCGTGCTTGACGTGCACCGAAATCCGAACGCCGATCACCGAGAACTGTGGATTCGCGACCCCGACGGCTATACCGTGGTCATCGCGTCACCCGACGGCGACCCGCAGGGTTCGTGAGTCAATCAGCCTTCGGGTCGGTTGAGCACACCCGCGGGCGTCAGCTCGCGGCCGATCCTGCATTCGGTGTTCGCGACCCGAAGCGGACCTGACCGAGCGATCGGCGACTAGCTCCTGAGCGCCTGCACCACGCGGCGCACTCAGCGACGGAGACGCTCCGCGACAACTCCCGACCCTACCGCACCGAAGCGGACTCGCCGGACGCGCCCGAGAGCGGATAGTCGCTCACCGTTCCGAGCCCGCGGCCGCCCGCTGCGATATCTATCGGAACGCTCGGACCTATCCATCCCGGTCAAACTAGGCACGGTGAGTTTGCGACGTCACAATTGCCAATAGGGTACTGCTGCCGTAGTAATCAGCCAGCGCCGCGATCCCGCTGACGACCAGCACGGAGCATACAATGGCCGCGAAGCCGAGAGTCGAGCGGGCCAGCTTTGAGCTTGGATGAAATTCGCGGTTCATTTGTGGCTCCCATTGATTGGTTGAGGAATTGACGTACTGCGTTGCTGATGAGAGGCACTATGCAACGCGACCGTCTGGCTAGTCTTTAGGCGCCCTAAAATGTTCTAAAGCGCGTCCCGCCTTGCGACGAGATTTGCCCTAAGTCGTTGTTCCAACCGCGATGTCTGAACGGTTCCGCGTCGGGGGACTTCGAAGCTCGACCCCGTCGCGCGCTGTCTGCGCGGCAAAGGCGAGACCATTCCGGTGGGCGCCCGAGCATTTGACGTGCTGCTTGCGCTCGTGGCAGCGGCCGGCGATCTCGTAACGAAGGAAGCCCTCCTAGCCGGAGCTTGGCCCGGGTTGATCGTCGAAGAAGCCAATGTGCATGTCCAAGTAGCGGCCCTGCGCAAGGCTCTCGGAACCGGCGCCATCGCAACCGTCCCCGGGCTTGGCTATCGGCTTGCGATCCCGGTGGAGTCCGCGGGAGATCCTCTGCGGCTGGACAACCTCCCGGCAGAGCGAACAGCCTTTGTAGGGCGCGAGTCCACAGTAGCCGAGGCACAAGTCCGATTGGCTCGTGGCAGGCTGGTGACCCTGATCGGCATCGGCGGGACTGGAAAAACCCGACTGGCGCTCAAGCTGGCACAAAACGCCCTTGGCCATTGGCGACACGGCGTATGGTGGGTCAACCTTGCATCGCTCACGGACGCGGACCAAGTGGTGCAGGCCCTCGCGCGGAGCGTGGGATGCAAGACGCAAGGGCCGCGGCCGCCGATCGAAGCACTGCAGGATTTCATAAGCCGTCGCCAGTTGTTAGCGGTGCTTGACAGCGCAGAGCACATCCTTGAGGCGGTGATCGGGCTCGTGCAGAAGCTTCTGGCCACTGCGCCTTGGCTCAGCCTGTTGGTGACCAGCCGCGAAGCGCTCGGGCTGGACGGCGAGTCTGTGGTGCACGTTCCGCCACTGACACTTCCGCCTTTAGGTGCTCAGGCGTCGGTGATCGCGGAGTCGGAGTCGGTACGGTTGTTGGTCGACCGTGCCCAGCTCCTGGCGCCGGACTTCATGTTTGGCGACAACAATGCATCGGCACTAGCGGCGATATGCCGGTGTGTTGACGGCATTCCTCTGGCCGTGGAACTGGCGGCAGCGCAGCTGCGGGTGATGGAACCCGTCCAGTTGCTCGAATTGCTATCGGAGCGCCTCCGCCTGCACTTCGGACACCGTCGCGCCGGCCTAAGAGAGCCGACCTTGCAGGCCGTCATCCAGTGGAGCTACGACCGCCTCGGCCCACACGAACAGGAATTGCTTCTGACCCTTTCGGTTTGCCGTGGCGGATGTGATCTGGATTCGGTCCGAGCGCTCTGCGATGCCGACTCGAGCGTTGACCTGGCAGAAGGACTCGGTCGACTCGCCGATCACTCGCTATTGATCGTGCAGCATCAAAGCACTACCGCGCGCTATTGCCTGCTGGAAACGGTTCGACAGTTCGGGCTTGAGAAGCTGAACGAGAAAGGCCAGGCCGCGGAAGTGAATGAGCGACACGCAAAGCACTATGCCGCCATGATCGAGACCCAGGCGGGGGGCGGTGACTGGCGGAATCTTGGCGCGTCGTTACTCGAGAGGATCGACACTGAACGCGAGAACTTTCTTCAGGCCATGGAGTGGTGCGCTCAGCAACACAACTCCGGGTCGGCACACATGGGCCTGCGGCTCGCCGCTGCCATGATGCATTACTGGCCGGCACGAGGGATGCTTTCGCTGGGGCTGAAGTACACGCTCGCGGCGCTCCAAGAGGCCCAATACCTCCCACTAGACTTCACGCGCTTTGCTGGCAGCGATGGCACGCCGCCGCGCCAGCAGACTTCCTCGGAGAAGTAACGCGGTGTCCCTACGTCATGGACAAACACTTCGACAGGCCATTCGTCCCACACCAGACACTTTCGGTACGCGTTCGGCAGCTCGTCAAACACGACGACTATGTCGAGATCAGAGGTGGCGGTATGTTCACCCCGGGATCACCGATCCGGCAAGAAAGGAGATAGCGGCCGACGGATATCGTCTGGCGAATAAGTCCCTCGCGACAGCGACCGAATCTCTTGTGCGGAATTCGCCCTTGGAGCGCGAAAATATCTCAGTATTGGGCGAGCGAGATCCGCGGGCTTTCAGGCGTACGTGGCCTGCGCGCCCCGATAGGCCGGTTCTGGCCGGGTCCGGCAGCGCCGTCACCAGAGGACTTTCTTATCCGGGGCAAACCTGCCACTCAGAAGGAAGCGCGATCCATGGCTCGCGCTTGCCGTCGCTCACAGAGTAAGTGGGCTCTCCCAGCCCCTGCTCAGCGAAGCAACCGCCGGCAATGCCGATCTTGTCTGGCAGAGTCGAGACGTACCAGAAGAGCGTCGTTCCACATTTGGAGCAAAAGTGCCGCTGCTGGTCGTGGTTCTGCGCCGCGTGATGAAACGAGTAGACGCTCGTTCTCCCCTCCTGGCGAACCACGGCACTTCGATCAAAGTAGGCGGAGATGCCGAACGCGCTGCCCGTTCGCCGCTTGCAGTTGCTGCAGTGACATACCCCCAGCGCCGAGGGAGGCGCGTTCACTGTGATCAGTGCTTGTCCGCAGGCACATGAAGCGGTCATCGAAGGCCTCCCGCAAAGGCAACGCCGGCGCGTCGGCTAAACCGCATTGTCGCAATGGCCGCTAACCGGTCAAGTTCTAGACCCCGCTGGACGTCGGCTCCTGGCCGAACTTGATCACCGACTCGCTCCACAATTCGCTATGCGAGACGCGACGTTAGAAAGGCGGCTGCACGCTCTTCAACTGACGTGACAAGCTCTGGCGATGCGCCCGAAAGTCCGTGTCCAATGCCATCCAGCGTTAGAACTTCACATTCGATGTGAGCCTCGCGAAGTCGCGCGGCCATGTTCTGTGACTCCTGACACGGCACGTCGGTGTCGGCCGTGCCATGAATGAGAATGCTGGGCGGATAGCCTCGCTTGACGTTGCGGATCGGACAATATGCGTCGAACCAACGCGGCTCTTGATCTGGATCGTGCCCTGTCACCTCGATCGGCCACCGCCCCTGTTGGCGGCAGTACACATAGAAGTAGCCGCGATCGAACTCGGGCCCCGGATCGTCCGCTAAGCGCTACGCCGAGCTTCTCCATGGCCTGCTCGCGCGATATCAACGGCATGGTCGTCAGGTAGTGATCACTTGGCTCGGTCTCCCACGGCGTGGTGATATCACCAAATCCCCAGAACGCAGCGAGCGCGCGCGGGCGAGGCTCCACAACATGTCCGCTCATGAGAGTCAGGTAAGCCCCGGATGACCCTCCCGCTACGGCCAAGCGTTCCGGATCAACACCAAATAACGCGGGCCCCTGGTTAGCGACCCAACGCCACGCGTCATGCACGTCGTCCACGATGTCAGTCAGCTTGGTTTCAGGTGCCAGCCGGTGGTCGATTGAGATGACGGTGATACCCGCGTTCAGTAGCGCAGCCAGAAAAGCAGGTCGCGGCGTCGTGCGCGAGCCAAAGATTAAGCCCCCACCGTGAATCCAAACGACGCCCGGCTTGTGAACACCCGGAGTTGCGCCGAAAACGTCGGCTTTGATCTCGTAGTCGTCGACGACTTTGTAAACGAGAGTGAAGCGAGGCAGCGTTGTTGTCGGCGGTGTTGTCATACAGTCGTTTCGAGCAGCAACTTCTGCTTTGAGGCGATCTCGTCGCGGTCTAGCGAGTCCGCAATTGGCCGCCTTGCCTCAAGTGTGAACGTCTGATAGCACCTCATCGAGGTTCCGCCGCGACCTCGCCGCCTCGACCGGAGTAGTGTCTACGAGGCCGGCAGTAACAATCAAGGCCTTCCACAAAGCCCACCCACGGCCCCGCGCCCAGGTTTCGACATCCAGTCGCAGAGCGTCGCGGAATGCCTTTCTGCTGGCCCCTTCGAAGAATGTCCACGCGATCGCCAGGTCGCGCGCCGGGTCCCCAATGCCCAGCTGTCCAAAGTCGATGACCGCACTTATGCGGCCCGCCTTGACCAGGAGGTTGCTGGCGCTGATATCACCGTGAACCCACACCGGCAATCGCTGCCACTTGCTTGCAAGCGCCTTCTCCCACACGGCGGTAGCAGCACCGCCATCAATCTTCCCCTTCAGCGCCGCGATAGCCTGCCGCGAATACGCGTCATAGATGCCGAGCACACCACCGCGATGAAAGTTGCGCGGCCCTGGCACCGGGCCGCCGGCTGTGTCAATGCTCTGCAACGCGGATAGGAAACGACCCAGGGATGATGCGAGCTCGGCGAGGTCGGCGACGGTCCCGGTTGAAGCGGGCTCTCCATCCAGCCAGCGATAGACGGACCAGCTCCACGGATATCCGCTGGCAGGCACGCCGAGCGCCAAAGGCGTCGGAATACTGAGCGGCAATGAGGATGCGAGGTACGGTAGCCAGCGCTGCTCGGTGGCGACTTGCCCTGCGTAGTGGTCGCCGCTTGGCAGGCGAACGAGCATGGTGTCGCCCAAGCGGAAGGTGCGGTTGTCCCACCCGGAAGGTGTGACCGGACGGATCGGCAGGTCAGACCATTGCGCGGGAACTGTCCGGCGACCAAACAACGTACAAGCGCATCGTCGACTTGCACTGACATGCGACCACTCAGCCCCCGGATCTGAGAGCCGAATTGTGTCCGCTATCAGGAGAACTGGGGGAGTGGTCGCTTCGACCGCTCGTGGCCGGGTTGAGACCAGCGTACGAACTCGGGCGGAGCACTGTGTGCTAGCGCTTCACGACCTCCACGCGGCGGTTCTTTGCCCGACCCTCTTCTGTTCGATTGTCGGCGACCGGCCGATCCTGCAGCGAAAAATGCCCGACGCGCCACCGTGCCGAATGGTAGGCCGCTCAAGCTCGCCGAGTCAGTCAGCGGACGATTGAGCAATCGTCCATCCAAACAATTGAGTATTCATACTTCCCTACCGTACATTTGAAGCGAAATCTTTCTCCTTGATTGATATCCTTCAACTGGTTGCGATCAGAGAACACAAGAATGAGGGCATTTGATTGGCTTCCATCCACGATGTGCACTGCCGCCTGCACACCGTCGGACGTCAAGATCATGTCTCCGCGCAGGCCTTCCAGCGTCACTGTCTTTCCGACGTAGCGGTTGCTCGCGTCAACTGGATAGTTATGAAACTCGCGGTGCAGCGCGTTGGCTGAAAGGAAATTGCTCGCCGACTTGCGTGCTGCGACGGCAGTCTTGTTCATGTAGAGCTCAGCCTGAATCGCATCGGCGAGGGGATCTTTCGACATCTCATTGCGCACGGGCTTTGAAGCCGACGGCGAGATGGGCGAGATGGGCGAGCTGGAAGCCGGTGGCGTCACAGACGCGACCGGTGCATCCGGGCTTCGTCCGAGGAAGAACACCGCGAGCGCGGTGACCCCGATGATGCCGCCGATCCCGACTACTTTCCGGAGGACCGGCTGCGCATGCGATGGCTCGGCGCCGCGCGGAACAGTCTCCTCGGCAGCCCTATGCTGGGCCTCTCCTTCGGCGCTGCCGTGCGCATCCGCCGCCTTGCGCCGAGTCTCCTCGTCGACACTTCTCCTGGCCTCCTTCGCAGCCGCGAGCTGCGCCTCCTCCTTCGCCGTGCGCTCCGCTTCGCCGCGTTGCGCCTCTTGCTCCGCCCGCAACTGAGCGGTCGCTTCGGCCCCCTCCACTAGCACCGCTGTCAGAAAGACCCGGCACTCCCTTCAGGGCGACAACAAACTGAGCGACGTCATTGGCCCAGTGACGGACCGTAGACTCGAATGCTTGCCGCCGAATCAAGGGCTTCAAGGGCTCCGGCAAGTCCTCGTCCGCCGGCATAGCGGCGCCGTTTACGAGCAGCGGGAAGACGCGCACGCCAGCACGGCGCAGACTCTCGGCGACCTCTTGGCGCACGAAATCGGTCGGGCTGTCCGGCGCTTCGGCCTTGCCGGTCCGTCGCGGACAGCCATCGAGGACCGATGACGACGAGCACCGCCGCAGCGCTCGCGAGTGCTCGCTCTAGCGCCGTTACGAAGTCAGCACCGGGATCGATGCTCGCGATGTCCACGAAGATTCGCTGGGCGGGAAAGTGCTTGCGCAGCTCGTCGGCGAGTCGTCCGACCCAGATGTCGCTGTCTTCGCGGCGGTAGCTGATGAAGATGCGCGAGTTCCCCGTCGTCGCATCGGTAGTAGCCATGTGCCCTTTTGCTCCCCGCTACCACTTCGACCCGCGACGCGTTCGCGGGTGAATGATCACTATTCGTCAGCCCCAAATGCGTCCGCTTTCAGCGATTCTCGCCGCTGGATGCGACTCGGCTACTGGCCGCAACCTGCTAGCGCGACGAAATTCCCGCGCGCCGCGAATCCTTCACGAAGGAGGCTGTTCTGGTGCGCGGCAATTTGGCCCAGTCGCTCCCGCAATGAGGCCAGTGGTCAGGCGGTCACCTCGTCTGCGCGCTGTTCGAGCGGGGCACATGATCGGGGACGCGAGACTCGGCTGCGCGTAATGGATACGGGCGGTGGGGAGTGACGACAAGTCGGCAGCCAGCTCGGGTTTGTAAGAGTTTTCGACAATGACTCGCACCGGCTGACCATCCTGCGCAAAGTGCCTGCCGCTTGTCGAATGCTTTTCCCTCACGACCTTTCTTGGCTTACTTTCCTTCTACCGGCAACGTCTGCGGGCTGCACGAGCGCAGAGTTGAAGTCGGTCAGGGAGGCGCTATGAATGCGGCTTTCTTCCGTTGTCTTGCGCGGGTCCTGAGCATGGCGGCAGGCTCATTTAGGTTGATGCTGCCTGCGGACCGTTGGGCGTCCAACGTCACCTACTCAGAAGCAGATTCCACACATCTGCCGACAAAAGATGGCGTAACGCTAGGTCTCGCGTTCATGCCCTGCACCAACCCACTTGGACCTATACGGGCCGCACCCGTGCGACCACCCTAGGGTCCGTCATTGACAGACTTGGCTCGGAGCGAGGAGTTGGACCTCGCTTCGCAGCCGCGCGAAATCGCACATTAACGGTGCCTAGTTACGAGTCCATCAGTTTCTGCATTTGCGAGCGCTGGAACTCCTTCGGACTCGCATCGCACTCCCGCAGCAGCTTTCACAACGACCTCATCATTCCCGCGCATCTCCACGGTCGCGGTCTTTAGATGACCGCTCGGTTGGCCAATCCGATGGGAAGACTGGCTGCATTCGGTCATTCGCAGGGCGGCTGGAGACTGTCCGCAGTTGGCCGCAGTTTGCCTCGCGGGCTACTGTGGCACGACAACCCGAAGTAGCCGCCGGCATCTTCAAAGCCGTCGCAACCGACACGCCGTTGGCGGACGAGCCCGTTGGACGAGTGGTTAGGCCGTTAGGCCTCATTCGCGGCTGCTGGGGAACGGGGGTTTCGTGCGGCCAAACCTCAGCGACAACGTCCCTGACCTTGTGCAAGCTTCCATAGCAGTTGGACAAAGAGACAGGTCGCAGTGCGCTGGGCGCCCGCACGTGGAGAGCAGAATCGTCAGTCGACTCCACTCGTAGACCTTGGCTGACCGCAGCGGCGGCACACCAATCGCTCAGTACTGCAGGATCGCTGCCGCCAAAGTGGATAGAGAAGTATCGGTTGCCGTCAGGCGTCGTGACCTCAACGTTGTCCCAGCCAACAGTTGCTTCCTTGCCGCGTAGATGGCGGCGGATAACGAGGCCTCACTAAGGTTGGCTTCTCGTCGCAAGAAGTGGGGAGTTCACTTTGGCAAGAAGTACGGTTGTGCTTCCGATTCCTTCGCGCGCGACAAGCAGGAAACGTCGAAACCTTTCATCTCGCAAGTCCAATGGCTGACGCCATTCGCTCCCTGACGCCGCGAACAGCCTCCCACTGATGCCTCGGGCGCCACCGATCCAGCCGGTCACCGCATCGTCTTCCGACACGAGTTCTCGTTCACTCATCGTGAAATGAATGCGAGGTGCGTGAGGGTGCGCGCTCGCGCGTGTGCCGTTAGAGTCGGGTGCGCCTAGAGCGTCCTGATCTGCACTTTGCGGAACTTGATCGCGCCGCCGGGCTCGCCTTTCGGCGGCAGCGTGCCGTACTGCAGTCCGATCGGCCCCGACTTCAGCTGGTCGTTAGTGAGCTTCGCGGTTTGCACGCCGTTCAGCATGACGGTCACTTCATTGCCCTTGACCGTAATGTCGTAGGTGTTCCACTGCCCACCCGCCTTGAACTTGTTGTGCGGAACCGCCGCGTGATGAACGATGGCGCCGGTTCCGTAGGTCGGATCGGGGCGCTGGTCGAAGATGTTCGCCTCGTAGCACGTCTTGTCCGTCAGCGCCTTGCCATCGGCACAGCGCATGTAGATGCCGCTGTTCGCGCTCGGGGCCGCCCAGAACTCGATACGGATCTGGAAGTCCTGATACGGCTGCTTGGTCACCAGAAATCCGCCCTTGCCGGTGTCGGCGACGATCGCGCTGTCCTCGGCCCGCCAGTTCGCATCTCCGACGAGATCCCAGTTTTCCAGGCCTTTCGCGCCGTCAATCAGGGTCACCCAGCCGCTGTCGCGGCCAGGCATGTCGGCGCAACCTGCGGCGATCGATGCGGCCAAGAGCACGGTCGCTGCTGCGGCGGCGGTACGGTTCATGGCGTCTCCTAGTGATCCGGTGCACATGCGCCCGGCCGGCAGACGCTACGCGCTCCCAGCGCACCTGTCATCGTGCTTCGCAAAAGGGAAGCGCCCACGTGCTGGTCATAAAGTCCGCTTTGGGGCGATACTCAACTGATCTTCTACGGCAGCAACTGGCCGGGTGCCATCGTGATACGGTCAGGGCGTCAGTATGGAATTCTCAAACACTTTGACGCGGAACTTCACTAACTGTGACAGAAGTTCCGGCCAGAGTGACTGCCTAGACGACTGCTCCTGAGCGCCGACGGCTCGCCGGCGTGCGACTTTTGCGTGCTCGCTCTGCTGCATAAGCCGCGCACGCGGCACGACTTTCTGCGTCGCGCCGATAGGGCTCTCCTCCTACGCTGGCTTCACGTCGGCACTGTGTGTCGATGACGACGGCGGAGCCGAAAGAGCTTCCACCGACTTCAACGCAAGCGTCGCGGGCCGCCCACCAGTGTCCCGCCAGGAGATCCACATGACCCGCCCTGTCACTCGACTTTCAAACCTTTCTGGTTCAAGCAAGCTACGTCTATCCACCCTGCTCGCCACGACCGTCACGGCAGCCGCCCTGGTGCTGTCAAGCAGCCCCAGCCTCGCGCAGTCCGGCGACGACAACTCTTCATGGACCGAATTCGGACTTCCGGCTTTCGAAACGGAATTCCCGATGCCCGACGAAGGCACCCCGGCCTCCAACTCCGCGGACGGACTGCTGCTGGACCTGCCTGCCACTTACTATGCGCAGGTCAACTTCCCGCCGATGTCGGACTTTGGTATCGATGAGCCGCCGGTGCTGCTGGCGGGCCTCGACTCGCTGGCAACGCCCTGAACGCCCGCTCATCGCGGCGACCAACGTTGGTCGCCGCGATGAATCGATTCACGCGACCAGGATCACCCGGTAGTCGTTGACGTTGGTCAGTGTCGGCCCGGTGACGATCAGCGAGTCGGCTGCCGCGAAGTAGCCGTAGGCATCGTGCGCATCGAGTGCCGCGCGCGCGGACACGCCGCCTCGCGCGGCACGCTCGCTCGTGTCCGGGGCGAGCCACGCACCCGCGTTGTCCTCGCTGCCGTCGATGCCGTCCGTATCAGCGGCCAGCGCGTGTACATCGGGCGCGCTGTCGAGTTCGACCGACAGCGACAGCAGGAATTCGCTGCAGCGACCACCACGGCCACGCACCCCGGGCGGCAAGGTCACGGTGCATTCGCCTCCTGAAATCAGTGCTACCGGCCGCACGAACGGCCCCGCATGGGTCACTCAGCTCACGCACCAGTGCGGCATAGACCTTGGCGACTTCGCGCGCCTCGCCGGTCACCGTGTCGCCGAGGATGACGGGTGCGATGCCGGCACGGCGGAAGACGTCGGCCGCCTGCTCCAGCGAACGATGCGCGGTCGCGATCACCCGGTTTTCGACGCCGGCGAAGAGCGGATCGCCGGGCTTGGGTGTTTCCGCAACCTCGCCCCGCGCACCACGTGCAAGCCAGCGTTCAATACTGACCGGCGGTGCCACATTCCAGCGGCGCAGGATCGCCTGGGCATCCGCGAACGTGCTCGGGTCAGGCGCACTTGGCCCAGATGCGATGTCGGCCGGAGCATCGCCGGTGACATCGGAGATGATCAGCGCCACCACGCGCGCACCGCGCGCGGCTGCCACAGCGGCCAGCCGTCCGCCGGCGATCTGCGACAGGTGCTTGCGCACGACATTCATCTGCTCGATCGGAGCGCCGCTCGCGAGCAGGTCGCGCGTGACCCGCTTGAGTTCGTCCATCGCAACGTCAGGCACCGGCAGCGACAGCAGGCTCGAGCCGCCTCCGGACACCAGGACCAGCAACAGGTCGCCGGCGTTGAGCTTCGACGCACGCGCCAGGATTTCGCTCGCCGCGGCCTCGCCGGCCGCATCGGGTACCGGGTGGCCGGCCTCGACGACGCGGATGCGCTGCGTCGGCAGGCCGTGTCCATAGCGCGTGATGACCAGACCTTCGAGGTCGACCCCCGCCCAGGCGCGCTCGACCGCCACGGCCATGCTGGCCGCGGCCTTGCCCGCGCCGACGACCAGCGCGCGCTCCGGCTTCGCCGGCAGATGCCCCGCCAGCATGCGCTGCGGATCGGCCGCGGCCACGGCAGCGTCGAAGCTGGCACGCAGCAGCGTTTGCGGTTCTACGAGGTGGGCGGTCGCATTGGACATGGGCAAATTTACCGCGAGCCGCAATTCGGCAGGAAACGCTGCCTAGAAGGCACCCTTCACCAGGTTGCTGGGTCGCCCGGCGACGAAGTTCTCGATGTTGTCCATCAGCTGATCGGCCAGAGATTGCTGCGCCTCGTCGGACGCCCAGGCCACGTGCGGCGTCAGGATGACGTTGGGTCGCTTCGCGATACGCATCAGCGGACTGTCGAGGGGCGGCGGCTCGCCGATCGTGACGTCGAAGCCGACGCCGCTGATCAGTCCTTCGTCTAGCGCACGCACGAGGTCTGCTTCGTCGACGAGGCCACCGCGCGCCGTATTGATGAGCAACGGCCGCTTCTTCATCGCGCGGAACTCGGGCATCGCGATCATGTTGCGGGTTTGTGGCGTCAGTGGCGAGTGCAGCGTGATGATGTCTGCCGTTTCCAGCACTTCCTGCCAGGGCGTATACAGCGGCCCCAGCCCGCTCACGCCCTTGTGGGCGGCGAACATCGGCACCATTTCGAGCGCGCGCGCGATCTCCGCGACGCGCTGTCCGAGCACCCCTTCGCCGATGATCCCCAGCCGCGCGCCCGCGAGATCGTGGATCGGGTGATCGAAGAAGCAGAACTGGCCCGACTCCTGCCAGCGCCCGGCGATGACATCCTCGCGGTAGGCGATGACGTTCCGGCGCAGCGCGAAGATGAGTGCGAACGCGTGCTCCGGCACGGTGTTCACTGCGTAGCCGCGGATGTTCGACACCGCGATGCCGTGCGCCTCGCAGTATGTCTTGTCGACGCAGTCGGTGCCGGTGGCCGCCACGGCGATCAGCCGCAGATCCGGCAACTGCTGGAGGACGGCCGCCGGCATCGGCACCTTGTTGAGGATCGCCACCGATGCACCCTTCAGTCGTGCGACGACCTCGTCGGGCTGCGTGTTCGCGTGCTCGACCAGCTGGTGCTCGAAGACCGGCCGCCGAAGTGTGATCTGCGGCGCGATCGTGGAGCGGTCGAGGAAAACGATCCTGTGCATGGCAGACCTCGCTATGAGTGCCGCTGCTTGAGACAGCGCTTGGCTTCGGCCACGATCGCGGCCGGCGTGATGCCGAAGTGCTCGTACAGCGCATCGGCCGGGCCCGAAGCGCCGAAGCCGGTCATGCCGACGAAGCCGCCCAGCTCGCCGAGGTAGCGATCCCAGCCGAAGCGCAGCGCCGCTTCGACGCCGACCCGCACGCAACCCTGTCCGAGCGTCGCGGCGCGATACGCCGGATCCTGCCGTTCGAACAACTCCCAGGAAGGCATCGACACGACCGCGGTCGAGACACCTTCCGCCTGCAGACGCGCACGCGCCTGCACGGCGAGCGTGACTTCGGAGCCGGTGGCGAGCAGCGTCACCTGCCGCGGCGCGCCTTCGCCTTCGGTCAGCACGTAGGCGCCCCGACGTGAAAGGTTCTCATCGCCGGCTCTGCGCACGAGCGGCAGTTCCTGCCGCGCGAACACCAGGCTCGCCGGTCCGGTGCGGTGCTCGAGCGCGATCTCCCAGCATTCGGCTGCTTCGACGGCGTCGGCCGGACGCAGCACCAGCATGTTGGGCATCGCGCGCAGCGACGCGAGGATCTCGACCGGCTGGTGCGTCGGCCCGTTCTTGCCGACGCCGATCGAGTCGTGGCTGAACACGAACTTCACCGGCAGGCCCATCAGCGCCGCCATGCGCATCGCGGGGCGTTCGTAGTCGGCAAACGGGAGGTAGGTGACGGCGAGCGGGATGACGCCACCGTGCGCCGCCATGCCATTGGCCATCGCGCCCATCACGTGCTCGCGCACGCCGCAGTGCACGTAGGCGCCGCGACGGTCGTTCGCGGTGAATGCCTGCAGCCGGCGCTTGTGGCTGGTCGGCGCCTCGAGATCGGCGCAGGCCACCATGCGCTCAGGCAGCACATCGGTCAGCAGGTCGTTGATCTCTGCGGAGATCATGATCCCGCCCTGCGGCTTGGCCGCGTTCACGGCGCGCCGCTTGTAGTCGAGCAGGACTTCGCGCCAGCCGGCGGGCAGTTCGCCGCGCAGCACGCGCTCGAATTCCGCGCGCTCGGCGGCCGGCAGCGCAGCCACGCGCTTGGACCACGCGGCGTGTTCGCGATCGCTGCGGCGCCCGGCGGCACGCCACGCATTGAGTACATCCTCGGGGACCTCGAAGGACGGATGCGGCCAGTCCAGCGCCTGCCGGGCCGCTGCGGCGTCTTCCGGATGCAGTCGCCCGCTGTGGCCACCGCGCTGCCCCTGCAGGCGCGCGATGCCCTTCGCAATCACCGTGCGGCAGGCGATCATCGACGGCCGTGGATCCTTCTTCGCCGCGGCGATCGCGTCCGACACGGCTTCGAGGTCGTGGCCATCGACCTCGACCACGTGCCAGTCGGCCACGCGGAAGCGCGCGGCCACGTCTTCGCTGATCGAGAGCTGTGTGCTGCCGTCGTCGGTGATGCGGTTGTCGTCCCAGAAGAGGACCAGCTTGCCCAGCCGCAGGTGACCCGCCAGCGAGATCATCTCCTGGCCGATGCCCTTCCTGCAGGCAGCCGTCGCCGACGAACGCGTAGGAGTAGTGGTCGACCAGCCCGGAGCCGAAGCGGGCGTTCAGATAGGCCTCCGCGACCGCCATGCCGAACGCGTTGGCGATGCCCTGCCCCAGCGGGCCGGTCGTCACTTCGATGCCGCTCGCCGGATCGAACTCCGGATGACCTTCGCAGTGCGAACCGAGTTCGCGGAAGGTCTTGATCTGGTCGAGCGAGATCTGCTCATAGCCGGTCAGGTACAGCAGCGAGAACAGCAGCATCGATCCGTGGCCGTTGGACAGCACGAAGCGGTCGCGGTCCGGCCAGGTCGGATCGGCCGGATTGAACTTCATGTGCCGGGTGAAGAGCGCCGTGGCGATCTCCGCCATGCCGAGCGGAACGCCCTGGTGCCCCTCGGTGGCGCGCACGATCGCGTCGATCGAGACGAAGCGGATCGCATGGGCTAGGCGCTGCAGATCGGCGTTGGCCTGCACGGGCGCCTTGGTGGCTTCGAGTGTGCTCATGACGTTGATGGATCCCGTTCGAAAGTCCGGACTAGCGAATCGTCAGCGCCGGCACGTAGCTCATCAGCAGGAGCACGAGCAGCGCGACCATGTAGAACGGCACCATCGCCCGCACGGTCTCGCCGATCTTGACCTTGGCGATCGAACTGGTGATGAAGAGCGTCGTGCCCACCGGCGGCGTGTACAGCCCGATGGCCAGGTTGACGACCATCATCACGCCCAGCTGCACCGTGTCCATGCCCGCCATCGCCGCCAGCGGAACGAAGATCGGCGTCAGCAGCAGCACGGCGGCCGGCAGGTCGATGAACATGCCGGCGACCAGCATGATCAGGTTCATCGCGAGGATGATGAGCCACGGATCCTGCAGCGTGTTCTTCGCGAACTCGGCAAACGCCACCGGCAGCTGCTCGAACGTGATGATCCAGCCCATCGCGCTCGACGCCATGATGACGAGCAGCACGACGCCGGTCGCGAGTCCGGATTCCAGCACGGCCGCCTTGACCCGCGCGAGCGTCATGTCGCGGTACAGCAGCGCCGAGACGACACCCGCGTAGAGCGTGCTGATGATGCTGACCTCGGTCGGCGTCGCAATGCCGAACCGCAGGAAGACGATGATGATGACGGGCAGCAGCAGTGCCGGCGAGGCGTAGCCGATTTCCTTGAGGACGAGCTTCACGCTGATCGGCCGCGTTTCGCGCGGATAGTTCTTGGCGCGCCCGACGAAGTAGCACACCGCCATGAAGCCGAACGCACAGCATCAGGCCCGGCAGGATGCCCGCAAGGAACAGTGCACCGATCGACGCGCCGGAGGCGAGCGCGAAGATGATCAGGGGAATCGACGGCGGAATCAGGATGTCGATCGTTGCCGCGGATGCCAGCGTGGCGGCAGAGAACCCGCCCGGGTAGCCGAGCTTCTTCTGCCAGGGAATCAGCATCGAGCCGATGGCGGACGCGTCGGCGACCGCCGAGCCCGAGACGCCACCGAACAGTGTCGACGACAGCACGCCGACTTGCGCCGGGCCGCCGTGAAATCGGCCGATCAACGTCGTCAGCAGGTCGATCAACGTCTTGCCGAGGCGGCCGCCCATCATCAGCGCGCCGGTCAGGATGAAGAAGGGAATCGCGATCAGCGGGAAGCTCTGCACCTGCGACACCATCTGCTCGACGACGAGGCTCAGCGGAACGCGATCGGAGTACAGGATGCCGCCGATCGCGGCCAGCACGAGCGCGTGGGCGATCGGAATCGCCGCAATCGCGGCCAGTGCAAAGATGAGGAATGCGACGGCGCTCATCAGAAGGCTCCCGTGACTTGCTCGTGACTGCTCGTCGACCCAGTGCAGCAGCTCGCCGAGGTGGACCAGTGCAATCAGCACGAAACCGATGAACAGGCAGATGTAGGTGACGGATCCGGGCACGCCCAGAATGGCAGAACGCTCGTCGGCGACGATCGGGATCGCCTGCGCGGTGACCACGGCCAGCAGGCCGTAGGCGGCGATGATCGCCACATGCCCGACGGCGGCGATCACGCGCCGCGCCTTTCCGTGCACTGCGTCCGCGAGAAAGGTCGTCGCGATGTGCGCGCCGTGCTGCGCGGCGAGGACGACGCCGGCCATCACGAGCCACGGGAACAGCAGTTCCGGGATCTCGGACGCCCAGCGCAGGCTCGAGCCGGCGAAGTAACGCAGGAACACGTCGGAGCAGAGAATGAAGAAGATGGCGCCGAACGTGATGTAGAGGATCGCGGCGCACACCCACGCGATGCCGCGACTGAGCCGCCCCGCAAACACGGATGCCATGGTTGTCTCCTTTGGGATGGGGCGGGTCCGGCCCGTGGCCGGCCCGCCGTTTACGCGGGTGTTCCGCTTGTTCTTACTTGGCGCGCGCTGCGGCGACGACCTTCTTGACGTAGTCGCCGATCGGGCCACTGGTCCACTTGGCCGTCACCGACTCGGTCGCCTTGGCAAACTGCGACTGGTCGACCTTGTCGATCTTCACGCCTTTCTTCGGCAGTTCGACCATGAGGCGGTCGTCCGCTTCTTTCGACAACTTGCGCTGCACGGCCGTCGCTTCGTTGGCAGCTTCCATCAGGATCTTGCGGTCGGCTTCGGACAGGCGGTCCCAGGTGCGCTTGCTGATCAGCAGCGGCGTCATTTCGAACTTGTGGCCGGTCAGCGAGATGAACTTCTGGACTTCGTAGAGCTTGGAGGCATCGACGTTGGCAAGCGGGTTCTCCTGGCCGTCGACCACGCCCTGCTGCAGGGCGACGTACAGTTCGGCGAACTTGATCTGCTGCGTCTCGGCGCCGAGCGCCGTCATGATGTCGATCGTCACTGCGTCCGGCGGCGTGCGGATCTTCAGGCCCTTCATGTCGGCAGGCGTGAGCACTGCCTTCTTGCTGTTCGAGACATGGCGGATGCCGTTGTCCCAGTAGCCGAGCACGACCAGGTTCTTGGCCGCCGACTTCTCGGCGAGTTCCTTGCCGAGCGGTCCGTCGAGCAGCTTGAACGCGGCGGCCGGATCGGCGAACAGGAACGGCATGCCGAACGCGGCGTACTCGGGCACGACTGTCGATGCCGCGCCCTGGCTGTTGGCCGACATGTCGAGCGAGCCGGAGCGCAACGCGGTCAACATCGCGGCGTCGTCGCCGAGCTGTGCGGAGGGCGCGACTTGCACTTCGATCTTGCCGCCGCTCTTCTGCTTGACGGCATTCGCAAAGGCCACCGCCGCTTCATGGCGTGGGTTTCCGGGCGCGGCGCCGTGGCCGAGCGTGAGCTTGGTCTGGGCGTACGGCGTGCCGGCCGCCAGCGTGAGCGCGGCAGCGGCCAATAGCGTAGTGAATTTCATTGGAAGTCTCCTGGGTTGAAGTGAGAATTGGGCGACTGCGCTGTGCGGCGATGTCGCCTCTGGGGATCAGTTCAGCCAGCCCTTGATGGACTGGGTCATGGCAGCAGTGGAAATGCCGTACTTGTCGTGCAGCGTCGGCAACGCGCCGGCGTCGAGGAAGGCGTCCGGCAGCGCGATCTGGCGGAACGGCGGCGTGACACCCGCGCGCAACAGCACGCCGGCGACCGCTTCGCCCAGCCCGCCCACGATCGAGTGGTTCTCGGCGACGATCACGAGGCGCCCGCTGCGGCCGGCTTCGCGCACGATCGTCTCTTCGTCGAGCGGCTTGATCGTCGGCACATGCAGCACGCCGACGTCGACGCTGTCGGCCCGCAGCTTCTCGACCGTTTCCAGCGCGCGCATCGTCATGAAGCCGCTGGAAATGATCAGCGCGTCCTTGCCGTCGCGCAGCAGCTTGGCCTTGCCGAGTTCGAACGTGTAGTTGTATTCGTCGAGTACCACCGGCACCTGGCCGCGGGGCAGTCGCATGTACACCGGCCCGTTGTGCGCGGCCATCGCCGGCACCGCCTGCTCGACGTCGACCGCATCACACGGATCGATGATCGTCAGGTTCGGCATGCCGCGGAAGATCGCGAGATCCTCGGTAGCCTGGTGACTCGGACCGTAGCCTGTCGTCAGGCCGGGCAGCGCGCAGGCGATCTTGACGTTGAGATTTTCCTCGGCGATCACCTGGTGGATGAAGTCGTAGGCGCGGCGCGCTGCGAACACCGCATAGGTCGTGGCGAACGGGATGAAGCCTTCCTTCGCCATGCCGCCGGCGGCGCCCATCAGCAGCTGCTCGGCCATGCCCATCTGGAAGAAGCGCTCAGGGAACGCCTGCGCGAAGATGTGCATGTCGGTGTACTTGGCCAGGTCGGCGCTCATGCCGACGACGTCGGGCCGCAGACGCGCCAGTTCGACCAGCGCATTGCCGAACGGAGCCGGGCGCGTGCGCTGTCCCTCGCCGGCGATCGAGGCGATCATCGCTGACGTCTTCAGGCGCGGCTTGGTTGCAACGGTGCTCATGGTTCAGCTCCTCGCCGCGTGTGCGGCATCCAGCAGTTCGATTGCGTGCTGCCACTCGGCGGCCGCGACCTGCATGAAATGGTTCTTTTCGCGCGCTTCGAGGAAAGGCACGCCCTTGCCCATCTTCGTGTCGAACAGGATCACGCGCGGCCGCGGCTGCGCCAGGTTGCGCGCCTTCTCGAATGCGGCGAGCACCGCGGGCAGGTCGTTGCCGCTGACGCGCTGCACGTGCCAGCCGAACGCCGCCCACTTGTCCACGAGCGGCTCGAAGCCCAGCACCTTGGTCGATTGACCGTCGGCCTGCTGGTTGTTGACGTCGACCAGCGTGATCAGGTTCGCGAGTTGAAAATGGCTCGCCGACATCGCGGCTTCCCACGTCGAGCCTTCGTCGAGTTCGCCGTCGGACATGCAGTTGTAGACGAAGGCCGGGTTGCCCTTCTGGCGCAGACCGAGCGCCATGCCGACCGCAATCGGCAATCCCTGTCCCAGCGATCCGCCGGAGATCTCCATGCCCGGCGTGTAGGTCGCCATGCCGGACATCGGCAGGCGGCTGTCGTCGCCACCGTAGGTTTCCAGTTCCTCTTCGGGCACGATGCCGGCTTCGATCAGTGCTGCGTAGAAGGCAATCGCGTAGTGCCCATGCGAGAGGAGAAATCGGTCGCGGCCCTCCCATTCGGGATCGTCGGGCCGGAGGTTGAGTGCATGGCCGTAGGCCACGGCCAGGATCTCGGCCATGCCGAGCGCCTGCCCGATGTAACCCTGTCCCTGTACTTCGCCCATCCGCAGCGCATACCGGCGGATGCGGTAGGCGCAGTCGGCAAGTTCGGAAAGCTTGTCCGTCATCTGAGGTCCTTCGACAGTGAGTGTCATGAGGCGGGCTCCGGTCAGTGGATCAGCATCCCGCCGTTTACATCGAGCGTGATGCCGGTGAGGTAGCTGGACAGGTCGCTGGCGAGGAACAGGCAGCAGTTCGAGACATCGACGGCATCGCCCAATCGATTCAGCGGAATGCCCTTGAGAATTTCCAGCTTCAGTTCCGGCGTCAGCTTGCCGCCGGTGATGTCGGTCTGGATCAAGCCGGGGGTCACCGAATTGACCCGGATGTTGTCCGGTCCGAGTTCACGCGCCATCGCCTTGCCGAGGCCGAGGACGCCAGCCTTGGCGGCCGAGTAGTGCGGCCCGCCGAAGATGCCGCCGCCACGCTGGGCCGAGACCGACGACAGGCAGACGATCGAGCCGGACTTGCGACCGCGCATGTGCGGGATGACGGCCTGGCTCATATAGAGAGTGCCGCGCAGCGAGACGTCGGTAACGGCCTCGTAGTTCTCGGGCTTGATGTCCATCAGCTTGAGCGGCTGCGTGATACCCGCGTTGTTCACGAGGATGTCGATCCGACCGAGCTTCGAAATCACCGCGGCGGCGGCGCGTTCGCAGTCCGGCTTGCTGGTGACATTGCATGCGATGCCAATGTGGCCGGAGCCGATATCGGCGGCGGCCTCTTCAGCGGCCCCGGCGTCCAGGTCGAGGATGGCGATCCGGGCGCCGTGCTCGGCGAAGAGCCGCGCGGTGGCTTTGCCGATGCCGCGCGCGGACGCGGCTCCGGTGATGATTGCGACTTTGTCTTTCAGCAGCATGGCGGTCTCCAGCGCGGTTTGAATGTGGGACGCATGTTGCGTTTGCACTCGATTGCCAGCAAGCTAGCCGCCCTCAGGCCGCACTGAATTAATTTCATGCTGCGATGCAACTGCCTCCGCTAAAGGGAATCATTGCGTTCGAAGTCGTCGCCCGCCTCGGCAGCATCAACAAGGCGGCCGATGAACTGAACGTCACCGCATCGGCCGTCAGCCACCAGATCACCAACCTGGAAGGCTTTGTCGGCCGCAAGCTCTTCGAGCGAACCTCGCGCGGGCTCGTGCTCACGCCGGTGGGCGAGCGCTATCAGAATGACGTGACCGGCGCGCTGGCGCTGATCGCGAGCGCGGCGCATAACGCACGCACCTCGGAGGGCGTCGAGGTCCTGCGCATCCATGTCTCACCCAGCTTTGCCAGCCGCTGGCTGATGCCGCGGCTGCCGGCGATTCCTGGCCGAGCATCCGGACCTGCGCATCCAGCTCTCGGCGTCGCACACGCATTCCGACTTCTCGCGCGGCGAAGTCGACCTCGACATCCGCTACGGCGCGATCAAATGGGGCGAACTGCACGTCGAGACGATCTTCGACGAAGAGATGCTGCCGCTCGCCAGCCCGACCCTGCTGGGGCGCGCCGTCATGCGCAGCCCCGAACAGCTGCTCGCGCAGCCGCTGATCTTTTCCGACGTCAATGTCGTTCAATGGCCGCGCTGGTTCGCGGCCCACGGTGTTCCGCTCAGTCCGGCCACCTACGCTCTGCGGTTCGATCGCGCCTACCTGGTGATCGAGGCAGCCATACAGGGACTGGGCGTGGCGCTGGAAAGTGCCCGGCTGGCAGAGAAAGCCCTGAGCAATGGCGAACTCGTGCCGGTCTTTGCCGACCGGAAGGGAATCCAGGTGCACGCACACCACCTCGTGTACCCGGAATCGCACGGCAAGTGGAACAAGGTCGTGCGCTTCGTCACCTGGCTGCGCAGGGAGGCCTCGCGTTCGCCGGCAGCGGCACCTGCGAAAGGTGTGCCGGTCGACGGCTGAGCGTGGCTGTGGGGCTGGCCAACGGGAAACCGGAGCGGACGAAAGATCACGGCTGCAGTCGCAACCGGCTCGACTTCAGCATTGCGACAATTGCCATGCGTATTTCCCTCTGCCACACCGCCGTGCGCTGACTGACCGCGAGGAACCGGACGCGCGAGCAAGACGGGACGACACGGGGTAAAGCGTCTGACCATGCGATTGTGAAGAATCCTCCAACGCGCGGAACTCGGACCGTCACCGTCGGCACGCTAACTCGGGGTGATGGCCACGAAGGATGCGATTCGGCAAGTCGCGGATGTCGCCACGACCTGCCATTGACATGTACGGAGGAACAGAAATGATTTCGACTCAGGAAGTTGTAGACCATCACCTGAAGTGCTTTGGCGATGGCGACCTCGGGGGCATCCTGTCGGACTACGCACCGGGCGCCGTCCTGTTCACATCAGAGGGGCCCCTCAGGGGCAGCGGCGAAATCGGGCCGTTGTTCGAGGCGATGATTGCAGAGTTTGGGAAGCCGGGCGCAGTGTTCAACATGCAGCGCCAGTACGTCGACGGCGACCATGCCTACATTCTTTGGACCGCGGAAACGGCAGACAACCGTTACGAGCTGGGCACGGACACGTTCATCGTGCGGGACGGCAAGATCGTCGTTCAGTCGTTCGCCGGCAAGGTCACGCCGAAGGGCTGAACGCACTGATGCATGACGGGGGTCATGACGCCGAAAGAATCAGGCCCTCCCGCGTTTCGCAGAACTCCATTGCGCCAGCACGGCTTCCAGCTTCCGGTGGGCTCCGAGCAACCTTGCGTAGGTGCGTTCGGACTGCACACCCTTGGCGAGCGCGAGTGGAATCAGTGCGCTGCGGTCCGCGGATGACCAGCCACGCATCGGTATCGCCGCAAACAGCGGTGCGAGGCTCGACCATGCTTCGCGCTCGTTGCGCGTGAAGCGATGCTTCGGCGGCAGGCCGCAGCGTTGTCGAGCCAGTTCCAGTGCGCGCTCCTTGGCCGCGGCACGACTTTCAGACGCGAGGGAGGTCAGGAACGCTCCGACGCGCAGGCCGATGCGGGTGGGCAGCAGCAGAGGCGCGGGACGATCCGGGTCGAGGTCGAGGAACACGTGGTGCTCTGCGAGCTGGCGCAGGGTTTCGGGTGTGGAGCGATGCTTCGCGCGCCTGCGTACCCGTTCCAGTTCGACTGCCGCGAGCCGCAGCGCGGCCCGTGCACGCGGCCGGAAGCCCAGCTTGCAATAGAACCACCACGCGCCGGACTCGATGCCCTCGTCGTTTCCCTGGCCAAGCTGATATGGCTCGATGCTGAACGACGTCACTCCGCAGAATGCGTGCAGCGTGGCGAGCAGGCGGGCAAAGGTGTGGGTCGACTCGCCGCCCCGGAATGTCTCGAACGTATTGAACGAGACGGCAGCCGTGCGACCCAGCAGATCTGCCTGGTGGTAGCCGATCGGCACGCCATTTTGCAGTGTCAGTCCGCCGTAAATTGCGGGCAGCGGGGCGCGCCGGTCGGGTTGGGTGCCGATCAATGCGAAGGCCAGTCCGCCATCGTCCTCGCAGAGCCAGACGTCGGCGTCGTTGCCATGGGCGAACGCGTCCAGATCGCGCTGGCGCGTCATCATCGATTCGCGTGCCAGCGTTACAAGCGCTCGCCCATCGGACGACGACAGACGCCGCAGCGTGCGCGGTGGTCGCGCAATCTCGCGACGCAGATCGGATCGCTCATGACGCAGGGGCGTCGTCTGCCAGGTGCGCGGGCCGCCCGGAAAGACGGCCTTGGTTCGCGATGGCGTGCCATCGGTCGCGACCAGTTCGCAGCTCGGATTGATGAGGTCGTAGAACGCTTCGCGCGTGACTTCGTCGCCGGGCATCGCCGCAACGAGTTCGACCAGGAAAGTGGCGTCGGTGGACTTGCCACGCAGCGCGTCGAGTGCCTGAAACCCCGGCAGCGAGGTTTCGCGCAGTGCATGGGCCTCGATCGCCGTTGTCAGACTCGGGCAGTGCCTTGCCGATCGACTCCCCGGCCACAGCGTCGGTCCGGTCGAGCTTCAGCGCATGCGGCCAGCGCCGCGCGATCCAGCGAGCCGTCGGATAGAAGAACGGAAACCAGATCGTTGTCCCCGCAATGCCCGTGTAAGCCAACGCGTCGCGATGGGAGCGCAGGTCGCGCCGGCGCTCAAAGGCCTCGAGCATCCGCTCCACCTGCCGCAGCACGCCGGCGTTGTGCGGGTAGGCACGCATGAAGCACAGCACCTCGTGCAGTCGTCGGACCTGCTCTGCCGTGCGCAGCCGCGCGCGCTCCAGTTGGCGCAACGCAGCGAGCTTGCGTGCCGCGGACCTCGGGGAGAAATCGTCACGGCATCGTTCGAGAGTGGCAAGGGCGCGCGCGGGCATCAAGGAATTTCCATCGGGCGGATCGGCTGCGCGCGAGTTTGGCATGGCGCGTTGCGGCTCGTTCTCATTGCCCGGCGAACGCGGCGGCGGTCCTGCGTAAAATTCTTCGCTTCGCACCGAACGGCTCCCGAGCGAACTCCCGGAGAAAACCCACGATGAACCGCACGATTTCGCTGCTGTCCGCCGTCGGTGCCGCCCTTGCCCTGGCGGCCTGCGGCAAGCCGGAGCCTGCCGCGCCCAAAGGTCGAGCCGGCCCAGCCGGCCAAGTCGGCGGAAGCGCCAAAGCCGGAGCCGCTGAAGGTCGGCTTTGTCTACGTCAGCCCGGTCGGTGACGCCGGCTGGACGTCGCAGCACAACGCCGGCCGCCTCGCGATGGAGAAGGCGCTGGGCGACAAGGTGAAGACGAGCTTCGTCGAGAAGGTGCCGGAAGGCGCCGACGCCGAGCGCGTGATCCGCGACCTCGCGCAGCAGGGCAACACGCTGATCTTCACGACCTCGTTCGGCTTCATGAACCCGACGCTCAAGGTGGCCGAGGAATTTCCGAACGCGAAGTTCGAGCATGCGACCGGCTACAAGACCGCCGCCAACGTCAACACCTACAACGCGCGCTTCTACGAAGGCCGCTATCTGGCCGGCATGGTCGCCGGCAGGATGAGCAAGACCGGGCCAGCTCGGCTACGTCGCCGCGTTCCCGATCCCGGAGGTCCTGCAGGGCATCAACGCGTTCACGCTCGGCGCGCGCGCGGTCAATCCGAAGGCGCAGGTGCGGGTCGTCTGGGTCAACAGCTGGTACGACCCCGGCAAGGAGCGCGACGCGGCCAACACGCTGATGGGGCAGGGCGCCGACGTCGTCACGCATCACACCGACTCGACCGCGACCGTCGCGGTGGCCGAGGAGAAGGGCAAGATGGCGATCGCCTATCACTCCGACATGCGCAAGTTCGGCCCGAATGCGCAGCTCGCGGCCGTGACGCACCACTGGGGCGACTACTACACCGCGCGTGCCAACGGCGGTGATGGACGGCACGTGGAAGGTCGCGCCGGTGTGGGGCGGCATCAAGGAGGGCTTCATCAAGCTCGAGGGGCTCTCCGACAAGCTGCCGAAGGAACTCGTCGACGAAGTGAAGAAGCGCGAGGACGAGATCCGCGCCGGCACCTTCCATCCGTTCGCCGGCCCGATCAAGACCAATGACGGCAAGGACGTCATCGCCAGCGGCGCGCTCACCGACGAGCAGCTGGGCAAGATGGACTACTACGTCGCCGGCGTGGTCGGCAAGGTGCCCACCGGCGGCAAGTGATCGTTCTGCGCGGCGCTGCGCAGATTCAGAATTCGTATTCGATCTGCACGCGCGCAGCGCGGCGCTGCACCCTAGGAGGTGAGCGGGGCGGGCGCTCGCGTCTTCCGCCCGGAGCCCGCTGCCAGGCGGGTCGAGCGTGCGACGGTGAGGATGGCAACCAGGGTCACGACGAACACTGCCACCTGCATGCCGTCCGGTCGCGCTTCATAGCCGACGAGCGCGCGCAGCGCTGCGCCGAGAGCGGAACCGTTGCCAATGAAGGCGGAAGTGTCCCAAAGCGGCGAGGCCAGACTTGGGATCAGGTCGGCCTGTATCAGAAAGCCGGCCGCCTGGCTGGCCATACCGGCGGCAACCATCACGAGCAGCACGCCGGTCCACTGAAACAGTTGCCGCAAGGGAATGCGAGCGAGGCCGGCGTACACGACGACGCCGAGCGTAACCCCGAGGGACAGCCCGAACGCCAAACCGGCGATGACATCGATGGCTCCCAGCTGGCCGCCAGTCATCGAACCGAACAGGAACAGCACGGTCTCGGAGCCCTCGCGCAGCACGGCGATGGCAGCGACGACGCCAACCGCGGCAAGACTGCGCTCGCCTGCACGAACTGCGCTCGCCACTTGTCTCGCATCCGCAGCGAGCTCCGCTCCGTGCTGCGACATCCACACTTGGTGCCAGGCCAGCATTAGTACTGCCGCACCAAGCACACTGGCGTTGAAGATCTCCTGGTTCGTGCCGTCGATCAGTTGCGGAAACTGTGTGACCGCAAGCGCGATGCCAACGGCACCCACGGCACCTGCAGTGGCGCCGCCGGCAAGCCAGCGGCCTCGACCGTCAAGCCCGCGCGTGGCCGCAACGAGGATGCCGATCAACAGTGCCGCCTCGAGCGATTCGCGGAAGACGATGAGCGCGACTGCAAGCACGGGCTACTCCGCAATCAACACACCGCGCGTCGTCTTCTCGCGGTATTCGTCGAAGAACGGGTAGCGGCCGGGCTTCAGCGGTCCGACATTGATGGTCGCGCGGGTCCCTGGCTGCACCATTTTTTCGCGCTTCAACTCATGGCTTTCGAACTCGGCTGCCGCCTTGTCCTGGTTGTCGATCACCAGCTTGACCTTGACGCCCGCGGGTACTCGCACCTCGGCAGGCTCGAAGCGACCGTCGCGCAGCACGATGACGACTTCTGGCTCTGCGGCCGGCGCGGTCGCGGGCAGCAAAGTCAATGGCGCAAGGATCAGCGCCAACCGCAGGACACCTCGAAGACGGAACATGATCATTTATTCTCCCTGTATAGAAATGATAATCATTCTCATTTCGGCGTCAAGTGGTTCTCAGGACATTTCTTTGTGCCGCGCAAAGCAGGCGGACGGCGCTGCGGCCGCCAGGCAGAGCTGAACATCGAGAGCGTCGATAAGGCAGCTCGGCCGCGCGCGGTTCGGGCTCGGGTCCGGCCAAGCCCATTCGCGCCGAGCTGACGGCGGCGCGGACTCGCTTTCACTTTCAGCGAGAGGCCCTGTTCGCTGCGCGAAGCACGTTGAGCATCGCGATCTGCTCGCCGCTCGGCTTGAAAGGCACCTGGTCGGTCGCACCGGTGTGGGGCGGGCATCAGGGAGGGTTTCACCAAGCTAGGGGCTCTCCGAGAAACTGCCGAAGGAGCTGGTGGCGGAGGTGAAGAAGCGAGAGGAGGAGATTCGCGCTGGTGCATTCCATCCCTTCACCGGTCCGATCAACGACAACGAAGGCAGGGACGTGATTGCCAGCGGCGCGCTCACCGACGAACAGCTGGGCAGATGGACTACTACGTCGCCGGCGTGGTCGGGAAGGTTCCAACCGGTGGCAAGTAATCGAATGGCCTCTGACAGTTGTAGGGCGCCGTTTAAGGCCTTCCGGACGCTTGAGCCTGCGGGCACGATGTCGAACTGGGCTTCTCGCGGCCCGGCGGGCCTGCGCGCGCATCGAGGCCTTCAACGGCAGGCTGCGACAGGAGCGTCTGAACTTCTGAACCAGCACTATTCTTGTCATTGCACGACGCACGCGAGAAGATCGAGGCGTGGCGACAGGGCTATAACGAGACGTCTCCATGGTTCGCTCGTCTGGGCCACGGGGGCTCGGGGTACTCTGGGTCAGGACGGAGTCAATCGGGTGTCCTCGGCGTTCAAATTGATTGCAACCGCGAAGAGTG
>CAVRUR010000013.1:0-531022 GCA_963724365.1 uncultured beta proteobacterium | reverse complement strand
AATAGGTGAAGCCGGCGGCCCACTTGCGATTCGGCCCCGCCGCCTCGATCTGCCGATTGAGAACGTTGGCCGTGATGCAATGCTCCTGATGCACGCCGACATCGGGCGGCCAGCGTCGACGCCTACGATCTGCATGCGTCCGCGCATGGCACATCAGTCGCGACACCCGGTTCTCACCGTGCACCCCAGGCGAGCAGATCGCGCCAGACACGCGGGTTGCCATAAGTGCGATTGCGCTGGGCAAGTCTCAGCCGGATCAAGCGAGTGAGCCGCTCGTTGGCGAGCGCCCGGTGACTGGGCGCTCGTCTGACCCAGGCATAGAAGCCACCGTGCGACACCTCGAGGAGCCGGCATAGGGTGCGCACCGGACACTCGGATCATGCTGCCGTTCGATGAAGCGGTACCCCGCTGCGGTTCCTTCGCGAAGTAGGCCACTGCCTTTCTTTCTCAGGATGTCGCGCTCCAGGGTGACACACTTAAGATCACGCCGGAGCCGCTCGAGCTCGTCCTGCGAATCACTCTTCAACTGCGCACCTGCTCTGGCTTCCCATCTGGCCTCGGCAAACTGCATGACCCACTTGCGCCGGACATTGACACGCAGCCTCAGGTTATCGACGATCCGCACCGTCACCGCACCCAGTTGCACCGCCAGCTTCACAGCCGCACGCTTGATCTCCGCAGTGAACCGCCTTCTGCTTCCCATCGCCCAACTCCGATAGCATCATTGCACCTATCAAAAGTGTCCGAAGCATCGAGCGAAGGCCGATTCTTCTCCACCGTCGGCTCCTCCTCGCATGAAGCGGACTTAGATCGGCTACAGGACTAATCTAGGGGAGCGGTGGGTCCGCCAGGGGTCTATCAATGTGGTTGATCTTGCACGAATGCCGCGGGGCGATCTTAGAGGAATCCGGCCGCAGGCAACTCTCTCGCGCCCGAGAGCACGTCAAGGATCAATTCGAACTTCGGATCCGACAGCGGCTTCCGCAGAACCGGTACGGTCGTCGCGATCCTCTGCAATGTGGGATTGTCTGCATGACCGGTAACGACGATGACCTTCGGTCTGGCCTCGCCCCACTTGCGACGGACAATGTCCAGTTGCAGTGAACAGTCCTGCCCCTTGAGCTGAAAGTCGAGCAGAAACAAGTCGGGCATGCGCTTCAACTCCGTAACGACATTCAGCCAGCGCAGCGGGTCGCTGTCCGCGTAGACCTCGATTCCAAGGCTCTCGAATACGCGCTCGGTGGTTTGAAGAACCTGTTCATCGTCGTCGAGGATCGCGACGATCCTGTTTCGTGCGTGCAGCGGAGACCGGCGCGCCCGCGTGAACGGCCTCGGTTCGAGCGCCTGAACGGGGCCTGGAAGGCGGACCTGAAACAGCGTGCCAAGGCCCGGCGCGGACTTGCACTCGACCGCCCCGCCCATGCGCGCCGTGAACAATCTGACGTTGTAAAGACCGAGTCCGGAACGTGCTGCCGAGTAGCCGGCCGGCGAGAACGCCGGCAGCTTCAACGGTTCGAATACCTGATCGACCTTGTCCTGCGTCATCCCGCGGCCGTTGTCGCGAACCTCGAAGACGATGTCGTCACCGCGGCGGCGCGCGCCGACGAGGATGTGACTCGCACCCGAATGCCAGATGGCATTGCAGATCAGGTTGTTCAGGATGCGTTCTGTCCAACGCTCGTCTGCCACGAACGCGAGCCGCGAGGGCGCGCCGTGCAGCGTGACGTTCGCCGCCAGTACTCGGTTGGTCTTGACGGCGCGGCTGATCAGGTCATCCGCGCGAACTGTCCGCGGTGTCGGGCGCGTGTCGTCGAACTCGAGTCGGATGGCATCGACCAGGTCCTGCTGTGTGTCGACGATCTGTCGTGCGGCGGCCTGCACCGACGCGAGTTCCGCCCGCATGCGCTGCAGCAGTTCATCCTGAGACGGTGGATGCGGCCTCTGCTTCCGCCATTTCGCCGACGAGCAAGCGCAGGTTGCGCAGTCCCATCTCAATCGCGTGCTGCGGTTGACGGGCATCGTGATCGAGCGCAACCACGACGCGCGCGCGTTCCTCCGGGCTCATCGCACCGGTGAGGCGGCTCCTGAGACGGCGCGTCGCTCACGCGCGCCGCCCTGTGCCGATCAGTCCGAGCTGGCGCGCTCGACTACGGCTTCAACGCGAGTTCGGACGCCAAGTTTCCTGTAGATCGCCCGGAGATGAGTCTTGAAGGTGCTCTCGGCCACGCCGAGGATGTCGGCCAGTTGCTTGTTTACTTTTCCCGAGGCCAGCGCGTTCAGCGCCGCCACTTCACGTTCGGTCAGGTGAGCGGGCCGCTGCTGCTTCGGAGCCGGCTCTGCCGCTTCCGGCGGGAAGAAGAACCCGCGCTCGAAGAGTTTTTTCAGTCCGTCCGTGAACTGATCCACGTCGCGCGTCTTGGTCAGGTAGCCGCGTGCGCCCTGTGCAAACGCATCGCGCATCACCTGCGGACTCACTTCGCCGCTGACGATCGCAATGATCGATTGAGGCGCGACGCTTCCGAAGACGTACAAGTCCCGATAGTCCGTCGGCATCCGGAAGCTACAGGTCGAGCAGGATGAAGTCCGGATTCTGTCCGCGCTCCTTGATCGCTGCCTCTGCGGCCGATACCGACTCGACGCAGCGGGTTTCTGCCCCGCGCAGAAGCGACAGGGCTTCGCGCGCAGTCGCAGCGGCGACGAATGGGTGATCGTCGACGATAAGAACGAAGGCCATAACTCCTCGCATGGATCACGCGATTCTGCCACCGGCTTGTGCGACTGATAGCTGCGGTATAGCCGCCAGGCTCGAGTCCGCCTCCTCCATTCGGACTAGGCGAACTACGCCCATTGAACGATTCAGTCTCGAACGACGAGAGAAGAGCATCCGATTGCTGCGAGAGATTGGATTGCAACCGCGCTGACATTTGGAATGGGTGGCGGTTGCCAAGCATTCAAAGAGAGTTCCGGAAAGTATGGTCACTTCTTGAAGCATCGCACGCTAAGGAGGAGTCAATGAAACCTCGCTCCAGGGACATTTCGCATTCCATCGTACGCCTCGCCGTGGGGCTCTTCCTCGCGGTTTCGGCATCTGCAGCATTCGCGCAGGAGGTCATTCCGGACTTCTACCGTGAACCGGGTCTCTATCCAACTCGCAGCTACGTAAACCAGAGCTTTAACGAGCACATCGATCCGCTTACTGGTGCGCTCCAACATCATTACGTCGATCTCTTATTGCCGGGCAACGGCGGCTTCGACTTGAAGGTCGTTCGCTCGTACAACAGTGCGTCCATCAATCCGGTCAATCCCAGTGCGTTCGAATCGCTGGCAGGCCTCGGTTGGACGATCCACTTCGGCCGTGTCCTGAAGACAGAGACGACGATATGTTCCAACCTGAACGCGCTATCAGTGGCGGATAACCCCGTCCTTGAGCTCCCGGACGGCGGTCGGCAACTCTTGGCATTCACCGGTTTAACTTCACCGCTACTGCTGAGCACTCAGCGATGGCGGGCCGACTGCATTCTTAGCGGCGCTGGCGGCCTTGCCGTGTACTCGCCCGATGGGACGCGCTATGACATGACTCAACTAGTCAACCTCGGTTTGGGTCCTAACCCGGTGTATGCCTGGTACACGACCAAAATCACGGACCGAAATGGCAACACAGCAGATATATCGTATGCGGGGACCGCGTCGCCCCAGATCACCAGTGTCTTTGCCAGCGACGGGCGATCGATCACCTTCAACTACTTTGATAGCGGACTGCTTAGCCGCCGCATTTCCAGCATCACCGCATCCGGCGGACAGACATTCACATACGGCTACGAGCCGGTACCCAACGTCGCGTCCAAGTACTTCCTGAAAACGGTTACGCGACCGGGTGGCACGACATGGGAGTATTACTACCATGCTGCCCTCGGTGGCACGAATCTTCCTGGTGGCATCGCCCCGATGCCGTCGCCCACCCCGCTGCTGTATGTCGGAGGTGCTGACCCGTTAGCCGACCAAGCAGGCAGCTATGTCATGTATAGAGTGAAGTACCCCGAGGGCGGCTCGATCGACTACACGTACGGCTGGGCCTACTTCGATGCCCAAGCGAATCCTACCTATCGCGCGACCGTTGTGGTCGGCAAGACGATGAGCACAGGAGGCACTTGGACCTTCAGCTACGCACCAGGTGGGCCGGGCGTCTATGACACCACGACCGTGAACAGTCCAGCCGGGACAACCACGTACCGACATGTCGGGCCGAATTATTCGAGCTCCGGCACAGTCTGGATGGTGGGGCTGCTGATATCGAAGACGATCGGTGACCAGCAGATCGAAACATATTCCTGGGCAGGGCAGAAGATTTCAAACGAGAACTATTTTCGTCCGGGTCAGTTCGTAACAAAGGTCGACGTCGGTGCAACGAATGCGCCGGTACTGTCGCAGCGGCTGATCACACGCAACGGGGCAACATACTCGACGATGTACAGCGGCTTCGATGAGCATGGGAATCCCGCAACAGTCACTGAGGCGGGGCCGAATGGTGGCAACCGGACAACGACCGTTTCGTACTTCAAGAACACAACCAAATGGATCATCAGACAGGCCAAGGATGAATTGTTCTCCGGCTCCTCGACGACAAGAACCTTTGATAGCAGCAATGGGAATCTGCTTTCGATAACGCGCGACGGGGTCACGACAAGCTACTCGTACGACGGTCAAGGTAACCGAGCTCAGCCACGTTTCCTCGATCTCTGACGCACAACTACTCGAGCTACAAGCGTGGAATACCGCAGGTCGAGTTGCAGCCTGAGGGCGTCAATCTGTCGCGCACAGTCAATGACGCCGGTAACGTCGTTTCGGAAACGAACGGTGAACTGCGAACGAACCGCTATGGATATGACGGCCTGAACCGGGTGTCATCCATCGGATACCCAACTGGCAACCCAGTAACGATCTCCTATGGTGCGACGTCGAAAGCCGCGACGCGAGGAGCTCTTGTCGAAGCAACGGCTTACGACGGTTTCGGTCGGCCATTGAGTGTCACGTTGGGTCGAATCGCACGAACCTATGCCTGGGACGCGCTCGGGCGGATGACGTTCGCATCGAATCCTGAGTCGACCAGGGAACCACCTATCAATACGACATCCTGAGCCGCCTCCTTCGGGCCACGAACGCGGATCAGACGTTTCGATACGTCAACTATGGCGCCGCGACGATGACGGCGACGGACGAGCGAAGCCGGTCTACAACAAACACCTACCGGGCTTACAGCGACCCCGCGAGGACATTTCTGATGAACGTGCAGGCACCAGAGGCATCAGCCAGCATCTCGATCGGCCGCAATTCACGCGACCTTGTCTCTAGCGTCACACAGGGCGGCGTCACCCGCGGCTTTGGCTACAACGGCAGCTACTACCTGACATCGACTACCAACCCTGAGATCGGAGGGACAACGTACGGTCGCGACGAAGCGGGCAACATGACGTCGCGTTCCGTGGGGTCGTCGGGAACAACGAGATCTACACCTACGATGGCCAGAACCGACTCGCGACCGCGACCTATCCGGGCGCGACGCCTTCCGTGATCAAGACCTACTCACGGACACACAAGTTGAGGACCGTCGTCTCTTCGGTGGCTAGCCGATTGTTTGACTACGACGCGAACGACAACCTCAAGTCCGAGGGGATAAACGTCGACAGTTACAGCTTCAACATTGGATACGCCTACAACGGCAATGATCAACTGAGCGTCCTTGTGTACCCGCGGTCGTCGGCAAGCGTCAGCTTTAATCCGGACATTCTCGGCCGGCCCACGCAGGCATCGGGCTATGTATCGACGATCGGCTACTGGCCGTCCGGACAGATTACCACAGATGACCTATGGCAATGGCGTAACCACAAGTTATCAGCAGAACGCTCGGCTCTGGCCGAGTACGTTCCGGGTCCAGAGCAGCTCAATGGTGTACGCCAACACCGCCTACGGCTACGACGGCGCGGGCAACCTGACCTCGATCGGCGACAGCATTGATAGCACGCTCAATCGCACATTGGGATATGACGGCATCAACCGGTTGACAAGCGCTACCGGACCCTGGGGCTCCGGAATCATCTCCTACAGCGGCGCTGGCAACATCACGTCCCAGTCGTTCGGCGGGGTAGCACTCAACTACATCTACGACGGTGCGAACCGATTGGCAAGCGTGTCCGGATCGCGATCGTCTTCGTTCGGATACGACGCCTACGGCAACGTCACATCTGCCGGCACTGCCACCTACGCCTATGATGGTGCTCCGAATCTCCGCTGCGTGAATTGCTCCAATCCGTCGACAAAGATCGAGTACGGGTACGACGGCCTGAATCAACGTGTGGTGACGACCAAGGCCGGCGCCAAGTCCTATGAGATTTACGCCTCGAACGGCAATCTGCTGGCCGAGTACACGCCTAGTCAACAAAACCTGCTGGTCGAGTACATCTACCTTGGCGGCAAGAGGATTGCGCAGAAGCGCACGTCAGACGGCGTGGCCACTACGTCGACGGCATTGACCGCTGCACCGAATCCCGCGGTTGTTAATCAAGCGGTAACGCTGACTGCCACAGTCTCGGGCAGCAATCCGACGGGACTCGTGGTGTTCAAGGACGGCTCCACCACGCTGGCGAGCGTTTCACTGTCCGGAGGTCGGGCCGTCTATATGGCGAGTTTCCCGGTGGTGGGCACTCGATCGCTCACGGCGAGCTATGGTGGCGACAGCGCGAACGGAACAAGCACGGCTACCGCGGTGAGTTTGAGCGTCATCCCGAAGGCATCATCCAGCACATTGTTGACTGTCTTGCCAAATCCCGCCGTGGTCGGCGAATCGGTCGCGCTGAGGGCGTCTGTTACGGGAATCAGCCCGACCGGGCAAGTGAACTTCAGTGACGGCGCCACACCTCTTGGTAGTGCGCCCCTGAGCTTGGGGGTGGCAACACTGAACAGCAGCTTTGCAACGACGGGCAGTCGTTCGATCAGTGCAACCTATGTCGGTGACGCCTACAACAACAGCAGCGTCTCGGCTCCAGTGGTGCTATCAGTGCTTAGCAAATTCCCTACGACGACGGCCATAAACCCCTTGCCCGATTGGATCAACAACAGGCACTGCGTCATCATTTCTGCTGTCGTTTCAGGGAACTCGCCGACTGGCACTGCGAAGCTCATTGCACCGAACAAGAAATTGCAGCCTGTCGTGGCAATTTCGGCTCAGGGGATTGCACAGTTCCCGAGCAATCGATATAGCGCGGGTACCTACCAGATCACCGTGGAGTACTCCGGCGATGCCCGCAACGCACCAGTATCGGCACCCGAACCGTGTCAATTCAGCAGTCGACTTTGGTTGGCATCGATCCGCCTTGCACCAACCCCAGTACGCCGCCTGTCCCGGGCGCGGCGGCCATGACCCGGTAGGAGCGACATCATGCGAGTCAATCGCTATGCAGTGCTGCTTGCGACGCTGATCACGGGGCTGCTGACTAGCTTGCCGCGATCAGCCAGACGATCACGTATTTCCACAACGACAATTCCGGTACGCCGGTCATGGCGACAGATGGTTCCGGCAACCTGGTCTGGAAGGAGAGATACCGGCCCTATGGCGAGCGCCTGAGCAATCCGCCTGCGGCCGTGGACAACAAGCTGTGGATCGCGGGCCAGCCCTTCGATCCGAGTACCGGGCTCTCGTACATGGGGGCTCGGTACTACGACCCGGTGCTGGGGAGATTCATGGGTGTTGACTCAGCCGAGGTCAACTCGGACGACGTCAACGGTCTCAATCGCTACGCGTACGCGGCGAACAATCCGCATCGCTACGTAGATCGCGACGGCCACAGCCCACTCGACGTCGTGTTCCTCGTTTACGACCTTGGCAAGCTTGGCGTAGCGGTCTATTCCGGATCGGGTGTAGCCGGTGCACTGGTCGACGTGGGCTTGAGTATCGTTGGCGTTGCCAGCCCAATACCGGGTGCCGGCGTTGCCTTGGAAAGCGGCGCGCGCGGTTGAGCACTCGGTCGCGGCGACGCAAAGAGTCGAGCAGGCCGCTAAGGTGGGACGGGCGGCTGAGGCCGGCGCAGAGTTTGCGGCAAAAGGGGCAACGCTCAAACCGGGGCCGTTCGCAAGGAATCGATCCCTGGTCACATGGACAAGCCCACTGCCGCCGAGCAGAAGCAAGTCAATGCTTTGATGGAGAAGAACGGTTGCCACACGTGCGGGACGAAGAGTCCTGGAACGAAAAGTGGCAATGCAGTCGTTGATCATCAGCCGCCACAAGCGCTTGGGGAGACAAGGGAGTTCCTCCCGCATTGCATCGACTGTATGCGTCGTCAAGGTGGTGAGACGCTTCAGGAACTGGTCAAGAGGGCAAATAACTGATGCTCAATGCTGTTCTTAGTCCACCGAATGCGATCCTGTTCGTGTTCGATCCGACAAACAAGGATGTTGTGATTCCTTCGTATATCGACGGCGAACTGACAGCGTCGTCAGACACATGTGTTTCTGTTGGAACTCGGGCTGACGCCGACGGTGACACTGATATCTCGCTGGATCTTGGAGGCGTTGCGCCGCCGGATTTGCTGCGGATCTTCTTTGGAGTAATTGGCGTGTCTGGTGGCAAGGTGGCGATAGTGACTTCGCAGTTACAGCGTGTGCTGGAGCTCGAAGTTCCAGTCGGTCCTGTAGAGGTCACCATATGGGCCGACGATCTTCGCAACCCTGGTCGAATTGCCGTGAACGTCAAGCCCGACACGGCAGCGTGAGCAGTTCGTTTGAGCGGCCTGCAATCATTCACTGGCGATGCGCTTGCGTGCCTCGGCTGTGTCGATGACATTGTCGCGCACCTGATATCGGCCAGCACCGTGGTCCATGTCGCGAAGTGACACCATAGTCAGTGGATGTTGAACTTCTCCATGTCTCTCGGCTCTGAGGCAGTGCGGCTCGGCCGGAAGCGCGGTGCGCGCCTTACTGCCCGGGTTTGTACGCATTCAATGTTGCCGTCACATCGATAACCTCTCGGCTCTTCGCGCCGGTGACAACAGACAATGGAAGATTCCGATCCAACGACTTACGATTTGAGGCCCGATCTCGACAGCCTGCAGCCGCCGCTGCGCCTCGACCGTCGCGGATTCGTCAAGACTTCGCTTGGCGCGGGCTTTGCGGCGGCGGTGCTGCCGGTGCAGGCACAGACAATGATCACCACCGACACGCAGGGACTGACGGCCGGGGAAGTGAGGATTCCCGTCGCCGGTGGCGAGATGGTCGGCGTACCGCGCGCAGCCGGCCGGCAAGACCGGGCCTGCCGATCGTGCTGGTGGTGTCAGGAGATCTTCGGCGTGCACGAGCACATCAAGGACGTCTGCCGCCGGCTCGCCAAGCTGGGTTACCTCGCGATCGCACCGGAACTCTTCGCACGGCAGGGTGACGCGTCCAAGATGAGCGATGTCCAGTCCCTGATACGAACATCGTTGCCAAGACGCCCGATGCGCAGGTCATGGCCGACCTCGATGCGGCCGCCGCGTGGGCTGCGAAGAATGGCGGCGGCGGCAAGCTGGGTATCACCGGGTTCTGCTGGGGTGGCCGGATCGTCTGGATGTACGCCGCACACAATCCGAACGCTGGCGGCCGGTGTCGCCTGGTACGGCACCGTCGCGCGCGGCTACTTCCCGGGGGACAAGGGCGCGATCGACAGGGCGGCGTCGCATCAAGGCGCCGATGCTGGGTCTGTACGGCGGTGCCGACGGCGGCATCCCGAACGACACAGCTGGAAAAGATGCGGGTCGCGCTGAAGGCGGCGGGCAACACGCCGCAGCGAAATCGTCATCTACCCGGACACACCGCACGCATTTCACGCGGACTATCGGCGAGTCTACCGCAAGGAGCCCGGCCGAAGACGGCTGGAAGCGGCTGACGGCGTGGTTCAAGCAGTACCTGGCGTAACGCAGCACGCGGGCAGGGCTTGACAGCCCTGCTACGCTAGTCGCAAGAGTCAAGGGGCGCGCTCAGTCGCGCCCCTTTGCATTGGGCGCACCGTCCAGCCGGCTCACCGGCATTGCGCACAGCGATGAGCACGCTCGGCTACATCGTCCCCGCCAACCTGGTGTCGACGCTGCTGTCGATCGGGCTGGCCGCGATCCTGAGTTTCCGCTACCTGTCGCAGGTGGTCGACCGGCTCGTGCCGGTGTCCGCCGGTCTGCTGCTGGCGACTGCGGTCACGCACCTGCTGCCGGAGGCGTTCCACAGCGAGGCCGATCCCGCACGCGCTCGGTTGGGCCCTGCTGGCCGGCATCCTCGGCTTCTTCCTGCTCGAGAAGCTGGCGCTGATCCACCACACCCATCATCACGAGGGCGATCACCATCATCACGAGCATGGGCACGACGCGCACGAGGCGGGGCGCGGCGGCGTGCCGATCCTGGTCGGTGACGCCTTCCACAATTTCGCCGACGGCGTCGTCATCGCCGGCGCGTTCCTGGTCGATGTGCAAGCTCGGGCATCATCGCAACGCTGGCGGTGATGGCGCACGAAATCCCGCACGAAGTCGGCGACTTCATGATCCTGCTGAATGCCGGATTCACGAGCAAGCGCGCGTTTGTCTTCAACCTGATCTCGGGCCTGTCGGCCGTGCTCGGCGGCGTGATCGGCTACTTCGTGCTCGAGGCGATGCAGTCGCTGCTGCCGTACGCGCTGGCGATCGCGGCCGCGAGCTTCATCTACATCGCGCTGTCGGACCTGCTGCCGGAGATGATGCGTCGTTCGTCACTCGCCAAGTCGCTGCCCGAAGTGGGACTGGTGCTGGTCGGGCGTGCGTCATCGCTGCGCTGGCGACCGGCGCGCTTCAGCGCGCACTGAGAAGCGGGCCACGACGCGATGCGCGAGCGAGCGAATGGCTCGCGGCTCGCGTGCAGCGCCACGTTTGCTACGGTTCCGCGCCGGTGCGGATCGGTCGCGACGGATCGGCGATCCACTCGCTCCACGAGCCCGAATAGAGCGCCGAGCCCGGCAGTCCCGCCACTTCCATCGCCAACACGTGTGGCAGGCGGTGACGCCGGAACCGCACTGGTGCGTCACGCTGATTGGGGGCGCGGCCGCCCAGCAGCGTGTCGAACTCGGCGCGCAATTCGCGTCGACGACTTGAAGCGCTGGTCCGCTCGTCAGGTTCTGCTGCCACGGCGCGGTTCACGCGCGCCGGGAATATGGCCGGCCACGGGATCGATCGGCTCCTGCTCGCCGCGATAGCGCTCCGGCATGCGCGCGTCGACGAGCAGCCGCGCATGCATGCCAAACGCCGCCAGCACTTCGCGTGCGTCGACTGACCCTGACCAGGGATTCCGATCGGTGAAGTGGCTGCGCGTCGGCGGCGGCACAACGGAGTCCATGGCGCCGCCGGCGGCCAGCCACGCCGGCCAACCGCCGTCGAGCACCGCGACAGCACGGTGCCCGAGCCAGCGCGAGAGCCACCACAGTCGCGCGGCGAACTGCCCGCCCTGCGCGTCGTAGGCGACGATCTGCGTCGAGTTGTCGATGCCCCAGGCGCGGAAGCGCTCGACCAGCGCATCGCGTGGCGGCAGCGGATGGCGTCCGTTGCTGCCCGTCTTCGCGCCCGACAGGTCATTGTCGATGCTGGCGAACCGCGCGCCCGGCATGTGGCCGGCCCGATAGGCGCGCAGGCCGGCCTCGAGATCGAACAGGTCATGGCGCACGTCGAAGATCTTCCATTGCGGATCGGCGAGCTTCTGCTGCAACTCCGCGGCGGAAATCAGGGTGTGTACGGATCGTCATCAGTGACTCACTCGCGGGAGTGGGTTGGCTTCGGATCGGCCGGACAGCGGCAACGCGCTGGCGCGCGATCAGCACCGTCGAGGTGACGCCGCTCACGATGATGGTCGCGATGCCGATCCAGCCGACCAGCGGAATGTGATCGCCAAACGCGGCGATGCCGATCAGTGACGCGGCCACGACCGCCGCGAACTGCAGGTTGGCGACGACCAGCGTGTGACCGTAGGCGTAGGCGCGCGTCATCGCGAGCTGCGCCAGCGTGGCGGTGACGCCGACTCCGACCAGCAGCGCCAGACCGCGCGCATCGTGCGGCGAGAACCCGCCGATCACGGTACCGATGAAACCGAGCACGGTGCCCGACAGCGCGAAGTAGAACACCGTGCGCCATTCGGGCTCGCCGAGCTTTCCGAGCGTGCGCACGTACCAGTAGGCGATGGCCGACAGCACGCCCGACACCAGCCCGGCGGCCGACGCGATCGCCTGGTCGTCCGAGTAGGTCGGCTGCAGCAGCAACACGACGCCGACGAAGCCGACCAGGATCGCCGCCACCAGTCGCCAGTCGACGCGGTCACCGGCGCGCAGCGCGCCGCCGACGGCGAGCGCCGCCAGGAAGAGCGGCGAGGTGTAGTTCAGTGTCATCGCCGTGCCGAGCGGCAGCGCGCCGGTGGCATAGAACCAGAGCGACGAGCGCAGCGGTGCCGACCACGCCGCGCGTCAGGTGGGTGCTTCGCCACCGGCGTGGCAAGCGTCTCGCGGCGCCATAGGACGAAGGCATACAAGCCCACCACGCCGATCAGCGAGCGATAGAACACGACCTCGAGCACGCCGTACTGCTGGATGGCGACCTTGACCATGGCGCCCATGACCGAGAAACAGCACTGCCGCCACCAGCATCCAGAGCGCGCTCATCGGCGCCATTCTAGAGAGCCGGGCGGCCGGTGCCGGCGCCGAGGATGACCGCGCCGCTGCTCTAGAATCCGCGCCTCGTCCCATTTGTACTGACTCGACCCCGATGCCTCCCAAGCACGCTGCCGCAGCCACCGACATTCGAGCAGGCGCTCGACGAACTCGATGCGCTGGTGCGGCGCATGGAGTCCGGCGAGCTGACGCTCGACGAGTCGATCGCGGCCTATCGGCGCGGCGCCGAACTGGCGCGGTTCTGCCAGGCGCGCCTGGCGCAGGCGGAACTGGACATCAAGCAGCTCGAAGGCGACCTGCTGAAGCCGCTCAATCCGGCCGACCTCAAGGGCGCCGGCTCATGACAGCGACCGCGGCGATCGCTCCCGGCAGTCCGATCCCGGAAGCGTTTGCGCACTGGATGCAAGATGCCAGCGAGCGCTTCGAGGCGGCCGCGGCCGACCTGCTGCCGACGCGCAGAAAGTGTGCCGCAGCGACTGCATGCCGCGATGCGCTACGCCGTGCTCGGTGGCGGCAAGCGCGTGCGCCCGTTGCTTGTGTACGCGGCCGGCGAAGTGACCGCAGCCGACGCGAGGCGCTCGACCGCGCCGCGCTGGCGGTCGAGTACGTGCACGCCTATTCGCTGGTGCACGACGACCTGCCCTGCATGGACAACGACGTGCTGCGCCGGGGCAAGCCCACGGTGCATGTCGCCTTCGACGAGGCCACGGCCATGCTCGCCGGCGATGCACTGCAGGCCGAAGCCTTCAAGATCCTCGCCGACGGTTCGTTGCCGGCATCCCAGACGGCGTCGCTGATGCGCGAGCTGGCGCATGCGGCCGGAACCCAGGGCATGTGCGGCGGACAGGCGATCGACCTGGCCGCGGTCGGACAGACGTCTCGAGTTGCCGGAACTCGAGCGCATGCACCGCATGAAGACCGGGGCCCTGCTGCGCGCCTCGGTGCTGATGGGTGCGCTGTCCGGCCAGGCGTCGATGCTGACGGAGTGCACGCGCGAAGCGCTGTCGCGCTATGGCGATGCGATCGGTCTTGCATTCCAGGTCGTCGACGACGTGCTCGACGTCGAGAGCAGCACCGACGATCTCGGCAAGACGGCCGGTAAGGACGCCGCGCAGAGCAAGCCGACCTACGTTTCCGCGCTGGGTCTGGAGGCCGCCCGCGCATTCAGCCTGCGCCTGCGCGCGCAGGCGCTCGAAGCGATTGCGGGCATCGGGCCGCGTGCGACCCGGCTGCGGGACCTGGCCGACCTGATCGTGTGCCGCAACCACTGAATCGTTCATGACGTCGCTGCTGCAATCGATCGATACGCCGAGCGACCTGCGCCGCCTCGAGCGCGCACAGCTGCCGGCACTGGCGGACGAGCTGCGCCAGTACCTGCTCGAGTCGGTGTCGAAGACCGGCGGCCACCTCAGTTCCAACCTCGGCACCGTCGAACTGACCATCGCGCTGCACTACGTGTTCAGCACGCCGGACGATCGCATCGTCTGGGACGTCGGCCACCAGACCTACGCGCACAAGATCCTGACCGGACGCCGTGAAGGGATGGCCAAGCTGCGCCAGTACGGCGGCATGTCGGGCTTTCCGCGCCGTTCCGAAAGCGAGTACGACACCTTCGGCACCGCGCATTCGTCGACGTCGATTTCGGCGGCGCTCGGCATGGCCGTGGCGGCACGCAACCAGGGCGTCGAGCGGCACTCGATCGCAGTCATCGGCGACGGCGCTCTGAGTGCCGGCATGGCGTTCGAGGCGCTGAACAACGCCGGCGTGACCGAAAACATCCGCCTGCTGGTGGTGCTCAACGACAACGACATGTCGATCTCGCCGGCGGTGGGCGGGCTCAACCGCTATCTCGCGCGCCTGATGAGCGGGCGCTTCTATGCGGCAGCCAAGCAGGCCGGCAAGCAGGTACTGAAGAACTTTCCGCCGGTGTTCGAGCTGGCGCGCAAGCTCGAAGAGCACGCCAAGGGCATGGTGGTGCCCGGGACGCTGTTCGAGGAATTCGGTCTCAATTACATCGGCCCGATCGACGGCCACGACCTCGACTCGCTGATCCCGACGTTGCAGAACCTGAAGGAGCTGCGCGGTCCGCAGTTCCTGCACGTGGTCACGCGCAAGGGCCAGGGTTACAAGCTCGCCGAAGCCGACCCGGTGCTGTATCACGGTCCGGGCAAGTTCGATCCCCAGGTCGGGATCACCAAGGCCGCGGCGAGCAAGCCCAGCTACACGCAGATCTTCGGCGACTGGCTGGTCGATGCAGCCACGGCGGATGCACGCGTCGTCGGCATCACGCCTGCGATGCGCGAGGGCTCGGGCATGGTGCGCTTCGAGCAGGAGTTCCCGGACCGCTATTTCGATGTCGGCATTGCCGAGCAGCACGCGGTCACCTTTGCGGCCGGACTGGCATGCGACGGCATGCGTCCGGTGGTCGCGATCTATTCGACATTCCTGCAGCGCGCCTACGACCAGCTCATCCACGACGTGGCGTTGCAGAACCTGCCCGTCGTGTTCGCCCTGGACCGCGGCGGCCTGGTCGGCGCCGACGGCGCCACGCACCACGGTGCCTTCGATCTGTCGTACCTGCGCTGCATACCGAACATGGTCGTCATGGCTCCGTCGGATGAAAACGAATGTCGCCAGATGCTGCATACGGCGCTGATGTGCGACGCGCCCGCGGCGGTGCGCTATCCGCGCGGCACCGGCCCGGGCGTGCCGCTCGAGCAGGAGATAAAGGCACTGCCGATCGGCCGCGGCGAGATTCGTCGCATCGGCAAGGCGCGCGCCGGCCATCGCATCGCACTGCTCGCGTTCGGTTCGATGGTTGCGCCGGCACTGGCCGTGGCCGAGGAATTCGACGCGACTGTGGCGAACATGCGCTTCGTCAAGCCGCTGGATGTCGCGCTGGTGCAGCAACTCGCGCGTTCGCACGATGCGCTGGTCACGCTGGAGGAGAACGCCGTCATGGGCGGCGCCGGTAGCGCCGTGCTGGAGGCGCTGGCGGCGTCCGACCCGAAACTTCCGGTGTTGCAGCTGGGCTTGCCCGACCGATTTGTCGATCACGGCGATCCGACGCTGTTACTGAAGGAGTGCGGGCTCGATACTGCCGGTGTCGCTGCGGCAATTCGGCGGCGCTACGGCGCGATCCTGTCGCCGGCGCACAAGTCCCAGGTGCCCTGACTGCCCCGTGCGGCGCTCGAAACGGCCGGCATGAAACCTATCGCGATCATCCAGCACGAGGCCGATGTCGCGCCCGGCAACTTCGAGCAGCATCTGCGGGCCCGCGGCCGATCCTATTCGAGCTGATCCGCCTGCATGCCGGCGATCCGCTGCCCGACTCGTCGGCGCCGTATGCGGGCCTGTGTTCGCTCGGCGGCAACATGAGCGTGAACGACGATCTGCAGTGGATCGAAGCCGAACTGGCGCTGATCCGCGATGCCGATGCGCGGGGCGTTCCGGTCATCGGGCATTGCCTCGGTGGGCAACTGCTCGCGCGTGCGCTCGGGCGGTTCAGTCACGCGTGCGCCGCACGTGGAGATGGGCTGGGGATCGGTCGCGGTCGACGACGCGGCGCTCGCACGCGAATGGCTCGGGGACGATGCTGCGGGCGTCGAATTCTTCCAGTGGCACAGCGATACCTTCGAACTGCCGGCCGATGCGCGGCGCCTGCTCACGGGAACCTGGTGCGCGAACCAGGCCTATCTCATCGAGCGGCCGGGTTATGCGCACATCGGCATGCAGTTCCACATCGAGATGACGCCTGAGCTCGTGCGACGGTGGGCGGCCGATCCGGTCGCAGCGCACGAGGTCGATGCAGAGCGCCGACGCACGGGCGGCCCGGCGGTGCAGTCACCGGAGTCCATGGTCGATCGTGTCGAAGTGCGGGCGGCCCACATGTATCGGGTCGCGGCACACCTGTATGACCGCTGGCTGCGCGCCGCGCGTGACTGACCGAGGGGTGTGCTAGCCGCGCAGCCGCGCGGGTTTCCAGGTGTCGGCCCAGCGACCGGCCCCGTACAGGTCTTCGACCTTCTTGGCTGGCACGTACGGGCACACGCGCTGGTGCACGGCGGCGAGCAGCATCAGCTCGGACATGGCGTGTGGATCGAGATTCAGAGCCGGGTCCTGTCCGCTCCAGACTTTCTCGAAGTACTGATTCATCTCCGGGTGACCCCAGAGCAGGGTCAGTGATCGAGTGACCTCCGGGTAGCGCTGCTCGATTGTCGACTCGACCGCACGGTCGTATGCCGGGCCTGCCGTCGGACTTGCCTCGAAGGGCGACTCGACATTACCGGTGAAGGCACTGAAGCGAGAGGGGGTCGTTCGCATACCGTATTCAGGGTAGTCGATTTCACTCCGGTTCATCGGGACCGTTGGTCGACTCTCGCGGTCGATTGAGCGCGCGTGCGTCATGCAAGTAACGGTAGGCGTGGCGGTCGCCTGATTCAATCGCGGGCGGAGTGAGCGGTGCGCGCCCGGCGCCGAGCGGGGCAGGGTTGTCGCCCGCGCGGAACAGCGGTCGCCGGCGACCGCTGGCCGGCGGCTCAATCGCGGAAGTTGTCGAAGGTCAGCGGAACCTCGGTGATCTGCGAACGCAGCAGCGCAATGACCTCCTGCAAGGTGTCCCTCTTGGCACCGCTGATGCGCACCGTATCGCCCTGGATGCTTGCGCTGACCTTGAGCTTGCTCTCCTTGACCAGCGCGACCATTTTCCTGGCGAGCGTCGATTCGATGCCGTTACGGACCTTGATCGCCTGCTTCAGCTTGTCGCCGGACATCTTCTCCGGCTTGCCGAGATCCAGCAGCCGCACGTCGACACCGCGCTTGGCCATCTTCGCCGTCAGCACGTCGCGCACCTGCCCGAGCTTGAAGTCGTCGTCGGCGAACGCGGTCAGTTCGAACTCCTTCATCTCGATGCGCGCGTCCGAGCCCTTGAAGTCGAACCGATTGCTGATCTCCTTGTTGGCCTGGTCGGTCGCGTTGCGCACTTCGACCATATCGGGCTTGCAGACGGCATCGAATGACGGCATGAACCTTCTCCGGAGCTTGATCGCAGCGGAAGTCTATGCGCACGCCCCTACAATCCCCCGATGCCCATGCGCATCGAAACCGACGTCTCGCTTCGGCCGTACAACACCTTCGGGGTCGAGGCACGCGCCGCCCACTTCGCGCGCGTCACGTCGATCGAGGAACTCGTCGGCCTGGTTGAGGATCCGCGCTGTCGCGCGATGCCGCGGCTGGTCCTCGGGGGCGGCAGCAACGTACTGTTCACCGATGATTTCGACGGCCTGGTGATCAAAGTCGAGATCATGGGCATCGAAGTACTCGGACCGCACAAAGGTCAGCATCGGGTGCGCATCGGTGCCGGCGAGAACTGGCACGCCACGGTCGAGCGGCTGCTGGAACTGGGTCTGCCGGGACTGGAGAACCTCGCGCTGATCCCGGGCAACGTCGGTGCAGCACCGATCCAGAACATCGGAGCCTACGGCGTCGAGCTGGCCGAACGATTCGAGTCACTCGACGCGTACGACAGTGCCAGCCACGCCAAGGTCACGCTCGACGCCGAACAGTGTCGCTTCGGCTATCGCGACAGCGTTTTCAAGCACGAACCCGGACGCTATGTCGTGCTCGATGTCACGCTGGCGTTGCCGGTCGACTGGCAACCGGTCGCCGGCTATGCCGACGTGGAAAACGAGTTGAAGACGCGTCAGTGCGTCGACCCGCGGCCGCGCGATGTATTTGATGCCGTCGTTGCGATCCGGCGTCGCAAGCTGCCGGACCCGGCGCTCATAGGCAACGCGGGGAGTTTCTTCAAGAACCCGATCGTGCCGCGCGCGACCCGCGACCAGTTGCGGGAAAAATTTCCGTCGCTGGTGAGCTACGACATCGGCGGTGGCCGCTGCAAGCTCGCCGCCGGGTGGCTCATCGATGCCTGCGGACTGAAGGGCCATGCGCGAGGACAGGCCGCGGTGTACGAGAAGCAGGCGCTGGTCCTCGTGAATCGGGGCGGTGCGACGGGTCGGGAGGTGCTGGAACTGGCGCGCGAGGTGCAGGAGCAGGTCCGGCAGAAATTCGGAGTCGCACTGGAGCCCGAGCCAGCCATCGTCTGAGCGAGGCGGTGCGCGACAAAAAAAGGCCCGCCGAAGCGGGCCAGAATTTCGCTGCAACCTAGGCAGTCGTCGCAGCCGCCGGTCGGAGAGCTCGCTTGCGGTGAGGAGAACGCGCAGAGCACCGGCGGCCACGAACGGTTTCACTGTGGCACCAAAACCTTCGCCATGCATTCATCCAAAAGGCTTGTGACGCTCATGCCGTGACCGGGACCGACATCGCGTCGCCATCAGTGCACGCAGACGCGGGGACGATGTCTGCACCCACTCCGCTCTAGGCGATCGACTACTTCTTCTTGACCTCGTTCGTCAGGCCCGGCAGCGTAGTGCCCGACGGGCCCGACAGCAGGCCGGCCTTCGCATAGGTCATCAGTTTGTCGCGCGTGTCGGTGATGTCCAGATTGCGCATCGTCAGCTGCCCGATCCGATCCTGCGGCGAGAAGCTCGACTCGCCCTTTTCCATCGTCAGGCGCTCGGGCTTGTAGGTCAGGTTGGGCGACTCGGTATTGAGGATTGAGTAGTCGTTGCCGCGCCGCAGCTCGAGCGCCACCTCGCCGGTGATCGCGCTCGCGACCCAGCGCTGTGCGGTCTCGCGCAGCATGATCGCCTGCGGATCGAACCAGCGGCCCTGGTAGAGCAGGCGGCCGAGTCGGCGGCCGTTGTCGCGATACTGCTCGATCGTGTCCTCGTTATGGATGCCGGTCAGCAGTCGCTCGTAGGCGATAAACAGCAGCGCCAGTCCCGGCGCCTCGTAGATGCCGCGGCTCTTGGCCTCGATGATGCGGTTTTCGATCTGGTCCGACATGCCCAGGCCGTGACGGCCGCCGATGCGATTGGCTTCGAGCATCAGCTCGACCGGATCGGTGAACTCGATGCCGTTGAGGGCGACCGGCTGGCCTTCGTCGAAGCGCACGGTGACCTCTTCGCGCTTGATGGTCACGTCATCGCGCCAGAAGGCCACGCCCATGATCGGCTGCACGATGCGCACATTGCTGGCCAGGTACTCGAGATCCTTGGCCTCGTGCGTGGCACCGAGCATGTTCGAGTCGGTCGAGTACGCCTTCTCGGCCGACATCTTGTACGCAAAGCCGGCCTGCTTCATGAACTCCGACATTTCGGCGCGCCCGCCGAGTTCGTCGATGAAGTCCTGATCGAGCCAGGGCTTGTAGATCTTCAGTGACGGATTGGCGAGCAGCCCGTAGCGGTAGAAGCGCTCGATGTCGTTGCCCTTGTAGGTGCTGCCGTCACCCCAGATATGGACGTCATCCTCCTTCATCGCGGTGACCAGCAGCGTGCCGGTCACTGCGCGGCCGATCGGCGTCGTGTTGAAGTAGGTGAGGCCGGCGGTCGAGATGTGAAAGGCGCCGCATTGAAGCGCGGCGATACCCTCGGTGACCAGCTGCGCGCGGCAGTCGACCAGTCGAGCCTTTTCGGCGCCGTACTCGAGCGCACGTCGCGGGATTTCGTCGTAGTCGGGTTCGTCGGGCTGCCCGAGATTGGCGGTATACGCACACGGAATCGCGCCCTTCCTGCGCATCCACAGCAGCGCGGCGCTGGTGTCGAGTCCGCCGGAAAAGGCAATGCCGACCTTCTGGCCGACGGGCAGGTGTTGCAGGATGGTGGACATGGTGGATCGCTGGCGAAGGCGCGCCGCCGGCGCGCGTGAGTCGGTGAGCTACTCGACCTCGCGGCCGAGCAACAGATATTCCATCAGCGCCTTCTGTGCATGCAGGCGATTTTCTGCCTCGTCCCAGACGACGGACTGGGGGCCGTCGATAACCGCGGCGGTGACTTCCTCGCCGCGATGCGCCGGCAGGCAATGCATGAAGAGTGCGTCGGGGTGGGCCACGCGCATCATGTCCTCGTCTACGCACCAGTCGGCGAACGCGACGCGACGCGCCTCGTTCTCGGTCTCGTAGCCCATGCTGGTCCAGACATCGGTCGTCACCAGGTCGGCGCCGCGCGCGGCGTCCATCGGGTCGGCATGGACCGCGATGTGGTCGCCGGCCGGCGCAAGCCGCGCATCGAGCGCATACCCCGGCGGCGTCGAGACGTTGACACGGAAGCCGAGCAGCCGGGCCGCCTCGATCCAGGTGTAGGCCATGTTGTTGGCATCGCCGATCCACGCCACGGTACGGCCCGTGATGGGTCCACGATGCTCGAGCCATGTGTAGATGTCGGCCAGGATCTGGCACGGGTGGTATTCGTTCGTCAGTCCGTTGATCACCGGCACGCGCGAAAACTCGGCGAAGCGCTCAATCTTGGACTGTTCGTAGGTGCGGATCATCACGAGGTCGACCATGCGCGAGATCACGCGCGCCGTGTCCTCGATCGGCTCGGCGCGACCAAGCTGCGAGTCGCCGGTGGTGATATGGATCACCGAGCCACCCAACTGGTACATGCCGGCCTCGAACGAAACGCGCGTCCGCGTCGACGCTTTCTCGAACACCATCGCCAGCGTCCGGTCACGAAGTGGCTGGTAGAACTGGTAGCGCTTGAAACGTTCCTTGATGACACGCGTGCGCTCGAACACCCACTCGAGCTCCGCGCGCGAGAAGTCGCGGAACTGCAGGAAGTGGCGGATCGCTTCGGCCACGGATTCAGGCGGCGCGCGCCGCCGGCACGAGGAAGGCGCGGATCACCGGAGCCAGCCGATCGACGATCAGGTCAGCCTCGGCGGCACTCAGGATCAGCGGCGGCAGCATCCGGATGACCTTGTCCTGCGTGACATTGATCAGCAAACCGGCCGCGAGCGCCTGCTTGACCAGGTCACCGCAGGGCCGGTCGAGTTCGACGCCGATCATCAGTCCCATGCCTCGGATCTCGACGATGCCGGCAACGCCCGCCAGCTCGCGCTTCAGTCCGGCGCGGATGCGGTCGCCCTGGGCAACGGCGTTGGCCATCAGTCCTTCCGACTCGATGATCGCCAGTGTCTCGATGCCGGCTCGCATCGCAAGTGGGCCGCCACCGAACGTCGTGCCGTGCTGGCCCGGACCGAACACGCCAGCCGCACGGCCGCCGGTCAGCAGCGCGCCGATCGGCACGCCGGAACCCAATCCCTTGGCCAAGTGTCATCACGTCAGGCGTGATGCCGGCCCACTGGTGGGCGAACCACTTGCCGGTGCGTCCGATGCCACTTTGTACTTCGTCGATCATCAGCAGCCAGCCGCGTTCGTCGCACAGGCGACGCAACGCGCGCACGTAGTCGAGATTCGCGACCTGGATGCCGCCTTCGCCCTGCAGCACCTCGATCCAGACAGCGCGAACGCGCGCATCGGCGGCGGCCGCCCGCTCGACCGCGCCGATGTCGTTGTACGGGACGCGGATGAATCCGCTCGGCAGCGGCTCGAAGCCCTTGCGTGCCTTGTCGCTGGCCGTGGCCGCGAGCGTTGCGAGCGTGCGTCCGTGCCAGGCGCGCTCCATGACGATCGTCTGCGCCTCGGGCTCGCCGTTCTTGTGGCCATACAGGCGCACGAGCTTCAGTGCGCCTTCGTTGGCCTCGGATCCGGAGTTGCCGAAGAAGACTTCCTGCAGACCCGACAGCGCGCACAGGCGGTCGGCGAGCTGTTCCTGCTCGCGCACACGGTAGATGTTCGACGTGTGGATCAGTCGACCGACCTGCTCAGTCAGCGCGGCGACCAGGCGCGGATGCGCGTGGCCGAGGCCGTTGACGGCGATGCCAGCCAGCGCATCGAGATATTCTTTGCCCTGCTCGTCGAAGAGCCGTGCACCCTGGCCGTGGGTGAAGGCGACCGGGAGCCGGTTGTAGGTGTTCATCAGGTGCGTCATCGTTCGCACTCCGTGCCGTGGCGGAAAGAAAAAACGCGGCGCTGGGGAGTAGCAGCCGCGTTTGCAGGATTATAGGGAAAGACGTCGTCCGCATGACCAGCAGGTCCGCCGCACTTGGTGAGTTCGATATCGTCATCGTCGGTGCCGGCACCGCCGGGTGCCTGCTGGCGAACCGGCTGTCGGCCGATCCGGGCTGCCGCGTGGCGCTCCTCGAGGCGGGCGGCAACGATGACTACCTTTGGATCCGCATCCCGGTCGGCTACCTCTACTGCATCGGCAATCCGCGCACCGACTGGTGTTTCGCGACCGAGCCCGAGCCCGGCCTCAACGGGCGCGCGATCCGGTACCCGCGTGGCCGGGTGCTGGGCGGCTGTTCATCGATCAACGGCATGATCTACATGCGCGGCCAGCGCCAGGACTACGACGGCTGGCGCGACGGTGACGGCCATGGCGCGAATCCCGGATGGGGCTGGGACGACGTGCTGCCGTACTTCACTCGCCACGAGGACTACTACGGCGGCGCGGATGCGCTGCACGGCGCCGGCAACGAATGGCGGGTCGAGAAGCCGCGCGTTCAATGGGAGATCCTCGACGCATTCCGTGCCGCGGCGGCGGAGCACGGGATACCAGCGAACGATGACTTCAATCGCGGCGACAACTTCGGTTGCGGGTACTTCGATGTGAACCAGCGCCGCGGAGTGCGCTGGAACACGGCGCGTGCATTCCTGCGGCCGGTCATGAATCGATCGAACCTGGTCGGTGTTCACCGCGACCCAGGCGTCGCGCCTGCTTCTCGAAGGCCGGCGTTGTGTCGGTGTCGAGATCGTTCGCGATGGCCAGCCGGCCCGAATTGCGGCCCGGGGCGAGGTGATCCTGGCCGCGGGCGCCGTCGCCTCGCCGCAACTGCTGCAGTTGTCGGGCGTCGGTCCCGCGGCACTGCTCGGCACTCTCGGAATTCCGGTCCAGCGCGACCTGTCCGGAGTCGGTGCCAATCTGCAGGACCATCTGCAGCTGCGCATGGCGTTCAAGGTGCAGGGCGTGCGCACGCTCAATACGCTGGCGTCCAATCCCTTCGCCAAGCTGGGCATGGCGCTGCAATACGCCTTTACCCGGCGGGGTCCGCTGACGATGAGTCCGAGCCAGCTCGGCGCGTTTGCGATGTCCAGCGCTGACCGGCAACGGCCCGAATGTCGAATACCACGTGCAGCCGCTGTCGCTCGACAAGTTCGGCGAGCCGCTGCATCCGTTTCCGGCGTTCACCGCCTCGGTGTGCAATCTGCAGCCGACCTCGCGCGGCGCGATCTCGATCCGGTCAGCCGACCCGACTGCGGCGCCGAAGATCGCGCCCAACTATCTGGCCACGGAGGAGGATCGACGCATCGCCGCCGACGCCCTGCGCCTGACGCGCCGCATCGTGTCATCTGCCGCCCTGGCGCGCTACGCGCCGCAGGAGTTCATGCCCGGTCCGCAGTTCCAGAGCGACGCGGACCTGGCCCGTGCTGCCGGCGAGGTCGGCACGACGATCTTTCATCCGGTCGGGACCGCGAAAATGGGTCCATCCTCCGATCCCCTCGCGGTGGTCGACGCCGAACTGCGGGTCCACGGCATCGACGCGCTACGGGTCATCGATGCATCGATCATGCCGACGATCACCTCGGGCAACACCAACTCGCCGACGCTGATGATTGCGGAAAAGGGCGCGGAGTTCGTCACGCGCGCGCGGCAGCGCGCCGCCTGATCGGCTAGGCCGCCGAAGCGGGCTTCTTCGCGCGGCGGCGGTTTCGAGCTGGCGCGGCGAGTGGTGCGAGCCGGCCCTCTTCTGCGTCCATCAGCACGCGTATCGACGGCACGTAGCCCTGGTACACGACCCCGTGCAGTTCGACCTTGTTCTGCACACGCAGATACCGGACGAGATAATCGACGATGTTCGCCGTGATGCGCTGGCCGGGGACCAGCACCGGGATGCCCGGCGGGTAGGGGACGATCTGGTCGCAGCAGATGCGGCCGGCGAGCTTGCCGTTCAACTGGTCGTTCTCGTCGAGCAGCGGCACGAGTTCCCCTGTGGCGTAGTAGGCGTCACGCGGCAACGAGACCAGCTCGGTGAACGGCGGCAGGTCCGGCGTACGGTAAAGGTGCTGCGGAGCCCGTTTCTCGCGTGCGATGCGCATCAGTGCGTCATACAGGCGCGAGCATTTGGAACGGGTTGTGCCGATCGTCAGCAGCAGCGTCAGCGTGTTGAAGGTCGATTTCTCGACCGTGATGTTGAAGCGCGTGTAGAGCTCGTTCTGAAGGTCGTCGACCGTCATGCCGCACGACGAGATGTCGACCGTGACCTTGGTGGTATCGAGCCGGATACCGTCGTCACGGACTTCCTCGGGCAATAGATCGTCGAGCTCGAGCACACGGAAGACGCCCGTCGAGTTGATCTGCTCGCGCAGCTCGTCGGCCAGCATCAGGGTCCGCTGCAGCAGCTTGTAGCCCTCGAGCACCGACTGCTTGCGGCTCACATCGAGGCTCGCGATCATGCTGTACATCGGACTCGTCGATGTATGCATGTTGAAGTTTTCGCGGAAGATGTGTTCGTTGAAGGTCGGGTCGTTCACATGGATGTACGCGGCCTGCGACAGGGCCGACAGCGTCTTGTGGGCCGATTGGGTGGCGTAGTCCGCTCCGGCCTCGAGCGCAGTCGGACGCAGCGCCGGGTGAAAGCGTGCGTGCGCATACCAGGCTTCGTCGATCAGTACCTTGATGTTGTGCCGGTGCGCGGCGTCGATGATCGGCTTGAGGTTGTAGCGCAGGCCATCATAGGTGCAGGACGTCAGCACCAGCAGTTCGGCATCCGCGTGATCCTCGATCGCCTTCATGATGGTCTTCGTGGGCACCGGACCAAAGACGCCGTACTTGCGGTTCACCGACGAGTCGAGATACACGGGGCGCGCGCCTGACAGCACTACGCCGTGATGGACCGACTTGTGGCAGTTGCGGTCGAGCAGCAGCTTTTCGCCCGGGGCGATCAGCGTTTGCAGGATCACCTTGTTGGCGGTCGATGTGCCATTGGTGGCGAAAAAGGTGCGTCGCGCACCGAACGCCTTGGCGGCCATCTGCTGCGCTTCGGCAATGACGCCGGTCGGCTCCATCAGCGAGTCGAGCGCCTTGACCGAGACCGACAGGTCGGCGTCGAAGACGTGCTCGCCCATGAAGTCGTAGAACTCGTTGACCCAGGGACTGCCGCGCATCGAGTCGCCGCTCGAGTGTCCGGGCGTGTGCCACGCGTCCTTCGCTGCCAGCACGTAGGCCTTCAGCGCATCGTAAAAGGGTGTGCGCGCGCGTTCGGCAATCTGCGCATTCAGGATGCGGTACATCCCGCGGTAGTCGCGTTCCTCGCGGTAGAAGTAGCCGTCGACCGCTTCGGCGAACAGCGCGTCGACGACCTGGTCTTCCTTTTCCTTCTCGATCAGGATGTAGATGTCGAGCTCTGGGCGCAGCGACGTTATGCGCTGAACCAGCTTGAGCGCCGACACCTGCAGGTTGCGTGGGGGCTCCTTGTGACCGTTGCGGCGCTTGCGCGTGTCCTGCACCGCGTACAACTTGTCATCGACGATGGCGATCTGGATGTCGCCTTCGCGTTCGATCAGCGCCAAACCCTCCCTGGCCGTCAAGGCGCCGACGAAGGTGATGCCGAACGGGTTGTCGAGCGACCTTGCCGCGGCGTTCAGGCCCTTGAGCAGTTCACGCAGGATCAACGGCTCGTCATTGATGACGAGCACTTTGGATACCGGTTTGGACATGCGGGCGGGCGGCGGGACGGGAGGGCGGGGCGAAGGGCCGCTTTATGCGGCAATTGATGGGCAAATGCAAGTTATCCCATCGCTCGATGGCGACACACCACGAACGGGAACCGGCGCGTGGAACGGCGCGTCGCTTTGCTGCGTCGCCTGGACGGGCCGGCGCCAACGCCACGCTCGGATAAAATCGCGCTCGCGTTCCGTCGGCGGCGCGACTGCCTGCCGCGGCACGGAGCTAGCCGTGTCAGAGCCTTCGATCCCCGCCGCGTCCAAACCCCGCGAGTTCTTCATCCACGGCATGACCTCGGCCGGGCGGCCCTTCCGGCCGAGCGACTGGGCCGAACGACTGTGTGGGGTGATGTCGTGTTACCGCCCGGGTGGCATTGCCTCGGGCCGTGATGCCTACATCGGCTACTCGCCGTACGTGCGGCCAACGCTGATCGGCGGAGTGAAATGCGTGGTGGTCGACGAACGCCTGCGCGACCTGGAGCGCATGGCGTTCGACTTCGTCATGAGCTTCGCCCGTGACAACGACCTGCCGGTTTACGAAGGGTGTTCAATGCCCGGCGCGGACTGACCGGATCGGACTGGGCGGCTGAAGTGCGCGGCCGACAGCGGTCGCCGCCGAAGCGGTCGCGCCACGGCCGACCGGGGACCATCAGGCCATCGACTTGATCGCGGCAGCCAGGCGGCTCTTGTTGCGAGCGGCCGTGTTCTTGTGAATGACGCTCTTGTCGGCGATCGAATCGATCACGCTGGTCGCCGTGCCGAGGACGTCGAGCGCGGCTTTCTTGTCTCCGGCCGCGATCGCCTTGCGAACCGACTTGACCGCGGTGCGGACACGTGAGCGCTGCGATGCGTTCTGGGCATTGCGTGCGGTCGACTGACGTGCGCGCTTGCGGGCTTGCTTGCTGTTTGCCATCTAAGTTCCTGTATTTATCCGTCAGGCTATGCGTCAGTCGGGATCCGTTCCGTGGTTCCCGTCCGACCCTTCGTGTCTGTGTTCGCGCTGTCACCGAACCCGATCACGGAGCGTCTCAGCGAGACTTTGACGCCGGGGCAGTCGCGGAAAGCCCTAAACTATATCAAATCAACCGTTTACCAACAATTCGCCGCCGAATTCCGATAGGTAGACGGTTGACAAGGTCCGCCGCCGCCGCCGCTTGCCGGCACAATCCCACGCAGTGAATCTCTTTCGTGCCCTTGCGACGGTCAGCAGCTTCACGCTGCTATCACGCGTCACCGGCCTGATCCGCGACATGCTGATCTCGCGCCTGTTCGGCGCGAGCGCGGAAACCGACGCGTTCAATGTCGCCTTTCGCCTGCCGAACCTGCTGCGCCGCCTGTTCGGCGAAGGAGCCTTCCAGCAGGCGTTCGTGCCGATGCTGGCCGATGTCCGCTCCCGCGGCGACGAGCCGCAGACCACGGCATTTGCCGGTCATGTGGCCAGTGCGCTCTTCTGGGTCCTGCTGATGGTGTCGGTCCTGGGCGTCGTCGGAGCGCCGGTGCTGGTCTGGCTGATTGCGTCGGGTCTGGCGCGCGACCCGGCGACCTTCGATCTGGCGACCGTCATGACGCGCTGGATGTTTCCGTACATCCTGTTCATGTCGCTGGTTGCACTGGCGGCGGGTGTACTCAACACCTACAAGCGCTTTGCCGTGCCCGCGTTCACGCCGGTGCTCCTCAATCTGGCGTTCATCGGGTGCGCCCTGTGGCTCGCGCCGCGCCTGTCGCAACCGATCATGGCGCTGGCGTTTGCCGTGCTGATCGGCGGCGCGCTGCAACTCGGCCTGCAGTGGGCTGCGCTGCGGCGTGCCGGCCTGCGCCTGCGCATCGGGATGCCGCGCACGGCATTCGCGGATCCCGATGTGCGACGTGTCGCGGGTCTGATGCTGCCGGCCATTTTCGCCGTTTCCGTCGCGCAGCTTTCGATCATCATCAACACCAACATTGCCTCGCACCTGACAACCGGCAGCGTGACCTGGCTGTCATTTGCTGACCGGCTGATGGAGTTTCCAACCGCGCTGCGTCGGAGTGGCCCTCGGGACGATCCTGCTGCCCAGCCTCTCGGCCGCGTTTGCAGAGAAGCGCGCCGACGACTATTCGCGACTGCTCGACTGGGGGCTGCGGCTCATCTTCCTGCTGGCGCTGCCGGCGGCGTTGGGTCTCGGCCTGCTCGCCGAAGGGGATCGTGTCCGTGCTGTTCCAGGGGCGCGAGTTCACCGCGCACGACGTGCACCAGACCTCGATCGCCGTCATCGGCTATGCGGTCGGCCTGATCGGGTTGATCGCGGTAAAGATCCTGGCCCCGGGCTTCTACGCTCAGAAGGACATCCGCACGCCAGTGAAAATTGCGATTACGGTTCTAATCGCCACGCAGATCGCCAACCTCGTGCTCGTTCCCCTGTTCGCCCATGCCGGGCTGGCACTGTCCGTCAGCTTGGGCGCGTGCGCCAATGCGGTGGCGCTGTTTGTCGGTCTCAGGCGCCGCGGTATGTATGCAGCGCGGGCCGGCTGGGGACGGTTCGTGTTGCGCCTGGCCATCGCGCTGCTGGTACTGGGCGGTGCGCTGTGGTGGGCACAACGCCCGATCGACTGGACGGCACTGCAGACCTCGCCCTGGCTGCGAGCGGGTCTGTTGGGCACGATGATCACCATGGCGGCCGGACTTTACTTCGCTTTGCTCTTCGCCCTCGGATTCCGCCTGCGTGATTTTCGACCCGAGCAGGGACGGAGTGCCTCACCCTCCTGACCGGACCTGCAGCAGGCTACGGGCACGCTGCACTGAGGTAACGCCTATTGGGTGCCGGGCTGCGGACTCGGTACTTCGGCCACCGTGGACAACGTCGTTGGCCTGAAATGAACAACGCCGCCAGGCGGCGGCGTTGTTCAAGGTGTTTGCTGTGGTCAGCCGACCTGCGTCAACATCGTGCCGGCGTCGCTGACCTCGAACTTGCCCGGGCCTTCGATATTCAGCGTCTTGACGACGCCATCCTGCACCAGCATCGAAAAACGCTGGCAGCGCACGCCCATGCCGCGCGCGGTCAGGTCGAGTTCGAGCCCTAGCTTCTTCGTGTAGTCCGCCGAACCGTCGGCCAGCATGCGCACCTTGCCGGCCACCTTCTGGTCACGGCCCCAGGCGCCCATCACGAACGCATCGTTGACCGACATGCACCAGATCTCGTCCACGCCCTTGGCCTTCAGCTGGTCGTACATCGCAACATAGCCCGGGACGTGCTTGGCGGAACAGGTGGGCGTATAGGCGCCGGGCAGGCCGAACACGGCAATCTTCTTGCCTTTGACGAGATCGCTCACCTTGAAGGTGTTCGGGCCTAGTGAACAGCCCGCGGTCTCGACCTCGATGAATTCCTGCAGTTCGCCGTCCGGCAGCTTGTCTCCGACCTTGATCGTCATGGCGCGTCGTCCTGTGATTCGTTGGAGGGGAGGATGAGTCTAGCAACGTGCGGCAAGCAAAGGGCTCAGTCCCCGAGGGCGACCCCTTCGCGGCGAGGGTCGGCTCCGCCGGCCCAGCCGAGGCGCCCATCGGGCAGGCGTACGCGCACGATGCCCTGCAGGCCGCTTGCCATGTCGATTTCGCGCACGTCGTGGCCACGCGCCTTCAGGCCGTCGATCACCGCTGCGCTGATGTGCCCCTTCTCGACTTCCGTCGGCCCGTTGCGTGAGCCGAAATTGGGCAGCGCGATCGCCTGCTGGATATCGAGGTTCCAGTCGAGCACTCCGACCAGCGTCTTGGCGACGTAGCCGATGATCTGCGACCCACCGGGCGAACCCAATGTGGCCACCAGTGTTCCGGTGTCGCGATCGAACACCAGTGTCGGTGCCATCGAACTGCGCGGGCGCTTGCCCGGCTGCACACGATTCGCGACCGGTCGGTCATCGACCTGCGGTACGAACGAGAAGTCGGTGAGCTGGTTGTTCAGCAGGAAGCCTCGCACCATCACGCGCGCGCCGAAGACGTCCTCGATCGTCGTCGTCATCGACACCGCGTTGCCCTGGCCGTCGACGGCTGAAATGTGCGATGTGGCGGCCTTCAGCGGCGAGGGATCGGACGCCCAGGCGACGGACGCGCCGGGCGGGACTCCCGCCTGCGCGGTGCCCATGCTGCGAGGACCGATCAGTTGCGCGCGCTGCCTGAGGTACGCGGGATCGAGCAGGCCGGCTACGTTGACGGTCACGAAGTCACTGTCCGCGACGTACAGCGCCCGGTCGGCGAAGGCCAGTCGACCCGCCTCCGAGAAGAGGTGCACCGCCTCGGCGCGCGGCTCGAGCGCGGGCGCGTCAACCGGCGCGAAGACGGCGATATTCCGGGCGGTGAAGAACCCAAGCATCTGCGCCACCGCGATGCCACCCGACGACGGTGGTGGCATGCCGCACACGCGCCAGCGCTTGTAGTCGGTGCAAACCGCTTCGCGCTGCCGTACGCGGTACGCCGCGAGATCGGAAGCCGCGAGGTAGCCGGCATTCTTCTGCGACCGCACCGTCGCGACGATGTCGGCGGCTATCGGGCCTGCATAGAACGCGTCGGCGCCGCCCGCCGCAATCGCACGCAAGGTCGCGGCCAGCTCCGGATTGCGCACGACCGCGCCGACCGCCTTGGGTGATCCGTCGGGGTTGTAAAAGGTCGCGGCGGCCGCCGGGTCGCTCTTCAGGTACTTCTCGCCGGCCAGCAACTGGTTCAGGCGCGGCGACATCGCAAAGCCGTTCTCTGACAGCCGTATCGCCGGCTCGAAGAGGCGGGCCCAGGGCAGCTTGCCGTACTGTCGGTGTGCCGTTTCGAGCAGGCGCATAGCGCCCGGGGTGCCCACCGAGCGTCCGCCGACAACCGCGTCGTAGAACGCCATCGGCTTGCCATCAGCGTTGAGGAAAAGTCGCTCATCCACGGCCATGGGTGCGGTTTCACGGCCGTCGAAGGCGACTACCTGCTTGCCGTCCCAGTGCATCAGGAAGGCGCCGCCGCCCAGGCCGGAACTCTGGGGTTCGACCAATGCCAGTACCAACTGGATCGTGATTGCGGCGTCAACCGCGCTGCCGCCGGCGCGCAGCATTTCGAGACCGGCCCGGGTGGCGAGCGGATTGGCCGAGGCGGCCATGTGACGCTGGGCTGTCGCCGTCGCCAGTCCGGCGCGGAACGCCGACGACGGCTCGGGCTGTGCGGGGCGCTCCGGCGCAGTGGCGCAGGCCGCGAGCAGCGCGAGGCTGATGCAGGCGATGGGTCGGACCGACCTCACCATAATCGACTCCCCGCGATGATCCTCGCCTTACTTCGGTTGCATGCGGATCGCGCCGTCAAGGCGGATCGTCTCGCCATTCAGCATCACGTTTTCGACGATGTGCCGCACCAGCGCCGCATACTCGTCCGGCTTGCCCAGGCGGGAGGGAAACGGCACCTGCCTGCCGAGCGAGTCCTGCACGTCCTGCGGCATGCCAAGCAGCATCGGCGTGGCGAAGAGTCCCGGTGCAATGGTCACGCAGCGGATGCCGCTGCGTGACAGATCGCGCGCGATCGGCAGCGTCATGCCGACGACACCTCCCTTGGAGGCGGAATACGCAGCCTGGCCGATTTGGCCGTCGAAGGCCGCAACCGATGCCGTGTTGACGAGCACGCCGCGCTCGCCCTCGGCCGTCGGTTCCTGCTTCGACATGGCCTCGGCAGCGAGCCGGATCATGTTGAAGGTACCGATCAGGTTGATGTTGATGACGCGCGCAAACGACGCCAGCGCATGCGGGCCTTCCTTGCCGACGACTTTTTCGCCGATCGCTATGCCGGCGCAGTTGACGAGGCCACGCAACGGCCCGAGGGCCAGCGCCGCGTCGACCGCAGCACGTCCGTCCGCTTCGCTGGAGACGTCACACTTGACGTAGAGAGCATTTGCGCCGAGTTCGCGCGCCAGCGCTTCGCCACGGTCGGCCTGCACGTCGGCAATGACGACCTTGCCGCCTTGAGCCGCGAGCATCCGGGTGGTCGCGCCGCCGAGTCCGGATGCCCCGCCGGTGACGATAAAGACGTGATTGCTGATCTGCATGTCGAGTCTCCTTCAACTGCCCCAGTGCGAGCCGGGGGAGTGTAGAGGAGCCCTCGCGGGCGGCTACGCCGCCGCTACTGGAAGGTACAGCGGGCGTACAGCCAGAACGCGCCACTGGCCTCGCCGTCATTGTTGATGCGGGCGCGGGCACGCACCATCGGCAGCAGGCACTGCTCGGTCGGAAAGCCGGCGGAGTTAAGCCAGCTCTTCATCGATTCCGACGGCAGTCCGACGATGACTTTCGGTCGTTTGTACGAGCCGTCGATGTTCGTTCGTGACGCCTCGACCTGCACGGCGCCCCCGAGCCAGCTGTAATCGCGCAGTTGCAGCTCTGCGGCCGGTGCGGACGAAGGTGCCGCTGGAAGCGGGGCGGCCACCGCGGGCGCGGCGGCTGCGTCGCGTACCGAGTACGGGCGAAGCACGGAGTCCGGAATCGCCTGGACTTTCACCTGGGCCACTGCTCCGGGGGCGAGAGCGGCAATGATGACCCCTGCTCCCAGCGACTGCAGGAGTGCCATCCTCGAAAAACGCTTCGGGTTCAGGTGCATTGAGTCACCGTACCTGCGCGAGACGACGCCCACAAGTGAAGATTACTGTGCCGGAAGCATGAGTTTCGTGACAAGAGTCCAATCGGATGACTACAGTCAGCTCCCCGGCTCAGAAGAACCGATCAGCGGTCGGGCAAACGTCAGGGGAGACGGCGATGGGGCGCGGGCGCGAGCTGTTGCAGGGGCTCATGAGCTTCGAGAAAGGCAAGATCGTCACCGCACGCGAAGCGGTGCAGCTGATCCATGACGGCGATACGGTCGCCACCAGTGGCTTCGTCGGCATCGGCTTCCCCGAGAACATTGCCGTTGCGCTCGAGCAGCGCTTTGTCGAATCGAGCGAAAAGGATCCGGATGGCGTCGGCCGACCCGAAGGGCTGACCCTGGTCTATGCGGCAGGGCAGGGCGATGGCAAGGAGCGCGGGCTCAATCACCTCGGCCACCCGGGGCTGGTACGTCGCGTGATTGGAGGGCACTGGGGGCTGGTGCCAAAGCTGCAGGCGCTGGCGGTCGCCAACCGTATCGAGGCCTACAACCTGCCGCAAGGGGTAATCACTCACCTCTTTCGTGACATCGCGGCCCACAAGCCAGGCCACCTGTCCCGTATCGGATTGGGCACGTTTGTCGACCCGCGCCATGGCGGCGGCAAGATCAACGAGCGGACCACGGAAGACGTGGTCGAGCTGATGACCATTGGCGGCGAGGAGTACCTGTTCTACAAGGCCTTTCCGATCCACGTGGGCGTCGTGCGTGGCACCACGGCCGACCCGGACGGCAACATCACGATGGAGCGTGAGGCGCTGACGCTGGAGGCACTGGCGATTGCGATGGCGGCGCGCAACTCGGGCGGCATCGTCATCGTGCAGGTCGAGCGCATCGCGGAGCGGGGTTCGCTGAATCCGCGGAACGTGAAGATACCCGGCGTGCTGGTCGACTGCGTCGTGGTGGCGGAGAAACCCGAGTACCACATGCAGACCTTCGTCGAGCAGTACAACCCTGGCTTTTCCGGCGAGATCCGCGTGCCGGTCAGCTCGCTCGCACCGATGCCGATGAGCGAGCGCAAGATCATCGCCCGCCGCGCTGCGTTCGAGTTGCAGGCCAACAGCGTCGTCAACCTGGGCATCGGCATGCCGGAAGGCGTGTCCGCCGTGGCGACCGAGGAAAAGGTCATCGACCTGCTGACGCTGACGGCCGAACCCGGTGTGGTCGGCGGGATTCCGGCGTCGGGACTCAACTTCGGCGCAGCGGTCAATACCCAGGCGATCATCGACCAGCCTTACCAGTTCGACTTCTACGACGGTGGCGGACTCGACCTGGCCTTCCTCGGACTGGCGCAGGCCGACCGCGAGGGCAATCTCAACGTCAGCAAGTTCGGACCGCGCCTGGCCGGGGCGGGCGGCTTCATCAACATCTCGCAGTCGGCCAAGCGCGTGGTGTTCGTCGGCACGTTCACGGCGGGCGATCTGCAGGTGCGCATCGAGGGCGGCCGCCTGCTGCTGCTCAACGACATCGGGCCGAAGAAGTTCGTCGAGCAGGTCGAGCACCGTACGTTTTCGGGAAGCGAGGCACGGCGCCGCGGCCAGCCGACGCTGTACATCACCGAGCGCTGCGTCCTGCGTCTCGGCGACAACGGTCTCGAACTGACCGAGGTGGCGCCCGGCATCGACGTCGAACGGGACATCCTGGCGCGGATGGATTTCAAGCCGCACATCCCGCGCGATCCCATCATCATGGACCCGGCGATATTCGGCACCGAGCCGATGAACCTGCGCGAACGCATGCTTGCGATACCGCTCGCGCAACGCTTGTCCTATGACGAGGAACACAACGTGCTGTTCCTCAACTTCGAGCGGTTGTCGGTGCGGACCCCGGCCGATGTCGCGGCGGTACACGACGAGATCAAGAACCGGCTCGATGCACTGGGGCACAAGGTCTATGGCATCGTGAACTACGACAACTTCGACCTGGCGCCGGAGGTGGCGGACGAGTACGCGGCGATGGTCCGGCAACTGGTCGACCACTACTACTTCGGTGTCAGCCGCTACACGACCTCGGGTTTCCTGCGTGCCAAGCTCGGCAAGGCGCTGTCGCAGCGCGGGGTGGCGCCGCACATCTACGAGTCGGCAGCGCAGGCGCTGAAGCACATCCGCGACGCCTAGCCGCTACGTCTGGGCGGCGAGCGCGCGCTGCATGATGACGACGTCGACCCAGCGGTCGAACTTGCGGCCGACGGCCTTCATCGTGCCGACCGGCTCGAACCCGCAAGCAGCATGCACCCCGATGGAGGCGACATTGGCGGAGTCGCCGATGACCGCGAGCATCTGCTGCAGACCCTGGGAACGGCAACGAGCAACGAGTTCGTTCAACAGGGCCTTACCGACGCCACGCCCAATCGTGTCGGGCGTGACATAGACCGAGTCCTCGACCGTATGGCGATACGCGGCCCTGGTGCGGAAGTGATTGGCGTAGGCGTAGCCGATGACGCGGCTGCCCTCGAGCGCCACCAGGAAGGGAAAGCCGGCGGAAGTGATCTGCGCATGGCGCGATCCCATCTCTTCCACGCCCGGCGGCTCCGTTTCGAAGGTGCCGAGTCCGTGCAGGACGTGGTGTGCGTAGATCGACTGGATCGACGCGACGTCGGCTGACTGCGCTGTCCGTAGTTCCATGGGCGGTCGGATCAAAAAAGGGCGGTACGGCGCGAGCCGACCGCCCCGGTGTGTACGGTGCGCTGATCAGCGCAGGGTCACGTCGACACGGCGCGCCTCGCGCGGATCGGCACTCCCCGTCGTGACAGCAGGCTTTGCAAGTTCGATGTCACCTTCGCTGACGCCAGCGCTGGCGAGCAGGTCGCGTACTGCGAACGCGCGTCGCTTGGCCAATTCGGCATTGGCGGCCGGATCGCCGCTTGCATCGTGGAAGCCGGACAGAACGAAAACTCTGGCCGGGTCGCCCTTGGCGGCAGTGATCAGCGGTGCCAGCCGGGTCAGCGCGTCGCCGGGCAGTTCGGCCTTGCCCAGTTCAAAGTAGAGCTTCACCGTCGTCGCGTCAGGCACCGCGGACGCAGTGGTCGACGTTGCTGCCGTCGCACCGGTGACTGGAAGCGACATGGCCGATGCGCCGGTGCCGGCCTTCTTGCCGAACTGGCCGATCGCGCTACCGGCGGCGATGCCCAAGGTGAAGATCGAAATGAAAATTGCCAGTGCGATCGCAATGGCGAGCGCGTAGCCGATTTCCCTGTCTTCTTCGTCGAACATGCGATCTCCGGTTAACGCAATATGATGTCGACGCGACGCGCGTCGGCGTCGCTGCCCTGGCCGACGATGACTTCGGTCGGCTTGACCAGCGTCACGCGCTCTGCGGCCGCGCCTCTGGCGATCAGTTCATCGCGGACCACCATCGCGCGGTTCTTTGCGAGTTCGAGGTTCTTGGCCGCATCGCCGGTCGGATCTGCATAGCCGGACAGCTCGATCGCGGCCTGCGGATTGGCCTTGAGCGCCTGGGCGTAGCCGGCGACGATCAGTTTGCCTGCCGTCGAGATGGAGTCCGAGCCGGTGTCGAAGTGCACGCGCATCGGCGCGCCGACGACGACCACGACGGGCACGGCCACCGGGACCGCGATGGTGGCCGCCGGCGCAGCTGCTGAAGCTGCCACCGGTTTGCCGCCATGCATTGTTGCGATGATCGGAACTATCAGCAGTGCCACGATGTTGATGATCTTGATCAGCGGGTTGACCGCGGGGCCGGCTGTGTCCTTGTACGGATCGCCAACCGTGTCGCCGGTCACGGCCGCCTTGTGCGCGTCCGAGCCCTTGCCGCCGTGGTGCCCCTCCTCGATGTACTTCTTCGCGTTGTCCCACGCGCCGCCGCCCGTCGTCATCGAAATGGCGACGAAAAGTCCCGTCACGATCGTGCCCATCAGCACGCCGCCGAGCGCGGCCGGTCCGAGCAGCACGCCGACCACGATCGGCACCAGCACCGGCAGGATCGACGGGATCATCATTTCCTTGATCGCCGCCGAAGTCAGCATGTCGACCGCCCGGCTGTAGTCCGGCTTGGCCTTGTATTCCATGATCCCAGGGATTTCTCGGAACTGGCGCCGCACTTCCTCGACCACGCTGCTCGCGGCACGGCCGACGGCTTCCATCGCCATCGCGCCGAACAGGAACGGAATCAGGCCGCCGATGAAAAGTCCGATGATCACCAGGTGATTCGACAGGTCGAACGTGGTTGCCAGACCGGCCGTGCGCAGGCCTTCGGTGTAGTCAGCGAACAGCACCAGCGCCGCGAGGCCGGCCGAGCCGATCGCATAGCCCTTGGTGACTGCCTTGGTCGTGTTGCCGACGGCGTCGAGCGGATCGGTGATCGCGCGCACTTCCTTCGGCATGTCCGCCATTTCGGCAATGCCGCCGGCGTTGTCGGTGATCGGGCCATAGGCGTCGAGCGCGACGATGATGCCGGTCATCGACAACATCGACGTGGCCGCGACCGCGATGCCGTAGAGGCCCGCGAGCCAGTAGGAAGCGAAGATCGCCGCGCAGATCGCGATCACCGGCCACGCGCAGGCTTTCATTGACACCGCGATGCCGGCGATGATGTTGGTCGCGTGGCCCGTGGTAGATGCCTGGGCGACATACTTGACCGGCTTGAACTGTGTGCCAGTGTAGTACTCGGTGATGTAGACCAGCGCAGCCGTCAGGGCGAGTCCGACGACCGCCGCCAGGTACAGGTTCATGACCGTCAGGCCGGCGGCCGCAACGATCGGCCCGAGGATCCAGTTGGTGACCGGCCAGAACAGCACCAGCGAGATCACACCGGCAACGAGCAGGCCGCGGTACAGCGCGTTCATGATCTTGCCGCCGTCGCGCGCCTTGACGAAGAAGCAGCCGACGATCGACGACAGGATCGACACGCCGGAGATAACCAGCGGATAAATGATGCCGGCGTCGCCTGCGCCTGCGCTCTGGAATACAAAGCCGCCGACCAGCATGGTCGCGATCACCGTGACCGCAAAAGTTTCGAACAGGTCCGCCGCCATGCCGGCACAGTCGCCGACGTTGTCGCCGACGTTGTCGGCGATCACGGCCGGATTGCGCGGGTCATCTTCGGGAATGCCTGCTTCCACCTTGCCGACCAGGTCCGCGCCGACGTCCGCGCCCTTGGTGAAGATGCCGCCGCCGAGTCGCGCGAAGATCGAGATCAGCGACGCCCCGAAGGCGAAGCCGATCATCGGGTGCAGCAGCTCGCGCGTGGTCGAGGCCGCGTGCGTGAGCTTCAGGACCCAGTAGAACCCCGCCACGCCGATCAGTCCCAGGCCGACCACCAGAAGGCCGGTGATCGCACCGCCGCGAAACGCGATGTTGAGCGCCGGGTTCAAGCCGAGGGTCGCAGCCTGTGCAGTGCGCACATTGGCGCGTACCGACACATTCATGCCGATGTAGCCGGCCGCGCCCGAGAGCACTGCGCCGAGCACGAACCCGATCGCGGTCCACAGGCCGAGCTGCGGGACCACGGCAATGATGACGGCGAGCACGGCACCGACGATTGCGATCGTGCGGTACTGCCGGTTGAGGTACGCCTGAGCGCCGGTTTGCACGGCAGCGGCGATTTCCTGCATGCGCGCGTTGCCCGCGGGCTGCTTCAGGATCCATGAAATCGACCACGCGCCGAATACCACGGCCGCGAGACCGCAGAGCAGCGCGAGTGCCAGTCCAGACATCTTCTTCTCCTTATCGAAACTTCTGAATCAATTCACTGAATCACGACGACAGCGCGTCGAACGCGCGCTGCCTGATTTCGTCCACCGATCCGACGCCGACGACCTTCCGGTACTTCGGCGCCCCTGCGGCACCGCTTGCCGCCCACTTGGAGTAGTAATCGACGAGCACGCTGGTCTGCGCGTGGTAGACCTCGAGACGCTTGCGAACCGTTTCTTCCTTGTCGTCGTCGCGCTGGATCAGCGGCTCGCCGGTCACGTCGTCGCGGCCCTCGGCCTTCGGCGGATTGAAACGGACGTGATAGGTTCGGCCACTCGAAAGGTGGACGCGCCGCCCGCTCATGCGATCGATGATGTCCGCGTCCGGGACCGCGATTTCGAGCACGTAGTCGATCGCCACGGCGGCGTGCTTCATCGCCTCGGCCTGCGGAATCGTGCGCGGAAAACCATCGAACAGGTAGCCGTTCGCGGTATCGGGTTCCTTGAGGCGGTCCTTGACCAGTCCGATGATGATGTCGTCGGACACCAGCCCGCCGGCATCCATCACCTTTTTGGCGGCCAGGCCCAGCGGAGTGCCGGCCTTGACGGCGGCGCGCAGCATGTCGCCGGTCGAAATCTGCGGGATGCCGAAGCGCTCTTTGATGAACGCGGCCTGCGTGCCTTTGCCGGCACCCGGCGGCCCGAGCAATATCAGTCGCATCCCCCTGTCCCTCGCTCGACTCGTGGTCGTTGTTCTGCTGTCGCAGTCGACTGCTGGCTGCTGCCGGTCTGTCGCCGGCGCTGAAGCCGCGGGATTCTACCCGGTTCGTTCCCTGCGCCGACGAGGCTGAAACCTTCTGTAAGGGAGAGCGGCTTCGGTGGCCGCCGTTCCCTTGCGCCCCGCCAAAAAGCAGAAGGGGCCGGTAAGGCGGCCCCTTCAGTCCCTAAGCATCGAAATCAGTCGATCCTGACCCACTCGCCGATCAGCCAGTTGTCCGGTCGATGCACGACGTTGACGTTGCTGCGCATGGCCCAGGGAATCACTTGCCGGTGCAGCGGCACATGGTGCACCTGCTCGTTATGCTCGGTCAGCGCGCCGGTGATGAGTTGCCTGCGCTTGTCCGGATCGGTCTCGACCGCCGCCGAGTCGATCAGCGCATCGAGCTTCGGGTTGACGTAGCGGCCGTAGTTGAAGCTGCCGTTGCCGGTCTTGTCGTCCTTCGAGCGAAGCACCGGTGACAGCATAGTCTGCGCGTCGGTGATTGCTCCTCCCCAGCCGAGCATGTAGAAGCTGGTGTCGAACTTCTCGAGTTTCGGGAAATAGGTGGCGCGCGGCTGTGCGGTGACCTTGGTCAGGATGCCGACACGCGACAGCATCGCCGCGACCGCGACACAGATCTCCTCGTCGTTGATATAGCGATTGTTCGGGCAGTCGAGCGTCACCTCGAAACCGTTCGGGTAGCCCGCTTCCGTCAGCAGCTTCTTCGCCGCCTCGGGGTCGTATGGACGGCGCTTCTCGATCTCCGGAGTGGACGGCAGCGTCGACGGCGTGATGCCTCCGGTGGGCAGTGCCGCGCCGCGCATGGTCTTGCCCTTCAGGGCCTCGATATCGATCGCCTGGTAGACCGCTTGCCGCACGCGTCGGTCCTTGAACGGGTTCTTGCCCTTGACGTTCGAGTACAGAAGCTCGTCACGCTGCTGGTCGAAGCCGAAGAAAATGACACGGTTCTCCTGGCCCTCGACCACCTTGATGTCCTTGCTGGCCTTCAGGCGCGCGATGTCCTGTGGCGGAGGATCGAGGATGAAGTCGACCTGGCCCGACAGCAGGGCGGCTATGCGCGTGGCGTCGGAGCCGATCGGCGAGTACACGATCTCGTCGATGTTGCCGGTCACCGTGCCCCACCAGGCCGGATTCTTCTTCAGCACCGACTTCACGCCAGGCTCGCGAGATACCAGCATGAACGGGCCGGTGCCATTGGCGTTGCGCGCGGCGTAGGTCTCCTCGCGCTCCTTGAATGATAGCGGGCGCTCGACCTTGTTCTTCTCGGCCCAGGCCCTGTTCATGATGAAGATCGTGGCGATGTGCTCCAGCGTGATCGGATTGGGTTTGTCCTGCACGAATTCGACCGTGAAGTCGTCCACCTTGCGTGGCTTGCCGGACGGGATTGCGTACTGGCGGATCTGCGAATTCGGGTGGCTCGCGCGCTCGAACGAGAACACGACGTCGTCCGCCGTGAACGGTGCGCCGTCGTGGAACTTGACCCCCTTGCGCAGGTTGAAGCGCCATGTGGTCGGGTTGATCTGCGTCCACGACACCGCCAGCGCAGGAACGATCTTCATGTCCTTGTCTCGCATCACCAGCGTGTCGTGCACCTGCTGCGCGAAGAGATTGGTCAGCAATTCGTTCTGGGAATACGGGTCGGCCGTCTGGTAGTCGCCCTGCGAGGCCCAGCGCAGGGTCTTGGCGTGGGCGCCCGCGACCGCGAGTACGGCCAGCAGCATCACGGCGGTCAGTCGCATCATCGGATGGCTCCTTCTGTCGAGGCCGCGCAGTCTATCGCTGCGCCGCGTACAGGGCACGCGCATGTTCGAGGTCGGCCGGGGTATCCACGCCGGGCGGCAATGCCGCATCGAGCCCGAGGACGGCGATTCGAAAACCATGGGCCAGCGCCCGCAGTTGCTCCAGTCGTTCCGCCACCTCCAGCGCATCCTGTGCGAGCTTCGGGAACTGGTCGAGAAAGCCGGCTCGGTAGGCATACAGGCCGATATGTCGGCGGGCCGGGTAGGCCGGCGGAAGTTGGGCGCGGCTGGCTGCGAAGGCATCGCGCGCCCAGGGAATCGGCGCGCGAGAGAAGTACAGCGCCCGATCGTTCCGATCAGTCACGACCTTGACGACGTTCGGGTTGAAGAATTCTTCGGCATCGGCGATCGCATGCGCTGCCGTCGCGATCTGGCAATCCGGGCTGAGGTCGAGCAGGCGAGCCACGTCGTCGATCACCGCGGCCGGGATCAGTGGCTCGTCACCCTGGACGTTGACCACGATCTGCTGTCTGCCCAGTCCAAGCAGACGGGCTGCCTCGGCGAGTCGATCGGTGCCGGTTTCATGCTGCGGTGACGTGAGCAACGCGTCGACGCCATAGGCCCGGCACGCCACGATGATCTCCTCGCTGTCGGCGGCGACCACGACCCGGTCAGCCCGGGTCGCCTGCGCGCGCTGCGCTACACGGACCACCATGGGGGCGCCGCCAATATCGGCGAGCGGTTTGCGTGGCAAGCGGGTTGACGCCAGCCGCGCCGGGATGATGACGACAAAGCTCACGGGACGACCGTCGCCACTATCCGACGCTCAGCGTCCGAGTTCGGCCAGGGCGATCTTGCGTGCCTCGGACTCGAGCATCACCGGTATGCCATCGCGGATCGGATAGGCCAGGGCATCTGCCTTGCAGACCAGTTCCTGCGCGTCCTTGTGAAAATCAAGCGGCCCCTTGCAGACCGGGCATACGAGGATGTCAAGCAGCCGGTGGTCCATGCGGGCCCTTTCGATGAAGGTTCAATGCGGTGACGACGAGGTCAATGAGCGCCGAGTCGATCGTTGCGACCAGCGGCACGACCCAGATGCGCGGATCCTTGCGCAGCGCATCGACCCGTTCGCATTTTACGGCGTCCTTCTCGGTGATCAGCAGCAGGTGAGTCCGGCACTGCGCGAAAGGGTTGTCGCGGAAGTCGAAGTGATCGGGCAGCGGCAGCGGCTCGATCCGGAGTCCGGCGGCCCGCAACATGTCGAAGAAGCGTTGTGGCACGCCAATGCCCGCGGCCGCGGTGATCGTCAACGAGGATCCGTGCTGGCGCCGGATCAGTTCGGTCAGCGGCATCGTGTGCGCACGATCGGCGAGCCGATGGATCTCGTCGGCCAGGCGGGAACGCATCGCAAAGCAGGGAACACCGTCGACCGGCGCGTGTTCTGCCCGATGCAGAACGATCGCATCGACCTCACCGAGGCGTGCAGCCGGTTCGCGCAAGGGTCCGGCCGGCAGCACCCAGCCGTTGCCCAGACCTCGCTCATCCAGCAGGGCAATCTCGACGTCGCGGCCAAGCTGCAGATGCTGCAGGCCATCGTCGGCAACGATCACGTCGCATCCCGGTTCGGCTGCCAGCAGCGCTTGTGCGGCCTGCACGCGGCTCGCCGCGACTGCGACCGGCGCCGCGGTGGCACGCGCAATCAGCAGCGGTTCGTCGCCGACTTCTGCGGCGGTGTGCTGAAAGCTGACCAGGCGGGGTGCGCCGGCCGTGCCGCCGTAGCCGCGGGACACGACACCGGGGGTCCAGCCCCGTGTCCGCAGCGCTCGTACCAGTTCGATCGTCAGTGGTGTCTTGCCGGTGCCGCCGACATAGAGATTGCCGACAACGATGACCGGCACGGCCACGCGCGCGCTGCGCAGCAGGCCACTGGAATAGGCAGCGCGGCGGACCGCCAGCGCGCCGGCATAGAGCAGCGCGATCGGTGCAAGGAGCCAGGCCAGCAGCCCGCGCCGCCGCCAGGCAGACGACACAGCCGAATCGAGGCGGGCGTCAGCAGACACCGCGAGGCCTCAACGACGGCCGGCCGCACGCTGCGTCGCAAAGCTGATGCGAACGATGCCGGCGAGCCGCGCGGCTTCCATCACGCTGATGACCGACTGGTGCGGCGCCTGCGCATCCGCATTGATCACCAGCAGAACGTCTTCGCGCCCCTGGACGGCGCGCGACAGGGCGTCGGCCAGGGTCCCACCATCGGCTGCGGGCAGCGCTGTCTTGTCGAGCGCATAGCGCCCGTCGGCCGTGACCGCGACGTTGATGATGTTTGGCGGCGTAGCCGGAGTGGTGGCGTCCGCCGACGGCAGCTGGATCTTCAGTTCAGCGAAGCGCGAGTAGGTGGTGCTGACGGCCAGGAAGATCAGCACGATAAGCAGGACGTCGATGAGCGGAATCAGGTTGACCTCCGGCTCCTCCTCGTATGAGCGCCGGAAGCGCATCAGCTCCTCCGATCGCCGTAGACGATCTCGAGCAGACGTTCTGCCTGTTCTTCCATGTCGACGAGGTAGTCCTCCACCAGGCGGCGGAAATAGCGGTGCGCGAGTACCGCCGGTACCGCGACGATGATGCCGAAGGCGGTGCAGTACAGCGCCACCGAAATGCCGCGTGCCAGTTCCTGCGGGCTCGACCCGGCCTGCTGCGACGCAAAGATCTGGATCATCCCGACCACGGTTCCGAACAGTCCCAGCAGCGGGGCGATGGACCCGATCGATCCCAGCAGGGTCAGGTTCTTGGTCAGCCGGTTCGCCACCACGGCGCCCGCCGCCTCGATCTGTTGCATCGCTCCTTCGCGCAGCACGCGGCTGTTGCGCAGTCCGGCCGACAGTACCCGGCCGAGCGGCGAGTTCAGCTCGAGCTTGACCAGGATCTCCGGCGTGACGGTCTGTTTCTTCACCAGACCGACCACGTCTTCGAACAGTCCGCTGGGTAAGATGCGAACGCGCCGCAAGGCAATGGTTCGCTCGATGATCAGCGCCAGCGCGAGCACGGACGCGAGGATGAGGGGCCAGACAGGCCAGCCCAGTTCGATGATTATTGCAAGCAAGTGCGTTGACTCCGGCGCGGCACGCGAAAAGCGCGAAGCGTAGTGGCGCGCTCAGGTGGCCGCAAGTTTGCTCGCCAAGCCGCATGTTTCCACAGTTCCTGTGGACAAGTATGTGAACAACTTCGTGGGGGACGCGCTAAGCCCTTGTCGCAGCGAGCATTGTTTTCGTTGCACACCGATTGAGCAGATGGAAAACAAGCCCGAAATCAAGTACTTGAAGCGGATTAAGCCGTTTGCCCGAGGGTCTCGATGGCGACAGCCGCATTGCATCGGCGTTTGTGGACAGTTTTTGCCCGGAAAGCCGCATGGCGCTTGATTCTGAGATTGCCGATTCAGTATTGGCGCGGTCTCCGCTGACGGTTTCCGCGCTGAACCGCGCCGTTGCGGGGCTGCTCGAACGCAGCTTCCCGCTCGTACGCGTGCAGGGCGAGGTGGGCAACCTGACCCGCGCCGCCAGCGGTCACTGGTACTTCACGCTGAAGGACGACATCGCGCAAGTACGGTGTGTGATGTTCCGCGGACGCAACAGCCTGCTGGACTGGGCGCCGCGCGAAGGCGACGAAGTCGAGGCCACGGCGATCGTTTCCTTGTACGAGGCGCGCGGCGAGTTCCAACTGAACGTCGAGTTCATGCGGCGGGCCGGCCTTGGGCGGCTGTACGAGGAGTTTCTCCGGCTCAAGCAGCGCCTCGCGGCCGAGGGTCTGTTCGATCTGGCGCGCAAGCGACCGCTGCCGCGGTTGCCCATGACCATCGGCGTTGTCACGTCCTTGCAGGCCGCGGCTTTGCGCGATGTGATCACGGCGCTGGAGCGGCGCGCGCCTTACGTGCGCGTCATCATTTATCCGACGCCGGTCCAGGGTGCCGGTGCCGGCGCCGAGATAGCGGCGACGCTGGCACGGGTCTCCGCCCGCCGCGACGTCGAAGTCGTGCTGCTGGTGCGCGGCGGCGGCTCGATCGAGGATCTGTGGGCGTTCAACGAAGAGGCCGTGGCCCGGGCGATCCGCGCCTGCGCGTTGCCGGTGGTCGTGGGTGTCGGCCATGAAAGCGATGTCACGATCGCCGACTTTGCTGCCGACGTCCGTGCTCCGACGCCGACCGCGGCGGCGGAACTGGTCGCACCGAGCGCGGACGCTCTGCAGGAGTCGCTCGCCAACCAGCATCGGCATCTGGCGCGCCAGTTGCAGGCACGATTGCAGGCGGCATCACAGCGCATCGACTTTGCGCAGCGCAGCCTCGCAACGCCGCGCGCGCCGCTCGCGGCCTACGATGCGCGCGTCGCGCTGCTGCGTACGCGCGCAGCGGGCGCCGTCGTGCAGGCGACCGCTCGGGCCGCCGCACGCCTGCAGGCACAGCGCGCACGCTGGCTGCAGGTTCGTCCAAGCCGTGACCAGGAAGGATTGCTGGGGCAGAGGAGCCGGCTCGTGGCGCTCGGCAACGCCTTGCTCAGCGACAGCGCAATGCGACTGCGACCGTTGATGGCGCGACTGGCGACGCTCGACCCCATGGCGGTATTGCGCCGGGGGTATGCGATCGCGTTGGACGACACCGGCCTTGCCGTGACGCGCGCCCGGGACCTCGCGGTGGGTGCGCCGCTGCGACTGGTGCTGGCCGAAGGCGCCGCCGGAGTGCGGGTCGAGTCGCTACAGAGCGATGGCCCTGATGGCGTCGCGGGCGGGCATTGAGCCCGCGACGATAGAATCTCCTTTCTCCGCCGCACTTTTTCCCCGCGACATTCCCCGAGGTCCAGCATGGAACACACGCTACCCGCACTTCCGTACGCCACCGACGCTCTGGCGCCGCACATGTCGAAGGAGACCTTCGAATACCACTACGGCAAGCATCACCAGGCCTACGTCACCAACCTCAATAATCTGATCAAAGGCACCGAGTTCGAGTCGTCGTCACTCGAGGACATCGTGCGCAAGTCGTCGGGCGGCGTGTTCAACAATGCGGCCCAGGTGTGGAATCACACGTTCTTCTGGAACTGCATGAAGCCCGGCGGCGGTGGCGAGCCGAAAGGCGCACTGGCGCAGGCGATTGCGGCGAAGTGGGGCTCCTATGGGGCATTCAAGGAGGCCTACGCGAAGAGCGCGGTCGGCAACTTCGGCTCCGGCTGGACCTGGCTGGTGAAGAAGGCCGACGGCAGCGTCGACATCGTCAATACGAGCAATGCCGCAACGCCACTGGCCACGGCCGACAAGGCGCTGCTGACGGTCGACGTGTGGGAACACGCCTACTACATCGACTACCGCAATGCGCGGCCCAAGTTCGTCGAAGCGTTTCTGACGTCGCTCGTCAACTGGGACTTCGCGGCGCGCAACTTCGGCTGAAAACCGTTGCGTCCGCGAATGGCGGCCGCGTTCGCGGCCGTCGCTTTCACGCGGCGCTAGCGGGACCGGGGCAAGCCGCCGATCTTCGAGCCAACGCCCGCGCCCTTCTTGGCGAACCATCCCTGTTCCATCTCGAGCGCAAATCGCACCGGGCGTTGCGAACAGTGCAGTGCTTCGCTCTTCGGTGCCATGTCGCTGATCTGCAGGATCGTCCCGTCTTCGTCGATAAAGGCGATCGACAGCGGCAACGGCGTGTTGAGCATCCAGAAGCACTGCTGTGCCTTGTACTCGAAGACGAAAAGCATGCCGTGATTCGGCGCTGTCTTCTCACGGAACATCATTCCGACGGTCCGGTTCTGCGGCGTGGTGGCTAGTTCAGCGGTGATGACGTGCATGCCGGCGCTGAGGCGCGTCGTCGGCAGCGTTGGCTGCGGCCCCGTCTGGGCACAAGCGCTGCCTGCCAGCGCCGCGCCGAGCAGGAGCGTGCAGAAACGTCGTAGCAATGTGGATGGCGCGGACATCGGGATACTCGAGAGACGGATCGCTAGGCTGACTTTACCGCGGTGGTACCCGATCTCCGGCGCCGGGCGAGGAAAGAAAAAAGGCAGGGAGTGTCCCTGCCTTTGTCCGGCCGCGATGGGTTTACTTCATCGGCTTGTCGGTTGACGCCGCGTCAGCCTTCGGCTTCGTTTCCGTCGTGGCCTTCTTGTCGGTCGTCGTCTTCTTGCTGGTGGTGGTCTTCTTGGTGGACTTGGCCTTCTTGTCGGTCGTTGCCTTGGCCGTGTCGGCCTTCGCGGCCGGAGCGGCGGCGGCAGGTGCTGCCGGAGCCGCAGGCGATGCCGCAGGTGTGGCCGGCGTTGCCGGAGTGGCCGACTTGGCCGGAGCGGCCGGGGCCGCGGCTTGGGCCAGCACCGCGCCGGCAAAGAGGGCGCTGATCAGCGCGGCAATTGCTTTCTTCATTGCTTTCTCCCTAGGTACATCAAGTGGCTGCAGTCACCGTGTCCGCGCGCCGTCCCTCTGTGTGGACGACCGAGTGGTCGCTCGCTTAACGGGCATTCGAGGCGTGCGGTTGACACGCGTCATGCGCAGGATCGTCCAGCGACAGTCGGCCCGAGTAAACTCTCGACCCTGCTATCGAGGCAATCGGCCGGCCGAAGACTGTTGCTGAGCCGTTGCCACTCACAAGAAGACACCGCCCGGAGACGCCATGTACGCGCACATCAAGGTCCCCACGACCGGCCAGAAGATCACCGTCAACAAGGACTACAGCCTCAGCGTTCCCGATCAGCCGATCATCCCCTACATCGAGGGTGACGGCACCGGCGTGGACATCACGCCGGTGATGATCAAGGTGGTCGATGCCGCGGTCGCCAAAGCGTATGGCGGCAAGAAGAAGATCGTCTGGATGGAGATCTATGCCGGCGAGAAGTCGACCAAGGTCTACGGCCCGGACGTCTGGCTGCCAGAGGAAACGCTCAAGGTCCTGCGCGACTACGTCGTGTCGATCAAGGGTCCGCTGACGACACCGGTCGGTGGCGGCATCCGCTCGATCAACGTCGCGCTGCGCCAGGAACTCGATCTGTACGTCTGCCTGCGTCCGATCCAGTACTTCAAGGGTGTGCCGAGCCCGGTCAAGGAGCCCGAAAAGACCCACATGGTGATCTTCCGCGAGAACTCGGAGGACATCTACGCCGGCATCGAGTACGAGGCGGAGAGCGACAAGGCGAAAAAGCTCATCAAGTTCCTGCAGGACGAGATGGGCGTCAAGAAGATCCGCTTCCCGGCGACGTCCGGCATCGGCATCAAGCCGATCTCGCGCGAAGGCACCGAGCGGCTCGTGCGCAAGGCGCTTCAGTACTGCATCGACAACAAACGCAAGAGCCTGACCTTCGTGCACAAGGGCAACATCATGAAGTTCACCGAAGGCGCTTTCGCGAAGTGGGGCTATGAGCTGGCCCAGCGTGAATTCAAGGCCGAACTGCTCGACGGCGGCCCGTGGATGAAGATCAAGGCGCCGCATGGCGACATCGTGCTCAAGGACGTCATCGCCGATGCGTTCCTGCAGCAGATCCTGCTGCGGCCGGCCGAGTACGACGTCATCGCGACGATGAACCTCAACGGCGACTACATCTCCGACGCGCTGGCCGCACAGGTCGGCGGCATCGGCATCGCGCCAGGCGCCAACCTGTCGGATTCGGTTGCGATGTTCGAAGCCACGCACGGCACCGCTCCGAAGTACGCCGGCAAGGACTACGTCAATCCGGGCTCCGAGATCCTGTCCGCCGAGATGATGCTGCGGCACATGGGCTGGACCGAGGCCGCCGATCTCGTCATCAAGTCGATGGAACGATCGATCCTGTCGAAAAAAGTCACCTACGACTTCGCGCGCCTGATGGAAGGCGCCACCCAGGTCAGCTGCTCCGGGTTCGGGCAGGTGATGATCGATCACATGTAAGGTAGCGCGTCGCTCGTGTACGCGACCGGCTACGCCGATCGCACGTGCACTCGCTCCGGTACGGGTCGCGCGTTGCGCGAACCGCTCAACACTGATCAGTCGGCTGCGCTCCGGAGCGGCCGCGCGCTCCGCCGAGTTTCAACTGCACGGCACCCTCCCTGCCCTCCCGCCACGCGGGAGGGTGTTGGCACCCCTCCCTCTCCCTCCCCGCCTGGCGGGGAGGGCAATGAACAAACAGCAGCGCGCACGTCGCTTCACGGGGTGGGGTGCCCGCCCTTGTCCTTCGGCGAAGCGCGCGGCCGCTCCGGAGCGAGCCGACTAATCAGTGTCGAGCGTTTCGCGCATGCGCGAAACGTACCGCCGCGAGCGCACGTGCGACCGCGAAGGGTCGCGTACGTGAGCGAGCGCAGCAAATAAAAAACCCCGCCGCAGCGGGGTTGATGCGGAGCGTGCCTTGCTTCAGGCGGGTGCCGTGATGTTCGACGCCTGCTTGCCTTTCGGACCCTGCACGACCTCGAATTGCACCTTCTGTCCTTCCTTCAGGGTCTTGAAGCCGTTCATCTGTATGGCCGAGAAGTGAGCGAACAAGTCTTCGCCCCCGTCGTCCGGTGTGATGAAGCCGTACCCTTTAGCGTCGTTGAACCACTTGACCGTACCTGTCGCCATGCCTCTTCCTTCCCACGATTGAAGGAGCGGCGCCGCTGACTCTGGCGGCCGGCGCTGCCCCGATTCCGCGCACATCCGCTTCATTTTGGGTGCGCATCCGCCCCGCATGCCTGCGCATACCGGCTTGATGGCGGGATTGTTCGAGCAAAAGCCCCGGCGGTCAAGCGGTCTCCAACGAGGACCACCGGCGCGTTCATGGCATGACAACCCTCTCGCCGGGAGCGTCGGGTACGCCTGCTCTCAACGCCGATTTTCAAGTCGTTCAAGGAACCGAAAGTTGTGTTTCACCTCTGATGCTTCATGCGTTTGTGCCCTGTGCAGCAGATTGAAATTCAGCAGGGCACAGAATGATTTACCGTATGATTGGTACGCTTTTTGTATACGGGTAAGTGGGTCCGGTTTGCATAGAATGCGGGTCAATGAGTGAGCGGATTGACGAAGGCACGGTCGTCGAGAAGCAGGCTTCTCGAGTCAAGCCGCCGCCCATGTACCAGGTGGTTCTGTTGAACGACGACTACACGCCCATGGAATTCGTGGTCGGAGTCCTGCAGAAGTTCTTCGGCAAAGGGAGAGAACAGGCAACCCAGATCATGCTGAAGGTGCATCACGAAGGACGCGGCGTCTGTGGCGTCTACCCCCGCGACATCGCCGCGACCAAGGTCGAGCAAGTCTGCAGTTATTCACGCCAGCATCAGCATCCGCTGCAGTGCGTGATGGAGGAAGCATGATCGCCCAGGAACTCGAAGTCAGCCTGCACATGGCCTTTGTCGAGGCACGCCAGGCCCGGCACGAATTCATCACCGTCGAGCACCTGCTGCTCGCGCTGCTCGACAATCCGTCGGCCGCGGAGGTGCTGCGTGCCTGTGCATGCAACATCGAGGACCTGCGCAAGAACCTGCAGAACTTCATTGCCGACAACACGCCGATCCTGCCCCCGAATTCCGAGGCGGACACGCAGCCCACGCTCGGCTTCCAGCGCGTGATCCAGCGCGCCATCATGCACGTGCAGAGCACGAGCAACGGCAAGAAGGAAGTCACGGGCGCCAACGTGCTGGTCGCGATCTTCGGCGAGAAGGACTCGCACGCGGTGTATTACCTGCACCAGCAGGGTGTCACGCGACTCGATGTCGTCAATTTCATCTCGCACGGCATCACCAAGTCGGGGCAGGGCGAAGAAAAGGCCAAGCCCGCGGCCGAGCAGGAGCAGGAGGGCGAGGGCAAGGACCAGCCGTCGCCGCTCGAGCAATACACGCAGAATCTCAACGCGCTGGCCAAGGAAGGAAAGATCGATCCGCTGATCGGGCGCGAGCCCGAGGTCGAGCGCGTGATCCAGGTGCTGTGCCGCCGGCGCAAGAACAACCCGCTGCTGGTCGGCGAGGCAGGCGTTGGCAAGACCGCCATTGCCGAAGGCCTGGCCTGGCGCATCGTCAAGGGCGATGTCCCCGAGATCCTCGACAAATCGAACGTCTATTCGCTCGACATGGGTGCGCTGCTGGCCGGCACCAAGTACCGCGGGGACTTCGAGCAACGGCTGAAGGCGGTGCTGAAGCAGTTGAAGGCCAACAGCAACGCGGTGCTCTTCATCGACGAGATCCACACGCTGATCGGTGCGGGTTCCGCCTCGGGCGGCACACTCGATGCGTCGAACCTGCTGAAGCCGGCGCTGGCGAGTGGTGCACTCAAGTGCATCGGCGCAACGACCTACAACGAGTACCGCGGGATCTTCGAAAAGGACCACGCGCTGTCGCGTCGCTTCCAGAAGATCGACGTCAACGAGCCGACCGTGCAGCAGACCATCGAGATCCTAAAGGGGCTGAAGTCGCGCTTCGAAGAACATCACGGCGTCAAGTACTCGGCCGGCGCGATCACCGCCGCGGCAGAACTCTCGGCCAAGTTCATCAACGACCGGCACCTGCCGGACAAGGCGATCGACGTCATCGACGAAGCGGGTGCCGCGCAGCGCATCCTGCCGAAGTCGAAGCAGAAGAAGACGATCGGCAAGAACGAGGTCGAAGAGATCATCGCCAAGATCGCGCGCATCCCGCCACAGACCGTGTCGAGCGACGACCGCGCTCAGCTGAAGAACCTCGACCGCAATCTCAAGAACGTCGTGTTCGGCCAAGACCCGGCAATCGAGGCGCTCGCGGCCGCAATCAAAATGGCGCGATCGGGACTCGGCAAGCCGGACAAGCCGATCGGCAGTTTCCTGTTTTCCGGACCGACCGGTGTCGGCAAGACCGAGGTCGCCAAGCAGCTCGCCTTCACGATGGGCATCGAGCTGATCCGCTTCGACATGTCGGAGTATATGGAACGCCATGCCGTCAGCCGCCTGATCGGCGCGCCCCCGGGCTACGTCGGTTTCGACCAGGGCGGTCTGCTGACCGAAGCCATCAGCAAGAAGCCGCATGCAGTGCTGCTGCTCGACGAAATCGAGAAGGCGCATCCGGACATCTTCAATATCCTGCTGCAGGTGATGGATCACGGCACGTTGACCGACAACAACGGTCGCAAGGCCGATTTCCGTAACGTGATCATCGTGATGACGACCAATGCGGGCGCCGAGACGCTGCAGAGGACCGCCATTGGCTTCTCGAACACGCGCGAAGCCGGCGACGAGATGGCCGACATCAAGCGCATGTTCACGCCCGAGTTCCGCAACCGGCTCGATGCGATCATCTCGTTCAAGGCGCTCAACGAAGAGGTGGTGCTGCGCGTGGTCGACAAGTTCCTGATGCAGCTCGAGGACCAGCTACATGAGAAGAAGGTCGACATCGTCTTCACCGATGCGCTGCGCGCGCACCTGGCCAAGAAGGGCTTCGATCCGGTGATGGGCGCGCGGCCGATGGCGCGGCTGATCCAGGACACGATCCGCAAGGCGCTGGCGGACGAACTGCTGTTCGGGAAGCTGGTCAGTGGAGGTCGGGTGGAGGTCGATGTCGACGGCGACGGCAACGTGAAGCTCGATTTCCCGCCGTCGGACAGCGGCGATGCGCCGCGGCGTGAACAGGGCGAACCGGTGCTGTCAGAGTAGCCGGGCGTCGGGCTTCTTAGTAAATGAGAAGCATGTCTTGAGAAACGGCCGCGGCACCCGGACAACGGGTTGACGACCGCGCCGAAACTGCCTCCAATGGAGCCCGCAGAGACCCTGCGGGCTTTTTCGTTCAAGGAGACAGCATTGTGAAAACAACGACTACGGTCATCGGCGCGCTTCTGGCGCTCGCGACTTCCACGGTGCTCGCGCAGGCCACGCCGGCACTGCCCGCTAATGCGGGCTACCTGGCATCCAACTGTGCGAACTGCCACGGCACGACCGGCGTTGCAAAAGGCGCGATGCCCAGTCTTGCCGGCCAGCAGAAGACGTTTATCGTCGACCAGATGAAGGCGTTCCGTGACGGCAAGCGCCCGGCCACGATCATGCATCAGCTCTCCAAGGGCTACACCGACCAGCAGATCGAACTGGTCGCCGATTTTTTCTCGCGGCAGACGCCGGCACGCTAGGGACGGACACATGAACACTCCAAACCTCTCTCGTCGTGACCTGTTGAAAGCCCTGTCGGCGACCGCGGCGACCGCGGCCCTGTCGGCCTGCGCGACCATGGACAGCAAGAAGCCGATCGGCAAGGTGGTTGTGATCGGTGCCGGTTACGGCGGCGCGACGGCCGCCAAGTACCTGCGCCTGTGGTCCGAGGGGGCGATCGACGTCACCCTGGTTGACCCGAATGAGGCCTTCATTTCGTGCCCGATCTCCAATCTCGTCCTGGCCGGGTCGCGGACGATGGCCGACATCACGGTCAGCTATGCAGGGCTCGACAAGCACGGCGTCAAGCGCGTGCGCGACACCGTGACGGCGATCGATGCGGACAAGAAGCAGGTCCGGCTTGCGTCCGGCGGCGTGCTTGCCTATGACCGGCTGGTCGTTTCGCCCGGGATCGAGTTCATGTACGAACGTCTGCAAGGCTGGTCGGCAGCGGCCGAAGGAACCGTATTGCACGCCTGGAAGGCGGGGCCGCAGACCGTGGCCCTGCGTCGCCAGCTCACCGAACTGAAGGACGGTGGCGTGGTCGTGATGGCAATTCCGCTGGCGCCGTACCGTTGCCCACCGGGCCCGTATGAGCGCGCGTGCCAGATTGCGTGGTACCTGAAGCAATCCAAGCCGAAGAGCAAATTGATCGTGCTCGATGCGAATCCGGACTACGTGTCGAAGAAGCCGCTGTTCTCGCGGGTGTTCGGCGAGGACTACAAGGGCATCGTCGACTATCGCGTCGCCTCCCCGGTCACGGAGATCGACCTGAAGACCGGCACCCTGGTCACCGAGATCGGGGACAAGGTGCGCGGCGACGTCATCAATTTCATTCCGATGCAACGCGCGGCGAACCTCGCGCGGGACGCCGGGCTGATCACGAGCAACAACCGCTGGTGCGAGGTCGACTGGACCACGCTGGAGTCGATCAAGCTCAAGGGTGTCCACGTGCTCGGAGACGCGACGCTGTCGGCGCCGGCGATGCCGAAATCGGGCCACATGGCCAACCAGCATGGCAAGGCGGCGGCCGCCGCGATCGTCGAGTTGCTCAACGGGCGCGCGGTGACTCCACCGATGATGGCCAACACCTGCTACAGCTTCATCGACGACAAGAATGCCGTGCACGTGGCCAGCGTGCACCGCTGGGTGCCTGAGAAGAAGACGCTCGAGCCGGTCGCCGGCGCCGGCGGCATCTCATCGCAGGATCGCGCATCCTGGGCGCTCGAAGGCGCGTATGCCAACGGCTGGGCCCAGACGATCTGGGCGGACATGCTGACGTAGCGCCACGGGTGTACGCGATCGCTTCGCGATCGCACGTGCACCCTCGGCGCTACCGCGCGCTCCGCGCGCGCTTGGGTCAGTCGGTCGGCTCCGGGTGGCCGCGCGCCGACCGAGGTACAAAGAGGACAAACGGCGGCGGCGCGGCGGCGCCGTTTGTTTTCTGCGGTGCGCTTACTCGCGGTGCGTTGCCGTTAGCGAGTGCCGGTGTCGCTATCTCGAAACGCGATCGTGCTTGCCTGCTCGGGATAGCGGCCCACCTTGTCGGCGTAGAACGCGCGCAGCAGGCCGAGGTCGTGCTCGGCGTCGCCGGTCATACGAATGAATCGTGTGACGCCGATCTCCCGCCGGCGATAGTCGATGTAGGCCAGCGCCACCGGAAGGTCGAGCTTGAGCGCGAGGTGATAGAACCCGGAGCGGAGGTGGTCAGTGTGCTGGCGTGTGCCTTCCGGCGACAAGCCGAGCCAGAACCACGGCTCCTCGTCCATTAGTCGGGCGAGCTGATCGACGGCGCCGCTCGAGTGGCGACGGTCGACCGGGCGACCGCCCCACTGTCGCATCAGTCGGCCCAGTGTTGCACCGGTCAGTCCGCGGAACAGGGACTCCTTGCCGACCCAGCGAATCGGCAGCCCGAGCGTCCACTTGGCCAGCAGGCCGATGACGAAATCCCAGTTGGACGTGTGCGGATAGACGATGGCCACGCCTTTCGGTCCGGGCAGTCCATCGAAGCGCACACGCCAGCCAAAAATGGCAAGCACGCGACGCGCGCTTTGCGCCAGCCACGGATGCCGGATCGGCGGCAGCGGCATGCCCGCGTGGCCGAGGTCGTTCAATGCTTGCCGGTGCTTCCGAAACCGCCGGCGCCACGTTGCGACGCGCTGAAATCGTCGACGATGTTGAAGCGGGCGTGCACCACCGGCACGATCACCAGCTGCGCGAGTCGTTCGAGCGGATTGAGCGTGAAGGCCGCGTTGCCCCGGTTCCATGTGGAGACCATAAGCTCGCCCTGGTAGTCGGAGTCGATCAATCCCACCAGGTTACCCAGCACGATTCCGTGTTTGTGGCCGAGGCCGGAGCGCGGCAGGATCAGCGCGGCGTATCCCGGATCAGCGATGTGGATCGCCACCCCGGTGCGCACCAGGTGTGTCGCGCCGGGCTCGATCACCAGGGGTGCATCGACGCAGGCGCGCAGATCGAGGCCGGCGGCGCCGGCGGTCGCGTATCCCGGCAATTGATCGCGCAAGCGTGCATCGAGCACCTTTACGTCGATGATCATGATGTCGGCGGGCGTGGTCCGAAGATGTGCGAGACCTGTTCGCGCCCTCGCTGCCCGGCCATGCCCGTGGTCTGCCGGGCCGCCCGGCGCAGTCGCGACACGGCCCACAGCGTGAGGCCGATGCCAATGAGGAAGGGCAGCGCGCCGGTATCGAAGACAAACCAGGAGAGCAGCAGGATGGCTCCGATCGCTAGGGCGACGCCGGCGGACGCGTTCTGCGAAGTCCCTCCGGACCGTGCCAGGCGCGCGAGCATCTCCTCGGCCTGCCGACGGTCGAGCACGGGCGCCGTCTCGTTGCCGCTCATGCTGCCTCGACGCGTGGCCTGACCGGCCGCGACAGGGCCGGGCAGCGGCGGCTGCGCTGGGTGCGGCGCACCGGCCCGCGTCGGCGGGTTCGCGGGAAGCTCAACCATCGGAACCTGTGACTGCGCACGGATGCGCGCCGCGGACTCGCGCTGCAACTGCTCGATGTAGGCGACGAAGTCGCCGTCGCGCGGCTCTTGTGACGTCAGCATCACAGGCGATCCGCGATCGCGGCAATCAGACGCCGCGCCTGCTCGCGCTTGTCGGCCTTGGGCAAGGTCGTGACGCCCCGGGCATCGACCAGGTGCAGTTCGCTGCTGTCGGTGCCGAGCGCATCCTGCGCGCGGTTGGCCACGATCAGCGGCACTTTCTTGGAGGCCAGCTTGACACGGGCATTGTCGATGACGTCGTCGCTTTCCGCCGCGAAGCCGACACAGAAGGGCGGCGCCGCCAGCGTCGCCACGCTGGCCAGGATGTCCGGATTGGCCGCGAACTGCAACGCCGGGGGTGCGGCGCCGGCGTGCTTCTTCAGTTTGCTGGCGCTGGCATTGACGACGTGCCAGTCGGCCACGGCGGCTACCGCCACGAACACATCGGCCGGCAGCGCGGCATGCACGGCGTCGTGCATCTCGCGCGCGGTGCGTACGTCGATGCGATGCACGCCGCGCGGGGTGGCCAGCAAGGTGGGGCCGGCGACCAGCGTGACGGATGCGCCGGCCTCGACCGCCGCGCGCGCCAGAGCGAATCCGGTCTTGCCCGATGACAGGTTGGTGATGCCGCGCACGGGATCGATCGGCTCGAATGTCGGTCCGGCGGTCAGCACGATGCGCTTTCCGGCGAGCCGCTTGGGTTGGAAGAAAGCAACGATATCGGCGAGCAGTTCAGCAGACTCGAGCATGCGGCCCATCCCGACCTCACCGCACGCCTGGTCGCCAGACGCCGGCCCGAGCAGCGTGATGCCGTCGGCGGATAACTGGGCGACGTTGCGTCGGGTGGCGGGGTTGTCCCACATCTCCACGTTCATCGCCGGAGCGACCAGCAGCGCCGTCGTCGCACGGTTGCGGGCGAGGACCAGGGTCGAGAGCAGGTCGTCCGCCAACCCGTGCGCGGTCTTTGCGATGAAATGTGCGGTAGCTGGCGCGACGACGATGGCGTCGACGCCGCGGGTCAGGTCGATGTGTGGCATCGCGTTGCCGACCTGCGCGCCTCCGCCCCACTGATCCGTGAACACGGCCTTGCCGGTCAGCGCCTGCATCGTCGTGGCGGTGACGAAGTGCTGCGCGGCCGCAGTCATCACGACCTGCACATCGGCGCCTTCATCCTGCAGTCGGCGCACCAGGTCGCAGATCTTGTAGGCCGCCACGCCGCCGGTCATGCCGACCACGATGCGCTTGTGGGCGAGGTCCGCCACGCTAGGGTCCATGGATGCTATTTTGCCCGACGTACCCGGACCAGTTCGTCGAGGATCAGCAGCCCGGCGCCACCGACGATAGCGGAGTCAGCCAGGTTGAATGCCGGCCAATGCCAGCCGCCCCAGTGGAAGTCGAGAAAGTCGATGACATGGCCGTAGACAATGCGGTCGATGACGTTGCCGATCGCGCCGCCGAGGATCAGGGCAAGCGCCAACGCAAACAGCCGCTGGTGCCCGTGGCGAGCGAGCAGATACAGGATGAAGACCGAGGCGGCGAGACCCACGATCGTCAGAAACTTGCCCTGCCAGCCGCCGGCGTTGGCCAGGAAGGAAAAGGCCGCTCCCTTGTTGTAGGTGAGCACCAGGTTGAAGAAGTTCGTCACCGGTCGGACGTCGCCGTAATCGAATGAGCGTTCGACCACGATCTTGGTCAGCTGGTCGAGGAAGACCACGAGCAGCGCGAGCGCCAGCCAAGGCAGCATGCGCTGCCACCACGAACTGCTCCGACCGAAGGCCATCAGGCGTGCGTCCGTGGCTCGCCGGAGCCGAACAGGTTCGAAACGCAGCGGCCACACAGTGATGGGTGGGCGGCCGCGGCGCCGACGTCGGCGCGCCAGTGCCAGCAGCGCTCGCACTTCGCTCCGGTGGACGCCGTGACGACGATGCCTTCGACCGCGCTGTCTACCACCGGCGTGATCCGTGCCTGTGACGTGATCAGCACGAACCGCAGGTCATCGCCCAGTGACTGCAGCAATGTGGCCTTGCTTCCGGCGGCGCGGATCTCGACTTCGGCCTGCAGTGACGAACCGATGGAGCCCTGCTCGCGCAATTCCTCGAGCCGCTTCTGCACCTCGGCCCGCACCGCACGCAGCGCACTCCAGCGTTCGACCAGTGCCGCCTCACCGGGAATCATAGGCAAGGTGGCGAAGGTCTCGGTGAAGATCGTGCCTTGGCTTCGTCCCTTAAACACCCGCCACGCTTCCTCGGCGGTGAACGACAGTACCGGCGCCATCAGCCGCAGCAGCGCGTCGGTGATCAGGTACAGCGCTGTTTGCGCCGAGCGACGTGCCGCCGAGCCGGTAGGAGTCGTGTAGAGGCGATCCTTGAGGATGTCGAGATAGAACGCGCCAAGATCCTCGGACGCGAACGTCTGCAGCCGCGCGACTATCGGGTGGTACTCGTAGCGGTCGTAATCGGCCTGCGTGCGGGTGCTGACATCGCGCATCAGCGCCAGTGCGTAGCGATCGATCTCGAGCCACTCGGCGACCGGCAGCGCGTCGCGGGCCGGGTCGAAGTCGCTGGTATTGGCGAGCAGGAAACGCAGCGTGTTGCGCAGCCGCCGGTAGCTTTCGACGACGCGCTTCAGGATTTCGTCGGACAGGGTGAGCTCGCCGGAATAGTCCGAGCTCGCGACCCACAGCCGTATGATCTCCGCGCCCAACGTGTCGGCGACCTTTTGCGGCGCGATCACGTTGCCGAGGGACTTGCTCATCTTGCGGCCCTGGCCGTCGACGACGAAACCGTGCGTCAGCAGCGCCTTGTACGGTGGCACTCCGTTGATCATGCAGGAGGTCAGCAGCGACGAATGGAACCAGCCACGGTGCTGGTCCGAGCCTTCCAGGTACATGTCGGCCGGGAAGTGTGATTCGTCGGCGTGAGAACCTCGCAGCACGGTCTCGTGCGTGGTGCCGGAGTCGAACCACACGTCGAGCGTGTCCTTGTTCTTCACGTAGTGCTCGGCGGATTCGGGTCCAAGCGCGCCGAGCAGTTCCTGCGGGTCAAGATCCTGCCAGGCCTCGATACCGGCCTTCTCGACGCGCTGCGCGACCTGCTCGAGCAGCTCGAGCGTGCGCGGGTGCAGCTCGCCGGTCACCTTGTGCACGAAGAACGCCATCGGCGTACCCCACTGGCGCTGGCGCGACAGTGTCCAGTCCGGCCGGTTGGCGATCATGCCCTGAAGCCGGGCCTTGCCCCAGGACGGATAGAACTGCGTGGCCTCGATACCGGCCAGCGCCAGTTCGCGCAGCGTTTTTCCGCCCGACTTCGGCAGCATGTCCATGCCGGCGAACCACTGCGAGGTCGCGCGGTAGATAACCGGCGTGCGATGCCGCCAGCAGTGCATGTAGCTGTGCGTGAACTTCTCGACCTTCAGCAGTGCGCCGTGCTCACGCATGACGTCGACGATCTTGGAATTCGCGTCCCAGATCTTCATGCCGCCGAACAGCGGCAACGACGCCGCATAGACTCCATCACCCTGGACCGGGTTCAGAATCTCGTCATCGGTCATGCCGTGCGCCTTGCACGAAATGAAGTCCTCGACGCCGTAGGCGGGCGACGAGTGCACGATGCCAGTGCCAGTGTCCAGCGTCACGTAGTCGCCGAGGTAGACCGGTGCGTCGCGATCGTAAAAGGGGTGGCGAAAGCGGATCAGAGCGAGTCTTTCGCCGACCGTTTGTGCCAGCGTCGTGCCTGTCAGGCCATAGGCGGCAAGGCACGCATCGCGCCGATCGCTGGCGAGCAGCAGCAAGCCCTTGTCGGTATCGACCAGGTCGTAGCTGATTTCGGGATGCAGATTGAGCGCCTGGTTGGCCGGGATCGTCCAGGGCGTCGTGGTCCAGATGACGGCGGCGACGGGCTTGTCGGGCAATCCCGCGAGGCCGAACGCAGCAGCGAGCTTGCCGCGCTCGTCATCCCGCAACGGGAAGGCAACGTCGACGGCGAGGTCGACTTTGTCCTGGTACTCCACCTCGGCCTCGGCGAGCGCGGAACCGCAATCGAAACACCAGTTGACGGGCTTCAGTCCCCGGAACACGAAGCCCTTAGCCATGATCTTCGCCAGCGCGCGAATTTCGTTCGCTTCCGCGCGGAAGTTCATCGTCGTATACGGCCGGTCCCAGGCGCCAAGGACGCCAAGCCGCTTGAAGTCCTTGCGCTGACGGTCGATCTGCTCAGTCGCCCACGCGCGCGACTTGGTGATCACTTCGCGCGGTGGCAGGTGCTTGCCGTATTTCTTCTCGATCTGGATCTCGATCGGCATGCCGTGACAGTCCCATCCCGGCACGTACGGTGCATCGAAGCCGGCCATCACGCGGCTCTTGACCACGATGTCCTTCAGGACCTTGTTAATGGCGGTCCCCATATGGATGTCGTTGTTCGCATATGGCGGACCGTCGTGCAGGATCCACTTCGGCCGGCCCACCGAGGCGGCGCGTATCTGCTCGTAGAGTTCTTGCTCGTCCCATTCGCGGATCCACTGCGGTTCGCGCTTGGCGAGATCGCCGCGCATCGGAAACGGCGTATCGGGCAGATTGAGCGGGTACTTGCGCGTCGCGGGATCGGACGCGGGCTTGCTTTTGTCGATGCGCTTGGCGTCGGCGTCAGCCATGGTGCGGCACTCCTTGGCCCCCTCGGGCTCTGCAAGAGGTGTCAATGAAAAAAGAGCGGAACGCGAGTGTAGCGTGGTAGCTCAACTCATCGCCGGTGCTACGCGGCGGCTGAGGGCTGTTCAGGAACGAGCAGAGTGCGCGCGCGGGCCGCATCATCGGCGATCGCCGTGGTCAGTTCATCGAGGCTCGCATAGCGTTCCTCGTCGCGCAGTTTCTGCAGGAACTCGACGCAGACCAGGCGCCCGTAAACCTGGTCGGCGAAGTCGAAAAGGTGAACCTCGAGCATCCAGCGGCCGCTGTCCTCGACGGTCGGCCGCAGGCCCACGCTGGCCACGCCGGGGCGGGCGTCCGGGCCGAGCCCGTGCACGCGCACTGCAAAGACTCCGCGCACCGCCGGATGCCGATGCGCGATCCGCAGGTTCAACGTCGGAAAGCCGATCTCGCGGCCCAGCTTGCGACCGTGCAGCACGCGTCCGCTGATGGCGTACGCGCGGCCCAGCAGGTGCCGAGCACGGCCCAGGTCGGCCGCCGCCAGCGCCGTGCGAACCGCCGAACTCGAAATCCGCTCCTCGCCCTCGACGACCGTGGGCATCTGTTCCAGTTCGAACGCGCCCTGCGATGCATGCCGTTGCAGCAGGCCGATGTCGCCCGCGCGGCGTGCACCAAAACGGAAGTCGTCGCCGACCAGCAGCCAGCGCGCCTGGCAGCCCCTGACGACGATCTCGATGAAGGCCTCGGCGGTCAGCGATGCGAAGGCCCGGTTGAAGTGCTGCACGATCACGCGGTCGATGCCGTGATCGGACAAGGCCGCAAACTTGTCGCGCAGTCCTGATATGCGCGTCGGGGCGCGATCGGGGGTGAAGAGTTCGCGCGGATGCGGCTCGAACGTCATGACGGCGGCGACGATGCCGCGCGCCTGTGCGGCGGCGGCGACGCGCGCCAGCAGTGCCTGGTGTCCTCGATGCACGCCGTCGAAATTGCCGATCGTCAATGCACACGGGACGCGTTTACCCGGACGCGGAATGCCGCGGAAAACCTCCATACGATGTTCGGTTGATTCCAGGTTCAGGCGACAGCGGATTATACGTTTCACCATCGTTTTTTCCGTGTTTTCCGGCACTTAGCGAAGTGCGCGCAGGCGCGGTCAGTACAATTCGCACGAATGAGGAACATCGTTGTCCTGATTTCCGGTCGCGGGAGCAATCTCGCGGCACTGCTGCGGACGGCACAGTCCGAGCGCTGGAACGACACGCTCGATGCAGCAATCGTTGCTGTCATCAGCAACCGTGCCGATGCGCCGGGCCTCGAAGTTGCGCGGCATGCAGGCATCGCCATCGGAGTGGTTGACCACCGCGCTTTCGTGACACGGCAAGAGTTCGATCGCGCACTAGCGGAGGAGGTCGATCGTCACCAACCCGCGCTGCTCCTGCTCGCTGGATTCATGCGGGTGCTGACCCCCGAGTTCGTACGTCACTACGAGGGCCGACTCATCAACATCCATCCGTCGCTGCTGCCGCTGTTCCCGGGATTGAAGACGCACCAGCAGGCGCTCGATGCCGGGGTTCGCGTACACGGCGCGACGGTTCACTATGTGTCAGATCAGGTCGACAGCGGCGGCATCATTGCGCAGGCCGTCGTTCCGGTACTGCCGGGCGACGACGCCGAGACGCTGGCGAACCGCGTCCTCGAGCAGGAGCATCGCCTGCTGCCGCGTGCGCTACGGCTGGTGCTCGAGCAACGCGTTCGCTGGTCGGGCGGACAGGTGGCCGTGCACGACGTAGCGGGCGCCGACCTTGCACTGTTGAGCCCATGAAGCGCGCGCGGCCGCCGAAGGCAATGAAGGCGCGCGGTGTGAAGACCGCAGACCGTGATCGGCCGGCGCAGGTCAGGCGCAGCAGCGGCACCGGGCCGCGAACTCCGCGTCCCACCGATCGATCGGGCGCGAGAGCGCCCTTCGATCCACGCAAGATCACGTCCCTGGTCGTCGACTCACTGGCGCAGGCGCTCGCGCACGTGCTGCGGTTTGAGGGGCCGGCCGACGCGGTGATGTCGCGCTTCTTTCGAGAGCATCCGATGCTGGGGAGCCGCGATCGCAGCGTCGTGGCCGAAGCGATCTTCCACGCGCTGCGCCATTACGCGACGCTCGGCTGGATACTGCAGCCGGCCACTCCGGCGCGTGCACCCCGGCTGGCGGCGCTCGTGACATTGGCGCAGCAGCATGGCCTCGATACGCTCGACGAACGTGCACTGCGCGGTGATGCGGCGGCGGTCAAGCACGCGCTGGCCATCAAGCTGGCACAGGCTCCCACGTCGGTCCGTGCCGAACTGCCGCACTGGCTGTACCTGGCGGTCGAGCGACAGTACAGCGACGCCGTGCCGTTGATGTCTGCGCTGACCGAGTCGGCGCCACTCGACCTTCGCGTGAACCTGATCAAGGCGACTCGCGCTGTCGTGCTCGATGAACTCGGCGCCCATCATGTGCAAGCGGTCCCGACGCGTTATTCGCCGGAAGGCGTCCGGTTGGCGACCAAGCCGGCACTGACCCAGTGGCCGGCGTATCGCGAGGGTCGTATCGAGGTGCAGGACGAAGGCAGTCAGCTGATTGCACGCCTGCTGCAACCGCGGCGCGGTGAAATGGTCGTGGACTTCTGCGCCGGCGCCGGTGGCAAGACACTTGCTCTCGGCGCGCTGATGCGTTCGAGCGGCCGCCTGTATGCCTTCGACATCAACCAGCGCAGACTGGAAGGGATGGGACCGCGGCTGAAGCGCAGCGGCTTGTCGAACGTCCATCCGATCGCGATCCGCAGCGAGGCCGACATTCGCGTCAAGCGCCTGCACGGCAAGTGCGATCGCGTGCTGGTCGACGCGCCCTGCTCCGGATCGGGCACGTTGCGGCGCAATCCCGATCTGAAGTGGCGCTTCGATGAGACGGAACTGGCGCGCGTCAATCAGGTGCAGCATGCGGTGCTGGCCGCGGCGGCAAGGCTGCCGAAGGTGGGCGGGCGACTCGTGTACGCCACCTGTTCCCTGCTCGAACTCGAGAACCAGCAGGTCATCGAGCGCTTCCTCGAAGGGCACCCGGAGTATCGACTTGTGCCAGCGCACGACGTGTTGTCCGCGCAGTCGATTGCCGTCGAGCACCTGCAGCGTTTCGCGCCGTATTTCGTGATGCTCCCGCATCTGCATGCCACCGACGGGTTCTTCGCCGCCGTGCTTGAGCGGAACTAGCATGGCCGAGCCGACGCTGTTGCAGGAAGTCATCGAGATCGTGCAGGTCGGCATCGCGCGGCCGCAGTCGTTGTGGCAACTTGGGGTCATTGCTGCGGGACTGATCGCCGGAGCGTTGATCTCGCGCGGCGTGCGGCGACGGACGAGTGCCCGCGCCGCCGCGGAATCGCAGGGCTCGACCTTGCGCACGGATGTGCTGCGATTCTCGATCGAGGGAATCCGCCGGCTTGCCTTCCCGGTCAGTGCGCTGCTCGTGATGGTGGCCGGCGGGCTCCTGCTGCGCGCCGGCGGACTGGTGCAACGAGTGAGCGATGTCCAGTTGCTTCGGCTGGCGCTGACGCTGCTGGCGGCGATGGCGGCGGTGCGGCTGACGGTCTATATCCTGCGGCGTTCCTTGCCAGCCTCGAAGTGGCTGGGAGCTTTCGAGCGCTGGATCGCATTGCTGATCTGGATCGCAGTGGCCCTGCACTTGACCGGCGTGCTCGGTGACGTCAGCGCGGCGCTCGAATCGATTCGGCTGCCGGTCGGTAGGTCGGCCATCAGCCTGTGGGACCTGCTGATGGGTGCAGCATCGGTGGTGATGACGGTGCTCGCGGCCCTGTGGCTCGGGTCCACCGTCGAATCGCGGCTGATGCATGCGGAGACGTTGACGGCCAACTCGCGCGTCGTGCTCGTACGCGTGCTGAAGGCACTGCTGCTCGTCATTGCCGTGCTGGTTGCACTGTCGTTGGTCGGCATCGACCTCACTGTGCTGTCGGTGTTCGGTGGCGCGCTGGGCGTCGGCTTGGGACTGGGCCTGCAGCGCATTGCCAGCAACTATGTCAGCGGCTTCATCATCCTGCTCGATCGCAGCCTGTCGATCGGCGACATGATTACCGTTGACAAGTACTACGGCCGGGTCGCACAGATCAACACACGCTACACGGTCATCAAGGCGCTCGACGGCACGGAAACCATCCTGCCGAACGAAATGCTGGTTTCGACCCCGGTCGTCAACCACTCGCTCAGCAATCGCGAAGTGCGGATTGTCGTCAAGGTGGCGGTGGCCTACGCGGCAGACCTCGACCGAGCGCTCGAGATCCTGGGCGAGTGCGCTCGTTCACAGCCGCGCGTGCTCAGTAAGCCGGAACCAGGTGCATTCGTCACCGCATTGGGTGCCGACGGAGTGGAACTCGAGGTCGGGTTCTGGATCCGCGATCCCGAGGAGGGCACGCTGGCGGTGCGGTCCGAGATCTCGCGTGAACTGCTGCGTCGTTTCGCTGCAGAAGGCATCCAGATACCGTTCCCGCAACGCGAAGTGCGAATCCTGCCGGCCGACGTGGCAGATGCGGCCGCTCCAGGCGGACCGTCGGTCGTCAAAACGGCTTGATTACACGCAAACCGACCGGATCTTTCGCTTTATGGGCTGCGGGGGTCGGCAGGTACAATGCGGCTTCGCAAAAATGCAGGCTCTGCGGAATCTCCGAGGCGCCGCAAATAGGAAACCAACTTCATGTATTTGCTTGAATTTCTGGACGGCGGGCTGCTGCAGTTGTCGTGGTGGCAACTGATCCTGGCGGCGCTGCTGTTGACCCACATCACAATCGCGGCGGTGACGATCTATCTGCACCGTAGCCAGGCACATCGGGCGCTCGACCTGCACCCGGCGGTGGCGAATTTCTTTCGCCTCTGGCTGTGGCTGACCACCGGCATGCAGACGCGCGAGTGGGTTTCGATCCACCGCAAGCATCACGCCAAGTGTGAGACCGCCGAAGACCCGCATAGCCCGCAGACACGTGGGCTCAAGACGGTGCTGTGGACCGGCGCCGAGCTGTACATGGCCGAGGCGGACAACAAGGAGACCTTGTCGCGCTATGGCCATGGCACCCCGAACGACTGGGTCGAGCACAATGTCTATTCCCGCTACACGTGGCAGGGAGTCGGCCTGATGCTGGGCGTCAATGTGATCCTGTTTGGCGCGGCCGGCCTGGCGATCTGGGGCGTGCAGATGATGTGGATCCCATTCTTCGCGGCGGGTGTCATCAACGGCATCGGCCATTTCTGGGGCTATCGCAACTACGATGCGCCGGACGCCAGCACCAACATTTCACCGTGGGGCATCCTGATCGGCGGCGAAGAACTGCACAACAACCATCACACGCATCCCACCTCGGCAAAGTTCTCGCTCAAGTGGTTCGAGTTCGACCTCGGCTGGACGTATATCCGCGCAATGCAGGCGGTGGGCCTCGCCAGGGTCTTGCGCGTCGCGCCGGTGCCCAAGGTCGCCGAACCCAAACGGGCGATCGATCTCGAAACGCTGCAGGCCGTCATCACGAATCGATATGACCTGCTGGCCAAGTACGCCCGGAACCTCACGCAGGCCTACCGTACCGAATTGGGCACGCTCGAACTGCCCGACGCTGAACGTGCGCGCTTTGCTAGCCTCAAGGGCTGGCTGCGCAAGGGCGACGTGTCGGCGCTGCCCGCCGAGGAGCAGCGCTCGCTCAAGGAACTGATGGCGCGCAGTGGCGTCATGAAGACGCTGGTGGAGATGCGCACCGAACTGGCGTCGATCTGGGAAAAGAGTTCGGCGTCGCGTGAGCAGATGCTGGTGCATCTGCAGGACTGGATTGCGCGGGCCGAGGCGAGCCGCATCCGTGCGCTCGAAGAGGCTGCATTGCGGATTCGCAGCTATCAGGCTGTCGCCGCCTGATCACGGCGCTGGGCGGCAGCCGCACCGGCTGCACGCAAAAAAAGCCCGGCTCACGGCCGGGCTTTTTTCGTCAGTGTTGAGGCTACTTGAGCTTCGTTTCCTTGTAGGCCACGTGCTTGCGCGCTACCGGGTCGAATTTCATCAGCTGCAGCTTGTCGGGCGTGGTCTTCTTGTTCTTCGACGTCGTATAAAAATGGCCGGTTCCGGCCGAGGACTCGAGCTTGATCTTTTCGCGGGCGCCTTTGGCCATGATGCTCTCCTGAAGGGGTGCTGAGCGGCTGGGGAGTGTCGTTCAGGCAGGACTCAGCCGACGGCTTCGCCGCGGGCACGCAGGTCCGCGAGCACGACGTCCAGGCCCTTCTTGTCGATCGTGCGCAAGGCCGCGTTGGTCAGGCGCAGGCGTACCCAGCGGTTCTCGCTTTCCACCCAGAAGCGGCGGTACTGCAGGTTCGGCAGAAAGCGGCGCTTGGTCCGATTGTTTGCGTGGGAGACATTGTTCCCCGTCATCGGGCGCTTACCGGTAACTTGACACACACGTGCCATGACTTGCTCCTGATTCTGTTCTGGCGGGCCGCTTAGCTCTCGCCGAACTCTTGCAAAGTTCCTGCTTGGGCTGTGGCCGTGGATCCGTGAACCCCGGCCCGTTGCCGAAAGAGTCGGCCGCGGTCTCGGACCAAGAGGCCCAAGATGACGCAAAGCCGCGCATTATATGCGGTTTTTCCCCGCGCTGCCAAGCGCGGTCCCGGTTCGCCCGAGGCGCGGGCCATCATTCGATTTCCTCGTCTTCGGTGTCCGCTGGTCATTAATCAAATCAATCCACGCTCCGCGAGCGACGTCATGCCGTTGCCGGCCACGATCAGGTGGTCGAGGACGCGGACATCGACCAGGCTGAGCGCCTGCTTGAGGGTCGCTGTCAGCAGTTCGTCGCTACGGCTGGGTTCGGCAATACCCGACGGGTGGTTGTGCGCAAAGATAACGGCACCGGCGTTGACGGCCAGGGCTCGCTTGACCACCTCGCGCGGGTAGACGCTTGTTTGCGTCAAGGTCCCGCGAAACAGCTCGTCAGCGACCAGCAACCGGTTCTGGGCATCGAGAAAGAGGGCGACGAACACTTCATGTTCACGGCCACCGAGCGTCATGCGCAGGTAGTCACGCACCTTGCCGGGCGACGACAGGACGGTGTCGCGCTGGACCTCTTCGCGCAACGAGCGGCGGGCGAGTTCCAGCACGGCCTGCAGCTGCGCTGACTTGGCCGGTCCAAGGCCGGCCAGCTCGGCCAGCTGATCGGGCCGGGCGGCCAGCAGGCCGCTGAGTCCGCCGAAACGCGCCAAAGCGTCGCGTCCCAGGTCCAGCGCCGAGCGCCCGGCCGTCCCGGTTCGCAGGAACACGGCGACCAGCTCGGCGTCTGACAGCGCCTGCGCGCCCAGTGCGAGCAGGCGCTCGCGAGGCCGTTCGCCCTCGGGCCAGTCCTTAATCGCCATGCGTGTTGCCTCGACTAGAATCGACGACCATGCCTGATTCCCCGCGGATTGCGTCCGGCTCGCATGTCACGCTGCATTATCGTATCGCCGTGCTGGTCGACGGATCGGAGCGCGAAGTCATGAGCACGTTCGGCGCGCAGCCGGCGACCTTGACGATCGGTGCAGGCGAGCTGGCTGAACCACTCGAGATTCGGCTGCTCGGCCTCGAGGAGGGGGCCCGAGCGCAGTTCGAACTGCCCGCTGGTGAGGGCTTCGGACCCCGCAGCTTCGATCTCGTGCAATCGCTGTCGAGCTCGGTTTTCAACGCGAACGCCGACCCGACCCAGGACTACGCGGCCGGGGACATCGTGCAATTCGCGAGCCCGGAAGGCCGGCAGTTTTCCGGAGTACTGAAGCAGCGCGACGACGACCGTGTGGTCGTCGACTTCAATCATCCGCTGGCGGGGATGCCGATTCGCTTTGCGGTTCACGTCGTTGGAGTGCTCTGAGGATGGAAGTGCTGCTCGCCCAGCCGCGAGGCTTCTGCGCCGGGGTCGACCGCGCCATCGAGATCGTCGAGCGCGCGCTGGCGATTCACGGTTCGCCCATCTACGTGCGGCACGAAATCGTCCACAACACGTATGTCGTCGACGATCTGCGCCGCAAGGGCGCGGTTTTCGTCAATGAGATCGACGAAGTTCCGGCAGGTGAAACCGTCGTGTTTTCGGCGCATGGTGTGTCGAAGATCGTGCAGAGCGAGGCCGCGCGCCGCGGCTTGCGCATTTTCGATGCCACGTGCCCGTTGGTCACCAAGGTGCATGTCGAGGTCGCCAAGATGCACGCGGCCGGGTACGAGATCGTGATGATTGGCCATGAAGGCCACCCCGAAGTCGAAGGCACGATGGGGCAGCTGGAAGTCGGCATGCACCTGGTCGAAACGGTCGACGATGTCGCCCGACTGCAGGTGGGCAATGGCGAACGGCTGGCCTATGTCACGCAGACGACGCTATCGCTCGATGACGCCGCGGCCGTCATCGAGGCGCTGAAGCGGCGTTTCCCGACCATCGCCGAGCCGAAGAAGGCGGACATCTGCTATGCGACGCAGAACCGCCAGGATGCCGTCAAGTTCATGGCACCGCAGGTCGACATCGTGATCGTGGTTGGCAGCCCGAACAGTTCGAATTCGAACCGGCTGCGTGAAGTCGCCGAGCGCTTCAGTGTTCCGTCCTACCTGGTCGACACGGCCGAGCAACTGGATCCGGCGTGGTTCCAGGATCGTCGCCGCGTCGGCGTGACGGCAGGGGCCTCGGCACCCGAAGTCCTGGTCGACGAACTGCTTGCGGCGCTGAAGAATATGGGCGCCGGCAGTGTTCGCACGCTCGACGGCGTGACGGAAGACGTTGTCTTCCCGATGCCGAAGGGATTGAGCCGCGCCGCGCCGCGACCAGAGCCCGCGACCTGAGACAGGACATGTCACGCAGTACATGCCCAAGGCAAGCGCTGGCTGCCGTAGTGCTCGCACTGGCGCGCCGAGGCGACTCCATCAACTTCGAGTACACGCCGCAGAACGGTACGCGCGTCACCGTCAACGGCGTGACCCGTGGCCCGTTGATTCCGGGAGCAGACTTCTATGCTGCCGTTCTGCGGGTCTGGCTGGGTGAGGCGCCCGCGGATGCGGGACTGAAGAAGGGAATGCTCGGCGCCGGCTGACCGGGCCGCGCAGGCGACGGCGGCCAGGGTGTCCACGACCGGTACGATGGAGCTCAACATGTCGCGAACAACAGGGAGACAGCAGATGAAGAACTGGCTTGCACTGACCGCAATGGCGACAACGACGGCGCTGCTCGCATGGGGTACCCCGGCACGCGCACAGCCGGTTGAAGTCGAGGGGCAGAAGTTCGAACCTACCGTGCAGGTCGGTGGCCAGACCCTGACCTTGAACGGTGTCGGCCTGCGCAAGCGCGCCATCTTCAAGGTCTATGTCAATGGCCTGTATGTGCCCCAGAAGAGCACCGATGCGGCCACGTTGATCAACGAAAAGGGCGCACGCCGGGCCTCGTTGCGCATGCTGCGCGATGTCGACGCGGACAGCTTCGTGAGTGCGTTCACGGATGGCCTGAAAGCCAACCTGAGCGAAGCGCAGCTCACGGCGCTGAAGCCGCAGATCGACACGTTCAACGCCACGCTCAAGTCGATCGGCGAGGCCAAGAAAGGCGATGTCATCAACTTTGACTACACGCCGGAGGGCGGCACCCGCATCACGGTCAATGGCCAGCCCAAGGGCACGGCGATCCCAGGACATGACTTTTACTCCGCTGTCATGCGCATCTGGCTGGGCGACAAGCCGGTCGACGATGGCCTGAAGAAAGGGCTGCTGGGAGGTTGACGATGGTGCAGCAGGTGGCGACGCGCGTTGATCGACGGGTTGCGGTGGTCACTGCGCCGTTTGGCGCGGTGGCGGTCGAGACCGACAGCGAGCGCGTCTGCTCTCTGCGCTTCCTGCCGCCGGCGCCGGAAGTGGAGCCGGCGAATGAACTGGGAGTTGAGGCGGTCGAGCAACTGAAGTGCTACTTCGCTGATCCCGGGTTCCGCTTCGACCTTCCGCTCGACATCCGGGGCAGTGAATTCCAGTGCCGCGTCTGGGACGCGATCAGCGCGATTCCGTCCGGAGCAACGCGGCGGTACGGCGAGCTTGCCGCGGACCTGGCCGCGCCGGCGCGAGCGGTCGGTCAGGCCTGCGGCGACAACCGGTTGCCGATCGTCATTCCGTGCCATCGCGTCATCGGCGCGGACAGCCTCGGAGGCTTTGCGCATGCTTCGAGCGGGTTCTCGCTTGCGGTCAAGCGCTGGCTGCTGGAACACGAAGGCGCGTTGCGCGGGACGCTGATCTAGCGTCGCTCATGGATCCGCTGGTCGATCGCTTCCTCGACGCTCTCTGGCTTGAAGACGGACTGGCGCGCAACACGCTCGCCGCCTATCGACAGGATCTTGACGGCCTGGCGCGCTGGCTGACGCCGCGCGCCGCAACTCTCGCAGCGGCGAGCGAAGCTGACCTGACGTCGTACATGGCCAGCCAGCATGCGGTGACACGCGCCACGACGGCAAATCGAAGATTGGCCGTACTGCGCCGCTTTTACCGATGGGCGCTGCGCGAACGCCTCGTGCCTGTTGATCCAACCCTGCGACTGCAGGGCGCCCATCGGGTGTCCCGGTTCCCGAAGACGGTCAGCGAGTCGCAGGTGGAGTCACTTCTGTCCGCGCCCGATGCCTCGAAGGCCCTCGGCCTGCGGGATCGCGCGATGTTCGAACTGCTCTACGCGACCGGTTTGCGCGTGTCCGAACTGGTCGGACTGAAGCTCGGCGAACTGTCGTTGTCCGAGGGGCTGGTACGCGTCGTCGGCAAGGGGTCGAAGGAGCGCATCGTGCCCCTGGGCGAGGAAGCGCGCGCCTGGATCGAGCGCTACCTGAAGCGCGCGCGGCCCGAGCTGCTGGCGGGTCGGGTGTCCGACGCCGTCTTCGTGACCCAGCGCAGCGGCGCGATGACGCGCCAGATGTTCTGGATCCTCGTCAAGCGCTATGCGCTGCGCGCCGGCATACAGGCTCCATTGTCGCCACACGGGCTGCGGCACGCGTTTGCGACCCATCTGCTGAATCACGGTGCCGATCTGCGTGTCGTCCAACTGCTGCTTGGCCATGCCGACATCTCGACGACGCAGATCTACACGCATGTCGCGCGGGCGCGGCTCAAGACACTGCATGCCGAGCACCATCCGCGCGGCTGATCGAAGTGTCGGCCGATGCTCAACCCTAGAATCGCGTCCCTTGGGCAAGACGAAGCACATGGGTAAGACGAAACATGTTTCCGAGACTCCCGCCACGCAACTGCTGCGTGACCGTGGAATTCCGTTCACGGAGCACACCTACGACTACGTCGCGCATGGCGGCACGGCCGTGTCGGCGCTCGCGCTCGGAGTCGAAGAGCACGCGGTCATCAAGACGCTGGTGATGCAGGACGAGGAGGGCGCGCCGCTGCTGGTCCTGATGCACGGCGACTGCAGCGTGTCGACGAAGAACCTGGCGCGGCAGATCAATCGCAAGCGCATCGAGCCGTGCCGGCCGGACATGGCCCAACGCCATACCGGGTATCTGGTCGGCGGCACCTCGCCGTTCGGTACGCGCAAGAGCATGCCGGTCTTCGTCGAGCGCACCGTGCTCGAGCTGCCGCGCATCCTGATCAACGGTGGACGACGGGGTTACCTCGTCGGACTTGCACCTGCGCTGTTGGCCAACCTGCTGAAGGCGGTGCCGGTCGATTGCGCACTGAAGGAGTGAGGCATGCAGTTTCTCTATACGACGGCAGCGATACTGGCGGCGTACCTGCTGGGTTCCGTTTCATTTGCCGTGGTGGTGAGCCGCATGCTGGGGCTGGCGGATCCGCGCACCTACGGTTCGAAGAACCCGGGAGCGACCAACGTCCTGCGTTCGGGCAGCAAGGCGGCCGCCGTGCTGACGCTGGTCGGCGATGCGCTGAAGGGCTGGCTTGCTGTCTGGCTGGTGCAGCGCTTCGGTCCGTCCGTCGGGATCGGTGACTGGGGCGTCGCGCTTGCCGGCATCGCGGTGTTCCTCGGTCACCTGTACCCGGTGTACTTCGGATTCAAGGGAGGCAAGGGCGTGGCGACCGCCGCCGGCGTCGTCGTCGCGCTCAATCCGTGGCTGGCGCTGGCGGCGGGCGTAACGTGGCTGATCATTGCATTCTTCTTCCGCTACTCATCGCTCGCATCGATGGTGGCCGCCGTTTTCGCCGCGTTCTACTCGGCCTTCGGCTGGGGCTTCGATCAGCGCTTTGTTGCTGTTGCCGTCATCGCCGGCTTCGTCATTTACCGGCACCAGGCGAACATCCGCAACCTGATGGCAGGCAAGGAAGGGCGCATCGGCCAGAAGAGCGCGCCCTCACCGGCGCATCGCCCGTAAGTCGGTTCAGGCGGTGGCCTCGGCCAGCGTCCAGCGCGGATGAACCGCGAAACCGAGCCGTCGGCCCAGCGTGGCCGGATCAGTACGACGCAGCGCGGCCAGGCCGGCGAGCGCGATCATCGCGCCGTTGTCGGTGCACAGGCTGAGCGGCGGGAAAAAGACCGTGCTGCCATGGCGAATCGCATCCGCCTGCAGTCGTTCACGCAATTGGGCGTTGGCACCCACACCGCCAGCGACGACAAGCCGGTCGAGTCCGGTGGACTCGAGTGCACGTCGCGTCTTGATCGCCAGCACATCGACAATGGCTTCGACAAAGGCGCGAGCAATGTCAGCGCGGCCTTGCTCGCATAGGTTGCCTTGCTTGCGAACTGCGGTGAGGACTGCCGTCTTCAGGCCGCTGAAGCTGAAATCGAGGTCGCCGCTGGCCAGCATCGGGCGCGGCAAGGCGCACGGCATCCGCGACGCCGAACTGCGCCAGTCGCGATACCGCCGGGCCGCCGGGGTAACCCAGCCCCAGCAACTGCGCCGTCTTGTCGAAGGCCTCGCCGGCCGCGTCATCGAGTGTCTCGCCCAGCAGTGCGTAGCGGCCCCAGTCGTCGACGCGCATCAGTTGGGTATGGCCGCCGGACACCAGCAATGCGACGAACGGAAACGGCGGCTCCGGCTTCGCCAGCAGTGCCGACAGCAGGTGCCCCTCGAGGTGGTGCACCTCGATCACGGGGCGCGCGAGCGCATAACCGACGCCATGCGCGACGCTGGTGCCCACCAGCAGCGCGCCGGCGAGTCCAGGGCCTGCAGTCACCGCGATCGCGTCGATGTCGGCCGCCGACCGGCCCGCATCCCGCAGCACGCGGTCAAGAAGGGGCAGGACGCGACGGATGTGGTCCCGCGATGCCAGTTCCGGCACGACTCCGCCGTAGGCTTCGTGCATGTCGACCTGGGAATGCAACGCCTGGGCAAGCAGCCCGGCCTCGCTGTCCAGCAGGGCAATTCCGGTCTCGTCGCAGGACGTCTCGATGCCCAGGATGCGCATGGATCCAGTGTACGAGACCCCGCCCGTGAACCCGCCCGATCGGCACGCTAAACCGTTGACTTGTCTACGGAATTGAGTTGCGGATATAATGCTCGGCTTTTCCGCCCCGGCGCCCTGACAACGTAGCTGTAGCCGATTCAACCTTACCCATATCCCGATGCCCACGATACGCGTCAAAGAAAACGAGCCGTTCGAAGTCGCCCTGCGCCGCTTCAAGCGCACGATTGAAAAGAGCGGACTTCTGACCGAGCTGCGCGCGCGCGAGTTCTATGAAAAGCCGACGGCCGAGCGCAAGCGGAAAAAGTCTGCCGCGATCAAGCGCCACTTCAAGCGGCTGCGCAGCCAGATGCTGCCGAAAAAGATGTACTAGACGTAGTAGGCAATGGGCCGGATCGCGGGCTGATCACGGCCTGATCACGGCGACAGAGCGCTTGGTCCGCAGTGTTTGGTCCATAGACCTGGGTCCTGGCGACCGCACGGCAATCCGTAAGACCGTGGAGTGGGAACGAAGCGCGCCTCAGGGCGCGCTTTCGCTTTCTGACGACGGCAACTGTTTATGGAGACTTCAATGACTGTCACAACGTCGCTCAAGGACCGCATCACCGAGGACATGAAGTCGGCCATGCGCGCGAAGGATTCCGCAAGGCTTTCGGCAATCCGCCTGCTGCAGGCGGCGATCAAGCAGAAGGAAGTCGACGAGCGGATCGTCGTTGACGACACTGCCGTGCTGGCGATCGTCGAGAAACTCATGAAGCAGCGCAAGGATTCGATCGAGCAGTTCACCAAGGCTGGCCGGAACGATCTCGTCGACAAGGAAACGGCCGAATTGGACCTGCTGACCGGCTACCTGCCGCAGCAACTTTCGGAGGCCGAGGTCGTGGCCATCATCGATGCGGCCATCGCGGAAGTCGGGATGTCCGGTCCTCAGGCCATGGGCAAGGTGATGGCGTTGGTCAAGCCGCGCCTGGCCGGCCGTGCCGACATGAGCCGGGTTTCCGGCCTCGTCAAGCAGCGGCTGGGCTAGGTACGGCTTCGATCCCCGCCGACAGCAGTGCTCGCCGCGCTGACCTTCGGTCGGACAACGGGCTCATAGTCTGCGAGTCGTCGGCCCAGTGCCGCGGCGGTCGTGCCCGTGCGTAAACTTTCGAAGCCATGATCCCGCAAAGCTTTATCCAGGACCTCCTCGCACGCGTCGATATCGTCGACGTCGTCGGTCGTCATCTGCAGCTGAAAAAGGGCGGACAGAATTTCCTGGGGCTGTGCCCGTTCCACGGGGAAAAGTCGCCGTCGTTCACTGTTAGTCCATCGAAGCAGTTCTATCACTGCTTTGGCTGCGGGGCGCACGGCAGTGCCATCGGGTTCCTGATGGAGTTGCGCGGACTCAGCTATGTCGAGGCGATCCGCGATCTGGCGCAGCAGGCGGGTCTGCAGGTGCCGGAGTCGACCGAGCGTAACCGCGAGGCCGCCAGCAAGGTCAGTGCACTGTCCGATTTGCTCAAACGCGCCGCCGATTTCTACCGTGGCCAGCTCAAGGACAGCCGCATTGCAGTCGACTACCTCAAGGGCCGCGGCCTGACCGGGCAAACCGCGGCTCGGTTCGCGCTCGGCTACGCGCCAGATGCCTGGCAACCGTTGCGCGCCGCGGTTGACAACTACGACGATCCCCGACTGGTCGAAGCTGGACTGGTGATCGCCGACGAGGGCAAGCGCTACGACCGGTTCCGCGGCCGGATCATGTTCCCGATACGCAACGTCCGGGGCCAGGTGATCGGTTTCGGTGCGCGGGTGCTCGGGCAGGGCGAGCCGAAGTATCTCAACTCACCCGAAACACCGGTGTTTCGCAAGGGCCAGGAGTTGTATGGATTGCACGAGGCGCGCGAGTCGATCCGGCAGAACGGTCGCGCGATCGTTTGTGAGGGCTACCTTGACGTGATCCAACTCGCGCAGGCGGGATTCGGCGAAGCGGTTGCAGCGCTAGGCACCGCAGTGACCAGTGCGCACGTCAGCGCGCTGATGCGAAACACGGACCACGTGATCTTCGCATTCGACGGCGATGCGGCGGGGCGCAAGGCCGCACGACGTGCACTGGAGGCGACACTGCCGGTCATTGCCGACACCAAGCGCGCGAGTTTTGTTCTTCTGCCCGAGGGCGAAGACCCCGACAGCATCGTGCAGCGCGGCGGCGCGGCTGCATTTGTGAAGGAACTGGAGCAGGCGCTGCCGCTGTCGCGCTTCTTCATCGAGTCCCTGGCGTCGGGCCGATCACTGGCGTCGCCGGAGGATCGGGCCGCCATCGTGGCCGATGCCCGACCGCTCGTGCTCTCCATGCCTCCCGGCGCACTGCGGCTGCAATTACTGCACGAACTCGCGGAAGCATCCCGAATACCGCTGGATGACATCGAAGCCCTGTTCGGATTGCGGCGGGAGCGGCGCAGCCGTCCCGCTCCGATGACTCGACGGACGCCTCATGCCGAAGTCGAGGACCTCAAGCGACGCATCCTGCAGCAACTGCTGACGCACCCGGCGCTCGCACGAGAGTTCAGCCCGGCGGTCAGCGAGGAGCATGTGGGCCGCGACGATCCGATCGACCGCGAGATTGCTGAGGTCTGGACCATGGCGACGGCTCCCGATCCGTCAGCGGGCGCGGTGATGACTCACGGAGCGCTGCTCGAGATCATGCAGGACAGTCCGTTCATCGATGATTACCGCGTGCTGGCCGCCCAGGAAATGGAAATGGACACGGATGTCGAGACGGCCCGCCAGGTGCTGGAGGAAGCGTTCCACAAGCTCCGCCTGCGCCGCCTGGAGCAGGAGCGCAGCGAGCGGCTCGCCGAATTCGAGCGGGAACAGTCCCCCGAGCGACTGAATGCGTATCGCGCAGCCGACCTGGCCTATACGCAGGCGCGTGGTCGCAGCACGGAAATGCGTCCCCAGTAGATCGGCGTATTGCGGCGCCAGCCGCGTGGTGTGGAGGAAGTTTGCTAATATGTTGAATTCTCGACGTTTCGAGCGGTTTCGGGCTTCATGCGGAAACGCAGCTTCATGCGTCGGGGCGCCCAGGAGATCACGAATTGATCGGTGGCGCAGCAGTTCAAGCATCGACCAGCGTGCAGGATGCACTGCAGGGCGTCCGAATCAGGAGCGCGCCCGGCCCTCGCGGCATGTCAGCTCACGGTCACGCGGAGATGCGGCATCGAGACCACGCTGTGGTGGCGGCGGTCCCGGTTGAGAACGCGTGATTGAACCCAATGATGTATGCAAGCCGTGCCGACCTGCGTCGCTGCAGGACGTACGCGCTTCCCAGTGACAGTCCTGCCCGTCGTGGCAGGCGATCGGAGTGAGAACGATGGTGACGAAAAAACCGGTGGTGAAGTCCAAGTCCGCACGGTCGACGGCGCGCGAAGTGGCGCGGCCAAAGTCCGAGGTCAAGAAGCACCCGCCGGTTCCGCTGAAAAAGCTCGTTGTCACCAAACCCGTCCGTGCCGAGGCGCATGTCAAGGCGCCGACGAAAGCCGTTGCGTTGAAGCCGGCTGCACCTGCCAAGCCTGTCGCCGCGAAGCCCGTGGCTGCCGAGCAGGCTGCCGCCGTCGCTGAGGCTGTGCGCGGCCGTCCTGGCCGCAAGCCGAAATCGTCCGAGGATCAACCGGCGGGAACCGAGAGCGGTATCGATGCCGTTCCCGAGGCGGGCGACGACACGGCCGACCCGAGCGTGCAGATCGTCGAGAAAATGAGCGCGACCAAGCTGCGCGCCAAGGATCGACGAGCCAAGGAAAAGGCACTCAAGGAAGCGCTCGAGCGCAGCTATCACGGCACCGAGGAAGACCTCGAGGCGCGTCGCAACAAGCTGAAGGCGCTGATCAAGCTCGGCAAGGAGCGCGGCTTCCTGACCTACGCCGAGATCAACGATCACCTGCCCGACAACCTGGTCGACGCCGAGGCAATCGACTCCATCATCAGTACGTTTGGCGACATGGGCATCCAGGTCTTCGACCAGGCGCCCGACGCCGAAACGCTGCTGATGAACGAGAACGTTCCGGCCGCGACCACCGACGACGACGTCGAGGAAGAGGCCGAAGCGGCGCTCACCACCGTCGACGCCGAGTTCGGCCGCACCACCGATCCGGTGCGCATGTACATGCGCGAGATGGGCTCGGTCGAGCTGCTGACGCGCGAAGGCGAGATTGAGATCGCCAAGCGCATCGAGGACGGACTCAAGCACATGGTGATGGCGGTGTCGGCGTGCCCCACGACCATCGCCGAGATCCTGGCGCACTCGGAGCGTATCCGCGCGAGCGAGATCCCGATCGACGAAGTGGTCGATGGGCTGATGGACCCGACCGCCGAGGATTTCCCGACGGCCGGCGGCGACGAGGAAGACGAGGAAGGCGAGGAAACCACCGACATCGGCGCCTCAGGCATGACCGCCGCTCAGCTCGACGAGCTGAAAGTCCGTGCGATCGAAAAGTTCGACCATGTCGCCAAGCTCTTCGACAAGATGCGCGTGGCCTTCGAGAAGGAAGGCTACAAGTCGCCGGGTTATCTCAAGTCCCAGACCAAGATTCTCGACGAGCTGATGAGCCTGCGCTTCACGGCCAAGATGGTCGAGAAGCTGTCGGATACTCTGCGCAAGCAGGTCGACGAGGTGCGCAGCCTCGAAAAGCAGATCTACGAGATCGTCGTCAACAAGTGCGGCATGCCGCGCGCTCATTTCCTCAAGGCGTTTCCGGGCAACGAGACCAACATGCGCTGGGCCGCGCGCGAGGCCGATTCCGGCCAGCCGTACGCCGAGGTGCTGAAGCGCAACCTGCCGGCGGTGCAGGAACTGCAGAGCAAGCTCTCCGACCTGCAGAAACGCGTGGTGCTGCCACTGCGCGACCTGCGCGAGGTCTACAAGCAGATGGCCACCGGTGAGGCCAAGGCGCGCAAGGCCAAGCGCGAGATGACCGAGGCCAACTTGCGCCTCGTGATCTCGATCGCCAAGAAGTACACCAACCGCGGGCTGCAGTTCCTCGACCTGATCCAGGAAGGGAACATCGGCCTGATGAAGGCAGTCGACAAGTTCGAATACCGCCGCGGCTACAAATTCTCGACCTATGCGACGTGGTGGATCCGCCAGGCGATAACGCGCTCGATCGCTGACCAGGCGCGCACCATCCGCATCCCGGTGCACATGATCGAGACCATCAACAAGATGAACCGGATCAGCCGACAGATCCTGCAGGAAACCGGCACCGAGCCTGATCCGGCCACGCTGGCGGTCAAGATGGAAATGCCCGAGGACAAGATCCGCAAGATCCTGAAGATCGCGAAAGAACCGATCAGCATGGAAACGCCGATCGGCGACGACGACGATTCGCACCTCGGTGACTTCATCGAGGACCAGACCACGGTCGCTCCGGTCGATGCCGCGCAGTACAACTCGCTATCCGGCGTGACGAAGGACGTGCTGGACTCGCTGACACCACGCGAGGCCAAGGTGCTGCGCATGCGCTTCGGCATCGAGATGTCGACCGACCACACGCTGGAAGAAGTCGGCAAGCAGTTCGACGTCACGCGCGAGCGCATCCGCCAGATCGAAGCCAAGGCGCTGCGCAAGTTGCGGCACCCGAGCCGCTCCGACAAGCTCAAGAGTTTCCTCGAGTAGGGCAGCGTGCTCCCTGAATCGACGACTCACGTCCGCGGCACCGCGCTGCGGCCGTGCACACTTCGGTCCGACGGGCCGTTAGCTCAGCTGGTTAGAGCAGAGGACTCATAATCCTTTGGTCGCTGGTTCAAATCCAGCACGGCCCACCACCTACAAGAGAACAACCGGCACCCACCCTTGTCCGACTATCACGACTTTGACCACTTCGGTCTCGACCCGCGCATCGTCGCCGCGGTGAAGGCCATGGGGTATACGACTCCGACGCCGATCCAGTCGAAGGCGATACCGCTGGTGATGCAGGGTCGCGACGTGATGGGCGCCGCGCAGACCGGAACCGGCAAGACCGCGGGGTTCGCGCTGCCGATCATCCAGCGCCTGCTGCCGCAGGCCAGCACGAGCATGTCGCCAGCGCGACATCCGGTGCGCGCGCTCGTGCTTACGCCGACGCGCGAGCTCGCCGACCAGGTCGCCGAGAACGTCAAGCTCTACATCACCGGAACGCCGCTGCGCTGTGCGGTGGTCTACGGCGGCGTCGACATGGATCCGCAGACGCAGGCGCTGCGCACCGGCGTCGAAATCGTCGTGGCAACGCCGGGCCGCCTGCTCGACCACCTGCAGAGCAAGAACACGTCACTCGGCCAGGTGCAGATCGTCGTGCTCGACGAAGCCGATCGCATGCTCGACATGGGATTTCTGCCGGACATCTCGCGCATCCTGAACCATCTGCCGAAAGAGCGGCAGAGTCTGATGTTTTCAGCGACTTTTTCCGAGGAAATCAAGAAGCTCGCCGCCAACTTCCTGCGCGACCCTGTGCTGGTCGAAGTGGCACGTCGCAATGCGACGGCCGAAAACGTCACCCAGGAAGTGGTCAAGCTGCATGAGTCGGAAAAGACCGATGTCCTGCTCGAGCTGCTGCGCACGCGCGGTGAAGGCGGTGGGCGGCTCACGCAGGTGCTGGTGTTCGTCAACTCGAAGATCGAGTGCCGTCGCCTGGCGCGGCAGTTGCAGAAGGCGGGTGTGAATGCCGACGCCATCCATGGCGACAAGACGCAGGACGAGCGCATGAAGGCGCTCGAAGGATTCAAGGGCGGAACGATCGAGGTGCTGGTCGCCACCGATGTCGCAGCGCGTGGGCTCGACATCGTCGAGCTGCCGGTCGTCATCAATTACGACGTACCGTTTTCGCCGGAAGACTATGTCCACCGGATCGGTCGCACCGGTCGTGCGGGGGCCACGGGCATCGCGATCATGATGATGACCGGATCGGATGAGCGGAATGTGACGGCGATCGAGCGCCTGACCAAACAGAAATTCCAGGTTGTCTCGGTTTCTTCCGAGCGCCGCGAGCGAAGCCCTGAACGTGGCGCATCGCGGAGCGGACGGGAGCGTCCCGAGCGTGACGACAGTCGGCGTGGCCGCAGTGAACCTGCAGCGGAACCGCGCCGTGCGTCGACGCGACCTGCCGACGATTTTTTCAGTCGACCCTATGAGCCGGGCGCGGCGGCCGAGCCGGCCGTACCGGCTCCGTCCGAGCCCGCACTGCCGCAGCCCGCCCGGCCCGGGGGTCGCGTGGCTGCGCTGCTGGGTGGCCGCAAGAAATAGTGGGCGCAGCCTCGGCGGCCTGATCGACACTTGAGCCGCGATCCGCGACACGGCGCGCCGCTAGCCGACCTTGCACTGATCCTGCGGTGACCGTGCCGGAAACGTGATCACGTGATCGGCGTCCAGTCGAATGCCGATCAGTTCACCGATCGCGTGGTCATGGTGACTCGGCACCAGCGCAAGGACTTCGCGACCGCTTTCCAGGCGCAGGGTGTAGATGAAGTCGCCTCCCCGGAACACCTTGCGCTTGACTTCGGCCTTCAGTGGACTGGCGTCGTCATGGATCACGTCGTCCGGCCGCAGCAGCACCTCGACATGACAGCCCTTGCCGCAGGTGGCACACCCCTGCTGGCACGGCAGCGGAATCTCTCCCCTGAGTTCGCCGAGTTCAATTTCCACATTGCGTGCGGAAAGCACCTGGGCCGGCAGGAACACCCCTTGTCCGATGAAGTCCGCCACGTAGCGCGTCGCGGGCCGGTGATAGAGCTCGTACGGCCGGTCCCACTGCTCAAGGTTGCCGTCGTGCATCACGCCTACCCGGTCGGCGATCGCAAAGGCTTCCTGCTGATCATGCGTCACAAGGATCGCGGTGGTTCCGCTCGCCTTCAGGATCTGGCGCACCTCGTGACCGAGGCGTTGCCGCAGCTCGACATCCAAACTGGAAAATGGCTCATCCATCAGCAGCAGCGCCGGCTTTGGCGCCAGCGCCCGCGCCAGCGCGACGCGCTGCTGCTGTCCGCCCGACAACTCGTGCGGATAGCGATGGGCTTCGGAGGCGAGTCCGACCAGGGCCACCATCTCGTTCACTCGGGCCGTGCGGGCGCTTCCGCGCAGCGCTCGCAGTCCGAATGCGATGTTGTCCACGACCTTCAGGTGGGGGAAGAGCGCATAGTCCTGGAACACCAGTCCGACGCCCCGTTTTTCAGGCGGAGCCGTAAAGTGCGGGCCGGAAACGACCAGCCCGTCGATTTCGATCGTGCCGGCGGCGACCGGCAGGAATCCGGCGATGGCCCGCAGCAGCGTTGTCTTGCCGCAACCCGAACTGCCGACCAGGCATCCGATCTCGCCGCGCTCCAGCGACAGCGTCAGGTGCTCCAGCACGCGTGATCCCCCGCGATACGCGACCGCGAGGTCGTCGATCACCAGCAGGGCGGGGGGCGGTGGAGCCTGATCCATGGTGTTTGCAGTGTACTTTAAATGCGGTTAGTTCTCATTTGCATTTAGACTCCGCAATCGCAGGAGGGCTATTGAGCAACGAGAGCCGGACCGTCTCGACAGGCGGCGTGGCGCGCACCGCAAACTCGAGACCGGCACAGGCGGGGTCGGCGCTCGGCCGCCCCTTTTTGCTGGCGCTCGTCTGCACGGCGCTGGTCGGCCTTCCGGTGCTCAGCATCTTCGCCAGTTTCGTCGACACGGCGGCGTCGGCGGAAACACTGCGACATCTGGCGTCCACGGTGATTCCGCATGCGATGGTCGAGACCTTCGTGCTCGGCGCTGGCGTCGTGTTCGGCGTGGTGATCCTTGGTTCGGCTACCGGGTGGATCGCGGCCAGCTGCGAATTTCCCGGTCGTCGCATCGCCGAGTGGGTCCTGCTGCTGCCACTGGCGATGCCGGCCTACATCGTCGCGTATGCCTACACGGACGCTCTGCAGTTTTCCGGTCCTATGCAGAGTGCATTGCGCGAGGCTTTCGGCTGGCGTCGCGGCGACTACTGGTTTCCGGAGATCCGTTCCCTCGGCGGGGGCGTGTTTGTATTCAGCGTCGTGCTCTACCCCTACGTCTATTTGCTGGCGCGCACTGCGTTTCTGGCGCGAACGGCGGCGATGATCGACGCCGCCCGCAGCCTGGGACTGACGCCCTGGCAGACCTGGTGGCAGGTCAATGTTCCGCTGGCGCGCCCGGCGATCGCCGCGGGCGCGTTGCTCGCGCTGATGGAAACCCTCGCCGACTACGGTGCTTCCGTCTACTTCGGACTGCAGACTTTCACGGCAGCGATCTATCGCGCGTGGTTTTCGCTGGGCGACCGGATGGCGGCGAGCCAGTTGGCCGCCGTGTTGCTCGTCATTGTGCTTACCATCCTTGCCTTTGAACGGCGTGCGCGCGGCCGGGCGCAGTTCCATACACCGACGGCGAGCCAGCGGCCAGCGCCGCGGACGCCACTGCACGGATGGCAGACCGTTGGGGCGATCGCGACATGCGCGGTTCCGGTGTTGCTTGGCTTTGTCATTCCGGTGATCCTGCTGCTGCGCCTGCTGGTGCCGGCGTGGAACAGCGTTGACTGGCCGCGCTACCTGCAATGGATGTTCAACACGGTTGCCATCGCTGTCGGTGGCGCGGCCGTCGTGCTGCTGACCGTGCTGGGACTGGCGTACGCCGCCCGGGCGGCGGAGCGAGGCCTGCCGGCCCATCTGGTACGTGCCTCGGTGCGATTGATGAGCCTGGGCTACGCGTTGCCCGGCGCGGTCATCGCGGTGGGCATCCTGGTACCGCTGGCGAACTTTGACAATGCACTCGACGGTGTCATGCGGTCGTGGATTGGCGTGAGCACGGGCCTGCTGCTGACCGGCAGCGTGGCGGCACTCCTGTATGGCTACCTGGTGCGCTACTTCGCCGTCGCGTACCAGTCCGTCGAAGCGGGACTGGCGCGCATCACGCCGACGATGGATGCCAGTGCCCGCAGCCTCGGCGCCTCGACCCTCGACACCTTCCGTCGTGTCCACCTGCCGATCTTGGCGCCGTCGGTGCTGACGGCCGTGCTGCTGGTCTTCGTCGACGTAATGAAGGAACTGCCGGCCACCCTGGTGCTGCGGCCGTTCAACTTCGACACGCTCGCGGTCGTCGCCTATCAGATGGCCAGTGATGAGCGTCTTGCCGAGGCCGCGTTGCCGGCGCTCACCATTGTCGCCGTGGGCGTAATTCCGGTCGCTTTACTGTCGCGCGCGATTGCGCGCGCGGCAGGGCCGGGGCACGCGTAGTACGCTTGCCGACTTTTCGCGGAGTGTGCGTCATGGGGTATGCGATTGCCGCGCCGGCGCAGGCGGTCGTGCCGATCGACGGCACGGCGGATCTGTTTCCGGTTCATCGGATCTACTGTGTCGGCCGCAACTATGCGGATCACGCGAAGGAAATGGGATTCTCTGAACGCGAGGCACCATTTTTCTTCACGAAACCGGCCGACGCCGTGCTGCCGGTGGCCTTCGGCGCGACGGGCGAGATGCCGTATCCCGGCGAAACCGCCAATTTGCACCATGAGATCGAACTCGTCATCGCCATCGGTCGCGGCGGCCGCGATATCGCCCAGGCCGATGCGGCCGGCCATATCTGGGGCTATGCAGTCGGACTCGACATGACGCGGCGTGACCTGCAGTTCGCATTGCGCGACAAGGGTCGTCCCTGGGACGTTGCTAAGGCTTTCGATTTCTCGGCGCCAGTTTCGCCGCTGAAACCGAAGTCGGCCACCGGAGAGATCACGACGGCGGCGATCTGGCTCGAGGTCAACGGACAGAAACGGCAGTCGAGCGATGTGGCCAAGCTGATCTGGAATGTGAACGAGACCATCGAGCACCTTTCGAAATACTTCGCGCTGGTTCCCGGTGACCTGATCTTCACCGGAACGCCCGAGGGCGTCGGCGCAGTCAAGCCCGGCGACCTGATGGCGGGCGGCATCGCCGGCATCGGCACCTTGCAGGTCCGCGTGGTCTAGGTCCACCGCGGCGTAGCGCCATGCTTCAGAGACTGCTGGTCCTGTTTTGCTGTTCGTTCGGTGGCCTGGTGTCGCTATCGGCACTGGCGCAGGGGTTGACGCAAGCGCCGATCACGCTCAAGGTGCACCACTTCCTGCCGCCGGGCTCCACGACGCATGCCAAGCTGATCGTGCCTTGGTGTGCAAGGATCGAAGTCGAATCTGCCGGGCGGATGAAGTGCCAGATCTTTCCATCGATGCAGCTCGGCGGCACGGCGCCCCAGTTGTACGACCAGGTCCGCGACGGCGTTGTCGACGTTGTGTGGACGTTGCCCGGCTATAACGCCGGACGCTTCCCATCGATGGAAGTGTTCGAGCTGCCCTTCATGATCGGTGATGCCGGGTCGGCCTCGCGGGCTGCCTGGCAGTACTACGAGAAGCACGGCCGGTCCGAGTTCCGGGATATCAGGCCGCTGGCAATTCATGTGCATGACCCCGGGCAGCTGCATACGCGCGAGAAACCGGTGCGTACGCTCGAGGACTTTCGCGGAATGAAGCTGCGTGCGCCAACGCGCCAGACCAACAAGCTGCTGTCGGCGCTGGGCGCCACGCCGGTGTCGATGCCGGTCACCGGGCTCGCTGACGCAATGAGCAAGGGCGTGCTGGACGGGGCCGTGGTGCCGTGGGAGGTGGTGCCGGCCGTCAAGGTTCACGAGGTGGCGCGCTTCCATACCGAAACTGACCCCAACATGCCGGCGTTGTACACAGCAGTATTCCTGTTCGCGATGAACGCGAAGACCTACGCGAGCCTGTCTGCCGACCTGCAGACCATCATAGATCGCAACTCGGGAGTGGCACTGTCCACGCAGGCGGGACGCCTGTGGGACGAACAGACGGCGCCGGCACGCAAGCTGGCGCTCGATCGTGGCAACACCATCATCGTCGTGCATGCAACCGAGCTGGCGCGATGGCAGCATGCGGCCCAGTCGGTGCAGTCCGAATGGATCGCCGACATGAATCGTCGGCAACTCGACGGCAACGCGCTGCTTGCCGATGCGCGTGCGCTGTTGGCGCGCAGTGCCGCGACCACGACGCCTGACGCGCCGCGCGAACGGACTTCGAGGTAGTCATGTGGCGCGCATTCCGCGCCGCGGCCGTGGCCTTTGCGATGGGCGGCGGCGTGGTGCTGCTGCTGGTGGCGATCGTCACCCTGGTGTCCGTCGGGGGGCGCTGGCTGCTGGCACAGCCCGTTGCCGGGGACGTCGAACTGGTGCAATTGGGCACGGCCACCGCACTTGCGCTGTTTCTTCCCTACTGCCAGCTGCATGGCAGCCATCTGATCGTCGACATCTTCACCGCGCGCGCGGGATCGTCGGTGCATCGGCGGCTCGACTTTGCAGCACATGCCATCGCGGCCGTAGTGCTCGCCTTGCTCGCGCTGCGCGCCGGGGCCGGCATCGCGGACCTGTACCGCGCCGGCGAGACATCGATGGTGCTCGGCCTGCCGCTGTGGCTCGCCTATGCGGCGATGGTGCCATCGCTGGGCCTGGCCGCGCTCATCGCATTGCTCGGATGGCAGCGCAACGAGCAGGACGATCAGTGATGTCGACCTGGGCGCCGCTGCTGCTCTTCGCCGCGATGCTGGGGCTGATGGCCTTGCGCGTGCCGATCTGGGTGGCCATGTTCTTACCCGGTGCGATCGGATACATCGGGATGTCGGGCTTGGACCCCTGGCTCGCCAACCTCAAGGGCATGGCCTTCGCGCGCTTTTCGATCTACGACCTGTCGGTGATCCCGCTGTTCCTGTTGATGGGCCAGCTGGCGACTCACGGTGGCCTTTCCCGATCGCTGTTTCGGGCCGCAACGAGTTTCGTCGGCCACTGGCGCGGGGGCCTGGCTCAGGCGGCTGTGCTGGCGAGCGCGGCGTTCGGTTCGGTCTGCGGCTCGTCGGTAGCGACGGCGGCCACGATCGCCCAGGTGGCGCTGCCCGAGATGCGAAGGTACCGCTACGACAGCGGCTTCGCGGTGGCGACGCTGGCGGCGGGAGGAACGCTCGGCATCCTGATTCCGCCGTCGGTGGTACTCGTGCTCTACGCAATCGTTGCCGAACAGAACATCGCCAAGCTGTTCGCGGCGGCACTCCTGCCAGGCGTTCTCGCCGCCGCGCTGTACTGCATCGCAATCGCGCTCCTGATGCGCTGGCGCCCGGCACTCGGACCGGCAGAACCGCGCGTGCCCTGGAACGAGCGATGGTCCACTCTCGCCGGTGTGTTACCGGTGCTGGCGATCTTCGTCATCGTCCTGGGCGGGATCTACGGGGGTGTGTTCACCCCGACCGAGGCCGCCGCCATCGGCGTGGCGCTGACCGGCCTGGCCGGCCTGCTGCGCGGAGAACTGAAGCGCGCCGGGTTGCGCGCGGCTCTGCTGGCGACCGCAGAAACCTCGGGGGTGATCTTCATGATCTTCCTAGGCGCGGACATGCTGAACGGTGCGCTGGCGCTGACGCAGATGCCGATGCGCGCAGCCGCCTTCGTCAGTGAACTGCCGCTGCCGCCCCTCGCCGTCCTTGCGCTTGTTCTCGTGTTCTACATCGTGCTCGGCGGCGTGATGGATGAACTTTCGATGCTGCTGCTGACATTGCCGGTCGTGTTTCCGGCCGTGATGCAGCTCGATCTGTTTGGCCTGCCGCCTGAGGCCAAGGCCATCTGGTTCGGCGTGCTGCTGCTGACCGTGGTCAACATCGGACTGATCGCGCCGCCGATCGGACTGAACGTTCACGTGGTAGGTGCGCTGGCGCGCGACGTGCCGATTGCACACGCCTACCGTCACGTCGGCGCCTTCCTCGGTGCCGACGCGCTGCGCCTGGTCCTGCTGCTGCTGGTGCCACCCGTGTCGCTGTGGCTCGTGCAGTTCGTACGCTAGGATCTCCCCATGCTGAAGCTCTACAACTACTTTCGCAGCTCGGCGTCGTTCCGCGTCCGCATCGCGCTCAACCTCAAGGGATTGAGCTACGACTATGCGGTGGTTCACCTGACCAAGGCGGGCGGTCAGCAGTTTGCGCCGGCCTTTCGCGCGCTCAATGCCGACGCGCTGATTCCGGTGCTCGACGATGACGGCCATGTGCTGACACAGTCGCTGGCGATCATTGAGTACCTCGACGAAACGCATCCGCAACCGCCGCTGCTGCCGCAGGCTCCGCTCGACCGGGCCTACGTGCGTGCCTGCGCGCTGACAATTGCCTGCGAGATTCATCCGCTGAACAACCTGCGGGTGCTGCGTTATCTGGTGCATCAGCTCGGGGCGAGCGAAGATCAGAAGAACGCGTGGTACCGGCACTGGGTTGAGCAGGGGCTGGCGGCGCTGGAGGCCCGCGTTGCGGGTGAGCGCCGCGTCGGCCGTTACCTGCTGGGCGATGCTGTCACCCTGGCCGACGTGGCACTGGTGCCGCAGATCTTCAACGCGCGACGCTTTGATTGCCGCCTCGATCACGTTCCCGTGCTGATGGGCGTTTTCGACCGCTGCATGGAACTGGGGTCGTTCGTTGACGCGCAGCCGGCGCGTCAACCGGACGCAGAATAGCCGACCGCTCTGCTTCTTTGGTCAGGAGCCGGAGTTCATGCGCTCGCGCAGGGCGGTCGCGAGTTCGCTAACGGCGGTCGCATAGAAGTAGCTGCGGTTGTAATGCAGGATCGCGCTGAAGTTGACCGTGCCGACCCGGTACGCGCGTCCTGGCTGCCCGTCCGGTGTCATCAGTGGCAGGTCGATCACGAGCACCGGCGTGTCGAGAGTCAGCAACGCATCGCCGCTGACGCCTTCGGCCAGCGCGGACCACCAGGGCCGTTGCGCCAGAATGCCGCGGCCAAGTCGATCGACGATGCCTTCATCGGCATTGACCTCGAAGGCGATGGGCAGGTCGCGCTGCCAGCCGTGCCCGACCAGGAAACTCGCGACCGAACCAATCGCGTCGACCGGGCTTCCCAGGAGGTCGATGCGACCGTCACCGTCGAAGTCCACCGCCCAGCGCCGGATCGAACCAGGCATGAACTGGGGCAAGCCGATCGCACCGGCGAACGAACCACGGTAGGTGCCCGGGTCCCGTTTCTGGTCGCGCGCCAGCAGCAGGAACTCGACGAACTCGGCACGATAGAAGTCGGCGCGGCGCAGGTAATCGAAGCTCAGCGTCGTGAAGACGTCGAGCGTGCGGAAGTTGCCGGTGATGCGCCCGAAGTAGGTTTCGATGCCGATGATGGCGACGATGATCTCGGCCGGCACGCCGAACTGCTGTTCGGCCCGTGACAGCGCCTCGGCGTGGGTCCGCCAGAACGCGATGCCGGCCTGTATCCGCATCGGCTCGACATAGCGGTCGCGATACTCGAACCAGTTGCGCTGGCCGAAGGGAATCGCGGGCTGCATCAGTCGTTCGACGCCAGGCGAGTAGCGCGCGTCTCTGATCCAGCGCTCGGCATGGGCCCGATCGAATCCGTGAGCGCCCACCAGTTCGTCGAGGAACTGCTGCACTTCGCTGCGCGCCAGATACGGGGTGCGTGCATGCGTGACGGGTGCAGCTGCCAGCGCCAGCAGCGTAAGCAAGGCGGTTCGACGCCGCATGATCACAGCGGGTTCGGGCGTGGCTTGAAGGCGCGAATGGCCCTGCGCAGGGCGCGCACGTCGGCCCGGGTGGCACTCTCCGAGGCGGGTCCGTAGCGCAGCCGCTCGTAACGCGACAGCAGGCGTCGCACTTGCCTGACGTCGTCTTCGACCAATGCACGCTTGCTGCGCACATAAAGCTCGCGCGGGCCGCAGGACACGGAGGCGGCCACGCCAACTTGTTCGAGGCGATCACGCAGCAGCTGAAACGACGCTCCCAGCGGATCATGCACGGTCTGCGGACGCATCGAGACGATCGCCAGCCACGCAAGCAGCGTCGCCATCACGAGCGCCAGCACGAGCGCGACATTGTCGAGGCTCGGTGCGAGGCCGAGACGCTGGATGAGTGCCCGCTGGCTCTCCTGCGAATACGAGATGACCCACTGGTTCCAGCCGTTCTGAACGGCCTCCCAGTTGTAGCGCAGCGAACGCAGCCATGAATAGTCGGCTCCGAGGCCCTCCAATGCGCCGCTCGCCTGGCGTGCGAGTTCGACGGCGCCGCGCTCAATGCGGAATGGCGCCACGACCGCGGTCGGATCGACACGCACCCAGCCGCGACCGGCGAGCCACACTTCGGTCCACGCGTGGGCGTCCGCCTGGCGCACCGTCATGAAGCCGTCGACGGGATTCAGTTCCCCGCCCTGATACCCGGTGACCACACGCGCCGGCACCTCGAGCGCCCGCATCAGGAAGACGAAGGCCGACGCGTAGTGCTCGCAGAAGCCCAGGCGGGTATCGAACATGAACTCGTCGACCGAGTGTCGTCCGAGCGGCGGCGGCGACACGGTGTAGTTGAACTCTCCGCGACGAAAGTGATCGAGTACGGCATTCACGAGCTGGCTGTCATGCGATTGACGCTGTGCGGCCGCCGCCGGAACGACGCGACTGCGCAGTTCTGCAGCGAACTGAATCGCACGCGGGTTGAATCCTTTCGGCAACTCGAGCCAGTCCTGCAGCTCCAGCTCGCTCGTGCGCGCACCGAGCCGATAGCCGGTGTACGAACGCATGTCGTATCGGATACGCTCGGTGATCAGGCCGGGGACGAGCAGCTGCATTTCAGGCGTCAGCCGGGGCCGGAACGTCTCCAGCTGCGGAAGCGCCGCCGGCACATCGAGCGCGAATAGCCAGTCGCGCTTGTGCGGTTCAAGCGTTACTTCGTAGCTAACGGCCGTGCGTGGCTCGCCTTCGATACTCGGTGCAGACGCTTCGGCGCGTCGCCGGTTCAGCGGTGTCCACGAGCGGCCGTTGAAGGAACCGAACACCGGCCCGCGCCAGTAGAGCTTGTCGTTGGCGGGCACGGCATTGTCAAAGCGGGCACGGAAGACAATGGCGTCAGACTCCAGCAATTGGCTGATCGATCCCGGCGACATCGAGTTCGACAGTCCCGTCTTGCCCTGGCGCGACTCACCTGGCATGCCCCACAGCGGACCGGTGATGCGCGGGAAAAGGAGGAAGAGCGCCGCTGCCAGCGGCAGGGCCTTCAGCAGCGTGATCCCCACCAGTCGCAACTTACGCATGGCCGGCAGATCGACGTCGTCCAGGTTCACGCTGACGAGCACGAAGAACAGCGCCACGACGGCAGCGACCGTGATCGCGGCCACCGGCAGGTCCTGCCCATACAGGAACTGCGTCAGCAGAATGAAGAAAGCCAGGAAGATGACGACGAAGATGTCGCGGCGCGCGCGCATCTCCAGCAGCTTGAGCGCCATCAGCAGCAGCAGCAGGGTGACGCCGGCGTCCTGACCCGCCAGCGTGCGGTGCTGCAGGTACACGGCGCCGGCAGCGGCCAGCAGCAACGGCAGCATGACGACGCGGCCTGGCAGCGGGCGCTGTGCCAGCGTGATCCATACGCGCCATGTCAGCAGCAGCAGCACGATGCCGGTGGCCCACCACGCGGTGTGCTCGAAGTGAGGGAACACCACCAGCGCAACCGCAACCAGTAGCACCAGAACGTCGCGCCGCTCGCGCGCTGCGCTGGATGTCTGCGGTCCGAACACGCGAGCGATAGGCCCGAGCAGGGCGCGCAGCGGACCGGCGGCGGCAGCGGCGGCGTCGGCGGGTGCAGCAGTGTTCATTGCGGCGGGTTGGGGTTCACGCGTGGTACAGCGCGAGCGCACCCAGGCAGTGCTCACGATGCTGCGCGCCGGTGCCGGCGAAGGCGAGTACGCCGGGAATGCGCAGCGCGTAGCGCATGTGCGCGGCGTCGGCGTCCAGCACCCAGCGCGTCAGCCGCGACAGCTTCTGCTCGGCATCCAGCTGGGGGCTGATCGCATCGAAGTCCAGCAGCAGGTCGCCGCCGCCCTGCGCGTCGAACTGCTTGACAGACAACTCGTCGCAGCGCGCGGCGAGCCGCCACGCGATCATCTTCTGCGGGTCGCCGGGCGAGTACGGCCGCACGCCGGCGAAGTCGTCGCCGGTCGAGGCGAGCCCCACGCCTTCACCGCCGGCCAGTCCGGTCGCGGGCAGCGGCGGCGCATCGGACTCGGGCCTCGGATATACCATCGCGGTCAACGCTGGCGTCAGGTACGCCCACGCGCGCCACAGCCCGAACGGAAAGCGCGTCTCGATGACGATTCGCGGGGCCGGCAGCCTGCCGCGGACGGGCGCGGGCAGCGGCACGCCGATCGCGCGGTCGCCGCGCGCCGGCAGCTCGGTGGTGATAAAGGGCCGCGCGGCTGTTCGCCGCCCGCCGCCGAACACCGCAGCGAAGCTGCCCAGCCAGTTGCGCGGCTCCGGCGCACCGATGAACGAGAAGCGCAGCGCAAAGCGATCGAGCGTCGTGGGATTGGTGGCGGTCAGCTGGAAGATCACGACGTCGCCTGCGTACACCGGCTCGACGCGCACGCCGCGCAGTACGATGTTCGCGAGGTTGGAGTGCGTGGTGTGCATGCCGACGACCGCCATGCCGGTGACCAGGAAGGTCAGCGCGTAGCCGAGCTGCAGCGAGTAGTTGATCGAGCCGATCAACAGCATCAGCATCGCCGCGCCGAACAGCACGCCAGCGGGCGTCGGCAGGATGTAGACACGGCGGCGGTCCAGCAGTACCTCGCCCATCTCCGGACCGCGGCGGCCGGAGATCCATTCGCCCAGCCGCATCGCCCACGAGTGCGTGATGACGCTCACGGGAATGGATGCTATGGAACCGGCACTGCGCCGATCAGCTGGCTGACGAGTTCCCTGCCGTGCAGCGCGCGGCCGCTGTCGCGGCTGACGGCATGCAGGCGGTGGCCGGCAACCGCAGGCATTACGTTCTGTACGTCCTCGGGAATCACGTGATTGCGCCCGTCCATCCAGGCCCAGGCGCGTGCGGCGGCCAGCAGCGCGAGACCGCCACGCGGTGACAGGCCCTCGGCGTACTTGCCGGAGGCGCGCGTATGACCCATCAGGGCCTGCACGTAGTCGAGCAGCGCGGCGGAAACGAATACCTTCTTCACTTCGACCTGTGCGGTGACGAGGTCACTCGGACGCGCGACCGCCGGCAACGACTTCAGCATGTCGCGCCGCGCTTCTCCCGAAAGCAGGGCTCGTTCTGCCGCGCGGTCCGGGTAGCCGAGGCTGATGCACATCAGGAAGCGGTCGAGCTGTGACTCGGGCAGCGGAAACGTGCCCACCTGTGACAGCGGGTTCTGCGTCGCGATCACGAAGAATGGATGGGGCAGAGGGCGCGACAGGCCGTCGACCGACACCTGGCTCTCCTCCATGGCTTCGAGCATCGCGCTCTGGGTCTTGGGGCTGGCGCGGTTGATCTCGTCGGCCAGCAGCACTTCGGTGAAGATCGGTCCCGGGTGAAAGACGAACTGCCCACCGGTGCGGTCGTAGACGGATACGCCAATCACGTCGGACGGCAGCAGGTCGCTGGTGAACTGGATGCGCCGAAACGGCAGTCCGAGCGAAATTGCGATCGCATGCGCGAGCGTCGTCTTGCCGACGCCCGGGGCATCCTCGATCAGGAGGTGGCCGCCGGCGAGCAGGCAGGTCAGGCTTTGGCGGATCTGCAGGCTCTTGCCGACGATCACGCTGCTGATCTGGGTGGCGGTCGCGCGGAATTTCTCTAACATTGGCTCAAACGCTCAGGCCGCGCTTTTCGCGGACCTCGCCGTCGGGGTCAAAAGAGGGTTAAAAGGGGACATGCTTCAGACAGGGTTCTTCACGCACCGTGCTTGCACGGCGCACGAAATGGGTTCGTGGCATCCGGAAAGCCCTGAAAGGCTGTCGGCCATACACGATCATCTGATTTCCACCGGCATTGCGCCGCACCTGCAGCACTACGACGCACCGGTCGCGTCGGAAGAAGCGCTGGCGCGCGCCCATGACACGGCATACATCGACAGACTGAAAACCAGCGTACCACAGCAGGGCTACTGGCCCGTCGATCCGGATACTTCGATGAACCCCCACACCTGGGACGCGGCGCTGCGTTCGGCGGGTGCGGTCATCGAGGCGACCGATCGCGTGATCGCCCGCGAACTCGGCAATGCGTTCTGTGCGGTTCGTCCCCCCGGCCACCATGCCCGCAAAGCGGCCGCGATGGGCTTCTGCTTTTTCAATAACGTCGCCATCGGTGCGCGCCATGCGTTGACTGCGCATGGCCTGCAACGGGTGGCAGTGATCGATTTCGACGTTCATCACGGCAATGGGACCGAGGAGATCCTGGCGGGAGACGAGCGGGTCCTGATGGTCAGTTTCTTCCAGCATCCGTTCTACCCGTATACCGGGACCGAACACGTGGCGAAAAACATGGTGAACGTGCCGCTTCCGGCCGGAACCAAGGGGGATGTGGTCCGGCAGGTGGTCGACGAAGTCTGGATGCCGCGCCTGCGCGCATTTCGACCGCAGATGCTTTTCATCTCGGCCGGATTCGATGCCCACCGCGAGGACGACCTCGGCCAGATGGGCCTGGTGGAGGCCGATTACGCCTACATCACGCGACGCCTGATGGAAGTCGCCGACGAGTTCAGCGACGGGCGGATCGTGAGTTCGCTTGAAGGAGGCTATAACCTGAGTGCGCTGGCGCGCAGTGTCGGAGCGCACTTGAAGGCGCTCGCGCAGCTGTGAGGCGTTGCAGGTGTACGGGTCCGCCGCACTGACCAAGGATGACTAATACGATCTACGAAAGCGGACTCGACCGGAATCCGGCGAACTTTGCACCGCTGTCGCCATTGGGCTTTGTCGAGCGCAGCGCGACGGTGTTCCCCGATCTGACTGCCGTCATACACGGCAGTGGCGCGCGGACAGTGCGTCGAACGTGGCGCGAGGTCTATGCGCGCTCACGCCAGCTGGCGCATGCATTGGCACGTGCCGGGATCGGCCGCGGCGATACCGTGGCCGTGATGCTGCCGAACACGCCCGAAATGGTCGAGGCGCACTACGGCATCCCGATGGCCGGCGCCGTACTGAACGCGCTTAACACACGGCTCGATGCCGCATCGATCGCCTTCATGCTGGAGCACGGCGAGGCCAAGGCGCTGATCGTCGATCGCGAGTTTGCGCCGACGGTCCGTACAGCGATCGAGCAGCTTCGCCGGCCGTTGCGGGTGATCGATGTCGACGATCCGGTGTACGACGGCGTGGGGACCCCGTTGGGCGGTATGCCCTACGAGACCTTTCTGGCGACCGGATCAGCGGACTATGCGTGGCCCGTACCGACTGACGAGTGGGACGCGATCGCACTCAACTACACCTCCGGCACGACCGGCAATCCCAAGGGCGTCGTGTATTCGCACCGTGGTGCCTACAGCAACGCGGTGTCGAACGTACTCGTGTGGGCGATGCTGCATCATCCGGTGTACCTGTGGACGCTGCCGATGTTCCACTGTAACGGCTGGTGCTTTCCGTGGACGATCGCGGCCATGGCTGGCACGCATGTGTGCCTGCGCCGGGTGGACGCCGCAGCGGTGTTCGATGCGATCCGCGCCCACCGTGTCACGCACTTTTGCGGTGCGCCGATTGTCCATTCGATGTTGGTCAACGCGCCCGAGGAATTGAAGCGCGGCATCGGTCACCGTGTGAGCGCGATGGTGGCGGCGGCCGCACCCCCGGCATCGATGATCGAGGGCATGGACCGTCTCGGCTTCGATCTGACGCATGTCTACGGCCTGACCGAGGTCTACGGACCGGCGACGGTCTGTGCCAAGCAGCCTGCCTGGGCAGATATGGACGTGGGCGAGCGGGCGATCCTGAACGGCCGGCAGGGCGTGCGCTACACGCTGGAAGAAGGTGTTGCGGTCCTTGATCCCGAGACACTGCAGCCAGTGCCGTGGGATGGAGAGTCCATCGGTGAGGTGATGTTCCGCGGCAACATCGCCATGAAGGGTTACCTGAAGAACGATGCGGCCACGCGCGAGGCATTCCGGGGCGGTTGGTTTCACTCGGGCGATCTGGCCGTGGTCTATCCGGACGGCTACCTGCGCATCAAGGACCGCAGCAAGGACATCATCATCTCGGGCGGCGAGAATATTTCGTCGATCGAGGTGGAGGACGCGCTGTATCGGCATCCGGCCGTGAATTCCGCGGCCGTAGTCGCGCAGCCCGACGCGAAGTGGGGTGAGGTGCCGTGTGCCTTCGTCGAGCTCCGCAGTGGTGCCGAACTGACGGCCGACGAACTGCTCGCGCACTGTCGCAAGTACCTCGCCGGCTTCAAGGTTCCCAAGCGCATCGTCTTCGGCGAACTGCCGAAGACGTCGACCGGAAAGATCCAGAAGTACATGCTCAGGCAGCAGGCGAAATCGGCCTCTGCCATCGATGTCTAGGAGATGGCCATGAACGCCCCGGAATCACGCCCGATGACCGAACCGTATGTTCTGAACGAACGCGATGCGCGCGGTGTGATCACGCTGACGCTGAACCGGCCGCAGCAGTTCAACGCGCTGTCGGAGGAGATGATGACCGCGCTGCAGGCGGAACTCGATGCGGTGGCACGCGACGGGTCGGCTCGCGTTGTCGTGATCGCCGGCCGGGGCAAGGCGTTCTGCCCGGGTCATGACCTCAAGCAGATGAAGGCCAATCCCTCGATCGACTACTACCGGCGACTGTTTGCCCAGTGCGCGCAGCTGATGCTGACGCTGCAGCGACTGCCGGTGCCGGTGATCGCGCGGGTGCATGGCATCGCCACGGCCGCGGGCTGCCAGATGGTCGCGATGTGCGACCTGGCGGTGGCTGCGGCCGACGCGCGCTTCGCGGTGAGCGGCATCAATGTGGGGCTGTTCTGCTCGACGCCGGGCGTAGCGCTGTCGCGCAATGTCGGTCGCAAGGAGGCTTTCGAGATGCTGGTCACGGGCGATTTCATCGACGCGGCGACCGCCCAGGCACGCGGGCTCGTCAATCGTGTCGTTGCTGCCGATCAGCTCGACGCCGAAGTCGACCGCCTGGCCGCATCCATCATCGCCAAGCCGAAGTCGGCGCTGGCACTGGGCAAGGATCTGTTCTACCGGCAGATCGAGACCGGCATCGAGGCCGCGTACCAGATGGCCGGGCAGACGATGGCCTGCAACATGATCGACGAGTCGGCGCAGGAAGGCGTGCAGGCCTTCATGGAAAAGCGCAAGCCGACCTGGGCGCCGTGAAACGGGCGCGCGAACCTAGGGCTTGACCGCCTCTGTCGGCGGCTCGGCTGCCGGCGGCGTATTGACCGCGCGGCGGAAGAAGTTGAGCAGCGGTGATTCGCCGCTGGCGTCGGCACTGGAATCCGGCGGCGCCGCGGCCGTTGCTTCGGCGGACGTGGCCGCGCCTTTCGTGGCCGCGGTGGCCGGGCCGGGTCGTGCCGTCTTCAGCGCGGGGGCCGCCACTCCATTCGTGCCATTCGTGCGCGGCTCGACCGATACCGACGTCGTCTTGCTGTCGGTCGGCAGCGGCAGGGCCAGTGTGTACAGCGTCAGAGCGACCCATCCGCCAATGATCAACAGGGGCAGTCCGCGCGTTGACGCCTGTGCCAGCAGTGCCGTGATCGCTCCCTGGCGCGCAAACGCGGGAGGACGCGCGGCCACGCGCTCGAGGGCCTCTTCGACGCGCTGGCGTTGCCGCTTGAGCGGGCCGACGCGATCACGGGCGGCGCGCAGTCCGAGATAGGTAAGCACGACGGCGAGCAATGCAAAGACCGCGATCCCGGTCAGCAGCCAGCGCTTGCCCGGAATCGGCAAGATCCAGGAACCGACCAGCACGACGACCCAGGCGGTCAGCAGGAACGACTGGGCGACGATCGTCCATGACAGATGCTGCCCGAGCGCGGCGGCGGAGCCCTGGATTGCGGTGTTCAGCCGATCCAGTTCGCGTTCGAGCGCGGGCCGGTTGTCGCCATGGTTCAGCGCCGCGTCGGCTGCCTCCCGGACTGCGTCGGCGCTGCCATCGTTCGGTGAAAGTGCCCGCATGAGTTTCTCCATTGCCAGATCCTGCATGGAGTTTCGACAGCGGGTGCTCAGGGAGGGATCGCCCGTCCGGGGGAGGGCGACTCACTTCCAAGGGCGATGGTTGACGCTTGCGTCGCGCCCTGTCACGTGCGCGCCGAGGTTGACGCTCGGACCTGCGGTAGCGATCGCTCTCAGTTCAGACGCGCGTGGACGGCTGATGCTACTGCGCGACGCGGCGCGTTTCGAACTCCGCCAGCACCGACGCGAAGACGCCGATGCCCCAGTCCAGCGCCTCGCGGCTGATCGTCAACGGCGGGGCAAAGCGAATCACGGTCTCGTGGGTGTCCTTGCTCAGCACGCCGCGCTCGGCCATGCGCTCGACGACCGCTCGCGCGGACACGCGCGTGCGGTCGAGCTCGACGCCGACCCACAGGCCGCGTCCGCGCACGGCGCGGATCAACGCGGAGTCGAGTCCGCGTAGGCGTGACAGCAGATGCACACCGAGTTCGCGGCTGCGTTCGACCAGTCGCTCGTCGACGAGAACGCGCAGCGCTTCGAGCGCCACCCGCGCAGCGAGCGGATTGCCACCGAACGTTGAGCCGTGACTGCCCGGTTCCATCAGATCCAGTACGGAGGCCACGGCGACGAACGCCGATACCGGCAGCAGGCCCCCGCCGAGGGCCTTGCCGACCAGCACGCCGTCGGGGCGCATACCCTCGTGCATGTAGGCGAACATGGCGCCGGTGCGGCCGAGGCCGGTCTGGATCTCGTCAAGGATCAGCAGCACATTACGTTCATCGCACAACTTGCGCGCGGCCTGCAGGAAGCCATCGGGCGGCAACACGATGCCGGCTTCGCCCTGGATCGGTTCAATCAGTACGGCACAGGTGCGATCGTTGATAGCGGCGTCGAGCGACGCAAGGTTGCCGAAGTCGAAGTGCCGGAAGCCGGGAGCGAAAGGCCCGAAGTCCGCGCGATACGACGCCTCCGTCGAGAAGCCGACCACGCTGGTCGAGCGTCCATGAAAGTTGCCGCGCGCGACGACGATTTCGGCATGATCGGCAGCAATGCCCTTGACGCGGTAGCCCCAGCGACGCGCCGACTTGATGGCTGTCTCGACCGATTCGCAGCCGCCGCTTGCGGGCAGTACGCGCGCCGGCGAGCGCAGGTCCGCAAGCTCGACCAGTTTGGCCACGAACGGACCGAGGACGGACGAGTGATAGGCGCGCGAGGTGACCGCCACTCGCTGCGCCTGTTCGATCAGCGCCCGGACCAGCCGCGGATGCGCGTGGCCATGACTGACCGCCGAATACGCCGACATGAAATCGAGATAGCGCTTGCCGTCGGCATCCCAGAGCCAGCTTTCCTCGCCGCGTTCGAGCACGACCGGGATCGGCGCGTAATTCGGCGCCGCGTACGATCGTTCCAGTGCAATCGACTGGTCCGATCCGTTGAAAACCTGTCCGAGCCGCGCATCCATGAGCCACCTCGTTGAAACCTACACCTCGCTGAAACTCCAGCCAGTGTATGAGGCGCAAAAGCTAGGCGAGGCAGATTGACGCTAGCCGTTTTGCTCGAAGCGGCTGTCTGTCCGTGCGACTTCCGCCGATTCGGCAGCGCCCCGTGCCGAGGGGGACCGGTTGATCAGACCAGCGGATAACCGCGAAAGGCCTTGATCGTCTGCAGTTCCGGTTTTGAACTGATCTTTTCAACGCCAAGGGCGGGATCGTCGGTCCACGCGTTGGTGAGGTCGCGATAGTGATCGAGATCGCGGCACGCTAGCCGCAGCACGTAGTCGCATTGTCCGGACACGAGGAAGCACTCCACAACTTCCTCGGCCAGGCGCATGCGCTGCTCGAAGCGGCTGTGCGTGGCCTGGGTCTGGTCCTTCAGTGTCACTTCGACGACGATGGTGAGGAGCCCGCCGAGCTTGCGCGGGTCAACCAACGCCATGTAGCCGGCGATCAGCCCCGCACGTTCGAGCCGTCGCACGCGATCGAGGCAGGCGCGCGGGCTGAGCGCGATGCGTTCCGACAAGTCCTGGTTCGTGATGCGGCCGTCTGCCTGCAGGATCTCCAGGATCTTTCGGTCGATGCGATCGAGGTCTTTGTTTGCCATCCTTGCAGTATACGAACGGTGCCCGCTCGTACGATGTGCTCGCGTAGCATGCGTGGGCGACGCGCGCCGACAGAATCCCATGCCGATCTTCGATCCTGCAGCACTCAATCCCGGCGTCCGTCCGCGCGAGGTGATGGCCTGGGCCGGTTACGACTTCGCCAACTCGGGCTACACGACCGTGGTGCTGACGGCCGTGTTCAACGCCTACTTCGTCGGTGTCGTCGCGGCCAACGCCGACTGGGCGACTTTTGCCTGGACGCTGACGCTCGGCATCTCCAATGCACTGGTGATGCTGGCGATGCCGATGATCGGCGCCTATGCCGATCTGCGCGCGCGCAAGAAGTGGTTGCTGGCCGTGTCGACCGGTGGCTGCATCGCCGGGACTGCCGCGCTAGCGGCGGTCGGGCCGGGCGATGTCGCGCTGGCCGCGACGGCCATCACGGTATCGAACTTCTTCTTCATGGTCGGCGTGGCATTGATCGCGGCATTTCTGCCGGAGCTGGCCCGGCCCGATGCGCTCGGCAAGGTCTCCGGCTGGGGCTGGGGCTTCGGCTATGTCGGCGGCCTCATCACGCTGGCGTTGTGCCTTGCCTATGTGCAGTGGGCCCAGGGACATGGCGCGACCGCGGGAGAGTTCGTGCCGATCACGATGCTCATCACCGCCACGGTATTTGCGCTGGCTGCGGCGCCGGCACTGCTGATCGTGCAGGAGCGGGCAGTGCCGCAGGCAGACGAACGCGTCGGCCACTTCGTGCACCAGGCGATGGGGCGCCTCGTCGACACGCTGCGCCACATCGATCGGTATCGCGACTTCGCCCGTCTGCTTGTCTGCGGGGTCTGCTACCAGGCCGGCGTCATGGTCGTCATCGCGCTGGCGGCGATCTACGCGCAGGAGGTGATGAAGTTCACCTTCGTGCAGACGATGATGCTGGTGCTGGTCGTGAACGTCACCGCGGCGATCGGTGCGTTCGCATTTGGCTACGTGCAGGATGCCCTCGGGCACAAGCTGGCTCTCGGCATCACGTTGCTGATGTGGCTGGCGATGGTGACGGTGGCGGGACTGGCGACCAGCACGGCGATGTTCTGGGTGGCGGCCAACCTCGCGGGACTGGCGATGGGATCGAGCCAGTCGGCCGGACGCGCGCTGGCGGGACTGTTCGCCCCAAGGGACCGCCTCGCCGAGTTCTACGGACTATGGACTTTCGCCACGCAACTGGCCGCGATCATCGGGCCGATCACCTATGGCGCAGTGGTCTATGCGACCGACAACAACCACCGGCTGGCGATCGGGCTCACGGGCCTATTCTTCGTCGCGGGCCTGCTGGCACTGGCGACAATTGACATTGCTCGAGGGCGCCGCGCGGCGGAGGCTTCGGCGATGCATTCCTGAACCGGCGCAACGCGCGGGCGGAGCCACGACCTACAGCGCCGCGATGCCCGCCTTGGCGATCTGTGCGTCTTCGACCGACTTCACGCCCGAAACACCAATGGCACCGACGACATGGCTGTCGACGATGATCGGCACACCGCCCTCGAGCATGCCGTCGAGCGGCGCCGACAGGAACGCCGTGCGCCCACCATTGATCATGTCCTCGTACAGCTTGGTCTCGCGCTTGCCGAGCGCGGCGGCGCGCGCCTTGGCCGGCGCAATCATCGACGAGACAGGCGCCACACCGTCAAGGCGATGCAGCAGCACCAGGTGCCCGCCATCGTCGCAGATGGCGATCACGACGTTCCATTGATGGGTGATCGCCTCGGCTTCGGCTGCCGCGGCAATCCGCCTGGCATCGTCGAGCGTGAGCACGGGCTTGGTTTTCATCGTCGTCTCCTCGTTCCTACCTCAGTTCATCGATAGCGCAGCACGTAAACACCGCGCGAGACCCATTCGCGCAGCGCTGCCTGAGACTGGTGCAAAGCGGCGGCACCGGGCACCAGCTGGGTCGGCGCGAACGGGCGCTGTCCCGCATACGCGGTCGGGCAGGCAATCACCTCGAAGCCTGCCGCCTCGAAAACCTGGCGCGAGCGCGGCATGTGCACGGCGTCGGTCACCAGCGCGATGCGCATCAGGCCCTCGGGCTTGAGATCACGGGCGGCGGCGAGGGCGTTTTCACCGGTCGTCATCGCGGTCACATCCGTCCAGCGGACCTCGAGGCCGTACTCCTGCACCAGCACCTCGCGCATCAGTTCGCCCTCTGCAAACCGTCCGCCTTCGGGGCGGCCGCCGGTGACGTAGATCGGCAGGCCGGTCTCGCGCGCCAGTCGCGCGCCGTAGCGCAATCGTTGCAGCGTGTAGGTCTTGACGGTCTCGCCGCCCCATTCCGGCGAGCCTCGGTTGTTGCCGCCCGCGAGGATGACGATGACCTGCGCCTGCTTCAGTTGCGTCGCGGTCACCGGAGGCGGTTCGAGCGAGCGCGCGAGCGCGTTGGCCACCAGCGGCAGCGACAGCGCCAGCAGTAGCAACTGCGAACCGAGAATCAGCGTCAGTCCGAGCGCGCGCCGGCGTCCGAGCAGCGGCGACGCCGACGAGCGTCAGCGCGATCAGCGATGTCGGCGGCAGAACGACATCGGACAGGGCGTAGCTGAACGTCACACGGTGGCCAGCAGAAGAAAACGGCCGCGAGCTTACGCGAGCCCGCGGCGGGCGCTGGCAGGCCTAGGGACGCACGGCACCCCGGATCTGGTCGAGCGCGGTCGGATCCTCGATCGTAGTCAGGTCGCCCGGATCGCGGCCTTCGCACAGCGCCTGGATCGAGCGCCGCAGCAGCTTGCCGGAGCGTGTTTTCGGCAGCACGCTGACAAAGTGCACGCGTGCCGGCCGCGCGACTGCGCCCAACTGGCTGTCGACAGTCTTCATCATCTCGCCTTCGTGCGCCAGCTTCTTATCCGGGGTGTCGGCCAGGCTCGGGTCCTTCAGGATCGCGAACGCCATCGCGACTTGCCCCTTCAGCTGATCGGCAACGCCGACGACTGCGACCTCGGCGATGTTCGGATGGGATGACAGCGACTCCTCGATCTCGCGCGTGCCGAGGCGGTGGCCGGCGACGTTGATCACGTCATCGGTGCGCCCGAGGATGAAGAAATAGCCGTCCTCGTCGCGAATGCCCCAGTCGAAAGTCGAATAGACCTGCCGGTTCGGAATAGTGGTCCAGTAGGTCTTCACGAAGCGGGCATCGTCACCCCAGACCGTGGTCATGCACCCCGGCGGCAGCGGGCCGTCGATTGCGACCACGCCCTTCTCGTGATGGGCGGTGATCTCTTCGCCGGTGGCCTCGTTGTAAAGCCTGACCGAGTAGCCATAGCAGGGCACGCCCGGCGAGCCGAACTTCGACGGCAGTGCCTCGACGCCGCGGGGAATCGCCAGGATCGGCCAGCCCGTTTCGGTCTGCCAGAAATTGTCGATGATCGGCTTGCCGATGCCGTCGGCGATCCAGCGCGCGGTCGGTTCGTCGAGCGGCTCGCCTGCGAGGAAGAGAAGCCGCAGCGACGACAGGTCGTACTTCTTCAGGAGCGCCGGGTCCTGCTTCTTCAGCACCCGGATCGCGGTCGGCGCCGAGAACATCGTCGTCACCTTGTACTTCTCGACGATGCTCCACCAGACACCGCCGTCGGGCCGGATCGGTGTGCCCTCGTACATGATGGTGGCCATCCCGGCCAGCAGTGGGCCGTAGATGATGTAGCTGTGGCCCACCACCCAGCCGATGTCGCTGGTGGCAAAGTAGGTCTCGCCCGGGTTGCCGCAGAAGATGAGCTTCATCGACGCCGCCAGCGCCACGGCGTAGCCGCCGGTGTCGCGCTGCACGCCTTTCGGCTTGCCGGTCGTTCCCGACGTATAGAGGATGTAGCTCGGTTCGCTCGATTCGAGCCATGCGCACGGCACCTCGTCGTTCATGTGCTCGGCGCGCAGCTTCGCGTAGTCGGCGTCGCGATCGGCCACAACCTTGGACTCCGCCAGGCCACGACTGACCATCAGCACCCTGGCCGGCGGGAATTTGGCGAGCGCAATCGCCTCGTCGAGCAGGTGCTTGTAGGGTACCGGTTTGCCGCCGCGCGATCCGGCGTCGGCCGAGACGATGACCTTCGGCTGTGCATCGTCGATACGGGTGGCGAGGCTGACCGCCGCGAAGCCGCCGAAGACGACCGAATGAATCGCGCCGATGCGCACGCACGCCAGCATCGCGAACGTGGCTTCCGGAATCATCGGCATGTAGATCAGCACGCGGTCGCCGCGGCCGACGCCGAGCGCCTGCAGGATCCCGGCCATGCGGTTCACTTCCCGATGCAACTGCCGGAAGGTGTAGGTCTTTTCTTCGCCGGTTTCGGTGGAGATGTAGATCAGTGCCGGCTGGTCGCCGCGCGTCGCGACGTGACGGTCTACCGCGTTGTGGCAGATGTTTGTGGTGCCGCCGACGAACCACTTCGCAAAGGGCGGCCGGGAGTAATCGAGGACCTGCGAGAACGGGTTCTGCCAGTCGATCAGTGCGGCCTGCTCGGCCCAGAAGCCGGCCGGCTCCTTGATCGACCTAGCGTGGAACTCCTTGTACTTCGCCATGTACGCCTCCCTCCGCTGGTGTGGCTTGTAGTTCTTTCTGTTGCCGCACCAGTTTCAGGAGTGGCGCGATCTGCTCCAGCAGTCTGGGCAGATGTTGCACCACTTCGGCAGCCCGGCCAGCGCGGATCAGCGCCAGCGCGAGATTGATGTCCATCGAACCGTCCTCGGGCTTCGGTTCCATGCTGCCGGGCGAGACTCCGTCCGACGTCCCGAGGATGATGCGGCGCGAGCGATTTTGCTGCGCCTGTGCCGCGCGCTTTTGAGCCAGCGCACGAAGTTCTTCTGCGCTGCGCCGCAATTCTTCAGAAAGCGTCGACAGGCCGATGCAGGTCCAGACCTCGACGCCGGGTCCGGCCGCCTCGACGTTTTCGAGCACCTTGCGCAGCCGTGCGGCGAACCGCAGCACGCCCGACAGGCCGGAGGAGGGCGTGGCTACGCAGAATTCGAACTTGTCCGTGCGGGTGCCGAGGTCTTCCAGGCGGATCGAGGCGGCCAGGGTTCGGCCGACCAGCTTGATGCGCTGATCAACCTCGCCCTCCCAGGTCTCTTGCTGCGGCAAGGACAGCTCGATCCGCACGCAGATCAGGGCCACGTCCGACAGGTTGCGCCGCGCAAACGAAATGAGCTTTTCGACCTGCTTGTCGAAAAAAGGCATGTTGAGCAGCTCGGTCTCGCCGTCGACCGTGCGCGAGGACTCGAGCGATGCCTGGCTTTCGGCCAGGGCCTCCCGGGTGGCCGAAAGCCGCACCAGTACTTCCAGCCGGGCGATCAGCTCGGCGGCAGCCACGCCTTTCTGGATGAAGTCCGTCGCGCCCATCCCGGCGGCGCGGTCGCGTTCTGCCGCTTCGTCCTCGCCGGAAATGACAACCATCGGCAGTTCGCGGATGCGCTGGACTTTTGAGCTGCGGACCCGGTTGAGAAGCTCGAAGCCGTCCACCTTGGGCATCGTCAGGTCGGTGATGACGACCCGGATCGTGGAGTCGAGCAGGATCGCCTGCCAGGCCGCCTCGCCGTCCATGACCTCGCGGATGTCGAAGCGGTCGCGGATGTGCTGAACGATGGACGCCCGCACGATGCGGGAATCGTCTGCAATCAGGACGCGCGGCTTGGGAGGCGCGCTCGGCGTTGATGTCTTAGCGGTGTCGGTGGGCACGCCAACCTCGTGACGGAACTGCGATCCGGCGCTCCGACGCCGGCCATCCGTGTGATTTGCGGATGGAATTTAACGTAAATGATCGGCGTAAGCCCCGGTCACCTTTAGGTTTTCTCGCTGGAATGCGCTATGTTCGTGCCCATTGTGGCAGCCGCGCGCCAAGCTGATGCGACGAAGCGGACGGTCGAAACGGGTCTGGATCGCCTTTGGGATGGCAGTTTCCATGCTGCCGAGTGCGCCATCCTGGGCCGAGGTCACTCCCGACGGCGTTGCCGCGGAACTGGTCGTACGCGCGCTCGCTCTGGTCGACAGCCCCTACCGGTATGGCGGTCGCACACCGGCCGGATTCGATTGCAGCGGTTTTGTCGGCTACGTGTTCACGGAAGCGGCCGGCATGGTCCTTCCCCGTCGATCCGAGGACATCGTCCGGGTTGGCGACCCCCTCGAGCGCAACAGTCTGGTCGCCGGCGACCTGGTGTTTTTCAACACACTCGGGCGTCGCTACTCGCATGTCGGCATTTACATCGGCGACGGTCGCTTCGTTCATGCGCCCGCGCGTGGGGGCCGGGTGCGAGTCGAGCGGATTTCCGACCCGTATTGGCGCGCCCGTTACAACGCCGCCCGCCGCCTCGGTCCGATCCAGCCGGCGCTGGTGGCGAACTCCGGATTGCAGGCCGTGACTGGCACAACGGCGATTGAAGCCGAGCCGGAGTTGCGCATCACCCCTTGACACCCAAGACCCTGTCCTTGACATGGGTCAGGGGATGCAAATGAGAACTATTTGCATTTGAGGTGAGTTTTCGTTACCGTTCGATCTGCGCGTCGGGACGTCCGGCGCGCATGACCCCGTAACGGAACTCACGATGAGACCGACCCGCTCCCTCTGGAACGCCGAAGCCTGGCTGCGTCGCGGCCTTCAACTGACCGTCCTTGGCGGCATCCTTGTAGCCGCGTTGTCGCCTGTCGATGGGCGCGCGCAGGACAAGGTGCTGAACCTGTACTCGGCCCGGCACTATCAGACCGACAACGCGCTGTACGACAACTTCACCCAGCAGACGGGCATAAAGCTGAACCGCATCGAGCTTGGCGACGAGCAACTGGTTCAGCGGCTGAAGTCCGAAGGCGCGAACAGCCCTGCGGATGTTGTGCTGCTGGTCGACGCAGCGCGCCTGTGGCGGGCGCAGATCGATGGCTTGTTCCTGCCAGTCGAGTCCAAGGTCCTCAACGATCGCATTCCCGCCAATTTGCGCGCGAACGACGGTTCCTGGTTCGGTTTTTCGAAGCGTGCGCGCTTCATCGTCTACGACAAGTCGAGGTTGAAACCGACTGACGTGGACACCTACGAGAAACTTGCGGATCCGAAGCTCAGGGGTCTCGTCTGCACGCGCTCCGGTTCGCACCCGTACATGCTGTCGCTGGTCGGCGCGATGATCGAGCGCAACGGCGAAGCCAGGACCGAGGAGTGGGCCAAGGGCATGGTCGCCAACATGGCGCGACCGCCGCGGGGCGGCGATACCGACCAGATCAAGGGCGTCGCTGCAGGCGAGTGCGGCGTGGCGCTGACCAATACCTACTACTGGCTTCGGCTGGTCCGGTCCAGCGATCCGAAGGACAAGGACATCGTCGCCAAGGTGGGCTTCGTCTGGCCGAACCAGGCTACGTCCGGCACGCACATCAACATCTCCGGTGGTGGCGTGGCGAAGAACGCGCCGAACAAGGCCAATGCGGTGCTGTTCCTCGAGTACCTGTCGAGCCCGCCGGCGCAGACTTACTTTGCCGACGGCAACAACGAGTGGCCAGTGGTCAAGAATGCAAAGTCGGACAACGCTGCACTGGCCGCGCTCGGAGCACCGAAGTTCGAAGATGTTCCGATCGCCACGATCGGCAAGAACCAGATCGCCGCGCAGCGCATCTTCGATCGCGTCGGCTACCGCTGATCGAGCGCAGGCCGGACATGTATATCTGCATCTGCAATGCGATAACGGATCGGCAGATCCGCTCGGCTGTCGCAGCCGGCGCGGCCTCGCTGAGCGAGGTGTCGATGCAGCTCGGTGTCGGCGCCGGGTGCGGGTGCTGCCGCGAGGCCGCGCAGCAGGTGATCCGTGACAGTGTCTGCGGCGGTGACTGCTCGACGTGCGTGCGCGGCGAAGTGGCCGCGTCATGACGATGTCCGCTACGCTGGCGGCCTCGCACACCGGTGGGGGCGATCATGAAGGGCGACAAGACGATCATCGCGCAGCTCAATCTACAGCTGAAGAACGAACTCACGGCGATCAACCAGTACTTCCTGCATGCACGCATGCTGAAAAACTGGGGTCTGGGCCGGCTCGGCAAGCACGAGTACGAGGAGTCGATCGACGAGATGAAGCATGCCGATCGCCTGGTCGAGCGCATCCTCCTGCTGGAAGGGCTGCCGAACCTGCAGGATCTCGGCAAGCTGCTGATCGGCCAGGAGGTCCCGGAAGTCCTGAAGGGCGACCTCACGCTCGAACGCGGATCGCAGAAGACGCTGAAGGCGGCGATCGTCGTCTGCGAGCAGGCGCAGGATTTCGTCTCGCGCGAGATCCTGGTCGACATCCTCGACGACACGGAGGAGCACATCGACCACATCGAGACGCAACTGGAGCTGATCGAGAAGGTGGGACTGCAGAACTACCTGCAGTCGCAGATGGACGCACCGAGCTGATTGCCCGTCCGCCCTGCGCGGACCGGCGCTGCCCGGACATCGCATCAACGGTGCGGAGCTTTCAACGCAAACAAGAATGCGTATCACTTCCCTGCAAATGAAAAGTCATCCGCCCAAGCGTCCTGCCACTGCTACTGGCCCGGCTCCCGCGGGGGAAGCAGATGTACCGGTGCAGTCGCGCAGTGAAGACCTGCTGCAAGGACGGCGGGAGCTGCTGATCCGACACGGAGACGAGCAGTACCGTCTCAGACTGACCCGCATGAACAAGCTGATCCTGACCAAGTAGCCAGCCGCGGCGTCCTCCTCCCCGCCGCTTCGGGCCGGTGCCGCGTCTCGGCCGCCCGGATAGCCAGCCAATCGTCAGTTCAGTTGCTACTACGCCACGTTGAGCCGCGCCCGAGAAACTTCAAAGGACGATCCACTCCCTAGCGTGGCGCCTGGCCGGTATCGCGCTCCGGGTCGTGCCTCGGCGGGAGGTTCGAGTCACGCCGTGGCTGCTATGGATGTCCACGTGACCATTCCGCTTGACGAGGCGCTGCCCGGGACCGCCTACGCAGTGCACGCGGTGGTCTATCCGGCCACCGGGATGAACTGGCCACAGCGCCTCGAGGAGATCGGGTTCCTTCCGGGCGAGCGGGTGATCGTGCTTCGGCGTGGAGTGCCGGGCGGCGACCCCCTGGCGGTGCGCGTCGGGCACTCGACCTTTGCGCTGCGCAAGTCCGAGGCGGCCTGTGTCCAGGTGCGCTTGTGGCCGACGGGCGAGACGGGCCAATGAAGCAAGCCGTTGTCCATCTTTATCCGGCCGGTCCTTTGGTGGCGCTGGTCGGCAATCCCAATTGCGGCAAGACGGCGCTGTTCAACCTTTTGACCGGCAGCCGGCAGAAGGTGGCCAACTATGCGGGCGTGACCGTTGAGCGCAAGGAGGGCCGCTACCTGACGCATGCCGGCAAGACCGTGCGCATCCTCGACCTGCCCGGCACGTACAGCGTGCATCCACATTCGCCTGATGAGCGGATCACTGCCGATGTACTGGCCGGCCGCGCACAGGGAGAGAAGCGGCCCGACCTCGTGGTGTGCGTGGTTGACGCAACCAACCTCCGGCGCAACCTGCGGCTGGTGCTGGCAGTCAAGCGTCTCGGACGGCCGTGCCTGGTGGCATTGAACATGGCCGACCTGGCCGAATCGCGCGGCATCACGATCGACACGGACCAGCTGTCCGCGGCGCTGGGCGTGCCGGTGGTACGCACGGTCGGCATCGCGCGCGACGGCGATGCCGCGCTGCGCCGGCTGCTGGACGATGCCGCTCTCTGGCAGCGCGTGAATGCGGCAACATCGTCCGAAGCCGGTGAACCCGCGTCGGCGGCCGTGGCCGGCACGCTCGCTGATCACGACGCGGTGCGCGAGATCCTGCAGCGACTCGGACTCGATGAACTGATCCCGCACGAGCCGACGGACCGCATCGATCGCGTGGTGCTGCATCCGCTTGGTCGGACCGTTGATCCTGACCGCCGTGCTGTTCCTGATGTTCCAGGCGGTATTCGCGTGGGCCGAGGCGCCGATGGAGCTGGATCGAGAGCGCGACGGCCTGGCTGGGGGCGACGTCGGCGGCGCTGCTGCCCGACGGCTGGGTGAGAAGCCTTCTGGTCGACGGCGTGATCGCAGGTGTGGGCGGCGTGCTCGTGTTCCTGCCGCAGATCGTGATCCTGTTCTTCTTCATCCTCGTGCTGGAGGAGTCCGGATATCTGCCGCGTGCTGCCTTCCTGCTCGACCGGCTCATGGGGAGCGTCGGTTTGTCGGCGCGTTCGTTCATCCCGCTGCTGTCGAGCCACGCCTGCGCGATCCCCGGCATCATGGCCGCGCGCACGATCGCGGATCCGCGCGATCGCCTGGTGACGATCATGATCGCGCCACTGATGACCTGCTCGGCGCGGCTGCCGGTCTATGCGCTGCTGATCGGCGCCTTCATCCCGCAGCGGCGAGGTGTCGGGACTGGTCGAACTGCAGGGCCTGGTGCTGTTCGCGCTGTACCTGGCCGGCATCGTCGGTGCGATGGCGGTCGCGTGGATCCTGAAGCGCTTCACCGCGGCAGGTCGGCAGGTGCGGCCGTTGATGATGGAGTTGCCGCAATATCACTGGCCGATGCCGCGCAACGTGCTGATCGGCTTGTGGCAGCGGATCGTCATCTTCATGCGCCGCGTGGGCGGCATCATCCTGGTCCTCACTATCCTGCTTTGGGTACTTGCGAGCTATCCGGCGCCGCCGCCGGGCGCATCCGGACCCGCGATCGAGTACAGCCTGGCCGGCATGCTCGGCCGGCTGCTGGAGGTGATCTTCGAGCCGATCGGCTTCAACTGGCAGATCAGCATCGCGCTCGTGCCCGGCATGGCCGCGCGCGAGGTCGTGGTCAGTGCGCTGGGTACGGTGTATGCGCTGTCGGCAGCCGGCGAGGAAACGGCGGAGCAACTGGCGCCGCTGCTTGCGCATAGCTGGAGTCTGGCCACGGCCCTTTCCCTCCTCGCGTGGTTCGTCTTTGCGCCGCAGTGCCTCGCCACTCTGGCGACCGTGAAGCGCGAGGCGGGCGGCTGGATGTGGGTCTGGGTCATGATCGCCTATCTGTTTGCGCTCGCCTACGCGGCGTCGTTCCTCACCTACCGGGTGGCGTTGATGTTCGGCGCAGGTTGAGTCGCTAGGACCGTCGAGCTTCCCGCGGGACGGCGCCGACCCGCCTGGACGGTACGGTCGCTAAGATCGCGCCGGCATGGCTGCATCCTCCCTCGACGTCGTGATCATCGGCGCTGGCCACAACGGCCTCGTGTGTGCCAGCTACCTCGCGTCTGCGGGCCTCAAGGTGCGTGTGGTCGAGCGCCGCAGCGTTGTGGGTGGCGCCGCCGTGACTGAGGAATTCCACCCGGGCTTTCGCAATTCCACGGCGAGCTACACGGTGAGCCTGCTCAACCCGACGGTGATTCGCGACCTGCGCCTGCGCGAGCGGGGCTTGCGCATCATCGAGCGTCCGTACTCCAACTTCGTGCCGCTCGCCGATGGCCGGTCGCTCAGGTTCGGCGGCGATCTCGCGGCCACACAGGCGGAGGTCGCGAAGTTCTCGACGCGGGACGCTGAACGCCTGCCCGCTTTCTATGCGCGGCTGGATCGGCTCGCCGGCCTGCTCAAGCAGTGGGTGCTGCAGGCACCGCCGAATCTCGGGGGGCCGATCGTGGTCGAGGGTTGGCGCGACCTGATCGCGGCGGCCAAGCTGCTGCTGCAGTTCGGACAACTGCCGCGCGAAGGCCAGCGCGACCTCGTTGATGTCTTCACCAAGAGCGCCGGTGACTGGCTCGACCACTGGTTCGAGTCCGAGCCGCTGAAGGCGGTGCTGGGCTGGGACTCGGTCGTAGGCAACTATGCGAGCCCGTATGCCGCCGGCTCCGCCTATGTGCTGCTGCATCATTGCTTCGGCGAGGTCAATGGCCAGCCGGGCAAATGGGGTCATGCGATCGGTGGCATGGGCGCGATCACGCAGGCGATGGCGGACGAAGCACGCGAACGCGGTGTCGAAATCACGCTCGACGCGCCGGTGCAGCGTGTCATCGTCGAGCGCGGAGCGGCAGTCGGCGTCGAGCTGGCCGGTGGCGAAGTCGTTCGTGCGCGCGCCGTGGCTTCGAACGTCAATCCCAAGCTGCTGTATGAGCGCCTGCTGCAGCCGTCGGAGTTGCCGGCCGAGTTCGTCGAAGCCATTGGGCGCTACAAGTGCGGCTCGGGTTCGTTTCGTATCAACGTCGCGCTGTCGCACTTGCCTGACTTTGTCGCAGCGCCCGGCGCGAACGCGCAACTGCACCACGCGAGCGGCATCGTGTTCGCGCCTTCACTTGCGTACATGGACCAGGCCTGGCGCGATGCCGTGGCCGCAGGCTGCTCGACCGCGCCGGTGGTCGAAATGCTGATTCCCAGCGTCGTCGATGACACGCTGGCGCCGGCGGGCGCCCACGTCGCGAGCCTGTTCTGCCAGCAGTTCGATCCCGGGGCGGACTGGTCGAGACTGAAGCCGACTGCGGTGGACCGCATCTTCGATGTCGTGCAGGCGCATTGTCCGAACTTCCGCGCATCGCTGCTCGGATACCGCGCACTGTCGCCCCAGGATCTGGAGGATGAATTCGGGCTCGTCGGCGGCGACATCTTCCACGGACATTTGTCGCTCGATCAGTTGTTCTCGATGCGGCCGGTCATGGGGTACGCGCGCTACCGCGGTCCGCTCAAGGGCCTGTATCACTGCGGCTCCGGAGCACATCCGGGAGGCGGTGTGACCGGCGCGCCGGGGCACAACGCGGCCCGCGAGATCGTCCGCGACCTGAGGTAGACCATCCGCGTCGGCACGCCGGCGTTCCCGTCTAGACTCGCGCGCCTCGCGCCCCGCACGTGATCGACCACCGCAGGCATGTTCGAATTTTCCGCAGAATCCGGGTTTGTCGCGCTCTTTTTCGCGAGCTTCGTCGCCGCCACGGTGCTGCCGGGCGGGTCCGAGTTCGTGCTGATTGCAGTGATCCACCAGCATCCGGACGCCATCTGGCCGGCAGTCCTGGTGGCGACGGTCGGCAACACGCTGGGCGGGCTGACGTCGTACTGGGTCGGGCGGCTGATTCCCAACCGCGTGCATCACAAGTCGATCATTTACCTGCACAAGTACGGTTACTGGGCGCTGCTGTTCTCGTGGGTTCCGCTCGCCGGCGATGCGCTCGCCGTCGCCGCGGGCTGGTTGCGCTTCAATCCGTGGATCTCGCTGGTGGCCTTCGCGGTCGGCAAGCTCGCTCGTTACGTCCTGGTCGCCGGCGGCTGGGCGTGGTTCGAGGCACTGGTGTGGCCCTGAGTCCCCCCTCTACGGAGGGGGCCGGAGGGCATGGCGGCGACTCCTATAATTCCCGGGTTTCTCCGATCGAGTCCGCAGCGCCCGTGCGTGGCGCGTCCCTCACCTAAGCGAACCCATGAAAATCCTGGTCACGGTCAAGCGTGTCGTCGATTACAACGTCAAGGTCCGGGTCAAGTCGGACGGCAGCGGAGTCGACATTGCCAACGTCAAGATGTCGATGAACCCCTTCGACGAAATTGCCGTCGAGGAAGCGGTGCGCCTGAAGGAGGCCGGTGTGGCGACCGAGATCGTCGCTGTGTCGTGCGGCGTTCCGCAATGCCAGGAGACGCTGCGCACCGCGATGGCGATCGGCGCCGACCGCGGCATCCTGATCGAGACCGACGTCGAACTGCAGCCGCTGGCGGTTGCCAAGCTGCTCAAGGCGGTGGCGGACAAGGAAAAGCCCAACCTCATCATCGTCGGCAAGCAGGCGATCGATGACGACGCCAACCAGACCGGCCAGATGCTGGCGGCGCTGCTCGACATTCCGCAGGGCGCCTTCGCGTCGAAGCTGAAGATTTCCGACGGCCGTGCTGATGTAACGCGCGAGGTCGACGGCGGCCTCGAGACGATCTCGATCAGCCTGCCGGCGGTCGTGACTGCCGACCTGCGCCTGAACGAACCGCGCTACGTCACGCTGCCGAACATCATGAAGGCGAAGAAGAAGCCGCTCGAGACGATCAAGCCGGCCGAGCTCGGCGTCGACGTGACGCCGCGGTTGAAGACGCTCAAGGTCAGCGAGCCGCCGGCGCGCAAGGCGGGCATCAAGGTGCCGGACGTTGCGACCCTGGTCAGCAAGCTGAAGAACGAAGCCAAAGCCATCTGAAAGTCGAGAGACACGACATGACTGCACTCGTAGTTGCGGAACACGACAACGCGTCGATCAAGGGCCCGACACTCAACGCGGTAACGGCGGCCGCGAAGGCGGCGGGCGACGTGCATGTGCTGATCGTCGGCCACAATGCGGCCGGTGCGGCGCAGGCCGCGGCGAAGATCGGTGGTGTCAGCAAGATCCTCGTGGCCGATGGCCCGCAGTTCGCCGATGGCCTGGCCGAACCGGTTGCGGCCCAGGTGCTGGCGGTCGCCGGGAACTACATCGCATGTCCTGGCGCCGGCTACGGCCTACGGCAAGAACATCATGCCGCGCGTTGCCGCGAAGCTCGACTCGGCACAGATATCCGAGATCAGCAGCGTCGAATCGGCCGACACATTCACTCGCCCGATCTACGCTGGCAACGCAATCGCCACCGTGCAGTCGGACGACAAGGTCAAGGTCATTACCGTGCGCCCGACCAGCTTCGACGCCGCGCCGGCGGATGGCGGTTCGGCCAGCGTCGAGAACTTGACTGCCGTCACGGCGTCGGATGCTTCGCGTTTCGTTGGCCGCGACATTGCGAAGTCCGATCGTCCCGAGTTGCAGGGCGCCAAGGTCGTGATCTCCGGCGGACGCGGCATGGGCTCCGCCGAGAACTTCAAGCTGCTCGAGCCGCTGGCGGACAAACTCAATGCAGCCATGGGCGCTTCGCGTGCGGCAGTCGATGCGGGCTATGCGCCGAACGACTGGCAGGTCGGCCAGACCGGCAAGGTGGTCGCACCGGGCCTGTATATCGCCGTTGGCATCTCGGGCGCGATCCAGCACCTGGCCGGCATGAAGGACTCGAAGGTCATCGTCGCGATCAACAAGGACCCCGAGGCGCCAATTTTTTCCGTGGCCGACTATGGCCTCGTCGGCGACCTGTTCGAGGTGATCCCGCAACTCGTCAAGGAACTCGGCTGACCCCGCGTCTTCACCAACGCGGGCCCTGAATCACTGCGACTGGACACCGATGAGCTACACCGCACCGATCAAGGACATGCTGTTCGTGCTGCGCGAACTGGCGGGCCTGAAGCAGATCCAGCAGCTCCCGGGATGCGAGGACGCGACGGACGAGACCGTGCAGGCGGTGCTCGAGGAAAACGCCCGATTCATGGGCGAGGTCGTGGCTCCGCTGAACTGGAGTGGCGACACGCAACCGGGCAAGTGGGACAACGGCAACGTGACCACCAGCCCCGGCTTCCGCGAAGCTTTCCGGTCGTTCGCCGAGGCGGGCTGGCAGGGAATCCAGCATCCGACGGAATATGGCGGCCAGGGTCTGCCGAAGGTCGTCGGCGCGGCATGCATGGAAATGATGCAGGCGGCCAACCTCTCGTTCGCACTGTGTCCGCTACTGACCGACGGGGCGATCGAGGCGCTGCTGGTGGCGGGCTCGGACGAGCAGAAAGCGCTGTATCTGCCGCGCCTGATCGACGGCACCTGGACGGGCACGATGAACCTGACCGAGCCGCAGGCGGGCTCGGACCTCTCGCAAGTCCGCTCCCGGGCCGAGCCGCAGGCCGACGGCACCTACCGCGTCTTCGGCCAGAAGATCTTCATCACTTATGGGGATCACGATCTCGCGGAAAACATCATTCATCTCGTGCTGGCGCGTACGCCGAATGCACCGGAGGGTGTGAAGGGCATCTCGCTTTTCATCGTGCCCAAAGTCGTCGTCGACGCAAACGGCGCACTCGGCAAGCGCAATGACGTCTACTGCGCGTCGATCGAGCACAAGCTTGGCATCAGGGCGAGCCCGACCTGCGTACTGCTGTTTGGTGACGGCAAAGGTGATGTCGGTCCGGGCGCGACCGGTTACCTGGTCGGCGAGGAGAACCGCGGGCTCGAGTACATGTTCGTGATGATGAACGCGGCGCGCTTCCAGGTCGGCATGCAGGGCATCGCGATATGCGATCGCGCCTACCAGAAGGCGGTCTCGTATGCGAAGGACCGCGTGCAGAGCCGCGCTGTTGAGGGTTCCAGCGGGCCGGTCGCGATCATCCGCCACCCGGACGTGCGGCGCATGCTGATGTACATGCGTTCCAGCACGGAGGCCGCGCGGGCCGTCGCCTATGTGGCGGCGGGGTACCACGACGTGGCGCACCACCATCCTGATGCCGCGGTTCGCAAGGAAGCCCAGGCGGCCTATGAATATCTTGTGCCGATCGTCAAGGGCTGGTCCACGGAGATCTCGATCGACGTCGCATCGACCGGCGTCCAGGTGCACGGCGGCATGGGCTTCATCGAGGAAACCGGGGCCGCGCAGTTCTACCGGGACGCCCGCATCCTGACGATCTACGAGGGCACCACGGCCATCCAGGCAAACGATCTTGTCGGCCGCAAGACCTCTCGCGACGGCGGGGCAACGGCCCGCACTTTCATCGCCCAGATGCGCGCGACTGCGGCCGAGCTTGCACACGCGGGCGACGATTGCGCTGCCATCGGTCAACGGCTGCGCGTGGCTGTCGACGCCTATGAATCGGTGGTGGACTTCGTCGTCGGACACTTTCGAAGCGACATACGCGCCGTGTTCGCAGGATCGGTGCCTTATCTGAAGCTGGCAGGGATTGCGCATGGCGGTTGGCAACTGGCGCGTGCCGCGCTCGCGGCGCGGCGCCTTGTCGCCGCGGCGGACGACGTGCCGTTCGCGCAGGCCAAGATTGCCACTGCGCGCTTCTTTGCCGATCACCTGCTGGTGACTGCGCCCGGCCTGTCGGCAAGCATCGTTGCCGGCAGCACCGGGACGCTGGCCCTCGCGGACGAGCAGTTCTGATGTCAAGGTAGGCCGTGGCCACCGTCGGGCCGCGCCACGCAAGTCATAGCTATTGGCTATGAACGTCATTCTAACAATTAATTAGTCCTACCGGTTGCCGCGGCGTAGGCTCCTTTCAGCCGTTCGGCCTTCGGAGTGGTCGCGCGGAGTGTTCTTGTCGAATCCAGCAAGGAGGATTTCATGCAATTGAAGGGCTCGAAAACCGAACAAAATCTGAAGGACGCGTTTGCCGGCGAGTCGCAGGCCAACCGCCGCTACCTTTATTTCGCAGCCAAGGCCGACGTCGAGGGCTACAACGATGTGGCCGCTGTCTTCCGTTCGACCGCGGAGGGCGAGACCGGTCATGCGCATGGCCACCTCGAGTATCTCGAGGCGGTCGGTGATCCGGCCACGGGTCTTCCGATCGGCCCGACCAGGGCCAACCTGAAGGCGTCGATCGCCGGCGAGACGCACGAGTACACCGACATGTACCCGGGCATGGCGAAATCCGCCCGTGACGAGGGCTTCGACGAGATCGCCGACTGGTTCGAGACGCTGGCGAAGGCCGAGCGCTCACACGCCAACAAGTTCCAGCGAACGCTCGACGCGATCGTCGACTAGTCCTGCTGATCCCGACGCCTTGGCGCGGGATCGACACGCGAGGGAGCCTGCGGCGCTTGCGCCTCGGCTTGACGCGAGGAAGTGGGCCGCGCCAGTGCGGCCCGCTCAGCCAAGCAGCGCGAGCGCCGCTTGGCTGAGCTTTGCATGACCATCAGATCACTCCACCCGGGAATCCTATGACCGTACGCGAGGGCAGCCTCGAGGCTCCCACCCGCCATCCGCTGGCATGGAAGAGCGCCGAATTCTGGGATCAACAGGCGCTCGACAAGGAACTGGAACGTGTGTTCGACATCTGTCACGGCTGTCGACGCTGCGTCAGCCTGTGCGGATCGTTCCCGGCCCTGTTCGACCTGGTTGACAACGGTCCGACCGGCGAAGTCGATGGCGTGCCCAAGGCAAGGTACAAAGATGTCGTCGACCAGTGCTACCTGTGCGACATGTGCTACATGACCAAGTGCCCGTACGTGCCGCCGCATCCCTGGAATCTCGACTTCCCGCACCTGATGTTGCGCGCGAAGGCGGTGCACTTCAGGGCGCACGGCGCCAAGGCCACTGACAAATTTCTTACCTCCACCGACAAGCTCGGGATGTTCGCCGGCATTCCTGTCGTCACTCAGGTCGTGAACGCGGTGAACAAGACCAAGCCGGTGCGCGCGATGGTCGAGTCGATGATGGGCATCGACCGTGATGCTTGGATGCCGAGTTTTGCTGAAACGAAATTCCGATCGGCAGTGAAGTCGGAGTCGGCACCTCCGGTCCGGGACGGGGCCAAGACGCCGGGCAAGGTGGCGATCTACTCGACCTGTTACATCAACTACAACGAGCCCGGTATCGGCCACGACCTTGTTGCGATCCTGCGGCACAACGACATTCCATTCGTGCTCCTCGACAAGGAAGCGTGCTGCGGCATGCCGAAGCTCGAGATCGGCGACCTCGATTCCGTCGAGGCGCTGAAGAACATCAACATTCCCCAGCTCGCCCGGGTGGCGCGCGAGGGCTACGCGATCGTCACGCCGATCCCCTCGTGCACGCTCATGTACAAGCAGGAACTGCCGCTGATGTTCCCGGACGATGCCGATGTGAAGGCTGTCCAGGACGCGATGTGGGACCCGTTCGAGTACCTCGTCGCGCGCAACAAGGATGGGCTATTGAAGACGGATTTCAAGCAGCCGCTCGGCAAGGTTTCGTATCACATCCCCTGCCACGGCCGCGTGCAGAACATCGGCCGCAAGACCGAGGAGTTCCTCAAGCTCACGCCGGGCATCGAGCTGAACACCGTGGAACGCTGCTCGGGACACTCCGGCCTGTGGGGCACGCGCAAGGAATTCCACGCGATGGCGATGAAGATCGGCAAGCCGGTTTTCAAGCGGATGGCCGAAACCGCGCCCGACTACATCAGCTCGGATTGCCAGCTTGGCGGCCACCACATCGAACAGGGCATTGCGAACTTCGCCAAGGATGCCCTTGGCGGCAAGTCGCCGGTCAATGCTCATCCGCTGACTCTGGTGCGCATCGCCTACGGACTCTGAAATGATCGAACTGCAGCCCGGAAGGACATGGAGATGATGATGGCCCAGATATCACGCGAAAGCCTGCTGTCGCTCGAGGCGTATGCGCGCAGCCGCAAGGATTTCCGCACCAAGGTCCTTGCCCACAAGAGGAACCGCACGATCCGGCTCGGCGAGCACGTGACACTGATCTTCGAGGACGAACTCACCGTCCGCTACCAGATCCAGGAAATGCTGCGCATCGAAAAGACCTTCGAGGAGGATGGCATCCGCGACGAACTCGATGCTTACAATCCGCTGATCCCCGATGGCACGAACCTCAAGGCCACGATGATGATCGAGTACGTGGATGCCGAGGAACGCAAGGTCGAGCTCGGACGGCTGCGTGGCGTCGAGAATCGTGTCTATGTCCAGGTCGACGGCGCCGCGCGCGTATATGCCATTGCGGACGAGGATCTCGAACGCGAGAACGAGCACAAGACCTCGTCGGTTCACTTCCTGCGGTTCGAGTTCGAGCCTGCGATGATCGTGGCGTTCCGGCAGGGAGCCGCGGTTGCGCTCGGAATCGACCATCCTCACTACGCGGTGCGCATCGACGAGGTCGCACCGCAGGTGCAGGGCGCACTCGCCCAGGACTTCCGCTGATCTGTCCGGGCACGTTGATCCGCTGAGCGAGCGGAGACTGGACGGCGCTGGCAGTTGTTGATACTGTATGAAAATACAGTATATGACAGGGCCATCAGCCGTGCGTTCGCGTCACCCTCTACCGGAGGCGAAGGACACTTTTCGTCGCATCCCGATCGACCTGCAGCCGTCGCAGGCGCGAAAGGGCCGCGGTGCGGTGTTCAATGTCGCGCATCGCTTCATGTCGACCGAGCGCGAGGTCGATGGCGATGCGCTCGACGTCAACGCCGGTGACGACGATCCGCTGCCATCGCTGAAGACCAGCGTGGCGCTTGAGACCGCCCGCAGCCTCATTACCTACAACGATTCGCCCGACATCCCCTTCGATCGGTCGATCAATCCGTACCGCGGCTGTGAGCACGGTTGCACCTACTGCTATGCGCGTCCGACCCACAGTTATCTGAACCTATCGCCAGGCCTGGACTTCGAAACGAAACTGATTGCCAAGCGCAATGCGGCTGAACTGCTGAGGCGTGAGCTCGCGGCCCCGTCATACAGGGTCGCCCACATCGCCCTGGGCACAGCGACCGACGCCTACCAGCCGATCGAGCGCGAACTGCGCATCACGCGTGCCGTGCTGGAAGTGCTCAGTGAGGCCCGGCATCCGCTCGGCGTCGTGACCAAGTCCGCACTGATCGAACGTGACATCGACCTTCTCGCACCGCTGGCGACTGACGGTGTTGCCGAGGTGTTCATCAGCGTCACGACGCTCGATGCGCAGCTGTCGCGCATTCTCGAGCCGCGCGCGGCGAGCCCGCTGCGCCGGTTGCGGGCGATCGAGACACTGACGCGCGCCGGCATCCCCGTGCACGTCAACGTTGCGCCGGTGATCCCGTTCATCAATGAACCCGAGATCGAGCGGATCCTCGAAGCAGCCGCCGGGGCCGGCGCCGTTAAGTCGCACTACACCGTGCTGCGGTTGCCGTGGGAAGTCAGTCCTTTGTTCGAACAGTGGCTCGCGGCGCACTTCCCAGACAGGGCGCAGCGCGTCCTCAACCGGGTTCGCGACATGCGTGATGGCAAGAACTACGACGCCCGGTTCGGTGCGCGCATGAAGGGCACCGGCACCTGGGCGGCGCTGGTGCGGCAGAGATTCGACAAGGCCAGCGCGAAACTAGGTCTCGACCGCAAGCGTCCTGGCCTGCGCGCAGACCTGTTCGTCGTTCCTCGCTTCGCCGGACCGCAGCTGGGGCTGTTCTAGCGCTGAGGTCGAGGCCTAATGCGCCACGCCCAGCGTGCGTTCGTAGTAGGTCTGGAACAGCAAGGCGATCGTTGCCATCAGGGCGATGGCACCACCGGCCAGCGTAGCGATGGCCACCAGTACCGCATCCCAGCCACTCCTGTTCTTTCGCGCGCTGGCGTTGTTGTACGCGGCATCGAAACGTTCGTCCGGCATCAGGGCGATGACAAGCGCCTGGATGAAGCCGGCAGTGACCGGAATCATCAACAGGAAGAACGCCGGCGACTGATACCAGTTGCGCACCCCGATCAGTAGCGGAAGCGTCAATGCTGTGATCGCCAGCGGCAACCACCAGAGCTTCTGGCCAAGGTAAAGGCGATTGAGGCCCAGTCCTCCCCCTAGTGAAGCGAGCAGGGCGGCAAGGGCCTTGTGACGGAATTTCGCCATACGGAAATCAAGTGCTTAAATGCAGTCGACCATCATACGGAGCCATCGGGGGCAAGCTGATTGCGCGGCCTGACATGTTGAATCCGCGGGCGAGGCGGGCGGTTGAGGCGAAAAGGTCTGGCTTGCCTGGAGCCGCAGCCGACGGATACAATCGCAGGTTTTCCGCGCTGCCGCACGTATCGGTGTCAGAAGCCGCTGCGAGCCTCGCGTGCGGGCCTTGCAAGTGGGCCTTCCAAGAGGACCGACAACACTGGCTGCGAAAGGACGTCTGGTCATGCCAGACGTGAATCCGCATTCGACCGGCACGCCGGAGCGATTAGCAAGACCCACAGGACAGAGGATGTCCGGTCGGCAGGAACAACGACCACGCGGTGGTCGGTGATGCCGCATCAGAACTGAAGGAAGAAACAATGGTCGTGATTCGACTTGCCCGGGGCGGCGCAAAGAAGCGTCCGTTCTTCAATATCGTGGCCACGGATTCGCGCAACCCGCGCGACGGCCGGTTCATCGAGCGTGTCGGGTTCTACAACCCGGTCGCGGCGGAAAATGAGCCCAAGCTGCGCATCGCTGCGGACCGGCTCAACTACTGGACCGGAGTGGGCGCTCGTGTGTCGCCGACGGTCGCGCGCCTGGTTAAGGAGCATGCGCCGAAGCAAGGCGCTGCCGCCGCGTAGTGACGGCAGAAGGATCCGCGGCTGCGGCAACGCCGCCGGATCTGGTGGAACTCGGCGCGGTGCGTGGCGCCTATGGCCTGAAGGGCTGGGTTCGCGTGGCTCTGCGGGGCTCAGATGGAGGGGTGCTGCAGGACGCCCGCACGTGGTGGTTGCTTGAACCTGGTGGCGTGCGGCCGGTCGTGCCGCAATCGTGCAGGCGGCATGGCGCTGCATTGCTGGCCAAGTGGGTGGGGTGCGAGTCGAAGGAAATGGCCGAGGCCCTGAAGGGCGTGGTGCTGGCGGTTCCCCGCAGCGAATTTCCTCCACCTGCGCCGGGCGAGTTCTACTGGACCGACCTGCTGGGGTGCCGTGTGGTCAATCGCAGCGGCGACCACCTCGGTGAGGTGGCCGGGCTGCGTGAGAACTCGGGCGGCCAGTGGCTTGAAGTGAGCGATGGCCCGGATGGCAATGTGTGTCTGATTCCGCTGGTCGAGCAGTTTGTTGAGAGTGTGGACCTGCCGCTGCGGGTGGTGCGGGTCGACTGGAACAACGAGTGGTGACAGGGACGGGTGATGCGCTTCGACGTCGTCACGCTTTTCCCCGCGATGTTTGCGGCGATCACCGAGCATGGCATCACGCGACGCGCCTTCGAACTGGGCTTGTGGTCGCTGGCGACGTGGAACCCGCGGGACTTCACGACGGATGCCCACCGGACCGTGGATGATCGGCCCTACGGCGGCGGGCCGGGGATGGTGATGATGGCCGAACCGCTGGCGCTCGCCCTCGATGCCGTCCGACAGGACGGCGGGGCGGCACGAGTCGTGGTGCTGGCGCCGAACGGCCGGCCGTTGACAGACACCCGGGTACGCCAATGGGCAGCGCAGGGCGGATCTCTGGCTGTGGTGTGCGGGCGCTACGAGGGGATCGACCAACGTTTCCTCGATGTTTGCGTCGACGAGGTGGTGTCGGTCGGTGACTTCGTGATGTCGGGCGGGGAACTGGCGGCCATGGCACTGATCGATGCCGTGGTTCGGCAGCTGCCCGGCGCACTTAAGGACGCCTCGGTGGATGATGAGTCGTTCGCGACCGGACTGCTCGACGGGCCGCATTACACGCGGCCCGAGAACTGGCGCGGGAGCACGGTGCCGGCGGTGCTGATGTCGGGGCACCACGCTGATATCGAGGTCTGGCGCCGTCGCGAGGCCTTGCGGGCGACGATGAAGGACCGGCCGGACCTGATCCGGGCGGCGCGTGCAGAGGGTCGACTGACTGCGCGCGACGAAAGGGATTTGCGCGAACTTGCGCAGACGGGTGCAGCGGAGTCCGAGTCCGCTGCGTGAATTGAATCCATCCTCTCGGGCGGCATACAACGATGACAGCCGCACGATGATGGAATGAGGAGCTGACAATGAACATCATTCAGAAGCTGGAACAGGAAGAACTGGCGCGCGTGTCCGTCAACAAGTCGATTCCCGACTTCGCGCCGGGTGACACGGTGATCGTCAACGTCAACGTCGTCGAAGGCACGCGCAAGCGCGTGCAGGCCTACGAGGGCGTCGTGATTGGCCGTCGCAACCGCGGACTGAACTCGTCCTTCGTGGTGCGCAAGGTATCGAGCGGCGAGGGCGTCGAGCGCACGTTCCAGTTGTATTCGCCGACGATCGCCTCGATCGAGGTGAAGCGCCGCGGCGATGTCCGCCGCGCCAAGCTGTACTACCTGCGCGACCGTTCGGGCAAGTCGGCCCGTATCCGCGAGAAACTCACCCACCGGAGCGCGGCGGACAAGGCTGCAGCCGACAAGGCCGCCGCGGTCGACGCTGCCGCTGACGAGGCGGCGGAATAATCTTCCCGTCCGCCTCGAGGGCCGCCACTGGCGGCCCTCTGCATTTGTGTTCGGCTGTCGCTTCATGCTGGGGCATTCGATGAGTTCACCGGGAGCCACCCCGAGACGTCCGCTGTTCGATCCGGAAACCGTTCCGCACGATCCGGCATTCGACGACCCGCTGGCGCGTGGCCCGGCGCTGGCAGCGGATCGTCTGCGACCGTCGGCGCTGCGGCAGCGATTTGCGACGCCGATCGCATGGCAGCCCGAGCTGCGGGCCGACCCGCGCCTGTTCCTGCCGGACATGGAGCCGCGTCCCGCCGCCGTCCTGGTCCCGCTGATCGTGCGCGGCAACGACGTGCAGGTGCTGTTGACCCAGCGCACTGCGCACCTCAACGATCATGCCGGACAGATCAGCTTTCCGGGCGGCAGCGTCGAGGAACACGACACGGATCCGATCGCGACCGCGCTGCGCGAAGCGGAAGAGGAAGTCGGACTGCGCGCTGCAATCGTGGACATCGTCGGGACCCTGCCGGAGTACACGACCGCGACCGGCTTCCGGGTCACTCCGGTGGTCGGCATGGTCGAACAACCGTTCACGCTCACGCTCGATACGTTCGAAGTGTCCGAGACATTCGAGGTTCCGCTCGCGTTCCTGATGGACCCGGCTCATCACGAGCGGCGCATCGTCGCGCTCGGCGACTTCGCGCGTACGTTCTACGCGATGCCGTATGAGGCCATGCGCCGCTATTTCATCTGGGGCGCGACAGCCGCGATGCTGCGCAACCTGTACCAGTTCCTGCGCGCCTGATCGGGCGGGAGGCCGTCACTACAATGCAACGAGGAGGAAGCAAGTGGCCTGGCTATCGCTGGTGATCACGCTGCTCATCGAGCAGTTGCGGGCGCTGCCGAGCGAAAACCCGGTGTACGCGTCCGTGCGGCAGGTGTCGTCGTGGGCCGAGCACAACCTCAACGCAGGCCGCCCCCGGCATGGCTTCTATGCCTGGCTGCTGGTCGTCGTCGGCCTCACGATCGCCGTCGGCGCGCTGTACTCGGTGCTGGTCTCGATCAACTGGTTTTTAGGTCTGGCACTCAACGTGCTCGTCCTGTATTTCGCACTCGGGTTCCGGCAGTTCAGCCACCGTGGCACCGAGATCCAGATTGCACTGGCCAACGGCGACCTCGCGGCAGCCCGACACGAACTCACCGCATGGAAGCGGCTCAGTGATCCGACATTCAGCGCCGCCGATCTTGCGCCGGAAGAAGTGGTCCGGCAGGCGATCGAGCACGGACTGCTGCTGGCACAGCGCCATGTGTTCGGGGTTTACTTCTGGTTCGTGCTGCTGCCCGGTCCAATGGGAGCGGTCTTCTACCGTCTGGCGGAACACTCGGCCCGGGTCTGGAGCCGCGCACCGCTGCCACCTACGCCGCCGGATCGCTTCGGGGAATTCGCGCGTCAGGCCTTTGCATGGATCGACTGGGCCCCGGCGCGACTGACGGCGCTTGGCTATGCCATCGTCGGCGATTTTGAAGGGGCTATCTATTGCTGGCGTCAGGTCGCGCGCAAGCCGGAAACCGATGGCATGCCATCCCCCGAATCGCGCACCCTGATCCTCGCGACCGCCGGTGGCGCACTTGGCCTGCGATTGATGTCCGAAGCAGAGTCGGCGCGCTACTTCGACGAAGCAGGTAACGAAGGCGCCGGACTGGCCGAACCGCGCCCGCCCGCGGTGCGCGCCGTGGTCGGACTGGTCTGGCGCTCGCTTCTGCTCTGGCTCGCCCTGCTGCTGTTGATGACGCTGGCGCACTGGCTGGCCTGAGACGCAACGTCGGGGCTGCCGGTACAGGAGCACAGCCCCGATTCGGCCAGGTCAGGCCGGTCGCGCGGCCCCACACTGCCAGCACGCGCCGAACTGCGGCTCGGAAGACTCTCCACACGCAGCGCAGTGCCAGTTCGGTCCACGTGGCGGACGCCGCAGTTCCTGCAGGATCTCCTGTGCGCGCGACTCATCGGCATCGCGTTCGATCCACACCTGTGGCGCGCACTCGAGGAACGGTATCTCACCGATGGCGCCGGACAGCGTGGTATTGCGCAACTGGCAGCGAATGCCTGCTGCACGCAGCGACTCGGCCCAGATCGTGGCCAGCACCAGGTGATCCGCGCGCGCCAGCAGTTTCACTGCGTGTTCCCTCCCATCATTGATCGATAGAAATCGTAGCGGCCGGACGCCACTTCTCCTGCCGCCACTGCAGTACGGATGGCGCAGTCCGGCTCGACCATGTGCCTGCAGTCGGTGAATCGACACTTGCCCAGGTGGGATTCGAACTCCGGAAAGCCGGCCACGATCTGCGTCGATGTCAGGTGTGCGAGGCCGAACTCCTGGAAGCCCGGTGTGTCCACGATGGCACCCCCGTGGGGCAGCCTGAACCAGCGTGCCGCGGTCGTGGTCTGCTTGCCGAGGTCGAGGCGCTCCGAATACTCGCGTGTACGTGCCTGCGCATCGGGAACAAGCAGGTTGAGCAGGGTCGACTTGCCCATGCCGGACTGCCCGACCAGCAGTGAGCCGAGTCCCTGCGTGATCTGCCGGAGCGTCGCCAGGGTCTCGTCGGGCCGAGTGCGCGCCGAAACGGCGGCAGTGCGCCAGCCCAGTCGGCCGATCTGCGCCAGCGCGGCCTGCGCGGCCTCTGCACCGTCCTCGAGGTCCGTCTTGTTGCGAACCACGATGCCCTCGATGTCTGCCGCGCGCGCTGCCACCAGCGCCTTCCACAGGAACCACAGATTGAAAGTCGGTCGCGAGGCGAACACGATAATGACCTGGTCGACGTTCGCCGCGAGTTCTTTCGTGCGAAACGCATCGGCGCGGTACAGCAGGCTCGTGCGCGGCTCGATCGACTCGACCGCCGCCTGCCCGGGAGCTGAAGCGCTGGCGACGACGCGATCGCCGACGACAAGATCGCTGCGGCGGCCCCGACGCACGGCAGACCACGACGCGCCGGCGTGGTCCTCTAGCAGTGAAGTGCGGCCAAAGGTGGCAATGACACGAGCGGGAAACCGGGGCAGGTCACTGCGCCCGGCGGACTTCATGCGTGCGCAACGGCCGCCAGGCGTGCGACGCGCAGCGAGGCGGGCGGATGCGAGTCGTAGAAGGCCGAGTGGATCGGGTCGGGAGTCAATGTCGAGGCGTTGTCCTCGTAGAGCTTGACGAGTGCGTTGACGAGGTCCTGCGCCGACGCATGGCGGGCCGCGAAGGCATCTGCCTCGAACTCGTGCCGGCGCGAAAAATGGCTGGCGATAGGCGCGAAGACAAACGTGAACACCGGTAGCACCAGCATGAAGAGCACCAGGGCCGCGCCTTCGTTGCCGCCCTCGAGCGAGGGTGTCACTCCGAGTCCCGTGTAGAACCACGGGCGGGCGGCAAGCCAGCCTAGCAGCGCGAGAAAAACGAGGCTCGCAACGAAGGAAAACGCCAATCGCTTGGCGATGTGCTTGAGCTTGAAGTGTCCCAGTTCGTGGGCCAGCACGGCCTCGATCTCGGATGGCTGCAGTCGATCGACCAGCGTATCAAAGAAGACGATGCGCTTGGCGCGTCCGAGCCCGGTGAAGTAGGCATTACCGTGGGCGGAGCGGCGCGACCCATCCATCACGAACACGCCCTTGCTGGAGAACCCCGTCCGTGACAGCAACTCGGCGATCCGCTGCGCAAGCCCGGAATCCTTCAGCGGCTCGAACTTGTTGAAAAGCGGTGCGATCACGGTCGGGTAGATGACGAGCACCAGCGCGTTGAAGCTCACCCACAGCAGCCACGCATAGATCCACCACCACACCCCCGCACCACGCATCAGGGCGACCACGGCAGCCAGCAACGGCAATCCGAGCACGGCGGCCAGTGTGAAGGACTTGGCCAGATCGGCCAGCCAGAGGGCCGGCGTCATCCGGTTGAATCCGTAGCGCTGCTCGATGTGAAACTGTCGAAACCACGAAAACGGCAGATCGACAATCCCGAGTGCGACCACGACGACCGCCACGAAGAGCAGCTGGAACGCAATCCCATCGTCGATGACGTTACGCAGCACATCGGCGATCCACTGCAGGCCGCCAAACAGTGTGAGCATCACCAGCAGGGCCGCGCCGATGGCGGTCTCGATCAGCGCAAGTCGCGTCTTGGCAATCGTGTAGGACGCCGCCTTGCGATGCGCCTCGAGCGAGACCCGGTCAGCGAACTGCCTGGGGACGGCATCGGCATGTCGGCCGACGTGACGTACCTGCCGCCACGACAGCCAGTACTTCAGGCCGACCATAAGAAGAAGAAAGGCGACGAACGTCAACGAGAGAAGCTGGGACATGGCCACGAGGTGCGGTACTCGAAATGCATCGGCATTCGCCGGAAACGGCGAGGCACGCCTGCCGGCTCAACTCGACGTGCGACAATCGCGCGCCTTTGATCGGATCGATGCGCATTGATCGATCAACACGGAAATTATGTCACAGCCCCCTCTCGAAGCTGCCGTTCGTGCCGAGCGTTACAGCGAGATGAATCTCGTCTGGGTCGACATGGAAATGTCAGGGCTGAATCCGGACTCCGACCGCGTGCTCGAGATTGCCGTAGTCGTCACCGATGCCGAGCTCGAGGTCATTGCCGAAGGCCCCGTGCTCGTCATTGCCCAGCCGGAGCGGGTCCTGCAGGGCATGGACAGCTGGAATACTGCGACCCACGGCCGCTCGGGCTTGACCACCAAGGTTCGGGCGTCGACGCTCGACGAGTCCACGGCCAGCGACATCCTGGTCGAGTTCCTGCAGCGCCATGTGCCGCGCGGCAAGTCGCCGATGTGCGGCAACTCGATCTGCCAGGACCGGCGCTTCATGGCGCGCTGGATGCCGCAGCTGGAGGCCTATTTCCACTACCGCAACCTCGACGTCAGCACGCTGAAGGAACTCGCGCGCCGCTGGAATCCGGCGATTTACCGCTCTTTCGAGAAGAAAAGTCGGCACGAGGCGCTGGCCGACATCTACGAGTCGATCGACGAACTCAAGCACTATCGCGCGCAGTGGCTGCGCGCCGCGCAGGGCGTTTAGGCTTCGCGTTTCGGGGCCGTGCCGCCTGGCGCGGCCGCAATGCCCGGCTCCAAAGCAGCTGACGTTGCGCGGGCATCCTGCGCGCTGACCCATGCACGCCCGAAGGCGACACCCAGCGCAAGCAGGACGGGACCAAGTATCACCCCGATGAATCCGAACGCGACGACACCGCCGAGAACGCCGAGAAAGATCATGCCGAGCGACAGGGTCGAGCCGCGCGCGATCAGAATCGGCTTGAGGACGTTGTCGATGCTGCTGATGACCACCGCGCCCCAGATCACCATGAAAATGGTCCAGCCGGTCTCGCCCTTCACATAGAGCCAGATTGCCGCCGCGCCCCAGATGAGCACGGGACCCATGGGCACTACCGACAGGATGAACGTGGCGACGGCAAGCATGAAGGCCCCGGGCACGCCCGCGATCAGGAAGCCGATCAGTGCGACGAAGGACTGCGCCGCCGCGGTGCCGACAATGCCGACAAAGACGCTGCGCGTCGTTCCCGTGACGATGGTGAGTACTTCAGTACTCATCCTGCCGGACAGCCGATCGGACACCCGCTTCAGCATCGCAACGATGGCATCGCCGTCGCGGTAGTAGAAGAAGACGATGAAGGTCACCAGCAACAACTGCAGGATGCCGTCGCCGAGCACACGCACGAAGGCCAGCGACAAGCGGCCGGCCGGCTCAAGTACTTTCTGCATCAGCGCCGACAGTTGGGCGCGGTCGAGCAGGAGACCTTCAAGCATTCCGTAGAGGCGCTCGCCGATGACCGGAATAGCCTTAAGAGCCTCAGGTGCATGGATTCCGTCCTGAAGCCATCCCTTGGCCAGTCCGACGAGCCCGGGGACCTGCTCGGCAGCGGCCGCTGACAACAGGGTGAAGGGGATGATGACCAGTACGAGGATCGCCAGCAGCATCGTGGTTGCGGCCAACGTGGAATTGCCACCGACCGCACGCCGCAGTCGCTCAAACAGCGGCCAGGTCGCGATGGCCAGCACGCCCGCGAACACCATCGCTGATACAAATGGCTGCAGCACCATGAAGATGCCGACCAGAATGAGTGCGGCTCCGCCGAAGCGGAACACGTTGTCGAAATTGGTCTGGATGGAGGGCATGTCGTTCGGGGCCGGGTGCGATGGCACAGCTTAACGGGTTAGGTGCGCGGGGCAGGTGCAGCGCCAGCGAGCGCCATGATGCGCTCCTGGGAGATGAGCATCCATGCGGTCCCTGGTGCTGTCACTGCTCTGGAAGCGCTCTCGGCGCTTGCAGGCGCCTCGACACGCACGCGGATTTTTCGCACGCAGGTGCGAAAAATCTACGCGTGCGTCCCCCCGCCGGGAATTGAACCCAGATCTAGCGCTTAGGAGGCACTTGTTCTATCCGTTGAACTACGGGGAGTGCGGCCAGTATAGCGATCGCCCTCACGTAGAATCCGCCGCCGGACGACGACGCACGAGAGACGATGCTCGACTCGTCGCGATCCAATCGGTATTCCGCCCATGAGCGGGGCACGGCAACTGCCTAATCCGTGATCAACTCGACGCCCGCCAGCATTGGCGCGCCTTGACGGGTGGAAAGGGCGATGTTTTCCACAACAGCTGGGGACAACTCCTCACCAGATTTTTGCAATGCAGAGCAAGCCACGTACCGAACAACGCAAAGCGGCTGACTACGGCGAGGCGTCGATACGCGTCCTCAAGGGACTGGAGCCGGTGCGCCAGCGTCCCGGCATGTACACGCGCACCGACAGTCCGTTGCACATCATCCAGGAGGTGATCGACAACGCGTCGGACGAAATGCTCGCCGGATTCGGACACCGCATCGATGTCACGCTGCATGGCGACGGGTCGGTCAGTGTCGATGACGATGGACGCGGCATTCCGGTCGGACTGCATCCGGAGGAAAAAGTCCCGGTGGTCGAGATCGTGTTCACGCGCCTTCACGCCGGCGGTAAGTTCGACAAACGTGCCGGAGGCGCCTACTCCTTCGCGGGTGGCTTGCACGGCGTCGGCGTATCGGTGACCAACGCGCTGTCGTCCCGCCTCGACGTGACTGTCTGGCGCGACGGCAAGCTGCATACGATTGGCTTCGCCGACGGTGAAGTGAGCCAGCCGATCAAGTCGGTGACCGCGAAAGGCCAGGCCAAGTCCAGCGGCACGCGGGTGCGGGCGTGGCCGAACGCGAAGTACTTCGATGCGGCGCATGTTCCGGTGGACGAACTCGAGCGCCTGTTGCGCAGCAAGGCCGTGCTGCTGCCGGGAACTGATGTCTCACTCACGCTCGAAAAGTCGGGAGCGACGCAGCGCTGGCGCTATGAAGGAGGGCTGCGCGAGTACCTGCTTGGATCGTTGCCGTCCGATCCGCTGCTGCCGCCCTTCGAGTCCAGCGGATTCGCCTCGGCGGACGACGAGACCTACGCCGAGGGCGAGGGCGCCAGCTGGGTCGTGGTCTGGACCGAAGACGGCGCCATCACGCGCGAGTCCTACGTGAACCTGATTCCGACGCCGGCCGGAGGCACGCACGAGGCCGGTCTGCGGGATGGTTTGTTCAACGCCGTGCGCGCGTTCGTCGACGCCCACGGCCTGCTGCCCAAGGGCGTGAAACTGCTACCCGAAGACGTCTTTGCGCGGGCGAGCTTCGTGCTGTCGGCCAAGGTGCTCGATCCGCAGTTCCAGGGGCAGATCAAGGAACGCCTGAACAGTCGCGACGCCTTGCGGCTTGTGTCGTCGTTCGTCCGGCCACAGCTCGAGTTCTGGCTCAACCAGCATCCGAACGAAGGCCGACAGCTCGCCGAACTCGTGATCCGGCAGGCACAGGCACGGGCGCGCGCGGGCCAGAAGGTCGAGAAGAAGAAGGGCTCGGCGGTGGCGGTGTTGCCCGGCAAGCTGACCGACTGCGAGTCGACGGAACTCACGCGCAACGAACTCTTCCTGGTCGAGGGCGACTCGGCGGGCGGCTCGGCGAAAATGGGGCGCGACAAGGAATTCCAGGCGATCCTGCCGCTTCGTGGCAAGGTGCTCAACACCTGGGAGGTCGAGCGCGACCGTCTGTTCGGAAATGCGGAAGTGCATGACATCGCGGTGGCGATCGGTGTCGACCCGCACGGCCCGTCGGAGGCCGTGAATTTCGAAGGACTTCGGTACGGCAAGATCTGCATACTTGCGGATGCCGACGTCGATGGCTCGCACATCCAGGTGCTGCTGTTGACGCTGTTTTTCCGGCACTTTCCACAGCTCGTCGACCGCGGAAACATCTTCGTTGCCCGGCCGCCGTTGTTTCGCGTTGACGTCGGTGCACAGGGCAAGCGGCCGGCGAGACGCCTGTACTGCCTGGACGATGCCGAGCTGGATGCCACGCTCGAGAAGCTGGCCGACGAGGGGGTCCGGGAATCGGCGTGGAGCATTGCGCGCTTCAAGGGGCTCGGTGAAATGAGCCCGGAGCAGCTGTGGGAGACGACGATGGCGCCGGACACGCGGCGCCTGCTGCGGGTCGGCCTCGGCGAGCTCACTGCCGACGGGACTGCCGCAATGATGACGATGCTTATGGGGCGTGCCGAAAGTCAGGCGCGGCGAGCCTGGCTCGAGGAGCACGGCCACGAGGTCGAAGCAGACGTTTAGCGCGAGGCAAGGCAGCGCGGCAAGGTGGCGCAACGCGGCGGCCAAACAAGGCGCGGATTGACCCTCAACCTCCCGTTACTGGGGTGTATTGAATGCCAGGGCTTGCGGGCATACTTGCGCGCGGTCGCGACCGCCGACCATGGGGCGCGATCAAAATAGGGGACATTCATTTCCGCATGAAGGACGCGCAGCCTACCGCCGGCATGGTGAGCTCTCCGCCCACCGTGGACATGCCGCTTTCCGCGCCGAAACTGGCCTGGGTGCGCTGGTCCGTGGGCGCGCTGGCGCTGATACTTCTTGTCACGCTGGCTGTCCCGTTGCTGCTGTCGCAAGAGTTCAAACTTGCCCATCCCGTCGTAATTCAGTCGTTCGAGTGGGCGCACCGCATCATTGCCGGCTCGCTCGGGGTCGTGCTGTTCGCCTGGATCGTGAATGCCCAGCGGGCGCAGCACCGGGCGCGTGTCCGCGCCCGGCTCTGGGAACAGTCGATCGAGTCGATGAAGGTCGGCGTGGCACTGTGGGATGCCGGTGACCGGCTGATCGGGTGCAACGATGCGTATCGGGCGCTGTATTCGGAAGTCGCCGATCAGCTCGTGGCCGGACAGACCTATCGCGAGCTGATGACCGCGTACTTCGAGGTCGCGCCAACCGAGGTCGTCGATGGTCGGATGCTCGACGAATTCATCAGCGACGGGGAACGGCGCCGTCGTCGGGGCTCGGAAGTCAGCGAGGTTGTGCGCCATCACCGGGGGCGGTGGCTCTTGATGACGGACTGCCGCACTGCGAACGGCGGCATCATCTGCTTCCGCAGCGACGTGACCGAACAGAAGGTCATCGAGCACGAGCTGACCAAGCGCCGCAAATTGATCGATGATCTTGCCGACCTGACCTACGACTGGTTCTGGCGCCAGGACGCCAACGGCCACTTCGTCGAGTTTTCGGCGGCCATGGAAGACCACGTCAAGGCGCCGCCCGATCGCCTGCTCGGCCAGCGGCGCGAGGACATGCCGGGCTTCGAGGCGGATCCCAACCAGTACGCCGAGTACCGCGCGCGGATTGCGCAGCGTCAGCCGTTCCCCTGGTTCACCTATCGGGCGCGGCGCGGCGACGGCACGCCCATGTGGATTGCCGTCACCGGCAAGCCGATCTTCGATGAGAAGGGCGAGTTCCAGGGCTACTACGGGGCCGGACGCGACGTCACGGAGCGCGAAGACATGGTCGTCGCCCTGCGCCGCAGCGAGGAGCGGTTCCGCGCCCTGACGATGCTCGCGACCGAGTGGTACTGGGAGACCGATACCGATCTGCGCGTCACGTCCGTGCGCGGGGAGCCTGCCCGCCAGGAACGCGTAGCCGAATGGACACTGAACCGGCGCTTCTGGGAGTTCGAGCACATCGACCCCGCGTTTGCGGTCGACTGGACCGTCCTGCGCGAACGCGTTGCGCGCCGCGAGTCGTTTCGCAACGTCAAGCTGAAACTGCGCAACGGTGAGGATGTTGCCTACTATGAACTGGCCGGCCAGCCGGTGGTCGAGCGTGGCGAGTACATCGGCTATCGTGGCCTCGCGTGGGATGTGACCGAACGCGAGTCGCTGATCTCGCGAATCTCCGACAGCGAAGCGCGCTTCCGCGCACTCACCGAGCTGTCGTCGGACTGGTACTGGGAAATGGACGAGAACCTGCGCTTCACCCTGCTGCGTCAGGGTGCGCGTGGATCATTCGGCCTCAACGACGAAGAGGTGATTGGCAAGCATCGCTGGGAACTGCCCGGAGAGCTGATCCAGCCGTCGTCATGGGACGAGCACCGTGCGACTCTGCTCGGGCGCCGGCCGTTCCGCGACGTGATGTTCCGGCGCTGGATGCCGGACGGCTCGCTGGTCTACCACCTGACCAGCGGCGATCCCGTGTTCGACGCCGAAGGCAGCTTTCGCGGTTACCGTGGCGTCGGCAAGAACATCAGTGACCAGATCCGCGCACAGGAACGCATCGAGCGTCTCGCCACGGTCGACGCGCTGACGCAGCTTTCCAACCGCCAGACCTTCGATGAGCGAGCCGGGCGGCTGCTGGCGACTTCATATGCCGAGGGCAAGCGCTGTGCGCTGCTGTTCATCGACCTCGACAACTTCCGCCTGCTGAACAACGGCTACGGCCACCGTGTCGGTGACGAGATGCTTGCGATCGTGGCCAGCCGCATGCGCGACGTCGTCGCCGAGCCGCACCTGCTCGGTCGCCGCGGGGGCGATGAGCTGGTCGTCCTGCTGGTCGACCTCCAGCGGCCCGATGCGGCCGTCGAGGTCGCGCGCAAGCTGATCGATTCGATCTGCGAGCCCGCGCGCATTCTCGGTATGGAAATCGCTGTCACCGCCTCGGTCGGCATCAGCTTCTTCCCGCAGGACGGCATCGACCTCGATTCACTGCTCAACGCGGCCGATGCGGCGATGTACCAGGCCAAGGACAGCGGCCGCCGCACCTATGCCTTCTACACGCAGACCGTGGCGCGTCGCGTCGACCTGCGTCTGCGACTCGAGCAGCGCCTGCGCAAGGCGGTCGAGTCGCGTGACTTCAAGCTGTTCTATCAACCGCTGGTTTCGCTGGCGGACGGAAAGATGGTCGGCGCCGAAGCCCTGATCCGCTGGCGCGACGCCGAGCTTGGCGACATCTCGCCGGCCGAGTTCATCCCGATCGCCGAGGAATCGGGCCTCATCGTCGGGCTCGGCGACTGGGTGCTGCGCGAGGCCTGTCGGGCGCGCCAGGAGTGGCGCCACCTGCAGCTCGACATTCCGCCGGTGTCGATCAACATGTCCGGCGTGCAGTTGCGGCAACTCGGCTGCGTCGAGGGACTGCTCGATGTACTCAACGCGTTTGAGGTGTCGCCCTCGGAGATCGAGGTCGAAGTCACGGAGACCGGCCTGCTCGACACGTCGGCGGTATCGCGCGAGAACCTGGTGCGCATGCGAAACGCCGGCGTGCGGCTCGCGCTCGACGACTTCGGCGTCGGCTTTTCCAGCCTGGCGCACCTGCGCGATCTGCCGATCCACCGCCTGAAGATCGACCGCAGTTTCACGGTCGAGTGCATGCGCGACGCACGCACGCTGACGATCGTCAAGGCGGTGATCGAGATGGCGCGTTCGCTCGGTATCAGCGTGACGGCCGAGGGCATCGAGACCCAGGCGCAGCAGACCTGGATGCAGCACCTGGGTTGCGACGCGGCGCAGGGCTATCTTTTCGCACGACCGATGCCGGGCGATGACTTCATCAAGCTGTTCATCGACCGTCGCGGTGTCGGTCGCGAGCGATCGCTGATGCACTAGGACTCTCGGAGCACGTTCTGCACACCACCTACTTCAATGGCGCCTGGAGCGACGGCAACGTACCGCTGATCGGCGCGATGGACCACAGCGTCTGGCTCGGCTCGTCGATCTTCGATGGTGCGCGCTCGATCCATCGCATGGCGCCCGACCTGCGCGCCCATTGCGAGCGGACCTATGACTCCGCCGCACGCATGGGTCTCACGCTCGATCTGCCGATCGACGAGCTGATGCGTCTGTGCATCGAGGGCATTCACCGCTTCCCGGCGGACGCCGACCTTTACATCCGGCCGCTGGTCTTCGCGACCGCCGGGCTGCTGGTGCCGGAACAGTGTGCGTTTGCGTTGACGCTGTTCGACGCGGCTCTGCCGCCGTTCGAGGGTTTCTCGGCACACCTGTCGCAGCGACGCCGGCCGTCTCCCCTCTCGGCAGTCACCGATGCCAAGGCCTCGGCGCTGTACCCGAACGTCGCGCGCGCGCTGCGCGAGGCGGCCGCGGCCGGGTACCAGAACGCCGTGGTGCTCGATCCCGATGGCAACGTGGCGGAATTTGCGACAGCCAACCTGTTCTTCGTTGCAGCGGACGGAGACGTGGTGACGCCGGCCGCGAACGGTACCTTTCTCGCAGGCATCACACGTGCGCGCGTGATGCGGCTGCTCGCCGCCGAGGGCATCGAGGTGCGTCAGCGCACCGTCAGGCCGCAGGAACTCGACGCCGCACGCGAGATCTTCAACTCCGGCAACTACGGCAAGGTAATGCCTTGCACCCGCTACGGCGACCGTAAACTGCCGATTGGACCTGTCGCCACGTTGGCACGCCAACGCTACATGGAGTTTGCGGCCACCTGTCGTGTATGAGGCCGGCTGCGTGGGGCCTCCGCGACGCGCGTCGGGCTATCCGTAGAATCCCGCATCGCCTGAATCGCACGAGAGGCGCCACCTATCCATGCTTGAGCAGCAGACACTCTTCCCCGCATCGGGCGGACGCGACGGCGATGGCAGCGATGCGCTGACGCTGGCCGATTTCGCACAGCGCGCTTATCTCGACTACGCGATCTCGGTCGTGAAGGGGCGCGCACTGCCCGATGGTGCGGACGGCCAGAAGCCGGTCCAGCGCCGCATTCTCTTCGCAATGAACGAGATGGGCCTGGCCTCGGGCGCGCGCCCGGTGAAGTCGGCACGCGTCGTCGGTGACGTGCTCGGTCGATTCCATCCGCACGGCGACCAGGCTGCGTATGACGCGCTGGTGCGCATGGCGCAGAACTTCACGCTGAGGTATCCGCTGATCGACGGGCAGGGCAACTTCGGCAGTCGCGATGGCGATGGCGCAGCTGCGATGCGCTACACCGAGGCGCGGCTCACGCCGATCGCGCGCCTGCTGCTCGACGAGATCGACGAAGGCACGGTCGATTTCATGCCGAACTATGACGGCTCAACACAGGAACCGCGGCTGTTGCCGGCGCGCCTTCCGTTCGTTCTGCTCAACGGCGCGTCGGGCATCGCGGTCGGTATGGCGACCGAGGTGCCGTCGCACAACCTGCGTGAAGTTGCGGCCGCGACACTGCTGCTGCTGGCCAATCCGAAGGCGAAGCTCGACGACGTGCTTGCCAAGCTGCCGGGACCGGACTTCCCCGGCGGCGGACAGATCATCTCGCCGGCAAGCGACATCCGGGACATTTACACGAGCGGCCGAGGCAGCCTGAAGGTGCGGGCACGCTGCGAGTTCGAGGAACTGGCGCGCGGGCAGTGGCAGCTGGTCGTGCGTGAACTGCCCCCGTCCACCTCGGCCCAGCGCGTGCTCGAGGAGATCGAGGAACTGACGAATCCGAAGGTCAAGGCCGGCAAGAAGGCACTGACCTCCGACCAGCAGCAGACCAAGCAACTCATGCTGTCCATGCTCGACACTGTGCGCGACGAATCAGGCAAGGATGCGGCCGTGCGCCTGGTGTTCGAGCCTCGCACGTCGAAGATCGATCGTGACGAATTCGTGCGCACGCTGCTGGCGCAGACCAGTATGGAAACCAGCGCTCCGATCAACCTCGTCATGATCGGCCGGGATGGCCGGCCACGTTGCAAGCCGGTTGTCGAGATCCTGTCCGAGTGGATCGATTTCCGCGTCGATACGGTGCGGCGACGCTCGCAGCATCGCCTGCAGAAGGTCGAAGACCGGATCCACATCCTGGAAGGGCGCCAGGCGGTCCTGCTCAACATCGACAAGGTCATCAAGCTGATCCGTGGGTCCGACGAGCCCAAGCCGGACTTGATGAAGGCGTTCAAGCTCACGGAACGGCAGGCCGAAGACATCCTCGAGATCCGCCTGCGCCAGCTGGCGCGACTCGAAGGCATCAAGATTGAGCAGGAGCTGGCCGAGCTGCGCAAGGACGAAGGAACGCTGCGCAAGTTGCTTGGCGCTGACGCAGCGTTGCGCAAGCAGGTCGCGCGCGAGATCGAGGACGATGCGAAGAAGTACGGCGATGCGCGGCGCACGCTGATCGAAACTGCCGAGCGCGCCGCCGTTGAGGTCAAGGTGCTTGATGAACCGGTGACCGTCATCGTTTCCGATATGGGGTTCGTGCGCGCGCGTACTGGACATGGCCACGACGCAACCCAGTTCTCGTTCCGGACCGGCGATGACCTGTATGGCGCCTTTGAATGCCGCAGCGTCGACCAGTTGATCGCTGTCGGCAGCAACGGCCGCGTCTACTCGGTGCCGGTGGCACAGCTGCCGTCGGCACGAGGCGACGGTGCTCCGGTCACTTCGATGATCGAGCTCGAGGCCGGTTCGCGTCTGGTGGGCTATGTCGCGGGCAGTGCCGAGACGCCGCTACTGCTGGCAACCACCAATGGCTACGGCTTCGCGACCGCGCTTGGCGACATGTTGTCACGGCAGAAGGCGGGCAAGCAGTTCATCACGGTTGACGACGATGCCGAGCCGTTGCGGCCGCAGCTCGTCAGGGCCGAGAGCGATCGATCGATTGCGTGCCTCTCGGGCAAGGGACGCGTGCTCGTGTTCGACGCCACCGAGATCAAGGCACTTTCCGGCGGAGGACGGGGCGTGACGCTGATGGATCTGGACGACGGCGAAAAGCTGCTGACGGCCCTGCCTATTGGCGGTGGCGCGGTCATGCAGGCAACCCGTGGCTCGGCCGGCAAACCGGTCGAGGTTCGGCTGGTCGGAGCGCAGCTGCAGGCACAGCATGGCCATCGCGCGCGCAAGGGCAGGCTCGTCGACCCGAAACTGAAACCGCCGTTCGCACTGCTGCGGCTGCCGGAAGCGTGAACGATGAGCGTATCGCGTCCTGCCCCGACACTCCGGTCCGAGAGGTCCGCATGAGACTCCTGTACACCGGACTGCTGTTCGTCCATCTGATCGGGGTCATGCTCTGGGTCGGCGGGATGTTCGTTCTGCACTTCGCGGTGCGACCGGCCGCGGCCGGCCAACTGGCGCCACCGCAGCGGCTGCCGCTGCTGGCGAACGTGCTGGGACGATTTTTCTTCTGGGTGTCGCTTGCGATCATCGCGATTCTGGCCAGCGGCGTCGGCCTGGTCCTCGGAGCCGGCGGCTTCGCCAATGCGCACGCCTCGGTGCACCTGATGGTCGTGCTCGGGCTGGTGATGATGTCGATCTTCCTGGTCATCCGCTTCGCGCCGTTTCCGCGACTTCAGCGGGCGGTTGCCGCCTCCGAATGGCCCGCGGCCGCCAAGGAACTCGACCTGATCCGCAAACTCGTCGTGATCAACTTGACGCTGGGCGTTATCACGACGGCAGTGGCGACCCTCGGGCGCGCGCTGCTCTAGCCCGATCTGGCTCGGCAGCGCTAAAGAGTCAACGTTCCGCGCGCGACTAGCACGGCACTCCCGCCGACGCGGACAGTTCGTGCCACCGTGCCGAGTTGTTCGTACTCGAGTGTGATTTCGCTGGGGCGGCCGATTTCCTGGCCCTGCAGGATCTGCCAGCGGTGCGTGCCGTCGTCGGTAGTGACACGGCGCGCGAGCCAGCCCGCCAGGGATGCAGCCGCGGAACCCGTGGCCGGGTCTTCGGCGACACCGAGTCCGGGGGCGAACATGCGGACTCGCCAACTCGCGTCGCCTGCGCGCGCGATCAGGTAGACCTTCTGCGTGACGGCGCCGGATAGCGTCGTTCGCCAGCGCTCCAGGTCGAGCCGGGCTCTAACCAGGTCATCGACACGATTCAACGGCACAACGAGAAACGGCACGCCGCACGACCAGACCTCCGGCGTCGACGCGAGAGCGGCCGCATCGAGTCCCAGCATCGCGGCCATCGCCACGCGGTCGTCGATGGCCGCCAGGAATTCCGGCTGCTGTGCCGTTGTCAGCGTGCAGCAGGACACCCGGCCATCGACAGTGCGATCGATCCGCACCGGCACCGGGCCGATGGCTTCCTCGAAGACGATGTCAGAAACTCCGGTGGCGATGTAGCCGAGGCTTGCGAGGATGAATGCCGTGCCGACGGTCGGATGGCCGGCAAAGGGCAACTCGCCGCCGGGAGTGAAGATGCGGACGCGCGCCGTGCAACGCGGGTCTGTCGGCGGCAGCACGAAGGTTGTCTCGCTGTAGTTGAACTCGCGCGCGATCGACTGCATCGCGCCGTCGTCGATGCCACGGGCATTCAGCAGCACCGCGAGCGGATTTCCGCCGAAGACGTGATCAGTGAAGACGTCCGCGGTGCAGTAGTCGTAGCTTGTCAACGCGTGGCTCCGCGGTGCTGCTCGCCGGAAACCTCCCGGCGCACTCGTGCAAGCGTGTCCTGGGCCGCCGAAGTCATCAGATGCGCGTCGGATGCGATCGATACGAAGCGGAAGCCCTTTTCGATGCGCTGGCGAGCCGCCGCTGTATCGCCATTGTGGATTCCGGCGAGGATGCCATGAGCCTGGGACCGGGCGAGAATATGGTCGATCGCGGAGGCGACCGGCGCTTCGACCTCGTCGAGCACAGGCTTGCATCCCAGCGACAGCGACAGGTCGGACGGACCGACGTAAATGGCATCGAGTCCTTCGACCGAGAGGATCGCATCGAGATTGTCGAGGGCCTGCGCCGTCTCGATCATCGCAAAGCGCACGATGGTGTGATCGGCGTGCTGCGGATAGTCGGCGCCGGCGTAAAGCAGCGCGCGCATGGGCCCGAAGCTGCGGCTGCCACGCGGCGCGTAGCGGGTGTATGCCACGAGGCGGGCGGCGTCGTCGCGCGTGTTGACCATTGGGCAGATGACGCCGTAGGCGCCGGCGTCCAGGGACTTCATCAGGATGCCCGGCTCGAGCCAGGGCACTCGTACGAGCGGAACCGTGTCCGTCGTCGAAATGGCAGTCAGCATCGCGACCGCGGCCGGGTAGTCGATCAGGCCGTGCTGCATGTCGATCGTCAACGAATCCCAACCCTGGTGGGCCATCAGCTCGGCCGATACTCCGCTCGGAATCGTGAGCCAGCCGTTGATGGCGGCGCGGCCCTCGGCCCACAAGGAGCGCAACCCGTTTTCACGCATCGATAGTCCCCTGACGGTGGTGTCACCCGAAACGGATCCCGGATCGCGACACCGACCGCGACGATACTGCGGAACGATCTCGCCGAGGTCGGCTCGGCGACCGGAGGGGCGAGTCCTTGATAATTCGGCTTTCGAACCCAATGTCCCGCCGGCGGTGGCACGGCTGGACGCTGTTAATGAACTAGGGAGGCAGGAATGGGTGCAACGGATACGGCGATGAAGCAGACCCTCGGATTCCAGGCGGAGGTCAAGCAGCTTCTGCAGCTGATGATCCATTCGCTCTACAGCAACAAGCAGATTTTCCTGCGCGAGCTGATCAGCAATGCGTCCGACGCGCTCGACAAGTTGCGTTTCGAGGCGATCGCGCATCCCCGGCTGCTCGAAGGACATGGCGAACTGGCGATCCGCGTCGCGTTCGACAAGGCCGCGCGCACGATCACGATCTCCGACAACGGCATCGGCATGAGCCGCCAGGAGGCGATCGACCATCTCGGGACGATCGCAAAGTCGGGCACGCGTGAATTCTTCTCGCAGCTGACCGGTGACCAGCAGAAGGATGCGCAGCTGATCGGCCAGTTCGGCGTCGGTTTCTACTCCAGTTTCATCGTGGCCGATCGCGTCAGCGTGCTGACCCGGCGCGCCGGCGCCGCTCCGGGTGAAGCCGTCCTGTGGGCCAGTGACGGGGGCGGCGAGTTCACGATCGAGTCCGCGGAACGCTCGGAGAGCGGCACGGTGGTGACGCTGCATCTGCGTGACGGCGAGGATGAACTGCTGAACGGCCACGCGCTGAAGGCGATAATTTCGAAGTACTCGGACCACATCTCGTCGCCGATTTTCATGCGCGGGGAGAAGTGGGACAAGGACAAGGGCGAAATGGTCGTTGCCGACGAGGACGAAACGGTCAACCAGGCCAGCGCACTGTGGACGCGCGCGAAGAGCGAGATCAGCGACGAGCAGTATCAGGAGTTCTACCGGCACGTATCGCACGACTTCGGCGAGCCGCTGGCGTGGACCCACAGCCGCGTCGAAGGCCGCAGCGAGTACACGCAGCTGCTTTACCTGCCGGCCCGCGCGCCCTTCGACCTGTGGGACCGCAACCAGCGCCACGGCATCAAGCTGTACGTAAAGCGCGTCTTCATCATGGACGATGCCGAGCAGCTGATGCCGCCGTACCTGCGCTTCGTGCGCGGCGTCATCGACAGTAGCGACCTGCCGCTGAACGTCTCACGCGAAAACCTTCAGGAAAGCCGCGACGTCAAGTCGATCCGCGAGGGCTCGACCAAACGCGTGCTGTCGCTGCTCGAGGACCTGGCGGAGAACCAAAAGGAAAAGTACGCGACGTTCTGGAAGGAGTTCGGGCAGGTCCTGAAGGAGGGCCTCGGTGAAGATTCCACCAACCGCGATAGGATCGCAGCGCTTCTGCGCTTCGCATCCACTGCGCCGGGCGGTGAGGAGCCGACGGTTTCGCTGCGTGACTATGTCGCGCGCATGAAGGATGGCCAGGACCGGATCTACTACGTGACCGCCGACACTCCCGAGGCGGCGCGCAGCAGTCCGCACCTGGAGGTCTTCCGCAAGAAGGGCATTGAAGTGCTGCTGCTGACCGACCGCGTGGACGAGTGGATGCTGTCGTTCCTGCACGAGTTCGAATCGAAGGCACTGGCCTCGGTTGCCAAGGGCGGACTCGAACTCGGTGCGCTCGCCGATGAAAGCGAAAAGGCCGAGCAGCAGCAAACGGCCGATGAGTACAAGGAGCTGGTCGGCAAGGTCAGGGCGGCGCTCGGCGATCGCGTGAAGGACGTGCGCGTCACTTTTCGGCTGACCGACTCCGCGTCATGCCTGGTCAGCGACGACGAGGACATCAGCGGTCACCTGCAGCGCTTGCTGAAGGCTGCCGGGCAGAAGGCGCCGGACGCGCGACCCATACTCGAACTGAACCCGCGGCATGTACTGGTCGCGCGCCTGAAGGCCGTGCAGGGCGACATCGCTGACTGGTCGAACCTGCTGTTCGAGCAGGCGCTCCTGTCCGAAGGGGGGCAGCTCGAGGAACCCGCCGTGTTCGTGCGGCGCATGAATCGACTTCTGCTGGATGTCGCAGCGCAGTAGCGGTGCTGTGCGCGAGCGGCGTGCCGACACAGAGGTGTCCGCCGGTGCGCTGCGCGGCTTTGCCCCGATCATCGACGACCGGGTCGAACGCCTGATCCTTGGCAGTTTTCCGTCGGCGGTGTCACTGGCGGCGGGCCAGTACTACGCACATCCGCGCAATCAGTTCTGGGTCATTCTCGGACGGCTGCTGGACGAGCCGCTGGCCGAGTTGCCGTACGACGAGCGCCCCCGTCGCGTGCTGTCTCACGGTGTCGGCATCTGGGACGTGTATGGCGCCTGTGAGCGCGAGGGCAGCGCCGACACGGCGATCCGCCATGCCCGTCTCAATGCCTTCGCGCGCCTGCATCGCCTGGCGCCGCGGCTGGACGCCATTGCCTTCAATGGGTCGGCAGCCGGCCGATTTCGGCCGCTTTTCGAGCAAGCGGGCTTCGCGGTGCAGGTGCTACCTTCCACCAGTCCCGCGCATGCTGGCCGCAGCCTCGAGCAGAAGCTCGCCCTGTGGGCAGCATGGTGGCGCGCGCCGCGCGGTGGGCTGGTGCCGGGCCCCGTGCCCGGCCGGTCGGGCGGCGAGGGCTGACTCCGGTGTCCGGGATCGGCTACCCTTGCGTCCCGGTGCGCCGGAGGCATAACGAGTCGGAATGAGCACGACAGGTACAGCAGGTTCGGGCAAGGCGAACCGCGCGAACGCGCAGCGCGCGCTGGTGGCGTTGCGCGCCTCGATGCGCAGCACGCTCGATCCGCTGCTGCCCACCGCAGCACGCGAAGCGATCCAGGTCATCGATGCGGACGCCCAGGCGTCGGGCACGCTGAAAAAATCGGTGCGGCGGCTGCTGGTCGATCAACGCGAGTTCTCCAGTACGTTTTTCTCGGCCGTCGAGCGTGAGATCGATGCCGCCGTCGACGATCTGTTTCGCTCCGACCGCGACGAGAAGAAAGCCAAGGAAGGCGCCGAGAAGACGCCGGCCGCCGCGCTGTCCCTGGTCGATTACGACCAGATGGAAGAGAACATGCTGCTTGACCGGTTCGCGGCGCGCATCCGCAATGCGGCCGAGGAGCAATACGGCCCGCTGACGCAGCGCCTGGCCACGGCGCTCGGCGTGCATGGGCTCAGCGACCGCGAAAATCCGTTTCACCCGGTCCGCTTCTGCCGCGCGCTCGGCGAGGCGGTCGACAAGCTCGGGTTCAAGGGCGACCAGCGCCTCACCGTCGTAAAGGCCTTCGATGGCGCCCTCGGACGTCCGCTGACCGAGCTGTACACGGAACTGAACCGGCAATTGCGCGACCAGGGAGTCGAGGAGCGCAATACCGCGGCCACCGCGTTCAAGAACACGATGGCCGGTTTCCGCAACACCTTCGTCGCGGCCGGTCGCCCGTCGCAGGGCGGTGGAGCCGTCGGCGCCATCACCGGCGCGACGGCAGAACAGCTCCTCAGCGCGCTGTATCAACGCATGCAGGTGCCGATGGGCGGTGCCCCGGTGCACGGCACGCCCGTCGTGCCCATCACCTCCGTCCCGACGCAACCGCTGTTCGATCGCACGGACTTTGCCTTGCCTTCGCCCCCTGTTGCACCCGGGGCCGCGGGTTTCGGCAATACCGGCATGTTCCCCGCCGGGTCGGCCGTGCCGGTGGCGCCGGGAACGCCGGTGCAGTTTGCCGCGATCGATCCGGGTTTGCTGGCCTCGATCAACGAAGTGCAGCGGCTCAACGCGCTGGCCGCCGTGGCCGCGCGCAGCGGATCGGCGTCGGCCACCGCAATCAGCGAGCGGGACGAAGCGCAGCTGCGCGCCCATGTCTCGGAACGGGCCACCAAGCAGATCGACAAGCTCGTCATCGAGCTGGTCGGCATGCTGTTCGACCGCATCCACCAGGACAAGCACCTGCCGGCCGAGATCAAGACGGCGCTGTCGCGCCTGCAGTTTCCGATCATGAAGGTGGCGCTGTCGGACTCGGATCTGTTCGTATCGCCGCTGCAGCCGGCACGCCGCCTGATGGACCGGATCGCCAGCACGGCGATCGGCTGGATCGCCGGAAGGCGAAGAGAACCAGCGCTACCTGGTCGAAGTCAACAAGGCGGTCGATACGGTCGTCGTCGCGATCAACGAAGGTCCGACGATCTTCGAGAAGGCGCTCGAGGAGTTCGAGAAGTACCTGAACGAAGAGCGCGTGCGCGACGACGATCCGATCACGCGCGCCAAGCGCGCGCTCGAAGAGGCCGAGAACGCGCGAGGTCATGTCGATCAATGCCGCGATCGGCATTCGCCGCGCGTTCGATGGCGTCCAGCTCGAGTCGTACCTGCGCGAATTTCTGCTTGGGACCTGGGTCAAGGTGCTGGTCGCGGCGACCCTGCGCGAGCGCACGCAGCCGGGCTTCGCCAAGAAGTTCCGCGACATGGTTCCCGACCTGGTCTGGAGCGTGCAGCCGAAGATCAATCCGGAAGATCGCAAGCGACTGGTCAAGACGATCCCGGCCGTGCTCAACACGCTGCGCGAGGGGCTGCAGCTGATCGAGCACACGTCGACGCAGACGCAGGAGTTCTTCACCCGGCTGATGGCCTCGCACGCGCAGGCGGTCAAGGCGCTCGAGGTCGCCTATGGCGCACCGCCACCGGTGGATGCCGGGATGATCAAGCGGCGACTCGACGAAGTCAAGATCGTCGAACCGCCGCCGCCGACCGAAGGCGAGGACGAGCATTTGACGATTTCGGCCTCGGTGGTGCGCAGCGCCGCGGCCGCCAATCACGCCGAAGTCAACGTCCTCGACTCGCCGCCGACGGTCGCGCCGGAAGAAATGATCCCGGTCGAGACAGCTCTCGGACGAACATATCGACGAGATGATCGACGGCTGGGAGCGCGGCTCGTGGTTCGACTTGTACACCGGACAACAGGTCGAGCGCGTGCGACTGCGCTGGATCAGCCCGCGCCGCAACTTCTATCTCTTCACCTCGGCCGAGACCGGCAAGGCGCATTCGCTGGCGCCGCTGGTGCTGCGCGGCTATGTGCGCGCCGGACGCATCCGTACCGCGGAACGTGCGCCGCTGTTCGAGCGCGTGGTCGGCGACCTGATGCGCGACCTCGGAGCGCCCGCCGCTCAGCCCGCCTGACGTGCGACGCTCGTCCGCGTCGCACCGCGCGCACCCGGGTCACGCTGTCCGAAGAGGACGGTGTCCGCTACCTGCATTTCGGCACCGAATGGATCCAGGGCGGGATGCGCATTGCGCGCCCCTGGCAACTCGAGCTCGACTACCAGAAGCAGATGATGGCGGTGGCGCTGCTTCATCGCCGAACCGCAGCGCATCCTTCAACTCGGTCTCGGGGCGGCGGCGCTGACCAAGTTCTGCTACCGGCACCTGCCGGGCGCGCATGTGACGGCGGTGGAGCTGAGCGCCGATGTCATCGACACCGCACGACAGTGGTTCGCCTTGCCGCCCGATGACGACCGGCTCGAAGTCGTGCAAGCGGATGCGCGCGATTACCTTGGCGAAGTGCGGCGCACCGATCGGGCCGACTGGCTGCAGGTCGACCTGTACGACGCCGCGGCACGCGGCCCGGTCCACGACGACGTCGACTTCTACCGTACGTGCCGCCGCGCGCTGCGTCGTCCCGGGGTGGCTTGCTTCAACCTGTTCGGCAGCCGGTTCGATCCAAGCTTCAGCGCCGATCTGCACAGCGTTCGACGACCGTGTGCTTGCGCTTCCGGCGGTCGACGAGGGCAACCGTATCGTCTTCGCATTGACCGGTCCCCGCATCGATGAGTCTGTTGCTGACGTGGCACCGCGCGCGGGTGACCTGGAAGTCGCCTGGCGTCTGCCCTTCCGGCGCTGGCTGGCGGACCTGATGCAAGCGAATGATCTGCCGGAGATCGTCTACGTGTCTGATGCAACACGCATAATTGACCGGTTGCTCGCGCCCATATGTAACTTGACAGCGGGCCCCGACCCGGATAGAGTCGGAGCCTGTCCTAAGGGCCGCACGGCCAGGCCGCTGTACGAGCATCGATGGAGTTCACCCCCAACACCGACGCCCCCCGCCCTGCCGGCGATTTGCCGTACGTCACGGCTGCGCAGGCGTCGGCGCTGATGAAGTCGGCGATGGCGATCTCCAACGAACTGATCGCCACTGCGTTCCCGGACATCACCAAGGCCATCCAGGAAGAACTGACCGGCACCTGGGACTTCGATGTCAGCTCGCCGCTGGTGCAACGCCTGCTTGTGTCCAAGTCGGATGACCTGCACCGCTCGTTCGTCGAGCACCTGAAGCAGGCCCAGGACCAGACCTTCCACGAAATCACGGTGGGCCGGGTGCAACCGCCGCCGGGCTCGCTCGACGCCGAGACCCTGTCGCTGGTCGACTCGATCTCGGTCGAAAGCAACACCGTGGTCGAGCGGCACGCCAGCAAGGTCGCCGGATTTGCGGACCTGGCGCTGCGCGACCTGAATCTCGTCGTCGCCTTCGTGCTTGGCCGCAGTGCGGTACGCAATTCAGAGAACCCGCTCGGGCCGAATGTCTACGTACGCGCGTTGCTCCGTGCAGCCGAAGACTGCGAGCTGCACAAGGAGGCGTGGGAGTTCCTGCTCACGCGCTTTGAGAAGCCGCTGGGCGAGGAACTCGGCCAGATCGTGCGGCAGTTGCTCGAACACTTCGCCAACCATGGCGTCGACGTGCGATCGATCCGGCGCAGCCTCGCGGTGCCGAAGGGCACGACCGGGGGGTGGCAGCCGCCGGGTGTTTCGGGTGACGGAAAGCCTGGCGAGTGGAGCGGTACTGCGCAGGCACCTGGACATTCGGGTACAGGACGACAGGGACGCCCGGGTTCCGTTGCGGCCGCCGAAGGTGGTCCAACGCGCGCGCAAGTGGCGCCCGATGAGCCGACACAGCTGCTGGGTGGACTGCTGACGCGTCTGCAGTCGAACGCGCGCGGTTCGCGGCTGCCGCCACTGCCCGCGCTGGGTCCGGCATCACCGGAGCTGCTGCAATCGCTCGGCGAGATGCAGCGCGACGGCGTCGAGCAGTTCGTCGAGACCGGCGACTTCGCGATGATGCCGCCGATGCAGTCGATCACTTCGATGCGCGAAGAGCTGACGTCGAAGTCGACCCGCACCGTCGACAAGCTGACGATCGAACTGGTCGGCATGCTGTTCGACCATGTCATGCAGGACAAGCAGGTGCCGGCGGAGATCAAGGCGCGCCTGTCGCGCCTGCAGTTCCCGGTGCTGAAGGCCGCCTTGATGGACGCGGCGTTCTTCGCCTCGAGCGCACACCCTGCGCGCAAGCTGATCGACCGAATCGCAGGGACGTCGGCGGGCTGGGAGCCCTACGGCGACGACAACCAGAAGTACCTGAAGGAAGTCGAACGCGTCATCGGCGAGATCCTGAAGAAGTTCGAGACTGATCTTTCCGTTTTCGAGAAGGTCTATACCGAGTTCGACCGCTTCGTCTCGGAAATCGATCCCGGAGACGCTGACCCGGTCTCGCGCGCCAAGAAAGCACTCGAGGCGGCCGAGAAGCACGAGATCCTCACGATCAACACGACGATCCAGGTGCGGCGCGCATTCGAGCGCGTCGACCTCGAGCCGTACATCAAGGAGTTCCTGCTGGGACCCTGGGTCAAGGTGCTGGTGGCCGCGACGGTTCGCGGTGAGACGCAGCCTGGCTTCGCCAAGTCGTTCCGAGACGTGATCCACGAGCTGGTCTGGTCGGTACAGCCCAAGGCCAGCACCGAAGACCGCAACAAGCTGGTCAAGATGATTCCCGGCATGGTGCGGGTGCTGCGCGACGGACTGTCGCTGGTCAACCAGTCCGAGCGCGACCGTGACCAGTTCTTCACCTCACTGATGGAATCGCACGCGATGGCGGTCAAGCCGGTCGACCAGGCGACGTATATCAAGTCGAGCCTGCTCACGTCGGAACTGCGCGCCAAGATCGACGGCATGCAGCTGTCAGGCATCTTCCCCGTGACCACCGTGCCGGGCGGCATTCGCGTATCGACCGGATTGATCATGCGTGCGGCACAGGAACACCACGCCGACATCCAGATGCCCGATCCGCTGACGGATATCGCCCGACTCGATCCGGTCGAGGACGCCCGGGTGCAGGAGGAAATCGGTCGCTGGCAGCGCGGCAACTGGTTCAAGATGTGGAACGGCATGGAATTCGTGCGCGTCAAGCTGCGCTGGATGAGCCCATTGCGGACGTTGTTCCTGTTTGCCGGCGAGCACGACCAGAAGGCACACGTGCTGTCGTCGGACATGCTGAAGTCCTACCTCGCGCGCAAGTACATCGAACCGCTCGAGAGCGTGCCGCTGACCAAGCGCGCGGTCGACAAGGTGGTGGCGGACTTCGAGAGTGCGCCGGACCGCGCGACCAATATGGCGAAACGCTACAAGGCCTCGCAGCCGGCGGCATGAGGCACCGCCCATGAATCCCAAGGAAGGTGCCGCGGCATTGAAGGCTGTTGCCTCTTCGTCGACCAAGGATCGGCACGCGCCAACGCCGGTGCCGAGCGGCCGCGTCACCGGCGGCTATGTGCTCAAGCAACTGGTCGCCGACGGCATGCTGGCGACCAGCGATGCCGAGCGCTTCAAGATCTCCGGTGGGCGTGACCGCGCAGGTCACCCGCTGGTGAATCTCGCGGAAATGAACTACCGGACGCCGAATGCCGAGCGCAAGCTCCTCGACCTCGAGGCGCTGACGCAGTGGCTGGCGCAGAAGGCGTCACTGCCGTACTTCCACATTGATCCGCTGCGCGTCGACTTCACGCGCGTCGTCGACGTGATGTCGTCGTCGTATGCAACGACCTACTCGATCCTGCCGGTGGCGATGGGTGGCGACGAGGTCACGATCGCGACCTGCGAGCCCTTCCAGACCGGATGGGAACGCGAGATCGAGCAGATCACGAAGAAGAAGGTCAAGCGCGTCGTCTCGAACCCGCTCGACGTCGCGCGCTACACGACCGAGTTCTACAAGCTGGCGCAGCAGGTCAGGGGTGCGGCCAAGTCCGGGTCCGCGCCGCTCGTGTCGAGCTTCGAGCAACTGGTCGAGCTCGGCGGCAAGGTCGAGGCCAACGACGCCCACGTCATCCACATCGTCGACTGGCTGCTGCAGTATGCATTCGACCAGCGGGCGAGTGACATCCATCTCGAGCCGCGGCGCGAGTTCGGTGTCGCGCGCTTCCGCATCGATGGCGTGCTGCACCAGGTCTACCAGGTGCCCGGCGGGGTGATGGCGGCGATGACCAGCCGCATCAAGCTGCTGGGCCGCATGGACGTCGTCGAGAAGCGCCGGCCGCAGGACGGCCGCATCAAGACCAAGGTCGCGACCGGACCGAATGCAGGCCGCGAGGTCGAGATAAGGCTGTCGACGCTGCCGACGGCATTCGGTGAAAAGCTGGTGATGCGGATCTTCGATCCGGAAGTGGTTGTGCGCAGCTACGCGGAACTTGGCTTCACGCCGGACGAGGCGAAAGTCTGGGAAGACCTGATCCATCGGCCATCGGGCATCGTGCTGGTGACCGGGCCGACCGGTTCCGGCAAGACGACCACGCTGTACTCGACGCTGAAGCAGCTCGCGACCGACGAGGTCAACGTCAGCACCGTCGAGGACCCGATCGAAATGGTCGATCCCGCGCTCAACCAGATGCAGGTCCAGCACGGCATCGACCTCGGCTTTGCCGACGGCCTGCGCGCACTCATGCGGCAGGATCCGGACATCATCATGGTCGGCGAGATCCGCGACAAGGAAACCGCCGACATGGCGGTCCAGTCGGCGCTGACCGGCCACCTCGTGTTCTCGACGCTGCACACCAACGATGCCGCCGCGTCGATCGCGCGCCTTATGGAACTCGGCATTCCCAACTACCTGGTCAACGCGACCCTGATCGGCATCCTCGCGCAGCGACTGGTGCGCACGCTGTGCCCGCACTGCAAGGCGCCGGGCGACCCGATCGAACCCATGCTGTGGAAGGATCTGGTGGCCCCCTGGCGCTCGAACGTACCGGAGAAGATCTACCACCCGGTCGGCTGCCTGGAATGTCGTCGCACGGGTTACATGGGCCGTACCGGACTGATCGAAATGCTGGTGATGAGCGACGCGATGCGCAAGTTGATCGGCGAGGGCGCTGACCTCGTCCAGTTGCGCGGCCAGGCCGCGCGCGACGGGCTGCGCTCGTTGCGTGTCTCGGGCGCGGAGAAGATCGCCAAGGGCATGACCACGTTGGACGAGGTGCTGAAAGCGGCACCGCCGTTCAACAACTAACGGGTCTTACTTCGACAGCTGACGCATTGCTCGCGTCAGTCCCTCCAGCGTCATCGGGAACATCCTGCCGCCGGCCAGCTGGCGGATGAGAGAGATCGACTGGCGGTACTGCCACAGGCTTTCCGGCTCCGGGTTCAACCAGATCGACTTCGGAAACGTCGCGAAGAAGCGTTGCAGCCAGACCGCGCCGGCCTCTTCGTTGTTGTACTCGACCGAGCCGCCCGGCTGCAGCACCTCGTAGGGGCTCATCGTCGCATCGCCGACGAAGACGAGCTTCCAGTCGTGCGGGTACTTGCGCAGCACGTCCCAGGTGGCGAAGCGCTCCGTGTAGCGGCGGCGGTTGTTGCGCCAGAGGTACTCGTAGACGCAGTTGTGGAAGTAGTAGAACTCGAGGTGCTTGAACTCGCCCTTCGCGGCGGAAAAAAGTTCCTCAGTGCGCTTGATGTGCTCGTCCATCGTGCCGCCGACATCGAGCAGCATCAGTACCTTGACAGTGTTGTGGCGCTCCGGCACGAGCTTCAGATCGAGCCAGCCGGCGTTCTTCGCGGTCGACTCGATCGTGTCGTGCATGTCGAGCTCGAGGTCGGCGCCTTCGCGTGCGAAGCGCCGCAACCGGCGCAGCGCGACCTTGATGTTGCGCGTGCCGATCTCGACTGAATCATCGTAGTCGCGGAAGCCGCGCATCTCCCAGACCTTGACGGCCGACTTGCCGCCCTTGCTCGGCCCGCCGACGCGGATGCCCTCGGGATTCGCGCCGCCGTGTCCGAACGGCGAGGTTCCGCCGGAGCCGATCCAGCGGTTGCCGCCATGGTGCGCCCCGTCCTGCTCCTCGAGGCGCTTCCTGAACTCCTCCATCAGCTTGTCCCAGCCGAGCTTCTCGAGCTTCGCGATTTCCTCCGGGCTGAACGCGCGCTCGAGCACCTTCCTGAACCACTCGTCCGGGATCTCCTTCGTGAAGTCGAGCGAGGTCGTCACGCCCTTGAAGTACTCGCCGAAGGCCCGGTCGAACTTGTCGAACTGCGTTTCATCCTTGACCAGCGTGGTCCGCGACAGATGGTAGAAGTCGTCGATGGAGGGTCCGATCACGCCCTGCTTCAGCGCCTCGAGCAGCGTCAGCAGCTCATTGATCGAGACCTTGAGCTTCGCAGCCCGCAGATGAAAGAAGAAGTCGATCAGCATCGCGTCAACGGTGGCGCGTCAACGGTGGCGCACCAGGCGCAGTTCGAGGTGGCGCTTCACGTCCGGCCACTCGGTGGCCAGAATGCTGTACATCACCGTGTCGCGCACGCTGCCGTCCCGGCGCAAATGATGATGACGGATCACGCCGTCCTTCCTCGCGCCCAGTGCGGCAATTGCCTGCTGCGATGCGAAGTTGAAGTTGTCGGTGCGAAACCCGACCACCGCGCAACGCAATTCATCGAACGCATGACCGAGCAGCAGCAGCTTGCAGGCTGTGTTCACGTGCGACTTCTGGCAACGGCGCGCGTACCACGTGTAGCCGATCTCGACACGGTCGACCTCGGACACGATGTCGTGATACCGCGTGGTGCCGACGATGGTGTCGTGCGCCAGGTCGCGCACGGCCCAGGGCAGCATGTGGCCGGCTTCCTGGCCCGCCAGCGCCGCCGAGATGTAGGCATGCGCCTGCTCGGGCTCCGGCACGGACGTGAACCACAGTTTCCACAGTTCGCCGTCGCAGGCGGCGGCGACCAGTCCGTCGTGGTGTTCACGCGCCAGCGGTTCGAGCCGCACGCCGTGGCCTTCGAGCGCGACCGGCCGAGCAACGAGCATGGCGACCTCAGCGGTTGCTGCGCGCCATGAAGACGAGCCGCTCAAACAGGTGCATGTCCTGCTCGTTCTTCAGCAGCGCACCGGCAAGCGGCGGCACCGCGATCTTGTCGTCCTTCGAGCGCAGCGCTTCCGGCGGAATCTGCTCGGCCACCAGCAGCTTCAGCCAGTCAAGCAGTTCCGAGGTCGACGGCTTTTTCTTGAGGCCCGGCAAGTCGCGCACGCCGAAAAAAACGGCCAGGGCGTTGGCGAGGAGCTCCTTGCGCAGCTTCGGGAAGTGGACATCGACGATCGCCTGCATCGTGTCCTTGTCCGGAAACCGGATGTAGTGAAAGAAGCAGCGGCGCAGGAATGCGTCCGGCAGTTCCTTCTCGTTGTTCGATGTGATCACCACCAGCGGACGATGCCTTGCCTTGACGGTCTGCCGCGTCTCATAGACGTAGAACTCCATGCGGTCGAGCTCGCGCAGCAGGTCGTTGGGGAACTCGATGTCCGCCTTGTCGATCTCGTCGATCAGCAGCACCGACGGTTCCTCGGATGTAAACGCCTGCCACAGCACGCCGCGGACGATGTAGTTCTCGATGTCCTGGACGCGGGCCGATCCGACGACATCAGCCAATTGCGAATCGCGCAACCGGCTCACTGCGTCGTACTCGTACAGGCCCTGCTGCGCCTTGGTCGTCGACTTGATGTGCCAGGCGAGCAGCGGCATGCCAAGCGCGCGCGCCACTTCCTCGGCCAGCATCGTCTTGCCGGTACCCGGTTCGCCCTTGATCAGCAGTGGCCGCTGCAGCGTCAGCGCGGCGTTGACCGCCAGCTTGAGGTCGTCGGTGGCAACGTAGGTCGCGGAGCCTTCGAAACGTGACATGGACGGATGCAGGAACGGCTGAGAGGGCCGATCGAGTATACGCAACGGCGCCTCGAGGGCTGCGTACCGGACGGTGCCGCGACCCGGGTGGTCGGACTCGATTACAATCGCGCGCTGCGTGCCGGGTAGGGCGCGACCGGCGGGTTGGTTTTGGCAAGACGATCCCGGGCGTTTGCTTCAACACCACCAACGGATAGTGCGGATGAAGTCGTACCGTTTGCTGCTCGTCGCCATGGCCGCGACACTGCCGCTGCTGGCGGCGGCACAGGACAAGAAGCCGGCGTCGCCGCCGGCCGCAACCAGTGACGCGCCTGTGTCGAACTGCATCGGCTGCCATTCGATTCCCGGCTACCAGGCGTCGTTTCCGCAGGTCTACCGCGTGCCGAAGATCGGTGGGCAGTCACCCCAGTACATCGAGGCCGCACTCAAGGCCTATCGCCAGGGCGATCGCAAGCATCCGACGATGGTGGGCATCGCCAAGGGCCTCAGTGACCAGCAGATCACCGCCTTGGCCGCGTATTACGCGGCACGCGGCAAGTAAGCGGACAGCATGATGGAGATGAGAATTCTCGTTGCGGCCAGCGCCGCACTCGTTGCAGCCGCGGCGCAGGCCGCTGATGTTGCCAAGGGCGAACAACTCGCGCAGGCGCAATGCGCCGCGTGCCATGGCAAGGACTTTTCCTCGCCCGTCGATCCGAGCTATCCCAAACTCGCCGGGCAGTATCCGGACTATCTCGAAAAGGCGCTGCGCGACTACCAGACCGGCGCGCGCAAGAACGCGATCATGGCGGGGCTGGCCAAGCCGCTGACGCGTGCGGATATTCAGAACGTCGCGGCCTACATGAGCCGCCTGCCGGGGCCACTCGGCAACGACAAGCGCTAGTTGCATGTCCGGCCTGGCGGGGCCTGTTAAAGCTCAATACTGCGACGCCCGGCGCTCCAGGCACTCCAGATAGCGTGCGCTCATCTCATCGGGGGGCAGAGCGTCGCCTGCTCGCTGCGTCGACCAAATGACCTCGCCCAGGCACTCCATGACCTCGTGCGCGGCCGCGTGCGCATCGCTGCGACGCGCGACCAGCCGCTGATACGCCGCACGAATGCCCGGGGGCTGATCGATCGACAGCTGCTCGGCAATCGCCAGGTGCATCGACAGATGCAGGAAGGGATTGGTACGGCCCTCGTCGACGCGATACTCCGTGGCTGCCGCCTCCGCGCTCGAAAGAGCGTCGTGGTATTCGGGATGCTCGATGATCCAGTCGAGCGCCATCGTTTCGATCGGAGTCAGGATCTGACCATCGTGGTGCTTGCGCCAGGTCTCGCAGAAAAAGCGCCGGACGTCGTCCTTCGATGGGGCGAACACGTTCACGACTCCGCGGGCGGCGGGAAGCCGCTGCGCCGTGCTCGCGGCTCCGGCGACTTGGGCCGGAATTCGCACCACTCTGCAATCGGGCAGCGCCAGCATTCGGGCGTCCGTGCCTTGCAGACATAGCGACCGTGCAGGATCAGCCAGTGATGTGCGTCCTTGCGGAACTCCTCCGGCGTGAACTTCTCAAGCCGTTGTTCGACGGCATCGACATGGGCGCCGGGCGCCATGCCAGTGCGGTTTGCGACACGGAAGATGTGGGTGTCCACAGCGATCGTCGGCTCGCCGAATGCCGTGTTGAGCACGACGTTCGCGGTCTTGCGGCCTACGCCCGGAAGCGACTCCAGCGCGGCCCGGGTGCGTGGCACCTCGCCGCCGTGCAACTCCAGCAGTTGCCGCGACAGTCCGATGACGTTCTTCGCCTTCGTCCGGTACAGGCCGATGGTCTTGATGTATTCGGTCAGTCGCTCCTCGCCCAGGGCAACGATCGGCCCTGGGCGTGGGGGCGGCCTTGAACAGTCCGGCGTCGCCAGGTTCACGCTCTTGTCGGTGGCCTGGGCCGAGAGCACGACCGCAACGAGCAGCTGGAACGGCGTGGCGTACTCGAGCTCGGTTGCCGGATGCGGATTCAGGCTCCGCAGTCGCTCGTAGATCGCCCGTCGCTTCGCGGGATTCATGGCTTCGTTGCCGCCTGCCGCCGTGCGCGCGCACGTTCGATCGCGGCACGAACGATGGCCTGCCTGTGCGCGACCCGATCCGGCAGGTCGTCGCGCTGCCCGGGCTCATCGAGCCTGGCGATGGCCTTCTGCAGCAGCTGCTGTTCGCGTTGCCGGCGCTCGACGGCAAGCCGACGCCGACGTGCTTCGTAGCGCGTTCGTGACTGCCGTGCATCGTCGTCGCTCCAGGCGCGCTCCGGCCGTACCGGCACCATCGTGATGCAGTCCATCGGACACGGAGCGATGCACAGGTCGCAGCCATTGCACCACTCGGGGATCACGCTGTGCATGCGCCGTGCAGCGCCGACGATCGCGTCGACCGGGCACGCCTGGATGCACAGGGTGCAGCCGATGCAGAGCCGCTCGTCGATCACGGCGACGCGCAGGGGCTGCTCGATCCCGTTGACCGGATTGAGCGGCACGACCGGCCGCCCCGTCAGTTGCGACAGCCGGGCGATGCCCGTGGCGCCGCCTGGAGGGCACTGATTGATGTCCGCACGCATCGCCGCGATAGCTTCGGCGTACGGACGGCAGCCGTCGTGACCGCACTTCGTGCACTGGGTCTGCGGCAACAGCGCATCAATGCGGTCGGCCAGCATGGCGGTGGGATCGGACATCGGCGGTCCTGGAGGCGACGTGCGCCGGGATCGCGGATTATCGCTGGCCACGAGGCGGACCAGCGCTCAGGCGTGTTCGCGGATGAAACCCCTGATCTTCGGTGCGATCTGCTCGCGCCAGCGGCGCCCGCTGAAGATGCCGTAGTGGCCGGCCCCTTCGGCCGTCAGATGCCGTTTCTTCGCCTTCGGAATGCCCTTGCACAAGCCGTGGGCAGCCTGCGTCTGGCCGCTGCCGGAGATGTCGTCGAGTTCACCCTCGATCGTGAACAGCGCCACCGACGTGATGTCCTCCGGCTTGACCAGTTGGCCGTGCACCTTCCATGTGCCGTTGGGCAGACTGTGCTCCTGGAACACGATCCTGATCGTATCCAGGTAGTACTCGGCCGGCAGATCGATCACGGCGTTGTACTCGTCGTAGAAAGTGCGATGACCCTCGACGTCGTCCATGTCGCCCTTGACCAGGTCGAGGTAATAATCCCAGTGCGAATTGAGGTGGCGGTCCGGGTTCATCGCGACGAATCCGGCGTGCTGCAGGAAGCCCGGGTAGACCTTGCGCAGGTAGCCGGGGTAGGCCGACGGCACCTTGAAGACAACGGTGTTCTCGAACCAGTCGAAGTTCTTGCGTATCGCGAGCGCATTGACCTGGGTCGGGCTTTTCCGGCTGTCGATCGGGCCGCCCATCATCGTCATCGTCTTCGGAAGCTTCGGATCGGCGTTGCTGGCCATCAGCGATATCGCAGCCAGCACCGGCACGGTCGGCTGGCACACGGAGATCAGGTGGACGTCCGGGCCGAGTTCACGCACGAAATCGATCACATAGTCGACATAGTCATCGAGATGGAACGGGCCTGCCGTGATCGGAACCAGGCGGGCATCGATCCAGTCGGTGATCCAGATGTCGTGGTCGGGCAGCAGTGCACGCACCGTGTCGCGCAGCAGGGTGGCGTGGTGTCCTGACAGCGGCGCCACGATCAGCACGCGCGGATCGGCGGGGCGCTTGAGCTTGGCCGGAACGAGACGCTTGAAATGCAGCAGCCGGCAGAAGGGTTTTTCGATCGTGACTTCTTCGACCACCGGCACCTCGGCGTCGCCGATGCGCGTGGACTTCAGTCCGAACTCGGGCTTTTCGTATTGCTTGCCGATCCGGTGCAGCAGGTCGTAGCCCGCCGACAGGCGCCGGGACATCGGCGAATAGGCGAGCGGACTGTAAGGGCTGGAGAAGAGTTCGGAAGTGGCCTGCGCCCACACCGAAAGCGGGTTCAGGAAACGGCGTTGCAGTTCATGCAGGTGATATAGCACGCCAGGCTCCGCTCAACGCATCACTCTCCACCGGGTACGTCCTCCCTACAGGCGAGCGGATAGTAAACCAAATTGGTCAGGCCGCTTTCGATGCATGAGAGGGCGGCTCGACGGGGCAATTCGCCCCACCGGACGGGCCTGCGCCCGCGCTGCCGACAGCGCGGCGTTCAGGGCCGAAGCGGGATCAGCGTTCGAGCAGATGGCGCTTTTCGCGCACGTCTTTCCACTCGTCGGCATCGGCGGGGTGCGGCTTCATGCGCGTGATGGACGGCCAGGCCTTCGACAGATCGACGTTCAGTTTGATGAAGTCGCGCTGATCCTCGGGCACGTCTTCCTCGGCGTAGATCGCGTTCACCGGGCATTCCGGGATGCAGACGGCACAGTCGATGCACTCGTCAGGATCGATCGACAGGAAGTTCGGTCCTTCTCGGAAGCAGTCGACCGGGCACACGTCGACGCAATCCGTGTACTTGCACTTGATGCACGACTCGGTGACGACATGCGTCATCGACTGACTCCTGTCCGTTCGGTGAGCTGCGGCGCAAGAATGAAAAGTGCGCCGCTTTCAAAGCCGGTATTCTAGCCGACCAGAGCCGGGGACCCGGCTGTTTTCCCTCTGCCGAGAAGGGCCAGTGGCATGATCACCCGACGCGAACTCCTGCTGTTGTCGACCGCTGCGCTCGCCGCCTCGCCGCTGCGTGCACAGACCGCGGCGCCGATACGCATCGGCGAGATCAACAGCTACTCGACGATCCCGCAGTTCACGGTGCCGTATCGCATGGGGTGGCAGCTGGCCGTCGAGGAAGCGAATGCCGGCGGCGGTCTGCTGGGGCGCAAGGTCGAAGTGATCTCCCGCGACGATGCCGGCAAGCCGGACGATGCGATCCGACTGGCGACCGAACTGGTATCGAACGAGAAGGTGGTGTTGCTGGCGGGAACCTTCCTGTCGAACGTCGGACTGGCCGTTGCCGAGTTCGCGCTGCGCAACAAGGTTCTCTTCGTGGCTGCCGAGCCGTTGACCGACGCGATGGTGTGGGAGAAGGGCAATCGCTACACCTTTCGCCTGCGGCCAAGCACGCACATGCAGTCGGCGATGCTGGTCGAGGAAGCAGCGCGGCTGCCGGCCAGGCGATGGGCGATCGTCGCGCCGAACTACGAGTACGGCCAGTCGGCTGTGGCGAGCTTCAAGGCACTGCTGAAGGCGAGGCGTCCGGAGGTGGAGTTTGTCGCCGAACAGTGGCCGGCGCTGGGCAAGCTAGAGGCTGCCGGCACGGTGCAGGCGCTGATCGCGGCACGTCCCGAAGCGATCTTCAATGTCACGTTCGGTGCCGACCTGCCGCGACTGGTGCGAGAGGGCAACCTGCGCGGACTCTTTCCGCGCGTGCCGGTCGTGAGCCTCCTGTCCGGTGAACCCGAATACCTCGACGTGCTGAAGGACGAGACTCCGCGCGGCTGGATCGTGACCGGTTATCCGTGGGACCAGATCGCCACGCCGGAACACGCGAAATTCTTCAATGCCTATTTCAAGCGCTACAACGACACGCCGAGGCTGGGTTCGGTCGTCGGGTACGCGACATTCACGGCCATCTTCGAGGCGATCCGTAAGGCCAGATCGACCGACACGGAGAAGCTGATCGCCGCTCTGCGCGGCCTGACGTGGACCACGCCGTTCGGCCCGGCGACGTTCCGTGCGCTCGACCACCAGTCGACGATGGGCGCCTTCGTCGGCAAGCTCGACCTTCGCGACGGCCGTGGCACGATGGTCGGCTGGCGCTATGCCGATGGCCGCAACTACCTGCCGACGGATGCCGAGGTCAGGAACCGCCGCCCGGCCGAAGCAATGAAGTAGCAATCCGCCGCCGCGAGCGGCCCAGGTCGTGGATCTCATCCTTGGTCAGTTCCTTGCCGGAATCTCCTACGGCTCGACGCTTTTCCTCGTCAGCGCCGGGCTCACGCTGATCTTCGGCGTCACGCGTGTCGTGAACTTCGCGCACGGTGCGCTCTACATGCTCGGGGCCTACCTGGCGGTCACGCTGACCGCGATGCTGCCCGGCACCCCCTTCGGATTCTTTGGTGGTGTCCTGCTGGCCGCGCTGATTGTTGCCTGCGTGGGGGTGCTGGTCGAGTTCATCGTACTTCGGCGCATCTATGCAGCGCCGGAAATCTTCCAGCTCCTCGCCACATTCGGCGTAGCGCTGATCGTGCAGGACCTGGCACTCGCGGTGTGGGGTCCGGAGGAGCTGTTTGCTCCGCGCGCGCCGGGCCTCAAGGGCGCCATCGAGATCGGTGGCGCGCTCATCCCTGAGTACAACCTGCTGCTGACCCTGGTCGGCCCTGTGATGTTCGGCGCGTTATGGTGGACTTTCCGCCGGACGCGCTGGGGGACGATTGTGCGTGCCGCCACGCAGGACCGGGAAATGGCCGGTGCACTCGGCGTCAACGAGCGACTGCTCTTCAGCACGGTGTTCGCGCTCGGCGCAGGCCTTGCCGGTCTGGCCGGTGCATTGCAGATTCCGCGCGAGACCGTCAATCTGCAGATGGACCTGACGATCCTGGTCGAAGCCTTCGTTGTCGTGGTCGTCGGCGGACTCGGTTCGATCACCGGTGCTTTCTGGGCCTCGATGGCAATCGGCGTCCTGCACGCCTTCGGCATCTGGCTGCTGCCGCAGTCCACGCTCGTGCTGGTGTTCGTCGTGATGGCGTTCACGCTGATCGTGCGTCCCTACGGCCTGTTCGGCCGCCCCGACGTCGCCGCGCGCACGGTACGCGCAGCGACGCATCCGCCGTTCACGCTGCCATCGCCCCCGGGGCGCATGGGTCTGGTCGCTGCAATCGGGGTACTCGCTGTCCTGCCGATGTTCGCGGGCGACTACGCGCTCGTGATCGCCACCGAGATGGCGATCCTGGCGCTGTTTGCGGCCAGCCTGCAGTTCTTCATGGGTAACGGCGGGCTGGTGTCGTTCGGCCATGCGGCATTCTTCGGTCTCGGCGCCTATGCCGCCGCAATGCTGGTGAAGGACTTCGCTGCACCGTTTGCGGCCGCGCTGCTGGCGGCACCGATCGTGGCCGGGCTCGCAGCGGCGCTGGCCGCCTTCTTCGTGCTGCGCGCGCAGGGCGTGTATGCGTCGATGCTCACGCTGGCATTCGCGCAGATCCTCTGGTCGATCGCCGTGCAGTGGGTCGATGTGACCGGCGGCGACAACGGCCTGCTCGGCATCTGGCCACCGACGACCTCGCGCCTCGCCTATTACGCAATCACACTGGGGGTGGTCGCAGCATCACTCATCATGCTGCGGCGTGCGGCGCTGGCGCCGTTCGGATTCGCGTTGCGTGGGACGCGCGATGCGCCCGAGCGGGCCGAGGCGCTTGGCATCGACGTGCGCCGGGTGCGTTGGGCCGCGTTCGTCGCGGGCAGCGCCTTCGGCGGTCTGGCCGGCGCGCTGCAGGCGTTCCAGAAGGGCGCCGTATTCCCGAACGCCCTGTCGATTCCGTTGTCGGTCGATGCGCTGGTCATGGTGCTGCTGGGCGGCCTCCAGACGATTTCCGGTCCCGTGGTCGGCGCCATCGCATACCACGGCCTGGCCACGGAGCTGATCCGGCATGCTGAGTATTGGCGGCTGTACCTCGGCCTGACGATCGTGCTGCTCGTCATCCTCTTTCCGCAGGGCATTGTGGGCTTCCTCCGGTCACGACGGGCGCAGGCTCCGTGAGCGAGCTGCGAGTCACGCACCTGCAACGCGCGTTCGGCGGCGTGCGCGCCGTCGACGACGTGTCGTTCGCACTCGCAGCGGGTAGCGTCACTGCGCTGATCGGCCCCAATGGCGCGGGCAAGTCGACGCTCTTCAACCTTGTCGACGGTCAGCTGAGTCCTGATGCCGGCACGATCGAGTTCGAAGGAAAGTCGCTCATCGGCGTGCCGACCTCCGCGCGCGCGCGCGCCGGGATCGGGCGCACGTTCCAGGTTGCGCAGACCTTTGGTTCGATGACCGTCAGTCAGAACGCGCAGCTTGCGCTGGCCGCCGCGGCGGGCCTTGCGCTGTCCGCGGGCACACCGCTCGAGAGGCATGCGCCGGAGACGGCGGCGCGCCTGCTGCAACAAGTCGGACTGGACGCACGCGGTGACGCTCCGGCGGCGGCACTGGCCTACGGCGACCTCAAGCGGCTTGAGCTGGCACTTGCACTGGCGGCCAATCCCCGATTGCTGCTTATGGACGAGCCGACCGCGGGCATGGCCGTGTCCGAACGTTCGTCGCTGATGACGCTCGTGGTCGCGCTGGCGAACGATCGCGGCATGACCGTGCTCTTCACCGAGCACAGCATGGATGTCGTGTTCGGTTTCTCGCAGCGCGTGCTGGTGCTGTCGCGCGGGCGGCTGATCGCAGACAGCACTCCCGACGTGGTACGTGCGGACCGTGCGGTCCAGGCCGTCTATCTGGGCAGCGAGGCATGACGCTGCTCGAACTGCGCAGCGTCGACGCCTGGTACGGCGCGGCACAGGTGGTGCGCGGAGCCACGCTGTCCGTGGACGCCGGCGAGGTCGTGGCGCTGATCGGGCGCAATGGTGCCGGCAAGACGTCTCTGCTGCGCGCGATCATGGGCCTGATGCCGCGCAGCGCCGGCGACGTGCTGCTGGACGGCAAGTCGATCGCGCGGCTCGCACCCTACGCCCGCGCGCGACGCGGCCTGGGCTACGTCCCGGAAGATCGGCGCATCTTCACGGACCTCACCGTGCGCGAGAACCTCGAGCTGGTTGGGCGGCCGCATCCCGGCGGTTTCGACACGGCCGCGCTGCTGGGCATCTTCCCGAACCTGGCGGAGATGCTCGAGCGACCCGCGAGCCAGATGAGCGGAGGCGAACAGCAAATGCTTGCGGTTGCGCGCACGCTGGCCGCCAATCCGCGCGTCGTGCTGCTCGACGAGCCGTCCGAAGGGATCGCGCCGCTCGTGATCGCACGCATGCAGGACGCGGTGCAGGCCATGCGTGCGCGCGGCGTCGCGACGCTGCTGTCGGAGCAGAACCTCGCGTTCGTGACCGGACTGGCCGACCGGGCCGTGCTGATCGAGCAGGGCCACGTGGTCGGTACCGCGACTCGAGACGAGCTTTCATCGGGTGCCGCCGTCCGCAAGGTACTCGGGATCGGATAGCGCCGCGGCACGGCCCGCCCCTACAATCGACGCATGATCATCCAGTCGCTGCTCGATACCGACCTGTACAAGTTCACGATGATGCAGGTCGTGCTGCACCATTTTCCGGGTGCGCATGTCGAGTACCGCTTCAACTGCCGCACCAAGGGCGTCGACCTGGCGCCCTACGTGGACGAGATCCGCGAGGAGCTCTCGTACCTGTGCCTGCTGCGCTTTCGCGAGAGCGAGCTCGAGTACCTGCGCGCGATGCGCTTCATCAAGAGCGACTTCGTCGACTTCCTCGGCCTGTTCCAGCTCAACATGAAGACTGTCCGGATCGAGCGCAATCCGGAGTCGGATGGCGGCATCGATATCGTGATCAAGGGGCCCTGGCTGCACACGATCCTGTTCGAGATCCCGGTGCTGGCCATCGTCAACGAGGTCTATTTCCGTAACACCCGACCGCGGCCCGACTTCGCGGAGGGTCGACGCCGGCTGCGTGCCAAGATAGCGCTCGTCCGCGACAACCCGGCGCTCACCGGCTGCCGCATTGCCGACTACGGGTCGCGCCGGCGCTTCTCGCGCCTGTGGCACGACGAAGTGCTGCAGACGCTAAAAAACGAACTGGGCGAAAACCTCGCGGGGACCAGCAACGTCATGTACGCGGCCAAGCACGTGCTGACACCGCTGGGCACGATGGCACACGAGTACCTGCAGGCCTGCCAGGCGCTGGGACCGCGGCTGCGAGACTCGCAGATCTTCGGCTTCGAGACGTGGGCGCGGGAGTATCGCGGCGACCTCGGCATCGCGCTGTCGGATGTCTATGGCATGGATGCCTTCCTGCGCGACTTCGACATGTACTTTTGCAAACTGTTCGACGGTGCGCGCCACGATTCGGGCGATCCCATTGCGTGGGGCGAGCGGTTGCTCGAGCACTACGAACACAATCGCGTCGATCCGCGCACCAAGACGCTGGTGTTTTCCGATTCGCTCGATTTCCCGCGGGTGATCGAGCTGTACACGCGCTTCAAGGACCGGGCCCGCATCGCGTTCGGTGTCGGTACGAACCTGACCAACGATCTGGGCTACACGCCATTGCAGATTGTGATCAAAATGGTCCGCTGCAACGGCCAGCCGGTGGCCAAGTTGTCGGACTCGCCCGAAAAGAACATGTGCACCGACACGGCCTACCTCGCCTACCTGCGGCAGGTGTTCGAGATCAAGTCGCCCGCCGCCGACACTGCACCTGCTGCCTGAGGCGTCACCATGAAACTTGCCCGTTTTCCGAGAGTCCGGCTGACACACGCGCCGACGCCCCTCGAGCCGATGCCCAAGCTCAGCAAGCTGCTCGGTGGTCCGCAGCTCTGGATCAAGCGCGACGACTGCACAGGCCTCGCGACCGGAGGCAACAAGACGCGCAAGCTCGAGTACCTGATGGGCGAGGCGCTGGCGCAGAAAGCCGATGTCGTCATTACGCAGGGCGCCACGCAGTCGAACCACGCACGCCAGACCGCGGCCGCGGCCGCGAAGCTGGGCCTTGCCTGCGAGATCCTGCTCGAGGATCGCACCGGGTCGACCGAGGTCGACTATCGACTGTCCGGCAACGTGCTGCTCGATCGACTGTTCGGGGCGACGTTGCATCACCGTCCGGGCGGTACGGACATGGACGCCGCGATGGCGGTGCGCGCAGACGAATTGCGCACTCAAGGTCGGCGGCCGTACGTGATCCCCGGCGGTGGCTCGAATCCCGTCGGAGCGCTCGGATACGTGACCGCCGCGCTTGAACTGGTCGAGCAGGCCAACGTAGCGGGGCTGGATATCGACACTTTGGTGACAGCGACCGGCAGCACCGGCACGCAGGCCGGACTCCTCGCCGGGCTCGAAGGCTGCCGCAGCGGCATCCCGGTGCTCGGCATCAGCGTGCGGGCACCGAAGGCCGCACAGGAGGAGAAGGTCTTCGCACTGGCGCAACGCACGGCCGAACTGCTGCAGGTTCCGGGCGCAGTCGCACGCGAGCGCGTGGTCGCGAACGCCGATTACGTCGGTGGCGGTTACGGCGTGCCGACCGACGGCATGTACGAAGCGCTCGAACTCGTTGCGCGCACCGAGGGCATCGTGCTCGACCCGGTGTACTCCGGCAAGGCGATGGCCGGACTCATCGACCTGGTGCGGCGCGGCCACTTCGCGCGCGAGCGCAATATCGTGTTCCTGCACACCGGAGGCGCGGTCGGCCTGTTTGGATACCTGCACGCTTTCGCGCCGCGTCTTGGACTGGCGTAATGCTGGGTGTCATCGGCGGCATGGGGCCGCTGGCCAGCGCGGACTTCTTTCGCAAGCTGATCGACGCGACGCCGGCGGCGCGCGACGAGGATCACATCCCGGTCCTGATCCATTCGGTGCCGCAGCTGCCGTCGCGGCCGACGGCCATCCTGCGCGGCGGTGAGTCTCCACTGCCGGCACTCATGACGGCGCGCGACCGGCTGGTCGCGGCCGGCGCGACGATGCTCGCCATGCCGTGCAACACCGCTCACCACTGGCACGCGGAGCTGGCCGCGAACTCGGTCCCGTTCCCGCATATCGCCGACGCGGTGGCCTTCGAGCTGCCGCCTCGGATCACACACGTAGGCATCATTGCGACCGCGGCCACCCTGGCTGCGCGCATCTACGCGCAGCGCCTCGACTCGCGCATCGAGTGGCTGGCACCGGACGCACCTACGTTTGAACGCGCGGTGCAACCGGGCATCGACGCAGTCAAGCGCAACGCCACGGCCGACGGCGGCCGGTTGCTGGAGCCGGTCGTCGCGGAACTGCTGGAACGCGGCGCCGCCTGCGTCGTGCTTGCATGCACCGAAGTGCCGGTGGCCCTCGACGCCATCAATTCGGCGCTGCGTGCACGCTGCATCGACTCGACCGCGGCGCTGGCGCGCACCTGCGTCCGACTCTGGCGCGACAACGCAGCACAGTCGGGCAGTCTGCACACGTTGCCGAACCTATAATCGCCCGCCATGCCCAAGCTAAGTCGCCGCGCCGAGGCCCTCGGCACCGAGAACGCCTTCGTCGTGCTGGCCGAAGTCAATCGGCTAATTCGCGGCGGTGCTGACATCGTCTCCTTCTGCATCGGTCAACCGGATTTTCCGACGCCGGTCCACGTGCAGGACGCCGCTGTCGCTGCGGTGCGGGAGGGTCGCCACGGCTACACGCCGTCCGCAGGCATCGATGAACTGCGAGCCGCCGCTGCGCGCTCGATGGGGGCCCTGCGCGGCATCGAAATCGGTGCCGACGAGGTCGTCGTCGGTGCCGGCGCGAAGCCCTTTATCGGCTACACGATCGCGTCCGTGACCGACTACGGTGCTGGTGACGAGGTCATCTTTCCGGTGCCGGGCTTTCCGATCTATGAGTCACAGATTGTGGCCAACGGCGCCGTCCCGGTGGCACTGCCGTTGCGCGAATCGCGCGCCTTTGCATTCGATCCGGCCGAACTGGCCGCGCGCATCGGCCCGAAGACCCGGTTGCTGATCCTGAACACGCCGCACAACCCGACCGGAGGGTTGCTGACGCGGCACGATCTCGACGCCATCGCCGAGGTGTTGCGGAAGCATCCGGACGTCTGGATCTATGCCGACGAGATCTACAGCAGGCTGGTCTATGAGGGCGAGTTCGTTTCGATCGCCGCGCTGCCCGGCATGCGCGAACGCACGATCATTTCCGACGGCGCCTCCAAGACGTATGCGATGACCGGCTGGCGCATCGGCTTCACCGCCAGCAAGGCGCTCGCCCCGGTATTCACGCGCTGGATCACCAACACCGAGTCGTGTGCGTCGCAGATTAGCCAATGGGCGGCGCTGCAGGCCCTCACGGGTCCGCAGCACGATGCCGAGGTGATGAAACAGCGTTTCCACACGCGACGCGACCTGATCGTTCGGCGTCTGAACGCGGTGCCGGGGTTTCGCTGCGCGAGTCCCGGCGGGGCGTTCTATGCCTGGCCGAACGTGACCGAGGCGTGCCGCCTGATCGGTGCGCGCGACTCCGAGGAACTGCGCAGGCGACTGCTGCTCGAGGCCGGCGTGGCCGTACTCGCCGACATACACTTCGGTCCACGCGTCGAAGGCGAGGGACAGCACATCCGCTTCTCCTACGCGACCAGCGAGACCGCCATCGAACAGGGCGTGGACCGCATCGATGCGTTCATGCGAAAGGCCAGACGATGACCTTCGACACCGCCAAGGCACGCGACGAGATCTTCCAGCGCATACGCGGAGCGCAGAAGCGCGCAGCGCCGGAGGCCGCGGACCGAGCCGCGGTCGACGATTATCTGGCTCGTCATCCGGCCGGCCCGCAGCCCGCGGCCTACCCGGATCTGCAGGCGCAATTCCGTGCGATGGCGGAGCGCATGGCGAGCACGGTCGAAACCGTGGCATCGATGAGCGAAGCACCGGCCGCCGTCGCACGCTATCTGTCCGGCCAGAAGATCGCCCCCGTTGCGGTGGCGTGGCCTGCATTGAGCGACATTGCGTGGGCCGGTGCGGGCCTGAATGTCGAGTTCCGGCCGCCACGGCGCGATGAGTCGCACGGATCGGACCTGGTCGGCATCACCGGCGCCTTCTGTGCGATCGCAGAGACCGGAACGCTGGTGCTGCTGTCCAGCGCCGACACGCCGGCGTCGACGCACCTGCTGCCGGAAACTCATATCGCAGTTCTCAAGGCCGACCGTATCGTCGCGACGATGGAGGATGTATTCGAACTGCTGCGCCACGAGCAGGGCGGTGTCGAACGCATGATGCCGCGGGCAATCAACATGGTCTCGGGTCCGTCGCGCACCGGCGACATCGAGCAGACCATTGTCCTGGGAGCGCATGGACCGTATCGTGTTCACATCGTGGTCGTGATGTCCGGCCAACAGCAAACGCAGGATCTACCGACGTGACCTTGATGAAGTCTTGCGCCGGTGCCGCAATTGCAGCCCTCATCGCAGTGCCTTCGCTGGCGTGGGCGGCTGGCGCTCCGTTCACAGGCCCGATGTTCTTCGGCATTCCCTTGGAGTTCTTGATGTTTGCGATCACGCTGGCGGGCGTGGCGCTGTTTCATCACCATACGATGCCGATTGCTGTGTCCGGGGCGCTGATCATCGCGCTGTACAAGATCTTTGTTTCGCCGTTCCGCACCGGTGCCGGTTTCGTCGGATTTTTCGCCCACCTGGGTCACGAATGGGTGGTGCTGGTCAATCTCTTCCTGTTGCTGCTCGGCTTTGGCCTGCTGGCGCGTTACTTCGAGGAGAGTCGCGTTCCGGCGATTCTGCCGAAGTACCTTCCGAACGGGTGGATGGGCGGCTTTGTTTTGCTGATCCTGGTGTTCGTGTTGTCGAGTTTCCTCGACAACATCGCTGCGGCCATGATCGGAGGTGCCATTGCGGCCACGGTGTTCCGTGGCAAGGTTCACATCGGTTACCTGGCGGGTATCGTCGCCGCGTCCAATGCGGGCGGCGCGGGCAGCGTAGTCGGCGACACGACAACGACGATGATGTGGATCTCCGGGGTTTCGCCGATCGAGGTCATCGAGGCCTATATCGCAGCGTTCGTTGCCCTGCTGATTTTTGGTGTGATCGCCGCGCGGCAGCAGCACGCGCTGCAGCCGATCGAAAGTGATGTCCCGGCCGGCGTCCGGATCGACTGGTGGAGCGTCGCGGTCGTCGCGTTCATTCTGCTTTCCGCGATAGCTGTCAACGTGACGGTCAATCTCCGCTGGAATGACATCGCCGATGCCTTCCCCTTCATCGGCGTGGCGGTCTGGGCTGCCATCTTCATCGGCGGCCATGTCCGCCGACCGTACTGGAAGCTAATCCCGGCCTCGATGAAGGGCACGATCTTTCTGATCTCCCTCGTCCTCGCTGCGTCGATGATGCCGGTCGAGGAACTTCCTGCTGCGTCATGGCAGACGGCGCTCGGCCTGGGATTCGTTTCGGCTGTCTTCGACAACATCCCGTTGACCGCCCTGGCGATCAAGCAAGGCGGATATGACTGGGGCTTCCTCGCCTACGCTGTCGGCTTCGGTGGGTCGATGATCTGGTTCGGCTCGTCGGCCGGCGTGGCGCTATCGAATATGTACTCGCAGGCACGCTCGGTCGGCCAGTGGCTGCGCCATGGGTGGCATGTGGCGGTGGCCTACGTCATCGGTTTCTTCGTGATGCTGTGGCTGATCGGTTTCCATCCGGGGCCGGCACCGAAAGGCAGTCTCGCGGCGCCGACTCCTGTGCAGCAGTCCAAGTGAGCAACGGCGACGCAAGGCCGCGCGTGGTTGTCACCCGGCGCATTTTTCCGCAGCTGATCGACGAACTCCGCGGTGAATTCGACCTCCTGTCCAATCAGGACGATGTCGCGTGGAACGCCGCTCAACTGGCGGCCGCGCTGTGCGATGCTGACGGTGCGTTGCTGACCGCCGGCGACCGCATCGACGATGCACTGCTGGCGCAATGCCCGCGCCTGAAGGTCGTGGCCAACATCGCGGTGGGCTACAACAATCTCGACCTCGCGGCGTGCACGCGCCACGGTGTGCTGGCGACCAACACGCCCGATGTGCTGAACGAGGCGACAGCCGACCACGCATGGGCACTCCTGCTGGCGGCGGCGCGGCGGGTCGGCGAGTCCGAACGCTGGCTGCGCGCCGGCCAATGGAAGCGCTGGACGTTCGAGATGTTCATGGGGGCCGAGATCAGTGGCACGAAGCTCGGCGTCCTCGGCATGGGGCGCATCGGCCGCGCGATCGCACGTCGTGCGACGGGCTTCGCGATGCCAGTGATCTATCACAACCGGACGCGGTTGCCGCTTGAGCTGGAGGGCGGTGCGCGTCATGTCGCGTTACCCGAGTTGCTGCGCGAGTCCGATCACCTCGTCCTGGTGGTGCCGTATTCGACAGCGGTGCACCATCTTATCGACGCCGCGGCCCTGGCTCAGATGAAGCGCACCGCGGTTCTGGTCAATATCGCTCGCGGCGGCGTGGTAGACGATGCCGCACTGGTGGCGGCACTGCGCGCAGGGCGACTCGCGGCGGCCGGGCTGGACGTGTTCGAGAATGAACCGGCGCCGCATCCCGGGTTGCTGGAGCTCGAGAATGTCGTCATGACGCCGCATATTGCGTCGAGCACGCGCGCTACGCGTGCGGCCATGGCGGGACTGGCGATCAGCAACCTGCGCCGGGCGCTGGATGGACAGCAACCGCCCTCGCTGCTGAACCCCGACGTGCTGCAAAATCGGCGCCGCTGACTTTTGGAGGCCCCATGGCTGACATCAAGATGATCAAGTATCACTCGCTGCCGATGGCTCAGGCGCGCACGCTTGTGCAGCAAGCCGCGGACGACCTGGCCGAGGAGTACGACCTCACCAGCCAGTGGGCGGGCAACACACTGCGCTTTCGCCGCAGCGGCGTGCAGGGCGAGATGCGGGTGACCGAGTCCGAGATTGATCTCGAAGTGACCCTGGGCTTTCTGTTGAAGGCGTTCAAGTCCAAGTTCGTCGAGCACATCGAGCACAACTTCGATCGGCTGCTCGCCAAGGCTCACTCCGCCCACAAGCCGGCCCACAAAGCCGGAACCGCATCGACCAAGGCGCCGGCAAAGGAAGCGGCTCGCAAGCAAGGCGCGGTCAAGCCCGCGAAGAAGTTGGCGCGCAAGGCCTGAGCGTGCCTGGCGCCTAGGTGGAAACGTCTCGGGGCCGAACGGCCTCGAGCCCGCACACCCCTTGAATCGAGTTGCGGAGGCAAACGCTCCCGCAGCCGCGCGAGTTTCAGCCCAACTTCAGCCCTTCAAGTCCTCGATCAGCGCCACGTACTGCTTCATGGCGTCATCGGTCGCGGTCCCCTTCATCTCGTTCCACGCATCCCACTTGGCGCGTCCGACCATGTCGGTGAATCCCGGACGCTTGCCCTCGACATCGCCGGCCGATGCCTGCTTGAACAGCGCGTAGAGCTTGAGCAGCGTCTGGTTGTCGGGCCGCTCGGGCAGGTTCTTTGAATCGGCGACGGCCTTTTCGAACTTCGATTTCAGGTCGCTCACGGTGTCTCCTGGGTTGTTGGTCTGGTTTGTTGGTCCGGTCGAGGGGCGTGCGGGCCGACGTTCGTTGAGTCTCAACGCGCTGCCCTGAGGATAGCGCGTCGTATCATAGCCAGCGACCCTCGAAGGTCGGCCGCGGCTGTCGTGCCGCGCGGGCGAACACGGGAGACAACATGGGCAGACGCGAGCGGATGTCATCCGTCGACACGGCATGGCTGCGGATGGACTCGCAGGCCAACCTGATGATGATCGTCGGGGTCTACGAGTTCGTCGGCAACGTCGATTACGAGCGCATGCGCCGCCTGCTCGAAGAGCGCCTGCTGTCGCACGCGCGCTTCCGCAGCTGTGTGGTGCAGGACGCGACCGGCTACTACTGGGAGCTGGACGACAACTTCGACCTCGATCTGCACCTTGCGCGCACCGCGCTGCCGGGCAAGGGTACGACCGCGGACCTGAAGCGGCTCGTCGGGCGGCTGGCGTCCACCGCGCTCGACTCGACCAAGCCGTTGTGGCAGATGCACCTCGTCGACAACTACAACGGCGGGCAGGCGATGATCGTGCGGATCCATCACTGCATCGCCGATGGCATAGCGCTGATTGGCGTGGTGCTGGCGCTGACCTCCGAGGATCCGGAGGAAGGTGGCATTGAAGAGCCAAGTCGAAAGTCCAGGGCTGCCACCGGAGGTTCATGGGACGCCTGGTTGCGTCCGCTGACGAGCGCGACGGTGCGCGCGATAGGCTCGACCGGCGACGCGGCAGCACGGGCGCTGCAGGCCTCCGCGGCGATGCTCGAGCATCCCGACTCCGTCAGTGGGGCTGCCGGCGACATGGCGCGGCTGGCGGCACAGGTCACCAAGGATCTGGCGGGCATCGCCCTGATGGACAACGACGCCGTCACCAGCCTGAAGGGACTGCCGTCAGGCTCCAAGGTCGTGGCGTGGAACGAGCCTCTGGCACTCGACGATGTGAAGGCGATCGGCAAGGCGCTGGGATGCTCGGTCAACGACGTCCTGCTCGCGTGTGTGTCGGGGGCGATCCGTTCGTACCTCGAACAGCTCGGAGAAGAGGTCGACGGCATCGAGCTGCGCGCGATGGTGCCCGTGAACCTGCGTGATCCCCGCAAGTGGAAGGAACTCGGCAACAAGTTCGGGCTGGTGCCGCTGCTGCTGCCGGTCGGCATGGCGAACCCGATCTCGCGCGTCTACGAAGTGCGGCGTCGCATGGACGAACTCAAGCAGGGCTACACCGCCATCTTGTCGATGGGCATCCTCGGAGTCGTCGGTTTCGCGCCGCGCGGCCTGCAGAAGCAGGCCCTCGACTTCCTGGCGAAGAAGGCGACCGCGGTCATGACCAACGTGCCGGGGCCGCAGCAGCCGCTCTACATGGCCGGCACGCAGGTCAAGCGCATGATGGTCTGGGTGCCGCAGTCCGGCGATATCGGCATGGGCGTATCGATCCTGTCCTATGCGGGTGGGGTCCAGTTCGGACTGATCACCGACAAGCGGCTATGCGAGGAGCCGCAGCGCATCATCGACCGCTTCGAGCCCGAATTCGAGAAGCTGGTGCTGGCACTGTGCATGCTCCCGTGGCAGGGGCCGGTCGATGGCGACGACGCCGAGAACTGGATCTTCCCGCCCATGGAGGCACCCCCTTCATCTCACGTGGCCACGCGACGCGCTCGCAAGCGGTCGGGCCCGACGGCGGGAAAGACGTCAGGAAAGGCGTCGCCAAGGTCCCTGAGCACTGGCGGTGCCCAGCGACCCGCACGGGCGCCCGCACGACAGTCGTCCAGATATCTACCCAGACACCGGCCCAGACGGAACCATCGCCGCCGGTCGAGGCAGATTCCGTCCCGCCCGCGCGTGCACTGCGCCGTCGCAGATCGGCGTTCGCTGCCGCTCGCGGCACGAACTAGGCGGGACCACCGACACATGACTTTCGCTGCCCGGAACCGGCCAACATGACCGAGGCACTGTTCCGCAGCGACGCCTATCTGCGTTCCTGCGACGCCAGGGTCACCCGCATTTCGGAGGAGGGCGTAGAACTCGACCGTACCGTGTTCTATCCCCTCGGCGGTGGCCAGGCCGGCGACAGCGGCTGGCTGGTGACGGCCGACGGCACGCGACTGCGGGTCGCGGATGCCCGCAAGAGCAGGCACGAAGGCGCCACGCCGGACGACACCCTGCATCTGCTCGATCCTGCCAGCGGTTGGCGCGATCACCTGCAGCCCGGCATGGCGGTGCATGCCGAGATCGACTGGGAACGGCGCCTGCGGCCACATGCGGTTCCACACGGCGACTCACCTGCTGTGCGCCGTCGTGCGGCAACTGGTCGATGGTTGCAGCATTACCAGCGACTACGCACGACTCGACTTCGCGATGACCGATCTGCTCGACAAAGGCGAAGTGCAGGCCGGCCTCGACCGCCTGATCGCGGCCGGCCACCCGGTCAGCTGCGAGTGGATCACCGACGAGCAGATGCTTGCTAATCCGCAGCTCGTGAAGTCGATGAGCGTCAGCCCGCCGATCGGCTTCGGCCGCGTGCGACTGCTGCGCGTGCAGGACGTCGACCTGCAGCCATGCGGCGGCACGCATGTGAGCAACACGGCTGAGATCGGTGCGGTGCGCGTCGCGAAGATCGAGAAGAAAAGCGCCCGGACACGACGCGTGGTGCTGGAGTTCGCATCCTGAACGGTGCGTACCCAGCCTCGCCCGTTGTCGATGCGCCAACGGCTTGGGACGGCGCGGTTCGGACCCTCTTGCCGTCCGGTGGCCGCGGGAGTGGACGGTCGCCAGGCGGGTGTCCCGGGACGGACCCCGGCCCGAATCGAGCGGAGTGCAGGGCTCTTGACCCGCTTCCGCGCGATTCATCGACGGCCCATTTGCGGTCAAATGAGCAGGCCCGCACTGGCGCTTCGCCAATGCGGGACTCAAGAGGCCATGGCGCACGCCGATAAGCCGTTCGTGGCCGGGCGACTGTCGAGGGGACTTTCATGAACGTGAACCAGACTCGGATACTCGGGTGGTTGGCCGGAGCAGGACTGGCCTTTGGCGCTGCGCTTCCGGCGTTGGCCCAGGCCCCGGCGGCCGCGGCCAAGGATGCAGGCACCCTGCGTGCCGTCGTCGTGCTCGACTCATCGGATCTGTCGAGTGACTTCCTGACCCTGGCGGTCGCCAATACAGGTCTCGGCAAGCTTGCCGGCATGCGCGCGATCGTCCTGCCGCAGCGCGACCTGACGGATGCGATGCGCTCGACCCGGACCGGAGAAAACGACATCATCATCGCGCCGCCCCACGTGACGGCGTCGGCGCTGATCCACGGCTACGAGCTGGTCGCCTCGACCGGCCTGTCGAACAAGTACGTGCTGGTCGGCCGCAGCGACTTCAAAGGCGTCGCGGACCTCAAGGGCCGGCGCGCCTACTTTCCGCAGCAGGACTCGTTGCGCAGCTACGTCGCGCGCGGTCTGCTCGCCCAGGAAGGAATGACCACGCGTGCGCTGAAGAACGTGACCTACGGACAGACCAGTGGCGCCGGCCTGCTGACACTGGCCGGCGGCGGCGCCGATGCCACGGTTGCGCTCGAGAGTGAATGGATCGAATGGAGCAAGGGGCAGAAGACACCGGGACAGGTGCTCGCGACATCCCAGCCCATGCCGGGCGGACTGGGCGTGGTCGTGAAGAAGTCGCTGCCGGCCAACGTCAAGGCGGCCGTCGTGCAGTGGGTCACCTCCCCGGACTTCGTGATTCCGGGTGTAGCGCGCCTGCGTCCCACCAGCGACGCGGCTCCCTACGAGTACGTGGCCAGTCTCGGAATCTTCACGCCGGCCGAACTCACCGGTGTGCAGCGCGTCACCGCACGTGCCGCGTACGAGCTTGCGGAGAAGGGAGCCAAGCTGGTCGATGTTCGCACCGAGAAGGAGTTCGCGACCAAACATGCCCGCGGGGCGGTGAATCTCCCGTACGTCGAGAAGAGCCTGAAGGAGATCGACTACGACGTGAAGAAGGACCAGTTCGCGGGACTTGCGAGCCTCAACAAGGCTGACGCGGTGGTGTTCTTCTGCAATGGCGCGGAGTGCTGGAAGTCGTTCAAGGCCTCGAAGGCCGCGCGCGACGCCGGCTACACGCGCGTGTACTGGCTGCGGGGCGGCATGCCCGAGTGGGTCGCGCAGGGCCTGCCGACGCAGCCCTGATCGCTGGCCCTGGGCAAGGGCCCCGTGAGGCTAGCCCTGCCGCCTGCGGCACGGGCGCGCAGGACCTCAGTCCTGCCGGAATACGATCCCTGATTCGTGCGCGGGCCGACCCCGCCATCGCCGTGCGCGTTCAACCGTGCGAGACTTCAATTCGCGGCCGTTTTCCTGAGGCTCCCTGTCGAGGCCGTCGAGGAGGAACGACAATGAACGCACCGGCAGAATCATCGCGGCTCGCAGCCGATCCACGTTTCGACGAACGCCGTGAGATACGCGCACCGCGCGGTGCTGCGCTCTCATGCAAGAGCTGGCTCACCGAGGCCGCCTATCGCATGCTGCAGAACAACCTCGATCCCGAAGTCGCGGAAGACCCGAAGCGTCTCGTCGTCTACGGCGGCATCGGGCGCGCGGCGCGCGACTGGGCCTGCTTCGACACGATCCTGGCGACGCTGCGCGAGCTCGACGACGACGAGTCGCTGCTGGTGCAGTCGGGCAAGCCGGTCGGCGTGTTCAAGACGCATCCCGATGCGCCGCGCGTGCTGATCGCCAACTCGAACCTCGTGCCGAAGTGGGCAACGTGGGAGCACTTCAACGAACTCGACCGCAAGGGCCTGATGATGTACGGCCAGATGACGGCCGGATCGTGGATCTACATCGGCAGCCAGGGCATCGTGCAGGGCACGTACGAGACGTTCGGCGAAGCCGGCCGCCAGCACTTCGGCGGCGCTGACTGAGTGGGGCGGGCGCTGGATCCTGACCGCCGGCCTCGGCGGCATGGGTGGCGCACAACCGCTGGCCGCCACGCTCGCCGGGGCCGTGTCGCTGAACATCGAGTGCCAGCAGTCGCGCCTCGACTTCCGCCTGCGCACGCGCTACCTCGACAAGCAGGCGCGCGACCTCGACGACGCGCTCGCGCTCGTGAAGCAGCACTGCGCGCGCAAGGAGGCGGTCTCGATCGGCCTGCTCGGCAATGCCGCCGAGGTGCTGCCCGAACTCGTGCGGCGTGCGCGCGCCGGCGGCGTGATGCCCGACCTCGTCACCGACCAGACCTCGGCGCACGACCTCATTCACGGCTACCTGCCGGCCGGCTGGAGCGTGGAGCGCTGGCAGGCGGCACAGGCCGATCCGTCGCAGCACGCCGAACTGACCGCCGCGGCGGCCGCGTCGTGTGCGGCGCATGTGCAGGCGATGCTCGACTTCCAGGCGCTGGGCGCCAAGGTCGTCGACTACGGCAACAACATCCGCCAGGTCGCACTCGACCAGGGCGTGAAGAATGCGTTCGACTTTCCGGGCTTCGTGCCGGCCTACATCCGGCCGCTGTTCTGCGAAGGCAAGGGACCGTTCCGCTGGGTCGCGCTGTCGGGCGATCCGGAAGATATCTACAAGACGGACGCAAAGATCAAGCAGCTCTTTCCGGCCAACACGCATGTGCATCGCTGGCTCGACATGGCGCGTGAACGCATTGCGTTCCAGGGGCTGCCGGCGCGCATCTGCTGGCTCGGACTGGGCGAGCGTCATCTCGCCGGGCTTGGCGTTCAACGAGATGGTGCGCACGGGTGAGCTGAAGGCACCGATCGTCATCGGCCGCGATCACCTCGACACCGGGTCCGTCGCGAGCCCGAACCGTGAAACCGAAGCGATGCGCGATGGCACCGACGCGGTGTCCGACTGGCCGCTGCTGAATGCGCTGCTGAACACCGCCGGCGGCGCGACCTGGGTGTCGCTGCATCATGGCGGCGGTGTCGGCATGGGCTACTCGCAGCACTCCGGTGTCGTGATCGTCGCCGACGGCACCGAGGCCGCCGCGCGGCGGCTGGCGCGGGTGCTGGTCAACGACTCGGGCTCGGGAGTGATGCGGCACGCCGATGCCGGCTACCCGACCGCGATCGCCTGTGCGCAGCGCAACGGGCTGAAGCTGCCGATGGTGAAGACGTGACTCTGACGATCGCTCCGGGCCGCCTGCGGCTCGACGATCTGCGGCGCGTGTGGCAGGCGCCGGGTCCGCTGGCGCTGGCGACCGACGCGTGGACGGCGATCGAGGCATCGTCGCAGGCGGTGCAGCGCATCGTTGCAAGGGGCGACGCGGCCTACGGCGTCAACACCGGCTTCGGCCTGCTCGCGAAGAAGCGCATTCCGGACGCAGAACTGCAGCAGCTGCAGCGCAACCTGATCCTGTCGCACTCGGTCGGCACGGGTGCGTTGCTGAGCGACGACGTCGTGCGGCTGGCACTGGTGATGAAGATTGCCAGCCTGGCGCGCGGTCATTCGGGCGTGCGGCCGCTGATCGTCGAAGCGCTGATTGCACTCGTCAACGCCGGCATCGTCCCGTGCATCCCGTCCAAGGGTTCGGTCGGCGCATCCGGTGACCTTGCGCCGCTGTCGCACCTGACGCTGGCGCTGCTGGGCGAGGGCGACGTGCGCGTCAACGGCGTGCGCCAGCCTGCGCGTGCGGCGCTCGCCGCGGCCGGCATCGCACCGGTCGTGCTCGGCGCGAAGGAGGGGCTGGCGCTGATCAACGGCACGCAGATTTCAACCGCGCTGGCGCTGCATGGCCTCTTCATGGCCGAGCGCGTGTTCGAAGCGGCGGTGGTGGTCGGCGCCATGGCGATCGACGCGGCCAAGGGCAGCGACGCGCCGTTCGACCCGCGGCTGCATGAACTGCGCGGACATGCGGGCCAGATCGCGACGGCACACGCCTACCGCCAACTGCTGGCCGGCAGCGCGATCCGCGCCTCGCATCTGGTCAACGACGATCGCGTGCAGGACCCGTACAGCCTGCGCTGCCAGCCGCAGGTGATGGGAGCCTGTCGCGACCTCATTGCGCAGGCCGCGCGCACGTTGCTGACCGAGGCCAACGCAGTGACCGACAACCCGCTGGTGTTTGCGCGCAAAGGTGCTTCGGCGGCCGACGAGGTCCTGTCCGGCGGCAACTTCCACGCCGAACCGGTGGCGTTTGCGGCCGACACGCTGGCGCTCGCGATTGCGGAGATCGGCGCGCTGTCGGAGCGGCGCATCGCGCTGCTGATCGATGCGACGCTGTCCGGCCTGCCGCCGTTCCTGGTGCGCGACCCCGGCGTCAACTCCGGCTTCATGATCGCGCACGTGACCGCGGCGGCGCTGGCCTCGGAAAACAAGTCGCTCGCGCATCCGGCGAGCGTCGACAGCCTGCCGACCTCGGCCAACCAGGAGGACCACGTCAGCATGGCGACGTTCGCCGCGCGCCGGTTGCACGAGATGGCGACCAACACGGCGACCATCGTCGGCATCGAGCTGCTGGCCGCGGCCCAGGGCATCGACTTCCATCGACCGCTCGCGACCTCGCCGCGCCTGGCAGCCGTGCATCGCGGATTGCGCGAGCGCGTGCCGTTCTACGAGGTCGATCGCATCCTGGCGCCCGACATCGCGGCCGCCACAGATCTGGTGGCCGCGGGATCGCTCAGCGCCGGCTGCCGCGATCTGTTCGCGCCCGTTGCCTGAGGGGTCACGTGACGACCGTCGACATGTCGGTGTGGGAGGGCCGCATCGATGACGCCGAAGGCGCGCTCGGGCGGCGCTGGCATCAGGTCATGCAGCCGCTGGCGCCGGCCACTGCGCCGGACACGACGGTGCTGCTGGGCTTCGCGTGCGATGCCGGAGTTGCGCGCAATCACGGTCGCATTGGCGCGGCCGAAGGTCCTCGCGCGATCCGGCGTGCCCTGCGCAACATGCCGGTGCACGAGTGCACGCTGCTCGCCGACGGCGGTGATGTCGTTTGTGCGGGTGACGCGCTCGAGGCGGCACAGCAGGCGCTTGCTGCTTCGGTTGCACAGCAACTCGGTGCCGGGCGCTTTCCGCTGGTACTTGGGGGTGGGCACGAGATGGCCTGGGGGTCGTTCACCGGGCTTGCCACGCATCTTGCCGAGACCGTAGGGGCGCCGCGCGTCGGCATCGTCAACTTCGACGCGCACTTTGACCTGCGGCGCGACGCCCGCGCCACGTCCGGCACGCCGTTCCTGCAGATCGCGCAGGACTGCGAAGCGCGCGGCTGGGAGTTTCGGTACGCGTGCTTCGGCGTCAGCCGCTACTCGAACACCGAAGCACTGTTCGCGCGCGCGCGCGAACTCGGTGTGCGGGTTCAACTGGACGAGACTCTCGACGCAACCCTGGGTAGCGACGCGCTGACGTCCTTCATTGCGGCCGTCGACGATGTCTACCTGACCGTCTGCCTCGATGTGCTGCCCGCGGCCGTGGCGCCAGGCGTCAGCGCGCCCGCGCCGCGTGGCGTCGGACTCGACGTGCTGGAACCGCTGATCGATGTTGTGTGCGCGAGCGGCAAGGTGCGCCTGGCGGATATCGCCGAGATGAATCCGCGCTTCGACGCCGACGGCCGGACGGCCGCGGTGGCCGCGCGCATCGCCGCCCGCATCGCCAACGGAGTCGCGCGTGCGCTGCGATAGTCTGTGGACCGAACGTCCATCTGGCGACGATGGCCGAAACGGGATCGATGACGGGATCGATTCGCGGGTACGGCGAGATCCGCGATGCGGCACTGGCGGTGCGCGCGGGGCGGATCGCCTGGCTGGGGCCGCAGTGCGGACCTGCCCGCTGAACTGCGGGCGGTTGAGACTATCGATGGCGGCGGGGCATGGATCACTCCGGGACTGATCGATTGCCACACTCATATCGTCTACGCGGGCAACCGCAGCGACGAATTCGAAGCGCGGCTTAACGGCGCCACCTATGCCGAGATCGCGCAACGCGGCGGCGGCATCCTGTCGACCGTGCGCGCAACGCGGGCCGCGTCTGAAGACGAGCTGATCCGTGCCAGCGAGCCTCGTGTCCGCGCACTGCTGGCGGAGGGCGTCACGACGCTCGAGATCAAGTCCGGCTACGGGCTCGATCTCGACTCCGAGCGCAAGCTGCTGCGCGCGGCGCGCCGCATCGGACGAGACCTGCCGGTCACGGTCCGCACCACGTTTCTTGGTGCGCACGCCGTGCCGCCCGAGTTTGCAGGCCGGGCAGATGCCTACATCGACGAGGTCTGCGAACGCATGCTGCCGGCGCTCGCCGGTGAGGGTCTGGTCGACGCGGTGGACGCGTTCTGCGAGTCGATCGGCTTCACGTCCGCGCAGACCGAACGCGTGTTTCGCGCGGCGGCGAGGCTGGGCATTCCGGTCAAGCTCCATGCGGAGCAGCTGTCGGACCAGGGCGGTGCCGCGCTCGTAGCGCGGTATGGCGGGATGTCGGCCGATCATCTCGAGTACCTCTCGGAGCAGAGCATCGCGGCGATGCGCCAGTCCGGCACGGTGGCCGTGCTGCTGCCCGGCGCGTTCTATGTCCTGCGCGAGACGCGCGTGCCACCCATCGATGCGTTGCGCGCAGCAGGCGTGAAGATGGCGGTGGCGACCGACTGCAATCCTGGAACGTCGCCGATGACGTCGCTGCTGCTCGCGATGAACATGGCCTGCACGCTGTTCCGCCTGACGCCGATGGAAGCACTGGCGGGCACCACGGCGGTCGCGGCACGTGCACTCGGATTGCAATGCAGACGTCGGCACGCTCGAGGTCGGCAAGGTGGCCGACTTCGTTCTATGGGACGTCGAGCGACCGGCCGACCTTGCTTATGCGATCGGTTTCAATCCCTGCCGCAGCGTCGTGCGCGCTGGAGGCACGGTGGATGCGCTGGGGCAGCGCGCGTGAGCGCGACGGATGCGCATCGAATCGTGATCATCGGGGGTGGTGCCGGCGGCCTGCCGCTGGCAACCCGGCTCGGTGATCGCTACGGACGCCAGGGCTCGGTGCGCGTGACGCTGGTGGACCGAAATGACACCCACGTGTGGAAGCCGTTGCTGCATGAGGTTGCAGCCGGGCGCATGGACGCCGACTCGCACGACCTCGACTACCCGGCGATCGCGCACTGGCACGGATTCCGGTTTTCGCAGGGATCGCTGGCCGGGCTCGATCGCGCGCGCCGCGAGATCACGCTCGATGCGGTGCAGTCGGTCGAGGGCGAGGAAATCCTGCCGCGCCGCACGCTGGGCTACGACACGCTCATCATCTGTGTCGGCAGCGTCAGCAACGACTTCGGTGTGCCCGGTGTGGCCGAGTACGCGATCTCGCTCGACATGCGGGTCGACGCCGAGCGCTTCCATCGGCGCCTGCTGGCGGCCTGTGTGCGTGCGGACGCGCGTGCGGCGGCCGGTGAGTCGGCGCAGGTCGACATCGTCATCATCGGCGCCGGTGCCACCGGGGTCGAGCTCGCGGCCGAGATCCGGCAGACCACGCGCGCGCATGCCGGCTACGGACTCGAGCACCTCGACCCGGTGCGCAACATCCATCTCACGCTGCTCGAGGCTGCGCCACGCATCCTGCCGCCGCTGTCTGAGCAGCTTGCTGTCCGCGGCGACCGAGCTGCTGCAGCGGCTCGACGTCGCCGTGCATACCGGTCAGCGCGTCACCTCTGTCGATGCCGGCGGCGTGCACACCGCCGCCGGCACGTTCTTCAAAGCCGACCTCGTCGTCTGGGCGGCGGGCATCATGGCGCCACGCAGTCCTGCGCTCGCTCGACGGGCTCGAGGTCAACCGCGCCAACCAGCTGGTCGTCGGTCCCACGCTGCAGACGACGCAGGACCCCGACATCTTTGCCTTTGGCGATTGCGCCGCAGCGCCGTGGCTGGGTCATGCGGGCCACGCCATCCTGCCGCCGCGCGCCCAGGTCGCGCATCAGCAGGCGACGCTGCTCGCGAGATCCATCAAGGCACGGCTCTCGGGGCGGCCGCTGCCCGAGTTCCACTTCCGCGACTTCGGCTCGCTGGTGTCGCTCGGAGAACTGTCCGCGGTCGGTACGCTGATGGGCCGGCTCATCGGCGGCAGCATGCTGATCCAGGGACTGATCGCGCGCCTGATGTACGCCTCGCTCTACAAGATGCACCAGGTGTCGATCCACGGGGTGATGCGAGTGGCATTCGACACGCTGGGCCGCCTGATGCGCGAGCGACTCGAGCCGCGGGTCAAGCTGCACTGAAGCCGCACGGATTGCAGCCGACCAAGGGTCGAAGGTGCGCTGCGTCCGCCCTAAGGCAGAAACGGTGCGGTATTGATTCGAATTCCCACGACGGTCCACCAGGAATCCCCACTCGCGCTCCCGAGCCGGTTGCCATAGCTGGCATACACCTCGAATTCGCTCCGGGACGACCGCGTAGCGCAGGCCGAACTGGTCCACTTCCCAGGGCCTTTCTCGTTACGGCAAGATCTCGGCAAACGCCGTCGTCTTCGGCAGGAACTCGTAATGGAGCGCCGCGCCGGCCGCGACAATGGTGCCGGCGCCGAAATCGTTAGATGCACCCAGATTCAGGTCAATCTCGAGCGCCTCGTCAGGGAAATACGAGAACAGTGCCTTGGCGTAATACGCCGTCGATGAAGCGCCCTCGGCGGTCGGTCCGTTGTCATGGCCGATTCCGCCGACTGCGCCGACCGACCACACGCCGCCGTACCGGCGTAACCTCGAACCGCTCCGGACGATCGCATAACGCAGGCCGAGCTGATACTTTCCGGGGCCCTTTTCGTTGCGGAAGAGCTCGGCAAACGCCGTCGTCTTCGGCAGGAATTCGTAATGGAGTGCGGCGCCGGCCGCGACAATGGTGCCGGCGCCGAAGTCGTTCGATGCGCCCAGGTTCAGGTCGATCTCGAGCGCCTCGTCAGGGAAGTACGAGAACAGCGCCTTCGCGTAATAGGCGGTCGATGAAGCGCCCTCGGCGGTCGGTCCGTTGTCGTGGCCGTACTCCGCCGACTCGCGCCGACCGACCACACGCCCTCTTTGCCGGCGAATTGCACGCGTCTCGAACTGCTGCGAACTCGGTTCGTCCGCCGGGTTGATGCCGCCGATACCCAGCGACAGTTCGATGTTGCCGAGAAAGAAGTTGCACGCGGGCGCGGCCCAGTAGTCACGAGCACCCCGGGCACCGTTGACCCAGGCTTCGAACTGACAGGATCTCGCGTCTATGACACTCGCGTCGTCTGTGACGAGTGGTGCCCCGGCTTGCGCGCCCTGAGCGCAGGCGATGAGACAGGTCCCGCACGCGCGGAGGAGTATTTCCTGCCGCCGAAGCGCGATGAAGATTTTCTTGTGCATTCGGTTTCCTGGCGAGGAAGCATTGTTTTGCCCCAGTAGCATCGCAGGCGGGAGGCAGACGTGCAACCTTCCTGCGCGAGGACTGGTCGTTTCGGCCTGTGGTCTGCGCGGGCCCGAGTGGCGTTCAGTGAAAGTCGCGGCTCGGCGTGACGAGCGCGCCGAGCAGCGGCGAGTGATCTTCCAGCCGTGACGCGATCAGGTGCACGATTGGCCCGCGGCGCTCAGTGGAAATCCCGGCTCGGCATCGTGAGCGCGCCGAGCAGCGGCGAGTGATCCTCGAGCCGTGACGCGATCAGGTGCACGATCGGGGCGACCCCGCTCGTGACGCGCTCGACGTGACCGTAGACCGTCATCAGTGTCGAGTGCAGCAGCGCGCGCCGGTACTTCTCGCCGGTGGTGTTCCAGACGACGACGTTCACGGTGCCGGTCTCGTCCTCGATCGTGACGAAGGTGACGCCGCTCGCGGTGGATGGGCGCTGGCGGCAGGTGACGATGCCGGTGGTGCGCACGCGCTGCTGGTCGCGTGCGGCGCCGATGCCGGCGGCGGTCAGATAGCCCTTGGCGTTGAAGCGCTCGCGCAGCAGCGCCAGCGGATGGCGGCGCAGCGTCAGCGCCGTGTGGTGATAGTCGGCGACGATGTCCTGGCCTTCGGTCGGCGGCAGCAGGTCGACCGGCGCTTCGCGGCGCGAGCGCGCGGCAAGCGGTGCGGTGCGCGGCGCGTCGGCATCGACGCCGAGCGTGGTCCACAGCGCCCGGCGGCGATGGCCGGTCAGCGTGGCCAGCGCATCGGCCTTGGCCAGCGCGCTGATCTCGCCGCGATTGAGCTGCGCGCGGCGTGCCAGGTCCTCGGCATCGGTGAAGGGCGCGTCGCGCCGTGCGGCCATGATGCGTTCGCCGGCCGCTTCGTTGAAACCGGCGACCAGTTCGAGCCCGAGTCGTACGGCAGGCACCGCCGGCCGTGACGCGATCGGCGCTCGACGGCGCGAGCGTGCAGTGCCAGTCGCTGACGGTGACGTCGATCGGCCGCACTTCGACACCGTGGTTCATCGCATCGCGCACGATCTGCGCCGGCGCATAAAAGCCGAGCGGCTGCGAGTCGAGCAGCGCGGCGCAGAACGCGGCCGGCTCGTGGCACTTGAGCCACGACGACACGTACACCAGCAGTGCGAAGCTCGCCGCGTGGCTTTCCGGAAAGCCGTATTCGCCGAAGCCCTGGATCTGCCGGTAGATCTGCTCGGCGTACTCGCTGGTGTAGCCGCGCGCCAGCATGCCGCTGATGAGCTTGTCGCGGAACGGCCCGATGCCGCCCTTGCGCTTCCACGCCGCCATCGCGCGCCGCAGCTTGTCGGCCTCGCCCGGCGTGAAGCCCGCCGCAACAACGGCGAGCTGCATCACCTGCTCCTGGAAAATGGACACACCCATCGTGCGTTCGAGCACCGCCTTCACCGCCTCCGACGGATAGGTCACCTCCTCGAGCCTCTGCCGCCGCCGCAGGTACGGATGCACCATGCCGCCCTGGATCGGCCCGGGTCGCACGATCGCGGTCTCGATGACGAGGTCGTAGAAGCAGCGCGGCGCCAGCCGCGGCAGCATGTTCATCTGCGCGCGCGACTTTCCACCTGGAACACGCCGAGCGAATCGCCCCGGCACAGCATGTCGTAGACGGCCGCATCCTCCGACGGAATGTCCTGCAGCCGCCAGCGCCGGCCGGACGTTGAACTCCCATAGAAGCGCTGCAGATGATCGAGCGCGCGCCGCACGCAACTCAGCATGCCGAGTGCGAGCACGTCGATCTTCAGCAGGCCGAGCGCGTCGAGGTCGTCCTTGTCCCACTGGATCACCGTGCGCTCGTCCATCGCGGCGTTCTCGATCGGCACCAGGCGGTCGAGCCGGTCGCGCGCGATGACGAAGCCGCCCGAGTGCTGCGACAGATGCCGCGGAAAGCCGATCACCTCGACCGCGAGTTCGGCGAGTTGCGCGATGACCGGGTTGGCCGGATCGAAGCCGGCTTCCTCCAGCCGCTGCGGGATGATCTTGCGTCCGTCCCACCACGCCATCGTCTTCGCCAGCCGGTCGACCTGGTCGAGCGACAGTCCGAGCGCCTTGCCGACGTCGCGCAGCGCGCCCTTGGGCCGGTAGGTGTGCAGCGCCGCGGTCAGCGCCGCGCGATGGCGCCCGTACTTGGCGTAGATGTACTGCATCACCTCTTCGCGGCGCTGGTGCTCGAAGTCGACGTCGATGTCCGGCGGCTCGTTGCGCTCCTTGCTGATGAAGCGTTCGAACAGCACGCTCATGCGCGCCGGATCGACCTCGGTGATGCCGAGGCAGTAGCACACCGCCGAGTTGGCCGCCGAGCCACGCCCCTGGCACAGGATGCCCTGCGAGCGCGCGTAGCGGACGATGTCGTAGACGGTCAGGAAGTAGGGCTCGTAGCGCAGCTCGGCGATCAGTCGCAGTTCGTGCTCGACGATCGCTTGCACTTTCTCCGGCATGCCGTCCGGATAGCGTGTCTTCGCCTCCTCGTAGGTCGCGCGCCGCAGCCAGGTGGCCGGCGTCTCGCCCGGCGGCACGATCTCCTCCGGATACTCGTAGCGCAGCTCGTCGAGCGAGAAGGTGCAGCGCTCGGCGATCGCCTGCGTCTGCAGCAGCAGCTCGGTCGGATAGATGCGGGCGAGCCGGTACAGCGGCCGCAGGTAGCGCTCGGCGTTCGGCGCGAGTTCGCGCCCGCACTGCGCCAGCGGGGTCTTCACGCGCACGGCGGTCAGCACGTCGTGCAGGCGCTTGCGGCGGCGCGCATGCATCTGCACGTCGCCGGCGGCCACCAGCGGCAGGCCGGTGGTGTCGCTGATCGCCTGCAGCGCTTCCAGTTGCGCTGCGTCGTCGATGCCGCGCGTCAGCTCGCAGGCGATCCAGCTCGCGCCGGGGTTGCAGTTCCGCCAGCCAGCGCGCTTCCTGTTCGACGCGCGCGGCGTCGAGCGGCTCGCGCCAGTGGCGCAGCGGCAGCAGCAGCACCAGCACGTCGTCGAGCCAGTGCGCGTGCGCTTCGAGGTCCGCGGCGCTCAGCCGATAGCTGCCCTTGGTCGCCTGCCGGCGTGCCAGCGTGACGAGCTGGCTCAGGTTGCCGTAGCCGGCGCGCGTGGTGGCCAGCAGCACGAGCTTGGCACCGGGCCGCAGGCGCTTCGGATCATCGCCTTCGTTGAGCTGAATCTCGGTGCCGTGGATCAGCCGGAACGCGCGTGCCGGTTCGTCAGTTTCGCGCGCCTCGGTGAGCGCCAGGTGCGCGCGCACCGAACCCGCGAACGAACACTCGTCGGTGAGCGCCAGTCCCGAGTATTCGAGCGCGAGCGCGCGCTCGACCAGTTCCTCCGGATGCGACGCGCCGCGCAGGAACGAGAAGTTCGACAGGCAGTGCAGCTCGGCGTAGGAAGGTGTCATCGGGAAGGTGTCATCGGGAGGGCGCCATCGCGTCTCACGCAAACAGCCCGTGCAGGAACCAGCCGCGCGGGGCGGCGAGTTCGCGGTAGATCCACAGCCACTGGCCGCGCGCGTTGCGGGCGACGAAGTAGTCGCGGTGCACGGCACGTGCGGGTGAGCCGGCGGCGGGGCCGGCGAGATCCCACCAGCCGCACTCGATGCGCTCGGGGCCGGTGACCAGCGTCAGCGGCTCGCGCTGGGGCGGCAACAGCGGCTGCTCTCCGTGCACCGGCAGTGGCTGCGGGGTCGGCAGCAACAACAGCGGACGCGGCGCCGACGTGATCGACGGCGGCGTGGTGCGCGGCTCGTCACCGACGGCGATGGGCAGCGCGCACCAGGCGCGCTCGGGCCGGTGATCGTCGACCGCCTGCAGCTGGAACACGCGTTCGGAGCCGAGCCGCGCATGCAGCGTTTCTGCCAGCTGCAGCCAGTCCACGCCGACATCACCGTCGTGCGCTGAAGGCGGCAGCAGGCTGGCGTTGAGCGCCGAGAAGGCATGCAGCCGCTCGACCGTGAGCGCGAGCGTCAGCGCCGGGGCCGGCAGCTGCACGCGCGCCAGCCGTTCGCCGAGCAGCGCCGCCAGCCGCTGCGCATCGCGCTCCGGTGCGGCGAGCGCGAGCGTGATCATGGTCGGCGCGAGAGCCACGCCGCGGCGCGCGCTGTGCGTGGCGGAGAACACGAGTTCGGTCGCGCCCGCATTGCGCCCGCGCAGGAAGCCTTCGAGCGAGGCGAGCAGCCGCCGCGCCGGGAACATCAGCTGCGCGGTCTCGCTGATGTCGGCCGGCAGTTCGATGCGCGCTGAAAAATGCGCGGGGGGCACGTACAGAGGCTGCGGGTCGCTGCGCATTCCGAGCGCGCGGTCGAGATCGTCGAGCCGCCCCGTACCGAAACGCCGCGCGAACGCGTCACGCGGCAGCCGCAGCAGGTCGCCGATCGCCGACAGTCCGAGTGCACGCAGTGTCTCGTTCGTCACTGCATCCCATTCGAGAAACTCGATCGGCAGGCGTCGCAGGTCGTCCGCCTGCGCGAGCGGGGGAAGGTCCGGCGAGGCGGCGTGCCGGCCCTGGCGCGCCTCTGCCAGCGCGAACACACGTGCGCAGCGCGGGGCGTCGGCGTAGGCGAATGCGGCGCGATAGCCGAGCGTGTCGAGACCGAGGGTGATGGCGCGATGCAGTCGGGCGCGATCGCCGAACAGCCGCTCGCTGCCGCCGGTTTCGAGCAGCAGCCCGTCGGGCTGCAACACCACGTGCGACGAGAACTGGTAGGCCCAGCCGGCGAGTTCGGCGAGCGCGGCCTGTTCGCGTTCGACATTGCGTTCGAGCGCGATCAGCTCGCGTGCCAGCGCCTGGGCGGCGGCGACCTTCATGCCCGGCGCCACGCCGGCCGCCTGCGCCGGTGCATTGCAGTGGATCACGGCCAGACGCTGCGGCGGGCCTTCGACGATCGCCAGCGGCCCCATGCCGGGCAGTGCGCGCTCGGCCAGTTGCAGCGGCAGCGCGGGCAGGACGAGGGCGAGCCACAGGGCCACGGTGCAGCGCGGGCGGGCGCCCGCCGAAGCTCAGGTGAGTGGCATCAGGCCAGGGCGAGTGCGTCAGGCCAGTGCTATCAGGCCAGTGCGGTCAGGCCAGCAGCGCGTCCATCGGACGCTGCGTGTCGAGCAGCGCGGCCGACGCCGGCAGCACGCGCGGTGCGGCGGCATCGGCTTCGACGCGCGCGCTTTCCCAGTGTGCGGGACGCAGTGCGAGCGTGACCGGTTCGAGCAGCGGGCGGCCGCGCCGCTTCAGCAGTGTCACCTGCAGCCGCGTGCCGGCGCTCGCCAGCAGCAGACGCAGTACCGCGGGCGAGGGCGCCTGTGCATGGCGCGTGGTGCGCAGCACGAAGGCGAGCGCCTGGTGCCGCTGCGCCAGCAGATGCAGGCGGCGCAGCGCGCGGAAGTCGCCGTCGCCGGTCCCGCTGGCCGACGGCAGCCAGCCGACCACCGCGCCGAGATGACGCGCGCGCAGCGACTGCTCGACCGCCCACAGGCCCTCGCGCGGCGTGGCCGGCTTGACGAAGATCGTGCGCGCCAGATCCAGGCCTGCGGTGGCGAGCGCCGGTGCATAGGGAACCGTCTGCGCTTCGGGCGCATGCGACACGGTGCGCGAGGCGTCCACCGGCAGTACCCACACCGAGCAGCGGCGCGCCTGCGCCAGTTGCGCCAATGCCGGCGCCAGCAGCGACAGTTCGCCGATGCCGGCGTCGTCGGTCAGCAGTTCGATCAGTTGCCCCTGCGGCCAGCCGCCGCCCGGCAGTTCACGGTCGAGTTCGGCAAAGCCGCTGGCGAGCGTCGGGCCGCAGGCTTCGTCGGCCGGGCGTTCGTCGCCGCGCCACAGGGACGCACCGCCGGCGGTGTGCAACAGGGAAAGCAACTCCGTGGCCGCACGCATGTGCGTCCTCCTGAAAAAGTGGAGCGGGTGGGTGTTAGGGGATCGAGACGGCGCCCGAAGCGGGGAGCAGAACCTGCGTCAGAGCGCCGGTCGTATCACCCCGACGGCAATGCCCTCGATCGCGAACGGCTCGCGCCGCAGGTCGACGATGATCGGCGCGAAATCCGGGTTCTCGGCGATCAGTTCCGCGCGCGCGCCGCGCAGCTTCAGCCGCTTGACCGTGACGTCGTCACCGAGGCGCGCGACGACGATCTGCCCCGACTGCGCCTGCGCGCGCTTGTGCACCGCCAGCCAGTCGCCGTCGAGGATGCCGGCGTCGCGCATGCTCATGCCGCGCACCTCGAGCAGGTAATCGGCGCGCGGCTTGAAGGTGTCCGGGTCGACGGCCGGGTGCGCGAGCACGTTTTCCTGCGCCAGCAGCGGGCTGCCCGCGGCGACCTTGCCGACGAGCGGCAGGCCCATTTCCTGCGCCGCGGCCATCAGCTCGCGCACGCTGTCCTTCAGGCGGATGCCGCGCGAGGTGCCGGCGACGAGTTCGATCAGCCCCTTTTTGGCGAGCGCCTGCAGGTGCTGCTCGGCCGCGTTGAGCGAGCGGAAGCCGAAGGCGCGCGCGATCTCGTCGCGCGTGGGCGGGGCGCCGCTCTCGGTGAGCGCCTGGCGGATGAACTCGAGGATCTCCGACTGGCGCGGCGTGATCGGCGGTGAAGCGGAAGAGGAGGTGACCATCAGCAGGCTCCCGGGCGAAGCGTTACTGTCAATGTATACAGTACTGAACGGAATAGCAAGGGGGTGCGAGGCGAGCAAAACATCGGCCCGCTGCCAGCTTCGTGCGGCCGTGATTCGCGGTGGCTGGACAAAGCTCGCGACAGGCGCCTAACTTATCGTTCAAGGGCCGACGCCTTCATTGCGCGGCTTGACTCAGTGTTAGGCCGCAAGAAGCGCAGTGATCGGCATTGCATCCGGAGTACAGATGACATCTCAACTGCCAGGCAAGCTCGTAGATGGCGCTCGCTGCAAAGTCGTTGGTGGCACTCATGCCGGCAAGTCCGGCGCGATAACGGATATCAAAACCAGCAAGACTGGTCACGTTACGATCACCGTTGTGCAAAAAGACGGTGCTCGCTTTAAGACTCTGGCAAAGAATGTTGTTGTCTCGGGCGACGCGTGATCGCAATGTGGCCTATCAAATCATTCAAGCTGACGTCGCTTCGCGACGCGGCTTCATTGACCAACGTTAGGCAGTCAGAGACTGCAGTCCCCATGCGCGCATTCTTAGATACAAGATACTGCTTCGCTCCTCAGTTTCTAAGTGCGGCCGCTCGAATGACACGCCGTGCGTTACGCAAATTCGAAGGGCACGGCGCCCCGAAGTCTGTCGATGCTGACCTAAGGTCGGAGGCACCTCGGCTATACATCCGGCGCAATCATGCAGTCTGTCGCCGCATTGGAAGCGGACTCATGGGAAGTTGCTGAACTATGGGCCCGCACATCATGCTAGGCAGCTCCGAGGCCAACTCAGTATCCATAGCCTTCATCCAACCGCTCTCCGAGACCCTTGAGCGCCATGATCGCACTTCAACGCTACGCAACTGTCATTCATCTGCTTCAAAAGCCAGCGCTTGATCGAGGCGCACAACCTTGGCAGGACGCCCAGTTGCTCACTCGGTTGAGGAACGAGATTACGCACTACAAGTCACTCTCGGGGTCCGAAATGGATAGCGCGAAACTCTACGCCGCCCTCAAGAGCAAGAACATGCCCAGGCCGCCGTTCTGGCCTGCGTCCGGCGTGAACTTCTTCCCGCTCCAGTGCTTAAGTGCTTCATGCGCAGGTTGGGCGGGCGCACTGCCCTCGCTTTCATGGAAGAGACTTACGCGCGTCTTAAAGTCAGGTCGCCCCTTGCGGGGTACCCTCCAGATTGGTTCACGGTTGCGCGCGAAATTGACGCCTAACTCTGCGATCGAGCGGACGCGCCGATTCGTGGCTTTTGCTTGGCGGGCGTCCCGGCAGTGTGCCGCTCATCTTCAACGTTAGGCGACACAGGGTGAGCACCTCGCGAATTGGACTCGTGCCCTTGGAGCCAGACGGCGAGCGGCTCGTCGCGTATCTCGAACGGAGAACACCATGGGACTCTTGACGTTCAGTATCAACGTCACCCTGGACGGCTGCGTCGACCACCAGGAAGGAATCGCCGACGACGAGACACACGCCTTCTTCACCCGCCTCATGGACGAGGGCGGGGCGATGCTGTGGGGCCGCGTCACCTACGAGATGATGGAGAGCTACTGGCCAGCGGTCGCCCGCGGCGACGCGGAGGCACCGCCGGCGATGCGCGAGTGGGCGGTCAAGCTGGAGGCCAAGCCGAAGTACGTGGTGTCCTCGACGCGAAAGGACTTCCCGTGGACCAACAGCCACCACATCGCCGGCGACCTGCGCACGGGCGTACAGAAGCTCAAGGACGCGACCCCGGACGGCGTGCTCCTCGGTAGCGGCAAGCTCGCGACCGAGCTGGACCGGCTGGATCTGATCGACGAGTACAAGTTACTCGTCCACCCCAGGATTGCCGGCCACGGCCCGACCCTGTACGAGAGCGGGCTGCCCAGCACGCGACGGCTCGAGTTGATCTCGGCGAAGCCGCTCCGCAGCGGCGCGGTCGCCATGCACTACCGGCGCGCGCGCTGAATCGGAGATGGGTCATGTCGCCTAACAACGCGCTGCACTCGGACGGGCCTCGCGTTGCTCGGCCCGCCGGTGAGCGCGGGCGTTAGGCCGCATTGCGAATCAGAACGCCCTCGAATGCCTGCCTCCCTCGCTGCCTCAGCCTTGCTTGATCTGGGAGGGAGCGGGAACGTGGCGCGTTACGGCAGTGGGCTTGACTGCACTCTTATTGCCGGATGGCGCTTTGTTCGCTTCGGTTTTTGGCGAGCGTGACGACGGAGATGTCGGGCGGCTAGACGAGACGTCCGTCGCGAAAGCCGCAGCGTCGTTGCATTGATTCCCGGTGGCGTCCATGCCGCCGTCCGTGCCTCCTGAACAGTCGTGGGCTTGGGCCGATAGGGTGAAAAACGTTCCAGCGATAATCGGAATCAGAAACTTTGCGTTCATGCCTGCACCTCGGTTCAAGTTGGGTCCGGCAGCTTCGCCGGGCCGCGGCACGCAACGCGCGTGCCATGATTCAACGATGCCCCGGCATCCACCACAAGTCGAGGCGGATACTCCGGATCGGACAGGATGAATATTCACGCTCACTCCGGTGACCGTCCACTCAGTGCCCACAGCTTTCTGCCTAACCCGGTGTTCGAGCGGACGCGCCGGCAAATGACTTCAAACTGGCAATCGTCAGAGCGGCGTGCCGCTCAACTGATACGTTAAGTCGCATGAAGCATGCGTCGCTTGCAACACTTCAGCAACTTGAGCCATTGTTGGTTCGTGTTCGTGGACTCGCCGGCCTGGTCGAACGGAAGCCAGGCACGTTCTACCGACGCTCATCCGCCTTCTTGCATTTCCACGAAGACGTTGCTGGAATCTTCGCGGACGTCAAGCTCAATGGTGCTGAGTTCGAGCGCCTACCGGTTTCAAGCGTTCGACAACGTGCGGCGTTTTGGCGTGCTCTCTCATCCGCTTTTAGAGGGTCGCAAAGCTAATCCCATGAGATCTAACTGGTCAGTCAACCCCGACCTGCTACAGCGCCGCTACGCGCCACTTTCGCGGGCGGGTTACTTTCAGTCGTTGGGCAGAGAAGAGCACCGCCCTCACAGAGAAGACACTCCCATGAACAAAGTGACACCTTTCCTCATGTTCAACGACCAGCTCGAAGCGGCGATCGAGTTCTACACCGCGACGTTTCCGAACTCCGAAGTACGCAACGTCGCCCGCACGGGCAAGGACGGTCCCATCAGCTCCGCCGAGTTCGTCGTTGGTGGTCAACTCTTCATGGGCTACAACGGAGGTCCGTACTTCAGCTTCTCTGAGGGGGTCTCGCTCTACGTGGACTGCGCGGATCAGGATGAAGTGGATGAATACTGGGACAAGCTCGTGAAGGCAGGAGCGAAGCCCACGCAATGCGGTTGGATCAAAGACCCCTTCGGTCTCTCCTGGCAAATTGTCCCGAGACGATTCACCGAGCTGATCCGTGATAGGGACCCCAGGAAGGTGAAGGCTGTGATGGAAGCCATGATGACGATGGTGAAGCTCGACGTGGCTGAGCTCGAGAGAGCCTACAACGAGGCGTAGTCGTGCTCGTCCAGTCAGATGCCCGAGCTTTCCATGAATGCCGCCCAACAAGGCACTCCAGCCGACGTCACCAAATTTGCTTACGCAAATTTGGCGCCGCGGCTGAGTTTGGGCGTTAGGCGTCAGGAAACTCCGCCGCTTCGTCGGAGCGCAATTGCTTTCGGGGGGTCCGCATGAACCAACTGCCGCAGATGGCGTTCTCCCACATCGGCCTCTACGTCACCGACATGGAGAGCATGGTCAGTTTTTACACTGGGGTACTTGGTTTCTCGGTAACCGATCGAGCCCGCATTCGTGAAAACGACGTGGTATTCCTCTCCCGAAGTCCGGACGAACACCACCAGATAGTTCTGGTGCCGGGTCGCGCACCGCAAAGCCCTTCAACCGTCAATCAGATCTCGTTCCGAGTCATAGCGCTCGCTGAGTTGCGGCGGCTCCATGCACAGTTGGTAGGGTTGGGCGTTTCCGGTATCAATCCAACCAACCACGGGGGTTCTTGGTCCGTCTATTTTTCAGATCCAGAGGGAAACAGGATCGAGCTCCTTGCGCAGACTCCCTGGTACGTGCCCCCTGTATCGGTCTCGCTTGACCTGTCCCTTTCCGACGCCGAGATTTACAGTCTCACTGAGGCTATGGTCGAAAAGACACCTGGCCATATGTCGCGAGCCCGATGGCGCGAGCAGTTAGAGCGGCGGCTCAACGAAGAGGGAACTATCGAGCGGCGGCCTTCACCAACTGACGCGCCAGCTCTTAGGTGAGACGAGAAGACGTGACACCTAACCCCTCCATCGAGCGGACAGCCCAAAGCCTGCTTCGCAGCCGTTGGCATACCGCTCATGTCGAACGATAAGCGTCACATAGAGCGACCCGCGGAATTGATGCATGACCGAATCGTCCATTGAGATCCGAAAGCTCGCTCCGGACCTTATGCAGGACTTCTTGCTGTTCTTCGACGGCGAGGCATTTGCCGACAACCCGAAATGGGGCTTCTGCTTTTGTCAGTTCCTGTACGTTGATCATGCAAAAGTCACTTGGGCCACTCGCACCATGCAAGAGAACCGCGCTGCAGCCTGCGAGCGAATCTGCGCCAACCGAATGGAGGGTTACCTCGCGTACCGCGCCGGGAAACCCGTTGGCTGGTGCAATGCGGCGCCTCGCACAATGATGGACTCCTTCGCAGACGAGCCAGACCCCGACGCCGCTCGAATCGGACAGATCACATGCTTCGTCGTCGCCAAGCCGCATCGGCGCTCAGGGGTTGCAACCTCGCTGTTGCATGCAGCCTGCGCAGGACTGAAAGCGAAGGGTCTCCACATCGCAGAGGCACGGCCAATGGCTAAAGCAACGAGCGACGCGCAAAACCATTTTGGCCCGCTGAGCATGTACATTGCCGCCGGATTCCAAGTGCATCGCACAGACGGCGAAGGCCGAGCCTACGTTCGGCGCAGTCTGGTCTAGTCAACTTCCAACGGCAGTGACGGCCAACCCTTCCTTCAAGCGGACCCGCCGACGGCGGTCCGCTTAAGTTAAACGTTAGGCCGTACACCAATCGCACCGGTGCCGATTTCCCTAAATTGCAGAGGGTCCATCTAGCCGAACGTTAGGCAGACGACACACATCACTTGATGTCGAGACCTGGGTGTTGATACCCCTCAACAGCGGAGACTCAAGTGAGAAAGTCAGAAGTAGATCACAAGAAGTCGGATGCAGCGGTTTTGGTAGCTCGTCTGAAAACTCGTCAAACCTGGCGACTCCGGGAACGAATCTCGAAGGCCTAGTGCCCGCCTGCAGCGAATACGCCTTGCAAGAGCGATCGGGCAATGTTAACGTACAACCATATGGTTGTACTTAGAAAAGAAAGCGAAGAGTCGCTCAACCAGCTTTTCCGTGCCTTGGCCGACGGCACGCGCCGCGACATCCTGGTGCAGTCGCTCACGGAGACGCCGTCGGTGTCCGCTCTTGCTGCGCGGTACCAGATGAGCTTCGCCGCCGTGCAAAAGCACGTCGCCGTGCTCGAGCGCGCGGGTCTGATTCAGAAGCGTGCAAACGGCCGCGAGCAACTGGTCTCCACCAACCGCGCGCGGCTCCAGCGCGCTGCCGAGCTGCTCGACTACTTCGAATCCATCTGGCGTCAGCGCATGGCGCAGCTCGACGATGTTCTTCAACCGAAAGGGAAATGATCATGCCGGTTACTTCCGTCACCAAAGACGCCGCAAAGCTCACCCTCACCGTCGTGGCCGACTTTCCCGTTCCGCAACAACGCCTGTGGGACGCCTATGCCGACCCGCGCCAACTCGAGCGCTTTTGGGGACCACCCACCTGGCCCGCCACCTTCACGCGTCATGATTTCAAAGTTGGCGGTCGCGCCGAGTACTTCATGACCGGGCCGAACGGAGAAAAGTGGAGCGGCTCCTGGAAGTTCACCGCGGTGAATCCAATCAGCTCGTTCGAGGCGCACGACGGCGAAGACAACGCCGAGGACGAGAACATGCCGGCGGGGATGAAGTTCACCTTCGAAACCACGCCGACGGGATCGCGCATGACCTGCGTCACGAAGTTTTCAAGCGTTGAAGCAATGGAGCAAAGTGCAACGGGCATGGAAGAAGGGCTGCGCGCGGCAATGCCGCAACTCGACGCATTGCTTGCTGAACGAGGCGCCTCCGCTGCGCACGCCTAGGGCTGACCGGAGACTCAAATGAGAAAGCTCAAAATCATCGAACACATCTCGCTGGACGGCGTGATCCAGCACTCGTCCGATGACGACGATTTCCCCTACAGCGACTGGACCGCGCCCTACCGAACCCCCGCTGGCCGGGATGCAATGCTCGCCGCTTATGGCGAGAGCTTCGATCTGCTGCTTGGCCGTCGCACCTACGACATCTGGTCGGGCTTCTGGCCGAAGGCGCCGAGCAACCCGATGGGGGACCGCCTCAATGCGGCAAAGAAATTCATCGCGACCCACCGTCCGGAAAGTCTTGAATGGGGCCCGTTCGAGGGCTTTGGACCGGACATCGTCGAGGGCGTTCGCCGTATCAAGTCGCAGGACGGCCCGAACCTGATCCTCTCGGGTAGCGCCACGCTGACATCGACGCTGCTCGAACATGGGCTTGCGGATGAAGTCCTGCTGGCCGTCTATCCGGTCCTGTTGGGCACGGGGAAGCGCTTCTTTGCGGAGGGAACGCCGGCACGCTCATTCGAGCTCGTCAGGACGCAAGCATTCCCGTCCGGCATCATCTTCAATGCTTACAAGGTCGTCGGGCCTTTGAAGACCGGATAGTTCGAAGACGCGATATCGTCAGTGCCGGCGTTGGGCCGCAGGATTCCACGTTCAAGGAGCTGTCTCGGTGAAATTGACCATCACACTATCGCTCGCACTCTTGATCGGAGCGACTCTGATCGCGCGGCTGCGACAAGCCGCCGCAGCCTCCGCAGCAGCAGGTCGATGCCGCCGACGCCATCTACACCGGCGGCGACATCGTCACCGTGAACGACAAGCAGCCGACCGCGGAGGCGCTGGCGACAAAGGACGGGAAGATTCTCGCGGTCGGCACGCGCGCCGAGGTGGAGAAGGCCCATAAGGGCGTGGCGACGCGCATCATCGACCTCGGCGGCAGGGCGCTGCTTCCCGGCTTCCTCGACGCGCACAGCCACTACTTCAGCTCGCTGACGGTGGCGAACCAGGTCAACCTCTATGCGCCTCCCGCCGGTCCGGGCAAGGACCCCGAGAGCATCGTCGCCGAGCTTGTGAAGTATCGCGACGCGAACAAGATTCCCAAGGGCGAGGTCATCCAGGCGTACGGCTATGACGAGAACGTCATGCCGAACGGCCGCCCGCTCAACCGCGACGACCTCGACAAGGCCTTGCCCGACAACCCGGTGTTGGTCGGCCACGTATCGATGCACGGCGCAGTGCTGAACTCAGCTGCGATGAGGAAGTGGAACGTCTCCGCCAAGACCAAGACTCCGCCCGGCGGCGTCATCGTACGGAAGCCCGGCACCAACGAGCCCTACGGCCTCATCATGGAGACCGCCTACCTCCCGATCTTCGCGTCGCTACCCAAGCCGACGAAGGAACAGGAGGTCGAGTGGTCCAAGGCCGGGCAGGAGCTCTTCGCGCAGCATGGCGTCACCACCGCCCACGAGGGCGCAACCCACGCCGAGGAACTGGACGTCCTGAAGCGGGCGGCCGCCGGAGGGGCGACGCTGATCGACGTCATCGCCTACCCGTTCATCACGGAGCTGGAAGCGGTCCTGAAGAAGTATCCGAAGGAGACCTGGGGCAAGTACGAGAACCGCCTCAAGATCGGTGGCGTGAAGATCACGATCGACGGCTCGCCGCAGGGCAAGACGGCGTTCTTCACCAAGCCTTATCTGACCGGCGGGCCTGGCGGCGAGAAGAACTGGTCCGGCGAGCTGACGGCTCCCGAGCCGATCGTGGCCAAAGCGGTGAAGATGGTCTACGAGCTGGGCGTGCCGTTGAACCTCCACGCCAACGGCGACGGCGCGATCGACGCGTTCCTGCGCGCCCACGAGAAGGTCGCGGCAGACGACCTGGGCAAGAACCGGAACGTCACGATGATCCACGCCCAGTTCGCGCGCAAGGACCAGCTGGACAAGTTCGTGCAGTACAAGATCCGCCCCTCGTTCTACACGCTGCACACCTACTACTTCGCCGAGGCGCACGTCGCCAACCGCGGCAAGGAGCAGGCGATGTACATCAGCCCAATGCGCGACGCGATCGACAAGGGCCTCGTGCCGACCAACCACACCGACTTCGTGGTCGCGCCGCTCGACCAGATGTTCATGATGTGGTCCGCCGTCAACCGCGTCTCGCGGGCCGGTGCGGTGATCGGAGCGGACCAGCGGGTCACGCCGCTGGAGGCGCTAAAGGCCCAGACCATCAACGTCGCCCATCAGTACGGCGAGCAGGCGACCAAAGGCTCGCTCGAGCCCGGCAAGCTCGCGGACCTCGTGATCCTCGACGGGAATCCGCTCAAGGTTGAACCGATGGCGATCAAGGACATCAAGGTCGTCGAGACCATCAAGGAAGGCAAGACGATCTACAGAGCGCAATGAACGGACATGCGGCCCAACAAGTCCTTACAGCAGACGCGCCGCAATCGGCGCGCCGCCGAAGCGCGAAGTTCGGCCTCGCGCGGGCCTACACAATCCAGGTGAACTCGTGTTCGATCACGTGAAATTCGGAGTCAGCGACTATGCCGCCAGCAAAGCGTTCTTCCTCCGGGCACTCGAGCCGCTCGGCGTAACTGTTGTCACGGAGTGGCCGCCCAGTGGCGTCGAGCTTAGCCATCCCAAGGGAAAGGCTTCACTGTGCCTGTACCAAACCGAGGAGAAGCCGGCGCATCTTCACTTGGCGTTCACGGGCGAGAATCGCCAGCAAGTCGAAGCTTTCTATCGCGCGGCTCTGGAGGCGGGTGGCAAAGACAACGGTCCACCTGGTCTGCGCCCGCACTACCACGCGAACTACTATGCAGCCTTCGTCATTGGTCCGGACGGGCACAACATCGAAGTGGTTTGCCACGAACCCGAGGCCTGACCCTTCCATCGAGGGAAAGTCCGTAAGCGGGCTTCGCCCGGTTGCGGCCGCCCCTCATGTCAAGCGTCCGGCGCGGCAGGAGAACCGCGCCCTGGCGAGTCTCTAAACGGCAGTGCGGGCGCTCTAAGCGTCTACTTTCGCCCAGCCGTTGTTGCCTCGGGCGAGTCCCGATAACATCACCCGCGCTGCGTCCGCAGCGATCCCCATGGAGGTGGCCATGCAATTTGTGAAGGTCAGCGGCATCTTTGCAGCCGGTCTCATCGCAGCCGGCATCGCACTCTCGCAGCAGACTCCGCCGACGGAGAACAAAGGGGTTGCGGTGAAACCTGTCGGAGCAATGAATCTGGGAAGTGAAATCGATGGTTTGTCGGGTCGGCAACTGCGGATGCGCTTCATCACGATGGAGCCCGGAGGTCACTTCGCTGTCCACAATCACAAGGACCGACCGACCTTGGAATACATTTTGGCAGGGACGGTGATCGAGTACCGCGACGGCGTAGCAAAGGAATACAAGGCGGGCGATGTCGTGCTCGCCGACAAGAACACGACTCACTGGTGGCAGAACAAGGGCACCGAACAGGTCGTATTCCTTCCCGTCGACATCTTCAAGCCGTGACGCGCGGCGTTAGCGTCGCGCTGGAGAGCGTCCTCGGTTTGCGGTGGGCTGCCTAAGAAACTTGCGTTCAACCGTACGCGCCGACACGCGGCTTCCACCTGGCAAGTCGTGGCGGCGGCGCGCCGGATGACTTGATTGTTAGGCGTCAGGAGCTCCAATCGGACCCGCGCGAGAGCGCCGCATTGCTTCCATTGAGCGTGTCTTGCCGAACGCGTTGACATTTCCTAGCCACCAGCAAAGGAGTGTTTCATGAAGATCACACTTACTGTTGTTGCTTCAATTGCGTTTGCAGCCGGGTTCATCGCCGCGCATCTGGGTGGCCATCTCGTTCCTCTGGCTCACGCCGCCCCGAATCACATCATTCTGATCAACTCAGACGCGGAGATTGCGAACAAGTGCAATTTCGACAAGACCATCGTCTCTGGCTACAAGTACTACATTTGCGTGAGAAATTGAGGCAACCGTCCGGTCTGGATACTTCGCCGTTGTCGCGGTCCAGAGTGGGTGGAAACGGCGCCGACCCCTCTATCGAGCGGACCTTTCAAAGGCCGCTTCGCGTCGCTTGGCCTGCCGCTCATGTCAATCGTTGGGCGCCTTGAATGGAGGTTATGCGTACATCCGTCGCAGTAGCTGTCGCCTCAGTTCTAACTGCATCCAGTATTGCCGATGCACAGGACGATCCGCTCGTCGCTGTGGCTTGGCTTGCAGGTTGCTGGGCGGCCGAAGGCCGTGAATCGGGATCTGTGGAGCATTGGCTGGCTCCGGCTGGAGGCACGATGCTCGGCATGAGCCGCACTGTCCGGGCGGGAAGAACCGCTCAGTTCGAGTTCATGCAGTTCCGCATCGGTGGCAATGGAAAGCTGGAGTTCGTTGCGCTCCCATCGGAACAGAAAGAAACGTCGTTCGCACTTGTCAGTAGCTCGGACGGGCTGGTGTCCTTTGAGGCGCCGGCACACGACTTTCCGCAGAAGGTCACGTATCAGGCGCTGCCGGGTGGGCGTATGGTCGGCCGCATCGAGGGCACGCTTTCCGGTAGGTCGAGGGTCATTGAGTTCCCGCACAAGCGTGTTCCATGCGAAGCAGATGCAGTTCAAACGTCGAAGTGAAGGCGCCCAAACCTTCGGCTCGGCTCATTCGTCAGACGTCGTGAACCACTCGCCTTCTCGTCGTCGCGCCCTTCTGGCCCTTGGAGCATTGGTGCTGCCACCGCCCTCAAGCGCGCAGTCCGACCCGTGGCAACCGATACGGCCGCTGATCGGCGAGTGGTCAGGCATCTCCAACGGGCGCCCTGGCGAAGCTACAGTCAACAGAAGCTATGCCTTTGTACTAGGCGGTCGGTACCTGCACGAGACGAACGTGTCCGTCTACGCACCACAGGAAAAGAACAAGACTGGCGAGCGTCACGAACACTGGGGAATGTTCAGCTACGACCGTACTCGCAAGACGCTGGTGCTGCGCCACTTCCACATCGAGAGCTTCGTGAACACGTATCGCCATGTCGTCGTGGAAGGAAGTCCGCAGCTCGTTGCTCTTTGAGAGCGAAAGTTTCGAGAACTTCAGCAACTCGTGGAGGGCGCGCGAGACGTACGAGTTCATCAGCCCGGATGAGTTCGTCGAGACGTTCGAGCTGGCGGCACCGGGGCAGGACTACGAGGTCTACAGTCGTGCAACACTCATGCGCCAGCCGTAGCGGACCGGGGTAGCTCAAACGCCGAGCCCATTTGCGCTCGGAAAGGACTTGCCAATGATCACCGGTACCTGCCTCTGTGGAGAGGTCAGCCTTGAGATCGACGAGCCGCTGGAGAAGCCGCCGGAAGCGTGTCATTGCACCCAGTGCAGAAAGCAGACGGGCAACTTCTTCGTTGGCGTCAACGTCCGGAGACGAGCCTTGCGAGTTGAGGGAGAAGAACGGGTCACGTGGTACCCGTCGTCCGAAAGCGTTCAGCGGGGATTCTGTTCCATCTGCGGATCTGTGCTGTTCTGGAAACCAACAATTGCGGGCTACGAGTGGACAGGCGTTGCGCTGGGGTGCCTGGACACAACCATAAAGCTCAAGGTTGCCAAGCACACCTTTGTGGCGGACAAGGGCAGCTACTACGACATCACGGACGATGCGCCGCAGTGTCAGGCTTACTGAGTGAAGTCGAACGGCAAGGGCCCACCTGACCAGCTTCGAGATCCATGAAGATCCGGGAAGCCACGAGAGAAGACTTCGACCAGATCTGGCCCATCTTCCACGAGATCGCTGCGGCCGGTGAAACCTATGCGTACCCGCGGGACATCACCAGGGAGCAGGCACTAAAGCTCTGGATGGAGGTTCCGCGAAGGACCTATGTTTGCGAGGAGGACGGAAAGGTCCTCGGCACTTACTACATCAAGACCAACCAGGCGGGTCCCGGCGACCATGTCTGCAATTGTGGCTACATGGTTTCATCTGCGGCGCGGGGGCGTGGCCTCGCCACCGCCATGTGCGAACATTCCCAACAAGTCGCGCGAGAGCTGGGGTACAAGGCCATGCAGTTCAACTTCGTGGCGTCGAGCAATGAAGGTGCGGTGAAGCTCTGGAACAGGCTCGGCTTTGCTACCGTGGGCCGATTACCCACGGCCTTTCATCATCCTTCCGCGGGCTACGTCGATGCGCTGGTCATGTACAAATGGCTGGAAACATGACTCCCGCATGAACCGCACCGCCCACCCGCAATGCTGGCGGGTACCCGTCGCTCTTCGCGCGTCGGCGGCCGGTTACGCGAAACGTTAGGCCACGCAACTCATGCCCGCAGACGTCAGCCTGCAGTTTCGCGAGATCAACGCCGCGGACGTCCCGGCGCTCTTCTACGTTCGCACCCGAACGCGCGAAAACACGTACACGCTCGAAGAGCTGCATGCCTTGGGCATCACGGCTGAGAGTGTTACGCGGCGGCTCGCCAATACATGCAAAGGCTGGCTTTGCACACATGCCGGTTCGGCCGTCGGGTTCTGCATGGCCGACCGTTCGATGGGTGAACTCTGGGTGATCGCCGTACTCCCTGAGTACGAAGGGCAGGGCATCGGCAACGCGCTCATGAGCGCGGCCGAGGAGTGGCTCTGGGAGCAGGGCGGTTCACGAGCATGGCTCACGACGGACATCGACACCGCGCTTCGCGCCTATGGCTTCTATCGCCAGCGCGGCTGGACCGACTGGAAAGTCGATGACGGGCTGCGCTGGATGGAACTCTTTCGACCAGAAGATCCATCGCGGCCTGCCCGTCGGGCATGAGCGTCGACTAGCATGCGGTCCAACCGTATTCGCTGTGCCAGGGCGCGCCGGTTCGCTTGAAGTTGGGCGTCCAGGTCAACATTGCGAAAGAAGCGTCGATGCCAAATGCGCGCACAGTGACGTTGACAGTCTTGGCCCTCACCGCATTTGCGGGGAACTCACTGCTCTGCCGTGCAGCGCTCGCGCAGACCCACATTGATGCGGCCAGCTTCACAACGGTCCGGCTCCTGTCCGGAGCAGTGGTTCTGTGGGTCTTGGTTCTGATACGTGGCGGTGCGCGCCCCGGCGGCGGTAATTGGCTATCGGCCCTGGCTTTGTTTGCGTATGCCGCGGGCTTCTCCTTCTCTTACGTGCAACTGACTGCCGCAGCGGGTGCGCTCATCCTCTTTGGGGCTGTGCAGACCACCATGATTGCTTCTGGCCTCTGGTCGGGCGAGCGTATGCGTGCGCTTCAGGTCGCGGGCCTCATGCTGGCTTGCGGCGGACTAGTCAGTCTGTTGTTACCCGGCTTATCTGCACCGCCGTTGGTAGGCGCATTGCTCATGCTTGGTGCTGGCGTGGCTTGGGGAGTTTATTCGCTGCGTGGCAGGGGGGCAGATGATCCACTTCAGGTCACGGCAGGTAATTTCATTCGAGCTGCGCCCATGGCGGTGATTCTGAGTCTGGCGTCGATGGGCCAGGCCTCGTTGGATCTCGAAGGTGTCGGATATGCGTTTCTTTCCGGCGCATTGGCGTCAGGGGTGGGGTATGCGATTTGGTATACGGCATTGCCGTTCCTGAAATCGACCACGGCTGCAACCGTGCAACTTGGCGTTCCTGTGATTGCTGCATTCGGCGGTGTGGTCTTCCTGCACGAGTCGTTAACGCTACGTCTGCTGGCTGCGTCGCTTGCGATCATTGGTGGCATTGCGTTGGTGGTCTTGGTGGGTCATCGCAAGGAAACGCCCAAGAATTCGCTGCAGGCGCGACGGCCCTGACGGTTGATTGCTTCAAAGGACCCTGTGAGAAATCGAGTCCCATTGTTGCGGTTTCCGACTGCGGTCGAGCGAGACTCCGCGGTCGATGCATGGTTCGAGAGCCACGCAGGCAAGCTCGGTACGATTGCGCGCCCTTTGTATGAGCGCATGCGTGAATGCGGCGACGACGTACGCGAACTGCTCCACGATGGCCATCCAACCGCGTGCGTGGGCGACGCGGCGTTCGGATACGTGAATGCATTCACGGCGCACGTCAACGTGGGCTTCTTCCTGGGGGCGCACATTGCGGATCCCGCCGGACTGCTCGAAGGAAGCGGGAAAAACATGCGGCACGTGAAGCTCCGGCCAGACACTGAGATCGACCGAGAGGCACTCGCGGCGCTAATTCAAGCCGCGTATTCGCGAGTCAAATCCCAAACGCGCCCGGATCGATACGATGCACCCTAACAGCGCGGTGTTGTCCAACTTTGACACCTCGCCGCACCGCGTTCAGCGCAACGCGGCAAGGCACGGACGCTAGGCCGCATGAGGACCTCTGTTCAGCCCGGCTACTCCGGAACTCCTCTGGCGAAGAAGCTTGGCTACAAGTCGGGCTGCAGAGCTGTGGCAATCGGCGCGCCGGCCGACTACCACGCTTGGCTGCATCCGCTGCCAGCAGGAGTCGAGTTCGCGCGAGCGGCCGGCAGCAATTCTGACCTCGTACATGTCTTCGTCACCGAGCAAGAATCGCTTTCGAAGCAACTCATCGCCCTGCGAAAGAAGCTCAATCCCGAGGCCTGCGTTTGGGTCTCCTGGCCAAAGAAGGCTTCCAAGGTACCAACTGACATCACCGAAGACGTCATTCGCCGTCTGGCGCTTCCGCTGGGCTTCGTCGACGTCAAGGTCTGCGCGGTCAGTGAGGTCTGGTCAGGGCTCAAGCTCGTCGTGCGCAAGGCGCTTCGGCCCACGAAAGCGGCTTGAAGTGAATTCGGCCGCACGATGCCACTGGAGGGCAGGAGCTTCACATGGATGACTTGCAGTTCCTCAGCGCATTAAAGCCGTACTACGAAGCTTTTGCCGAGCACGACGAGAGCCGGCGACTGCAGCTGCTGGGGGCCGCCTTGACCCCCGACGCCGAAATCTGGGGACCTAAGCGAGTGTTCGCTGGCTACGAACAGATTTCGGAAAAGATTGCCGGCTTTCACCAGAACTGGCCCGGCTGTCGACTGGTCCTGGCGTCGGGACTGAACATTTTTCTCAACAGTGCACGGCTGTGTGGCGCCATCGTCGGCCCGGATGGGGAGGTGCGCGCCAGAGGCGATGCGCTCTTTGAGCTGGCCCCGGACGGCCGCATACAGCGTGTGATTCCGTTCTGGGAGGAGCTTCCCCCGTTGCCGGCGTCCTGGCCGCGCAAACTTGCAGTACCGACTTAAGATGGCAGAAGTGCAGCATGACCTCGCGGCCCGACCCCGCGCTCGATCGGACCTTCCGCCGCCGCCGCGCGATCGGGACTCTCGCGTCGCGCCTTGTCGCGGCGGGCCAGTGAACTCGCGCGTTAGGCCTCGGCCACGGCGCCTACCTGGAGGATTGAATGGCTAACGATCCGATGTATCACGATGGGATGCGGCAGCTTCAGGACGTCCGTGAAACACGGGTTCTGGCCGACCGTCTCGAGCAGGTGACCGTACGCACGGCGTTTACCGAAGAGGATCGCGCGTTCGTTCAGCGCTGCCCGATGTTCTTCATCGCGACAGCGGATGCCCAGGGCCATCCCGACTGTTCCTATAAGGGTGGGTTGCCCGGATTCGTGCGCGTCCTGGACGATCGCACTCTTGCGATTCCTGACTACGACGGTAACGGCATGTACCGAACGTGGGGAAACGTTCTCGTCAACTCACATGTCGGGCTGCTTTTCCTGGATTTCGAGCACCCGAAGCGACTCCGCGTGAACGGCAAGGCACAGGTCAGGGACGACGATCCATTGCGTGCTGAATTCCCCGGGGCTGTTTTCATAGTTCGCGTCACAGCGAACAAGATCTTTCCAAACTGCCCTCGTTACCTGCACAAACTGCACTTGGTCGAGCACTCGGTATATGCGCCGCGACCTGAGTACACGCCACCGGTCCCGGCGTGGAAGACGTTTGACGTATTTCGTGATTCCCTGCCGGCGCGCGACCGTGCTGGAGATAACAAGGAGTGAGCCTGATCGTCAGTTGCCACGCCTCCGTTCCTGCGGCGTCGCTCGCCTGCGCGGGCCGATGAACTGAGTCGTTGGGTCTTCAGGAGAATTTCCAATGTCGACGCTGCTGCGCAACGTGCTTGCCGTCATTGTAGGAATCGCCATAGGTGGAGTCGTCAACACGGCGCTCATCACTCTCAGCCCTTCGCTCATCCCTCCGCCTGCGGGTGTGGATGTGAACAGCGCGGAGAGTCTCGCCAAAGCCATGCACCTTTTCGAGCCACGCCACTTCGTCATGCCGTTCCTGGCGCATGCGCTGGGTACGCTGGCGGGTGCGCTTGCTGCCTACCTGATCGCGGCGACTCACCGGGCACCAATCGCCTATGTGATCGGCGCGGTCTTTCTTTGTGGTGGTGTGGCGGCAAGCTTCATGATTCCCGCCCCCGCGTGGTTCATCGCACTTGACCTGCTGGTGGCTTACCTCCCGATGGCATGGTTGGCTATCCAGATTGGTGCCCGTGTGAAGCAGGAAAGCAGTGATGCACTGAAGTAGGAGACCTAAGGTTTCGTTGGTGAAACATGAAGGTACTCAAGCTCGTCACTACGCTCATGAGCCTGGCCATTGCCGGTCTGGGCGTTCTTGGGTTCGTGGCGCCTGCCGTTTTGCTCGAGTTCGGGCGCTCGCTGCTGGCCCCGCCGACGCTCTACTGGGTGGCTGCAGTGCGCGTCGCTTTTGGTGCGCTGCTTATCCTTGTGGCGACACAATCGCGCATGCCGAGGACTCTTCGGGTGATTGGCGCTGTGATTGTTGTCGCCGGCATCCTCACGCCGTTGTTCGGAGCAGAGCGCATCAGCGAGGTTTTCGGTTGGATCTCCGCGCAGGCGTCCTTCCTGGTTCGTTTCATTGCAATTTTGCCCTTCGGTATCGGACTTTTCTTCGCGTTCGCCATCAACACTCGTCGCCGTGTCACTTCCTAACCCGTCCATCGAGCGGACAGGCAACACAAACGTTGGAGATTGAATCGTGGCGCCAAAGCATGAGCAAGCGACCGGGCAAGACGCATCCCGGCTCATCGACCAGCGTATCGGCGACCTGGGAGGATGGCGCGGGGAGACCCTGGCCCGCATGCGGGCGCTCATCCTGGACGCCGACCCCGAGATGACCGAGGAGTGGAAGTGGAGCGTTCCGGTCTGGTCGCACCACGGGATAGTCTGCACCGGTGAGGCATACACGAAAGTCGTGAAGCTCACTTTCGCCCGCGGAGCCAGGGTCCCGGACCCATCGCACCTCTTCAATTCCAGCCTGGAAGGCAACACGCGAAGGGCGATCGATATTCACGAAGGGGAGGTGGTCGACGCGACCGCGTTCAAGGCGCTCGTGAAGGCCGCGGTGGCCCAGAACAGCCTGCCAGCGAAGAAACGATAGACCCGGTGTCGTCCTTGGCCAGGCACCCGACAGAAATGCGAACTTCAGCGAGGCTGATTTTCTTCTGCGGAAAGATGGCGGCTGGCAAGTCGACGCTCGCGAAGGAGCTGGCCGAGCGGGAGAACGCCGTGCTGCTGGTGCAGGACGAGTTCCTGGCTCGGCTGTATCCCGGTGAGATCACCGACATCCCCGGATTCGTCAAGTACTCCGCTCGACTCAGGGATGCACTTGCGCCCTCTATTTCTTCTTTGCTGACGAAGGGCCATTCAGTTGTCCTCGACTTTCCGGGCAACACGAGAACACAGCGCGCGTGGTTTCGGCAATTGTTCGAAGCCGCAGCCGCAGAACACGAACTGCACTACGTAGAAGCGTCGGATGCCCTCTGCAAACAGCAACTCAAGGATCGAAGCAATCATCTTCCTCCCGGGACGGCCTGGACAACTGATGCAGAGTTCGAGGCGATCACCGCCTACTTCCAACCTCCGGAAGATGATGAAGGCTTCAACATTGTTCATTACAGGCGCGACTGATAATCCGCTGCAGCAGACCTGCAGTGTCGAACGCGCCGGGCCTTGAGGTAGGGCACCTATGGCTAGTCTGGAAACACACTATTCGGCTCGCGACATCGAGGCGAGAATCCTGGCGGCGCTCCGCGCAGCCGGACTGAATCCCGATCAACGCCTGTCGTCCGAGGAACTGGCGGCGCTGGACCACTTCCACACGGGCGGACTCCGCGCTTCACGCGAGTTGCTGGAACTGGCACAGATTGGAGCTGGAGATCGGGTTCTCGATATCGGCGCCGGCCTGGCCGGTCCCGCCAGGCTGCTCGCGTCCGCGCGAGGCTGCCGTGTCGACTGCCTCGACATGTCGCCTGATTTCTGCGCCGGCGCAGAACTGCTGAACAAGCTGACCGGCCTTGACGATCGCGTTGTCGTGCACGAGGGCAGCGCTCTCGACATGCCGTTTCCCGACGATGCGTTCGATGTCGTCTGGATGCAGAACGTCGGCATGAACATCGCGGACAAGGACAAACTCTACGCGGAGATCGGCCGGGTCCTCAAGCCGGGCGGCCGGTTCGCCTTCCAGGAGATGGTCGCCGGGGAAGCGGCTCCATCCCACTTCCCGCTTCCGTGGGCCACCGATCCGACCGACAGCTTCCTTGTCTCTGCTGAAGAGATGCTCTCGCTTCTCGGCAGGAGCGGATTCATCGCCGAGACATTCGAAGACACGAGCGACGCTCATTTGCGCGCATCGATCGCTAACGCCACGCCTGCCGCGTCGGGACAGCTCTCCCTTGCGGTGTTCGTCGATAATCTCGGGCAGAAAGCCGGGAACGCGCGGCGCAGTCTTGAGGAAGGCGAGGTGCGACTTGTCAGGGGTGTCTTCCGGGCGAATTGAAGCGCGCAGTCGGGCCCGAACCAGCATTCGGCCCGACTGGCGCGACTTGCTTGCACGTACCAATCAACTCAGACGATTGGCGCACGAGACATGAACGCCCCCGATCTCGCTTATGAGCAGTTCGATGAGCCTCCCGACGCCGTCCTGCAGGCCGTCGACGCGGGGCTCGAGTCCCACAATTGCGCCGCGGCTCCCATCGGCGATGTACGTCCACTCGCGGTCACTGCGGCTCTGCCGTCCGGCGAGATCATCGGAGGCGCCGTCGGGCGAACCTGGGGTGCATGCTGCGAACTGCTGCAGCTTTGGGTTCATCCCGACCATCGGAGATCCGGCACTGCCTCGCGGCTGCTGCTGGAGTTCGAGGCTATGGGTGGGGCGCGTGGCTGCCATACGTTCTACCTGACAACGCTCAGTTACCAGGCCCCGGAGTTCTATCGCAAGCGCGGCTATGCGGCGTTGGCCGAGATATCGGGCTATCCCGAGAGCATCATCAAGTACCTCATGCAAAAGCGCGAAGTGCCGCGTATGGGCTGAGCGGGAGTGTGACGATGGGCCGCCTGATATTGGTGTGCTGCTTCTTGGCGAGCGGCGTCGTGCATGCACAGGAGACAGTTCCGATGAGTCAGGATGCGATCTCGAAGGAAGATGTTGTCCAGTTCCTTGAGCGATTCGAGGCGCTTGCGGAGCAGGAGGACTTTCGCAAGATCGAGGAGATGGTTCACGAGCGCGCTTACTTCCGGTTCAACGACGGCGACTTCATTGGCCGTCAGGCGGTCCGCGCGGCCTTCGAGAAGACCTGGCAGGGCGGGCACGGGATCCGAAAGGAGCGCTTTTATCTGACGGACGTCACCGTGCTTTCGACAGACCGTGCCTCGGCCGCAGTGACCTACACGTACAACTGGGAAGGCGTCATGCAGGACAAGCCGTTTCGTATTCAAGGCAGAGGGACGCGAGTGCTGGTCAGGGAAAACGGTCGCCTTCAGATCATCCACGAGCACCTCAGCCGATTCCCCAAGGCACAGTGAAGGCCGACGTTTAGGTCGCACAGGAATGCCTCGCTTCGTTGTGCTTCTGCGTGGCGTGAACGTAGGGAAGGCGAACCGCATTCCGATGGAGGAGTTCCGGCGCCTGTTGCAGGACATGGGCTTCACCGACGTCCGTACGCTGCTGAACAGTGGCAATGCCGTGTTCTCCAGTGCCGGTCGTTCGCCTGGTGCTCATGCAAGGGCCATCGAAGCGGCGCTGCGTGACGGTCCTGGTCTTTCGGTCCTGGTGGTGGTCAAGTCGTCCAGCGAGTTCGACGCTGCCGTCGCCGGAAACTCGATCGTGCCGTCGCCCGAAGACCACTCGCGGTTTCTGGTCGCGTTCTCGCAGGAGCGCCGGACGCTGGACAAACTCGTCGAACTGGCGTCTTTGGTGAGATCGCCGGAACGCTTCGTCATCGGCGCTCACGCGGCGTACTTGCACTGCGCCGGCGGCATACTTCAGAGCAAGGCGGCCACGGCGTTACTCGGCAGGGCCGGACGCGGCGTCACGACGAGGAACTGGGCCACCGTGCTCAAACTTGGGGAACTGCTGCATGAGAGTCGGTGATCTCCTGCCAGGCTGGCTGGCATCGGGGTCGAGCACGTGACAGAAATCGATCTGGGTTGCATAGAATTCGGGGCATGGCACACAAGCGACATGGACAGCTGACGGTACTGGGCGAATGGGCACGTCACTTTCGCCGTGATTTGGGGCGCAAATTCTGGAAACGGGAACGGGCTGCAGAAAAGGTGATGCTTCAGTCCGAAATCGGTGAGACGTCTCCCGGAACGATGGAAGAAGCGAGCCTTGCCGAACTTATTGCCAATCGGCGCGAGTCAAACGGCAAGACTTGATCCTCCTGGTCGCGGGCCGCTCCGCACGCGAGGGGCGAGTGCGGGTCGGATGGCCGCCTGGCACCGCGCTTGTCGCAATCGTCCTGCACTGAAACAGAGTCCGCGAGGCATACTCTCCGCCATGGCCATCCCGCATGCTTCTCCCGGTCAGGCAGTCGACGTTCAGCCCTTCGGTGCGCGGCTCGCGAACGAGAGAACTGTCGCTCTGTTCAAGTCCGAGGATCTCGAGGTCATGCGCCTCGTACTCCGGGCGGGCAAGTCCCTGCCCCCGCACAAGGTGCCGGGTGAGATCACGATTCATTGCATCGAAGGTGCCATGGATGTCACGGCCGACGACCAGAGCCATGTGCTTCGCGCCGGGCAACTGCTTTATCTGCCGGGCGCGGTTCTGCACGGAGTCACCGCGCTCGAAGACAGCTCTGCATTGGTGACTGTCGCACTTCGAAAGTGACTGTACGCGTGTTTCTCACCGGATCCGGCGAGTGCCCGATGCCGATGCGACGGCGGCAACGAGTGAACCCACGCCCAAACAGGCAGGGTCGGCGAGCAGGGATTGCCGGCTAGCTCAAGAGGTCGGTGACCCCATGCTCGTGCGTCGCCTCGTGTTGCAGGATGCCCCGGAATATCGGGAGCTTCGCCTGGCGGCGCTGCGAGAGAGTCCCGCTTCCTTCGGATCGAGCTACGAGGAAGAATGTGAACGCCCTCTGGTTGAGTTCGCAGCGCTGGTCGGGGACACCGGCGAACGTGCCTTCTTTGGTGCCTTCAGTGGTGCGCTGCTTGTCGGGTCCGTCGGTTTCGGGCGAGAGACCAGCTTGAAGGAGAGACACAAGGGATTCATTCGGGGCATGTACGTTGTGCCGACCGCGCGGGGCCAGGGCATTGGGCAGGCACTGCTCGCGTGCGCGCTGGACTTCGCAGCGACGCTGCCGAACCTCCAGCAAGTCACTCTCGCCGTCAATGCGAACAATCGACCTGCCATCCGGCTATACAGCGCCGCCGGGTTCCAGCAGTACGGTCTGGAGCCGATGGCCTTGTATGTCGGCGGCATTTATCACGATGAGATTCACATGGTGAAGATTCAGAATGCGAATTGACTCCTTGGTCAACATGACCTTTCTCGCCTCCCCGCCGCACCGGTCGACGTCGTTCGAAACCTAGGTTGCCATTGACACCGCCGCCACTGCCTCAGTCGCCGGTGTTCTTCGAGGACGCGGCCGCGTTTCGGCGTTGGCTTGCGCACAACGGGGAGCGTGTGACGGAACTCATCGTTGGATTTCGCAAGGTCGGCACGGGGGAGCCCAGCCTCACGTGGCCCCAGTCGGTCGATGAGGCTCTGTGTTTCGGCTGGATCGATGGTGTCCGCAAACGTATCGATGACCGTTCGTATCAGATTCGATTCACGCCCCGGAGGCCGGATTCCATCTGGAGCGCCATCAACGTTGCCAGGATTCACGCGCTCACGACGCTGGGGCGCATGCAACCCGCGGGTCTCGCCGCCTTTGCGCAGCGGACGCAACGCAAGTCGAGCGTCTACTCATACGAGCAGGCAGGGACGTTGCAGCTCACCGCCAAGGAAATCCGCGAGTTCAAGAAGATCAGCGCGCCCGCATGGCGGTACTTCGAGACGAGTCCACTGGGCTATCGCAGGACGATCCTGCATTGGGTCACCAGTGCCAAGCAACCGGCCACCCGTGCCCGACGGCTGGCGCGGCTGGTGGCCGCCTGCAAGGCCGGCCAGCGTCTGGTCAAATAGGCTGAAGGCGCGGCCGGAACTTTCGATCGCAGCGCGTCGCTGGCCTGGCCCACTTTGCGGCCACTGGTCTATCGTCCGCTGCGCGGATCAAGCCTGTCCCGACACATTCCATCGAGCGTCGGGGCGGCTTGGCGTTCACAACCCATTGCGGGGCGATCAATGTCTGACCTGACGGGACGCGTTGCCGTTGTAACCGGTGGAAACGGCGGTATCGGGCTCGGGATGGCGCGCGGGTTGGCAAAGGCGGGCGCGCGCGTCGTGGTGGCGGCGCGCAATGAGGACAAATCGAACGCGGCGGTGGCCGAACTGAAGGCACTCGGCTCCGATGCGTTTGCACTGCGAGTGGATGTCAGCGACGAACAATCGGTCGGTCGCCTTGTGCACGACGTCACGGAGCAATGCGGGCGACTGGACATCCTTGTCAACAACGCCGGAGTCAACATCCGGGTTCCTGTGCAGGACCTGCAGCTCGATCAGTGGCGCCAGGTGCTGGACGCCAACCTGACGAGCGCCTTCCTCTGTTCCCGCGCCGTCTATCCGCACATGAAGCGCGCCGGGGCAGGCAAGATCATCAACATCGGTTCCATGCTGTCCATCTTTGGCGCCGCCTTCGCCCCGGCGTATGGAGCCAGCAAGGGCGGCGTCGTCCAGTTGACGAAATCGATGGCGGTCGCGTGGGCGGCCGACAACATCCAGGTCAACGCCGTGCTTCCCGGGTGGGTGGATACCGATCTCACCCGACAGGCGCGTGCACAGGTCGCCGGGTCTGAACGAACGCGTGCTGGCGCGTTCGCCGGCCGGCCGCTGGGGCGTCGCTGCGGACTTCGAGGGGGTTGCGGTATTCCTGGCGAGCCGGGCCTCGGACTTCATTACCGGTGCCGCCATCCCGGTCGATGGCGGATACTCGTCGCTCGCCTAACCGACGCGGAGGTCGATGCAACAACGGCACCGCACTGCTAGCGCAGGCGGGTCGATGTGTCCAGTTTCGTTGTCAATCCCAGGAGGGTTAGTGATGTTCGAGCTGCCGATGTTTACCTTGATTCACGTGGTCATCAGCGTCGTCGGAATCATTGCGGGACTCGTCGTGGTCGGTGGACTCATGGCGGGCGCGCGGATGGACGGCTGGACCGCAATTTTCCTCCTGACCACGATACTCACCAGCGTGACCGGGTTTCTGTTTCCGTTCACCAAGACAACGCCGGCGCACGTCGTGGGCGCCGTCTCGCTTGTGGTGCTGGCCGTGTGTGTGGCGGCACGCTACTGGAAGCAACTCGAAGGCCGCTGGCGGTCGGCGTATGTGACCACTGCGGTAGCGGCGCTGTACATGAACGTATTCGTACTGGTGGTGCAACTGTTCGCCAAGACCCCGCCGCTGGTGCAATTGGCGCCGACGCAGCAGGAGGCTCCGTTCGCGGCGACGCAGGCGCTCGTACTGGGTCTCTTCGTATGGCTTGGCTGGGCAGCTCTGAGAGGCTTCCGGATGGCCAGGACGCGGCTGAAGTCGAGCGCGAGCCTGCCTGCCGGACTTCGCCAAGGGATGATCGTGCCCGAGCGAGCGTTGTCCGATACCTGGGAACGTGGCGATCCCTATGAGAACTACATCGGTCGATGGAGCCGTCGGGTCGCTCCTGAATTCCTCGCATGGCTGGGCATTCCCGCCGGGCAGCGGTGGCTGGACGTGGGCTGTGGCACCGGCGCGCTCTGCGCGGCCATCGTGGACCATTGCGCACCGTCGTCGGTCATCGGAGTCGAGCCGTCGGAAGGATTCCTGAAGACGGCCAGGGAGAATCTCGCCGGCCGCGCCTCGATACATCCGGGCAGCGCGACGACGATTCCACTGGACGACGACGCGGTCGACGTGGTGGTCTCGGGGCTGGTGCTGAACTTCATCCCGGATCCGCGCGCCGCACTCGCAGAGATGGTGCGAGTCGCCCGCAGCGGGGCAACTCTCGCAGCGTATGTCTGGGACTACTCCGGCAAGATGGAACTGATGCGGTACTTCTGGGATGCCGCGGTCGAGCTCGATCGTGATGCAGGTGGCCTGGACGAAGGGCCGCGATTTCCGCTGTGCCGACCCGAAGCACTTCTGGAACTCATGACCGGTGCGGGCCTCGATCGGGCTGCCGTGACGGCGATCGACATCCCGACCCCGTTCGCCTCGTTCGAGGACTACTGGCGGCCATTCCTGGGAGGTCAGGGCCCGGCTCCCGCGTATGCGATGTCGCTCGACGATGGCGCGCGGACGTCTCTGCGGGAACGACTGCGTTCGCGCATCCCCGTGCGACCGGATGGCTCACTGGCTCTGACGGCGCGGGCGTGGGCCGTCCGAGCAACCGTTTCAAAGTAGATTTCCGGAACGCTGGCGACTCGAAAGCCGGACGTCGAGCGAAGTTCTCACGGGGAGTGTCGGATGCGTATTCGTTACATGCTGGGTGTCAGTCTCGCTGCAGCTTTCCTGTGCCTGAGTCGCGCTGCCGTCGCAGCTCCATGCGACGACAGTGCACATCGCCAGTTCGATTTCTGGTTGGGCGAGTGGCAGGTGCACACGGCCGACGGCAAGCTGGCCGGGGTAAACCGTATCGAACGTGCGTACGGCGGTTGCGTCCTGCATGAGAGCTACACCACTGGCCGCGGGTTCAGCGGCGCGAGCTTCAATGTCTACGATGCGCCGCGCAAGGTCTGGCACCAGACGTGGGTCGACTCGTCGGGAACGCTGCTGCTGCTGGAAGGTGGGCTGATGGACGGCAAGATGGTGCTCGAGGGACAGACCACGAGCGCCGACGCGAAGGTGGTCCGACACCGGATCACATGGACACCGAATCCTGACGGCAGTGTTCGCCAGTTCTGGGAGTCCACCGATGCGAAGGGCGATTGGCGCACTGCATTCGACGGTCGCTACACGAAGAAGTAGGCCAGTTCATCCGAGACCCCGCCTCGTTTCCTGCTCCATTCATTGATCGAGTGAGATCCCATGAAGATCGTCAAGCCGACTCGCGCTGTCCACACCTACACGCAGCGCCTGGTTGCACCAACCGAAGCGGTCTTTCCTCTGCTCTGTCCGGTGCGCGAGGCGGACTGGATCGAGGGCTGGGACCCGCTGCTCGTGGTGTCGGACTCGGGTGTCGCGGAGCGCGATTGCATCTTCCTGACACCCGCCCCGCCCGCGGACGCCATCTGGTACATCACGCGCCATGAGCCTGAGTCCGGTTTTGTCGAGATGATCAAGATCACGCCAAAGGTAACGGCGTGCCGACTTTCGATCCAGCTGCGTGCCATGGAGGGCGGGTGCGCGGCGGATATCACCTATGCCCATACCAGCCTTGGTCCTGACGGAGACGCCTTCGTTGCGTCCTTTACCGCAGACTTCTATCGGCGGTTCATGCGGGACTGGGAGTCGCGGATCAATCACTATTTGCGCGAAGGATCGGCACTGCGGGCGTAAAGTCGCTGAACATTTGGAACGACTGCCCCGCTCTGTCGTCACTCCGATTCAGGTTGACAAGCGTTCCGGAAGTGGTCCAAATCAGGCCCGGCGCGCCTGCGCAGGGAGGCAATCATGGTCGCTCGTGTTGTTCGTCTGGGCAGCCCCCGAGTCGAAGCCGAAGGCACGCGGATCGGCACCGTGCGGCGTCCGCCGCGGGGCGTGCCCAAGTCGCAGTTCGCGTCGCAGAACTGGTACGACGTGTGGTTTCCCAACCTTGCGCCGAGCGTCGAGCTGATGAAGCTGGGTCAGGCGGCCGTCACGCCGGCGCAGTGGGTTGTTTTCGCCCGGAAGTACCGGGCCGAAATGGCCAGTCCGGACAGCAGCCATGCCCTCGAACTCCTGGCCGTGCTCTCGCGCGACACCAACTTTTCGGTCGGTTGCTATTGCGAAGACGAGGCGCACTGCCATCGTTCAGTGCTGCGCGAACTCCTGATAGAAAAGGGCGCAAGGTTCGGGACGTGAGTGTCTACCTTCCCCGATCATGACGAGCCACCGGCGCCGGGCGTTGCTCGCGTTCGCACTCGGCTTTGCGCTTCCGCCATCGCGGCTCCGGGCGCAGGCGCCGTCGCTTGTCGCCCCAAATGTCGTGATCATCTCTCCGCGACTTGTGACTTCGGGACAACCGGTCGCGAGCGCGCTGGCGCAACTGGCCGCCCAGGGGTTCGGCGCGGTGATCTACCTCGCACCGCCGACCGTGTCAGACGCCGTGCGCGATGAAGCGGCGATACTCGAGCGACAGGGCGTGGCTTACGTCAACATTCCGATTCCGTTCAACCAGCCAACCGAGGCCCACTTCGACTCGTTCACCGCCGCGCTCGCGCAGTTTGTCGATCGCAAGATCCTGGTCCACTGCCAGGTCAACATGCGCGCGTCGAGCATGGTGTTCCTGCATCGCGTCATCGTCGGACGTGAATCCGCGGAACTTGCCTACGAAGCGGTCGCTCGCGTCTGGTCGCCGACGGGACCCTGGAAGTCGCTGATCGTGGCGATGTTGCGGAAGCATGGCAATGAATTTGAGCCCTATTGATTTGAGTCCCTGTCGACTTGAACCCCTGATCAATTCGAGCCGAATTGAACCGGTCAGGTCGAACGCGCGCCCGCTACGGTGCCCTGTCGGACAGGGGTAGTCGCCCATTTCATCACCTGCTGGAGTGCGACCGATGATTCGCGGATCGTGTCTGTGCGGTCAGGTACGCTTCGAACTCGAAGGAGCGCCGCAGTTCATCAATCACTGCCACTGCTCCATGTGCCGCAAGGCGCATGGAGCCGCGTTCGGCAGCTTCCTGCATGCCGACGGAGGCGGCTTTCGCTGGCTTGCGGGGCAGGCGCGCGTCACGAACTACCCATCTTCGCCCGGAAATGTGCGTGCATTCTGTTCAGTCTGCGGCTCAAACGTTCCCGTGCTCGAAGACGAAGGAGAACACGTCATCATTCCCGCAGGCTCACTCGATGACGACCCGATAGTCCGTCCGGTCGTGCACATCCACACCGCCTCGCGGGCGCCGTGGTACGAGATCACCGATGCCCTGCCTCAGTTCGCCGAATTTCCACCCGACGAGTTCTGGGTCGATCACGAATAGCGGTCGATGGTGGTGCGCACAAGTCTGCACTGGGTCGATGGAGTGAAATGGGAATGTCGCCTTTGAAGTGCCGCGTATTCTTTCCGCAATGGAACTCAGTCGCCTGCTCGGTGTCTTCATCGCGTGGCCCACTTTGGCGCTGGTCCCGGCCGTGATCTTCGGCGCGCTTTACGCCTATGGACGACGAAAGCTGGTGCTCATCACGGCGCTCGCCTGGCTGGTGTACTTCCCGTACGAACTGTCGATGAAACTGCGCATCCTGTGCAGCGGCGAGTGCAACATACGAGTCGATCTGCTCGTGCTGTATCCGGTCCTGGCCGTGCTCTCCGTGGCCAGCATCTGCGTTGCGCTGCGCGCCAAGCGCAGAGACAGGCCGATGCGATGGGAAGGACCGCGCTGAGGCAAGCCCGCACGGCAGGGTTGACGACCGGCGAGGGCGGCGCAGAATCGGCGCGGCGGTTGCTTTCCCGGATGCTTCGTTGGCAACCTGCTGCAGATCTGCACGGTCGAGTGCACCGCCTAAGGGAGGATCATGGGTCGATTCGTCATCGCCGCGTTCAGGCCCAAGGCCGGCCAGCAGGATGCGCTCCGCTCCCTCGTGGAGAGGCATCGACAGGTGCTGCGGTCTGAACAGCTCGTCACCGACCACCCGCCCTCTGCCATGAGGGCAGCGGACGGCACGATCATCGAAGTGTTCGAGTGGCGTTCGGCGGATGCCATCGCGCAGGCACATCGAAACGCCGCCGTCCAGGCACTCTGGGCCGAGTTCGATACTCATTGCGACTACCTGCCGCTGGTGGACCTCGCCGAATCCCGACATCCCTTTGCCGAGTTCGATAGCCTGGACGTCAAATGAGTACTGTCAGCGACACGGGCGGTCGGCCCGGCGCCGGGAGCCGCCCGCTTCAGACCTGGTCGGGCAGTTGTCACTGCGGTGCGGTCCAGTTCGAAATCGAGACGGATTTTCCTGAACTCACAATGTGTGACTGTTCCATCTGCCGACGCAAGAACGCGCTGATGGTCAAGGTGCACGAGAGCTGCTTCCGCCTGCTTGCGGGCGAAGACGCGCTCACGGAGTACCGGTTCCACACTCGAACCGCGCGCCACTACTTCTGCAGGATATGCGGTATCTATCCGTTCCATCGCAAGCGGGTCACGCCCGACTATCTCGGTATCAACGTCCATTGCCTGCACGACTTCGATCCGGCCGGCATACCGGTTCGGCAGGCCGTTGGCGCGGCGATGCCCTGAGTGAGTTGGGCGATGTCGTGTCGGACGCATCCGAGGACGATCGGCGACCAGACCGATGACGCAGACTGCCTGCCATGACGAGCGAGGTGAATTCGGCAATGATCGGTACCGTCCTGCGGCAGGCCAGCCGTTCCGACATTCGCTGCATCCAGCGGGTGCGACATGCGGTGAGGGAGAACCGCCTGACCTCGCGCACGATCAGCGACGATGAGGTCGTGCACGCCATCGAGGTGGCGGGGCGTGGCTGGGTGGTCGAGGTCGACCGTACCGTCGTCGGCTTCGCGATCGGCAACGCGCAGGACGGCAACATCTGGGCGTTGTTCATCGATCCCGAGCACGAGGGTCGCGGCCATGGACGGCGCCTGCATGACACGATGGTGGCTTGGCTATGGTCGCGCGGCCTGCGGAGGCTCTGGCTGAGCACCGAGCCCGGCACGCGCGCGCAACGCTTCTACTCGCGCGCAGGGTGGACCGACTGCGGGTTGTTGCCCAGCGGCGAGTTGCGCTTTGAACTGCAACGGCGTGATGGACCCTCTGCTGCGTGACGGCCGCGCTGCTTCGGTCTGCCGTGCCCATGGCAGGGCGTGTTTGTACTGACAGCTTGTCGAACGCGGGAGATGTGGATGAGCGACGCCAACCAACGGTGGTTCGAAGGAGGGTGCACCTGCCGCCATGTCCGCTACCGGATGGCCGGTCCACCGCTCATCGTGCATTGCTGCCATTGCCGCTGGTGTCAGCGCGAGACCGGCGCCTCTTTTGCACTCAATGCACTGATAGAAGCCACGCGGGTGGAATTTCTCTCAGGCGACGTCGATCTCGTGGATACCCCATCGAACAGCGGCAAGGGCCAGAAGATTGCCCGCTGTCCGATGTGCCGCGTGGCCGTGTGGAGCAACTATTCCGGCGCGGGTGACTTGGTTCGTTTCGTGCGTGTCGGGACCCTCGATGAACCGGATCGCTTTCCGCCCGACATACATATCTACACGGCGTCGAAGCAGCCGTGGGTGCAGTTGCTGCCGGGAGCTTTGGCGGTCCCGGAGTACTACCGGGCGTCGGAATACTGGCCGAAGTCCAGCCTCGAGCGCCGCGCAGCACTGCTGGCCGGGCGGTGAGTCGGGCGAATGAGATTTGCGCAGCAAGCACAGGCCGGAGATTGATAATGAATATCCAGGTGCGTCCGCTGACCCCGGGCCGTTGGCCCGACCTCGAGGCCGTGTTCGGTGCCGCGGGGTGCTCGGTGGCGCGCAATTGCTGGTGCATGTATTACCGCCGCAGCGGGTCACGCGCCGAACTTCCGGCAGGCATCTCGCACGCGCAAGCGAATCGCGCGGAACTGAAGGCGCTGGTCGACTCGGGGCGACCGCCAGGACTCATCGGCTACGACGCCAAGGTACCGGTCGGGTGGATTTCGCTGGGGCCGCGCGAGGAGTACCTGAAGTTGCGTCGCTCGCCGGTCATGAAGGCGGTCGATGAAACGCCAGTCTGGTCGATCATCTGCTTCGTCGTGCCGTCACGCTACCGGGGTCAGGGAGTGGCGCGCGCACTGCTCGCCGGCGCGATGGACTACGCCCGCCGCCGCGGCGCCGAACTGCTCGAAGCGTATCCGGTGGACGCTGCGCGCCGCACGAACGATGAGTCGATGTGGTTCGGTGCAAAGTCGATGTTCGATGATGCCGGCTTCGTCGAGGTGGTCCGGCGCAAGCCGCGCCGACCAATCATGCGTATTGCGGTGGAATGAGACGGGCGAGTCCGCGGTCCGCAGGTCGCCGCTGCGCACGCAGAGCCACGAAACGATGGGGCTGAGTCAGGCAGTCGGGGGAGATGAGATGAATCGTCGCGCCATGATGTCCACGCTGCTGGTATCGCTGACCGGTGCGCATACTCCGCGCAGTCGGCCGCGCAGATCGATTCAGCCCCCGCGCAGCCGGCGCCGGGCCAGGCACCAGCGCAGGGCAGCGCACTCGATGCGCCGCTCTTCGCAGTCGAGTTTCGAACCGGGCCCGGTTGGGATCCGGCAAAGCCGGCGGCGGAACAGGCGCACTTCCGGGAACATTCCGCCAACCTGGCCCGGTTACGGAAAGAGGGCCGCGTGGTCGTCGGCGCGCGCTACTCCGACAAGGGATTCATCGTCATGAGCGGCTCCACGGCGGACGACGTGCGTGCGTTGCTCGATGTCGATCCCGCCGTGCAGCGGCGCGTTTTCGACGTGGAGGTCAACGAGTTCTTCGTTTTCTACGCGGGTTGCGTAAGCGCCGCCAGCCGTCGCCGCTAGGGCATTTGCAGTAGCCGCGGCGAGGCGCATCGCTCGACCGATTGGATGAATCGCCCACGGGCGTCTTGTCGGCGCAGATTGCTGTGATAGACTGATTTCAGTCAGAATTTCGTCGGTCCTGCGCGTTGCTTTTTCGACCCGGGCCGACTTGAGTTGCCGGATCGTCCGACTCCGCGCTCGGCAGGCTCCAACAACGACACGCTCGCCGCTCTCCGCGGTCTTCGAACTCCGCTTCCAAGATTTCCAGGCAGTCGATTGCGGTGCTTCAGCAGGCACGCATTCGGTCTTCGCTTGAGGACCGAGGCGTGGCGTGCCAAGGGTCGATTGCCAGCTTCTCTCCGAACGGGAGACGATGAATACGCAAGAAGCCAAGATCGTGCTCGAAGCGGCGCTGTTGACCGCCGAGCAGCCGCTGTCGCTCAGCGAAATGCGGCGCATGTTCAACGACGAGATCAACGCCGACACGCTGCGCGTGCTGCTCGACGAACTGCGCACGGACTGGACCGGTCGCGGCATCGAACTGGTGGCACTGGCCTCGGGCTGGCGCTTCCAGAGTGCGGCATCGATGCGTCCGTACCTCGATCGCCTGAATCCGGAGAAAGCGCCGAAGTACTCGCGCGCCGTGCTCGAAACGCTGGCGATCATTGCCTATCGTCAGCCGGTCACGCGCGGCGACATCGAGGACATCCGCGGTGTCACCGTCTCGAGCGCCGGTCATCAGGACGCTCGAAGAGCGCGGCTGGATCGAGGTCATCGGCCACCGCGAGACGCCGGGACGTCCGGCCCTGTTCGCAACCACGCGCGCATTCCTCGACGACCTCGGACTGCGATCGCTGGACGAACTGCCGATCCTCGAGGAGGGCGCGACCGTCGCTCCTGAATTCGAACTTCAGTTCGCCGATGCCGTGCGCGCCATGGGGCACAGGCACGGAAACCCGCCGAGGCCGACGCTGCGCCGTCGTCCGCGGCTCTTGCGGCGGCGGACGCCGAGTACTCCGCTGAACCCGCACCTCCTCGACCTCACTCGGCAGCGACTCCCGCCTGAGTTCCATCCGATGAGTGCCTCCTCGATCCCGACGACGACGAAATTCCGACGAATCCGATGAGTCCTGCCATGGTGAGGCGAGTGCGGCGACTCCGCGCGACGACGAGTCCGAGCGAACTTCACGGACGACATCGACGGCAATGTCGCGATCGCGCCCTCGGGCGGAACCGACGCCCAGGGTGATGACAGTCCGAGGCAGCGCGGGCCGCACGGCCGGCGTCGACGCGGTCGCGGTGGTCGCGGTGATGCGGATGCGTCCTGCACCGGCAAATGTTCCGGTGGTCGCGGCCCCGGCCGAATCTCCACCGGTGCCACTGGCCGGAGAGGACGACGACATCAATCCCGCCGCGATGGCCGATGTTGCCTTGCCGCGCGAAGTGCTCGACCGCGGGCGGCGCGCAGCCAAGCAGGCGCTGAACGCGCAGTCGGAAAAGCTGCACAAGGTCCTCGCCGATGCCGGTATCGGTTCGCGCCGCGACATGGAAGAATTGATCATCGCGGGCCGGGTGTCGGTGAACGGACAGCCTGCGCACATCGGGCAGCGCGTCATGCCCAACGACCAGGTGCGCGTCAACGGCAAGCCGCTGCAGCGCCGTCCCGCCGGGGGCCGGCCGCCGCGTGTGCTGCTGTATCACAAGCCGGTCGGCGAAATCGTCACGCAGGACGATCCGGGCGAGCGCCCGACGGTCTTCGAGAAGTTGCCCAAGGTCTCCGGCGGACGCTGGGTCGCTGTCGGCCGGCTCGACCTGAATACCGAGGGCCTGATCCTGTTCACGACGTCGGGCGAACTGGCCAATCGGCTGATGCATCCGCGCTACGAGGTCGAGCGCGAGTACGCCGTACGCGTGCTCGGAGAAGTGACCGAGACCCAGCGCCAGCAACTGCTGGACGGCGTGCAGCTCGAGGACGGTCCGGCCAAGTTCAGCAAGGTCGAGGATGCCGGTGGCCAGGGTGTGAACCACTGGTATCGGGTCGCACTCAGCGAAGGGCGCAACCGCGAAGTTCGGCGCATCTTCGAGGCGATCGGCTTGACGGTCAGTCGACTGATCCGGATCCGCTTCGGCGCGATCCAGTTGCCGCGCAGCGTGGCGCGCGGGCGCTTCTACGAGCTTGCGCCCGAGTGGGTCCAGGCCTGGGTGCACGACCTGGGCATGGCCATCGACGAGGTTCGCAGCCGCGGCCCCAGCCAGCCGCATTCCGGCAAGGGCGGGCGCGGCAAGGGCGGGCCGGGCCGCGGGCGCAAACCCGGCCAGGGCCCGAATCTGGGTCTCACGCCGGGCGGGCAGAGCTACAGCCCGATCAGTGGCTACGGCCAGGGACAAGGCTACGGTCAGGGTCCGGGTTACGGGCAAGGCAGGAGCTTTGGTCAGGGCCAGGGGCAAGGACAGGGGCAAGGACAGGGCCAGGGCCGCGGTAAGGGCAAGCCGCAAGGAAACCGCCCGCCGAAGCAACCCGATCCGATGACCAGCAGCGTCAACTACATCGCGGCTGGCCACGGCCTGCCTAACAACGGCCGGCCGGCGCGTTTCAAGCGGGGCAAACCGCAGCGCACCTATTAGGCGACCCGAGGCGGCTGCTGCCGCCCACCGCTTGTTGCAGCGCGGTTACGCCCCTATAATGCGCGGTTGCCGGAGTGCGCGCCGATCGATATTCGATCAGGCGGGCGTCGGTTGCGTGGCACCGCAGTTGCTGCGCAAGCCTGTTGAATTCAACGGATGGGCTCTCGAGCCCATTTTTTATTTCCGGGCGGCGTTTTGCGGCGGCTCGACAGATTTCGTGGCCACGCCGTGAAGAGGTGATCGGGCGATGGCAGGTGTGGCAAGCGCGGTGGAAGAGACGATCGGACGCACTGTCGAAGGACTCGGATACGAGTTCGTCGATGCCGAGCGCCTCGCGGCCGGCTTGCTGCGCGTGACGATTGATCGTGCAGGGGGTATTGGAATTGCGGACTGCGAGCGCGTCAGCCGTCAGCTGACGCACCTGTTCGCAGTCGAGGATATCGACTACGCCCGGCTCGAGGTGTCGTCGCCGGGACTGGATCGTCCGTTGAAGCGGGCACGGGACTACGTCCGCTTCACCGGCAGTGACGTGCAGGTGCAGTTGTATGCACCGCTGGCCACAGCCGGGGGCCGCAAGCGCCTGCACGGGACGATTGCTGGAACTCGTCGGCGCCACAGGTGCCGAGAGAGTGCGGATGCAGCTTGCTGCGGAAGATGGCGCGGCGTCGGCCGCGAAGAAGGGCGCTCCGGCGCACGGTCGCGCGGGCGCGAAGGCGTCCGGCGGCGGGCGGCCGGGCAGGAAAGTGGAACCCGCGCCGGGAGCGATCGTGGAATTCGCGCTCGGTGAGGTGGACAAGGCGAAGCTGGTACCTGAATTGAACTTCAGGGGCGGGAGCAAGGAGTAGACCGCGATGAGTCGAGAGATACTGCTGTTGGTCGATGCGCTGGCGCGCGAAAAGAACGTCCCGAAGGAAACCGTCTTCGGCGCGCTCGAATCGGCGTTGGCGATGGCCACGAAGAAGCTGTTCGCCGAGGAAGACGTCGACATCCGCGTCGCGGTCGATCGCGAATCGGGCGAGTACGACGCCTATCGCCGTTGGCTGGTGGTGCCCGACGAAGCGGGTCTGCAGGAACCCGGCCACCATATCATCCTGTCGGATGCGCGCGACCAGATCGCCGACATCGAGATCGACGAGCACATCGAGGAATTGCTGCCGCGCCAGGACCTCTCGACTGGGCGCCGCTTCGCGCAGGACACCAAGCAGGTGATCCTGCAGAAGATCCGCGACGCCGAGCGTGAGCAACTGCTGTCCGACTTCCTGGCACGCGGCGACCAGATTGTCAGCGGCACCATCAAGCGCATGGACAAGGGCGACGCCATCATCGAGATCGGCAAGGTCGAAGCCCGACTGCCGCGCAGCGAGATGATCCCGAAGGAAAACCTGCGCATCGGCGATCGCTGCCGGGCCTTCGTGCAGAAGATCGACCGTCTCGCGCGCGGACCCCAGGTGATCCTGTCGCGCACCTCGCCCGAGTTCCTGATGAAACTCTTCGAGTTCGAGGTGCCTGAGATCGAACAGGGACTGCTGGTGATCAAGTCGGCCGCGCGCGATCCGGGCGTGCGCGCCAAGATCGCCGTGTGGACCAACGACCGCCGCATCGACCCGATCGGCACCTGCGTCGGCATGCGCGGCTCGCGCGTGCAGGCCGTGACCAATGAACTGGCCGGCGAGCGCGTCGACATCGTGCTGTGGTCGGACGATCCGGCGCAGTTCGTCATCGGCGCGCTGGCACCGGCCAATGTCAGCTCGATCGTCGTCGATGAGGACAAGCATGCGATGGACGTTGTGGTCGACGAGGACAACCTCGCGATAGCGATCGGCCGCAGCGGTCAGAACGTCAGGCTGGCCGCCGAAATGACCGGCTGGCAGATCAACATCATGACGGCCGAGGAATCCGCCCAGAAGCAGGAAAGCGAACAGGTCGGCGTGCGCCAGACCTTCATCGAAAAGCTCGACGTCGACGAGGAGATTGCCAACATCCTGATCCAGGAAGGGTTCTCGACGCTCGAGGAAATCGCCTACGTTCCCGTCAACGAACTCATGGAGATCGAGGCGTTCGACGAGGAAACGGTCGAGGAACTGCGCAACCGCGCGCGCAATGCGCTGCTGACGGAAGCGATCAAGCGCGAAGAGAACCTCGAGCAGGCCGAAAAGGATCTGCTCGACCTCGAAGGCATGGACGCGGACCTCGCGGCCAAGCTTGCTGAGAATTCGATACGCACGCGCGACGACCTCGGAGAGCTGGCAGTCGACGAGTTGACGGAAATGACCGGCATCGACGATGAGCGCGCGAAGGGGCTGATCATGGCCGCTCGCGCACACTGGTTCGAATCGGCGGAGCAGTAGCCGGCGGCGCGGGCTGGTCGGACAGCAGGGATAAGGAACTCTATGGCAAGCATCACCGTGGCCCAGTTTGCGACGGAACTCAAGGTTCCGCCGCAGTTGCTGATCGAGCAACTCAAGTCGGCCGGAGTCGTCAAGGAAGCCGAGGGCGACCCGCTGTCCGACGACGACAAGGCGCGCCTGCTGGAGTCGCTGCGCAAGGCCCACGGCGGCGAGGCCGCCGAGAAGAAGAAGATCACGCTGACGCGCAAGCAAACGACCGAAATCAAACAGGCGGATGCATCGGGCAAGGCGCGCACGATCCAGGTCGAGGTGCGCAAGAAGCGCGTGTTCGTCAAGCGCGACGAGGCTGCACCGGAACCCGAGGCGCCAGTTGCGCCGGCCGCTCCAGTCATCGACGAAGCCGAGCTCGCCAAGCGCGAAGAGGAAGCGCGTCGCCAGGCCGAGTTCACTGCGCGCCAGATGCAGGAGGCGCGCGAGCGCGCCGAGCACGCACAGCGCGAGCTTGCCGCGGCTCAGCAGAAAGAACAGCACGACGTCGAAGGTGCACGTGAGCGCGAGGCCGCAGCCGCAGCCGAGCTTGCGCGTGCCGAACAAGCGCAACGCGACGCGGACCGTGCCGCCAAAGAGGCGGTGGCTGCACAGCAACGCGCTCGCCGCGCAGTCGAAGACGAAGTCGCCGCCATCAAGTCCATGATGTCGGCGCCCAAGAAGGTAGTGAAGCCGGCCGAACCCGCCGCAACGGCAGCCACGGCAGGTACGTTGCACAAGCCCACCACCAAGCCCGAATCCAAGCCAGGCGAAGGCAAGAAAGACGACAAGAAGCCGGGCGTCAAGGAAATCAAGAGCGGCAAGCTAGCCTCCAGCTGGTCCGAGGAGCAGCAGAAGAAACGTCAGCTCAAGACGCGCGGTGACTCCTCTGGAGGCACCGGCGCCTGGCGCGGACCCAAGGGGCACCGCAAGCATGGACGCGACGAAAGCGACGGCGCGCAGGCTGCGGCTCCGGCCGAGGCGACGGTGCGCGATGTGTCGGTGCCGGAAACGATCACCGTGGCCGAACTGGCCCACAAGATGTCCGTCAAGGCGGCCGAGGTCATCAAGGTGCTGATGAAGCTTGGCCAGATGGTCACGATCAACCAGGTGCTTGATCAGGACACCGCGATGATTATCGTCGGTGAACTCGGCCACAACCCGATCGCCGCCAAGCTGGACGATCCCGAGGCGCTGCTCGCCGAGCGCGAAGCCACGGCGTCCATCTCGACCGGTCCCGAGGCTGTGCCGGAGCCGCGTCCGCCGGTCGTCACGATCATGGGCCACGTCGACCACGGCAAGACCTCGCTGCTCGACTACATCCGCCGTACCAAGGTGGCAGCGGGCGAAGCGGGCGGGATCACGCAGCACATCGGCGCCTATCACGTCGAAACGCCGCGCGGCATCATCACGTTCCTTGACACGCCCGGCCACGAAGCCTTCACGGCGATGCGCGCGCGTGGTGCCAAGGCGACCGACATCGTCATCCTGGTGGTGGCGGCCGATGACGGAGTAATGCCGCAGACCAAGGAGGCGATTGCGCACGCGAAGGCCGCGGGCGTTCCCCTGGTCGTGGCCCTGAACAAGATGGACAAGCCCGAAGCCAACCCGGACCGGGTCAAGCAGGAACTGGTGGCCAACGGAGTCGTCCCCGAGGACTACGGTGGCGAGTCGCCGTTCATCCAGGTGTCGGCGAAGACCGGCAAGGGCGTCGACGAGTTGCTGGAAAACGTGCTGCTGCAGGCCGAGGTGCGCGAGTTCAAGGCGATCAAGGACGGCCCGGCCAAGGGCCTCGTGATCGAGTCGCAGCTCGACAAAGGTCGCGGCCCGGTCGCCACGGTGTTGGTCCAGAGCGGCACGCTCAAGCGCGGAGATGTCGTGCTGGCGGGCTCGAGCTTCGGCCGCGTCCGCGCGATGCTGGACGAAACCGGAAAGCCGATCCAGGAAGCTGGCCCGTCGATCCCGGTCGAGATCCAGGGGCTGTCGGATGTGCCGGCCGCCGGCGACGAACTCATTGTCCTCGGCGACGAGCGCAAGGCGCGCGAGATTGCGCTGTTTCGCCAGGGCAAGTTCCGCGACACCAAGCTGGCCAGGCAGCAGGCCGCCAAGCTCGAAAACATGTTCGAGAACGTGGGCGAGGGTGCTGCACGGACACTGCCGCTGATCATCAAAGCCGATGTCCAGGGTTCGCAGGAAGCGCTCACCCATGCGCTGACGAAGCTGTCGACCGACGAGGTCAAGGTCCAGGTGGTGCATGCGCAGGTAGGCGGCATCACGGAAAGCGACATCAACCTCGCGCTTGCGTCGAAGGCGGTGATCATCGGTTTCAACGTGCGCGCGGAAGTTTCGGCGCGCAAGCTGGCCGAGGGCAACGGCATCGACATCCGCTACTACAACATCATCTATGACGCAGTCGACGAGGTGAAGGCGGCGCTGTCGGGACTGCTGTCACCCGAGCAACGCGAGCAGGTGCTGGGAACCGTCGAGATCCGCCAGATCTTCCGCGTCCCGAAGATCGGTGCGGTGGCCGGCTGCATGGTGCTCGACGGCGTGGTCAAGCGCACAGCGAGCGCGCGCCTGCTGCGCGACAGCGTTGTCATCTGGACCGGCGAGCTCGATTCGCTCAAGCGATTCAAGGATGACGTCAAGGAAGTCAAGGCGGGCTTCGAATGTGGTCTCAGCCTCAAGGGATATGACGACATCAAGGAAGGCGATCAACTGGAGATTTTCGAAGTCCAGGAAATCGCCCGGACGCTCTAGGCATTCGGGCGAAAGTGGAAACCTACTTTCGCCCGTTCAAGTTTAAAAAGTTCGCTGGCAGAGCCAGACGAGCTTTTGATGGCAACTGCATATGAAACCAACCAGGAAGCCGGGGCGCGGACTGCGTGTGGCCGACCAGATCCAGCGCGACCTCGCGGAAATGATCCAGCGCGAAGTCTCGACCGAGCGGGCCGGCCTGATCACGTTGACCGGAGTCGAAGTGACGCCGGACTACGCGCATGCGAAGGTGTACTTCACAACGATCGGTGCGCCGGTCGACATGGCCCAGCGTGCGCTGGACGAGAAGGCCGGGTACTTCCATTCGTTGCTGTTCAAACGGCTGTCGATTCACACGATTCCGAAGCTGACGTTCGTGCACGATGCCTCGGTCGAGCACGGCATCGAGATCGACCGGCTGATCGCCGAAGCGAACCGGAGCCGGTCCGAATAGGACGGGAGGTCGCGTGGGCAAGTCGCGCAGCGAGCGCGTCGATGGGGTCCTGCTGCTCGACAAGCCGGGCGGAATGACGTCGAACCGCGCGCTGCAGAGTGCGCGACGGTTGCTGGGCGCAGCCAAGGCGGGGCATACCGGCACCTTGGACCCGATGGCCACCGGCCTGCTGCCGTTGACCTTCGGCGAGGCGACGAAGTTCGCCGCGGACCTGCTCGACGCCGACAAGTCGTATCGCGCCACCGTCAGGCTCGGCATGACAACGACGACCGGTGACGCCGAAGGCGAGAAGGTTGCGACGGCGCCTGTCGAGGTGACGACAGCGGACGTCGACGCGGTGCTGGCGCGTTTCACCGGCACCATCGCCCAGGTGCCGCCGATGCACTCGGCGCTGAAACGAGACGGCAGGCCGTTGTATGAGCTTGCCCGCGCCGGGATCGAGGTTGAACGGGCGCCGCGGCCGGTGTCGATACATCGACTCGAGCGCGTCGAACATGTTGGAAATGACCTGATGCTCGAGGTCGACTGCAGCAAGGGTACGTATGTGCGGGTCCTGGCCGAGGACATCGGGCGCGCGCTGGGCTGCGGCGCGCATCTGGCGGCGTTGCATCGCACCCGTGTCGGGCGGCTGACGCTCGAAGGCGCCATGACGTTGCAGGCGCTCGAAGATATGACCGCGGAAGCGCGGCGGAAGTGTCTGCTGGCGGTCGACACGCTGGTTGCAAGTTTGCCGAGGCTCGAGCTGGACGACCCTCTGGCCGGGCGCTTCCGGCAGGGGCAGCGGTTGGCGATCGAGGCGCAGCCGCGCGGTGCCCGGGTACGGGTATACGCGCCGCACGAGGAACTGCTGGGAACGGCGAACGTCAGTGAGTGGGGCGTCGTCGCACCGGAACGATTGATATCGAATGAAAGTACACAGTCATGAAACGCCAATTGCGCAACGTCGCGATCATCGCGCACGTCGATCACGGCAAGACCACGCTGGTGGACAAGCTGCTGCAGCAGTCCGGAACCTTCCGCGAGAACCAGCAGGTCGCCGAGCGGGTCATGGACTCGAACGACATTGAGCGCGAGCGTGGCATCACGATCCTGGCGAAGAACTGCGCGGTCGACTACGAAGGCACGCACATCAACATCGTCGATACACCGGGTCACGCGGATTTTGGTGGTGAGGTCGAGCGCGTGTTGTCGATGGTGGACGGAGTGCTGTTGCTGGTCGACGCGGTCGAAGGTCCGATGCCACAGACGCGTTTCGTCACGCGCAAGGCGCTCGCCCAGGGACTCAAGCCGATCGTTGTGGTCAACAAGATCGACAGGCCCGGCGCACGGCCGGACTGGGTCGTGAACCACATGTTCGATCTCTTCGACAAGCTCGGCGCGACCGAAGAGCAACTTGATTTCCCGGTGATCTACGCCTCGGCGCTCAATGGCTACGCGGGCACGAGTCCCGATGTGCGCGACGGCGACCTGAGGCCGCTGTTCGAGGCGATTCTCGCGCACGTGCGCGTGCGCGACGACGACGCCAATGGCACGCTGCAGCTGCAGATCTGTTCGCTCGACTATTCGAGCTACGTCGGCAAGATCGGCATCGGCCGCATCACGCGCGGGCGGCTGCGCGCCGGTCAGGAAGTCCTGGTCATGCATGGTCCGGAGGGCGCACAGAACGCGCCGACGACGAAAGGCCGGATCAACCAGGTACTCACGTTCGAGGGTCTCGATCGCAAGCTGGTCGACGAGGCGATCGCCGGCGACATCGTGCTCATCAACGGCATCGACGATATCGGCATCGGCTGCACGCTGACGCCGGTCGACGCGCCCGATGCGCTGCCGCTGCTGAAGGTCGACGAGCCGACGCTGGTGATGAACTTCCAGGTCAACACCTCGCCGCTCGCAGGGCGAGAGGGCAAGTACGTGACCAGTCGCCAGCTGCGCGAACGGCTCGAGCGCGAGCTGAAGTCGAATGTCGCGATGCGCATGAAGGAGACCGACGACGAACAGATATTTGAAGTGGCGGGGCGCGGTGAGCTGCACCTCACCATCCTTCTCGAGAACATGCGCCGCGAGGGCTACGAGATGGCGGTGTCGCGTCCGCGCGTGCTGTTCAAGGAGGTCGACGGCCCCGATGGACCCCAGCGGCTCGAACCCTACGAGATGCTGACTGTCGACATCGAGGAAGTGAACCAGGGCGCGATCATGGAAGAGTTGGGACGGCGCAAGGGCGACCTGCAGGACATGCAGTCAGACAGCAAGGGCCGTGTGCGGCTCGAGTACCGCATTCCGGCGCGCGGACTGATCGGCTTTCAGGGCGAGTTCATGACGCTGACGCGCGGCACCGGACTGATGAGTCACGTGTTCGACGACTACGGACCGATCCGCACCGGTGAGGTCGGAGAGCGCCGCAACGGCGTGCTGATCAGTCAGGACGAGGGCGACGCCGTGGCTTATGCGCTGTGGAAGCTGCAGGAGCGTGGCCGCATGTTTGTCAGCCCGGGCGACAAGCTTTACGAGGGCATGATCATCGGCATCCACTCGCGCGACAACGATCTCGTGGTCAATCCGGTGCGCGAGAAGAAGCTGACCAACGTGCGCGCCTCGGGCAAGGACGAGCACATCGACCTGGTGCCGCCGATCCAGCTCACGCTCGAGTCGGCCGTCGAGTTCATCGCCGACGACGAGCTGGTGGAAATCACGCCGCAGAGCATTCGCCTGCGCAAGAGGTACCTGAAGGAACACGAACGAAAGCGCGCACAGCGCGAAGCCGCGTAGCGGCTCGCGCTGTGCGCGCTTTCGTTCTACGAACTTTCACGAGCTCCCTCCCTCCGCCCTCCCTCCGCGAGGGAGGGGACTTGAACAACCCGATATGGTTGATCGTAGCCACCGCCGCGCGCTGATCCTGATGGTCATCGCGCCGCTGCTGTGGAGCATCGCGGGCGTGGTCACGCGCAACCTGTCGCCCGAACTGCAGTTACACGGGCGCTTCGAGATCACGTTCTGGCGCAGCGTGTTCGCAGCGACTTTCGTCGGCGGCTTTCTGTTGCTGGTACGACGCGACTTCACGGGCGCGCTGACGCGCGCCGGGCGGCCCGGACTGCTGTCCGGGTGCATGTGGGCGACCATGTTCATCTGCTTCATGCTGGCGCTCACGCTGACGTCGACTGCAAATACACTGATCGTTCTGGCGGTTGCGCCGCTGATCACGGCGATCCTGGCGCGCGCCATACTGAAGACCCCGATTCCTCTGCGCACCTGGCTGGCGATCGCGACCGCGATGGCCGGCATCATCTGGATGTTCGCCGGCGGACTGCGCATCGAATCGTCGAGCAGCCTGCTCGGCATGTTGATCGCTTTCGGCGCGCCACTCGCGTCGGCGATCAACTTCGTCGTGCTGAAAAAGCGCGGCCAGTCGGTGGACCTGATCCCCGCTGTGTTCCTCGGTGGCGTGATTTCGGCGGCGCTGATGCTGCCCTTTGCCGTGCCGCTGATGGCGGAGCCGCGCGACATCACACTGCTGGCGGTGCTCGGTTTCTTTCAGCTGGGCCTGCCCTGCATGCTGCTGGTGATGGCGGCACGGCATTTGTCGGCGACCGAACTGTCGCTGCTCGCACTGCTCGAAGTGCTGCTCGGTCCGCTGTGGGCGTGGCTGGGCGCCGGCGAGGTGCCCAGTGGCACGACGGTCTTCGGTGGCGCGCTGGTGCTGGGCGCACTGGTGCTTAATGAACTGGCGGCCGCGCGCCAGCGCAGCGCGACGGTCTAGCCTCCGGTCCGGATCGCCGCGCGATAATCCTGCTGCCATGACACCCGAGGACCCCGCGAGCGACGCGCCACTGCCTGTACGGCATGTCGGCTGGTCAAGGCCGCTCGCGTGGCTGGCGCTCGGCTGGCGCGACTTCGCACGCAGTTCGCTGGCCGGACTGGTCCACGGCGCATTCGTCGCGATTGGTGGCTGGGTCGTGCTGCTGGTCTCGCTGCGCTACGGCTGGGTCGCGCCGGGGGCCTTCTCAGGCTTTGTCATTCTTGGTCCGATCCTTGTGACCGGTCTGTACGAGATCAGCCGCCTGCTGTCTCGTGGCGAACGCGCCGGCCTGGCCGAAGCCGTGACGGCGTGGCGACGCGGCACCCGGCCGCTGGTGCGTCTTGGAGTGCTGCTCGCCGTGCTGGGCACGCTGTGGGTAGCGACGTCGGCGCTGCTGTTTACGCTCTTCGCCAACGCGCCTCTGCGCGGCCCGGGCGAGTTCCTCCGCTATGCCGCGGTGGAGCAGGGTGATCTGCTGTTTACGCTCTGGGCCATCCTTGGTGGTCTTGGCGTCGCCGTCGTCTTCTCCCTGACGGCGGTGTCGCCGCCGCTGCTGCTGGGTCGTGAGGTCGGCTTCCGCCAGGCGCTGCTGACGAGTGCGCGCGCGGTCGGCGAAAACCCGGGACCGATGGCGCTCTGGGCGCTGATCATCCTGGTGGGCACGTCGCTGTCGCTTGCCACCGGCATGCTTGGGTTCCTCATCAGCGTGCCCGTGCTCGGACATGCCAGCTGGCACGCCTATCGTGACCTCGTTGTCACCGACGGCGTGCCCCTGCGCAATGCCTGACGATGGAGGAAACCCTCTTCGGACTGACGGAACAGCGCATTGCCGAACTGGGCATGACCTGGGGCATCGGCGGCTTCATCGCGCTGATGCTATTCATCATCTGGAAGCTCGCGCGCGAGTCGAAGGCTGGCCGTTTCGGCACGTTCGTGCTGTTCTTCGTGCTGGCATTCGGCATTCTCGGCTTCGTGGCCAAATCCGTGATCCAGTGGCTGCTGAATCTCTAGTACATCCCCTGTCGACGGCGAGCAGCGATTCGCGCTGGCGCTTCTGCGTTGCGCCGATGATGGACTGGACGGATCGCCACTGCCGTTACTTCCATCGGCAGTTGTCCTCACGCGCCCGGCTCTATACGGAAATGATCACGACCGGCGCATTGCTCCAGGGCGATGGAATGCGCCACCTGCGGCACGACGCCACGGAGCATCCGCTGGCTTTACAGCTCGGCGGCAGTGAGCCGCATGAACTGGCGAGCGCCGCGCGCTTGGGCGCCGCCGCGGGCTATGGCGAGATCAACCTGAATTGCGGCTGTCCGTCCGAGCGCGTGCAGCGCGGAGCGTTCGGCGCCTGCCTGATGGCCGAGCCAGCGCTGGTGGCCGATTGCGTGAAGGCGATGCTCGACGCGGTCGACGTTCCGGTCACTGTCAAGCATCGCATCGGCATCGATCGTACCGAGGACTACGCCTTTGTGCAGGACTTCGTCGGCGCATTGCATGCCGCCGGATGTGAAGTCTTCATTGTTCACGCGCGCAATGCGTGGCTGCACGGCCTGAGCCCGCGCGAGAACCGCGACGTGCCGCCGTTGCGCTACGAGATCGTGCATCGACTCAAGCGCGACTTTCCGCTGGCGCAGTTCGTGCTGAACGGGGGACTGACCACGCTTCAGGAAGCACTGGCATGCGCGGAAGGACTGGATGGCGTGATGCTCGGCCGTGCTGCCTATCACGATCCCTACCTGCTGGCGGACGTCGACCGGGAGTTCTTCGGTGACGCGACTGCGGCGCCGACCCGCGCTGAGATAGTTGCACGCATGTCGGACTATCTGGCGCGCGAATGCCGTCTTGGCGCCGCGCCGCGGCAGGTCGTGCGCCACATGCATGGCCTTCTTCTCGGTCAGCGCGGCGCGCGACACTGGCGGCGCATGTTGAGCGATGCGGACCAGCTCGCTGCCGCCGGCCCGCGGATCCTCGAACAGGCCCTGCAGGAAGTGCAGCCACCAGCACGCGTCGCTGCCTAGCGACCGCGTAGCGCGGTTCAGCCCGGGCAGGCCTTCGCAACTTCAGCTTCGCGCTTGCTGATCTCCCGATCGGCCTTCTGCATTTCATCGATCGTTGCTGCGCGCTGCTGCAACAGTGAAGCACGTGCGGAACGCGCCCGTTCCAGGTCGCGTTTGGCACGATCGCAGCGCTCGCGCTCCTTCGCCTGCGCCTTCTTCTGCTCGGCGGCGGCACGCTCGGCCTTCGCTTCCTCGGTTTCGCGTTCCTTGTCGCGGACTTTGTCGGCGTCCTTCGCAACGGCCGCGTCCCGCTTGGCGCGATCCTTGGCCGCCTTCTGCTCTTCGACGGCGATGGGCGGCGTCGTGTTGACCTGGCGTACCGCCTTGGTTCCGTCCGGACAGGCCGAATTCGAGTAGGTGACCTTGCCGTCCGCAGCCTCGCAGCGCTGCACGGTCTGGGCAGCGATGGGCGTACCGGTTGTCGCCAGCACGAACAAAAGTATCGCCGCACATCGATGGACGCTGCGCACGGCCGGCTGGGCAGTCCACATCAGGGGCTGCATACGCGACGGTACTGGGCTGTCAGCTGGGCGGCGTGCTGATCCATCTGTTCGAGGTCGTCAAGGGAGTAGTAGGGCCGGTTGACCATCGCATTGCGCAGCCGGCGAATCGAGTCAATCTCGCCGCGCAGATAGGCGCAGTCGGCGACGCGCTGATCCTGTTGTTGCTGCATGGCTGTGGCCTGCTGCGCCTGCCGCTCTACCGCGAACTGCTGCACCGCCTGGGCATCGCGCGCCGCCTTTTCGCGCGCCGCACGTTGCGCCTCGGGAGGCGGAGCCGGGACCGCCTGCACGGCCTTGATGGGCTTGGTCCCATCCGGGCACTCGGAATTGGAGTAGGTCACCCGACCGCCGGCACCTTCGCAACGCTGGATTTGCTGCGCGGCCGCGGTTGCCGGGACGATGAACGCCACAGCGCAGGCCCACGGCGCGATCGATCGAAGCATCGCGCGAGTCTATCGAACGCGGCTGGCGGCGTCACCGCGCCCCGCTCACGGGGCGCGGTGACGCCGGCGCGTCAAAGCGGAGCTTTATTGAACGCCGATGGCCTGGCGCACGGCGTCGGCAGCGACCTTGTTGAAGCGATACTGGTAGTCGTACACGCTGGCACCGGCCTGGTAGAGCTTGCCGGGCCGCACGCCGGGCAGGCCCTTGGTCGGCTCGATGAACGCGATACGCGCCGACTCGCGCTCGACAGTCGAAACGCCCGTATCGAGCGGATCGACCTGTGCCGGGAACGACAGCACGATGGCTTTGGTGCCGCCAATGGTGCGCTCTTCCCACTCGCCTTGCCCGACGACCTGTTCGGCCGCACGGTCGCAGAACAGCGTCCCGGTCTTGGCAGGGTAGAGCGATACCTCGCCCTTCTTGCCTGGGGCCGCCGACTTGAAGTACATCGCATACGGCTTGGCTCCCTGCCGGTCTTCATAGGCCAGGCAGTAGGGAATCTGTTTCGAGAAGTTGCCGACGAACTGGCCCGTGTTGGTGGCTCCGGTGAACGATTCCCGGCGCGGCAACATCAGCACGTCGTCGAAGAACCGGGCCGTTGCAAGATAGGCGACGGCACCCTTGGGAAAGACCGTCTTCCCAGCCCTCGCCGCTTCCTGCTTCGGATAGTTTTCAGGCGTGCGCAGGAACAGCGAAATCGGCATGTCAGACACGTCGTAGGCCTGCAGTGTCACGGCCATGCGCAGCGAGGCCTGTCCCGCGTAGACGATGTAGACCGAGCCGTCGTTCGCGGGAATGGCGAAGTTGGGCCGCCCGAGCGCGCGGCGCTCGCCGTTGAGCACGGCGTGCGCGACGTCGATATTGCCGTTCAGCGTTGTCTCATTGGGATCGTTGCTGGATTCCGTCAGCGCATATCGATTGCCTTCACCCGCGGTAGCCGCCGCACGGATGTTCGACACGCGCGCGCCCTGGAAGTGATACAGGCCTTCACCCTTGAAGGCCTCGAACGACGGCGTCGTGATCGGCTTGGCGCCGGGAACCACGACCGGCTTGGGGGCCGGGCCATAGACCACGACTTCGGCCGGTTGCTGGGCCAGCGCCAGCGGGGTGGCGAGGGTCGCCAGTGCCAGAGCGCAGGTGCGGAGCGAAAGTGATGCCATGGTTGCCTCCCGTGAATTCGACCGCAGCTGGAATCCGGCCGCGTTTGGCGCGAATGGTAATCGCTAGCCGAAGTCTTGATGGTCCGGAGTAGGGGTGGATTTCGCTCCCATGAAGGTGGGACTCAAGCTTCAGCCGTTCGCGGCTACAGCACCTTGCCCGGATTCATGATCCCCAGCGGATCCAGGGCCTGCTTGAGCGTGCGCATGAGACGCAGTTCGATTTCCGACTTGTAGCGGGCATTTTCATCGCGCTTGAGCTGGCCGATCCCGTGTTCCGCGGAGATCGACCCGCCGAACGCGTGCACCTGGTCATGCACCGTTGAGTACACGGCGGGCTGCAAGGCCAGAAAGCTGGGTTCATCCATGCCGATGGGCGGGACTGACGTTGTAGTGGAGATTGCCGTCACCGAGATGGCCGAAGACCACCATGCGTACACCGGGGAAGCGCTGCTGCAGCACGCGATCGGTCTCCTCGACGAACCGCGCAATGCTGGATATCGGCACCGCAATGTCGTGCTTGATGTTCTTGCCTTCCAGCGCCTGGGCCTCGGAGATCAGTTCGCGCAACGCCCAGAAGGCACGTGCCTGCGCAACCGATTGCGCGATGACCGCGTCGCTGCCGATGCCGGTCTCGATGGCGCTGCCCGCCAGCGCCTCGAGCAGCGCACTCGCGTGCGCCGCGTCTTCATGGTCACTGATTTCCACCAGGACATGCTGGCTGTGCCGCTGAGCAAACGGCGAGCGGTGTGGCGGATAGTGTCGTTCCACCAGCGTCAGGCAGGCGTCGCTGAAACATTCGAAAGCGGTCAGTGTCGGTCCGCAGGTGGTCTGCGCCATGGCCAGCAGCTGCAGCGCAGCCGGCAGCGACGGTACGGCCACGAGCGCGGTCGCCCGCGCGCGTGGCAGTGGGAATGTCCTGAGGCAAGCGGCGGTGATCACGCCCAGCGTTCCCTCGGCACCGATGAAGAGATCTCTCAGGTCGTAGCCGGTGTTGTCCTTGCGCAACCCGCGCAGGCCGTGCCAGACCTCGCCGGAGGGCAGCACGACCTCGAGGCCCAGACACAACTCGCGCGCGTTGCCGTAGCGCAGGACCTGGACACCGCCGGCGTTGGTGCTGAGATTGCCGCCGATCGTCGCACTGCCCTCGGCAGCAAGCGACAGTGGGAACAACTGGCCATGCGCCTGCGCCGCGTCCTGGACGTCCTTCAGCACGCAGCCGGCTTCGGCGATGAGGGTGCCGTTTGCGGTGTCCACCGCCCGGATGTGTTGCAGGCGCTTGAGTGACAGGAGGATGGCCCGCCCCGATTCGTCCGGCGAGGCACCGCCGACCAGACCGGTGTTGCCACCTTGCGGAACGACAGGCGTGCGAGTCTCGGCGCACCAGGCGACCACGCGGGCCACTTCCGCAGTCGAGCCCGGCAGTACGACAGCCTGTGCCTTCGCGTTATAGCGGCGCCGCCAGTCGAGCAGGAACGGTGCTTTGTCGAGGTCACTCGTCAGCACATGCGACTCGCCGACCAACGTGCCTAGCGTGTCGATGGAAGTGCGCAGCGTGTCGATTGGAGTCACGAGGCGGCCGCTCGGCGCTTCGCCGCAATCTTCATCGGACGCAGGTAGACGATGGCGGCCGCGAGGAACGCCACGGCCAGCACGAGTTCAATCACGGCCAGGACGGCCGCCGGTGCCGGCTCGAACAGGCGTGCCGCGGCCTCGAAGAGATAGATCATCACGACAAACAGCGCCACCTGCATGGCATAGGTGCTGCCTCGCAGCAGCGCCGGCAAGGGCAGCAGCAGCGGGACGACTTTCAGCGCGAGCCATGATCCGCCCGGGCGCAGCGGTGCGAGCGCAAGTTCCCATGCCAGTGCCAGCACGATCAGTCCGACCCAGGCGGCGATGGCCCAACGCCACGCGATGCGCTGGCGCGGCGAGGTCTGAGGCAGCGGTCCTATAGCCGTGCCCATTCAGGCCGCCAGCCGCAGGGCTGTGCGGGCCAGCCGCACACCGAGCGCATGCGCCAATCGGCGCTCTTCGTCGGACAGTACGGGCGGCGCGCCATGACGCGCGATGTGGCTCGCACCGTACGGCGTACCGCCGCTGCGTGTCGTCATCAGATCGGCCTCGGTGTACGGAATCCCCAGGATCAGCATTCCATGGTGCAGCAGCGGCACCATCATCGACAGCAGCGTGGTCTCCTGGCCGCCGTGCAGGCTGCTGGTGGAGCAGAACATGGCCGCCGGCTTGCCGGCGAGTTTGCCCGACAGCCAGAGTCCCGACGTCGAGTCGAAGAAGTGTTTCAGGGGCGCGGCCATATTGCCGAAACGCGTCGGCGAGCCGACGGCAAGGCCGCCGCAGGATTCGAGGTCGTCCAGTTCCGCGTACGGTGCGCCCTCCGACGGCACCGGCGGTGCGGCGGTCGCGGTGACCGCGGCAACGGGTGGCACAGTGCGAAGGCGCGCCTGTGTTCCGTCGATGCTGTCGATGCCCGTTGCGATGGCTTCTGCCAGCCTGCGAGTGGCCCCTTGGCGCGAGTAGTACAGAACGAGGATGTCCACGTCGACGCGGCGCCATGTCGCTGATGAGTTGATCCGGTCACGGAGGCAGCCAACACTTCGTCCCGTAAGTCCGCCGGATGTCGCCGCTATTATAGGAATCGTCGTCGCGGGCCGCCGGTGCGAGGCGACACCCGCCGGCCCATGTCCATGTCCCGCCTTACCGTCACCCTCGATCGATTTCCCTGGCTGAAGACTGCGCGCGAAGTGGCACTCTTCGCGTACCGCCGTGGCCGCGAGGTACGGCTGCAGCAGGTCGCCGGCAGCCTGACCTTCACGACGGTGCTGTCGATCGTGCCCCTGTTCGCCGTGGCCCTCGCGCTGTTCTCGGCCTTTCCGCTGTTCTCTGAATTTCGCGAGGCCTTTCAGGCCATGGTGCAGCGAACGCTGCCCGCCCAGATTTCGTCCACCGTCCTGCGCTATGTCAGCGACTTTGCGCAGCAGGCGACCCGGCTCACGGCCGCGGGTCTCATTTTCCTCGGCCTTGCGGCACTGGCGATGATCATGACGGTCGACCGTGTGCTCAACGACATCTGGCAGGTGCGCGAGCGCCGGCCGTTCAGCCAGCGGGTACTGATTTATTGGGCGCTCATCACGCTCGGACCGATCCTGATCGGCGCCAGCCTGTCTGCGAGTTCATATCTATGGGCGCTGTCGGAGGATGCGATCGCGCTCATGCCCCGATGGCTGCGCAGCCTGATCGACTTTGCGCCGGTCATCCTCAGTGGCCTGGCCTACTCGGCACTGTACGTGTTCGTGCCGAATCGCACCGTGCGCTGGCGCGATGCACTGATCGGCGGCTTCGTGGCCGCCATACTCGCGGAAATGCTGAAGTCCGGATTTGCCCACTACATCAGCCGTGGTGGAGTGCGCTCGATCTACGGCGCCTTCGCGGCGCTGCCGCTTTTCCTGTTGTGGATGTACCTGTCCTGGTACGCGCTGCTGTTCGGTGCGGCCATTGCGGCCACCGTGCCGCGCCTCTGGACGACGCGCTTCGCAGACGAGTTGCGGGCGGGCGACGACTTTGTCACGGCCATTGCGCTGATCCAGCAGCTGCTCGCGGCGCGACGCCGTGGCAACACGGCGGTCGGCGTCGCAGTCCTCGCGCGCGGCGCTCGCACCGATCCGGTCCACGCCGAGCGACTGCTCGAGTCACTCGAACGGCTGCGCTACGTGCGCCGGCTGTCCGCAGCGCGGCGCCGCGGCGCGTCATCGGAATGGATACTGACGTGCGAGCCAGCGAGCACGACACTGCGGTCCGCGTTCGAGCGCTTCGCCCTTGATACAAGGAATTCGTTGCTGTCGCTCGATCGCGAGGGGGTCGGCGACACCCTGCTGAACTGGATCGATCGTGACGAATGGATCAACGCGCCGCTGGAACAGAGCCTGTCCGGTGCGGGCGCTCGTTGAAGCCGCCCGCAGTGCTCAACAAAGTCGTGGAGCATGAAGGAAGGCGTCGGGTTGTTCGGCTCAGGCCGTGACGCTGAGCACCAGCGCTGCCGCCCCGAGTACGAGCACACCGGCAATGCGATCGGTCCAGCGCACGTAGCGATCGTCCGTGGCGATGCCGCGCGCGCGCGACGCGAGCCAGCCATAGCCCGCGAGGATGAAGAATTCCGGGATGATCGAACCCGCTGCGAGCCAGACCATCTGCGCGCCGATCGGCAGGCGCGCGTCGACGAACTGCGGCAGGATCGCGACGAAGAAGATCAATGTCTTGGGATTGGCGAGCTGGAGCGTGAGGCCAGCGAGATAAAGGTCGCGCGGCGAGTTGCCGCCGGAGCCTTTCGAGACGGTGATCGGGGAGGGCCGTCCGAAGATCGCGGATACGCCGACATAGACAAGGTAGGCCGCGCCGATCCACTTCACTGCCGTGAAGAACTCGCGCGACGCGGCAAGCACTGCGCCGAGCGCCGTCGCGGAAATGGCAAAGTAGAACGCGTTGGCACTGAGGATGCCGAGGCTTGCGTACGTCGACCGGCGTGCGCCATGGGCGAGTCCGCAGGCGATGACCAGCATCACCGCCGGTCCGGGCGAAAGCGACAGCGCAATCTCGGTGAGGACGTAGAGCCAGTACGTGTCCCAGTTGACGGCGTGCAGCAACGCGTGCTCCGGCCGAGATCAGACAGTGGCCGGCGCGAACACCCGGGCAGCGAACTGCGCCAACGCGTGCAGCACGTCATCGGGGCGCTCGGCCATCAGCGAGTGCCCGCCTCCTGCGACGTGGACAACCGTCGAGTCTGCCACCGCGTCGATCAGCGAACGGGCTGACCGGGGTGGAGTCATGCTGTCGAGGTCACCCAGCACAAAGAGCGCCGGGCAACGCAATGCCTGCGCGGCGGCCAGTCCGCCGGCATAGGAGTTGCATGCCGCAAAGTCGATGGGCAGGACATCGGGGCCATCGCGGCGTGCAATGCGCTGCATGAGCCTGAGGTTCTGCCAGACGTTGGAAAAGCCCGGGCCGGGATTCGAGGGCTTGCGTTCGAAGGCGGCGATCGATGTGCTGTGCGACCAGACATTGATCATGTCCATCGCCGAAGAGACGTCGGCGCGCGTGGCGTCCAGCAGCGAGTCCGACACGCGCATCGGAAACGCCGCGGCGACCAGTGCGACGCCGACGACACGTTGCGACATCCGGGTCGCAACTTCCAGCGCGAGCAGAGAACCCATGCTGTGGCCGACAAGCAGCAGGCGCTGTGCGCCGCTGGCCTCCAGCCCGCTGACGACGCGGTCGGCGATCGACTCGACGCTCGTCGGCGCCGGGCCTTCACTGCGCATGTGGCCGGGAAGGTCGAGCGCCAGCACGCTGTAGCCGTGGTGCGCGAAGTAGCGGCTCTGCAGGATCCAGACGCTGTGGTCGTGCTGGGCGCCGTGCAGGAACACGATCGTCGGTTTCATCGCGTCAAACGGTCGGCCACCGGTGTAGGCGTACAGGCGCGGTGTCGTGAGCAGATCCATGATCAGCCCACCTTCTGTGCGCGCTTCAGCGCCTGGCTCAGGTCGTCGAGCAGGTCGGCAGGATCTTCGAGGCCGACCGACAGACGGATCGTGCCCTGCGAGATGCCGGCCGCTGCTAGTTCGTTGTCGGGTACACGGAAGTGCGTGGTCGAGGCCGGATGGATGACCAGCGACTTGGCATCGCCCACATTGGCCAGGTGCGAGAACACGCGCAATGCTTCGACGAACGCGCGTCCCGCCGCGCGCGAGCCTTTCAGGTTGAAGCTGAACACCGCCCCGCAGCCGCGCGGCAGCAGCCGTTGCGCCAACGCGTGATCCGGATGCGACGCAAGATCTGGAAAGGCAACGCTTTCAATGGTCGGATGTGCGGCGAGGAACGCGACGACGGTACGCGCGTTGTCGACGTGCCGTTGCATGCGCAGCGGCAGGGTCTCGAGCCCCTGCAGCAGCAGGAACGCGGTGTGTGCGCTCATGCAGGCACCGAAGTCGCGCAGGCCCTCGCGTCGCGCGCGCAGCAGGAACGGTGCGACCGTGCTTTCCTCCGAAAAGTTCATGCCGTGGAAGCCCGCATAGGGCTCGGTGATAGTCGGAAAGTTTCCGCTGGCAAGCCAGTCGAAGGTGCCGCCGTCGACCAGCACACCGCCGATGGCTACGCCGTGGCCGCCGAGGAACTTGGTGGCCGAGTGATAGACGAGATCGGCGCCGTGATCGAACGGAGTCATTAGCCAGGGCGTGGTGAAGGTCGAGTCGACCAGCAACGGCAGGCCATGTTCGTGCGCGATCGTGCTCACGGAGGGGATGTCGAGCACATCGAGACCCGGATTACCGAGTGTCTCCCCGAACAGCAGCCGCGTGTTTGGTCGGAGGGCAGCGCGCCAGGCGCCGAGATCGCGCGGGTTGACGAAGGTGGTCTCGATGCCGAAGCGCGCCAGCGTATAGGCGAGCAGGTTGTGCGAGCCGCCGTACAGTGCGCGGCTGGCGACGATGTGGCTGCCGGCTCCCATCAGCGTGACGATCGCCAGATGCAGCGCCGCCTGGCCACTGGCGGTTGCAATCGCTCCCACCCCTTTCTCGAGCGCTGCCATGCGCTCCTCGAACACCGCCACCGTCGGGTTGGAGATGCGGGAGTACACATGGCCCGCACGCTCCATGTTGAACAGTGCCGCCGCGTGATTGGAATCCTCGAAAACATACGAGGCGGTGGCGTAGATCGGCACGGCCCGCGCCCCGGTCGTCGGGTCCGGTGGCTGGCCGGCATGCAGAGCGAGCGTGTCGAAGCCGGGGTAGCGAACGGTCATGGCGATCAATGTGGAGGGCGGGGAGCGACGATGATGCCAGCGTTCCTGCCGAAGAGTTTGAGGCGTTGGTGTCCCAACGAAAGTGCTCCGCCGCTAAACTGCCGCGCGTCCATGGATACGCGCGCACTGCTTTACCCACCGATCGAGCCGTACGACAGCGGCCTGCTGGCGCTCGACGACGTTCACACGATGTACTGGGAGGCCGTCGGCAATCCCCAGGGCGTGCCGGTCCTTTTTCTGCATGGAGGGCCCGGTGGCGGTTGCTCACCGGAACACCGGCGCTTCTTCGATCCGGAGTTCTACCGGGTTGTCCTCTTCGACCAGCGCGGCGCGGGTGCGTCGACTCCGGTAGGTGATGTGCGTTCCAACACCACGCAGCAGCTGATATTCGACGTCGAAGTGCTGCGCGAGTACCTCGGCATCGCACGCTGGCTGGTGTTCGGCGGTTCCTGGGGCAGCACGCTCGGGCTCGCCTACGGGCAGGCCCATCCTGAGCGATGCAGCGGCTTCCTGCTGCGCGGAATTTTTCTTGGCCGGCAGAGCGAAATCGACTGGTTCATGTACGGGCTGCGCCAGATCTTTCCCGAGGCCTGGCAGAAGTTCGCCGGCATGCTGCCCGAGGAGGAGCGTGGCGATCTGCTGGGCGGTTACCTGGCACGCCTTTTCGACCCGGATCCACGGGTGCACATGCACTTCGCTCGGGCCTGGAGCGAATACGAGGGCACCTGCTCGACGCTGCTGCCGAATCCGGAACTCGTGCGCAACTTTGCGAACGAAGCGCTCGGGCTGGCGCGGCTCGAGGCGCATTACTTCGCCCACCGCTGCTTCCTCGGGCCGGACCAGCTGCTGAAGAACATGGACCGGTTGCGGCGGCACCCCGCCTCGATCGTGCACTCGCGCTACGACATGGTGTGCCCGATCCTGAGCGCCGATGAACTGGCGCGGGCGTGGCCCGGCGCCCGCTACACGATCGTGCCCGATGCCGGTCACTCGGTGTGGGAGAGCGCCGTGCGTGCCACAGTCGTCACCGAACTCGAGCGGTTCAAGACGCTGCTCGGTTGACAACCGGCCAGGGATTTTCCCGGGGCGAGCGCGCGATTGCTGCACTGCCAGACCGGGATCGCAAATTCGCCGCGTCGATCGAAATCGCGCCCGACGTCGCCCGGAGCCGCGGGTAGACGCGGAACCGGGTGGCACATCCGCGGGATTGGGCGGGCTGCCGGGCCTCTGAATTTTCCTTGTTCGGTCGAGGGCGCCGGTCTAGCATGGTTCATAAGCATGTCCACGGAACGGCACCCGGAGGCGACCATGAAAGTCAGTGACATCCTGCGCGTCAAGGGGAGCGCGCTATACACAGTCACGCCTGACTCGCCTCTGGCACGCGCAATCTCCGTGATGGCAGAACTGGACATTGGTTCGGTCGTCGTCATGGAGTACGGCGAACTGGTCGGCATGCTCACCTTTCGCGAGGTCATCAATCGCCTCCACGCCAATGCCGGCAGCGTGGGCGACGTCAGTGTGCGCAAGGTAATGGACGACGCGCCCCTGACGACCACCCCCGAAACCGAGGTCATGGAAGTGCGGCGCCTGATGCTCGAGCGTCACGCACGCTATCTGCCGGTGCTGGATGGCAGGACACTCGCCGGTGTGATTTCCTTCTATGACGTGGCCCGCGCTGTCCTCGAGGAACAGAGTTTCGAGAACCGCATGCTCAAGGCCTACATCCGCGACTGGCCGGAACCCGAGGAAGACGCGGCCCGCGCCAGCTAGCCCCTTGGCCGGCAGTGCACCGGCCGTCCTACTTTCGGAATTCCCTTCGCCCGTCGCTGCGCCCGGTCATTGACCGGCTGCTGCGCTTCAGCGCGCCTGACGTGCCCGAAACCGGCGTGAAGCGTCGCTGGCGGCGACGAACTGCGGCGGGGCCGGATGAACTGCACAAAGGCGCCTGGGCGCGACGAAACCGGCCTTGCAGTTCACGCCGCGATTTGTGCAGCCGGTCGCAAGTCGCTCGAAAGTCTCCTTCGTGATGCCTACAGTGCCTCCATCGACAACGCACTTGCTTCACGAAAGGACCGCACCATGAACGCCACCATGAACTCAGCCTCTACCGCGTCCGTTACCGCCCGGGTCACCGCCCTGGTCGTGGCCGTCCTGACCAGTGCCGTCGTGCTGGGCAGCACCGTGGCCGGCATGCAGCCGCGCGACGAGGCTGGCCTGCAGGTGATTGCGCTCGAGCGCGTGACCGTGACGGCGCCGCGCATCAACTGAGCGACGCGCGGCGCGCCGCGCCCGGTCCCGCGGCAGCCCGCGTGCAGGGCGCTTGAGACACTGCAGAGACACTGCACCCAGACTTTTCGCTCACAGAAAGCCCGGCTTCGGCCGGGCTTTTTCTTTCTGACTCCATGGCGGTTCGGCAGACCGCTATCGTTCGGCCTGCTGAAGAACTCGCCGCCGGGTTGCCGTGGCAGCCGTGTCGTGCGGGCTTCCGCTCCAAACCGGACAATCCGCCCATGGCCACCAGCCTGCTCGCCCTGCTGGATGACATTGCCAGCGTGCTCGACGATGTCGCCACGCTGACCAAGGTCGCGACCACGAAGACCGCCGGCGTGCTGGGCGACGACCTTGCACTGAATGCCGAGCAGGTGTCCGGTGTTCGGGCGGACCGGGAGTTGCCGGTGGTCTGGGCGGTGGCCAAGGGTTCGCTGGTGAACAAGGCGATCCTGGTGCCGGCGGCGCTGGCCATCAGTACGATTGCGCCCTGGGCCATCGTGCCGCTGCTGGTCGTCGGCGGGCTGTTTCTTTGCTACGAGGGTTTCGAAAAACTCGCCCACAAATTCCTGCAGTCAGGCGACGACAAGGCCGCGCGGGCCGCCGAACTGGCGAAGGCGCTGCTCGACCCCGCGATCGACCTGGTGGCGCTGGAGAAAGACAAAATCAAGGGTGCGATCCGGACGGATTTCATCCTGTCTGCGGAAATCATCGTGATCACCTTGGGCACCGTCGCCGGGGCGGCGTTTGGCACGCGGTTGACCGTGCTGGTCGGTATCGCTCTGCTCATGACCGTCGGCGTGTACGGACTGGTGGCCGGCATCGTCAAGCTCGACGACGGCGGGTTGTTGCTTACGCGCGCATCGGGTGACAACGGGTGGGCGCGGATCAAGCGCGCGCTCGGGCGCGGCATCCTCCGCGGTGCACCGTGGCTGATGAAGGGGCTTTCGGTTGCCGGCACCGTGGCCATGTTTCTGGTGGGCGGTGGCATCCTCACGCACGGCATCCCGCCGCTGCACGAGGGGATCGAGCACCTGCTCGATGGTTTCGGCGCGCTGATGAATTTGCTCGGGCCGCTGCTGATCGACGCGATGGTTGGTGTGATTGCCGGCGCGCTGACGCTCTCGGCCGTGATTGGTGTCAAGCGCTTGCGCGGCGCACCCGCGGTCCCCCACTGACGCGGAAGTCAGCACGATGGCCGCAGGCCGTCTCCAAACTCACGAGCGCCGTGATGCCCGACAGTTGCAACCAGACTGTCACTTCACCGCCCACACGGACGCCGCACTCAACTTGCTGTTCATCGCGTCGGGCACGACGAAGTCCACCCGGATCTTGTCGCCCTCCTTCAGCGTCGACAGATCGTAGACGCCGTCCGCCACGTAGACATCACCCGTCCGTCCATCGGCGGCACGCATGCGGATCGTGCGCGCATAGGAATCGATGGAGATGACGGAGTAGATGTCAGGTTGCGGGGCATAGTTGATACCCCCGCCCTGCGAGCGCCGGCCGACACCATCGCCTTCGCCAGCTCGCTGAGCAAGAGCGTGATGCACCGGTATGGCGATCAGCAGCGCGCAACAGACCAGTCGGATGAGTGTCTTCATAGTTCGCCTCCCTGCGATTGTTCGAGATCTCCGGCGACCGGCTTTCGGCTTGACCGACCGAGAGTTCAGAATGTTCAGGATAAACAGTTAATCGCGAATGCGAAAATTCCCCCCGCCGCTGCGGGCTCCGGCGCAGTCAGCGCCAGCGAAACAAAGTCAGGTCGAAACGCGGTGGCTTGCCCTGAACCAGATCTGCCAGGATTTCCGCGACGACGGGGGCGAACTTGAAGCCATGTCCCGAACACGGGCTGGCCACCAGGACGCGGGCTTCGCCGGGATGCCGGTCGATCAGGAAATGCTCGTCCGGCATGTTCGTGTACAGGCAGACGGCGGACGCGCGCGCCGGGCCGTCAGCGGCCGGCACGAAGCGCCGCAGCGCGGCGCGTACCGTGCCGATCTCGGCGGGCGTGACGTCGCGGCGAACCCCGTCGGCGGTCGTCACTTCTCCGGCGTGATGGAAGGCGGCCTTCACGCCAGTGCCCAGATCCGGAAAGCCGTAGAAGAAAAGGCCGTTGTCGAACTGCCAGAGGTGAATCGGGCATCGGCTCGGGGTAAAGGCCGCGACATTGCTCGTGGGGTCGAACCAATGCAGGACCTGGCGTTCGACCCGCAGCGGCAGTTCGAGGCCCGGCAACAACGAGTCGACCCAGGCGCCTGCAGTCACGATCATATGTCGCGCGCGGCATTCGCCGCGGCTGGTGAAGACCCGAACGAAATCGCCGTCGGATTCCCAGCGCAGCACCGGCTCGTCAAAACGCAACTCCGCACCGTGACGGCGCGCCTCGCCGAGGTGTGCACTGATACACGCCTCCGGAAACAGGACGCCGGCGCGTGGCTCCAGTACGGCAACCATGTCCTGCTCGGGATGCAGTGCCGGGAAACGGGCACGGACCTCCGCGGCCGTGAGCATCGTATGCGGCAGCCGGTGAATCTCAGCGCTGCGGAGCGATCCTTCAATGAGCGCGCTGTCGGGCCGGCCGATCATCAGGCCACCGGTTTCAAGCAGCAACCGGACGCCGGATGATTTCTCAAGTGCGCGCCAGAGCTCGTAGGCGCGCTGGACCATCGGCACGTACAGCGGGTGTTCGAAGTAGGCCTCGCGGATGATTCGGCTTCCTCCATGCGACGAGCCCAATGCGTGGGGTGGGGCATAGCGGTCGAGCCCGAGGACCCCGACGCCGCGTCGCGCCAGCTCGGTTGCAGTGGCGCTGCCCATCGCGCCGAGGCCAGCGATGAGGACGTCGTAGACGCTGTTGTTTTTCACGCAGTGTTCGAGCTCGTGTACCCGTCGGACTCGTCGGTCAGGGAGGCGCGGGCACGCCGTCCCGGAGAGAGTGGTGCAAGTGTCTTTGTCTTTCCGCCGGACTCGTGTCAGGCACCAAGCAGCTGCCCGCCGTCGACAGCCAGCGTCTGCCCCGTGATCCAGCGCGCGTGTGCAGACGCCAGGAACAAGGCGACCTCGGCGATTTCATCGGGCGTGCCCATTCGTCCGAACGGAATCTTCGAGAGCACCTGGCTGTAGAGCGGGTCCTTTGCCAGCCTCCGTTCCTCCCAGTGGCCGCCGGGAAATTCGATCGAGCCCGGAGCGATGCAGTTGACGCGGATGCCTTTGCGCGCCAGTGTGGCCGCCTGGCTGGCCGTGTAATGCATCATCGCCACCTTGACTGCACCGTAGGCGGGCGCGCGGGTGGAGGCCCGGAATCCCGAAATCGACGAAATATTGATGATTGAACTTCCCGGTACGGCCTCCAGCATCGGAAGTGCCGCATGCGAGGCGCGCACGACGGCCATGATGTCGATCGAAAGCCCGGCGGCCCAGCCGGCCTCGTCATCGCCCATGCCGAAGCCCGACGCATTGTTGACCAGCACGTCGATGCCGCCGAGCGCCGTGCCGGCTTCGGTCACGTAACGCTGCACCGCTGGACCGTTGGCCAGGTCGCAGACCGCGGCGTGCGTCCGGTGGCCTTTGCCAGCGATCTCAGTGCGTGTTCTTTCCAGCACATCCGGCTTGCGTGCGCAGATGGACACGCCGGCGCCCGCCGCCGCGAAGCCAAGCGCGATCGCTCGACCGATGCCGCGACTGCCGCCGGTGACGACGACGCGCTTGTCCAGGAAGTCGAAGGCCATGCCGGATCCGTTTCGTGGGTCTTTGTTGAGTTCGATGACGTTGCGGCCGGATTCAATCAGCCGCGTGCGAGGGCGTCGACGACCGCTACGGCCGACATGTTGACGATGCGCCGGACGGTCGACGCCGGCGTCAGGATGTGCACCGGCTGCGCCGCGCCCAGCAGGATCGCGCCGATCGTGATGCCGCCCCCTGCGGTCACTCGCAGCGCGTTGTAGGTGATATTGGCTGCGTCGACGTTCGGCATGATAAGAAGGTTCGCTTCACCCTCGAGCGGCGAATCCGGCATTGACCCTTCGAGCACCACGTGCGACAGCGCCGTGTCGGCCTGCATCTCGCCGTCGACCGGGAAGTCGGGCTTGCGCATACGAACCAGGTCCAGTGCTGCGCGCATCTTTTGCGCTGACGGCAGTTCCGAACTGCCGAAATTCGAGTGCGACAGCAGGGCGACGCGGGGTGTAATGCCAAAGCGGCACACCGCTTCGGCAGCGAGCATCGTCATTTCGGCGACCTGTTCGGCGGTCGGATCGGCATTCACATGGGTGTCGCAGATGAAGAGCTGCCGGTTCGGCAGGATCAGCAGCTGCATCGCCGCGAACGTTTGCGCCCCGGCGCGCAGCCCGATGACATTGCGCACGTAGCGCAAATGATCGGCGTACGCGCCGACCGTTCCGCACAGCATGGCGTCGGCATTCCGGTTGCGCACCAGCATCGCACCGATCAGCGTGGTGCGCGTGCGTATTTCGGCCTGCGCCAGCGAGCGGGTCACGCCTTTGCGCTTGGTGAGCTGGTAGTAGTCCGACCAGGTGTCGCGATAGCGCGGATCATCGAGCACATTGACGCATTCGGCATCTCGGCCGAGCTTCAGCCGCAGGCCGTAGCGCTCGATGCGCGTTTCGATCACGTCCGGCCTCCCGATCAGGACGGGCTTTGCCAGGCCCTCATCGACCACGACCTGGACCGCGCGCAGGACGCGCTCTTCCTCGCCTTCCGCGTAGATGAGTCGACGCGGCGCCTTCTTGGCGGCCGAGAAGACCGGTTCCATCGTGCTGCCCGACTGGTAGACGAAGCGTCTGAGCTGCGCGCGATAGGCCTCGACGTCCGCCATCGGGCGCATCGCGACGCCGCTATCCATCGCGGCCTGCGCCACTGCCGGGGCGATGCGGTCGATCAGGCGCGGATCGAACGGCTTGGGAATCAGGTATTCGGGGCCAAAGCGCAGCCCCTCGGCGCCATAGGCGCTGGCGACCTCGTCGGGAATCTCGGCATGCGTGAGGTCGGCCAGTGCCCGCACGGTCGCGAGCTTCATCGCCTCGTTGATCGTGGTCGCGCCGACATCCAGCGCGCCGCGAAAAATGAATGGGAAACAGAGAACGTTGTTGACCTGGTTCGGATAGTCCGAGCGGCCGGTGCCGATGATCGCGTCGGGCCGGACAGCCTTGGCTTCCTCCGGCATGATCTCCGGTGTCGGGTTGGCCATCGCGAGGATGATCGGTTGCAGGCCCATCGTCTTGACCATCTCGGGCTTCAGCACGCCCGGTCCCGACAGCCCGAGGAAGATGTCGGCTCCGGGCATTGCGTCAGCCAGTGTCCGCGCCGCGGTCTTTCGAGCGTATTGCGCTTTGCTCGCATCCATCCCTTCCTTGCGGTCCGCATGGAGCACGCCCTTGCTGTCGGTGACGAGGATGTTCTCCTTGCGCACGCCGAGGCTCACCAGCAGGTCGAGGCAGGCGATCGCGGCGGCGCCCGCGCCCGAACAGACCAGTTTCGCCTTTGCAATGTCCTTGCCGACGCAGCGCAGGCCGTTGAGCACCGCCGCCGCGGCGACGATCGCGGTGCCATGCTGATCGTCGTGGAACACCGGAATCTTCATCCGCTCGCGTAGCTTGCGCTCGATGTAGAAGCATTCCGGCGCCTTGATGTCCTCGAGGTTGATGCCGCCGAAGGTCGGTTCCAGTGCGGCGATGATGTCGACCAGCTTGTCAGGGTCGTGCTCGTCGAGTTCGATGTCGAAGACGTCGATACCGGCGAACTTCTTGAACAGGCAACCTTTGCCTTCCATCACCGGCTTGCCGGCCAGCGGACCAATGTTGCCCAGGCCTAGCACTGCCGTGCCATTGGTCACGACCGCGACCAGGTTGCCGCGGGCGGTCAGCGTGTGTGCTTCGCGCGGGTCGCGCACGATCTCGTTGCAGGCTTCGGCCACACCCGGCGAGTAGGCGAGTGCGAGGTCACGCTGCGTGACCATCGCCTTGGTCGGAACGACCGAGATCTTGCCGTGCGTCGGCAGTCGGTGGTATTCGAGTGCCGCTTCGCGCAGGTTGTCTGACATGAGTGCCTCCTCAGAGTGCGGCCATCCTCGCGTTGGTCGCGGGCAGCCGCTGTTCTATCAACTGAATTTCGAGCAAGGTTACGGTGTTGCGGCCCCTGCGCCAATCGCGTTCGCGTTGTGCGCCCCGTGGAGACTCGCAGGAGTACCCATGGAGGCCCCGGCCGTGCAGTGACTTCCGGCTGTTCCGCTTGACATGCATGCCGCCGGCGACCAGTGTGCACGCCTTAACCTGGGTGCAGCGTGCTCCGCCACGGTCGAGGCGCAGGCCCTGTCCCTACGGCAACCCCATGAATGCGACGCATCGCGTGCCGGTAAGTCGGAAAGGAGCCGCAATGAGACCACAACGACTGAGGATCGCGCTCGCCGTCGCTGCGGCCTGCGCGATTTCGCCGCAGCCTTCCTCCAGCGCCGGCGGCAATGCGAGTTTCGATCCATTGCTCGACGATTCCGCTACCTGCGCGCCGGGTGTCGCCGGCCCGCCGGCACTCTTCCGTCGACTCATCCTTGCCGCTGCCGAGACGGCGCCTTTCCAGCCGGTGCCCGCGAAGCCGGCGCTGGCCGACACCCCGGTGCTCTATGGCAACCTGGGGACGGTGACGCTCAAAGCCGGCACCCGCAACGCCAAGGCGCAGGCGTGGTTCGACCAGGGCGTGCGGCTGATGTTCGGGTTCAACCACGCGGAAGCGATCCGCGCGTTTCACGAGGCCCAGAAGCTCGATCCCCGCTGTGCGCTGTGCTACTGGGGCGAGTCGCTGGCCTATGGCCCCAATATCAACGTGCCGATGATGCCGGAGGCGAACGCACCGGCGCTCGCAGCGCTCGCGAAGGCAGTCGAACTGGCACCTTCGGCGCCGCGACGGGACCACGACCTCATCGCCGCATTGGCGCATCGCTACTCGGCGGACCCGAAGGCCGAGCGCGCTGCGCTTGATGCAGCATATGCCGAGGCGATGAAACAGGTCGCCGCGCGCTATCCGACGGAAAACACAGTCCAGGTGCTCTACGTCGAAGCGATGATGGACACACAGCCGTGGGACTACTGGGAAGCGGGTGGCACCAAGCCCAAGGGCCACGGCGCGGAGATCGTCTCGGTGCTGGAGACGGTGCTCAAGCGCAATCCGAGTCATCCCGGGGCGATCCACCTTTATATCCACGCGGTCGAGGCGTCGACGACGCCTGAGCGCGCGCTGCCGCACGCGAACCGGCTCGGCGCGCTGATGCCCGGTGCCGGGCACATCGTTCACATGCCGGCGCATATCTATTACCGGGTCGGCAGGTATCGCGAATCGCTCGAGACAAACAAGCGTGCAATGGCAGTCGACGAACGCTACTTCGCGTCTTCGCCATCGGACCCGCTCTACAAGGCCGCGTACTACCCGCACAACATTCACTTCCTGATGGTCTCGGCGCAGATGGGCGGGGACGGCAAGGCTGCGATTGCGGCAGCGCAAAAGCTCGATGCGTCGCTGGCACCGGAAGTCGTGGCGCAGTTCGCGATCATGCAGCCGGTGAAAGCCGCGCCGTACACGACCCATGCGCAGTTCAGCACGCCAGACACGATCCTCGCTCTGCCAGCGCCGGCGCCCGGCCTCGTTCTGGTCCAGACGATGTATCACTACGCGCGGGCGGTGGCCTTTGCGCAGAAAAGGGACTTTGCGTCGGCGCAGAAGGAAATCGACGCGCTTGCGGCGATCGAAAAGGACGGTGACTTCAAGCCGTTCGTCGAGTTCGGCATCCCGGCGAAGGAAATCGTGCAGACGGCACGCCTGGTGGCTGCCGGCCGGATGGCCGACGCGAAGGGCGACCTCGAGGGCGCGGCACGCGCGTATGAAGACGCCGTCTTCATCGAGGACACCCTGACGTATACCGAGCCACCGTACTGGTACTACCCGGTGCGCCAGTCACTTGGCGCGGTGCGGCTGCGGCAGGGCAAGCTGGACGAGGCCGAAAAGGCTTTCCGCGAATCGCTCGGTCGCGTGCGCAGCAACGGCTGGGCGCTTGCCGGGCTCGCGGAAACGTACAAACGCAAGGGCGATGCCATGGGCGAGAAGGCTGCGCAGCGTGCGTATGCGAAGGCCTGGCTGGGCGGGGCCAAGGGGCCGGCGATCGAGCAGCTCTGATCAAGCTGGGCACCGTGATCCACCACACGGCGCGGAGGAGGGCGCCGGCGTCCGCGCCGGCGCACCACACTTGCCGCGTCGACGGCACGACCGCGCGCGCACGGTAGTCTGACGCTATTCGACGCGGGCCGTCGGGTCGGGGAGGCGGCTGACATAATGGCCGCGTCGCCTGAACCGGCCCGCTATCCCGCGTGACATCAACCACCCTTGAGACAGGCCCCGTGTGAGCGCGCGGAACCAGTTTGCCCTGCTGCGTGAGCGCCGCTTCGCGCCGTTGTTCTGGGTCCAGTTCCTCGGCGCGGCCAACGACAACATCTTCAAGTTCGCCTTTACGCTGCTGGCGACCTACGCCGCTGCGCGCTGGGGCGGCATCGAGCCGCGCATGGCCGGCTTCCTGATCGGTGCGCTTTTCATTGCGCCCTTCATGCTGTTCTCGGCGACCAGCGGCCAGCTTGCCGACAAGCTGGAAAAGTCGTGGTTCATCCGCCGTGTCAAGGACGCCGAAGTCGGCGTCATGCTGGTCGGCGCTGCGGGACTCGTGCTGCAGTCGCCGTGGCTGATGTACCTGGCCATTTTCCTGCTCGGCCTGCAGTCAACCGTCTTCGGCCCCGTGAAGTACTCGTACCTGCCGCAGCATCTTGACGCGCACGAGGTCACGGGCGGCAACGGCATGGTCGAGATGGGGACGTTCGTGGCCATCCTGCTCGGCACGATCGGCGGTGGCCTGCTGATCAGCGAGCTTGGCGATCGTGGCGCGCTGGCGACGGCGGTCGTCGTGATCATGCTCGCGGCTCTGGGCCGCCTGGCTGCGCAGTTCGTTCCGCATTCACCGGCTGCGGATCCCACGCTTCGGATCAACTGGAACCCGTTCACCGAGACCTGGGGCAACCTGAAGGTCGCGCACGGCAATGTCGCCGTCTTCAATTCAATCATCGGCATTTCGTGGCTGTGGTTCTTCGGCTCGATTTTCCTGACCAGTTTCACGCCCTTCGCGCGCGAGAACCTCGGCGGCACCGAGACCGTTGTCACCTTCCTGCTGGCGGTGTTCTCGATCGGCATCGGCGTCGGCTCCCTCGCGTGCGAGCGTTTGTCGGGGCGGCGCGTGGAAATCGGGCTCGTGCCGCTCGGGTCGATCGGGATGACGATCTTTGCGATCGACCTGTATTTCGCGTCGACGGCGTTTCGGCCGATGGAAAGCGGTGGGTTGGCGCAGTTTCTCGAAACCCCGGGGGCAGGGCGGATCGTTCTCGATCTGGCACTGCTGGCGCTCTTCTCCGGCCTGTATTCGGTACCGCTGTACGCGCTGATCCAGACGCGCGCCGACAAGTCGCGCGTGGCGCGCATCGTGGCGGCGAACAACATCCTGAATGCCGTGTTCATGGTGGTCGCCTCGCTGATGGCCACCGCGCTGCTCGGCGCCGGGCTCACGATTCCGCAGCTATTCCTGGTGACGGCTCTGATGAACGCGGCGGTGGCGCTCTATATCTATCGCCTGGTGCCGGAATTCCTGCTGCGTTTTCTCGCCTGGGTACTGGTGCACACGCTGTACCGGGTGCGTTCGATCAACACCGACAGCCTGCCGGAAGTGGGCGCTGCGGTACTGGCCTGCAACCATGTCAGCTTCGTCGACGCGGTGGTGATCATGGGCGAGAGCCCGCGACCGATCCGTTTCGTGATGGACCACCGCATCTTCAAAATCCCGTTGATAAACTGGTTCTTCAAACATGCCAAGGCCATTGCCATTGCCCCGGCGCGAGAGGATGCGGCCATGCTGGCGCGCGCCAACGAACGCATCGATGCGGCACTGGCGGACGGCGACCTCGTCTGCATCTTTCCGGAAGGCAAGATCACCGAGAGCGGGGAACTGAGTCCGTTCAAACAGGGCGTGCAGCGCATCGTCGAGCGCACGCCGGTTCCGGTCTACCCGATGGCGCTGCGGGGACTCTGGGGCTCATTTTTCTCGCGCTATGGCGGCGCCGCGTTCAGTCGACCGGTCGAAGCACGCCTGCAGCGCGGACTGCGATCGAAGCTCGAGTTCATTGTCGGCGCTCCCCTGTCACCGGATGAGGTCACGCCGGAACTGCTGATGGCGCGTGTTGCGGCGCTGCGTGGTGACGAAACCTGATGGCACGTGGTTCGCCGATGCGCATAGGTGACCGATTCTTCTGAGCGGTCGGGCGGCACTTACAATCGGTGTCCCTGCATCGCATGCCGATGCCTACTGGACGTTCGAGATTCCATGGCCGGCTCCACCTTCGGGCACCTGTTCCAGATCACCAACTTCGGCGAGTCGCATGGCCCGGCGATCGGCTGCGTGGTCGACGGCTGCCCACCCGGACTGTCGCTGGCCGAGGCCGACATCCAGCATGACCTCGACCGGCGCAAGCCGGGCACTTCGCGACACGTGACGCAGCGACGCGAGTCCGATCGTGTCGAGATCCTGTCCGGCGTCTACGAAGGTCGCACGACCGGAACGCCGATCGCACTGCTGATCCGCAACGAGGACGCGAAGAGCCGGGACTATTCCGACATCGCCGACTCGTTCCGCCCCGGACATGCCGACTACACGTACTGGCGCAAGTACGGTGTGCGCGATCCCCGCGGCGGCGGTCGCTCCTCGGCCCGACTGACCGCCCCGATGGTGGCGGCCGGCGCCGTGGCCAAGAAATGGCTGCACGAGAAGTACGGCACGCGGGTGCGCGGTTGCATGCAGCAGCTCGGCGGCATCGAGATACCGTTCGAATCGTGGGATGAGGTCGAACGCAATCCGTTTTTCGCGCCGAACGCGGGCATCGTGGCCGATCTCGAGATCGCAATGGATCAGCTGCGACGCAGCGGCGATTCGGTCGGCGCGCGGCTGCGCGTGACCGCGAGCGGAGTGCCGCCGGGACTGGGGGCGCCGCTCTTCGACAAACTCGATGCCGACATCGCCTACGCGATGATGGGGATCAATGCGGTCAAGGGCGTGGAAATCGGGGCCGGCTTCGCCGCGGTGACCGATCTCGGATCGCAGCATGGCGACGAACTCCTGCCCGACGGATTCGTCGGCAATCGCGCCGGCGGGGTTCTCGGTGGCATTTCGAGTGGTCAGGACATCGAGGTGTCGATCGCGGTCAAACCGACGTCGAGCATCCGCCTGCCACGACGGACCATTACGCGTGCCGGCGTTGCGACCGTCATCGAAACCCACGGACGGCACGATCCCTGTGTCGGCATCCGTGCCACACCGATCGCCGAAGCGATGCTGGCACTGGTGCTCATGGACCATGCGCTGATGCATCGCGCACAGAACGCCGACGTCCATCACGGCATCGCGCCGCTAGCCGCCCGCTCTTCGTCGTCCTGATGCTGCGGGACGCCTTGCCGCAACCGCCGGACTGGCGGCTCGGCGCGCTCTTTGCGGCTTACTTCGGCTTGGCGGGACTGCTCGCGCCATACATGCCGCTCTACTTTCAGGCGCGCGGCCTGGATGCCTTCCAGATCGGTCTGTTGGTAGCGCTCGGCCAGGTCATGCGCGTGATCGGCCCCAACCTGTGGGGATACCTCGCCGACCATGCCACGCGCCGCACCCCGATCCTGCGCAGCACCGCCGTAGCGCTGATGCTTTCGTTCTGCCTCCTTTTTGTCCCGGGAGGCTTCGCATTCGTGTTCGGCGTAATGCTGCTGCTCAATCTCTTTCAGACGGCGCAGATGCCGATCGCCGAGGCGCTGGCCTCAGCGCGCCTGCGCGGCCGTGACGACTCTGCCACGCGCTACGGGCGCCTGCGGCTATGGGGTTCCACCGGCTTCGTCATCGTGGTGATGGCGGCGGGGCCACTCTTCGATCGCTACGGCATCGAGACCGCTCTGGGGCTCGGCGTGGTGCTGTGCACGCTGCTGGTGGCCGTGGCCTGGCAGGTCGACGAGCAGCCAATGCACGAACCCGCGCACGAGAGGGTGTCCGTCAGCCGCCGCCTGCGCGAACTGCGGGTGCGCTGGTTCCTGCTGTCGGCGGCGCTGATGGTGTTCGCCCATGGGGCGCTGTACACGTACCTGTCGATCTACCTGGCGCAACTCGGTTACAGCAAGACGGCGATCGGCGTGTTCTGGGTGCTGAGCGTCGTGCTGGAGATCGTTTTTTTCTACACCCAGGGTCGCTGGTTCGCGCGTTTCGGCATGTATCCGCTGCTGCTGGCGAGTTTTTTCGTCGCCGCGCTGCGGTTTGCACTGATCGCGAAGCTCGCAACGGTCTGGTGGATCCTGGCGTTCGCGCAGATCCTGCACGCTGTCACCTTCGCCGTGCATCACAGCGCATCGGTCCTGATGATCCAGCGCTGGTTCCCGGGCCGAGCCGCGGCGCGAGGGCAGGCCGTGTACATCAGCGCGGCCTACGGTGTCGGCGGCACGGCGGGCAGCCTGACCGCGGCATACTTGTGGACGCTGGCCGGGCCCGCGTGGGCCTTCGGCTCAGGCAGTGCCGCCGCGCTGCTCGGCGCCTGGGCTGCTCACCAAGTGCGCCGGCATGACGCGACGCTGGCCGGTCCGCATGCGATTGCCTTGAATGAGAAACGGAGTATCGACTCATGATTTACCCCATCGACGGCCGTTTGCTGCATGGCCTGATCCCGGGTGTGCTGGCCCTGGCACTTACAGGCTGCCAGACCGTGCAGACGACGGAAGCCGGTGCCGTCGGGATCGACCGCAAGCAGACGATGACGTCGCTGGTCAGCAGCCAGGAGGTCGAGAAGCAGGCGGCGCAACAGTACTCGCAGGTGCTGGCGCAGGCGAAGAAGAAGGACCTGCTGAACCAGAACCCGCAACAGGTCCAGCGCGTGCGCGCGGTCGCCGCCAGGCTGATTCCGCAGGTGACCGTGTTTCGCAGCGACGCGGTGAAATGGAACTGGGAAGTGAACGTGCTGACGTCCAAGGACATCAACGCCTGGTGCATGCCGGGCGGCAAGATCGCTGTCTACACCGGGCTCATGGAACGGCTGAAGCTGAGCGACGACGAACTCGCGGCCGTCATGGGGCACGAGATCGCGCATGCGTTGCGCGAGCACGCCCGCGAGCGCATGGGCCGGCAGATGGCCACCGAGACCGCAACGATGGTCGGCTCCATCGCGCTGGAGATCTTCACCGGCGTGCGCGTCGATCCGCAGCTGGCCGGAACGTTCACGCAGGCGATGTTCGTGTTGCCGAACAGCCGCGAGAACGAGCAGGAGGCCGATTTCATCGGGGTCGAGCTGGCGGCCCGCGGCGGCTACGATCCGCGCGCCGCACTGACTCTGTGGCAGAAGATGGCCCAGGCCTCGGGCGGCGGTTCCCCGGAATGGCTGTCGACCCATCCCAGCAGCGAAACGCGCCTGCGCGACCTGCAGGGCTACGTGCAGAAGGTACTGCCGCTGTACGAGAAGGCGGACAAGCAGCGCACGGGCACACCGGCGAAGTAAGCCGGGCCGGCGCCGCGGCGCGTCGTTTCAGGCGAGCACGAGTTCGGTACGCGCCGTGAAGCTGGTCGCCCGCGCCAGCGGATGCGTGGCGTTCCGGGTCGGTTCCATGATCAGCAACAGTGCCTGCTGCTCTTCAGCGCTCAATCGGCTGAACAGGAAGTCGCGCGTGTTGCCGGGATCGCCGCGCAGGTAGAGCTGGGTGGCGAACGCGCGGCCGCTGGCAGGCTGTAACCGGACATGGATGTGCGGTGTCCGCCCCGGATAGGCGACAGGCTGGATCGTGCGAAACCTGAAGTCACCGCCCGCGTCGGTCCGATCGACGCCGTACCCCTGGAATGCCGGATCGCGCTCGGACTCGGCACCGCCGTCGGGGTGGTGATACACGGCGTTCGCATCGCACTGCCAGATCTCGACGATGGCACCGGCCACCGGTTGGCCACGTCGATCGACGACGCGACCGAGGAGAAAGATCGGGACGCCCTTGCTGAGCACCCGATCGCCATCGACCGTGAGGAGATCCGCATCGGTGTTCGTGGGCCGCTCCGCGGGGTTGCGCGGATAAAACGGTCCAAGTGTCTGCGCTGGAGAGGGACGCGCCCCGGCCGGTGTTTGCCCCATGGCCGACAGGGGCGTCAGCGACACGCTGGCGAGTCCGGCCACGAAGTGGCGACGTGCCAGCGTGGAGCGGTTGTTCGGTCGGTCCATCGAAGTCTCCTTGCAAGCGCGTTGCGCAGCGTAGCCCGAGATCCTGAGACTCCTGACTTGCCGAGTGCGTTCCGTACGCGCGTCCCGACACCCCGCGAGGAAAGTCGACGCTGTCGGATGGCATAATCCTTCGCTCTGTGCGTCCTCTCCCGGGCGCTGATCGCGGCCCGCGCGGGCGCGACCCGATTCATGTCTGCTCGCACCCTGTACGACAAGCTGTGGGACGACCACGTGGTCCACGTCGAGGATGACGGCACCACGGTGCTTTATATCGACCGCCATCTGGTGCACGAAGTCACCAGTCCGCAGGCATTCGAGGGCTTGCGCGTCGCGGGCCGTACGCCATGGCGGATCAGCTCGATCGTGGCCACGGCCGACCACAACACGCCGACCACCGGATGGGAGCGCGGTTACGACGGCATTACCGATCCGGTATCCAAGGAGCAGGTGGTCACGCTCGATACCAACATCCGGCAGTTCGGCGCCGCCGCGTACTTCCCGTTCCTCGACAAGCGACAAGGCATCGTGCACGTGATGGGCCCGGAACAGGGCGCGACCCTGCCGGGAATGACGGTGGTCTGTGGTGATTCGCACACCAGCACGCACGGCGCGTTCGGCGCGCTCGCCTTCGGCATCGGCACCAGCGAGGTCGAGCATGTGCTGGCGACACAGACACTGCTGACGAAGAAGGCGAAGAACATGCGGGTGGTGGTCGAGGGCAAGCTGCCCGCTGGCTGCACCGCCAAGGACATCGTGCTGGCAATCATCGGCCGCATCGGCACTGCCGGAGGGACCGGCTACGCAATCGAGTTTGCTGGCAGTGCAATCGAGGCACTCTCGGTCGAAGGACGAATGACCGTGTGCAACATGGCGATCGAGGCGGGTGCACGCTCGGGCATGGTCGCCGTCGACGGCAAGACGATCGACTACGTCCGGGGACGGCCGTTTGCGCCGGCCGGCGCGATGTTCGATCAGGCTGCGACGGCATGGCGCACGCTACGGTCCGATCCCGGTGCGTCCTTCGACCACGTGGTCGAACTGCGGGCCGAGGAAATCAGGCCCCAGGTGACCTGGGGCACATCACCCGAAATGGTCGCGGCCATCGATGGCAACGTGCCCGATCCGGAAGCCGAGAAGGATCCGGTCCGCCGCGAAGGCATTGAACGTGCGCTGCGCTACATGGGACTCACGCCGAAGACGCGCATTGCCGACATCCATGTCGACAAGGTCTTCATCGGGTCGTGCACCAACTCGCGCATCGAAGATCTGCGCGAGGCGGCCTGGGTGGTGAAGCGGCTCGGCAAGCGCGTTGCGTCGAACGTGAAGCTCGCGATGGTCGTGCCGGGCTCCGGCCTGGTGAAGGCACAGGCGGAACGCGAAGGGCTGCACGAGGTCTTTCGCGCTGCTGGGTTCGAGTGGCGTGAGCCCGGCTGCTCCATGTGTCTGGCGATGAATGCCGACCGTCTCGAGCCGGGCGAACGGTGCGCCTCGACCAGCAACCGCAACTTCGAGGGTCGCCAGGGCGCCGGCGGCCGCACTCATCTGGTTTCGCCGGCGATGGCAGCGGCGGCTGCCATCGAAGGACACTTCGCCGACGTCAGGAGGCTCCAGTGAAGTGGTTCTTCGTTCTGATCGCGACCATTGTCGTGCTCGCCGGCTGCAACACGATGGCCGGCCTCGGCAAGGACATGGAGAGGGCCGGCGAGAAGATCCAGGAAAAGGCGAAGAAGTAGCCATGGAAGCCTTCACCGTCCACGCCGGGCTGGTGGCGCCGCTCGACCGCGCCAATGTCGACACCGATGCCATCATCCCGAAGCAGTTCCTGAAGTCGATAAGGCGTACCGGCTTTGGCCCGAATCTGTTCGACGAGTGGCGCTATCGGGATCACGGTGAGCCGGGCATGGATCACGCGCGGCGCCCGCTCAACCCCGACTTCGTGCTGAACCAGCCACGTTTCACCGGCGCGTCGATCCTGCTCGCGCGCAAGAATTTCGGATGCGGGTCGTCGCGCGAGCACGCGCCCTGGGCACTTCTTCAGTTCGGATTCCGGGCGGTGATCGCGCCGAGCTTTGCGGACATCTTTCAGAACAACAGCCTGAAGAACGGCTTGCTGCCGGTGGTGCTGCCGGAGCTCGTCATTGATCGCCTGTTTCATGAAGTGGCCGCGCATGTCGGCTACCGCCTGACGGTCGACCTGCCGCGTCAGGTCGTGATCGAGGCTGACGGTCGCGAGCACGCGTTCGAGCTCGCGCCGTTCAGCAAGGAATGCCTGCTGCACGGGCTGGACGACATCGGCCTGACATTGCGCTACAAGGACAAGATCGACGCCTTCGAAAAGCAGCGACTCGCGCAGCAGCCCTGGTTGGCGACGACGCCGGCGAGCCGTCCGTGACATCTTCGCTCGGTCGGGCGCGCGGTTCGGCCGCGGCCTTTGGCGCGGCCTTCAAGCGACGTCGCTGGCTGGTCTTTATCGTGGCGGGCATCGCCTTCCTTGGATTCGCCGTGTTGTCGCTCAACCTGGTGCACCTGGTGTCCGCGAACCTGAACTTGATCGCAGAGCACGGCCGCGATGCGCTGGCCGACGGCGCCGCTCGCCAGTTCGTTGAATTGCTGTTGTCTGGCTACGGCGCGCTCGCGTGTTACCTCGTGTTCAAGTTCTGTGAACGAATCATTGTCGACTGGCTCAACGGTTTCGAATGAAGATCGCAGTGCTCCCGGGTGACGGCATCGGCAAGGAAATTGTCGTCGAGGCAGTCAAGGTCCTGCGCGCACTGGACGAGCGCATGGAGTTCGAGTTCGCCGAGGTCGGCGGTGCGGCGTATGACACGCATGGACATCCGCTGCCGGATGCAACGCTGAAGCTGGCGCAGGCTGCCGACGCGGTGCTCTTCGGTGCGGTCGGCGACTGGAAATACGACAAACTAGAACGTGCCCTGCGTCCCGAGCAGGCCATCCTCGGATTACGCAAACACCTGGGGCTCTTCGCGAACTTCCGGCCGGCGATCTGCTACGCGGAACTGACGCAGGCCTCGAGCCTGAAGCCGGAACTGGTCGCCGGTCTCGACATCCTGATCGTGCGCGAGCTGACCGGCGACATCTACTTCGGCCAGCCGCGCGGCCGGCGCACGGCCCCCGACGGCCCGTTCGCCGGCGCGCTCGAGGCGTTCGACACGATGCGATACAGCCGTCCCGAAATCGAGCGCATTGCGCATGTTGCCTTTCAGGCGGCACGCAAGCGCGGTCGCAAAGTGACGAGCGTCGACAAGGCCAACGTGCTGGAGACCTTCCAGTTCTGGAAGGAGGTCGTCACCGAGATTGGGGCCGGCTACCCTGATGTCGCGCTCGACCACATGTATGTCGACAACGCGGCGATGCAGCTCGTCAAGGCGCCCAAGAAATTTGACGTGATCGTGACCGGCAACATGTTCGGCGACATACTCTCCGACGAGGCGGCGATGCTGACGGGCTCGATCGGCATGCTGCCGTCGGCCTCGCTGAATGACCGCAAGCAGGGACTGTACGAACCCTCGCACGGCAGCGCGCCAGATATCGCCGGCAAGGGCATCGCCAATCCGCTGGCGACGATCCTGTCGGCGGCGATGATGCTCAGGTACTCGCTGGATCGGACGGAGCAGGCCGAGCGGATCGAGGCGGCGGTGCGTAAGGTGCTCGCACAGGGGCTGCGTACGGCCGACATTGCAGCAGCAGGAGCGTCGACGATAGGTACAGTGGCGATGGGCGACGCGGTCGTCGCGGCGCTGGAATGACGGAACGGACTAAGCAACGAGCAGGCGCGAGGCGGACATGAAGTTGGGCATTGTCGGATGGCGCGGCATGGTGGGTTCGGTCCTGATGGACCGCATGAGCGCCGAGAAGGACTTCGACCTGGTCGACACGACGTTCTTCAGCACGTCGAACGCGGGTGGCGCGGCGCCTGCGGTGCCGCGCGCGCAGACGTCGCTGAAGAATGCCGACGACATCGCTGCGCTGTCGGCGCAGGACGTCGTCATTACCTGCCAGGGCAGCGACTACACGAAGGAGATCTACCCGAAGCTGCGCGCAACCGGCTGGAACGGCTACTGGATCGATGCCGCCAAGACGCTGCGCATGGCCGACGATGCGGTGATCATCCTCGACCCGGTCAATCGCCCGGTGATCGACGCGGCGCTGAAGCGCGGCATCAGGAACTACATCGGCGGCAACTGCACGGTGAGCTGCATGCTGATGGGGGTCGGGGCGCTGTTCAAGCAGGATCTGGTCGAGTGGATGACCTGCACGACTTACCAGGCGGCTTCGGGCGGCGGTGCGCAGCACATGCGCGAGCTGCTGACGCAGTTCGGCACGCTCAATCTCGAAGTGCGCGACCTGCTGGCCGATCCCGCCAGCGCGATCCTGGAGATCGATCGCCGCATCAGTGGCAAGCAGCGCGCACTCGGCGACGACGAAACGCAGCACTTCATCGTGCCGCTGGCCGGCAACCTGATCCCGTGGATCGATGCCGATCGCGGCGACGGCACCAGTCTGGAGGAGTGGAAGGGCGGCGCCGAGGTCAACAAGATCCTGGGCCGCGGTCCGGGATTCAGCGCCGCCGCAACGCCGATCGACTCGATCTGCGTACGGATCGGCGCGATGCGCTGTCACTCACAGTCGCTGACGATCAAGCTGCGACGCGACCTCGCGCTGAGTGACATCGAAGCCCTGATCCGTGACGACAATGCCTGGGTGAAACTCGTGCCCAACACGAAGGACGCGAGCATTCGCGAACTCACACCTGCCGCAGTCACCGGCACGATGTCAATACCCGTCGGGCGGCTGCGCAAGCTTGCAATGGGTGCCGATTACGTTGGTGCGTTCACCGTCGGCGATCAATTGCTCTGGGGTGCGGCCGAGCCGCTGCGCCGCATGCTGCGAATCCTGCTCGGATCGTTGTAAAGCGGCAAACATCCGGCGCGGCGGCGCCGGTTGCGTGCATGACTCGCGCCGAGTTTCATTTCTCACATAAAGGCGTGAGTTACGGCTATTTCTAAGCTTGCCGCCCTAAGTCCATGATGTTATGTTCGAAAAACGTTTCAATAAGACAGGGGGCTTAATGCCATCCCATAAATTTTCGCGCGCGCCCATGTGGTGCGCGCTTTCGCTTGCGCTAGGCCTAGGGCTGTCCAGCCTGGAGGTCGACGCGGCGGGGCTAGGCCGCCTGTCGGTGCAATCGGGGCTCGGCCAGCCACTGCGAGCCGAACTGGAAGTCACGTCCGTGGGTCGGGACGAGGCTCCGACCCTGGCGGTCCGGCTGGCACCCCTGTCAGCATTCCGGGCGGCAAATCTGGAATTCAATCCGGCACTTACGAACGTCCGCTTCGTGCTGGACCGGCGCCCCGACGGCAACTATCTGGTTCGCATAACGTCCGCGCAGCCGGTCAACGAACCCTACCTCGACATGATGGTCGAGCTGACATGGGCCACGGGCCGGGTTATCCGTGAGTACACCGTTCTGCTGGATCCGCCGTCGCTGAAGGGCACGCCGGATATCGTGGCCCCGGCCACGCCGGTGGCTCCGCCCACCGCAACGGCTGCGGCCCCGATGGCCCCTGCACCGCGCGTGGCGCCGCCGGCAGCCACACCGACTCCGGCCCCCGCAGCGGCTGCTCCCACGCCTGCGCCAGCACCGAAGACCACGCCGACCCAGACGACCGCGTCGACCGCGTCGACCGCGTCGACGGCATCCGGTGGAACGTATACGGTCAAGTCCGGTGACACGCTGGGCAAGATTGCCAACCAGAACCGCAGCGCGGCGTCGCTCGACCAGATGCTGGTTGCGCTGTTCCGTGCCAATCCCGACGCGTTCATCAATAAGAACATGAACCTGCTGCGCACCGGGGCGCAGCTGGCCATTCCTTCCGACGCCGAGGCGGCCGCACTGACGGCGCCCGAAGCGCGTCGCGAGGTGGTGGCCCAGAGCGCCGATTTCGCGCAGTACCGCAGTCGCCTGGCGCAGGCCGCCGGTGCCGCGCCGGTCGCAACCGCGCCATCGTCCGCCGCAGGCGGGGGACGCGTCACGGCGAAGGTCGATGACAAGAGTGCCACCGCCAAGCCGGGTGGCGATCAGCTGAAGATTGCCCGCGCCGACGACAAGGCGACGGCTGCCGCGGCCGCGACGGCCAAGGCCGATGAGGCTGCGGCAAAGGCTCGAGCGGTGAAGGAAGAACAGGAGCGCGCGGAACAGCTCAGGAAGACCAACGAGGCGATCCAGAAAGCGCTGGAAGTGCAGAGCAAGGCCGGCGCCCAGGCTCAGAAGAAGGCCGAGCAGAAGGGAGCGCCACCCGCTGCCGCACCTACGCCGGCACCGGTGGCGGCAGCGCCTGCCCCCGCTCCGACGGCGGCTGCGCCTGCGCCGATGCCAACTCCTCCGCCGGCCGAACCGGCCAAGGCCGAAGCACCGAAGATGGACACGCCGCCGGCGGCAGCACCCGCCCCGGTCCCGGCACCGGTGAAGAAGGCGGCGCCACCTCCACCGCCGCCGGCCGAAGAGCCGAACTTCATCGGCGAGCTGCTCGGAAACACGACAACGCAGCTGGGACTCGCCGGCATCATCGCGCTGCTGGCCGGCCTGTTTGGCTGGAGCTGGTATCGCAAACGCAAGTCCGAGGGCAGCGACAAGTTCAAGGACACGGGCGAAGGCCTGCAGGCTAATTCGCTGTTTGGCGCCACCGGCGGCCAGAGTGTCGATACGGGCACCAGCACCTTCAATTCGAGCTTCATTCCGGCGGCATCGCAACTGGATTCGAACGAGGTCGATCCCGTAGCCGAGGCCGACGTGTATATCGCCTACGGTCGCGAAGAGCAGGCCGAAGACATCCTCAAGGAAGCGCTGCGGATGCAGCCCGACCGCCACGCCGTGCGGGTCAAGCTGCTCGAGATCTACTCGCGGCGCGGTGACAAGGCCACTTTCATGTCGATGGCCGAGGATCTGCGCGATCGCACCGGCGGCGCGGGCGAAGACTGGGAGCGGGCGATCAAGCTCGGCCATGCCGTCGATCCGTCGCATCCGATGTTCGTGGGCGCTGTATTGACCGACTCCGTCGGCCGCGGTCCGACGACCGGCTTCCGGCTCGATCCGAACACCCGCGGCCGCGGGCCCTCAACGCTGGGTGGCGGACCGACGTCCGGCCTCGACCTTGGCGGCCTGCGCGGAGCCGATTCCGTCATGCAGTCCAGCAGCGCTCCTCCGCTGACCAAGATGGTCGTCGACACCCGCATGACGGGCGCCGACACGACGATGTCCACCGGCGACACAAAGATGCCGGCGGATACCAAGATGTCGGGTCCGATGACGACGTCGGCGCCGACCACGCAGTTCCAGGCCACGTTGCCAGGTGCGCAACCCACCTCCGGCCTGACACCGCCCGCTCCCGCGCCGGTCGCGGCGGCAGACTTCTCGTCGCTCGACTTCGACCTCGGCCCGACCAAGATGAACCTCGAGCCGCCGACGAAGATGCCGACGCTCGACGTCCCGGCCGCTGGCACGTCGGATGTCGATTACGGATTCAAGCCGACCAGCCCGATCGGACGCACCGAGCCCCCGGCGCTGGCGGATCTCGACATCGCGATGCCGACTTCGCCGGCAATGCAGCCGACGGCCACCGGCATCGGGCTGATTCCGGACCTCGATCTGAACATTCCGTCGACCAGGATGCCGATGCCTATGCCGGCGGCGGCCGAGGCACTGTCGCGGCCTACTGTCATCGGCAAGAAGCAGCCAGTGACCGCCGAGATCGGTGCCTTGCCGGACGAGCAGGCCCAGCGCCTGACCGCCAATACGGACCAGGCCACGGTGCCACTGATCGACTTCGACCTCTCGGCCGTCAGCCTCAACCCGACGACCAAGCGGGGCGAAACCGAGCCGGGCAGCGCGCTGGCGCAGCAGATGGCCACCAAGCTGGACCTGGCGCGCGGTTACATCGACCTGGGCGTCAAGGATGGCGCACGCGAGCTGCTCGACGAGGTGATGCGAGACGGCACGCGCGAGCAACGCCAGGCTGCGGTGGAACTGATCAAGCAGATCGAAGGCTGAGCGCGGCGGGCATGAGCCCGCCGGGCCGCCCCAAGGGCGAATCCCGAGCGCGTTGCGCGAGGATGGTTAGATGAGCCCGCTGCCGAAGGCCTGACCGTGCGCATCGCGCTCGGCATCGAGTACGACGGCGCCGGCTTCAACGGCTGGCAGACTCAGCCCGACGGGCGTTCTGTACAGGATGCCCTCGAACACGCACTCGCCGAGCTCAGCGGTCGGTCAGTCTCCACGATCTGCGCCGGTCGCACCGATGCCGGCGTACATGCCATCGACCAGGTCGTCCACTTCGATACCGACATCGAGCGACCACTGACCGCGTGGGTGCGCGGCACCAACCGCTTCCTTCCTCCTTCGGTCTCGGTACGCTGGGCACGCATGGTCACACCCGAATTCCACGCGCGCTTCGGCGCGCGGCGTCGCAGCTACGACTACTGGATCCTCAACGATCCGGTGCGCTCGCCGCTTTCCCACGCGCGCGCGACCTGGGTCTTCCGACCGCTCGATGCCGAGGCCATGCAGCGCGCCGCGGAACTGCTGGTCGGAACGCACGACTTCACGTCGTTTCGATCGGCCGAGTGCCAGGCGGCATCGCCGATCCGGGAGTTGCGCGAACTTCATGTGCGGCGCTACGGGCGGTGGCTGCGTCTGCGTTTGACCGCCAATGCATTCCTGCATCACATGGTGCGGAATATCGCCGGGACGCTGGTGGTCGTCGGGCTGGGCCGGCAGCCGGTCGCATGGGTCGCTGAAGTGCTCGCCGCGCGCGACCGCACTCTTGCCGCTCCGACTCTTGGGGCAGCCGGGCTCTATCTATCGCGGGTCGAGTACGATGCCCGATTCGATTTACCGGCTCCGGACGGTTCGACGCCGCACTGGTTCGATGCGCACGCGGATCAAGATCTGTGGACTGACACGTGAAGCGGATGTCGCTGCCGCGGTGGCTGCGGGCGCGGATGCCGTCGGCTTCGTCTGTTATCCGAAGAGCCCACGCCATGTGACACCGGCCCGGCTGCGGGCGCTTGCGCGCGGCTTGCCGCCGTTTGTGACTCCGGTCCTGCTGTTCGTGAATGCGGCTGCCGATCTGGTCGAGGGCGCGATCGCCGCGGTGCCGGACGCGTTGCTGCAGTTCCATGGCGACGAACACGAGCCGGCCTGCAGCCGTTACGGTCGGCCTTATCTGCGCGCAATCCGAATGGATCCCGAAGTTGATTTGTTAGACTTGGAACGTCAGTTTCACTCGGCGGCAGCCCTGCTTGCCGATACGCCGTCAGAGGCTTATGGCGGCTCTGGCAGGAGCTTTGACTGGTCCCGCGTGCCGCTGCGGCGAGCGAAAGCGCTGGTCTTGTCGGGCGGCCTGACTGCCGACAATGTCGGCGACGCCATCCGGCACCTTCGACCCTATGCCGTCGATGTCAGCAGCGGAGTCGAAGACGCGCCGGGCATCAAGAGCGAAACACGCATCAACCGGTTTATCGCGGCCGTGCGCGCCGCGGACGAAGGCCTGACTGCATGAAACCGTACGACCTGCCCGATCAACGCGGTCACTTTGGCCCTTATGGTGGCGTGTTCGTCGCCGAAACGCTGATGCACGCGTTGCAGGAGTTGCGCGATGCCTACGCGAAGTATCAGCACGATCCGGAGTTCGTCGCTGAGTTCCAGCGCGAGCTCAAGCACTACGTCGGCCGCCCGAGCCCGATCTATCACGCGAAGCGCTGGAGTGAGTTGCTGGGCGGCGCGCAGATCTACCTGAAGCGCGAGGACCTGAATCACACCGGGGCACACAAGGTCAACAACACCATTGGCCAGGCCCTGCTCGCGAAACGAATGGGCAAGCCGCGCGTGATTGCGGAGACCGGTGCAGGGCAGCACGGCGTGGCGACCGCGACCGTGGCTGCGCGCTACGGCATGAAATGCGTCGTGTACATGGGCAGCGAGGACGTCGGACGGCAGGCGGCCAACGTGTACCGCATGAAGCTGCTGGGCGCGGAGGTCGTGCCAGTGGAAAGCGGATCGCGCACGCTGAAGGATGCGCTGAACGAGGCGATGCGCGACTGGGTGACCAACGTCGAGAACACCTTTTACATCATCGGCACGGTGGCGGGGCCGCATCCGTACCCGATGATGGTGCGCGACTTCAATTCCGTCGTCGGCAAGGAGTGCCTGCAGCAGATGCCGGAGATGATCGGGCGCCAGCCGGACGTGGTCATTGCCTGCGTCGGCGGCGGCAGCAATGCGATGGGAATTTTCTACGACTACATCCCGAACGAAGAAGTCAGGCTAGTCGGCGTCGAAGCCGCGGGCGAAGGACTGACGACAATGCGGCACGCGGCGAGCCTGCAGTGCGGCACGCCCGGAGTGCTCCATGGCAACCGTACCTACCTGCTGCAGGATGAGAACGGTCAGATCACCGAGACGCACTCGGTGTCGGCGGGTCTCGACTATCCGGGGGTCGGCCCGGAGCACGCCTGGCTGAAGGACAGCGGTCGCGCCGAGTATGTGGGTGCCACCGATGACGAGGCCCTCAGGGCCTTCCACGACTGCTGCCGCATCGAGGGCATCATTCCCGCGCTGGAATCGAGCCATGCTCTCGCGTACGCGACGAAACTGGCACCGACACTGCCGAAGGACAAGGTGCTGCTGGTGAACCTGTCAGGACGGGGCGACAAGGACCTGCACATCGTCGCCGAGGCGGGCGGGCTGGAGTTCTACTGTCGCGCGTCGTGCCGCGAGGCAACGCTCGAGTATCGGCAGCGGCACGCCGGAGCGCACTGATGTCGCGCATCGGTCAGCGTTTTGCGCAGTTGAAGGCTACCGGCCGCAAGGGGCTGATTCCGTACATTGCCGCCGGCGACCCGGAGCCTTCGCTTACGGTTCCGCTGCTGCATGCACTGGCGCGGGCCGGGGCGGATGTCATCGAGCTCGGCGTTCCGTTTTCGGATCCGATGGCCGACGGTCCGGTGATCCAGCGCGCGACCGAACGGGCGATTCGGCAAGGTGTCGGATTGCGCCAGACGCTGGGGTTCGTCGCGGAGTTCCGTGCATCCGATGCGGTCACTCCGGTCGTACTGATGGGGTACGCCAACCCGATCGAACGCATGGGCCGGCATGAATTTGCCGAGGCGGCGCGCGCGGCCGGCGTGGACGGCGTGTTGGTGGTCGATTACCCGCCGGAAGAGTGCGCGGAATTTGCGGCCGAGATGCGCGCGGCGAGCATCGATCCGATCTTCCTGCTCGCGCCGACGTCGACGGATGACCGCATCGGAGAGGTCGCGCGCCATGCGGCCGGCTACATCTATTACGTCAGCCTGAAGGGGATCACCGGGGCCGGCCACCTGGACGTTGCCAGCGTGGCCGCGAAACTGCCGCTGATCCGCAAGCATACAAACGTGCCAGTCGGAGTCGGCTTCGGCATTCGCGACGCTGCCAGCGCGGTTGCTGTGGCGCAAGTCGCGGACGCCGTCGTGATCGGCTCGCGGTTGATCCAGGAAATGGAAGACACGCCGCGCGAACGTGCGGTCGAGGCCGTGGAAGCGCTGGTGCGGGAAATTCGTTCCGCCCTGGACGGCGGGTTCGTCAGGGCGGCGGCATGAGCGAAGAGCGACAGTCCGGAGTGTCACGATGAGCTGGATCGACAAGATTCTTCCGCCGCGCATCAAGCGCGAAGAGGGCTCGGCTCGCAAGGTCGTTCCCGAGGGCCTGTGGACCAAGTGCCCGGGCTGCGAAGCGGTGCTGTACAGCGCCGAGCTCGAGAAGACGCAGATGGTGTGCCCGAAGTGCGCGCACCACCTTCGCATTGGCGCCCGCCAGCGGCTCGACGCGCTGATGGATGCCGAGGGGCGCTACGAGATCGGGCAGGAGGTCCTGCCGGTCGACGCGCTGAAGTTCAAGGACAGCCGCAAGTACACAGAGCGCCTGCAGGAGGCGATGGAGGAAACCGGAGAGACCGACGCTCTCGTCGTCATGGGCGGCTCGATATGCGCGGTGCCGGTCGTGGCGGCGTGTTTCGAGTTCGACTTCATGGGCGGTTCGATGGGGTCGGTGGTCGGAGAGCGATTTGTGCGCGGGGTCGGGACGGCCATCGAACAGAAGGTGCCGTACATCTGCATTACATCCACCGGCGGTGCGCGTATGCAGGAAGGGCTGCTGTCGCTGTTCCAGATGGCCAAGACGACGGCGATGATTGCGCAACTTGCCGAGGCAAAGCTGCCGTTCATCTCGGTGCTGGCCGATCCGACGATGGGTGGCGTATCCGCCAGCTTCGCGTTCATGGGCGACGTCGTCATCGCCGAGCCGAAGGCACTGATCGGCTTTGCCGGCCCGCGCGTCATCGAACAGACCGTGCGCGAGAAACTTCCCGAGGGCTTCCAGCGCGCGGAGTTCCTGCTGACCAAGGGCGCCATCGACATGATCGTCGACCGGCGCGAGATGCGCGACGAGATTGCGCGCCTGCTCGCGCTGCTGCTGAAGCAGCCGGCCGACGCCGTCAGCTAGCGTTCAGGAGTGTCGGCCGCTAGGTGACCGGCGACTGATGCAATTGGAAACGCCCCTGCTGGTCGACTGGCTCGCTCGCCTGGAAAGCCTGCACCCAAAGGGCATAGATCTCGGGCTGGACCGGGTGCGCGTCGTCGCCGATCGGCTGGATCTCGCCTTGTCGGCATCGACCGTCGTCGTAGGCGGCACGAACGGCAAGGGCTCCACGTGCGCGATGCTGGACAGCATCCTGCGCGCTGCAGGCTATCGCACCGGACTCTACACGTCCCCACACCTGCTGAAGTTCAACGAAAGGGCCCGTATCGACGGAGTCGATGCCGGCGACGAGCAGTTGATCGAGAGCTTCGAAGCGGTCGAAGCGGTTCGCGGCGCGACATCACTCACCTACTTCGAATTCACCACGCTGGCGATCCTGCGGCTGTTCGCGCGGGCCCGGCTGGATGCGGTGGTTCTCGAGGTCGGTCTGGGCGGACGTCTCGACGCCGTGAATCTCGTCGACGCCGATGTGGCGATCGTCACGTCCGTGGACATCGATCACACCGACTACCTAGGTACGACACGCGAGTCGATCGGACTGGAGAAGGCCCACATCTACCGCCCGGGTCGCGCTGCCATCTGCAGCGATCCCAGTCCGCCGCAGTCGCTGCTCGATCACGCTGAGCGCATCGGCGCGGATCTCTGGCGCATCGGGCAGGACTTCAATTTCCAGGGCGACCGGCAGCAATGGGCCTACGGTGGGCGCAGCGTCCGTCGCAGCGGGCTGCCGTATCCCGCGCTGCGGGGTGCGAACCAGTTACTGAACGCATCCGGTGCACTGGCCGCGCTCGAAGCGCTCGTCGAGCGTCTGCCTGTTTCGCAGCAGGCGGTTCGACACGGATTGCTCACGGTCGAGCTCCCGGCCCGCTTCCAGATCCTGCCGGGGCGTCCGGCCACGATCCTTGACGTGGCACACAATCCCCACGCGGCCGCCGTGCTTGCTCAAAATCTCGACAACATGGGTTACTTTCCTGTGACGCATGCCGTGTTCGGAATGCTGGGCGACAAGGACATCGCGGGTGTCGTCGGCAAGCTGGGCGACCGGATCGATCACTGGCACGTGGGACCGACTCCCGGGCCGCGTGGAACGAGCGCAGCGCAGACGGCAGCACAGCTTCGCGCAGCCAGTGTCGGCATGGCATCCGGGCAGTCGATCATGCAGCACGCCACACTCGCGGATGCGTATGCCGCAGCACGGGGAAGCGCGGCAGCCGATGATAGAATTCTGGCCTTCGGTTCCTTCCTCACCGTGGCCGACGTGATGCGTGCAATCCGCACGCATGTGCGGTCGGGTCCCTGAGGATATCGACTGGAGCACGGATGTCCCTGGCCTTCTGGCGTCGCAAGAACACGGCCCCTGACGCCACCGAGCTTCGCTCCACCCGCACGGCAGCCTCCGACGACGACTCCGGCGCCCGCGCCGATCCCACCGCGCCGCTGCGTGCGCGAGCGCGGCGGCGGCTCATCGGTGCGGCGGCACTGCTCCTGCTGGTCGTGATCGTGGTGCCGATGGTGCTCGATCCCGAGCCCAAGCCGGTTCCCGACAACATTCCGATCGACATACCGAGCGAGAAATCGAAGTTCTCGCCGCGCCTTGCGCTGCCTCCGGTACCTGCGCAGGAGAGCGTGCCCGTTGCACCTCCACCGGATGCGGCGCCGACCAAGGCTGCGCCTCCGGCTGCTGCGACGCCGCCTTCCGCTTCCACGCCGCCGGCCACGGCCGATGCTGCGAAGGACAAACCCGCGAAGAGCGTTGAAGCTTCCAGGGCCGAGGAGCGGCGTGCTCGTGAGGTGCTCGATGGCAAGGCGGGCACTGAAAAGGCTCCTGTGCCGGTGAAGGGCGGAAAGTTTGCAGTGCAGGCAGCGGCGACCTCGAGCGAAGCTGCGGCAGTGGAACTTTCGGAGCGCCTGAAGAAGGCGGGACTGCCGCCGTACACCGAGCGGATCGACACCGCGGAAGGTGTGCGCTATCGAGTCCGGGTCGGACCGTATGCCACCCGTGAAGAGGCCGAACGGGTGCGAGGTCGCCTCAAGTCGCTCGGAATCAATGCCAATCTTGTCAGCTCGTAGCGATCGATGACCGCCATCGACTGGGCCCTCGTCGCACTACTCGGCCTGTCGGTGTTGCTCGGACTGGCGCGCGGCGTCGTCCGCGAACTCTTTGCCCTGACCGGATGGATCGTGGGCATCCTGCTCGCACTGCGGTTTGCCGAACCGCTGGGCACAGTGCTCCCGCTCGACCTGCCGCTCGGTGCGCGGTCGGCGCTAGCCGGCATCTTCATCGTCGTGGCGATTCTCCTGCTGGCCGCGCTCGTGGCGGCGCTGCTGCGCGCAATGCTGACGGCGGCCAAGCTGTCACTTGAGGATCGGCTTCTCGGCGCCACCTTCGGTGTGGTGCGTGGCGTGATCGTGATCGGCCTTGCCGTGCTCGTCGCCGTGGCAGCGGGCGCGCCGCGTCAGCCGTGGTGGCAGGCGTCTCTGTTGTTGCCATGGGTGCAGGCGAGCGTAGGATTCGCCTCGCCGTTGTTGCCGCAGTCCCTGGCGCGCTATGTGCCCAAGCCAGGGCCGCAGGGAAACTAGGATGAAACGCGCTAACACCTGCTTTGTTGGCTGCCCCAAGGGGGCGCTCAGTGCTCTTCGGGCGGGCGGGCGCTAGGATGAACTGCCCCCGCGCTCACTTCGTTTGCTGCCCCCGGTGGGGGCGCTCAGTGCCCTTCGGGCGGCCGGGCGGGCACTGACATGTGCGGAGTCGTCGGAGTTGTCGCGACCGGGCCGGTGAACCAGCTGCTGTACGACTCGCTGCAACTGCTGCAGCACCGTGGTCAGGACGCGGCCGGCATTGCCACCGGATCCGGCAGCACCTTCTCGATGTGGAAGGGCAACGGCATGGTGCGGGAGATCTTCCGCACGCGGAACATGCGCAATCTCACCGGCAATGTCGGCATTGCGCACGTTCGCTATCCGACGGCCGGCTCGGCCACGAGTCCGGAAGAAGCCCAGCCGTTCTACGTCAACGCCCCGTTCGGCATCACGCTCGGGCACAACGGCAACCTGACCAACGCCGAGCAGCTCAAGAGCGAGATGTTCCGCATCGATCGGCGGCACATCAACACGACCTCGGACTCGGAGGTGCTGCTCAATGTGCTGGCGCACGAGCTGCAGGAACAGAGTTCAAGCTACACGCTCGACCCGGCCACGATCTTCCGGGCCGTCGCCGGCCTGCATCGTCGCGTCCGCGGGGCCTATGCCTGCGTCGCGCACGTGGCCGGGCACGGCATCCTGGCCTTCCGGGATCCCTTTGGCATTCGGCCGCTTTGTTACGGCATCAACGAGACCGATGGCGGCACCGAATACCTGGTCGCGAGCGAATCGGTTGCACTGGAGGGCTCCGGCTTCAAGTTCGTGCGTGACGTGGCACCGGGCGAGGCCGTCTTCATCGACCTCGACGGCAATTTCCATGCGCACCAGTGCGCCGAGCGTTTCTCGCTGAATCCCTGCATCTTCGAATACGTCTACTTCGCCCGACCCGACTCGGTCATAGATGGCGTGAGCGTGTATGCATCCCGCCTGCGGATGGGCGAGCATCTGGCAGAGAAGATCCGGCGCGAATTCCGGGTCGGGGACATCGACGTGGTGATGCCCATTCCGGACACCTCGCGGCCGGCCGCGATGCAGCTGGCGATGAAGCTCGGCCTGGAATTCCGCGAGGGGTTCTTCAAGAACCGCTACGTCGGTCGTACCTTCATCATGCCGGGACAGTCAGTGCGCCGGAAAAGCGTACGGCAGAAGCTGAATGCACTTCCGACCGAGTTCAAGGGCAAGAACGTGCTGCTGGTCGATGACTCGATCGTCCGCGGCACGACTTCCCGCGAGATCGTTCACATGGCACGCGAGTCCGGTGCCAACCGGGTGATCTTCGCCTCGGCCGCGCCACCGGTGCGTTTTCCCAACGTGTACGGCATCGACATGCCGACGCGCAGCGAACTGATTGCGCACGGCCGCTCGGACGAGGAAATCCAGCGCATGATCGAAGCCGATGGCCTCGTCTACCAGGACATCGACGGCATGAAGCAGTCCGTGTCCGAGCTCGGCCCTCATCTGACGAGCTTCGAGGCGAGTTGCTTCGATGGCCACTACATCACCGGCGACGTCACGCCCGAGTACCTCGATCGCCTCGAAGCGGCGCGTGAGGCGGCCAATGCGGTCGAGGCCGAAGCGCTGTCGCAGCTGAATCTGAACCTGGCCTCGGCAGACTGATCCGGCTCGTATACAATCCCCCGATCGCGCCGATTTGAAGTCTCAGCTTGCGGGCGCTTAACAAATACGGCTAAAGCGAGGGCTCGAATGAACCCGCTGCGCTTCTGCCGGCGGGTTTTTTTATGGCCGACGAACAACCACTTCCCGATTTCGACTTCGACACGCGCGCGGTGCGTGCCGGCACGTTGCGCTCGCCCTTCAACGAGCACAGCGAGGCCGTGTTCCTGACGTCGAGCTTTGTCTTCGACAACGCTGCGCAGGCGGCCGAGCGCTTCTCCGGCGCCGAGGAAGGCTACGTCTACTCGCGCTTCACCAATCCGACCGTGCGCATGTTCGAACAGCGGCTCGCTTCGCTCGAGGGCGCCGAGGACTGCATCGCCACGGCCACTGGCATGGCCGCGATCACGGCGACGTGCCTTGCGATGCTGAAGTCCGGTGATCACGTCGTGTGCGGGGCCAACGTCTTTGGCGCGACGCTGCAGCTCTACTCCACCGTGCTCGGGCGCTTCGGGGTCGACGTGAGCTACGTCGACGCCGCCGATCCGGTGGCCTGGCGCGCGGCGGTGACACCGCGCACACGTCTGCTCTATTGCGAGACGCCGTCGAATCCGCTGATGGATATCGTCGACCTCTCCGCTTTCGCGGCCCTGGGACGCGAAAGCGGCGCGCTCACCGTGGTCGACAACTGCTTCTGCACGCCGGTGCTGCAAAGGCCGCTCGAGTTCGGCGTCGACGCCGTGATTCACTCGGCGACGAAGTACCTCGACGGTCAGGGAAGAGTACTCGGCGGCGCCATACTCGGCTCGCGCAAACTCATTCGTGAACAGGTGCTTCCGGTGCTGCGCACGACCGGGCCTAGCCTGTCACCGTTCAACGCCTGGGTCCTCCTGAAGGGCCTTGAAACACTGGCGCTGCGCATGCGTGCACAGAGCACGGCCGCGCTCGAACTGGCGACATGGCTGGAACATCAGCCGCAGGTCGCGCGTGTCCACTATCCGGGCCTGCCGACTCACCGGCAGGCCGACCTGTGCTCGCGCCAGCAGGCGAGCGGAGGTGCGGTGGTCGCATTCGAGGTTGACGGCGAGACGCCGGCCGCCGCTCGGGCCCATGCCTGGGCCGTGATCGACCGTGTCCGGCTGATGTCGATCACGGCGAACCTCGGCGATACCCGCACGACGATCACCCACCCGGCTACCACGACCCACGGCCGCATCAGTCCGGAAGCGCGCGAACGCGCCGGCATCCGCGAAGGCTTGATCCGCATCGCGGTCGGCCTCGAGTCGATCGCCGATATCAAGCGTGACCTCGCGCACGCCCTCAGCAGTTGACCAGGCCGGCTAGTTCATTCGGATGATCCGCGCGCGCCTCAGGCCCGCGCGCTAGGACGTAAGGCGGATCGAAAGTCCCCGTTCCCTCGAAGAGAATTCGACTCGTAGTGCGCACTCGCAATCGTGCGAGATTGGCGCGCGAATCTCTTGGGAGAACACGTTGTTGCTGCGCTCGCAGTTGAGCCCATTGCTGCGCGTTGTTGGCGTCGCGATGATGATCGTTGGTGCCTCGCCATCCTCGGCACAGACGACCGGAGATTCGACCGCCGGCCAGCAATTGTTCACGACAACGCTTTCGCCGCAGTGCTCGGGTTGTCACTCGACGACGACTCCGGCGGCCGCCAACTCGCTGACAAGCATTCGCAACGCAATCACCAATCGCGCGACCCCTGCAGGCGCAGCTGGCACCATGAGTTTCGCGAAGGCACTCGAGGCACTCAACGCGGCGCTCACCGGTACGACACTCGGCGGCGCAGTGACCGGAATGAATGGCTTCTACACGCTGACGACGACTCAGCGCGGTGATCTCGCGGCCTACATCGCAGGACTGGCCGGGCCGGCTCCGATCCTCAGCTACACGCCCACCGGTGGTGCGATCTTCACTGCCACCGCGGTCGGTGCTTCATCGAATGCGACGGTCACGATCCGCAACACCGGCACCGCGCCGCTGACGTTCGCCATGAATAATGCGGTCACGATCGCGACGGGCGGTGACGCCGCCGACTTCCGCATTGCGTCCGCCACATGCAATCCCGGCAGCACGCTCGCGGCCAACAGCGGCAGTTGCACGATCACCGCCACGTTTACTCCGGCCGCCGGTGCTTCACTGACGCGAACCGCGTCGATCGGGATCGCAACGACGACCAGCGTCTCACTGGTGCCGATGCAGGGTTCCGTTTCCGTTCCGGCAGCAGCGGCGCCACCGACCGGTTCCGCCAACGCACCCAGTTCGGGAGGGGGTGGCGCCTTGTCGTGGCCGTTGGTCATCCTGGTACTTGCGTCGCTCGTCTTCGCACGCTCGGCCAGTTCGGCGCCGTTAACACCCATCACGTCGACCCCGACGCCCGCGGCCGGTGACGGCGGTGGAGGCGGCCTGGACAGCGTGTGGGTCGGTCTAGTTCTTTTGGTGGCGACCGCTCGTCGGCGGTCGGCCTTGAGGCGGTAAAGAGTGCGGGCAGGAAACCGCTAAAGACATTGGAGCTATTGCTTATGAATCGCGAGGCATTTTTGAAATCGACATCTACCCAAAGAAGGTTTCCCATGGTGCGCGCATTGCTCGGACTGATGTTTGGCCTTGCCGCCACCTCGGCGTGGTCGCAGAACGCCGTGGTGGGCAGGCAGCTCTACCTCAACACGAACGGGTCTCCGTTGAGTTGCGGGACAGGTGCCTGCCACGCGGCGGATCCAGCGCTCAAGGTCAGGGGAATCGAAAAGGGGACCACCGCGGCAGCGATCCTGAACGCGATCGCCAGCAAGAACGAGATGCGGTTTCTCGCCAGTGCTCCGTATACCGTTTCGGCGCAGCAGGCGGCCGATATCGCCGCATTCATTGTCAATCCCGCCGCGGCCAATGGCGCGTCGATCACGTTGTCGGCGACAACGCTGGCATTCGGTTCGACCCAGATCGCCGTGGCTAATACGGCGTCGACACCCGCGACCATCACACTGACCAACAGCGGTGGCGGGCCGCTGACCATCACCGCTATCGGCAAGACCGGCACGAATGCGGCGGAGTTCACGGCAACCGGGTCATGCGTCGGGGCATCGGTGACGGTCGCCGCGGGCGGCACCTGCACGATCGGCGCGTCATTCACGCCGACCGCGGTCGGCAACAGGACCGCGACGTTCACGCTGCAGTCCAATGCATCCAGCAATCCGAGTATCACGCTGACAGGAACTGCAACAGCTTCGGCGGTCCCGAGCATCTCGCGCAGCGCGACGGCGATCACGTACAACACGCAGACCGTCGGCATGACGAGCGCGGCCCGCCCGGTGACGATCACGAACACAAGCACGACAATCGTTGCGATCACTGCTGTCACGGCCGCGCCAAATCCCGAGTTCGCCGCAACCGGCAACTGTGTGGGCAACCTGGCGGCGGGAGCCAGCTGCACGATGAACGTCACGTTCACGCCGTCTGCCGCGGGGAACCGCACAGGCAGCCTGACGATTACGTCGAACGCGACGGGCTCGCCGCATGCCATCACCCTGGCCGGTCCCGGCACCACCGCACCGACCGGAGCAGCAACGCTCGACGCGAGCGCGGTGAGCTTCCCTTCCACCGGCGCCGGTGCGTCGGCGAACCCGCTGAGGACGACACTGACGAACACCGGCAATGCACCGCTGACGATCTTTGCGGTAGCGATCGGTGGAACCAACGCGCAAGACTTCAAGCTGGGGGCCGGCACGACCTGCGCCGCGGGCTCCCTGGCCGTGAATGCAACCTGCCAGGTGGAAACCGAGTTCAAGCCGCTTTCGGCGGGAAGCAAGACTGCAAATGCCGTGATCGCCCATAGCGCCGGGACGACCACGATCGCGCTGGGCGGGATGGCCAATGCCGCCACGACGACGGTGGCCGGGACTTCTCCGGCAGCGCCCGTTCCCACGTCGTCGTCCGCCCTCGCACCGTCAAACGTCGGTGGCGCTGGTGCGCTGAATCCTTGGGTCGGACTCCTGGTATTGCTGCCGGCGCTGCTGCTGCGTCGCCGGCCGTTGACGGTTCTGGCGGCTCGCTAGCCGTCGTTTCGGACCTCGACAAAAACGGCGCCCTCGGGCGCCGTTTTTGCGTTTCGGGTCCACGGGTCCCTGCCGCGCGGCTATAGTTGACTGATCTAGTCGGGATTAGTACAATTCCCGACGAAATCGATCGGGAATCTTCACGGCGATCGCGGGTCACACCCTACGCCTCCCACCCTGAAGGATTGCGATGAGACTGACTACCAAGGGCCGGTTTGCCGTCACGGCCATGATTGACCTCGCCCTGCGCGAGCATAACGGGCCCGTCACTCTGGCGGGAATCAGCCAGCGCCAGAAGATCTCACTGTCGTACCTCGAGCAGCTGTTCGGAAAGCTGCGGCGTCACGAGCTGGTCGAAAGCACGCGCGGGCCGGGCGGCGGCTATACGCTGGGGCGCGTCGCCCGCGACATCACGGTCGCCGACATTATTTTCGCCGTCGACGAGCCACTCGATGCAACCCAGTGCGGAGGCAAGGAAAACTGTCTCGACGACCAGCGCTGCATGACGCATGACCTGTGGGCCAACCTGAACGCCAGGATGGTCGACTATCTTGATTCGGTCAGCCTCGCCGACCTTGTCGAGCAGCAAAAGGCGCGTGCGGACAAGTCGGCCGCTCCGGCCGTATTGCACGATAATCGCGCGCGGGCGCGCACTGAAGCCGACCAGAAGAACGAGACCGCGCTGACGTAGCAAGGGCAGGACCATGCAGCTTCCGATCTATCTTGATTACTCAGCCACGACGCCGGTCGACCCGCGTGTTGTCGACGCGATGATTCCCTGGTTGCGCAACCACTTCGGGAATCCCGCATCGCGCAGCCATGCCTTTGGCTGGGAGGCCGAAAAGGCGGTCGAGAGCGCACGTGCCAATGTCGCTGCGCTCGTGAACTGTGACCCGCGCGAACTGATCTGGACTTCCGGCGCCACGGAGTCGATCAACCTCGGCCATCAAGGGGGTCGCTCACTTCTACAAGGACAAGGGCAGGCACCTGGTCACGGTCAAGACCGAGCACAAGGCCACCCTCGACACCATGCGTGAGCTCGAGCGCGAAGGGTTCGAGGTGACCTACCTGGATGTCGAGCCCGATGGTCTGCTGGATCTCGCCAGGCTCGAAGCCGCGCTGCGTCCCGACACGATCCTGGTTTCGGTCATGTTCGTGAACAACGAGATCGGCGTCATCCAGGATATTCCCGCCATTGGCGAACTGTGTCGTGCGCGCGGCATCGTGTTCCATGTGGATGCTGCCCAGGCGACCGGCAAGGTGGTGGTCGACCTCGCGCAGCTGAAAGTCGACCTGATGTCGTTTTCGGCGCACAAGACCTATGGCCCGAAGGGAGTCGGCGCACTGTACGTGCGGCGCAAGCCGCGCGTTCGGCTCGAGGCGCAGATGCACGGTGGCGGTCACGAGCGCGGCCTGCGTTCGGGCACGCTTCCGACGCACCAGATCGTCGGCATGGGCGAGGCATTCCGCATCGCCCGCGACGAGATGGCCACCGAGAACGATCGCATCCGGATGCTGCGCGACCGATTGTGGGCCGGACTGTCGCAGATCGAGCAGGTCTACCTGAATGGCGACTTTGAGCGGCGCGTTCCGCACAACCTCAACGTCAGCTTCAACTTTGTCGAGGGCGAAAGCCTGATCATGGCGATCAAGGACGTGGCGGTATCGTCCGGATCGGCGTGCACATCGGCATCGCTCGAACCGTCGTATGTCCTGCGTGCGCTGGGCCGCAGCGATGAGCTGGCGCACAGCTCGATCCGCTTCACGGTCGGTCGCTTCACGACGCAGGAAGAAATCGACTACACGGTGAATCTCGTCACGCGGCAGGTTGCGCGGCTGCGCGACATGTCGCCGCTATGGGAGATGTACAAGGACGGCATCGACCTGAATTCGGTGCAGTGGGCGGCGCACTAGAGAGTACGCACGAAAGTGCAGGACTGCTTTCGTGCGGTTGATTGGCAGGAGTTCACTGGCGAAGCCGGATGAATTGCTGAGGACAGAGGCAGGGAACACTTATGGCATACAGCAGCAAGGTCATTGATCACTACGAGAACCCGCGCAACGTCGGATCGTTCGAGAAGGGCGACGACAGCGTCGGGACGGGCATGGTGGGTGCACCGGCCTGCGGCGACGTAATGAAGCTGCAGATCAAGGTGAACGAGCGCGGCATCATCGAGGACGCGCGCTTCAAGACCTATGGGTGCGGCTCCGCGATCGCTTCTTCGTCACTGGTGACGGAGTGGGTCAAGGGTCGGACGCTCGACGAGGCGGCGACGATCCGGAACACACAGATCGCGGAGGAACTCGCGCTGCCGCCGGTGAAGATCCACTGCTCGATCCTAGCCGAAGATGCGATCAAGGCGGCGGTCGAGGATTATCGAAAGAAACGCGGCCAGCTCAAGCAGCCGGCCGAAGCGAAGGCGGCCTGAACGGTTCGCGGGAGTACGAGGCAATGGCAGTGACTATGACGGAGCGCGCGGCCCAGCATGTCGCGGACTTTCTTCAGAAACGCGGCAAAGGCGTGGGGCTGCGCCTGGGAGTGCGCACCACCGGGTGTTCCGGCATGGCCTACAAGCTGGAATACGCCGACGCGGAGCAGCCCGAAGACCAGTCGTTCGAGTGCCACGGCGTGAAGATCCTGATCGATCCGAAGAGCCTGGCGTACATCGACGGGACCGAACTCGATTTCGTCCGCGAGGGTCTGAACGAAGGATTCCGCTTCAACAATCCCAACGAGAAGAACCGCTGCGGCTGCGGCGAGTCCTTCAACATCTAGTCGCGCCGGCCGGGCGCGCCACGTGCCCTGCGAGCCGACTCCGTCATGTCGCACCCCGACCACTTCGCGCTGTTCGCGTTGCCTCCGCGCTTTGCGCTCGATGAATCAGCGCTTGAGCGGGCGCACAAGGACGTCCAGTCCAAGGTTCACCCGGATCGTTTTGCCTCCGGCAGCGCGGCGGAACGACGCGTCGCGATGCAATGGGCCGCACAGGCCAACGAGGCCTACCGCACCCTGAAGTCACCGCTCGCGCGTGCTGCCTACCTGTGCGAGCGGGCGGGGGTCGCGATCAATGCGGAGTCGAACACCTCGATGCCGGGATCCTTCCTGGTGCAGCAACTGGAGTGGCGCGAGTCGCTCGACGATGCGCGGCGGAACGACGATGCAGCGCAACTGGGCGTGCTGATGGCAGCAGTGACGGCGGAACGTGACCGACTGATCGCCGCCATCGGGGGCGCAATCGACGATGCGCGCGATCACGTCGCCGCGTCCGAGCTCGTACGCCAGCTCATGTTCATTGACAGGTTCCGTGACGAAGTTCGTGCTGCCGACGAGCTTCTGTCACGTCCGCGCGAGGCGTCGGCCTGATGGCCTTGCTGCAGATCGCCGAGCCGGGTGAGTCGCCGGCCCCGCACCAGCATCGGCTGGCGGTCGGCATCGACCTCGGAACCACCAATTCCCTGGTGGCGACCGTACGCAACAGCATTCCGGTCGTCATCGACGACGCCGAGGGACGCCCGATGCTTCCCTCCGTCGTGCGCTACCTGGCCAACGGGACGGCCGAGGTCGGCTATGAAGCGCAGAAGCACCAGTCGCTGGATCCGCGCAACACCGTGGTGTCGGTCAAGCGCTTCATGGGGCGCGCACGCTCGGATGTGCAGCACATCGAGAACATGCCGTACGACTTTGTCGAGCGCGCCGACGATGCGCCCGGCATGCTGCAGCTGCGCACCGCTGCCGGTGTGAAGAGTCCTGTTGAAGTCTCGGCCGAGATCCTGAAAGTCCTGCGCGAGCGCGCGGAGCAGGCGCTCGGCGGCGATCTGGTCGGTGCGGTCGTCACTGTTCCCGCCTACTTCGACGACGCGCAGCGGCAGGCCACGAAGGACGCGGCTCGGCTGGCAGGCATCAACATCCTGCGCCTGCTCAACGAGCCGACCGCCGCCGCGATCGCCTATGGGCTGGACCATGGCGCCCACGGCACCTACGCGATCTACGACCTCGGTGGCGGAACCTTCGATATCTCGATCCTCAAGCTTTCGCAGGGCGTCTTCGAAGTGCTCGCCACCGGCGGTGACTCGGCGCTGGGCGGCGATGACTTCGACCATCGCCTGTTCTGCTGGATCATCGAGCAGGCGCAACTGCTGCCGTTGTCCCAGCAGGACGCGCGTGCGCTGATGGTCAAGGCGCGCGAAGTGAAGGAGCGCCTGTCGGTCGAGCCCGAGGTCCAGGCCAACGCGGTGCTGTCGACCGGCGAAGTGGTGGACGTGCCGACTCCGAGCCGGGAGTTCGCGCGCATGACGCAACCGCTGGTGGACAAGACACTGGCGGCGTGTCGCAAGGTGCTGCACGACGCCGGCATCACCGCCAGGGACATCGACGGAGTGGTGATGGTCGGCGGCGCAACCCGCATGCCGCATGTGCACAAGGCGGTGGGTGCCTTTTTCGGGCAGGCACCCCTCACGAACATCGATCCTGACAAGGTCGTCGCGCTGGGTGCGGCGATGCAGGCCCACCTGCTCGCGGGCAATCGTGCGGCCGGCGACGACTGGCTGCTGCTGGATGTCATTCCCCTGTCGCTCGGCCTGGAGACCATGGGCGGGCTGGTCGAGCGGATCATTCCGCGAAATTCGGCGATACCGGTCGCGCGAGCGCAGGAGTTCACGACCTTTCGGGACGGCCAGACGGCCATGGCGGTCCATGTCGTGCAGGGCGAACGGGAACTCGTCTCGGACTGTCGATCGCTGGCCCGCTTCGAACTGCGCGGCATCCCGCCGATGGTGGCCGGGGCCGCTCGCATCCGTGTCACATTCACGGTGGATGCCGACGGATTGCTCTCCGTCGCCGCGCGCGAGACCGGCAGCGGAGTCGAGGCCGCCATTGTCGTCAAGCCCACGTATGGCCTGTCCGACGACGAGATCGCCCGCATGCTGCAGGACTCGTTCGGCTCGGCCGACGATGACATGCGGGCGCGTGCGATACGTGAACAGCAGGTCGAGGCACAACGCCTGCTTGAAGCGTCGCTGGCAGCCCTTGCCGCCGATGGGGATCTGCTGGAGCCGGAAGAGCGCAATACGATCGAACGCCTTGTGGCCGAGGTATCGAGGCACCTGCAGGATGCCGATACGGTCGCTATCCGGCAGGCCACTGAAGCGCTGGTCGCCGGTACCGATGACTTCGCTGCGCGGCGCATGGACCGTTCGATACGCGCCGCGCTGGCCGGACGCACGATCGAAGAACTGGCCAAGTAGCCTGCCGCAACGCGGGCGCGATGATGCCGAAGATCACCGTATTGCCTCACGAGGAGCTCTGTCCCGATGGTGCAGAGTTTGACGTCGCGCGCGGGGTGACGCTCACCGACGCGCTGCTCGATCACGGTGTCGACATCGAGCACGCGTGCGGCAAGGTGGCCGCCTGCACGACCTGTCATTGCATCATCCGCAAGGGATACGCGTCGCTGCCGTCCGCGAGCGACAACGAAGAGGATCTGCTCGACCGCGCCTGGGGCCTGACTCCGGTGTCGCGCCTGTCCTGCCAGGCGATCGTGCAGGATGCGGACCTGACCGTCGAAATTCCGAAGTACAGCATCAATTATGCGAAAGAGCTGCACTAGCTGCCGACCAATGCGCACGGTCGCCAAAGCAATGAAGAGGCCGATATGAAATGGACCGACTCGCTGGAGCTTGCCATCGCCCTGTCCGAGGCCCACGCGGATATCGACCCGCGGACGATACGATTCACCGACTTGCATCGCTGGGTATGCGAACTGCCCGGATTCAGCGACGACCCCGCGCGGTCCGGCGAGAAAATCCTGGAGGCAATCCAGATGGCGTGGATAGAGGAAGTCGCGTAGCGACCCTTTGCGGAATTCGCCTCACGCCGAGAGCGGACTCATCTGGGCGACTCGGAAGCTGACACTCATCGTTCGAGCTAAGCGGGCGACGAGGGCATTGCGTCCTGCCGTTGACGCTCCGCTTGAGCAAGGGGTTTGGCCGCACCGTTTCGCCACGTAGTGCTCGAGAAGCGCTTTGGCGAGGCACTCATGTAGCAGTTGGAACGTCTGATCGTCCATTCGGAGTCCAAAGCCTCCAAAGTTCCACTCGCTATACGCCAAGTCGTCCTCGAATTGCTGACAAGGAGTGCTTTTCGTCGCACTCCCGTCAGCACCGCACCACCACGCACCCCCAAATGTCGGAACAATTCGACCCAGCAGACGGACTCTGTCTTCCCCCGTGTAACGATTTTGCGCATCGAGATCTGCCCGTACCTTCTTCATGCTGATGCCAAGTGGCGGCGAAAGCCGCAGGAATAGTCTGCTTGAACTTGGTTCACTCGGAGTTCGTCCGAAGGCATCAAGTACCTCGTCGATCGACCCAAGTATCTCGCTCTCGTTTATCGGCTGAACAATGATGCGCAGTCCGTCATGCCTCTGTCTGTCACCGGGGTAGGCTCGATCTAGGTTGCGGAGGTCTTTGCCAGAGCTACTTGGGTCGTATACGAAGAGAACAAAGTCCCGCGGGAAGACTCGGTAGTAGCGGGCTTTGAGGTCCTCGTACGGAAGGTTCGGAAGTGCCCACAACGCTAAGGCGCCCGCGCCAACTGCGAGTAGCAGACCGCGACGGCTCAGCATTCGTCGATAGGAAGGAGAGGCGGACATGCGGAGCAGTCTAGAGAATTCGTGGTACGCCCCGCAATTTGCGCCCGTCGAATGGCGCGGGCGTCTAGCTGCGAGGCTTGACTTGATTTATCGGAGGAGTCTCTCCGTTTAACCGGATCCGGACTCTACTTAAGCCGAAGTGCTGGTCGACGAAGAGGCCGTGCGACACGCAGCTTTAGGAGAGCCGGAGCCGTCCAGAGAGTCTCGTTGCCCTTGATAACTGGGTCCCGATCGCTGCTTCGGTGCTTATTACTTATCCCAAAAGTCCGCATTCTGTCGCGCGATCGAGGTGTATCTGGGGACCGCATCTGGCCGAATCTTTCCCTGCTCTCGCCTGTGCGTTAGCGAGATGGCCTACCGAGCAGCAATTCGCCCGTCCGTCACAACAATCCGATTGATGCCCATCGAGAGCGCCAAAGCGAAGGAGCGCTGTCGCTCGCGGGCAGTCCGGCGGCGCACGGCTAGCACCAGATGTCGCAGTCCGTTCTGCGAGTCGGGCGCCAGAGGGGATCGACGTAGGCCTAGTGTCCGCCTCAAGTGCGCCAGATCCGAGCGGCTAAACGACTTGCTCGCCGCAAGACGCAGGCCACCATTGCCCGATCTGCAAAACAAGTGAGGGAACGTTGCTACCAACTCGGCCCGGGCTTTACCGTCCGTGATGGTGTCGGACGAGAAGTCGGACACAGACTTAGAGGCCCGTGCCACAAGCTCTGCGTAGGCCTCCATTTGCTGGGTCGACGCATTTACGATCGCCCCAAAAACACCGTTGATCAGTCCCGCGACGAATGACGGGAAGCTCACGGCTGCGAGCAGATCGTTCGGTGACAGAACCGGGTTTGCGAACTCAGAGGAAACGAGTCGATTGGGATCAGCCAAGTACGACGCAACTCGGACCGTGTCGTGCGCGACCTGACGACGTTTTTCGGGCGGCAGCGAACGGTAGGCCGCAGATCGCTCGAGAAGGCCACGAACTTGCGGACGAACCGCCGTCCGCGAACCGGCCGACGAACTCTTCTTGGCTACAGACTTCTTCACGATGCTCCTGTCATACGTAAGAGGCGCGATTGAGCAGATTGGGAGCTTAGTCGCGCGGTCAGGTGGCCGCTATCCGGCAATTCTCAACGGTGCCATGAGAGTCAGAAATTGGCCGGGTACCGCCGGTGACGGTGGCGCGTGGCACACTGGCCGACGTCCGGCCAAGATCCGGCCGCCGCAACCCACACCAGAGGAGACATCGATGCTGACGATGGAGAAGACGGCCGACTACGTGAAGCGTTGGGTCGCCGCGTTCGAGTCGAAGGACCTCGATCGCGTGCTGGACTTCTACACCAACGACGTGATCTTCCACTCCCCGCTGATTGCGCGGCTGAGCCATGACCCCAGCGGCACCGTGCAGGGCAAGGCGGCGCTGCGTGCGTATGTGAAGAAAGGCTTCGAGGTGTTCGACCATTTCAAGTTCACCGTGCTCGACGTGCTGCGTGGCGTCGACAGCATTGCGATCCACTACAAGGGCATCACGGGCACGCATGTCATCGAGGTGCTGTTCTTCGACAAGGACGGCGTGGTCCGCGAGTCGTATGTGCACTACGCGTCGGCCTGATTAGCAACAGAGTTCCGGTAGCCCATCCTGTGAGCTAGCCAGATGCGGCGCTGGCAAACTCAAGACAGCCTTCCCCGGCACCTAAGCAAGTCAGCGGGTAGATCTCAGCCAGCGGATGGGGCCAGCCTGCCGTCGCGCTTTCCGTCACGAAGATCAATCTCAAGCATTCGCTCTTTCAGGCGAGCCTCAGAAAACCCAGCTGACTTCTCCATCTCCTCAAACATCGCCTGGCATAGAAGCGAAAGGCGGTCGACTCTCTGCTGCAGCTGCTTTATTTCATCGAATGCAGCCTTTGCATCAAAGCGAGTTGCAGAAGTCCTCGCTTGCGCATCGCCGATCTGCTCATGCTGAAGCCACTGCCATAGGAATGACATGCCAAGCCTCCTGACAAACTGACGGAACGATTCGCCGGCGCGGGCCCGCTACCAGCGGCCCCGGCGACATGGTCGGCCCGTCTGCTTTCGGGCATTCTGCCCTGCAGGTGGCTCGGCCGCTACCGGCCGCCAGCGGCGTATCAGCGATGTAGGAAGTAAAGCGCGCCCGCTACGACCACCGTTCCGGGAAACAAGTTGCCTAACCAAACGCCCCGCTTGGTGACCTTCGCGCCCCGAGCTCGAGCTTCGGACGATGCCAAGACCCAGTAGTACTCGGACGTCGCTCGCCAGGCGACATAGAGTCCACTGCACAGCAGACCGAGCCCGATTGCCAGCGGCGCCGACGAAACCAACTCTCGCCTCAATGCAGTCAATATCGTTAATGCGACGATCCCCGCAAGTGCAAAGACTCTATAGCGCTCCTTTTCTAGTCGTTCAAAGTCTTCCATCTCGTGAGAGACGTCTCCTTAGGGACAATGTAGATGATCACAAGCACTGGCAGCAACTTGCCGAACACGCGATCCAGCGCCATAAGCTGACCAGGTGGCCAATCTATAGGGCAACACGCAGCGCATTGCATCGATCGACTCAAGCTTGAACGTGTACTACGACCGAGCCGATATCCTGGGTGCCTCGGCTTCCGGGGGATGTCGGACGCGTCAGGTCGGCCTGAACGAGCAGCGGCCTGAGCGACATTCCTTCATACGCGATTCGGCGAAGGAACGGAGGGTGTAGAGAGCGATAGCGAAACCGAGACTGCCTGATCCGCGAGGGGGCACCTCCGCGGTCAACTCAACTATCAAGCGTCCGTCGCCACGTCGTCGACTTCGCGGGTAGTCGACGTCTGCTCCGGCCATCGAACGTAGCCAATGTCGCGATAGATCTCCAGGTCGTGATGGATTGTCGAGACACGGCGCGCACCGTTCGCCGTGCGGCAGGCAATCTTAGTGGTGATGCGAGTCGATTGATCACTCGCAAAGAACGAGGCGCTGGTGTCAAAGTAGGTGACGATCTCTTTCTGTGGTGGCAGGAACTCGAGCCGGTCGAACATGGCTTGCGCGGACACTTCCTTCGTGCCGTCCAACCCAACGAGTCGTGTGCCGAAGTCCACACGAACCCCGTAGGCGGGCGCGGCGCCGATATTCTTGATCGCGATGAAAAGCAGCCCCTGATCGAAGACGAAGTCCACGATCACCTGCGGCCCGCCGCCGCGCGGCTCCGTCGTTTGGCTAGCGCGAGTGACCGCCATGAACTGCTCCAGACAACACTTAGCCCTCGCCGTCGATCGTCAGGCCTTCATGGCAAATCTCGATGCTTTCGACGGCCACTTCGTTACCCTTGGCGTTCAGCGAGGGACCGATGATCTTGCAGGGCCAGCCACGGCGGAAATTCCAGCGCATTACCGGCTGGCGGCTCTCGTCGAGCAGGAGGATGCTGCCCTGCGCGCGGATAATGTTGCCGTTGATAGCGGCACGCATCCAGTTCCAGAAGGCGAGATCGCCGATGATGCCTCGCTTGAGCGTGATGTTCGGATACTTATGCAGCCCGGCAATCTTGCGTACGGTTCCCGGCTCGCTACCGTTGCGGTACTCAATGACCGCGATCTCCACATCAAGGCCACTCACTTCCGCAAACGAGCCTTTGACCGACTGGCCGTCGTCGCTGACCCCGTTGACGATTACTTCAAAGTTGGACGCGGGATACGGATCATCGCGATAGACCGGCGGCATGGGATTCTCCACGAAGTGACCGCGTTCCTGAGGGGAGCCGCGGCTAGGCGAGTATGCGACCGGCGCACCGCGCGCGCAATGACATGGCCGGGCGGGGCCAGCAGAATCAATCGCTCGCTGCAATCCGCCGGAACTGCAAGCTGACGAATTCGGCCGGGCGGATTGGCGCAATGCCGACGGGGGGAGTTCAGGTGGCCGTGCTAATCTCGTCTAACGACATCGCTGTCGCGTCACTTCTGACGAAGGAGACCTCGCATTCGGTCTAACCTATGAAGGCGCCCGTGCGCCACGGCTTCATCAGGAATGTCCACCGCGCTCAAGGACGCTATCCAGTTCGCTGTCTTTGACTTGCCCCCACCAGTTGTACCGACGTAAAGGTTGTGAAGTCCGTCCTTTGAAGTACTCCCTGCCTGCGTACGACTGTTCGAGCGGCTGAGCGCGACTGCTTTTAGGCGCCTCCGGAGCTTCACCGGCGTGACCACTTCTGGCCGATTGCGCCCCGGACCCGTCACGACTCCGCGAATGAGTACTCGTCGATGTCGCACACCGGCCGATAGCCAATCCGCCGGTAAACGCTGTTCGAGGTCGGGTTTGCGAGATCGGTGTAGAGGCAGCAATACCGACGGCCCATGTCCAGCAGTCGCCTTGTGAGGGCTGACACGGCGGCAGTCGCGTAGCCTCGTCGGCGCAAGTCGGGTGGCGTGTAAACGAGGTTGATCCGCGCGCTGGTCGAGGGGCCGCCCACGCTGGCGCACATCGTGACCGGGCCACCGTCGTCCCAGAAGTTCAGAGTCCCGGCCCTCAGGTGGCGGTCGACACTCTCTTCTGCCTCGTTAGGGTGGTTCGGAATCGCTTCGCGCACGAAGGCCAGGGCCCATTCGACCGCCAGGCCGCGCTCGCTGGAGGTCACTTCGCGCAGCCTTCCTTGAATCGCAGGCAGATCGGTACTGACGCGCTCAATCTTGTGCAGGCGCTGCCGCATGCTGATGGTGGCTCGACCTCCGGCCAAGGCCAGCCAGGCCTCCGCAAAGCGGGCCGCCGATTGACGCGGCCCGTTCACGCCGGGCAGCCGTCCGAATGCGCCGAAGGCATCGGCCGCAAGCGCGACCAGCCCGCGCGGCGTACCGTTGGTGACCAGCATGTTGTGAGGCGGCGTTCGACTGGCGCAACAGTCGATCTCGCTGCCAACGACCGCCACTGCGAAGTAAGGCGGCTCCTTCAGAGTCCGAGTCCCGTCAGCGATGGAACTCGCGATGGTCAGCATGACGTTGTTTTCGACCTCGGCCCTCGCCAGCCAAGGTTTCGCCGCTTTGAGGAATGCGCCGGCGTCCGCGTATCGGTCGACCTGCAATTCCACTTCTCCTGAAAGCGTCCCAACGGGTCAGCTTCGAGGCCACTCTGACCCCAGCCTTTGAACTTCCGGTTGTGGCCGATTCCAGCGGCGCGCGCCGACCTCAGTTTGAACGTCCGGCCTGATCCAGGATCTCCAGCAACTGAGTCGGAGCGCTGATCATCGGATCGTGGCCGGTGGCGATCTCGATCACCTGCCAGCCCGGCTCGGACCGCACTCGCTGACGCGACTTGTCGATCGTCGGCAGTGCCGGCGAGGTGCAGTCCACGAAAGTACGAGGCAGGCTTGCCACGCGCGCCTCGTCGAACTGCAGCACGTCTTCATACACACCGCCCGGATGTGGCCTCTGGCGTCGGTCCACCCACGCCGCATCCTCGCCGGTCAGGCCATAGGCCGACGCCGGCGGAGGCGGGAGGACGCCGTCTCGCGCGATGTCTGCCGTACGGGCTTGGCGCGCGCTTTCGTTGTGGGAACTCGACCAACTCTCGCCGCTGTGGGGAATGATGGCATCGAGGTAGACCAGCCGGACAATGCGCTCCGCGTAGCGATCAGCCACGGCGGTGATCAACAATCCGGCATAGCTGTGACCCACAAGCACGAGGCGCGCCAGTTCTTCCGTCTCGATGACTGACACCACATCGTCGATGTGAGTAGCGAGCCGGATGGAAGTGGACATCAGGTGTTCGCGTTCACCGACCCCTGTGAGTGTCACGGCAAATGCGCGATGACCCTTGGTCCAGAGTGACGGCAGGATCTTTCGCCAGCACCAGGCGCCATGCCATGCGCCATGAACGAGAACGAAGTCAGTCATGCTGTTTGCCCCGCGCCGAGCTTTCGAACATGCCACTACCCGCAGACCGCGCCAGATTCGCAACGGCAGCGCTCAGGAATGGCGACTATCAGATAAGTGTGGCCGCGGTGAGCCACGTCTGCAAGTGGCCGAGACTTGCGTGCTTCCATCAGTCGAGCCGACGTGACATTCGGTCGCTCCGGACCGGGCGCGGGGATACGGCTTTGGCCAAGCCGACCATGAGCACTATGGCACACCGAAAGAACGGTGGCTCCCCAGCAGGACCACTCATGGGGCAGAGCGCACTGGACATGCCCGCGTGCACCGTCACCCGCCGAGGAGATTGGCTCTTCTTGCGAGGCAGTCGGCTAGAACTTCTCGGCGCGGAACACACCGACGTCGGCGGTGAACATCGCGGTCGCGTAGTGCGGCGCGTAGCTGGCGAGCACGTGCTGTGCGAGTAAACGCGCGACCTCGGCGTCGCAGACGACCTTCATCTCGATCGAACGATCGGCCTCCCAGCTGGCTTCGCGTTCACCGCGCTCGCCGCCCCCGCGCACCTCGGTGATGGTGTAGCCGTGTGCGCCGAACTGGCGTGCATCGCGGATCAGGTTCTTCTCCAGCGCCGCTTCGGTGATGATGACGAGGAGTTTCTTTGCGTGTGTCTGCATGCCTAGCTCCCTAGCCAGCGCGCGTACTGCAGGTAGAGCGGAATCCCGAGCGTGATGTTGAACGGGAAGGTGACGCCGAGCACGACGCCGATCGACAGCGCCGGATTGGCCTCGGGCACGGCCACGCGCATTGCCGTCGGCGCGGCGATGTACGAGGCACTGGCGGCCAGCGTGGCCAACAAGCGTCGTGCCGCCGAGCGACAGTCCGAGCAGGTGTCCGACGATGGCGCCGAGGAGTCCGAGCATCATCGGCGCCGCGATGCCGAATCCCACCAGGAAGACACCCGCGCGGCGCAGGTCAGCGAGGCGACCGCCGGCGACCAGGCCCATCTCGAGCAGGAAGAGCGCCAGCACGCCCTTGAACAGGCCGAAGAACAGTGGCTCGATCGGCGCCAGCGCATTCGGTCCCGCGAGGCTACCGATCACCAGACCGCCGAGCAGTAGCACGACACTCTTGCCGAACAAGACCTCATGGGTCAGCCTGCCCCATTGCAGTGGCGGCCGATCACGATCCTGCCTGCCGCTCAGCGCACGGGCGAGCACGATGCCGACCACGATGCCCGGGGCCTCCATCAGCGCAACCAGCAACGGCATGTGAGGCTCGGTGGCGATCCCGGCCTGCAGCAGCAGGCTGGTGGCCACCGCGAAAGTCACGACCGATACCGACCCGTAGTGCGCAGCGATCGACGCGCTGTCTGCGACAGAAAGTCGGCCCACCGCCCGCAGGACCGGATAGAGCAGCAGCGGAATCGCGGCCCCCAGCGCGATGGCGGCCACCGCCGACGGCAGGACGCTCGCCATCGGCTGACGGGCGAGTTCGACGCCGCCCTTCAGTCCGATCGCGAGCAGCAGGTAGATCGACAGGGTTTCGTACAAGGCCTCGGGCAGGCGCAGGTCGCTGCGCGCCAGGCGTGCGAAGACGCCGAGCAGGAAGAACAGCACGACCGCGTCGACGATCATGCGTACAACCCCGGGGGACTGCCAAGGCCGTCGCGGCGCATCAGGCTCTCGAGCGTCACGAGGGCAGACTCGAGCGTGAACTCGCCGCGCTCGATGGCGTCGACGACGTCACCGAGCGGACGGTGCTCGATCGCCGCCACTTCGCCGTCCTGGTTGGCGCATTGCGTTTCGCCCGGGAGCGTTGTCTCGTACACGTGGATCCACTCGGACTGGTAACCCTCGGGTACCGGACGGCGCATCTGAAACGATCGGCCCCGGTGCACTTCGAGGCGGTCGAGTTCCAGGCCGGCTTCCTCCCAGGCCTCGCGCTCGAGTGCCTGTTCGAGGGTCTCATCCGCCGGCACCATGCCGCCGACCAGGTTGTCCCAGAGTCCGGGATCGATGGCCTTGTGGGGCGAGCGGCGTGCAATGAACAGCGTGCCGTCGTCGGCGAAGGCGTTCAGGTGCACCGCCTCCGTGGTGATGCCGAGCGCGCGACAGGCCGCACGTTCGATCGTCGCCAGCAGTGCTTCGCCGGGACGCGCGCGGATGGCGAGGGCTTCGTCGCGCCAGCCGCGCACCAGTCCGGCGTCCCGCAGCCGCAGCGCGGCTTCGACGAGCACGGCGCTGCGTGAGCGCGTGTCGAGGCCGTCATCGACCAGTCGCAATGTGTGAGCATCGCCGACGAAGCGCGGGGCCCCGCTACACAGGAAGTCCGCGACCTTCGGTGGCACCCAGCCGACGCCGTGGGTCCCGATCATCAAAGTTCGCAGCTCCGGCGGACGCGGCGGCTGCGCGTGACCCTGCAACCGCTCGGCAATGGCCAGCAGCCGCGCGGCCAGCGGCATCAACCCTCCGGCCGCATGTGCGGGAACAGGATCACGTCGCGGATGCTTGCCGCGTCCGTCACCAGCATGATGAAGCGGTCGACCCCGACGCCGCAGCCTGCCGCCGGCGGCATGCCGTACTCGAGCGCGCGCACGTAGTCGGCGTCGTAGTACATCGCCTCCTCGTCGCCCGCCGCCTTTGCTTTCGCCTGCTGATTGAAGCGCGCGGCCTGGTCTTCCGGATCGTTCAGTTCCGAGAATCCGTTGGCGAGTTCGCGCCCGGCGATGAAGAGTTCGAAGCGCTCGGTGATCTCCGGGCGCGAGTCCGATGCCCGCGCCAGTGGCGAGACCTCGACCGGGTAGTCGACGATGTAAGTCGGCTGGATCAGCTTCGACTCCGCCACTTCCTCGAAAAGCGCGAGCTGCAGCGCGCCGAGACCGGCTTCTTCGGCGTGCGTGCTGCCCCGTGCGCGCAGTTCGCGGTGCAGGGTAGTCGCGGTCGGCCAGCTGGCTGTCGCTGTACTGCGGCGCATGAGCACGGATCGCCTGCGCCGTGGTCATGCGCGTGAATGGCTGTGACAGATCGATCGTCTGCCCCTGGTACTGCAGGACCGCCGAACCGGTGGCGGCAATGGCGGTCGCGCGCAACAGGCGCTCGGTGAAGTCCATCAGCCACGTGTACTCCTCGTACGCGGCGTAGAACTCCATCATCGTGAACTCGGGGTTGTGGCGCGGGCTCACGCCTTCGTTGCGGAAGTTGCGGTTGATCTCGAACACGCGCTCGAAGCCGCCGACGACCAGCCGCTTCAGGTACAGCTCCGGCGCGATGCGCAGGAACATGTCGATGTCGAGCGCGTTGTGGTGCGTGACGAAGGGCTTGGCCGCCGCGCCGCCGGGGATCACCTGCAGCATCGGCGTTTCGACCTCGAGGAAGCCTTCGGCCACCATGAACTCGCGCATCGCGGCGATCGCCTTGCTGCGGGTGAGGAACGCCGCGCGCGCCTCGTCGTTCACGATGAGGTCGACATAGCGCTGGCGGTAGCGCTGCTCGCGGTCCTCCAGGCCGTGGAACTTGTCGGGCAGCGGCCGCAGCGCCTTGGCCATCAGCCGCAGCTCCTTCACGCGCACCGACAACTCGCCTTTCTGCGTCTTGAACACGACGCCACGCGCGGCGACCAGGTCACCGATATCCCAGCGCTTGAAATCCTCGAGTGCGGCCTCGCCGGCGTCATCCTTCGCGATGAAGAACTGGATGCGGCCGCTGACATCCTGCACCGTGGCGAACGCGACTTTGCCCATCACCCGCTTCAGCATCATGCGGCCGGCCACCGCGACCTCTGCATGGGCTTGCTCGAGCGCCTCGCGTTCCAGCGGACCGTACTTTGCATGCAGGTCGCCTGCCAGGTGCGTGCGACGAAAGTCGTTCGGAAACGCCGGCCCGCGGGCGCGCAGCTCGGCCAGCTTGGCGCGCCGCTCCGCGATGATCTGGTTCTCGTCGGCGGGCGGAGTGTTTGCTTCAGTCATGGTTCAGGCGTCGCGCACATCGGCGACCGGTTGGGTTCCGAAATCAGGCCGCGCGAGATAGGCCAGCACGCGCTGGGCGGCGGCCTGCGGCGTCGGCAGTTGCCCGCTGGCCTTCAGCTCGACGAAATGGAACTGGTCGGGAAATCCCGCGGGCTCAGCGGCACGCAGTTCGCCCTGCATGTCGGTATCGATGACGCCCGGCGCCAGCGACACGATGCGCGCGGGATTGGGCAGCCGCTCTTCATCGAGCGCGACGACCCGCGAGTAGTGGTCGACTCCCGCCTTGGCGGCGCAATACGCGGCCCAGCCGACGATCGGGCGCCTGCCCGCGCCCGACGAAATGTTGAGCACGCGCTTGTCGATCGCCCAGTTGCGCGTCGCGCGCAGGAATGCCGCCGTCAGCAGCATCGGTGCCTCGAGGTCGACGCGCAGCACCGCGGCGAGCTGCTCCGCCTCGCTGCGGTCGATCGGGCCGACGGGTCCGAGGAGTCCGGCGTTGTTGATCAACGCCGCCGAACTGAAGCCTGCCGCGGCATGCTGGTGCAGCCACGCCTCGAGTCGCGCGGCGGCGCCGACATCGTGGCCGACGTCGATCGCCCATTGCTCGAGCGTTGCGCCGGCTGCGCGCGCCGTGTCCTGCAGCGCCGGGGAGGGATGGCGCGACAGCGTCAGCAGCAGGGTGCCGGCCGTCAGCAGTTGCTCGGCCATGGCGGCACCGAGTCCCCGCGAGGCGCCCGTCAGGATCACAAGCCGTCTTGTCGTCATGATGGGAGTGGAAGGTACCGGAGATCGGCCATGCCGTGGGCGGCGGTCCAGCCGGGGTAGTCGTCGAGGGTCAGGCCGAACACGCGCGTGTCGCGCACGTTCCCGTGATGGTCGCGCGTCTCGGCCCGCAGCAGGCCTTCCTCGCGCATTCCGGCGCGTCGCATCACGCCGGCGCTGGCGTCGTTGGCGGCGTCGCACGCACCCCAGATGCGGTTCATCTGCATCTGGTCGAAGGCATAGTGGATCTGCAGGCGCACGACGTCGCTGGCGATGCCGGTGCCACGCGCAGGCGGCACCAGGAAGTAGCCGATCTCGACCTTCGGAGTGTTCCAGTCAGGCACGTGGAAGCCGGCGCCGCCCAGGTAACGTTCGCCGTCGGCGTCGAAGATCGCCATCGGCATCGATCGCCGGAGCATGAACTCGGCGTGCATGCGTCGCGCGTACGACTCGGAGTCCTCGACGCGCTGATGGCGTCGCGGCCACTCCATCCACTGCATCAGTTCCTCGCGGTGCGGTGCCAGTGCCTCGAACAGCGCCGCGCCGTCGCCGAAGCGATAGCGGCGCAGCACGATGCGGGCGCTCGTCACGCCTTCGGCGAGCGGCAGCAGTTCCGGCTTGTCGATGGCAGGACGCGGCATCAGACGCCCTGCTTGAGGCTGGCTTCGATGAAGTCGTCGAGATCGCCGTCGAGCACGGCCTGCGTGTTGCCGATCTCGACGTTGGTGCGCAGGTCCTTGATGCGCGACTGGTCGAGCACGTAGGAGCGGATCTGGTGGCCCCAGCCGATGTCGGTCTTGGCTTCCTCCAGCTTGTTCTGTTCCGCCATGCGCTTGCGCAGTTCGAGTTCGTACAGGCGCGACTTCAGCATCGCCATGCACTCGGCGCGGTTGCGGTGCTGCGAACGGTCGTTCTGGCTCTGCACGACGATGCCCGACGGCGCGTGCGTGATGCGCACCGCCGATTCGGTCTTGTTGACGTGCTGGCCGCCGGCGCCGGAGGCGCGGTAGACGTCGATGCGCAGGTCGGCCGGATTGATCTCGATATCGACCGTCTCATCGACCTCGGGATAGACGAACACGCTGGCAAACGAGGTGTGGCGGCGCGCATTCGAGTCGAACGGCGACTTGCGCACCAGCCGGTGGATGCCGGTCTCGGTGCGCAGCATGCCGTAGGCGTAGTCGCCGCTGATCTTGATCGTCGCGCCCTTGATGCCGGCGACCTCGCCCGGCGACTCGTCCAGCAGTTCCGGCTTGAAGCCGCGCCGCTCGGCATAGCGCAGGTACATGCGCTCGAGCATGCCAGCCCAGTCCTGCGCCTCGGTGCCGCCGGCGCCGGCCTGGATTTCGATGAAGCAGTTGTTGGGGTCGAGCGGATTGTTGAACATCCGCTGGAACTCGAGGTCGGCCACCTGCTTGGCGAGCCCTGCGACGTCGGCATCGACCGATAGCAGCGTGGCGTCATCGTCATCGCTGCGCGCCATCTCGAAGAGTTCCCCGGCGTCGCGCACGCCATCGGTCAGCGTGTGCATCTTCTGCACGACGAGGTCGAGCGTCTTCTTTTCCCGGCCGAGCTCCTGCGCGCGCTTCGGGTCGTCCCAGACCTTGGGGTCTTCGAGCGCGCGGTTGATTTCCTCGAGCCGGGCTTCCTTTACATCGACGTCAAAGATACCTCCGCAGCTCGGCCAGGCGACCGCGCAGGTCCGCGACGGTGCCTTCGATCTGGTTGAGGCGTTCGGCTTCCATGGAGCATCTCGATGTCGAAAGGACGGTGATTATAGGAACTCGGTGCGTCGCGCGTCGGTGCCGGACAGGGCCGGGTCTGCGGCGACGTAAACTGCGCGCGCTTGCCTACTGCACTGACCGAAGCGACCCGCGCACCGATGATCGAGTCGACTGCCACGACAGTCACCTACCTGTTCTCGGACATCGAGGGCAGCACGCGCCTGTGGGAATCCGACCCGGCTGCGGGCCGCGCGCACGGTGGCCTGGCACGACGACGTCTCGCGCACCGCCGTCGAGCGACATCGCGGCACGGTCGTCAAGATGACCGGCGACGGAGTCCACGCCGCCTTCGACGACTGCGGCGGACGCGCTTGCGGCTGTGATCGAGCTGCAACTGGTACTGGCCGAGCCGCGCGGCCGACCTCGCGTCGCTCAGCGTGCGTTGCGGCCTGCACCTTGGCGCCGACCAGCGGCGCGACAACGACTTCTACGGGCCGGCCGTCAACCGGGCCGCACGCATCATGAGCGCAGCCCATGGCGGACAGGTGCTGCTGTCGCAGGCGGTGGCCGATCGCCTCGCCGGACAGCCTGCCGCCGGAGCGTTGTTTTGCGCGACCTTGGCGCCGTGCGGCTGCGCGACCTTGGCAGCGCCGAGCAGTTGTACCAGCTCGTGCACCCGCAGCTGCGCACCGAGTTTCCGGCGCTGCGCTCGATGGCGAGCACGCCGAACAACCTCGCCCAACAGCTGAACTCCTTCGTCGGCCGCGACCGCGAGATGGAACAGGTGCGACACCTGCTCGCGAACAGTCGGCTGCTGACGCTGCTCGGCATGGGCGGCCTCGGCAAGTCGCGGCTGTCGATGCAGGTGGCGGCAATCGTGCTCGAGGACTATCCGGACGGCGTATGGTTCGTCGAGCTGGCGGCGCTTGTCGACCCGCAAATGGTGCCGCAGGCCACCGCCTCGGTCCTCGGAGTCAAGGAAGAGCCGGGCGGCACGGTGCTCGACGCGCTGACCCGCTTCGTGCGCGACCGGAAGCTGCTCATCGTGCTCGACAACTGCGAGCACGTGGTGCACGCGTGCGCAGAGCTGGCAAAGCGGCTGCTACAGGCAGGGCCGCAGGTGAGGGTGCTCGCGTCCAGCAGCGATGCGCTGCGCATCGCCGGCGAAGCCGTGTTCCAGGTCACGCCGTTGCCGCGCCCCGGGCCAGGCCGAATCACTCCGTCGAATGCCCTGCTCGCCAACGACGCGGTACGGTTGTTCGTCGATCGGGCCACTGCAGTGCAGCCGGCATTTCGCCTGACCGGGAAGGCAGCGGCTGCGGTTGCGGAGATCTGCCGCCGCCTCGACGGCATTCCACTGGCGCTCGAACTCGCCGCGGCGCGCACGCGGGCGATGCCGATCGAGGTCATTGCCGCGCGCCTGCAGGACCGCTTCAAGCTGCTGGTGACGACGATCGCACCGTGCTGCCGCGGCAGCAGACGCTGCGGGCGTTGATCGACTGGTCCTACGACCTGCTGCCGCCGACCGAGCAGCGGCTCTTCCAGCGGCTGTCGGTGTTCGCCGGCGGCTGGACGCTCGAAGCGGCCGAGGCCGTCGTGGCGGGCGTCTCCGATCGATTCCGGCGACGTGATGGACCTGCTCGCGAACCTGGTCGAGAAGTCGCTGGTGATGCTGGATCTCGACAGCGGTCGGTATCGGATGCTCGACACCGTCCGGCACTACGCCGCCGAACGACTGGCGGCCGGCGACGACGATGCGACGACGCGGTCGCGCCACCTGGCGTGGTGCCTGGCGCTTGCCGAGCGCGCCCGCGCGGGACTGGCGGGTCCGGAGCAAGGCCGCTGGATCGCTGAACTCGATCGCGAACGCGAGAACCTGCTCGGCGCGCACCGCTGGTGCGACCGCGCCGAGGACGGCGTCGAGCAGGGACTGCACCTGGTCTTCCTGCTGAAGCTCTACTGGTACCAGCACGGCCTGCTGACGCTGGGTCACCGCGTCACGGCGGAGGCGCTCGCGCGGACGCGCGCAGACGATCGCAGCCTCGCGCGCTGTCGCGGTCTGGCCGATGTCGGGCAGTTCTGCACCTTCATGGGCCGCTATGCCGAAGCGCGCGGCTACCTCGAGGAGAGCCTCGTGCTGGCGCGCGAACTGGGCGACCAGAACCGCATCGCCGCCGTGCTGCAGACGCTCGGGCAGGCGTGCCGCGGCGAAGGTGACCTCGAGAACGCCGGGCGCTACTCGGCGGAGTCGATCACCGCGGCGCGCGCGGTCGGCAACCCGCGCCAGCTCGCCTCGGCGTTGAACAGCCACGCGCAGTTGCTCCGTCAGCAGGGGGACCTGGCCGGTGCCGAGTCGCTCTACTCGGAAGCCGTACAGATCCTCGAGGCGCTGGGCGATCAGGAAAGCGTGGCGATCGGCCGACTGAATCTCGCCGTCGTGGCGATCGAGCGCAGCCAGACCGACACCGCCCATGCGCTGCTCGGCCAGGCGCTACAGGTGGCGACCGCGCTGGGGTCGCGGCAACTCGGTCAGTCGACGCTCGACGTCCTCGCCGGACTGTGCGCGGCGGACGGCCGGCACGACGCGGCGTTGAAGATATTCGGAGCGGCCGAGGCGCAGGCGGAGCGCTCGGGCCTGAAGCGCGACAGTGCCGACAATGCCTTTCTGCTGCCTTTGATCGAGCAGTCCCAGCGCGCGCTCGGTGATGCGGCGGAAGTTGCGCTGTCCGAAGGGAAAGGCCTGGGCTACGCCGAAGCGGTGCAGCGCGCGGCCGAGCTGCTGTCGCCGAACGCCATCGCGCCCGCGCCGACGAGTGTCACTCGAGATTGACGATCTCCGGATCCTTCTCGACGAGCCGCCGGTTGGCGTCGAGCAGTCGGACCGTGTACTTGAAAGTGCCGCGGCGGTTGTTGCTGTTGGTGCAGGTGATATGCCTCGGACCGCCGCCACAGTGGAGCGATCTGGTTCTGCGGCCGCAACTGACTCCCGACCCTTCTCACCGTTGATCACGATGCCTTGCGGGTCGAAGCTGTAGTTCGCATTGGCGGGCAGCTCCCAGCGGATCACGACCGCGCCTCGAGCCTTTGTAACCCGGATCGGGTCGGGGTGGACGGTAATCGTCGTTCCTTCCATCGTGACGCGCGCGGTGACGGGCTGCGCGAGCGCATTCGATCCCATCAGCACGGCAAGCGGTCGCCAGGGTCACGACCAGACTGTGCTTCATCATTGGAACTCCATCAGTGAGGTGGCGGGAGCCACGATGTCCGCAGGCCGTGGGCTATTCCATGTTGACGATTTCGGGGTCCAGTGCCGGCGGCTGATCTTCCCGTCGACGCTTTCAGCGTGTACTTGTACCGGGCGTGCCGCTCGTACGGGAGAGTGCACTCCAGAACCTTCCTGCTCGCGCCGCGAACCTCGCAGTGACGCTTGGGCTCGGGGCTGAAGGCGATCGCCTCTTTGGGCTCCGGCCACTGCGTGTCGGAATTCGCTGCCAGCGCCCACGCGATCTTCACCGTCCGCTTTTCCTTGTCGTAGTCGCTGAGCCACAGGCGGATCGGCTCCTGATCGACGACCAGGTGGCCGTTCACCACGAACACGTTTGGCAGTGTCGGTCGCGGCGCGCGCACCACGACCGGGTCGAAGCCCTTGTCATCGGGCAATCGTCCGCCCGGGCCCGAAAGATCGCGCACCCGGACACGGCCAGTGCCCCGACCAGCAACCAACCTGCAGTTCGCTTCATGATGTTCCTCCCCGCTCCGCGCCCGTCAGTCGGCGCACTGTTCGATCGTCAACGCCAGTCTGCGCTGGCCCTGGTATTCGTCGATCGTCGGTCGATAGGCCAGTCGCACCGCTTCGGCAGCGACTGCGACGCGACCGAAGAATATGGCATCGAATCGGCGGCCGTCCAGTTCGAGTGCCAGCTTCAGGTGCCGGTCCTTGATCAGGCGTTGCTCGACGACGTAAAATCCTGTCGAACAGCGGCGCCGGGAAGCCCTGGCCCCAGACATGCTGATCGCAGGCTTCGACCAGCGACAGCGCGATTTCGCCCGCGGCGAGCGGACCGTCGGTGGCGACCGTGCGCTCGAACAACGAGCGGTCGCACGAGGCGCGCGTCGCGTCCTCGAAAGCCGCGCGCGAAGCCCTCGTAATGCTCGGCCGCCAGTGTCAGGCCGGCCGCCATCGCGTGTCCGCCGAAGCGACTTACCATCGTTGGGTCGACCTTGGTGACGATGTCCAGCGTGTCGCGCAGGTGCACGCCTTCGATCGATCGTCCCGAACCGCGCAGTTCGCTCTTCGCCGGCGCGGCGCGAAGGCGATCGTCGGTCGATGGAACCTTCTCCTTGATGCGCGAGGCGACCAGCCCGACGACGCCCTGGTGCCAGGACTCGTCGAACAGGCAGATCGTGCGCCGCTGCGCAACCTCAGCGACGTCGAGCGCGGCGAGCGCGTCGAGCTGCATGTCGCCTTCGATCTCGCGCCGCTCGCGGTTCAGCTCATCGAGCTGGCGCGCAAGTTCCAGCGCTCGCTCGAAGCTGTCGGTCGTCAGGCACTCGATGCCGACGGTCATGTCGGTCAGGCGTCCCGCCGCGTTGATGCGCGGGCCGATCGCGAAGCCGAGATCGGACGCGCGGGCGCGCGCGTGCTTCGCGGCCGGCCACCTGGAACAGCGCGGCGATGCCGGGGTGCAGTCGGCCGCTGCGGATGCGCTGCAGTCCCTGGGACACCAGCACGCGATTGTTGTGATCGAGGCGCACGACGTCGGCGACGGTGCCGAGCGCGACCAGATCCAGCAGCGTAGTCCAGCCGCGGCTGCGAGTCGCGTCGAAGCGGCCGCGCGCGCGCAGTTCGGCGCGCAGCGCCAGCAACACATAGAACATGACGCCGACCCCGGCCAGGTGCTTGCTCGGGAAAGCCGCAGCCTGGCTGGTTCGGATTGACGATGCAGGCGGCCGCCGGCAGCATCGCGCCCGGCAGATGGTGATCGGTGATCAGCACCTCGATGCCGAGTTCGTTCGCGCGCGCAACGCCCTCGACGCTTGCGATGCCGTTGTCGACCGTGATCAGCAGATCGGGTTCGTCGCTGCGCGGCCAGGTCGACGATCTCCGGCGTCAGGCCGTAGCCGTACTCGAAGCGGTTCGGTACCAGGTAGTCGATCGAGTCGCCGACGTGCCGGCCGCCAGCATGCGCAGTCCGCGCAGCCCGACCGCGCACGCGGTCGCGCCGTCGCAGTCGTAGTCGGCAACGATCAACAGCCGCGCATCGGCCTCGATGGCATCGGCCAGCAGCGTGGCGGCATCGTGCACATGCGCGAGCGCGCCGGCGCGGCAGCAGCCCTTCGAGTGAAAGTCGCAGGTCGGCTTCGCTCGTGACGCCGCGCGCCGCCAGCGCACGGGCGAGTGGCGCGGGCAGGCCGCCTGTCGGCGAGCCGACGGGCGATCGCCGGGTCGAAGTCGCGCGCGACCAGCCGCGTCATACGGACGGCGCCTCGGCGATCGCCTCGGCCAGTCTGTTCTGCGCCACAATTTGAAGCGATCGGACGGACTGCGCGATCCACGGTCGGAGCCGCTGACGTCCCGAGAGCACCAGTTCGATCTCTGATACGAGGGCAGCGTCGCCAGCCGACGATCGATGGCGCCATCGACTCGAGCCAGCCTGTCCAGTCGTGCTCGGCGCGCCGCAGGCCGTGCGTCGTCCCAGACGAGCAGCGCGTCGCCGCTGACCGCGTCGTCACGCGCGCCGACGTCGACCCGCGGCCGCCGCGGCACCACGTAATTCGGCGCGTTCGCTGTGCACGCGTCGGCCAAGGCAACGGAGGCAGCGCCTTCCAGGCGCCGCCGCCATGCAGCCAAAGGCCATTGACGGGCGGCAGACCGCGTACTTCGCGTGCCTCGTTGACCGGATGTGCATGCCAGCGCATCTGGATCGAATTGTGCAGTCGGCTCCAGCGCAAGGCATCCGGTTCATCGGATTCCGCGGGCGAGTAGGGCTGGCCCAATGCCTCCGACAGCGGCGGTGGCCGGAAGGACCAGGCACGGTCCGCATGAGCAGGAACCACTCCGAGCCGGCGCTGCGCAGTTCGCAGCGGCTCCGCGAGCGATTCGTTGGCCGCTGCGATCAGCGCATCGGCCTCGGGCTCGTCGGGCGGCGCATCGTCGAGCGCGCGCACGATCAGGCTGTCGCGTCCGATCTCGATGTGCACCGGATCGGCATGCCAGATCATCGCCGGTGGCATCGGCACGCCGGTGAGCGCAGCCCAGGCGTACGGTGCGGTTGGCAGCGGGCGCGCAGTGATCCAAGAACGTTACGTGCGAGCCATCGATCTCCGGCACTGATCCTGCAGCGACGTCGACCTCGCGGCCGCCGCGGCGACGCGCGAGCAGACGCGCGAGCGCCGGTGCCGCAGCGCCGCGATGAGTTCCGCGGCGAGTCGGCGGGAACCAGCGCACCGGGAAGCATCAGTGTCAAGTGCATTTGATCGATTCTAGGAGCCGAACAGTATCGTGCCGGCGCGCCCGGTGCGGGCGCAATGATCCGCTTGGATACAATCGATTCGCTTCGGCATCGCACTTCGCCTTGAACCTTCCCTACGAACTTCGCATCGGCCTGCGCTATACGCGCGCCGGACGACGCGCGCGTCGGCGCAACGGCTTCATCTCGTTCATTTCCGGCATCTCGATGCTCGGCATCGCGCTCGGCGTGATGGCGCTGATCGTCGTGCTGTCGGTGATGAACGGCTTTGTTTCGCAGGTGCGCGACCGCATGCTGTCGGTGGTCTCGCACGTCGAAGTGTTTGCGCTCGGTGATCCGATCGACTGGCAGCTGGTCGAGCGCGAGGCGCGGCAGAATCCGGAGGTCATCGGTGCCGCGCCCTATGTCAACGCGCAGGCACTGCTGACGCGCGGCGACGCGGTGCGTGGCGTGCTGGTTCGTGGCGTGGATCCGGCGCGCCGAGCCGGCGGTGTCGGACATCGCCTCGCTGGTGCGCGGGCGAGCCGCTGACGGCCCTGAAGGACGGCGAGTTCGGCATCGTGCTCGGCGGCGAACTGGCGCGCGCGCTCGGCGTGAGCCTGGGCGAGAAGATCACGCTGATCGCGCCGCAGGGCCAGGTCACGCCCGGCCGGTGTCGTGCCGCGGCTGAAGCAGTTCACGCTGACCGGGACGTTCGACTCGGGCCACTACGAGTACGACAGCGCGCTGGCGCTGATTCACATCGGCGATGCGCAGCGACTGTTCCGCGTCGACGGGCCCGACCGGCGTGCGCCTCAAGCTCGCCGACATGCAGCGTGCGCCGGAGGTCGCGACTCAGCTCGCGAAGACGCTGCCGCCCAACCTGCTGGTGCGCGACTGGACTCGGCAGAACCGCAGCTGGTTCGCTGCCGTGCAGGTCGAAAAACGCATGATGTTCATCATCCTGGCGCTGATCGTCGCGGTGGCCGCCTTCAACCTCGTCTCGACGCTGGTGATGACCGTCACGGAGAAGCAGGCGGACATTGCGATCCTGCGCACGCTGGGCGCGACGCCGTCGAGCATCATGGCCGTGTTCATCGTGCAGGGCGCGCTGATCGGCGTGCTCGGCACGCTGCTGGGCGTGGCGGGCGGGCTGTTCATCGCGAACAACCTCGACCGGATCTTTCCGACGATCGAGCGCATCGCCGGCTTTCCGCTGATTCCGAAGGACATCTACTTCATCAGTTCGCTGCCGTCCGATCCGCGTGCGAGCGACATCGTGCCGATCGCGGTGATCTCGATCGTGCTGTCGCTGGTGGCGACGCTGTACCCGAGCTGGCGCGCCTCGCGCGTGCGGCCGGCCGAGGCACTGCGCTATGACTGAGCCGGCCATCCTGTCGGCGCGCGAGGTGCGCAAGTCGTATCGCGAAGGTCCGCTCGCCGTCGACGTGCTGCGCGGCGCGTCGCTCGATGTCGCGCCGGCGGAGATCGTCGCCATCGTCGGCGCCTCGGGCTCGGGCAAGAGCACGCTGCTGCACGTGCTGGGAGGGCTCGATGCCCCCGATCGCGGCGTCGTGATGATCGGGGGCGGCGACCTGGCGCAGATGAGCGACGGTGAACGTGGGCGCGTGCGCAACGAGCGCCTGGGTTTCGTCTACCAGTTCCACCACCTGCTGCCGGAGTTCACCGCCATCGACAACGTCGCGATGCCGCTTGCGATCCGGCGCATGCCGCTGGCGCGATGCGCGCCGGCGGCCGCAAGAGGCGCTGACGTCGGTCGGTCTCGGCGGAGCGGGTGCAGCATCATCCGACCGAACTGTCCGGCGGCGAGCGCCAGCGCACGGCGATTGCGCGCGCGATCGTGACGCGCCCGGCCTGCGTGCTGGCCGACGAACCGACCGGCAACCTCGACCGCGACACGGCGCGCGCGGTGTTCGCGTGTCTTCGTCGAGCTCGCGCAGCAGCAACCGCACGGCGGTGGTCATCGTCACGCACGATCCGGAGACTGGCGGCGCGCTGCGATCGCGTGCTGCGCCTCGAGCACGGTCAGCTGCAGTCCGGCCTGACCGGAACGCGCTGGCGCCGTGCGGCGCCGACGCATGCCACGCGCGACGCAGGTGCACGCTCCAGAGCGCACGGACGACGACGTAGCCGAGCGCGGCCAGCAGGCACGCAAGCAGCAGCACGCCGAGCGCCAGCGGCGGCCCGAGGCCGATCATCCACTGGCCGATGGCCTCGCAGATCCGAACGGTTGCGACCAGTTCCAGTCCGGCGGTGGCGTGACCGGATGCGATCCCGACGACCGCAGGACGAACGAGCCGATCTCGTAGGCGACCAGGTACAGCGGGACGATCGTCAGCGGATTCGTGTAGAGCGTCGTGACCAGCGCTACCGGCAGGTTGACGCGGAAGAGCACGCAGGCGATGCCGGCGCCGAGCATCTGCAACGGGCCCGGGATCAGTCCGCAGAACAGCCCCACCGCCACGCCGCCAGCCGCTGAACGGCGGTTCAGGTGCCACAGCGCCGGGTGGAACAGGCTGTCGCCGAACATCGAAAGCACGCGGATTTCGCGCACCTTGTCGACGTTCGGCATCACCTTGCGGAAGAACTTGCGCGGCATGGCGAGGTCTAGACGTCGGGCAACTGGTCCGCGCCGCAGGCGTCGCAGCCGCGGCCGTGCTTACACTCGCTTCGATGTGGATCGACACGCATTGCCACCTGGACGCGGACGAGTTCGACGCGGACCGCGACGCCGTCGTGGCGCGCGCGCGCGAGGCCGGCGTCGACGATGCTGGTGATGCCGACCGGACATCGTCGACGACGCGACGAAGTGCGCGCGATCGCGCAGCGTCATGGCTTTGCCTACGCGCTGGGCATGCATCCGCTCTGGCTCGACGATGCGCCGTCGAAGACGACGTCGAGCGGCTGCGCGAGGCGGTGCTGGCGGCGCTCGCCGATCCGCGCTTCGTCGCCGTGGGCGAGATCGGCATCGACCTCGTCGAGGCCCGACACCGATCGGCGCGCCAGGAGTGGTTCTTCCGCGAGCAACTGCGGATCGCGCGCGAGTGCGGACGCTGCCGGTCATCGTGCATGTACGGCGCTCGGCCGACCTGCTGCTCAAGCACCTGCGTCGCATCGAAGTGCCGGGCGGAATCATCCATGCCTTCAACGGCAGTGCGCAGCAGGCCGAGCCAGTTCATCGCGCGGGGTTCAAGCTCGGCTTCGGCGGAGCGCTGACCTACAGCGGTTCGCAGCGGATCCGGCGGCATGCGGCCGGAGCTGCCCGGCGACGCGATCGTGCTGGAAACCGACGCGCCGTACATCGCGCCGGTCTGGCGGCGCACGACCGGACGGTGCGAGCGGACCGAACCCGGCGACCTGGCGCGCATCGCCGCCGAACTGGCGCTCTTGCGCGGGATCGACCTCGCCAGCGCTGGCGCGACAGAACCGCGCGCAATGCGCTCGCGGCGCTGCCGCGGCTGGGGCCGCTGCTTCCCGTCGCCTAGCCGATGCCCGGTCGCTCCGCTTGCCGCCTTCGTGCTCGGCGTCTGCGCGTTGCAGTGGCAGGCGGAGCTTGCGCCTCGCTGCCCCTTGCTCGTTGCGGCGATCGGCGGGGCTGATCACTGATCGCGCTCGGCGTGCGCTCCGCGATCGAAGCGCACGGCCGTGATGCTCGTTCGTCTGCGTCGGCGCGCTGCTCGCTGGGTTTCAGCTATGCCGGGACTGCGCGCGCACGCGCGACTGGCGGATGCGCTGCCGTTTCGCCGACGAAGGCCGCGACGTCATCGTGACCGGCGTCGTGGCGAGCCTGCCGGTGCGGCTCGAACGCGGCGTTCGCTTCGAATTCGATGTCGAGCCGCACGAGGCCGGACGTGGCCGTGCCACAGCGTCTGCTGCTCGGCTGGTATGCATCGGGTGAGCCGGTGCGGCCGGGCGAACGCTGGAGCTTCGACGTCCGCCTGCGTCGGCCGCACGGCGCGATGAATCCCGGCGGGTTCGACTTCGAAGCGTGGATGCTCGAGCGCAACCTGCGCGCCAGCGGCTACGTGCGCACGACGGCTGCGCGGAACCGCCGAGCGGCTGCAGTCGATGGTGTGGACGCCGGCATGGCCATCGAGCGGGCCCGCGCGTGGCTGCGCGACCGCCTGCATGCCGCATCGTACAGGACCAAGCGCTACGGCGGCGTGCTGCTGGCGCTGGTGCTGGGCGACCAGCGCGCGATCGCCGACGCCGACTGGACGCTCTTCAATCGCACCGGCATCGCCCACCTGGTCAGCATCTCCGGCCTGCACATCACGATGATCGCGGCGCTTGTCGGCGGCATGGTCGGAGCGGTCTGGCGACGCGTGCCCTGCGCTGCTGCAACGCGCGCCGGTTCAGACCGCGGCGATCGTCGCCGGCAGTCGTCGCCGCTCTCCTGTATGCACTGCTCGCCGGCTGGGGCATACCGGCGCAACGCACGGTGCTGATGCTCGACTGTGTCGCCGCCGCGTGGACTGCACGTGCGCGCGTGACGCCGGGAGTCGCCCTGGCACTCGCTGCGGCAGCAGTGTGCCTGTTCGATCCCTGGGCCGTGACGGCCGCCGGCTTCTGGCTGTCGTTCGGTGCGGTGGCGGCGATCGTCTGGGTCGTGCAGGGACGTCCGCGCCGCGGCGGTTCGATCGCGCTGGGCGCGATCGCCACCGCAACGCGCGTTCAGATCGCCGTCACGCTGGCGCTGGTACCGGCGACGGTGCGTCCTGTTCCAGCAGATGTCGCTGGTGGCGCCGCTGGCCAACGCGATCGCGATCCCGCTGGTCAGCTGGATCGTGACGCCGCTCGCGCTGGTCGGCGCCGGCTTCGCGGCGCTGCCCGACATGTTCTGGCCGTTGGCTTCGTCTTTCCTTGGGCTCGCCGATGCGGTCTTCGCGGGTCTGGTTGCGGTGCTCGCCAGCGCTGTCGGCCCCGGCCTGGGCCGCAGTGGCCGTGCCCGCGCCTCCGCTGGTGGTCCGGCCTTCGCGATCGCCGGCGTCGCCTGGCTGCTGGCTCCGCCGGGCTGGCCGGCGCGTGCGCTCGGCGCGGTAGCGCTGCTGCCGCTTGTTCGTATGGCCGGTCGAACGTCCGCCCGCCGGGCGGGCTCTGGGTGACTGCGCTCGATGTCGGGCAGGGATCGGCCGTCGTGCTGGAAACGCGCGAGCAGGCGCTGGCTGTACGACGCCGGGCCGCGCTACTCGCAGGATTCCGATGCCGGGGAGCGCGTGGTCCTGCCCTTCCTGCGCGGCCGCGGCATACGAGTCGCTCGACGGTCTCGTCGTGTCGCATCTGGACCAGGATCACTCCGGTGGTGCGGCCTCGGTGCTGCGCGGCATCGACGTGCGTCGCCGGGTGAGTTCGATCCCGACGGGGCATGCGGCGCTGGGCGGTGCCGACGTCGAACCTTGCGTTGCCGGCCTGACGATGGAATCCGGCGACATGAGGCTGCGGGTGCTGCATCCGCACGGCCGTCGACTACGAGCGGCGACTCCCGACGAATGCGATGAGCTGTGTCGTGCTCGCGCAGGTGAGCGGCGTGTCGGTCCTGCTGACCGGCGACCTCCCGGCCAGCGGAGAGGCAGACGCTGATCGCGGCGCGAGCCGGCGCTGCGGGCGCACTGGCTGATGGTGCCGCATCACGGCAGCCGCTCGTCGTCCAGCGAGGCGCTGCTCGACGTCGGTCGCCCCGGTCGTCGCCGTTGCACAGGCCGGCTATCGCAATCGCTTCGGGCACCCGGATCCGCAGGTGGTCGCGCGCTACGCCGCGCGCGGCATCGAGCTGATCCGCACCGATCACTCGGGAGCAGCCCAGTGGCGTTTCGCGCCCGGAAACGCGGTCGAATTCCGGTCCTGGCGCGCCATCGCGGTGCGCTACTGGCACAACCGCCCCGGCGCGGGGCAGGTCAGTGCGGTGACGGACGCCGGATGAGGCTCTCGAGGACGGCGAGACTCGGGAACCGCTTTTCGGGATGCCGTAGCGCCGGAGTCTGGTGTACATCTTGCTAGACTGGATCGGCACTGCGTCGGTGGGCGCCGGACCAGAACGAGAACCACTCAGGCCGCGGATGAGCATGCCGTTTGACGAGATGTACAGCGCCGAGGAGGCGCAGGTGCGCGAGCACTACCGCGAATTCGAGCGCTGGCTGGCCGAGCAGAGCGCCGACACGATGCGCAACAAGCGCGCGGAGGCCGACCTCGTCTTCCGCCGCGTCGGCATCACCTTTGCGGTCTACGGCGAGCAGGACGAAGAGGGCAGCGGCACCGAGCGGCTGATTCCGTTCGATGTCGTCCCGCGCGTCATCCCGGCGACCGAATGGCGCCAGCTCGAGGCCGGCCTGCGCCAGCGCGTGCGCGCGCTGAACCGCTACATCCACGACGTCTACCACGACCAGGAGATCGTGCGCGCGGGCCGCATTCCGGCCGACGAGATCTTCCGCAACTCGCAGTACCGGCCCGAGATGCACGGTGTCGACGTGGCGAGCAACATCTACGCGCACATCGCCGGCATCGACGTCGTGCGCGCAGGCGCCGGCGAGTTCTACGTGCTCGAGGACAACCTGCGCGTGCCCAGCGGCGTCTCGTACATGCTCGAGAACCGCAAGATGATGATGCGGCTGTTCCCCGAGCTTTTCGTGCGCAACCGCGTCGCGCCGGTCGCGCATTATCCGGACCTTCTGCTGGAAAACCTGCGCTCGGTGGCGCCGCAGGGAGTCGATGATCCGGTTGGTCGTGCTGCTGACGCCGGGCATGCACAACTCGGCGTACTTCGAGCATGCGTTCCTGGCGCAGCAGATGGGGATCGAACTGGTCGAAGGTCAGGACCTGTTCGTGCAGGACAACAACGTCTACATGCGCACGACGCGGGGGCCGCAGCGCGTCGACGTGATCTATCGCCGCATCGACGACGACTTCATCGATCCGCTGGCGTTCCGTCCGGACTCGCAGCTCGGCGTGCCCGGACTGCTGTCCGTGTACCGCGCGGGCCGCGTCACGCTCGCCAACGCCGTCGGCACCGGCATCGCCGACGACAAGTCGATCTACGCCTACGTGCCGGACATGATCGACTTCTACCTCGGCGAGAAACCGATCCTGAACAACGTCCCGACCTACCGCTGCCGCCGGCCGGACGACCTCGAGTACACGCTGGCGCACCTGTCGGAACTGGTCGTCAAGGAAGTCCATGGTGCGGGCGGCTACGGCATGCTGGTCGGACCCGCGGCGGCGCGCGACGAGATCGAGGACTTCGCCATCGCGTTCGCGCCAACCCGTCGAACTACATTGCGCAGCCGACACTGGCGCTGTCGACCTGCCCGACCTATGTGGACAGCGGCATTGCGCCGCGCCACATCGACCTGCGGCCGTTCGTGCTGTCGGGCATCCAATGTCACCATGGTTCCGGGCGGGTTGTGCCGGGTCGCGCTGCGCGAGGGCTCGCTGGTCGTGAACTCGTCGCAGGGCGGCGGCACGAAGGACACCTGGGTGCTCGAACGATGAAGCGCACTTCGGACCATCCTGCGGGCAGCGATGCGGCTCGGCGGCGAGCCGACGGCCCGGCGCGTCACCGACCAGATCGATCCCTACGCACTGATCGACCGGGCCGAACGCCTGCTCAACACCGATCCGCACGACGCGGTGATGTTTGCGCTGCGGGCGCAGAGCGTTGCGCGGGCGCGCGGGGCGGAATGCGCTGATGGCGCGGGCGCACTACGTCGTCGGCGCCGCGCTGACGCAGACCGGGCGACTGGTCCGGCGCGATCCGGCAGCTGTCGCACGCCGAGCACATCTATCGCGCGCAGAACGACATCGCCGCGCAGTGCCAGGTCATCATGCAGCTCGCCGCGGCCTGCAGCGAGCTCGGCGAGTACCCGGAGGCGCTCGACGGCTTCGCCCAGGCGGAACGCCTGGCGCGCCAGCACGCGACCACGCCGCCGTGCGTCGAGCACTGGTGCAGACATCGAGCGTGCACACGGTCCTCGGCGATTTCAGCGCCGCGCGCGAGTGCCTGCGCTCGGCGCTCGAACTGCCGTCGGGCACCGCAGCCGACGAGGGCATGGTGGTGCTGCAGTTCGGCCTGGTCGATGTCAACGAAGGCCTGAAGGCGGCGCTCGCCGGCGATGCGGCGACCGTGTCGCGTCGCATGGCCGAAGGCGAGGAGCACTTCGACGTCGCGCTCGAACTGCTGTCGGGCACGACCGACCGGTCGACGACGATCGCCGCTCGCACCCAGCGCGGCGCGGCGCGCTGCTGGCTGCGGCGATTTCGCCGGCGGCCTGGCCGACCTGGAAGAGGCCGGTGTCGAAGCAGCGCGCGGCGGCTTCCGGTTGCGCGAAGTGCAGGCGCGCCTCGAGCAGGGCTACCACCTGGTTGCCGCGGGTCGCGAGGCCGACGGGCTTGCGCTGCTGCGCCCGGCGTTCCTGCAGGCCGAGGAACTCGGCGACCTGCGGCGGCCGGCCGACATGCACGAGCGGCTGTCGGCGCTTGTACGAGGCACGCGACGGACTTCCAGCGCGCGCTGTTCCACCACAAGCGCTTTGTCGAGGTGAAAACGCGCCTGGACGGCAAGCTGTCGACGCAGCGCGCGCGCCTGCACGAGGCGCGTGCCGAGCTGGTGAAGCTGCGCACGCAGACGGCTGCACTGCACGCGCGTACGCAGGACCTCGAGAAGTCCCGCTCGCGCCTGGAGCGGCTGGCGCTCGAGGACGAGCTGACCGGCCTGGCGAACCGACGCGCCTTCACGAAGGAACTGGAGAACTGGTGCGGCCGCGCCCGCGCCGGCCAGCTCCGGTTCGGCCTCGTCGTGGCCGACATCGACGGCTTCAAGCAGATCAACGACACCTTCTCGCACGTGACCGGCGACGTCGTGTTGCGCCAGCTCGGCAACGTGATCCGGGCGAACCTGCGCGACATGGACTTCGCGGCGCGGCTCGGCGGCGACGAGTTCGCGCTGCTGCTGGCCGACAGCGAGGGCGGTGCGGCACGCACCGTGGTCGAGCGCATCCTGCAGGCGGTGCGCAACATGCCCTGGGGCCAGCTCGGCGAGGGGATGGCGGTGACGCTCAGCGTCGGGCTGTGCGAGTCGGCCGACTTCGGCGACTCGAGCGAGCTCGTGCGGCGCGCCGACGAGGCGCTGTACGGCGCCAAGGACGCGGGCCGCGATCGGCTGCATCTGTGGAGCGCCGACCGTGCTTAGCCGGACGGCCGACCACCTGTACTGGATGGCGCGATACATCGAGCGCGCCGAGAACACGGCGCGCATGCTGGACGTCAATCTGTCGACCAGCCTGCTGCCACAGTCGGTGCAGGCCGCCGAGAGCGGCTGGCGCGCAATGCTCAACATCTCCGAACTGCTGCCCCAGTTCGACGCCAAGTACCCGACGCTGTCGCCGCGCGAGGTGATCGACTTCATGGTGCGCGACCCCGGCAACAGCTCGTCGATCTACTGCTGCCTGCAGGCGGCGCGCGAGAATGCGCGGGCCGTGCGAGGTTCGCTGACGACCGAAGTCTGGGAGACCCACAACGACACCTGGCTCGGCCTGCAGCCGTTGCTGCGCGAGCGCAGGCTCGAGCGTGATCCGCAGGAATTCTTCGAGTGGGTCAAGTTCCGGTCGCATCTGTCGCGCGGCGTCACGATCGGCACGATGCTCAAGGACGAGGCGTTCTATTTCATCCGTCTCGGCACCTTTCTCGAGCGTGCCGACAACACCGCGCGACTGCTGGACGTCAAGTATCACGGCGTGATTCAACCCGGCGCGCTGTACACGAACGCCCGCGGCGAAGACGCGAACGAACAGCACCTGGACTTCTATCACTGGACGGCCGTGCTGCGATCGGTTTCGGCGTTCGAGATCTATCGCAAGGTCTACCGCGACGTGATCACGCCCGCACGCATCGCCGCGCTGCTGATCCTGCGCGGGGACATGCCGCGTTCGCTGCTGTCGTGCGTGAACGAGGTCAGCCTCAATCTCGAGATGGTCCGCAACAGCCGCTCGGGGGAGACCGAGCGTCGCGCCGGGCTGCTGCGCGCCGAACTGCGATACGGCAGGATCGAGGACATCCTGGCCCGCGGCATCCACGAGTTCCTGACCTCATTCCTGGAACGTGTCAACGATCTCGGTGGCCGCATCAGCCAGGACTTCCTGGTGCCGCTGGTGGCGCACTGAGTCCGCCGAGGTGTCGAGGAGCCCATGCGCTACTGCATCGAACATCTGACCGACTATCGCTACACGCACGTGGCGGTCTCGACCCAGCAGACGCTGCGCCTGTCGCCGCGCACCGAGGCGCACCAGCAGGTCGCTCAGCTGGAGGATCCGCGTGCCCGGGACGCTGTCGGCCGTCGAACGACGCGTACGGCAACCTGACCCACATGCACACGCTGCACAGCAAGCACGATCGTGTCCGCATCGAGGTCCAGGGCGAGGTCGAACTCGACGCACTGTACGACGGACGGCTCGCCGGGCGTGGTGGACTGCCGCCGCAGGTGTTTGTCGCCGTGACCCCGCTGACCGTTGCGGACGAGCGCCTTGCCGACTTCTCGCGCCGCCATCTGAAGCGATCGACAGTGGCCGGAGTGCTCGAATTTGCGCAGGCGGTACGGGCGTCGATCGATTACGAGGCCGGCACGACCCATGTGCAGACCACGGCAGCCGAGGCGCTGGCGCTGGGCCGCGGCGTCTGCCAGGACCACGCTCACGTGTTCATCGCGGGCTGCCGCGCGGCCGGTATCCCGGCGCGCTATGTCTCCGGCTACTACTACAGTGAGCGCCACGCGACCCACGTCGCCAGCCATGCCTGGGCCGATGCCTGGGTGTCCGACGGCTGGACGTCGGTGGACATCACTCATGCGTGCTTCGCGTCCGATGCGTTGTGCCGGCTCGCCATAGGACGTGACTACGACAGTGCATCCCCCGTGCGCGGCGTGCGTGCCGGCGGAGGCGAAGAAGCCATGAAAGTCGCGCTCACGGTGCGGCGCGTGGCGCAGACAGCAGAAGGCGCGCCGGCTGCGCGCCCGGAAGAGGTGACCGCATGACGTATTGCATCGGAGTACAGCTCGACGACGGGCTCGTATTCCTGTCCGACTCGCGCACCAATGCGGGGGTGGATCACATCTCCACCTTCCGCAAGATGACCGTCTTCGAGCATCCGGGCGAACGCCTGATGGTGCTGCTGAGCGCAGGCAACCTGGCAGTGACCCAGGCCGTACGGCAGATAGTCTGCGAGCGCGTCGGTCCGCACGATGACAGCGTCTGGAATGCCAAGACGATGTTCGAGGCCGTGCGTGTCGTCGGCGAGGCGATACGCGAAGTGCATCAGCGCGACGGCCAGGCGCTCAAGGACGCCGGCATGGAGTTCAACTGCAGCTTCATCTTTGGCGGGCAGATCCGCGGCGAGCGGATGCGGCTGTTTCAGCTCTACTCCGCGGGCAACTTCATCGAGGCCACGCCGGAGAACGCGTACTTCCAGATCGGCGAGGCCAAGTACGGCAAGCCGATCATCGATCGTGTGATCTCGCCGTCGACCTCACTCGAGGAGGCGGCCAAGTGTGCGCTGATCTCCATGGACTCGACGCTGCGCTCCAACATCTCGGTCGGACTGCCGCTCGACCTGCTGGTCTACGAGCAAGGGGCGCTGCGCGTCACGAAGTTCGTGCAGATCGACCATCACAACCAGTACATGCAGATGATCCGCAACACCTGGGGCTCGAGGCTCAAGCAGGTGTTCCAGGAGATTCCGGATCCGACGTGGCGGGATGCCCAGAGCGACAGCGGCTCGCCACGTCTGGAGACCGAACCGACCCAGCCGCCGCGGGCACCGTTGCCGGCCAGTTTCGAAAGCGACTCGGCGGCCAATGTCGCCATGCAGCTGGTCGCCCAGAGCGGACCACGCACGGTGCCACGCTGATCCCGGTGGCGAGCGTGAGACCCGCCCCGCGCGCGCTCCTAACCAGCATCGCCGGCCTTATTGGCGACCCTATCGACGCCGGCGCGACGAACCACTGAACGGGACTGCCGTGTCCATCCACGTCGCACTCAATCATGTCACGCACTATCGCTACGACCGCCGCGTCACGCTCTCGCCGCAGGTGGTGCGCCTGCGTCCCGCGCCGCACTGTCGAACGCCGGTGCTGTCGTACTCGCTGCGTGTCGAACCGGAACTGCACTTCATCAACTGGCAGCAGGATCCGTTCTCGAACTACCTGGCGCGCCTGGTGTTCCCCGAAAAGACGACCGAGTTCAAGGTCACGATCGATGTCGTGGCGCAGATGGCGGTCTACAACCCGTTCGATTTCTTCCTCGAGCCCGGTGCGGAGTCCTTTCCCTTCGTCTACGAAGCGAATCTGCACCACGACCTGCAGCCGTACCTCGTGCAGGAGCCGTTGTCACCGCGCTTCAAGGACTTTGTCGCCGGCGTCGACACGCACGAACAGCGCACGATTGACTTCCTGGTCGCGCTGAACCAGCGTCTGCAGCACGAGATCCGCTACCTGATCCGGCTCGAACCGGGCGTACAGACGCCCGAGCAGACGTTGAGCCTCGCCGCCGGTTCGTGCCGCGACACCGGGTGGCTGCTGGTGCAGGTGCTGCGCCGGCTGGGCCTGGCCGCGCGCTTCGTGTCGGGCTACCTGATCCAGTTGACGCCGGACGTGAAGGCGCTCGACGGACCGTCCGGTACCGACCATGACTTCACCGACCTGCACGCCTGGTGCGAGGTCTATCTGCCGGGCGCCGGCTGGATCGGACTGGACCCGACGTCCGGACTGCTGGCCGGCGAAGGGCATCTGCCGGTGGCCTGCACGCCGGAACCGACCTCCGCCGCCCCGGTCAGCGGGCTGGTCGAGGACTGCGAAGTCGAGTTCGAGCACACGATGCGCATTGCGCGCATCTACGAAGCGCCGCGGGTCACCCGCCCCTACAGCGATGCGCAGTGGCAGTCGCTCGATGCGCTGGGGCAGAAAGTCGACGCCGAACTGCAGGCGCTGGACGTGCGGCTTACCCAGGGAGGTGAACCGACTTTCGTTTCGATCGACGATCGCGATGGCGCGGAGTGGAACACCTCCGCGCTGGGTCCGACCAAGCGCGGTTACGCGACCGAACTCCTGTTGCGGCTGAAGGAGCGCTACGGCGCCAGCGGCTTCCTGCACTTCGGGCAGGGCAAGTGGTATCCCGGCGAACAGCTTCCGCGCTGGGCGCTCTCGGCCATCTGGCGCACGGATGGCGAGCCGTGCTGGAGCGATGCGGGACTCTTTGCAGATGAGCGCTCGCCGTCGTCGTACACGACGGCGGATGCCGAGCGATTCATGCGCCGGCTGACGCAGCGTCTCGGGATCGAAGCGAAGTACGTCCTGCCCGGCTACGAGGACGTTCTGTACTACCTCTGGCGCGAGCGGCGCTTGCCCGCGAACGTCGATCCCTTCGACTCGCGACTCGACGACGAACTCGAGCGCACGAGGCTGCGGCGTGCATTCGAGCAGGGACTGCCAAATCCGATCGGCTATGCCCTGCCGATCCGGCGCGAGGCTCCGCGAGGCGGCGGCGCGGCGCGGTGGGCCAGCAGCCAGTGGTTCCTGCGCGACGAGCGCATGTTCCTGATCCCGGGCGACTCGCCGATGGGCTATCGACTGCCGCTCGATTCGCTGCCCTGGGCAGAGCCGGAGGACCAGCCCTTTGCCGAAGAGCGCGACCCGTTCGCGCCGCAAGCAGCGCTGCCGCTGCACGCCGACATCCGCGCCGAGTACGCGCCGCATGTGGTGGGAGGCGGATTCGCCGAAGGCGGCTCGGTGGCGCTCCAGGCCGGTTTCGAACCCGAGCGGCTGGACGCGGCTGCGGGAAGTTTCGCCTCAGTCGATCGGACGCCGCGGCGCTTCGAGTCGGCCGCCGGCATAACGCGATCCACGCTGTGCGTCGAGGCGCGCGATCCGCGGCGCGCCAGCGGGCCTGCGGCCGAAGACAAGGACAAGCCGGCGGGGGTTCTCTATGTCTTCATGCCGCCGCTGGCGGCGCTGGAGGACTACCTTTCATTGCTGGCGGTGGTGGAAGCGACGGCTATCGAACTTGACGTGAAGATCGTGCTGGACGGCTATGCGCCGCCGCGCGATCCGCGCCTCAAGGTCCTGCAGATCACGCCCGATCCCGGTGTCATCGAAGTCAACATTCACCCGGCAGCGAACTGGACCGAACTGGTCGACCACACGGAGTTCCTGTACGAGTCGGCACGCTTGTCACGCCTGTCGACCGAGAAGTTCATGCTGGACGGACGCCACACCGGTACGGGTGGAGGCAACCACATCGTCATGGGCGGCGCGACGGCTGCCGACTCGCCATTTCTTCGGCGTCCGGACCTGCTCGGCAGCCTGCTCGCGTACTGGCACAACCACCCGTCACTGTCGTACCTGTTCTCGGGACTCTTCATCGGGCCGACCAGCCAGGCGCCACGTGTCGACGAGGCACGCAACGACCAGGTGTACGAACTGGAGATCGCGCTGGCGGAACTGCGCCGGCGCAGCGCTGCGTCCGAGAGCGCCCCGCCCTGGCTGGTCGATCGCGCCTTGCGCAACATTCTGATCGATGTAACCGGCAACACGCACCGTGCCGAGTTCTGCATCGACAAGCTGTACTCGCCCGATGGACCCACCGGGCGTCTCGGCCTGCTGGAAATGCGTGCGTTCGAGATGCCGCCGCACTGGCAGATGAGTCTCGCCCAGCAACTGCTGCTGCGCGCATTGCTGGCGCGCTTCTGGCGCACGCCCTACGAGACCCGGCTGACGCGCTGGGGCACTGAACTGCACGACCGGTTCCTGCTGCCGACCTTCGTCGCGCTCGACTTCGAGGACGTGCTGGACGAACTGACGCAGGCCGGCTACCCGATGGAGCCGGCCTGGTTTGCGCCGCACTTCGAATTTCGCTTCCCGCTGTTTGGTGAAGTGGCAGCGCGCGGCGTGCGCCTGATCATCCGGGGTGCGCTCGAACCATGGCACGTGATGGGCGAGGAGGGCGCTGCGGGCGGCACCGTGCGCTACGTCGATTCCTCGCTCGAACGCGTCGAGGTCAAGGTCCGCGGGCTCAACGACAATCGCCACATCGTGACGGTCAACGGGCATCCGATTCCGTTGAATCCGACCGGGACTTCCGGCGAGTTCGTCGCCGGAGTGCGCTATCGCGCCTGGCAGCCGGCGTCGGCACTGCATCCGACCATCGGCGTGCATGCTCCGCTGACATTCGATGTTGTCGACGCCTGGATGGGACGTTCCCTTGGCGGATGCCAGTATCACGTGGCGCATCCCGGCGGGCGCAACTACGTCACCTTCCCGGTGAATGCCTACGAGGCCGAAAGCCGTCGGTTGGCGCGCTTCGTCGATACCGGTCATACACCTGGGCAGATGATCGTCGCAGCGCCTCAGCCGAACCTCGAGTTTCCGTTTACGCTCGACCTTCGTCGCGTGTAGTCGTGTTCGTTTGTTGCGGACCTGACGCTCACCCGACGCGGACTTCGCCCAAGGCGTGACGCAAAGCCTGTTCGATTCGGATCCTGAGCAAGACACCGCGCGCTTAGTGGCGAGTCTTGCCGTGCCCGCGCAACCGGGGCACCGTGACGAACTGCGCGCCGACGGCGCGCTGCGTCCTGCCTGGCGCGAGTTCTTCCGGCATCTCGGGCCAGGCGGTTATGGCGACCTGCCGCGCCGGCGCGCAACGATCGAGCGTCAGGTCCGCGACGACGGCATCACCTACAACGTCTACAGCGACGATGGTCTGCGCGAGCGTCCCTGGTCGCTGGACCTGCTGCCCTTCCTGATCAGCGCGGACGAATGGTCGGTGCTCGAGGCGGGGTTGGCGCAGCGCGCGGAGCTGATGTCGGCGATCATGCGCGACGTCTACGGACCACAGCGACTGCTGGCGGCAAACCTGCTGCCACCCGCTCTGGTCTACGGGCATCCCGGCTACCTGCGTCCCCTGGTAGGACATCGACCCGCGGGTGACACGTTCCTGCACATCCTCGCGTTTGATGTCGCACGTGCCGCGGACGGGCAATGGTGGGTCGTCGGCAACCGGACGCAATCGCCATCGGGCCTGGGCTATGCATTGCAGAACCGGCTGATCGTCTCGCGCCTGTTTCCAGAGGCGTTCAGGCGGATGAAGGTGCAGCGTCTGGCGGCCAGCTATCGCTGCCTGCTCGACACGCTGCAACGCTGCAGTCCATGCGGCAGCGGTGAGTCGGCACGGCTCGTGCTGCTGACGCCGGGCCCCTACAACGAAACCTACTTCGAACACGCGTACCTGGCCCGCTACCTCGGTATCCCTCTGGTGGAAGGCAGCGACCTCACCGTGCGCGATGACCGCACCTACCTGAAGGCGCTGCATGGGCTGTTGCCGGTGCACGGCATCCTGCGACGCCTGGACGACGATTTCTGCGATCCGCTGGAGCTACGACAGGACTCCACGCTGGGCGTACCTGGGCTGCTGCAGTCGATCCGGGCCGGCAAGGTGCTGGTCGCCAACGCGCTGGGCTCCGGATTCATGGAAGCGCCGGCGCTGAACGGTTTCCTGCCGGCGATCGCCCGGCGCGAGCTGGGCGAGGAACTGCGCTTGCCGTCGCTCGCTTCTTGGTGGTGTGGTGAGCGCGCCGCCTTCGAGCAGGTCGCCGACGATCTGTCCGACAAGGTCATCAAGGCGACGTTCCCGCCGTCGCAGCCGCGGCCGGCTTTCGAACCGATGATCGGCGCCGCGATGGACGCATCGCAGTTGCGCGACGTGCGCCGGCGTATCGAAACCGATCCGGATGCCTACACGGTGCAGGCGTACCTGCCGCTGCCGCAGGCACCCACGTGGCACGACGGTTCACTGGTGCCACGCGCGGCCATGGTGCGGGTGTTTGCGATCAACGACGGCAGCGGCGGGTGGCATGTCATGCCCGGAGGACTCACCCGCATCGCGCAGCGCGAGCAGCGGGTGGTGTCGATGCAGCGCGGCGGCGCGAGCCAGGACACCTGGGTGCAGACGGCCGGCCCGGTCGACACGTTCTCGATGCTACCGACGCCGCTGCGCCCCGAGGAACTGGCCGGGCGGCGGCGCATAGTCTCGAGCCGCGCAGCCGAGAATCTCTTCTGGATGGGCCGCTATGCCGAGCGCACCGACTACGTCCGTGCGGCTGGCCCGCTCGGCGCTGACCTTGCTCGGTGACGACGCCCGTGCTCCGTCGCCGGTGCTCGGCGCGCTGGCGACGATGTGCGAAGAGCAGGGCCTGGTGCCGCAGGACGTACCGTCGCCCGCACAGTCGGTGAACGTGTTCGAGCGCACGCTGATCGCGGGCCTGGCCGATGCGGAGGAGCGGCCGAGCGTGGCGTTCACACTGGAAGCACTGGTTCGATCCGCTGGTCACATCCGCGATCGGCTGTCGGCCGATCACTGGCGCCTGATTTCAGCCACATCACAACGATTTCGTTCGGACTGTGCCGCTGCCGGCGCGGACCGGGTGTTTTCGTCCGACGAGGCAGTGGCAGCCCTGGGGCATCTGGCGGTGCAGGTGTCGGCCATCACCGGTGCGCAGGTGGACCACATGACGCGTGACGACGGCTGGCGGTTGCTGACAATCGGGCGGCAGCTTGAGCGCCTCGGAACGCTTGCACGGGCATTGCAGGTTCTCTTTTCGACCGGTGCAGCGGCGCGCGACGACGGTTTCGACCTGATCCTTCAGCTGTTCGACAGCACGATCACCTACCGTGCGCTCTATCAGCGCCGGCTGGAAGCGGCGCCGTTGATCGACCTGCTGGTCCAGGAGCAGGCGAACCCACGGTCATTGCGCGGGGTGGCGCGCCGCCTGGGTGAACAGATCGAACGGCTCGGTGCGCCAGGTGCGCACGAACTGCTGCTTCACCTGCCCGCGCAGCATGACTGGCCGAACCTCGAATCACTCTGCCGCACCGACGGGACGGGGCAGAGCGCAGCGCTGCTGCTGTTCTGCGAGCGGCTGGTCGATGGCAGCCGGGCATTGTCGGATGCCATCGGTGCGCGCTACTTCAGCCACGCATCCGCGGAGTTCCGGACGGTGCACGCATGAGCACGGCCATCGAACTTCAGGTTTCGCACCGGACCGTCACGCGCTATACGTCGCGCGTCGAGGTGGCCTATCACTGCGCCTTCCTGCACCCGCGCGACGGCGGACGTCAGAAGGTCAGGGACTTCATGATGTCCATCGATCCGCTGCCGTCGCACTGCGCGAATGCGCCCGACTCGTTCGGCAATCTGCGCACCGAGTTCGCGCTGTATGTACCGCATGAAGCACTGACCGTGCATGCGGAAAGCCGGGTGTGGCTCGAGCCGCGCCCCGCGGCGCCCGACGAAGCAGCAGAGTGCCGCCTGGGACACGGTCGCGGCGGACCTGCGCTATGTACTCGGCGGCTCGTTTCAACCGGCGGGCGAGTTCGTGTTTGCATCACCCTACGTCCCGCTCGACCGTTCGTTGCGCGACTATGCGGCAACGGACTTCCGGGCGGGCCGGCCCTATCTGCAGGCGGCGATCGCGCTGATGGAGCGGGTCCACGCCGACTTTGCTTATGAACCGGGAGTGACGGACATCGACACGCCACTGGTCGAGGTCTTCCGCAAGCGCCGGGGCGTGTGCCAGGACTTTGCGCACCTGATGCTGGGGATGTTGCGCGCGCTCGGACTGCCTGCACGCTATGTCAGCGGTTATCTGTTGACTCAGCCGCTGCCGGGCAAGGCACGGCTAACGGGCGCAGATGCCTCGCACGCCTGGGTGTCGATCTGGTGCCCGGTGCTCGGCTGGGTCGACCTGGATCCGACCAACGCGGTGCTACCAGATGCCAGCCACGTGACCGTGGCTGTCGGCCGTGACTACGGCGACGTCGTGCCGCTGCGCGGCGTGATTCGCGGCGGCGCGGATCACGTGCTCGACGTCGCGGTGGACGTCGTGCCGGTGGTCGAGCGCGCGGCGTGATGCCGGTCGCCCGCTACTGCGCGAACCAGCCGCCGTCGACGTTCCAGGCCACGCCGCGCACCTGGTCGGCCGCAGGCGAACACATGAAGACCGCGAGACCAGCGAGCTGCTCGGTCGTCACGAACTGCATCGACGGCTGTTTCTCCCCCAGCAGTGCCTTCTTGGCCTCTTCCTGACTCAGGTTGTCGCGCGCTGCGCGCGCATCGACCTGCTTCTGCACCAGCGGGGTCAGTACCCAGCCCGGACAGATGGCGTTGCAGGTGACCCCGGTCGTCGCGGTTTCCAGCGCAACCACCTTGGTCAGGCCGACGATGCCGTGCTTGGCGGCGACATAGGCCGACTTCTCGGCCGACGCCACCAGTCCGTGCAGCGATGCGATGTTGATGATGCGGCCCCAGTTGGCCTGCTTCATCTTCGGCAGTGCCAGCCGGATCGTGTGGAACGCCGAGGTCAGGTTGATGGCGATGATCGCGTCCCAGCGTTCGACCGGGAAAGTTTCCACCGGCGAAACGTGCTGGATGCCGGCGTTGTTCACCAGGATGTCGACGCGGCCGAACGTGCCCTCGGCAGCGCGGATCATCTGCTCGATCTCGGCGGGCTTGCTCATGTCGGCACCGTGGTACATCGTCTTCACGCCGTGCTTCTGCAATCTGCGTTTCTGCCGCGCGGATCGCCTCGGGCTCGCCGAAGCCATTGACGACGATGTTTGCACCCTGGGCCGCCAAGGCGTCCGCGATCGCCAGCCCGATACCGCTGGTGGATCCGGTCACCAGCGCCGTCCTGTTCTTCAGCATTGCGCATCTCCGTTGTTGCCCCGGAAAGTATGCCACCTGCCGCTGACTACAATGCGCGACTCCCTCAGCAGACCGAGTCATGCGGCCCATGGAACCCCGATCGCACCACGTTCAATGTCTCAGCCCGGCCGGCTTTCACCGCATGGCTTATGTCGAGTGGGGAGACGACGACAATCCCAGAGTGCTGGTCTGCGCACATGGGCTGACGCGAATGGGCCGCGACTTCGATCGGCTGGCGCGCGCGATGGCAGACCGCTATCGCGTCGTCTGTCCCGATGTCGTCGGCCGGGGTCACAGCGACTGGCTGCGTGACCCTGCGTACTACGCGATTCCGCAATATGCCTCGGACATGGTGGCGCTGATCGCGCGGCTCGAACGTCGAGCAGGTCGACTGGGTCGGTACCTCGATGGGCGGGCTGATCGGCATCGCGCTCGCAGGCCAGGCGGGATCGCCGATCCGGCAACTCGTGCTCAACGACGTTGGACCGCGCCTCGGGCCGCTGGCGATCGCGCGCATCGGCAGCTACGTCGGGCAGCCGGTGTCCTTCGCGAGCATGGACGAGGCCATCGACTACCAGTCAGTGACCGCTGCGCCGTTCGGGCTCCGAACCCGCGGAGACTGGCGCGAACTGGTCGCGCCGACGCTGCACCAGGTCGACGGGCGCTATGTCGTTCCGCTACGACCCGGCGATCGCGGTGCCGTTCAGGACAACGACCCCGCAGGCTGCCGCGGCCGGCGAAGCGGCGACGTGGGCGCTCTACGACCGCATCACGGCGCGCACGCTGCTGATCCGCGGGGCACAGTCGGATCTGCTGACACCCGAGACAGCTGCCGAGATGGCCGCCCGCGGGCCGCGTCCGCGCGTGGTCGAGGTCGCGGACGTGGGTCACGCCCCGACGTTCATGCCGGCGAACGAGATCGAGCTGGTCCGCGAGTTCCTGCTCGAAGCTAGCCGCCTAGAAGATTCCACTGGCCAGGCCGGCGGCGAGCGCCAGCGCCGAGTTCGCGTGCTTGTGCGAGGTCGACCGCGGGGACGGTCTTCGGCGCGAGGATCGCTTCGGGCGTCTGGGCGCCGTTGCGGACCACGAGCGGCGGAGCGACCTCGCGCAATCGCAACCCCGTGGCGATGCGCTGCACCTGGCGTGCAGCCCCCGTTCCGTCGGTGCCGGCGGCGATGATCGTTGCATAGGGGCGGCCATTGATTCGGTCGAGCACCGGGTAGTACACACGATCGAAGAAGTCCTTCATCAGTCCTGCCATCGTCGCCAGGTTCTCGGGCGTCGCAAACAGGTAGCCGTCCGCGTGCGAGCACGTCGTCGACGCTGGCGCTTGCCGCGACGACAAGCTCGCGTTTCGACCTCCGGCTCGTCACGCGCGCCGGCGGCGGCCGCGCCGGCGAGCTGCTCGGCCGCTCCGGTCATCGAGTGAAAGACGATCAGCAGGCGCTTCACGACGCGCGCCAGCGGATCCTGCCGGAAGAACGCGGCGAGCTGCGCGTACCACTTCGGAAACGCCCGCTGCAGCCGCGCCGGCTCGACGAAGAATGCCTCGGAGGACACCGCGAAGAACTCCCCGTCGTTCTGTGCGGCGTAGGCATCGAGCGGCAGGTGCGCGTAGTACGGATCGGCCTCGCTCGAATCCGGATCGATCGTCGGCGGCAGCTCGCCTTCGACCAGTTCGATTTCGGCAACGAAGCGCGTGGTACGCGTCGTCCAGCGCTGCGTGCCATGTCCTCGCGTCGAGTCCTGCGTGCAACGACGACGAAAACGGCGGCACGCCGTCGGCATCGCCGTTCAGAAGGTCGATCTTGTGCGTGAACTCATGGATCACGACGGAGTAGGCACCGCCGCTCTCGGTTGAGGACGCTGCGCATCCTCCCACGACAGCAGCACCGGGCCGCCGTCCCACGCCTCGCCCGCGATCGGTTCGGTGTACTCGTGCACCACGCCCGCATCGTCCGTGACACTGCGCGGCACCAGGAACTCGTCCCGGGTAGACGACGATGCTGCTCCAGCCGCGGTACCAGTCGAGCCCGAGGTTCAGGACCGGCAGGCAGGCCTGCACGGCGATGTTCACCTGCATCTCGGACGTCAGCTCGAGGCCGGCGGCACCGGCCATCTCCTTTTCGGCGAGGAACTGTCCGACCAGTGCACGCAGGCGCTCCTTCTCTTCGATCGCCAGGCGGGCAAGGAACGGCATCGATGCGAGGGTCGCGTCCCACAGTGTGTCGGGAACCGCGACATGGGGTCTGGAGATCCGATCGAGCAGTGCCCGGAGCATCGTGGAATTGTGCCGCAACGGCCTGAGTGCCGAGGCGGGATAATCAAAGCGTGACGACCGTTGGACAGATCGAACCGGACCAGTCCGCCGCCGGCGGAACCGCACCGCAGGAGGCGGGCAGCACGCGCGCGCTGGTCGAGCCGCTTTATGCAGGCAAGTCCCTGCGGACCGGCGAGCCGTTCATTGCCCATGCCGACGGCATCACATCGATAGTGGCGACACTGCGGCCGGATCCCGACCTCCTTTCGGCAGCACAGCTGTTCGGCATCTACGACGTGCTGCGCGATCCGGACGACTGGCTGCGCAGCCGCTTCGGCCCGACCGTGGCGCAGCTCGTGGCCGATCTGCGGCAGCTGATGCGGCTGTCGGAACTGACGCGTGCGCGCGAGGAAGCGCGCGGCCGCGATCCCGGCGACCAGGCTGAAGCCTTGCGGCGAATGCTGCTGGCGATGGCCAACGATCTGCGCGTCGTGCTGCTGCGGCTTGCGTCACGCCTGCAGACGCTGCGCTACTACGCGCTCAGCAAGCGCGTCGGGTGCAGAGCCATTCGCACGCGAGACGCTCGAACTCTATGCGCCGCTGGCGAACCGTCTCGGCGTCTGGCAGATCAAGTGGGAACTCGAGGACCTGTCGTTCCGCTTTCTCGAACCGGAGACCTACAAGTCGGTTGCGCGCCTGCTCGACGAGAAGCGCGTCGAGCGCGAGTCGTTCATCGATTCCGCCCTGGCGCGATTGCGCGTCGATGGTGGCCGACGCCGGGCTGCGCGCCGAGATCAGCGGACGGCCCAAGCACATCTACAGCATCTGGAACAAGATGCGCACCAAGGACCTGGCCTTCGAGCAGGTCTACGACGTGCGGGGCCTGCGCGTCATCGTCGACGAAGTCGCCCAGTGCTACCAGGTCCTGGCGCTCGTGCACTCGGCGTGGAAGCCGGTCGAGAGTGAGTACGACGACTACATCGCGCGACCCAAGCCCAATGGCTATCAGTCGCTGCACACCGTCGTCGGCGATGACGTCGGGCGCACGCTCGAGGTGCAGATCAGGACCCGGCGCATGCACGAGCACGCCGAGCTCGGCGTAGCGGCGCACTGGCGCTACAAGGAAGGCGGCAAGGGGCGCGACGACGACGAGCTGCGGGTGGCCTGGCTGCGCCAGCTGCTGGCCTGGCAGGCCGAGGTCGATGCGCCGCTCGCCAGCGGACCGGCACGCGAGGAGCGCATCTATGTCCTGACGCCGCAGGCGCGCGTGATCGAGTTGCCGGCGGGCGGCACGCCGATCGACTTCGCGTACCACATCCACTCCGAGCTGGGACATCGCTGCCGCGGTGCGCGCGTCAACGGGATCATGGTTCCGCTGAGCACACCGCTCGCTACCGGGCAGACGGTCGAAATCGTGTCGGCCAAGACGGGTGGGCCAAGCCGCGACTGGCTCAACCCGGAACTCGGATACCTGCACAGCGCGCGTTCGCGCGCCAAGGTGCGCCAGTGGTTCAACGCACTCGAGTTCGAGCAGTCGGCAGCGGCAGGGCGCGAGATCGTCGAGAAGGAACTGCAACGACTGGGCAAGACGGCGGTCAGGCTCGAAGACCTGGCCCGGCGGCTGGGATTCGACAAGGTCGACGAGCTATGCGCTGCGGCGACCAAGGAAGAATTCAGCCTGCGTTCCATCGAGCAGGCGATCGCGCCAGCGCAGCCGGCAGAGGAACTCCCGCCGCATCTGCTGACCGGCAAGCCACGCGAAGCCCCGGCCGGCAAGGGCAAGGTACTGGTTGTCGGGGTCGATTCACTGCTGACCCAGCTCGCTCGCTGCTGCCGGCCGGCTCCGCCGGACGAGATTGGCGGATATGTGACGCGGGGCCAGGGAGTATCGATACACCGCGCGAACTGTTCGAACCTGCAGGCCTTGACCCAACGCCAGCCGGAACGCATCGTCGAGGTGGCCTGGGGCCGGCAGGCCGATGCGGTCTATCCGGTCGAACTGCTGGTCATCGCACAGGACCGCCAGGGGCTGCTGCGGGACATTTCGGAGGTCTTTGCGCGCGAGAAGCTCAACGTCGTCGGCGTCGGCACCCAGAGCCAGCGCGGCGAGGCGCGCATGGGATTCACGGTCGAGGTCCGTGACGCCGGTGACATCGCACGGGTGTCCGCGCTGTTGCGCGACGTGTCCGGCGTGATCGCGGTACGCCGTCGCTGAGGCGCAGCCCGGCGTCAGGAGGGTGACGAGGCCTTTTCGGCGGCGTTGCCTTGTGCCGCGAGCAGATCGAAGTGACGCGCATAGCGCGGATGCAGGTTGTTGAGCGACAGCCACACGAGGAAGTCGGCCGTGTTGAAGTCGGGGTCCCACGCAGGCTCGCCGCAGATCTTCGCGCCGACGCGAAGATAGCCTTTCAACAGCGGCGGCATGTCTCCCGCGGCCGCAGGTTCGATCTGCGCGTGCGGAAACGGCAGGTGTGGAAATACCCGGTACTCGGGATCGGTCAGGTACTTCTGCAGATCGAGCCTCACGCGCGCGGCCATGCGCCCGCCGTCGGCCAGCGAAACGCTGGCGCAGCCGATCAGGTGGTTGTATCCGCCGGCCCTCATGTAGTGCGCCATGCCGGCCCACAGCAGCAAAATCGTGCTGCCCGAGCGATAGTCGCGATGAACACAGGAGCGGCCGACTTCGACCATCGTCGGTGTGATGTGATGCAGACGCGACAGGTCGAACTCGCCTTCGGAGTAAAGCCGGCCCAGTTCCCGGGCGCGGTGCGGCGCCAGAATGCGATACGTGCCGACAACCCGCAGAGTGTCGAGGTCGCGGACGATCAGATGGTCGCAGTAGGGATCGAAGTCGTCTGCGTCGATGCCTGTAGCAGCGTCGCCGACCTTTGCGCCCATCTCCTCGACGAACACCTTGTAGCGCAGCCTCTGCGCATCCTCGATGTCGGCCGGCGAACGGGTAAGCGATACCGCCAGCCGCGGCTCGGCCGACCCGGCCGCCTGGGCTCCTGCGCGTGTAGCGCCGTTCGTCCTGGCCATGTGACCTGTGGTGGTGTGAAGACGGGGTAGAGAGTAAGTCGTATCGATGACGCGAAAGTGAACGGACTGAATGCCGCTACTCGACATCATATTCGGGGAGGGGCCACGTCGCTGTCAATGCGCGGCCCGCGACCGGCGTGGCCGTAGCCTCGGGATGCGCTGATATACTTCGCAGTCTTGGAGGCGCGTAGCTCAGCTGGTTAGAGCACCACCTTGACATGGTGGGGGTCGTTGGTTCGAGTCCAATCGCGCCTACCAGGCCCCACAGCAGACGAAAGGTACGGAGAAATGCTTCGAACTCGATTCACGGACGGTTGATCACCGGGGACGAGTACGCCATTCGACGGAAAAGTGCGGCTCGACCGCACTTTTTTTCGCTCGGAGAATGCTGATGATTTCAATTCGATTGCCCGATGGCTCGCAACGCTCTTTCGACGCCCCGCTGCGCGTGGCCGACCTGGCGGCCGACATCGGTCCGGGACTGGCCAAGGCGGCGCTCGCCGGTCGCGTCGACGGCAAGCTCGTCGACCTGTCCCATCTGATCGAGCGTGATGCCGGGGTCGCGATCGTCACCGAGCGCGATGCCGACGGTCTCGAGGTGCTGCGCCACTCGACGGCGCACCTGCTGGCCTACGCCGTCAAGGAACTGTATCCGCAGGCGCAGGTCACGATCGGTCCAGTCGTCGACAACGGCTTTTACTACGACTTCTCCTTTCCGCGCGGCTTCACGCCCGAGGATCTCGATGCCATCGAGAAGAAGATGGCCGAACTGTCGAAGAAGGACGAGCCGGTCGTGCGCGAGGTCTGGAAGCGCGACGACGCAGTTAAGTTCTTCGAGTCGATCGGCGAGAAGTACAAGGCCGAGATCATTGCCTCCATTCCGGCCAACGAGGACATCTCGCTCTATCGCGAGGGAAATTTCATCGACCTGTGTCGAGGCCCGCACGTGCCTTCGACGGGGAAGTTGAAAGTCTTCAAGCTGATGAAAGTCGCCGGCGCTTACTGGCGTGGCGACAGCGCCAAAGAGCAACTGCAGCGCATCTACGGGACGGCCTGGGCGAGGAAGGACGACCAGGACGCCTACCTGAAGATGCTCGAGGAGGCGGAGAAGCGAGACCACCGCAAGCTCGGGCGGGAACTGGATCTGTTCCACTTTCAGGAAGAAGCGCCGGGGCTGGTGTTCTGGCACCCAAAGGGCTGGGCGATCTGGCAGGCCGTGGAGCAGTACATGCGGCAGGTATACCGCGACTGCGACTACCAGGAGGTGAAGGCACCGCAGATCCTGGATCGCTCGTTGTGGGAGAAGTCCGGCCACTGGGAGAAGTATCGCGAGCACATGTTCACGACGGAGTCGGAGAACCGTTACTACGCGCTGAAGCCGATGAATTGCCCCGGGCACGTGCAGATCTATCGCTCCGACCTGCGCAGCTATCGAGACCTGCCGCTGCGCTACGGCGAGTTTGGCCAGTGTCACCGGAACGAGGCTTCTGGCGCGCTGCATGGACTGATGCGCGTGCGTGGATTTACGCAGGACGACGGCCACATCTTCTGCACCGAGGATCAGATCCTCGCGGAATGTGTCGCCTTCACGACGCAGTTGCAAAAGGTCTACGCGGATTTCGGCTTCGGCGAGATCCTGTACAAAGTCGCAACACGGCCGGCGCAGCGGATCGGTTCGGACGAAAGCTGGGAAAAGGCCGAGCACGCCCTGATGGAATCGCTGCGGACGCTCGGGCGTGGCGTTCGAAATCTCGCCGGGCGACGGCGCCTTCTATGGTCCCAAGATCGAGTACCACCTGAAGGATGCGATTGGCCGTACCTGGCAGTGCGGCACGATGCAGGTGGACTTTTCGATGCCCGGCCGGCTCGGTGCCGAGTACGTCGCAGAGGACAACACGCGGCAGGTGCCGGTTCTGCTGCACCGGGCGATCGTGGGGTCGCTGGAGCGTTTCATTGGCATCCTCATCGAGAATCACGCTGGCGCCATGCCGCCCTGGCTGGCGCCGGTCCAGGTGGCGATCGCCAATATCTCCGAAGGGCAGGCCGATTATGCCGAGGCTGTTGCGCAAACGCTGAAAAAACAAGGATTTAGAGTTGACAGCGATTTGCGCAACGAAAAGATCACCTATAAAATCCGCCAGCTCAGCCTGCAGAAAATTCCCTATGTCCTCGTCGTCGGGGACAAGGAGAAGCAATCCGGGCCAGAGGAAATGCGGGTGGCCGTTCGTGCCCGCGGCGGGGTCGACCTCGGCATGATGCCGTTGTCTGCCTTTGCGCAGCGTCTGCAGGACGACGTCGCGCAGCGTCGCAACGTGGGCAGCACGGCTTGATCATCGAAACCAGGAGAAGCCAACCATCGCTCAGGAACGTGCGCACCGGATCAACGGTGAAATCAGCGCCCCGGAAGTCCGCCTAACGGGTATTGAAGGCGAAGCTCTCGGAGTCGTGAAGCTGGCCGATGCATTTCGCATGGCCGAGGAAGCCCAAGTCGATCTGGTGGAAATTGCTCCCACCGCCGTGCCACCCGTCTGCAGGTTGATGGACTACGGCAAGTTCAAGTACCAGGAGCAGAAGAAGGCCCACGAGGCCAAGCTCAAGCAGAAGCAGGTGGTGGTCAAGGAAGTGAAGTTCCGGCCGCAGACGGACGAGAACGACTATCTGACCAAACTGCGCAACCTGACGCGCTTCCTCGAGGAGGGTGACAAGGCCAAGATCACGTTGCGCTTCCGTGGTCGTGAAATGGCCCACCAGGAATTTGGATACAAGCTCCTTGAGCGAGTGCGAGACGACCTGGTGACACTGGCGCAGGTCGAGTCGATGCCTCGGCTCGAGGGAAGGCAGATGGTGATGATCCTGACGCCGAAGAAGAAGAAGTAGTTCGTGCCCTGCTGATCCAGCGGGGTTGTGCAGCAACAGCCGCGACGCGGCTCAACAAGTGGCAACAGGCTCAAAGTCTCGCAAGAGCGCCCGACGCCATCAAAGAAAGGGACGGCCAAGATGCCGAAGATGAAGACGAAAAAGAGCGCGTCAAAGCGCTTCGAGATCCGCGCGAGCGGCTCGATCAAGCGGGGACAGGCGTTCAAGCGCCACATCCTCACCAAGAAGACCACCAAGGCGAAGCGCCACCTGCGCGGCGCGGTGCAGATCAGCGATGCCGACGTCAAGTCCGTGCGTCGCATGATGCCGTACGCGTAAGGGAGACTGACATGCCTCGAGTAAAACGTGGTGTGACCGCCCGCGCGCGGCACAAGAAGGTCCTGGCCCAGGCCGCGGGGTTCACGCGCCGGCGCAATAACGTATTCCGCGTCGCCAAACAGGCGGTGATGAAGGCGGGGCAGTATGCCTACCGCGATCGTCGTACGAAGAAGCGCGTGTTCCGTTCGCTGTGGATCGCGCGGATCAATGCAGCGGTACGCGAACACGGCATTACCTACAGTGCGTTCATCAACGGACTCGGCAAGGCCGAGATCGGGATTGACCGCAAGGTGCTGGCCGACATGGCGGTGCTCGACAAGCCGGGTTTTGCGGCCGTCGTCGACAAGGTCAAGGCTTCGCTCGCCGCCTAAGCGCAATTTGCCGGTCGACTGCGATCGGCGGAATCAGGAACGGGGCCTCACTGCTGGGCCCCGTTTTTTTGGCTTCACCGAAAATGGATCTCGAACAACTCGTAAATGAGGCGCGTGCCGCGTTCGCTGCAGCGATGCAGCCGGCGGCGCTCGAGAACGAGAAGGCGCGCTTTCTCGGCAAGTCGGGGGCCATCACCGAGAGGCTGAAGTCCCTTGCGCGCCTCTCCGCCGAGGACAAGCGGGAGCAGGGCGCGCGCATCAATCGGGCCAAGGAGGCGATCGAATCCCTGCTCGACGAACGCCGGCAGGCACTGGCGGATGCGCAACTCAACGAGCGCCTGGCACAGGAAGCCATCGACGTCACGCTTCCTGGACGCGTGCGCAGTGCCGGCGGAATCCATCCGGTGATCCGGACCTGGATGCGCGTCGAGGAGATCTTTGCTTCGATCGGTTTCGATGTCGCGGACGGACCCGAAATCGAAACCGACTGGCATAACTTCACTGCACTCAACAGCCCGGAGAACCATCCGGCCCGTTCGATGCAGGATACGTTTTACGTCGATGCGCAGGACCGGTTCGGCAAGCCGCTGCTGTTGCGAACCCACACCAGTCCGATGCAGGTGCGCTACGCGCGTATGCACGCGCCACCGATCAAGGTCATCGCACTCGGGCGCACGTATCGTGTCGACAGCGATGCGACGCATTCGCCGATGTTCCAGCAGGTCGAGGGACTCTGGATCGACGAGAACGTGACCTTTGCCGATCTCAAGGCGGTCTACACCGACTTCCTGCGACGCTTCTTCGAGACCGATGACCTGGTAGTGCGCTTTCGCCCGTCGTACTTCCCGTTCACCGAGCCTTCGGCCGAGATCGACATGATGTTCACCAGCGGGCCGCGCAAAGGCAACTGGCTCGAGATCTCGGGTTCGGGTCAGGTGCACCCGACGGTGGTGCGCAATTTCGGTCTGGATCCGGAAAAGTACATCGGCTTCGCGTTCGGCTCCGGGCTCGAGCGACTGACCATGTTGCGCTACGGAGTCGACGATCTGCGGATTTTCTTCGAAGGTGACCTCCGCTTCTTGCGGCAGTTCAACTGACACGCGATGGACATCTCGGAAAAGTGGCTGCGGCGCTACGCTGACCCGTCGATCGACGGTGCAACGCTTGCCGATGAACTCACGATGGCAGGCCTGGAGGTCGAAGACCGCCGGCCTGTCGCCCCGCCGTTCAGCGGAGTGGTCGTCGGCCGGGTGCGCACGGTCGACCGGCACCCGAATGCCGACAAGCTGACCGTCTGCGAAGTGGATGTCGGACAGGCAGCGCCGCTGACCATCGTTTGCGGTGCCCCCAACGTTGCGCCGGGGATCCGGGTGCCGTGTGCGCTGCCGGGTGCCATTTTGCCGGGGGACTTCAGCATCAAGGCAACGACGATGCGCGGAGTCGAGTCGCAGGGCATGCTGTGCTCGGCGCGTGAACTCGGACTGTCGGACGACCATACGGGTTTGCTGCTGCTGGCCGACGACGCCACGCCGGGACGCAACGTGCGCGACGTGCTTGATCTTGACGACCAGATTCTCACGATCAAGCTGACGCCGAACCGGGCCGACTGCCTCAGCGTCGTCGGTGTTGCGCGTGAGGTGGCCGCCATCACCGGAGCCGAACTGACGTTGCCGACCATACGGCCGGCCGCGCCCGTGCTGGACGATCGGCTGCCCGTATCAGTGGAAGCGGCCGACCTGTGCGGCCGATTTTCCGGACGCGTGATCCGCGGCGTCGATGCACATGCGGCCACGCCGGAGTGGATGATGCAGAGACTGCTGCGCAGCGGTCAGCGACCGATCTCGGCACTGGTCGATATCTCGAACTACGTGATGCTGGAACTGGGACGCCCTTCGCATGTGTTCGACCTCGACAAGGTCAAGGGTCGGCTTTGCGTACGCTGGGGCCGCCCCGGTGAAACCGTGGAGCTGCTGAACGGACAGACCGTGACGGTCGACGGCGGGGTCGGCGTGATTGCAGACGACAACGGTGTCGAGGCACTCGCGGGGATCATGGGTGGAGAGGGCACGGCCGTCTCGCTCGACACACGCAACATCTACGTCGAGGCGGCCTTCTGGTGGCCGGATGCCATCCGCGGACGCGCCCGCCGTTTCAATTTTTCCACCGATGCGGCACATCGCTTTGAACGTGGCGTCGACTACGCGACCACCACCGACCACGTCGAATACATCACCCGCCTGATCCTCGATGTGTGCGGCGGGCAACCCGGTCCGATTGACGACACGATCGTCGGGTTGCCGCAACGCGCGCCGGTCAGCATGCGCGTGGAGCGATGCCGCAAGGTGCTTGGCATAGCACTCGGGGCCGACGACATGGCCAACGTGTTCGAGCGCCTGCGCCTGTCCTACCACCGCTCGGAGGCCGCGTTCATCGTGACGCCGCCGAGCTACCGGTTCGATCTGGAAACCGAGGAGGACCTGATCGAGGAGGTGGCGCGGTTGTACGGCTACGCGCGCATTCCGGCGCATGCGCCGATGGCGCCGGCGCGCATGCGCGCGCGCCCTGAAACACGGAGATCGCCGCATGCGGTTCGCGCACTTCTCGCCCAGCTCGGCTACCAGGAGCTCATCAATTATTCGTTCGTCGATGCCCGCTGGGAGCGTGACTTCGCTGCGAACGACCAGCCCATCGCCGTGCTCAACCCGATCTCGGCGCAGATGTCAGTGATGCGCAGTTCACTGCTTGGTGGGCTGGTGTCCGTGCTTGGCTACAACCTGAACCGTAAGGCGGGACGCGTCCGGGTCTTCGAGATCGGGCGCGTGTTCAGGCGAGACCCGCAAGTCGTCGACGGGCCGCTGGAAGTGCAGGGGATTGCCCAGCCCACCTGTGTCGCCGGGCTTGCGTACGGACCGGCTGACGACGATCAGTGGGCGAGCCCGTCGCGCGACGTCGATTACTTCGACATCAAGGGAGACGTGGAGCGCCTGTTCGCTCCCGGCGTCATCCGCGTCGAACCGGCAGTCCATCCTGCGCTGCATCCGGGACGCAGCGCGCGCATCGAGTTCGACGGGCGCGAGGTCGGCTTTCTCGGTGAACTCCATCCACGTCTGCAGCAGGCCTACGAACTGCCGAAGGGCGCAGTGGTCTTCCAGGTCGAGCTTGAACCGTTGCTCGCGCGCGAGCTTCCCATCGTGCGCGACATTCCAAAGTTCCAGCCGCTGCAGCGCGACATCGCCGTCATCGTCAACGAGTCCGTCAATTACGCCTCGATCGAAGGCGCAATCGACAAGCTGTCGCGCGCCGATGGCCGATTGTCGGCTCTGGCTGAAGTCCGACTGTTCGACGTGTATCGTCCCCGGTCAACTTCGGAACCAGCCGCAGTAGTGGGCGCTAACGCATTGTTAAATAAAGAAAAAAGCCTTGCTATCCGGATTGTTCTGCAAGATACTGAAAAGCCGCTGAGCGATACTGATGCCGATGCAGTGGTCACCGCAGTCGTCGAGGAACTGGCCCGGCGGTTCGGCGCCCGTCTACGACAGTGAAGACAATGCGAGACGATTCCCAGATGACGACGGGCTTCAAGTTTCCCGAGTTGCCGCCTGCCACGGCAGGTAACCACGCGAGCGATCGCGGCGCCAAGACGATGACCAAGGCGGAGCTGGCCGAAGCCCTTTTCGACCGGCTGGGGCTGAACAAGCGCGAAGCCAAGGACATGGTGGACGGGTTCTTCGACGAGATCCGACAGGCGCTCGAGCGAGGGGAATCCGTGAAGCTTTCGGGATTCGGCAACTTTCAATTGCGTGACAAACCGACGCGACCGGGCCGCAACCCGAAGACCGGCGAAGAAATCGCGATCACGGCGCGTCGCGTTGTGACCTTCCATGCCAGCCAGAAGCTGAAAGCTGCGGTGGCCCGTATCGCGGGTTCCCATTAGGGCCGCGGGCGTGCCGGGCTGAGTAGCGGACTTCCCGACCAGCGCGATGCAACGCCACGAGACATCGCAACTGCTGCCGCCGATTCCGGCGAAGCGCTATTTCACGATTGGTGAAGTGAGCGAGCTGTGCGGGGTCAAGCCGCACGTGCTGCGCTACTGGGAGCAGGAGTTCACGCAGTTGCGGCCAGTCAAGCGGCGCGGCAACCGGCGCTACTACCAGCATCATGAAGTCCTGCTGATCCGTCGCATCCGCGAACTTCTGTACGAGCAGGGCTTCACGATCAGTGGCGCCCGCAATCGCCTTGAAGAGGGTGAACGCCCTTCGCGGCACGATGGCAAGAATGGCAATGGCTCGCAGATCCCGCTCGACGCGGTCGATTTGCGCGAGGAACTTGCGGCCATTCGCAGGCTGCTTTCCGGCAACTGATTGCGTTCTTCCCCGGTGCAGGTCGCAGTCGCGGCTATAATCCGCTCCTTCGGGGCGTAGCGCAGCCTGGTAGCGCACTTGCATGGGGTGCAAGGGGTCGCGAGTTCGAATCCCGCCGCCCCGACCACTGCTTGCCGAGGTAGCCGGCGCGCTGATCGCAAATCGCGCGACCGGCTATTTCTTTATGCGCATCCTGGTTTCCAACGACGATGGCTATCTGGCTCCCGGCCTCGCTGCGCTTGCTGCGGCGATGCGTCCGTTCGGCACCGTCACCGTCGTCGCGCCCGAACAGAACAGCAGCGGTGCCAGTAACTCCCTGACGTTGTCACGGCCCCTCACGGTCAGCACGGCGTCCAATGGAGTCACCTACATCAATGGCACGCCGAGCGACTGCGTGCATATCGCTCTGACGGGGTTGCTCGATGAGCGCCCGGATCTGATCGTTTCCGGCATCAACAACGGGCAGAACATGGGCGACGACACGATCTACTCGGGCACGGTTGCAGCCGCGATGGAGGGCTACCTCTTCGGCATTCCGGCGATGGCCTTTTCGCTGGTGGACAAGGGCTATGCGCACCTGGACGCTGCGGCTGCGATGGCGGCTGAAGTCGTGCGTCGTCACATTCAGCAACCCTTGCCCGGCGCCTTCCTGCTGAACGTGAACCTGCCGAATCGGCCGGTGGCCGAAATCCGCGGAATCGTCGCGACCCGTTTGGGCAAGCGCCACCCTTCGGAACCGGTGGTGCGCACCGTCAATCCACGTGGCGAACCGATCTACTGGATCGGTCCGGCCGGGGGTGCGAAGGAAGGCGGGCCGGGGACCGACTTCCATGCGACGTCCGCCGGCTACGTGTCGGTTACGCCGCTGCAGATCGACCTGACGCACGACGACGCAGCTGGAAGGTGTGCGTGCATGGCTGGAGCGAGCCTGAGATGCGTCGGCCTGCATTGCCGGCGATCGACGCGACGCAGGGGCACGCCGGTCTGGCGCTCGGCCAAGGTGCGCGATCGCATGGTCGAAAGCGTGCGCGAACTCGGAGTGCGCGACAGCCGCGTGCTGGATGCGATGCGGGCCGTTCCGCGGCATCTGTTCGTCGACGAAGCGCTCGCGAGCCGCGCCTACGAAGACACCCCGTTGCCGATCGGACACGGCCAGACGATCTCGCAGCCCTACATCGTCGCGCGCACGATCGAACTGGCGCTCGAAGGCATTGCGGATCCGCGACAGGCGCGTGTGCTCGAAGTCGGCACCGGCTGCGGCTATGCCGCGGCGGTGCTGGCTCAACTGGTCGGGGAGGTCGTGAGCATCGAGCGCGTCCGCGCCCTGCACGAGCGCGCACGTGACAACCTTCGCGCGCTGCGGCTGCCGAACCTGCGGCTGGTCTTCGGCGATGGCTCACGCGGAGTGGAGCAGGCGGCACCCTACGATGCGATCGTCGCGGCGGCCGCGGGGGATGCGATACCGTCCGCCTGGGTCGAGCAGCTGAAACCGGGCGGACGCATCGTCGCGCCGGTCGGCTCTGGCGAGCAGCAGCTTGTCGTGGCGCAGAAGGACGAAAGCGGGAAGTTGATCCGCAGCGGCAAGGAAGCGGTCCGCTTCGTGCCGTTGCGTGGTGGTGTGGCTTAGGAGGCAGCGGATGAGGTGGTGGGTCGGCAGAAGTGTTTTCTTCGGCGTCGTCTTGATGCTGGCAGCGTGCGGAACGCAGCGTCCGGCGCCCGTGGTCGATCGCTCCGGACCGACAAACGTTCGCCCCGACGCGGCTGCCGGAACATCGGTGCCGCCGGCCCGGCGCGTCGCAAAGGAGGGCATCTACACAGTACAGCGCGGAGACACCCTTTACAGCATTGCGACGTCGTTCGGCGTCGACGTCCGCGAGCTGGCGCGCTGGAACGACCTGGGTGATTCGGTTTCACTTTCGGTCGGCCAGGCGTTGCGAGTCACTGCACCACCGGCCAGCGCGGCGACGGTCACCCCGGTGGCGCCGATCGGGTCAGCGGAAGTCCGGCCTCTGCCAGGAGCCGAAGTTTCGCCTCCGGTCGCGACGGCGCCCGGCCCTACGTTGCCACCGGCCGCGCCGATCACGCCCGCAATGCCATCGACCCCGTCTCCGCAAGCGCCGCCCGCGGTGCCGGGCGCAGCAGCCGTGCCGCCGGAGACCGCCAAGCCGCCACCGATTGAAAGTTCAGTGCAGTGGCAATGGCCGGCACCGGGAAAGGTGATCGAGAATTTCGATGAGACTCGCAACAAGGGCCTCGATATCGCCGGCAATGACGGCGACCCGGTGATTGCGGCCGGCGACGGGGAAGTCGTCTACGTCGGCAGCGCGCTGCGCGGCTACGGCAACCTGGTCATCGTCAAGCACAACGACGAGTTCATTTCCGCGTACGCACACAACCGCCAGATCCTCGTCAAGCAGGGGCAGGCGGTGAAGCGCGGCCAGCGAATTGCCGAATTCGGCCGCAGCGATGCCGACCGGATCAAGCTTCACTTCGAGATACGTCGTCACGGCAAGCCGGTCGATCCGCTGCGCTACCTGCCGGTGCGCTGAGCAGACATGACCGGTATCCGCGACATTCCAGACGACACCGGCCGGCGGGCCGGACGACGCGAACGCGTCGGGGCGCAGCGCTTTCGAGGAGGAGCGTGTCCGGTGAAAGCGAGGAATTCACTCGCGCCGTGACCGGCGTGGAAGCCGAAGCTGCCGACGACGACTACGAGCCCGACAATGTGCAGCGCTACCTGGCGGAAATCGGCACGCATCCGCTGATGATCGCGGAGGAGGAGCGTGCACAGCGGCCACGCGCGCGCGGGCCGGCGACTTCGCCGCACGCCAGCAGATGATCGAGCGCAACCTGCGGCTGGTGGTGTCGATTGCAAAACGCTATGCGCATCGCGGCCTGCCGCTGCTCGACCTGATCGAGGAAGGCAATCTCGGGCTGATCCATGCGCTGGAGAAGTTCGAGCCGGAACGGGGCTTCCGCTTCTCGACCTACGCGACGTGGTGGATACGCCAGGCGGTCGAGCGTGCCGTGATGAACCAGGCCCGCACGATCCGCCTGCCGGTCCATGTGCTGCGCGAACTGCGGCAGGTGACTCATGCGCGTCGCCACCTCGAGGCCGAGTCCGAGTCCGGCGCGGAAGTGCGCGTCGAGGACATCGCCCATCTGACCGGCAAGCCGGTCGAAGTCGTCCACGACGTGCTGCAGTTCGGAGCGCTGCCGGCCTCGCTCGATGCGCCGCTCGATGCCGATCCGCGACTCCACGCTGTGCGATCTGCTGTCGGACGGAGCGTCCGACGTGCCTGAAGCGACAGCGACCCGTCACGAACTCGAACGCCGCGTGCACGTCTGGCTGGATCGCCTCGACGAGCGCCATCGTCTCGTGATCGAGCGACGATTCGCGCTCGACAACCACGCCTACGCGACGCTCGACGAACTGGCGGACGAACTGCGCCTGACGCGCGAACGCGTGCGGCAGATGCAGCTGGAGGCGCTGAAGCAGTTGCGCCAGACCCTCGCGGCCGAACACATCGGCCGCGACGCGGTGCTGTAAGCCGCATTTCGCGATGCCTTCCGTACGATGACGCCGATCCTCGTTTTCGACATCGAGACCATTCCCGACATCGCCGGTGCCCGACGACTGCGCGCGCAGTTTTCCGAACTGAGCGATGCCGATGTGGCACAGCGGCTCTTCGATGAGCGCCGCGAGAAGACCGGCAGCGACTTCCTGCCGCTGCACCTGCACCGGGTCGTCGCGATCTCCTGCGCGTTCCGCGACGACACCGGGTTTCGCGTCCGCTCGATCGGGCAGCCCGACGACGACGAGGGCAAGCTGATCCAGGCCTTCTTCGCCACGATCGATCGCTACACGCCGCAGCTCGTCAGCTGGAACGGTGGCGGGTTCGACCTGCCGGTGCTGCACTATCGCGGCCTCATCCAGGGCGTGCATGCGGCGCGCTACTGGGAACTCGGCGACGACGACCGCGACTTCCGCTACAACAACTACATCGGCCGATACCACACGCGCCACATCGACCTGATGGACCTGCTGGCGATGTACCAGCCGCGCGCCAGCGGCTCCGCTCGACGACCTTGCGAAGCTGTGCGGATTCGCCGGCAAGCTCGGCATGGACGGCAGCGATGTCTGGGAGGCGTACCAGGCCGGCGGCATCGAGCAGATCCGCGCGTACTGCGAGACCGACGTCGTCAACACCTACCTGCTGTTCGCGCGCTTCCAGCGCATGCGAGGAATACTCGATGACGGCGGCTACGCCGAAGAAGAAGGCCGCGTGCACGCCGCGCTCACCGCGCTTGGGCAGCCCCACTGGAAGGAGTACCTGGCGGCCTGGGGACGAACCTGACATGAAGTCGGGGGAGTTCTTCCAGGTCGAGATCGAGTCCCTCGACCAGGAGGGTCGCGGCGTCGGTCATCGCGAAGGCAAGGCCGTGTTTGTCGAAGGCGCGCTGCCAGGCGAGCGCGCTACCTATGAGCGTCGGCGCAACAAGGCCAGCTACGAAGTCGGCCGGACCGTCGCGATCGAGCGGGTCTCGTCGCTCCGTGCCACGCCGCGGTGTCCCCACTTCGGGCTGGGTGCCGGTTCGTGCGGCGGCTGCTCGATGCAGCACCTCGACGCGCGTGCACAGGTTGCGATCAAGCAGCGCGTACTCGAAGACAGCCTGTGGCACATCGGACGTCTGCGTGCAGAACGCATGCTGCGGCCCATCGCGGGACCGACATGGACCTACCGCTATCGGGCGCGACTGACGGTTCGCGACGTCGCCAAGAAGGGCGAGGTACTGGTCGGGTTTCACGAGCGCGCCAGCAGCTTTGTTGCCGACATGACCCGCTGCGAGGTCCTGCCTGTGCGCGTCAGCGATCTGCTGGTGCCATTGCGCCGCCTGGTCGGAGTCGCTGTCGCTGCGCGACCGGCTGCCGCAGATCGAACTGGCCGCGGCGGACCGGACCGATGGCCTGCAGATCGTGCTGGTCCTGCGCGTGCTGCAGGAGCCGACGGCGGACGATCGGTTCCGACTGCGCGAGTTTGCGGATCGGCATGCCGTCGAGTTCTGGCTGCAGCCCGGCGGACCGCACACGGCGGTGCCGTTATCGACGCAGCAACCGTCGGCATTGCGGCTCGGATTGCCGGAGTTCGGAGTGACGCTGCCATTCAGTCCAACCGACTTCACCCAGGTTAACCATCGCGTCAATGAAGCCCTGGTGAGCCGTGCCGTCCGTCTCCTGGCCCCGACGCCGCAGGAGAGCGTCATGGACTTCTTCTGCGGCCTGGGGAATTTCACTTTGCCGCTCGCGACGCTGGCCCGGCATGTGCTTGGCTACGAGGGCAGTTCGATCCTTGTGGAGCGGGCCCGCGCGGCGGCCGAGGCCAACGAGCTGGGCAACCGTACGTCTTTTGAGACACGCAATCTGTTCGAGTGGAGCGAGACCGACTGGGAAGCGGCCGTCGAACGCTGCGACGGGATCGACAAGGTCCTGATCGATCCGCCCCGCGAAGGTGCGCTCGCGATTGCGCAGGTGCTGGCGGCGACTGCACGGCCGCCGGCAAGGGTCGTTTATGTCTCGTGCAATCCCGCGACGCTGGCACGCGACTGCGCTGTCCTGGTTCATGACGGGAACTGGATCCTGCGGGCCGCGGGCATCGTCAACATGTTCCCGCACACTTCCCACGTGGAGTCGATCGCGATGCTGGAACCCGGCCCGGCTCGCCCCTGAACCGCCTGTGCGTCGGCATCGTCGCCAGCGACCCGTCGCATGTTAAAATTTTCGGCTAACTTCGATGTTGCAAGTGTTTCATTTATCGAGGTTTTCGGTTTGGCTGCCCGGAATCTCTCGGCGCCATCACGCCGTGGTTCACGGCAGCCGGAACGGTCCGATCAAGTAAACGTCTGAGAAAACTAAAGGCTGAAGTCATGGCGGTGGAACGCACTCTGTCGATCATCAAACCCGATGCTGTCGCGAAAAATGTCATCGGGAAAATCTACTCGCGGTTCGAGACGAACGGACTCAAGGTGGTCGCGGCCCGCATGGCGCGGCTGTCACGCAATGAGGCCGAGGGCTTTTATGCGGTTCACCGCGAGCGGCCGTTCTTCAAGGACCTGGTCGACTTCATGGTGTCCGGGCCGGTCATGATCCAGGTGCTCGAAGGCGAAAGCGCGATCGCAAGGAACCGGGAACTGATGGGGGCGACGGACCCGAAGAAGGCCGCGGCGGGCACGATCCGCGCGGACTTCGCAGAGAGCATCGACGCCAACGCAGTGCACGGTTCCGACGGCGAGGACACGGCGCGTATCGAGATCGCGTATTTCTTCCCGCAAATGGCGGTGTACTCGCGCTGAACGAACCGTTGATGGAACGCGTTAATCTTCTCGGCCTCGATGTTGCGGCGCTGACGGAATACACCGATGCGCTCGGTGAAAAGCCGTTCCGCGCGCGCCAACTCGCGCGCTGGATCCATCGACGCGGTGCCGGGAGCTTCGACGCGATGTCGGACCTGGCCAAGTCACTCCGGGCAAAGCTTGCGGAGCACGCGGCGATCGCGGCGCCGGCCGTGGTGCGCGACTCCACTTCGACCGACGGCACCCGCAAGTGGCTGCTCGACGTCGGTGCCGGCAACGCCATCGAGACCGTTTTCATTCCGGAGGACGACCGCGGCACGCTGTGTGTTTCATCGCAGGCCGGCTGTGCGGTCAACTGTGTCTTCTGCTCGACCGGGCGCCAGGGCTTCAGTCGCAACCTGACGACGGCCGAGATCGTCGGCCAGCTGTGGTGGGCCGAGCATGCGCTGCGGCGCTCGCTGGGGCTGGATACAGAAGGCGAGCGCGTCATCAGCAACGTAGTCATGATGGGCATGGGCGAGCCGTTGCAGAACTACGAAGCCCTTCTGCCGGCGTTGCGCCTGATGCTCGACGACAACGCCTACGGCCTGTCGCGACGGCGCGTGACCGTATCGACATCGGGAATGTTGCCGCAGATCGATCGCCTCGGTGCCGATTGCCCGGTCGCACTGGCAGTGTCGCTGCATGCGCCAAATGACGCGCTGCGCGACGAACTGGTGCCGCTCAACCGCAAGTACCCGCTGCGTGAACTGATGGCCGCCTGCCGGCGTTATCTGCGCGTCGCGCCGCGCGACTTCATCACTTTCGAGTACGTGATGCTCGATGGCGTGAATGACGCCGATGTACAGGCCGACGAACTGGTCGCGCTGGTCCGGGATGTGCCGTGCAAGTTCAACCTGATCCCGTTCAATACCTTCCCGGACGCCGGACTCGCGCGGTCCCCGGTCGAGCGTGTGCGCTCTTTCGCGCAGCGTCTGGCCGATGCGGGCATCGTAACGACGGTGCGTCGCACCCGTGGTGACGATATCGATGCGGCCTGTGGCCAACTGGCGGGTGAGGTGCAGGACCGCACCCGGCGCGTGGCGCGTGATCGTGCAATACCCATCGCTGTCGCCGATGGCCGATAACGGTATCCCCGGGAGGCTAGGCATGCGAGGTGGACTGAAAACGCGGCTGCTCGTGGTGGTCTGTGCCGCCTTCATGGCGGCATGCACGACCACCACCGTCACGACATCCAGTGGCGAAGTGGTGTCGACGACGCAGTCGGGTGGCGCGGGTGCATCGCCCGCAGTCACGAAGGGCCGGGCACGCGCGCGGGTGGAACTGGCGGCCGGCTATTTCCGCAACGGACAACTGGCCGTGGCGCTCGAGGAAGCCAAGCGTGCTGTCCAGATTGATCCGACCTTCGCGGATGCCTATGGACTGCTGGGCCTGATCTACATGGAACTCGAAGACCGGCGCGCCGCCGAGGAGAATTTTCAACGCGCACTGCAACTTGATCCATCGAATTCGGACCTGACCAACAATTACGGCTGGTATCTGTGCCAGACCGGCCGCGAACGCGAATCGATCGCGTATTTCCAGCGTTCGCTGCGGGATCCTCTCTACGCCACTCCCGCGCGCGCAAATTTCAATGCGGGGCACTGCCTGCTTCGAGTCAAGGACTACACCGGCGCCGAGCCCTACCTGCGCAGATCGTTAGAACTCGATGCCACCAGCGTCACCACCAAATATGAGCTTGCACGCCTGTACCTTGCGACCGGTCAGACGGATCGCGCCTCGTTCTACTACGGGCTGCTGGTGAAATCCGCCGAGGCGTCTCCTGAGACGGTCTGGCTTGGACTGAAGGTCGCGCGCGCACAGGGCGATCTGCGCACGGAAACGCGGCTCGCCAGCGAGCTGCGCACCCGGTTCCCCGGTTCCAAGGAGGCGGGCATGCTTGCGCGCGGTGCATTCGATGAGTGACGAGACTGACACGGCCGCGGCCAGCGCTGACGCCCAGGTGTCCGCGGCTGCCGAGTTGCCGCAGCCGCCCACGTCCTTCGGTGCGCGCCTGAAGTGGGGGCGCGAGCAGGCCGGACTGACGGTCAGTGACGTCGCTGCGCGCCTGCGTCTGCATCCGAACCAGATCCGGGCGATCGAGCAGGAGTCACTTGCCGCGCTGCCCGAGCCGGCCTATGTGCGCGGTTTCGTGCGCAGCTACGCCCGCATCGTCAATGCAGATCCGGTGCCGCTGCTGGACGATTTGTCCACGAAGATTGTTCCGGCCGAACGTTCGGTCGTCGACGGCATGGCCCAGCCGCGGGACTACTCACCGGTTCGGGCCGCTGCGCGGGAACATGCCTCGCGCCGCTTCGTCGTGCTCGGGGCGGTGCTGGTGCTGATCGCGCTGGGCGCTCTGGGCTGGTACGCGACGAGGCAGCAAGCGGAGAAGGTTGCCGCTGCATCGGCGTCGGTGCCAGCCGCAGTGCCAACCGTCGCGACGACTTCGCCGCCCACACTTCCCGTGGCCGAGCCTGCACCCGTGGCGAGTACGACGCCCGCTGGGGCGAGTTCGGCAGGTGAGACCACGGCTGTCATGGAGCCGGTTGCACCGCCGCCGTTGCTGAAGCTCCGTTTCACCGGACCCTCATGGGCGGAGGTCAAGGACGCCGAGGGCAAGGTACTGCACTCACAACACAACTCGGCCGGCGCCGATTTCGTCATCGAGGGCACGCCGCCGTTCTACGTCGTCATCGGTGATACCACCAAGACGACAGTCGAAGTGCGTGGCGAAACCTACGACATGGCGCCTCACACGAAGCAGAACGTGGCGCGTTTCACGATCAACTGAGATCAGGATGAACCAGCCGATCGAACCCCTCGACTGTCTGCCGGCGGCGGCTCGCCCGGCTCGTCGACGGCCGACTCGGCAGGTCGAACTGCGCTGGGGCGCGCGTGTCGTGAAAATTGGGACAGACGCTCCGGTGTTGGTCCAGTCGATGACCAACACCGACACGGCAGACGCGATCGCGACCGCCGTCCAGGTCAAGGAACTGGCGCAGGCCGGGTCCGAGGCCGTTCGCATCACGGTGAATTCTCCCGAGGCCGCGGCCGAAGTGGCTGCGATCCGCGAGCAGCTCGATCGCATGGGTATCGACGTGCCGCTGATCGGCGACTTCCATTACAACGGGCACAAGCTGCTCACGCAGCATCCCGGGTGTGCGCAGGCACTGTCGAAATACCGCATCAACCCGGGCAACGTCGGCAAGGGCGTGCGGCGCGAGGACAACTTTGCTCAGATGATCGAAGTGGCCTGCCGCAATGAAAAGCCGGTGCGCATCGGTGTCAACTGGGGATCGCTCGACCAGGAACTGCTTGCTCGCATGATGGACGAAAACGCCACGCGCTCGGCGCCGTGGGATGCCGGCGCAGTCCTGCGCGAGGCCCTCGTGCGTTCAGCGATCGAGAATGCCGAGCGTGCCGAGGAACTCGGACTGCCGGGCGACCGTATCTGCCTGTCAGCCAAGGTCAGCGGCGTGCAGGACCTGATCGCGGTGTATCGCTCACTGTCGCAGCGCTGCGACTACCCGCTGCATCTCGGCCTGACCGAGGCCGGCATGGGCAGCAAGGGCATTGTCGCTTCGACCGCTGCGCTTGCGGTGCTGTTGCAGGAGGGTATCGGCGACACGATACGGGTGTCACTGACTCCGGCACCGGGCGAGGCACGCACGCGCGAAGTCCAGGTCGCGCAGGAAATCCTTCAGACCATGGGCCTGCGCGCTTTCACGCCGCTGGTCGTGGCCTGCCCTGGCTGCGGCCGCACGACGAGCACGGTCTTCCAGGAACTGGCCGACTCGATCCAGACCTGGCTGCGTGGGCAGATGCCAATGTGGCGCAGCAATCACCCGGGCGTGGAGTCGATGAGCGTCGCCGTCATGGGATGCGTGGTCAACGGACCTGGAGAAAGCAAGCACGCCAATATCGGCATCAGCCTGCCCGGCTCCGGGGAAGCGCCGGTGGCGCCGGTGTTCGTCGACGGCGTCCGCACCGTGACGCTCAAGGGCGAGCACATCGCTGAGGATTTCCAGGCGATCGTCGACGACTACGTGCGCCGCAAGTACGTGCGCGCGACGACTCCGGCCTGACCGACGATGGCCACTCGCAAGCTTGCCGGTGTGCGCGGCATGAACGATCTGTTGCCGGCCGATTCCGCGCTGTGGGAGTGGTTCGAGGCGCGTGTGGCCGACTGGCTGAAGAGTTACGGATATCAACAGATCCGAACGCCGATCGTCGAACATACGGAGCTTTTCGTGCGCGGCATCGGCGAAGTCACCGACATCGTCGAGAAGGAGATGTACTCCTTCGAGGACAAACTGAACGGCGAGAAACTGACCCTGAGGCCCGAGTTCACCGCCGGAGTGATCCGTGCCGTGGTCGAGCACAACCTCACCTACGACGCACCCAAGCGCGTCTGGTCGATGGGACCCGTGTTCCGTCACGAACGGCCGCAGCGCGGGCGCTATCGGCAGTTTTATCAGGTCAATGTGGAGGCGGTCGGCTTCGCCGGTCCGGATATCGATGCCGAGCTGATCGTCATGCTGGCACGTCTCTGGAAGATCCTCGGCGTCGACCGTGTCGGCCGCGTGCGACTCGAGATCAACTGCCTTGGTCAGGCCGATGAGCGGTCACGGCACCGCGCCGACCTGATCGCACATTTCTCTCGACACGAGTCCGTGCTCGACGCCGATGCCCGGCGCCGGCTGCACACCAACCCGCTGCGCATCCTGGACAGCAAGAATCCGGACCTCGCGGAGGTCATTGCTCTCGCACCTCACATCACCGACTACCTCGGTGACGCGTCGCGTGCTCACTTCGAGGGCCTGCAGTCGCTGCTGCGGGCGGCCGGCATCGAGTTCACGGTCAACCCGCGCATGGTGCGCGGACTCGACTACTACAACCTTACGGTGTTCGAGTGGATTACCGATGCGCTCGGAGCTCAAGGGACACTGTGCGGCGGAGGCCGCTATGACCCGCTGATCGAACGGCTGGGCGGCAGACCGACGCCGGGCATCGGTTTCGGCATGGGCATCGAGCGCGTCATCGAACTTCTCCGCGAGAGCACTTCGGTCGACGTGACCGCGGGCACGGATGCCTATGTCCTGCATCAGGGCGGGGCGACGCAGCAGCCGGCGTTCCTGCTGGCCGAGCGGCTGCGGGACGCCGGCATGGACGTGATCCTGCATGCGGGTGATGCCAGCCTGAAGTCGCAAATGAAGAAGGCCGATGCGAGCGGCGCGGAATACGCTGTGATCGTCGGCGAAGCCGAGGCAGTTGCCGGTGCGGCGGCGGTGAAGGCGCTGCGCTCGGTACATCCGGCGGCGCCCTTTGCCGAGCAGCGTATCGTGCCGCTCGACCAGATTCCCGAGGCGCTGGTGGACGCGCTGACACGCAACGACGACGAATAGGAAGACGATGGCGTACGACCTTGAAGAACAGGAGCAACTGGCCGAGCTGAAGGCGTGGTGGCAGAAGTACGGCAACCTGGTGCTGACTGCGGTGACCGCTGTGCTGCTGGCCTTCGCGGCCTACAACGGCTGGCGCTGGTACGAGCGCGAACAGGCCAGATCGGCGGCGGGCATCTATGGCCAGCTGGAGCAGGCCGTGCAGGCGCGCGACGCTGCGAAGGTACAGACACTGGCAAGTTCAATCGTGGAGCACTACGGACGTTCCATCTATGCCGTGCTGGGAGCGTTGCAGGCGGCGAAGCTGAATGCCGAGAGCGGTGATCTGCCGAAGGCCGCCGAGCAGCTGCGCTGGGTCATCGACAAGTCGGGACATGACGAGCTGACGATGATTGCGCGCGTCCGTCTGGCCGGCGTTCTGCTCGACGAAAAGAAATACGACCAGGCACTGCAGTCGCTGAGCTTCGATGCTCCTGCGACCTATCTGCCGACGGTGCTGGACCGGCGTGGTGACGTGCTGGCAGCACAGAACAAGAATGAAGAGGCGCGTGCCGCCTACGCGGAAGCGCTCGCCAAGGCGGATGCCCAGCATCCGCTGCGCGCCATCATCCAGCTCAAGCTCGACGCACTGCCGCCGGCGACGTCATGACCGTCGTGGAGCGCCGTTTGCAGCAGCACCTTGCCGCCGGCCGCGCGCTGTCGGCATCGCTCGTTTGCCTGGTGCTGGCCGGTTGTTCCTCGATGCCTTCCTGGATGCCGTCCTGGCTGGGTGGCTCGCCGAGCAGGTCGGCGGAGCCAGCGCCGCTGGTCGAGTTCACACCTTCGCTGACGCCCCAGGTGGCCTGGCGTACCAATGTCGGATCGTCGCGCAACGCCGTCCTGCAGCCGGCAGTGCTCGAAAACGCCATCTACGCAGCGAGCGCGAGCGGGTCGGTGGTCCGGATCGGTCCGAACGGTGAAGTCGTGTGGCGCACGGAGACGAGCGTCGCGATCTCGGGCGGCGTCGGTAGTGACGGATTCGTGGTCGCGGTCGGCAGTACGCGCGGCGAAGTCATTGCCCTCGGCGCAGACGGCAAGGAACTCTGGCGTGCCCAGGTGAGCGGAGTCGTGCAGTCGCCGCCGCTGGTGGGTCGCGGACTTGTCATCGTGCGTGCGTCCGATCATCGGATTACGGCATTTGACGCGACCAGTGGCAAGCGCCGCTGGAACTATCAGCGCACCACGCCGGCGCTGACGCTCCAGTCGATCACCCAGATGGCCTTTGCAGGCGAACTGCTCGCCGCGGGGTTCCCCAGCGGGCGGCTGGTCATGTTGGCCGTGGCGAACGGCACCGTGCGCTGGGACGTTCCGGTGGCGGAGCCGCGCGGTTCGTCCGAAGTCGAGCGCCTGACCGATGTCATCGGCGCGCCGCTGACGATCGGCGGCGACGTGTGCGCCGCGGCTTATCAGGGCCGGGTGGCGTGCTTCGAGGCGAGCAACGGCAACCTGCGCTGGGCGCGCGACCTGTCCGCCGGGGCCGGAGTCGGAGGCGACGCCCGCAGGATCTACGCAGTCGACGCCAAGTCGAACCTGGTTGCCTTCTCGTCCGCGACCGGTGCAAATGCCTGGCGGCAGGAGAAACTGCTCAACCGGGACCTGACCACGCCACTGGCGCTGCGGCGCGCGGTGGTTGTCGGCGACTTTGCCGGGTACGTCCACTTTCTTTCTCCGGACGATGGCGCCTTCCTTGCCCGAGTTTCCCTGGGCAGCGAAATCAATGCGGCGCCGCGTGCGTTCGGTGGCGGGGCGATCGTGCAGACCCAGGACGGAACCGTTGCACTGTTGACCGTCGAGTGACACGGTCCAGCAGCGCATTCCGATCGAACCTGTGAGCCGCATCCGATGAAACCGGTCATCGCGCTTGTCGGTCGACCGAACGTCGGCAAGTCGACTCTGTTCAATCGCCTGACGCGCTCGCGCGCAGCACTGGTCGCCGACTTCCCCGGGCTGACACGGGACCGTCATTACGGCGACGGCCAGGTCGGCCCGCGCGACTACATCGTCATCGACACCGGCGGCTTCGAGCCGCTCAATGCCGAAGGCATTGCCCGCGAAATGGCGGCGCAGGCCGAGCAGGCGATCGCCGAAAGCGACGTGATCATCTTCGTGCTCGACGCGCGCGAGGGCGTGACGGCGCAGGACCGTCGCATCGGCGAGCGCCTGCGCATGACCGGGCGCCCGGTGCTGCTGGCGGTCAACAAGGCCGAGGGCACTGCCGCCCGAAGCGACCGCGGAGTTTCACGAACTTGGACTTGGGCGAACCGCATGCGATCTCGGCCGCGCACGGCGAAGGGCGTGCGCGACCTGATGGACCTTGCGCTCGCGTCCCTTTGGTCGCGGCAGAGGTCCGAGACTGTCGACGACTGGCGACTGCCGGCGATGACGAACGGCGTATCCGCGTGGCCGTCGTCGGCCGGCCGAACGTCGGCAAGTCGACGCTGATCAACGCCCTGCTCGGCGAGGAGCGGCTGATCGCCTTCGATCAGCCGGGCACGACGCGCGACGCGATCGAGGTCGAATTCGAGTACGACGGCCGGCCGTACACGCTGATCGACACGGCCGGCCTGCGCCGCCGCGGCAAGGTCTTCGAGGCCGTCGAGAAGTTTTCGGTCGTCAAGACACTGCAGGCGATCGCCGACGCCAACGTCGTCGATGCTGCTGCTCGATGCCTCGGCCGAGATCTCGGACCAGGATGCCCACATTGCCGGCTACGTGCTCGAAAGCGGCCGGGCGCTGGTCATCGCCGTCAACAAGTGGGATGGGCTCGACGAGTACCAGCGCGACCGTATCAAGCGCGAAATCGACCGCAAGCTGCACTTCCTGCGCTGGGCCCGCATCCACACGATTTCGGCCCTGAAGCGCACCGGACTGTCGGCGGTGATGCGATCGGTGTCCGAAGCCCACGCCGCGGCGTTTGCCAAAGCTGCCGACGCCCAAGCTGACGCGCGCGCTGCATGGCCGCCGTCGCGCGCCAGATGCCGCCGCGCGCCGGCTCGCTCGCGACCGAAGCTGCGGTATGCGCACCAGGGGGGCATGAACCCGCCGGTCATCGTGATTCACGGCAACTCGCTGAACCATGTCCCGGACAGCTACCGCCGCTACCTCGAGGGCTCATTTCCGCGACGAATTCGAACTGGCCGGCACGCCGCTGCGAGTCGAATTCCGGACCGGGCGCAACCCCTACGTGACCTGAGGACGTTGGTGTCCAAGGCCCGGGTTTTGCTTTACATTGAACTGCGTGGCTCTGTCCCCATTTATAGCAAGCATGCGACGGTCGGTTCACTTCCTCCGTGAACCGAAGACAACAAGCGGCGTCCAAACCGCTGGAGCCAACAACGATGAGCAACAAAGGGCAATTACTACAAGACCCGTTTCTTAACGCGCTGCGCAAGGAACACATTCCGGTCTCGATCTATCTGGTCAACGGCATCAAGCTGCAGGGCCAGATCGAGTCGTTCGACCAGTATGTCGTGCTGCTTCGCAACACCGTGACGCAGATGGTCTACAAGCACGCGATTTCCACGGTCGTGCCGGCGCGTCCGGTCAATCTCAGCTGCGGAGTCCGAAACCTGACCGTCTTCCAGGTTGAAAGCGAGCGCGCCGGACGGTCCGAGCGCGCGCTGCTGGTCAGCGTGGCGACGGGACGACGTGACGACCCCGATGCAGTCGAGGAACTGACGCAGCTGGTGCAGTCAGCGGGCCTGATGCCTGCCGGTCACCTCGCCGTGCGCCGCGACCGCCCCGATCCTGCCCACTACGTCGGCGCTCGGGCAAGGTCGAAGAAATCAAGGCGCTGGCGGAGCAGGGTGACGCCGGTCTGGTGGTATTCGACGTGGCGCTGTCGCCGGCGCAGCAGCGCAACCTCGAGCGCACGCTCGGGCTCTGGGTGCTGGACCGCACCGCGCTGATCCTCGACATCTTCTCGCAGCGCGCGCGCAGCCGCGAAGGCAAGCTGCAGGTGGAACTGGCGCAACTGGAGCACCTGTCGACGCGGCTGGTGCGCGGCTGGTCGCACCTGGAGCGCCAGCGTGGCGGGCTCGGCAAGACCGGCGGACCCGGTGAGAAGCAGATCGAGCTGGACCGTCGCATGATCGGCGTGCGCGTCAAGCAGCTGCGCGAGCGCCTGAAGCAACTGGAACGGCAGCGGCGCACGCGTCGACGCGCTCGCTCCCGGCGCGACGTGCTCTCGGTTTCCCTGGTCGGCTACACCAATGCCGGCAAGTCGACGCTGTTCAACGCGCTGACGCGCGCCGGCGCCTATGCCGCCGACCAGTTGTTCGCGACGCTCGACACCACATGCGCGCCGCCTGCACATCTGGCGCCGGAGACACGATCGTGCTGTCCGACACGGTCGGATTCATCCGCGGACTGCCGCACCAGCTGGTCGAGGCGTTCAAGTCGACGCTCGACGAAACCGCCGAGGCGGACCTGCTGCTGCATGTCGTCGACAGTGCCTCGCCGGCGCGTGCCGAGCAGATGGCCGAGGTCGACCGCGTTCTCGACGAAATCGGTGCCGGGTCGGTGCCGCGCCTGGTCGTCTTCAACAAGATCGACGCCTCGGGCGCGAGTACCGGGTGTCGAGCGCGACCCCTGTGGTAGCATCGCCGCCGTTTCGGTCAGCGCGAAGACCGGTCAAGGACTCGATCTGCTGCGCGATGCGATCGTCGAATTTGCGCAGCGCGCCCGCGAGGCCGTCCATCCCGAAAGCAGCCCTGCCTGGACCCCTGCAGCCGTGGTCTAGCATCACGGCCGCATCGGACCGATGATGCGCTATGCTTCAACCCATCTTCTTTCTAGGACACGCATGTCGCTCAACGACCCCCAATGGGGCCGCGGTGGCGGTTCCGGCGGATCCAACAACGACGGCGAGCGCGAACCGCCGCGCCGTCCGCAGCGTCCGAACAGCGATGGTCCGCCTGATCTCGAAGAACTCTGGCGCGACTTCAACCGCCGGCTGAACGGCCTGTTCGGCGAAAGGCCGGCGGCTCGCGCGGTGGTGGCGGCGGATTGGGCAAGCTTCGGCGTCAGTCCACGGGGAACCGGCATCGGCCTCGCCGCGCTGCTGGGCGTCGCTGGCCTGATCTGGGCTCGGCGAGCGGCTTCTACATCGTCCCGGAAGGCCAGGTCGGGGTCGTGACGACGTTCGGTCGCTATACCGAAACGACGGCGCCCGGATTCCGCTGGCGCATGCCGTGGCCGGTGCAGTCGAATGAACTCGTCGACATCCTGTCGCTGCGCAAGGTCGAGATCGGCACGCGCGGCCGCCCTGAGCGCCTGAAGGAGGCGCTGATGCTGTCCGACGACGAGAACATCGTCGACATCCAGTTCGAGGTCCAGTTCCGCATCAAGGACGACGGCGCGCGCGACTACCTGTTCAACAGCCGCAACCCGACCGCCGCCGTGATCCAGGCGGCGGAATCCGCGATGCGCGAAGTGGTGGGTCGCAAGACGATGGACTCGGTGCTGTACGAATCGCGTCAGCAGATCGCCGACGAAGTGCGCCAGCGCATGCAGGAGATGCTGGACCGCTACGGCACCGGCATCCTGATGTCCGCCGTTGCGATCCAGAACGCGCAGCCGCCCGAGCAGGTGCAGGCGGCGTTCGACGATGCCGTCAAGGCCGGGCAGGACCGGGAGCGCCAGATCAACGAGGGGCAGGCCTACGCCAACGACGTCGTGCCGAAGGCGCGCGGCGCGGCATCGCGCCTGATGCAGGAAGCCGAGGGCTACCGCACGCGCATCGTGCAGACGGCCGAGGGCGATGCCTCGCGCTTCCGCCAGATCCTGACCGAGTACCAGAAGGCACCGGCGGTCACGCGCGACCGCATGTACCTCGACACGATGCAGCAGGTCTTCGCGAACACGACCAAGGTCATGGTCGACTCTCGCAACAGCAACCAGCTGCTGTACCTGCCGTTCGACAAGCTGATGCAGCAGGTGACGCAGGATGCGATGGCACCGCGCGCTGCGACGGTCACGCCGGCACCGCTGGAGCCGGCGACACCCGCCGAGTGACGGACGCACGCGGGACTCGCTGCGCAGCCGCGACCGCGAAGTGCGCTGAGGAGAAGCCATGAACCGCATCCTTGCCGTCGTCGTCGGATCTGGTGATCGCTGCGTTCATCGTGCGCGCGAGCACCTTCATCGTCGACCAGCGTCAGTCGGCGATCGTCTATCAGCTCGGCCAGATCACGCGCGTGGTGACCGAGCCCGGCCTGTACTTCCGCGTGCCGCTGCTGCAGAACGTCGAGTACCAGGACAAACGCATCCTGACGCTCGACACGCCGGTGACGGACCGTGTCCAGACGTTCGGAGAAGAAGAACCTGCTGGTCGACTCCTTCGTCAAATGGCGCATCGTCGATCCGCGCCTGTTCCGCGTCAGCTTCCCGGCCGGTGAGCGCTCGGCTGAGGATCGCATCGGCACGCTGGTGCGCGACGCGCTGAACCAGGCGGTCAACAAGCGCACGGTCAACGAGATCACCTCGCGCGAACGCGACAAAGCCATGGAAGAGATCCGGGCCGCTGTGCAGGAGCGCACCAAGAGCTTCGGCGTCGAGATCGTCGACGTGCGTCTGAAGCGCGTCGACTTCGTGCCGGAGATCAGCGAGTCCGTGTATCGGCGCATGGAAGCCGAGCGCAAGCGCGTGGCCAACGAGCAACGCTCGATCGGGGCTGCCGAAGGCGAGAAGATCCGTGCCGATGCCGACCGGCAGAAGGAAGTGTTGCTGTCCGAGTCGTATCGCGACGCGCAGAAGCTGCGCGGCGACGGCGATGCGAAGGCATCGGCGCTGTACGCACAGTCGTTCGGTCAGAACCCCGAGTTCGCGCGTTTCTATCGCAGCCTCGAGGCCTACCGTTCGAGCTTTCGCAACCGCAACGACGTGATGGTCGTCGATCCGTCGTCGGAGTTCTTCAAGTACATGAAATCGCCGGACGCAGCGCCGGCACCGCGGCGCTGATGCTCGAGTCACTCGCGCTGGCATTCGGGCTGATGCTGGTGCTCGAAGGCCTGCTGCCGCTGCTGGCGCCGGCCGCCTGGCGCCAGATGTTCCAGCGTGTCACCGAGCTCAACGACGGGCAGATCCGGTTCTTCGGGCTGCTGGCTGTCATCGGTGGCGCGCTATTGTTCTGGTTTCTGAGCTGACCCAGGTTCCCCGAGCCGCGGCACTGCCGCGGCACCGCCACGCCGTCGCCGATTGCGTCCATCATGCTGCGCTGGCTGCTTCCTGAAAACATCTCCGACGTCCTTCCGCGCGAAGCGCGACGTGTCGAGGAGATCCGGCGCTCGCTGCTCGATCTGTACGCGAGCTACGGCTACGAGCTGGTCATTCCGCCGCTGATCGAGTACATCGATTCCCTGCTGACCGGAACCGGCAGCGACCTCGATCTGCGCACCTTCAAGCTGGTCGACCAGGCCAGCGGTCGCATGCTGGGCCTGCGTGCCGACACGACGCCGCAGGTCGCGCGGATCGACGCGCACATCCTGAATCGGGCCGGTGTCGCGCGCCTGTGCTACGCGGGCAGTGTGCTGCATGCACGGCCGCTGCATCCACTGGCGGTGCGGGAACCGCTGCAGGTCGGTGCCGAACTTTACGGTGCCGTCGGCAGGGCAGCGGATCTCGAAGTCCTCGAACTGGCCGTCGCCTCGCTGCGCGCTGGCCGGCCTGGGTCGCGTCAGCCTCGATCTGGGCCACACGGGCGTCGTGCGCGCGTTGCTCGACCTGGCGCGCCTGTCGGCGGAGGTCGAGGACGAGATCCTGTCGGCTCTCAGCACGAAGGACACGCCGGCGCTGCGCGAAACCGTGCAGCGACTGCCGGCGCGGTGCGCGATGGCTTGCTTGCGCTCGCCCGGCTCAGTGGTGAGCTCGACAGTCATCGATGAGGCGCGACGCGGTCTTCCGGACGAGCCGTCGATCCGGTCGGCGCTCGACCACTCGAGGCATCTGTCGACCCGCTGCGGTGCCGACGAGGTGACCGTGGATCTCGCCGACCTGCATGGCTATCGGTACCACACGGGCGTGACCTTCGCCGTGCACGCACCGGAGCTGCCGAGTGCAGTGCTGCGTGGCGGCCGCTATGACGGCATCGGCAAGGCCTTCGGTCGTGCGCGGCCCGCGGTCGGGTTTTCGATCTACCTGCGCGATCTGGTCGGGTTGCTCGATGCGGATGCGCCGCACGCCATACTGGCGCCGGCCGACGATGATGTTGGGCTTGCGCGATGCGATTCGCACTGTTGAGAGCGTCCGGCGAGGTCGTGGTGCAGCGGCTGGCCGACGAGACCGGCGACGTCGACCCCGGTGACTTTATCTTCGACCGCGAGTTGCGGCGCGCGGATTCGGACTGGCAGGTGGTCGCACGCGACAGTGCGCCCCTCGTGAAATAGGAAGCGGCATGGCAAAGAACGTGGTCGTCGTCGGCACCCAATGGGGCGATGAGGGCAAAGGCAAGATCGTCGACTGGCTCACCGAAGACGTCGATGGCGTCGTCCGCTTCCAGGGTGGACACAACGCCGGGCACACGCTGGTGATCGCGGGCAAGAAGACCATCCTACGGTTGATACCGTCCGGCATTCTGCGCCCGAGGACAGCCTGTTACATCGGCAACGGCGTCGTGCTGTCGCCTCCCGCGCTGCTGACGGAAGTCGACGAGCTTCAGGCCGCAGGCGTCGACGTGGCGTCACGGCTTGCCATCAGCGGCAATTGCCCGTTGATCCTCGAGTACCACGTGGCCCTCGACAAGGCGCGCGAGGTGCGGCGCGGTGACTCGAAGATCGGCACGACCGGACGCGGGATCGGCCCCGCCTACGAAGACAAGGTGGCGCGCCGCGCTGTTCGCGCACAGGACCTCTTCGATGCCGGGCGATTTGGTGAGGGTGTACGCGAGGCGCTCGACTTCCACAACTTCGTCCTTCAACACTATTTCAAGGCGCCTTCGGTCGACGCATCCAAGGTGATCGACGACACGCTGGCGCTGGCCGACCGATTGAAGCCGCTGATCACGGATGTTTCGCACCGGCTCAACAGCGTGATGGCAAGTGGTCATCGACTGCTGTTCGAGGGCGCGCAGGGAACGCTGCTCGACGTCGATCACGGGACCTATCCGTATGTCACGTCGAGCAACACGGTCGCCGGGGCGGCCGCTGCGGGAGCAGGCGTCGCGCCGCAGCGGCTCGACTACGTGCTCGGCATCACGAAGGCCTACTCGACCCGGGTCGGATCGGGACCATTCCCGACCGAACTGTCCGACGTCACCGGCGAATATCTGCGCGATCGTGGCCAGGAGTTCGGCTCGGTGACGGGCCGGCCGCGTCGTTGCGGATGGTTCGATGCGGCCGGATTGCGACGGGCGGTGCAGCTCAACGGCACGACCGGGCTTTGCATCACGAAGCTGGATGTCCTCGATGGACTGCCGGTGGTCAGGCTCGGTGTCGGCTACCGCTTCGACGGTCGCGAGGTCGACATCCTGCCGTATGGAGCGGACGCGGTCGGACGCTGTGAACCGATCTACGAAGAGTTCGCCGGCTGGTCCGACTCGACCTTCGGCCTGCGCTCCTGGGATGAGCTGCCGGTCAATGCGCGGCGTTACCTCGAGCGCCTGGCCGACGTTCTTGGCGTACCGATCGATCTGGTCTCCACCGGCCCGGACCGCGAGCAGACCATCGTGTTGCGGCATCCGTTCCACTGAGGCGGCTGCGGAACTGATCGAAGGGTCGTGAAAGATCTCTACGTCACGTGGGACGAGTACCACCGGCTCATCGAGCGGTTGAGTCTCGCGATACACGAGTCGGGATGGCAGTTCGATTCGCTGCTGTGTCTCGCCCGAGGAGGTCTGCGGGTCGGCGACATCATTTCGCGTATCTACGACATGCCGTTGGCGATCCTTGCTGCCAGTTCGTACCGGGAGGCGGCGGGCCGCTCGCAGGGCGAGCTTGATATCGGCAAGTACATCACGATGACCCAGGCAACGCTGCAGGGGCGGCTGCTGCTGGTCGACGACCTTGTCGACTCCGGCGTCACGCTGGGCCGGGTGGTCGAACACCTGAAGGAACGCTTTCCCGCACTCGACGAGGTCCGCACGGCGGTGATCTGGTACAAAGCCTGTTCGACGTTCAAGCCGGACTACCACGTCGAGTACCTGCCGACCAATCCGTGGATTCATCAGCCATTTGAGGTCTACGACGCGATGGGGCCGCAGAATCTCGCGGCGCGGCTGCGGAGCGCGGCATCGGGCTGACCATCGACCCGGAAATGCAAAAGGCCGGCGATGCCGGCCCTTCGAATACTCTGGTGCCCAGGAGAGGACTCGGTCACGTACCGCGACCCCGGCGCCGCTTGGCATGCGGCGCCATTCTCGACCTCGCGCGAAGCACGCAGGTGCTTCGCTTCCGGGCGCAAAATGCAAAAGGCCGGCGATGCCGGCCTTTCGAATACGCTGGTGCCCAGGAGAGGACTCGAACCTCCACACCTTGCGGCGCTAGTACCTGAAACTAGTGCGTCTACCAATTCCGCCACCTGGGCACAGGTGAGCGCGCGATTCTAGCGGCGGTGAACGCCATGTCAAATGCGCTACGCTGGCTCGACGTCGAGCCGGGGCGCGTGCAACCTACAACACAACAAGGAACTGATTGATTTCCAAATCCAACCCCACGGACGCCGATGCACTCTTGCAGGCGCTGACCGCGGCGCGGGCACCCCTGACTCCGCAGGAACTCGCGGACCGCCTGCACGTCGCAGACGAAGCTCGACCCGCGTTCAACACCGAACTCGAGGAACTGGAGCGTGCCGGGCGCGTCGTGCGCAATCGCGCCGGCCTGCTGCTGGTCGCCGCCCGCGCCAACCTCATTTCTGGCCAGGTGCAGGGACACCGCGACGGCTTTGGCTTCCTGATCCGCGACGATGCGGGCCAGGACCTCGTGCTGTCCGAGCACGAAATGAGCAAGGTGCTGCATGGCGACCGCGTGCTCGCGCGCGTGTCCGGCACCGATCGCCGCGGTCGTCCCGAAGGCGAGATTGTCGAGGTCATCGAAAGCCGTACCAACAAGCTCGTCGGCCGCTTGCTCAATGAACGCGGTGTGACCATCGTCGTGCCGGAAGATCAGCGAATCCAGCATGACATCCTCGTGCCGCCCGGCGCGACCCTGGCGGCAGAGCCCGGCCAGGTCGTCGTGGTCGAGATCCTGCAGCAGCCGCAGCGCTACGTGCAGCCGGTCGGACGTGTGATCGAGGTGCTGGGCGCCATCGACGACCCTGGCATGGAAATCGAGATCGCCGTGCGCAAGTTCTCGGTGCCGCACGAGTTCCCGGCGGAGGCCCTCGCGCTGGCGGACAGCCTGCCGGACAGCGTGCAGCCGCGCGACCTGCGTGGCCGGGTCGATCTGCGCGATGTGCCGCTGGTGACGATCGACGGCGAAGACGCGCGCGACTTCGACGACGCGGTGTACTGCGAGCCGATCGCGGGCCGCAAGAAGGGGTGGCGGCTGATCGTCGCCATCGCCGATGTCAGTCACTACGTGAAGTCGGGCGACGTGCTCGACACCGAAGCCCAGAATCGATCGACGTCGGTGTACTTTCCGCGCCGGGTCATCCCGATGCTGCCGGAGAAACTCTCCAACGGGCTGTGCTCGCTGAATCCGGCGGTCGATCGCCTGGTGATGGTCTGCGACTGCGTGATCAGCGCACAGGGTGCGCTCGATGCTTACCAGTTCTATCCGGCCGTCATGCACTCGCACGGGCGCCTCACGTACGACGAGGTGTGGGAGGCGCTGTCGGTTCCCGGTAGCCGCTCCGCGCACCGCCTCGTCGATCTGCTGCCGCACCTGCAGAACCTGTACGCGCTCTTCGAGACCCTGGCGTCGGCGCGCGAGGCGCGCGGAGCGATCGACCTCGAGACGACCGAGACCTACATCATTTGCGATGTCAACGGACGGATAGAGAAGATCGTGCCGCGGGTTCGCAACGATGCGCACAAGCTGATCGAGGAGTGCATGCTGGCCGCGAATGTCTGCGCTGCGGACTTTCTCGCCCGCAGCAAGCATGCAGCGCTCTACCGTGTCCACGAGGGGCCGACGCCCGAGCGGCTGGCCAATGTGCGTGCGATGCTGAAGACGCTCGGTCTGCACCTGGAGGGGGGCGACGATCCGCAGCCGTCCGACTATGCGCTGGTGCTGAAGAAGATCCGGCCACGCCCGGACGCACAGCTGTTGCAGACGGTTCTGCTGCGCTCGATGCAGCAGGCGATCTACAGCCCGCACAACTCAGGCCACTTCGGACTTGCCTACGAGGCCTATGCGCACTTCACCTCACCGATCCGTCGCTATCCGGACCTGCTGGTCCATCGTGCCATCAAGGCGTGCCTTGGCAAGAAGCCGTACGTGCCGGTCCTGAGCGGGTCGCCGGACGCTGCCGTGGCACCGCTGGCCGCGCGCACCGCGCTCAGGCAAACGCGCGAACGCAGGGCGCCCGGGAGCGTCGATGTTGGCGTGTGGGAAAAGCTGGGCCTGATGTGCTCGGCGAACGAGCGTCGGGCCGACGACGCATCGCGTGACGTCGAGGCCTGGCTCAAGAGCTATTACATGCGCGAGCGTGTCGGCGAGACCTACAGCGGAACGGTCAGTTCGGTTGTGCCGTTCGGCGTCTTCGTCGTGCTCGATGATCTCTATGTCGAAGGCCTGGTGCACGTCTCGGAGCTCGGGTCGGAATATTTCCTGTTCAACGAGGCGCTCCACGAATTGCGCGGAGAACGCACCGGCCTGCGCTATCGGCTGGGCGACCGCGTGACCGTGCAGGTGGCGCGCGTCGATCTCGAGGCGCGTCGGATCGAGTTCCGCCTTGTGCGTGGTGATACGCGGAAAACCATTTTGGCGGCGCATGCGCCCGAGCCGAAGGAGCGCGAGCGCAAGCGTGGCGAGTCCGTCGAGGAGCGGCGCGAACGCCATGCCAAGGTCGACGCACGGCGGCAGGCGCGACGCGGACAGTTGCACAAGATCGGCAAGAAGGGCGTCGGGGGTGCACGCGACCTCAAGGCGCGCAAGCGCGGACGATGAACCGGCAACGCCAAGGCGTTGCCTCCCGAACGGCGCCGCGCGTGCTGGCCGGTTTTCACGCGGTGATGGCGCGACTGCGCGCCGCGCCCGACTCCATCGACACCATCTACATCGACGCGCGGCGGCGCGACGGCCGCATGCAGCAATTGCAGCAGCGGGCGCGCGAGAGCGGCGTTAGCGTGACTCCGGCGGATCCGGACCGGCTTCGCAGCCTTTGTGGCGACGCCCCGCACCAGGGCGTAGTCGCACTTGCCGCCGAGATTGCGCAGGTGCTGACGCTCGACGACCTGCTGGCGGCTGTCACGGACGATATGCTTTTGCTTGCACTCGACAGCGTGACCGATCCGCGCAACCTCGGTGCATGCCTGCGCGTCGCCGATGCCGCCGGTGTGAATGCGGTCCTCGTGCCGCGCGATCGCTCGGCCGGGATGACGCCTGCGGCCCTGAAGGCAGCGGCCGGTGCGGCGGAGTCGGTCCCGCTGATCGAAGTGACCAACCTGGCGCGGGCACTGGACGCCGTCAACGATGCCGGTGTGCGAACGATCGGCGCCGCCGGAGAAGCCGAGCAGTCGCTCTTCGACCTGGACCTGCGGGGTCCGGTGGCCTGGGTACTGGGTGCCGAAGGCAGCGGCTTGCGCCGCCTGACACGCGAACGTTGCGAGATGCTTGCCCGCATTCCGTTGCAGGGACACGTGGAAAGTCTCAACGTGTCGGTGGCGACCGGAATCTGTCTGTTCGAGACCGTGCGCCAGAGGGCCTCGCCGGGATCGCGAGTCTCCGGTCAGGCTTGAAATGCGTAGCGCAAGCGCGCAGCATCGCGGCATGCTGGCCGCCTTGTTCGGGACCGTCTTCCTGGTCTTCTTCGCACTCAGCCCGCTGCACTGGGTCGAGCTCGGCTTGCCGTGGCTCACTCTCGTGATCAGTTTCGTGCTGATCCCGCTGCTCGATGCCGCGGTTGGTCGACCCTCACCATCGGCACAACGTAACGGACCTGCATTTGCGCGCTGGATCCCGCGCCTGCAACTGCCGCTGCAGGCCGTGCTGCTGCTGCAGGCCGTGCTGATCGCGCCGACGCTTGATTCCTGGCAGTTCATGTTCTTCGGCCTGGCCGTGGGCACAGTCACCGGGGGTCTCGGCATCACGATCGCGCATGAACTTGGTCACCGCGCGGCCACGATCGACCGCGTGATCGCCAAGGCGCTGCTGGTCAGCGTGTGCTACGGGCACTTCTTCGTCGAGCATGTTCGCGGTCACCACGTGCGGGTCGGGACACCGGACGATCCGGCCACGGCACCGCGCGGTATGAACGTCTACCGCTTTATCGCGCGTTCCGTTGTCGGCAGTTTGCTGCACGCGTGGCGGCTCGAGGCACTGCGGCTGGCTCAACGTGGGCGCGGTCCCTGGCATCGCTCCAACTGGGTGCTCACCGGCAGCCTGGTGTCGGCGGCACTAGTGGCCATGGCGGCCTGGCTCGGCGGGACACGTGGGCTGCTCCTGTTCGTACTGCAGGCGTCCGTTGCCGTCGTGCTGCTCGAGATCATCAACTACATCGAGCACTACGGCCTGCAGCGGCGCCGGATCGAAGGTCACTACGAACCCGTGCGCGAGCTGCATTCATGGAACGCCGACTTCATCGTCAGCAACTGGATCCTGTTCAACCTGCAACTGCATTCCGACCATCACGCGCACATGCGGCGACCCTATGAGCAGCTGCGCACCGTGAAGGATGCACCGCAGTTGCCGGCCGGGTATCCGGCCATGGTGGTCCTGGCGCTCGTTCCGCCCTTGTGGTTCGCCGCGATGGACCCGCGCCTGCCCGTGACTGCCTAGGCAATCCACAGGACGTCGGGTGAAGCTCGAACCGATCGAGGAAGCGCGTGGTTGGGTGCGCGACGCCCGCCGCATCACCGTACTGACGGGCGCCGGGATGTCGGCGGAAAGCGGCGTGCCGACTTTCCGCGACGCACAGACCGGCCTCTGGTCGCAGTTCGATCCCATGCAACTGGCGTCGGAACCGGGGTTCCGCGCCGACCCGGCGCTGGCCTGGCGCTGGTATGCGGGACGCCGCAATGCGGTCGCGCGCGCCGAGCCGAATGCCGGCCATGTGGCATTGGCAACGGCGGAGCAGCGCTACGACCAGTTCTCGATCGTCACGCAGAACGTCGACGGACTGCATCGACGTGCCGGATCGCGAAACGTCATCGAGATTCATGGCTCGATCACGCAGACGATCTGCCTCGCGAAGTGCGGATTTGTCGAAAATGATCCCGCGGGCTTGCCCTCGGGCGAGCCACCTCGATGCCCGCGCTGTGGCGACTGGTTGCGTCCAGGGGTCGTCTGGTTCGGAGAAATGCTCGATCCGGCTCGACTGGCGGCGGCCGAGGCCGCATCGGCGGACTGCGATGTGATGCTCGTCGTCGGGACATCGGGGCTCGTGTATCCGGCTGCGGGGCTGCCGCTGGCGTCGCGGCGCGCCGGGGCCAAGGTCATCATCGTCAACCCGTCGGACAGTGAACTCGACTCGGTGGCCCGGATCGTCGTCCGCGCGACGGCGGCGGCAGCGCTGCCGCGCCTGCTGGCACGTTGACAGCGGCCTTGTGCGGCGCGGCGCAATTCGGATAGAATCGCAGGCTTTTCAAGCCTTTGCGGGCTACCTTGCTGCACCGGAAAGACGCTTCCGGGCAGCTCACTTTCCGGCATCGCCAGAGCAATGCGCGAGCGCAATGCGCAAGGGATGCCGGGTCATCCACAAGGAGCAACGATGCGTCATTATGAAATATGTTTCATTGTTCATCCCGATCAGAGCGAGCAGGTGCCCGCGATGATCGATCGCTACAAGGCGATGATCACGGCCGGCAACGGCACGCTGCATCGGATCGAGGACTGGGGCCGTCGACAGCTGGCCTATCCGATCGAAAAGCTCGTGAAAGCGCACTACGTGCTGATGAACATCGAGTGCGACAACAAGACGCTCGATGAACTCGAGCATGCATTCCGCTACAACGATGCCGTGTTGCGCCATCTCACCATCAAAATGAAGAAGGCCGAGACTGCGGCCTCGCCGATGATGAAGGTGGTCGAGCGCGAGGAAGCACGCAAGGCCGCCTCCGAGCAGTCGGCAGCGGCGGCACCGGCGCCGGTCGCGGCCTGAGCAGGCCGAAGTCGGTCGGCATCCTCACGGACGTTGACGTGACGTCGGTGCACGAGCCAGCGAACAGCGGCATGAACTGTGGCAAAAGCAGCGGTGAACGAACTGCGCATTTCCGCCACCCCGGTTGCCCGTAGCGCGCTGCGCTACACGCCGGCCGGAGTGGCAGTGGCAGAGGGCAGTTTCCGCCACGGTGGTGCGTTGATCGAGGCGGGTACCGAGCGGACGCTGGACTTCGAGTTTGCTGCGATCGCCGTGGGACCCGTGGCCATCGGCCTCGATCGGGAACCGCTCGGGCAACCGCTGACCATCTCCGGCTTCATCGCCCCGAAGACGCGCCGTTCGAACCGATTGATCGTGCACATCACCGAATACGCCAGACAGTAAAGATTTGGTCGGAACCATCACAGGAATTCAGGAGCACAGGAGCACCACATGGCAACCTCGATGCGAGGCAAGGGCAAAGGCAAGGGCAAGAATGACAAGGGCAAGCGGCGCCCGTCGCAGCAGAACGCGCTGTTCAAGCGCAAGAAGTTCTGCCGCTTCACGGCCGAGAAGGTCGACCAGATCGACTACAAGGACGTCGATACGCTGCGAGACTTCGTCGGCGAGAACGGCAAGATCACTCCTGCCCGACTCACCGGTACCAAGGCGCACTATCAGCGCCAGCTCGACACGGCGATCAAGCGTGCGCGTTTCCTCGCGCTGCTGCCGTACACCGATACTCATTAAGAGAGGGCGACCCACATGCAAGTCATACTGCTAGAAAAGGTCGTCAACCTCGGCCAGCTGGGTGACGTCGTCAAGGTCAAGGAAGGCTATGCGCGCAACTTCCTGATTCCGCAGGGCAAGGCGCGCCGCGCGACCGAAACCGCAATCAAGGAGTTCGAGATGCGCCGTGCGGATCTCGAGAAGGCGCAGGCCGACAAGCTGGCCGCCGCGCAGGCGGTACAGGCGCGCCTGAGCGGGACCAAGGTCCAGGTGACGGCCAAGGCCGGAGTCGATGGCCGGTTGTTCGGGTCGATCACCAACTACGACATCGCCGAGGCGCTGACGAAGCAGGGCTTCGAGGTCAACAAGGCGCAGATCCGGATGCCCCAGGGCCCGCTCAAGCTGGTGGGCGATCACCCGATCACCATTGCCTTGCATTCGGACGTGACGGCGGAGATCAGCGTGACGGTCGTCGGCGAACAGGCCTGAGACTGCGAAGTCGCGCCAACTCAGGGCGGCCGCACGGCCGCCCTTTTTATTCCGTGACGGCCTGCCGTTGACGCGGGCACCCTTATCGCCGTTGCTATAGTGTTCGCACTGCGCGGACGACCGTTCGCGATCGTTTCCCTCTCCGCAATCCGCGTTCCGTGAACCAGCCAGTTTCCGATCCTCAGCTCGCCGCAGTGCGCACACCGCCGCACTCCATCGAGGCCGAACAATCGGTGCTCGGCGGCCTCCTGCTGGACAACACCGCCTGGGACCGGATTGCCGACCTGGTCGGCACCGACGACTTCTACCGCAACGACCATCGACTCATCTTCGCAGCGATCAGCCGCCTGATCGATGCCGGCAAGCCGGCCGACGCAGTCACCGTGTTCGAGGCCCTGCGCAACTCGAACAAGGCGGATGACGCCGGTGGTCTCGTCTACCTCAACACGCTGGCGCAGAACACGCCGTCGGCGGCAAACATCCGCCGCTATGCCGAGATCGTGCGCGAACGCTCGGTCCTGCGACGCCTGGTTACGGCCGGTGACGAGATCGCCACCAGTGCCCTGAATCCTGCGGGTCGCGACACCAAGCAGATCCTCGACGATGCGGAGAGCCGGGTGTTCCGGATTGCCGAGGAAGGCGCGCGCGGCCGGCAGGGCTTCATCGAGATCCAGCCGCTGCTGACGAAAGTGGTTGAGCGAATACAGGAGCTCTTCGAGCGCGCCAATCCTTCGGACGTCACCGGTGCGCCGACTGGATTCACGGATCTCGACTCCAAGACCTCGGGCTTCCAGCCGGGCGATCTGATCATCATCGCGGGCCGCCCGTCGATGGGCAAGACGGCGCTTGCACTCAACATCGGCGAGCACGTCGCGCTCGATCAGGGCATGCCGGTGGCGGTGTTCTCGATGGAAATGGGTGCGTCGCAACTGGCGCTGCGCATGTTGAGCTCCGTTGGCCGGCTCGATCAGCAGCGACTGCGGACCGGGCGGCTCCTCGACGACGACTGGCCGCGCCTGACGACAGCAATCCAGAAGATGCACGAGGCGCCGTTGTACATCGACGAAACGCCGGCCCTGACCGCCATCGACCTGCGCGCACGCGCGCGGCGGCTGTCACGCACCTGCGGCAAGCTCGGGCTCATCATCGTCGATTACCTTCAGTTGATGAGTGCAAGCGGGCAGGGCGAGAACCGCGCGACCGAAATCTCCGAGATCTCGCGCGGCCTTAAGGCCCTGGCCAAGGAACTCGCCGTGCCAGTGGTTGCGCTGTCGCAGCTGAACCGCACCGTGGAGCAGCGCACCGACAAGCGACCGGTGATGTCGGACCTGCGCGAATCGGGCGCGATCGAGCAGGACGCCGACGTGATCTTGTTCATCTATCGCGACGAGGTCTACAACCCTGACACCAACGACAAGAACATCGCCGAGATCATCATCGGCAAGCAGCGCAACGGTCCGATCGGGCGCGTGAATCTGCGCTTCGACGGACAGTTCACCAAGTTCGAGAATCTCGCGCGCTCCGCGCAGTTCGCATGACCTCGCGGTTTGTCCAGGATCGGCCGGAACGCCGCGGGCTGCTCGGCTCGATGCTGCGTCGACTCATTCCGCGCGATCGCCGCTTCTACCCATTGTTCAACCGGCAGGCGCAGTTGTGCATCGAGGGGCTGACTGCCCTGTCGGACCTGCTGGCGAACGTGCGCGATCCCCACGGTCGGGTGCGTGACGTCGAAGCCATCGAAAAGCGCGGCGACGGGGTCGTGGCCGAGACTCTGGCGTTGCTGCATCGCTCGTGGCTGCCGCCGTTTCCCCGTTTGGCGATCCACGCACTCATCAACCGCCTGGACGACATCCTGGACCTGGCCGAAGACGTCGCGCAGTCGCTGCACCTGTATCACGTGACAGCGATGACGGCTGAGGGCCGCCGGTTGGCGGAACTTGCGGTGCAAAGTGCCGGCGCGCTCGAGCGCGCCGTGGCTGGACTGGAGGCTCCGGGTGACAGGAGCGTGGTCCTCGCACTGTGCGAGGAAGTCAACTCCCTCGAAGCGCAGGCCGATCACGTGTTTCGTGCCGCGATGTCGCGGCTGTTTCGTGAAGAACCCGACACGCGACAACTGGTCAAGCTCAAGGCGATCTACGAGCTGCTCGAGGAACTCACGGACAAGTGCAAGAACGCGGCAGCCGAGGTCCAGGCGCTGGCGTTGCGTTAGGACGGTTGCGCCGTGACCGTCGCTCTGTGGATACTGGCTGTCGCGCTAATCGTCGTCGGAGTTGCCGGCACTGTGTTGCCGGCGCTGCCCGGCATCCCTTTGATCTTCGGCGGAGTGCTGCTGGCGGCCTGGATCGATGACTTCCGGCGCATCCCGGGCTGGGTCATCGGAGTGCTCGCCGTTCTGGCGGTGATCGGCATCGCCGTCGACTACGTCGCGGCCGCACTGTCGGCGCGCCGCGTCGGTGCGAGCCGACAGGGCATCATCGGCGCGGCCATCGGCACCGTGGCTGGCATCTTCACCGGACTCTGGGGCCTGTTGTTCATGCCTCTGGTTGGGGCGGCCATCGGCGAGTATCTTGCACATCAGGACGCGCTGCGAGCCGGCAAGGTAGGCATCGCGACCTGGTTTGGCCTTTTGATCGGTACCGCAGTCAAGATCGCGGTGGCGTTCACGATGATCGGTGTCGCGGTTGCTGCGCTGCTGATCTGAAGTGCCGGCTTACCCGTACAACCGTTCAATGCCTGAAGGACGACCTTGCTGCGCTTTCTGACGCTGCTGGGGGCGGTGTTGGCCCTGGCCGGATGTGCAGGCCTGACGCGCAATCCGGTTCCGCTGGCCGATGGCGCGCGCGCCACGATTCCAGGTATGCCAGTTGTACGTGGCTGGGCTGCCGTGCCCAGCGAGGCGATGGAGCGCGACTTCGCGCTGTCGTTCAAGCAGGAAAAACCGGGCACCTTTGCGCGCCGCGCGGATGGTCGGGTCGTCTATCCGCAACTCGCCATTTCGGGCGGTGGGCCTAATGGGGCATTCGGCGCCGGCTTCCTCAAGGGCTGGTCGGAAAGCGGCAAGCGGCCGGTCTTCAAGATCGTCACCGGTGTTTCCACGGGCGCCATGATGGCGCCCTTCGCATTTCTCGGGGCCGAGTTCGACGACCGGATGAAGCACTTCTACACGACCACGGCCACGCAGGACGTCTTCTCCATGCCGCGTTCCCTGGTGCTGCAGGTTCTGCGTGGCGAGGCCGTCGCCGACTCGGCACCGCTGGCGCGGCTCATCGCGAACGACACCGACATGACGATGCTGAATCGAATCGCGGCAGCGCATGCCGAGGGGCGGCGGCTTTACATCGGCACCGTCGACCTGGATGCGCAGCGCTTCGTCATCTGGAACATGGGGCTCATTGCCCAGGCGGGAACGCCGCAGGCATTGCAGCTCTTCCGGGATGTGGTGCTCGCGTCGGCATCGGTGCCGCTGGCTGTGCAGCCGGTGCTGTTCGAGGTCGATGTCGACGGCCGACGTTACGACGAGATGCACGTCGACGGTGCCGTTGGCTTTCGCGTGTTCTACAACGGCGGACTGTTCCGGACGTCCATCGTGCGCCAGCGCGAACTGCCAACGCCCTCGTACGAGGACGTGTACATCATCCACAACGGCCAGCTGTCACCGCAGGCCGAGCATACGGACCGCACCCTGCGAGCTATCGGCCACCGCACGTTGCGCGCACTGTCGCTGGGCGCGACGTCGGGCGATCTGTTCCGTATCTATGTGGCCACGAGTGCAGAGGATGCCGGATTCCACTGGGTCACGATGCCAGACGGGGTCGAAGTACGCGGCGACGAACTGTTCGACCCCGCGAAGATGCAGGAGCTGTTCGCGCTCGGTTATCGCATGGCACGCGATGGGCCGCGTTGGGAAACTCTTCCGCCAGGCTACGAGCGCGTGAGGGACGCCAGCAAGTAGCGGTGTCTACAACACCTCAGCGGCATGGTCGGCCAGCCGCGAGCGCTCGCCGCGCTGCAGAGTCACATGGCCGGAGTGCAGCCATCCCTTGAAGCGATCGACCACGTAGGTCAGGCCGGACGACCCCTCGGTGAGGTAGGGTGTGTCGATCTGCGCGATGTTGCCGAGGCAGACGACCTTGGTGCCCGGCCCGGCGCGCGTGATCAGTGTCTTCATCTGCTTCGGCGTCAGGTTCTGCGCCTCGTCGATGATCAGGTACTTGTTGATGAAGGTGCGGCCGCGCATGAAGTTGAGCGACTTGATGCGGATGCGCGTGCGGATCAGGTCGTTGGTCGCGGCGCGGCCCCACTCGCCGGCCGCGTCGTCTGTCTTGTTCAGCACCTCGAGGTTGTCCTCGAGTGCGCCCATCCACGGCGCCATTTTTTCTTCTTCGGTGCCGGGCAAGAAGCCGATGTCCTCGCCGACTGGCACCGTTGCGCGAGTGACGATGATCTCGGCGAAACGCTTGGTCTCCAGCGTCTGCGACAGGCCGGCGGCCAACGCCAGCAGCGTCTTGCCGGTGCCCGCCTGCCCGATCAGCGTGACGAAGTCGCACTCGGGATCCATCAGCAGGTTGAGAGCGAAGCTCTGCTCGCGATTGCGCGCTGTCACTCCCCATACGGCGTTCTTCGCATGGGTGTAGTCACGCAGTACGCGCAACACGGCGGACTTGCCGCGGATCTCGCGTACCTGGGCGTAGAAGCTGGTGCCGTTTTCCAGGAACACGAACTGATTCACCAGCAGGTCGCCGACGATCGGCCCCGAGATGCGGTAGTAGGTGAAGCCGCCGGACTGCCACGACTCCATGCCCTTGCCGTTCTTTTCCCAGAAGTTTGCGGGCAACTGGGCGACGCCGGTGTAGAGGATGTCGGTGTCCTCGAGCACCTTGTCGTTGTAGTAGTCCTCGGCCGGCAGTCCGAGCGCGCGCGCCTTGATGCGCATGTTGATGTCCTTCGACACCAGCACCACATCGCGCTCGATATGCTTGTTCTTGAGCGCATTCACGACACCGAGGATCTGGTTGTCGGCCTTGCCGGCCGGCAGGCTTGCCGGCAGTGCCGCGTCGAATGCCTGGGTCTGGAAGAACAGCCGCCCCGCAGCATCCTTGTTGCCGAGGGCGCTCAACGGTATGCCGTCTTCGATAGGCGTCTTGCATGACGCCACCAGTGCATCGAGCGTGCGCGAGACCTGGCGGGCGCTGCGCGCCACTTCCGACATGCCTTTCTTGTGCGAGTCGAGTTCCTCCAGCGTCATCATCGGCAGGAATACGTCATGCTCCTCGAAGCGGAACAGGCTGGTCGAGTCGTGCATCAGCACATTGGTATCGACGACAAAGAGCTTCGGGCGCTCGTTCGTACGGGGCTTCTTGCCGTTGCTGCGTGGCTTCGATTCGACGACCGCCAGTCGCGTCGCAAGGGTGGGGCGCGTTGGTGCAGACGGCGCCGGCGTGTGGGCCACGGGGACCGGCAGGCTGGCGGTCCGTTCAGGGCGGGCCGGTTCGGAGGGAATGGCAACGAGCAGTGTGGCGGGCTTGGTCGGAGCTTTCGGCAGGGGCATCAGAGGGGCGGCAGAGCCGTGAGGGGGAATCGGGTAAGCGTTGGCAGCAATGCGGTCAGGTGATCGACTGAACGAAGGCGAGGACATCGGCGACATGGTTCGGCACCTTCACGCCGCGCCATTCGCGCCGCAGCACGCCGGCGGCGTCGATCACGAAAGTGCTGCGCTCGATCCCGCGCACCTGCTTGCCGTACATGTTCTTCATCTTCATGACGCCGAACTGTTTGCACAGCGACTCTTCCGGGTCGGATATCAGTTCGAACGGGAATCCCATCTTCGCCTTGAATCCGTCATGCGACTTGATGCTGTCGCGAGATATGCCCAGCACGATGGCCCCCGCGCGCTTGAACTTTGCGTGACTGGCAGCGAAGTCGACGCCCTCGGTGGTGCATCCCGGGGTGTTGTCCTTGGGATAAAAGTACAGGACCACGATGCTGCCCGTCAGTGCCGACAGACGGATCTCACCGGCGGTGGACATCGCCTGGAAGTCGGGTACCTTTTTGTCGAGAACGATGGTCACGGATGCCTCAGTCGTCGAGGAGCAGGGCTGCCAGCACTTTGCGGCCCTCGCCCATCAGGATGTTGTAGGTCCGGCAGGCGGCCTGCGAGGTCATCGACTCGCAGCCGATCCGTGCGTCGGTGAGCGGCCGTAGCAGCCGCGGGTGCGGAAACCGCTGGCGCATTCCCGTGCCGAGCAACACGAGTTCGGGAACGCGGTCGCGCAGCCGGGCGAAGTCGTCGGCGGTCAGGGTATCGAATCCTGCAACGTCCCACGGCTCGACTGGACGGTCGGGCGCGATGAGCAGCGGGCAAGAATGGCGAATCTGGTTGACTTCAATGAAGCCGGAGCCGTAGGCGGTAACCGTGTTGAGCGCTGTCGGTGAGTCCGCGTGCAGTTTCAATTCGCTCCGGGCTTCCTTGCGATCGACCGCGAGCCGCGGATCGACGCGAGAACAGTTCGGGTACATTATAGGCACACGTTGCGCCGCACAAGCGAGTGCTATCTGGCTGGAAATCGCAACGGCGCGTTTGGTTTGCGGCGCCTTTGCAACACAGTGTCCGAGGTCCAGGGAGATGGTCGAGTTTCCGCGCATAAAGCGGCTGCCGCCGTATGTCTTCAACATCACAGGTGAGCTGAAGATGGCCGCGCGTCGTCGCGGCGAAGACATCATCGACATGAGCATGGGTAATCCGGATGGACCCACGCCCAAGCACATCGTCGACAAGCTGGTCGAAGCCGCCCAGCGGCAGGATACCCATGGATACTCGGTGTCCAAGGGCATTCCCCGGCTGCGGCGCGCCATCACCAACTGGTACCAGACGCGCTACGGCATCGAGTTCGACCCGGACTCCGAGGCGATCGTCACGATCGGTTCGAAGGAAGGCCTGGCACACCTGATGCTCGCGACACTGGATCGCGGCGACACGGTGCTGGTGCCGAACCCGAGCTACCCGATTCACATCTACGGCGCGATCATCGCCGGCGCCGACATCCGTTCCGTGCGCATGGACGGCGGCGTCGACTTCTTTGCTGAACTCGAGCGCGCGATTCGGGAGTCGCTGCCCAAGCCGAAGATGATGATCCTCGGCTTTCCCAGCAATCCGACCGCGCAGTGCGTCGACCTCGAGTTCTTCCGCCGCGTGATTGCACTGGCGCGCGAGCACGGCATCTACGTCGTGCACGACCTGGCCTATGCCGACATCACCTTCGACGGCTTCCGCGCCCCTTCCATCATGGAGGTCGACGGTGCCCGCGAGGTGGCGGTCGAGTTCTTCACGATGAGCAAGAGCTACAACATGGCCGGCTGGCGTATCGGCTTCATGGTCGGCAACAAGGACCTCGTGTCGGCGCTCGCGCGCATCAAGAGCTATCACGACTACGGCACCTTCACGCCGATCCAGGTTGCATCGATCGCTGCGCTCGAAGGGCCGCAGGACTGCGTCGAGGAGATACGTCGCGAATATCAGCGGCGGCGCGACGTGCTCGCGCGGGGTCTGCACGAGGCGGGCTGGATGGTCGACGTACCCAAGGCCTCGATGTACATCTGGGCCAAGATCCCGGAACCGTACCGGGAAATGGGATCGCTCGAATTTGCCAAGAAGGTGCTGGCCGACGCCAAGGTGGCCGTGTCGCCCGGGATCGGCTTCGGCGACTATGGTGACACCCATGTGCGTTTTGCCTTGATAGAGAATGAACACCGCATCAAGCAGGCGGTGCGTGGCATCAAGGACATGTTGCGCAAGGACGGCCTGCTGGTTCCGCGCGTTCCCGACAAGGCCGCGGCGTAAGCCAAATTCCTGAAACCTCCGGCGCCTGCGTGCGTCGTCTGGCCACATTACGATGAATCCGATCAAGGTCGGTCTGCTCGGACTGGGCACCGTGGGCCGCGGCACGTACAGCGTGCTCCGGCGCAATCAGCAGGAGATCACCCGGCGTGCCGGACGGGGTATCGAGATCGCGGCCGTCGCGGTTCGCGATGTCGCCAAGGCGCGCGACTTTCTGGGCGGTGAACTGCCGATCTCGACCGAGCCACTCGACGTCGTCCGGCGGACGGACATCGACATCGTGGTGGAACTGATCGGCGGCCACGAGCCGGCGCGCTCGCTGGTGCTCGAGGCGATCGCACTCGGCAAGCATGTCGTCACGGCGAACAAGGCGCTGCTCGCGCGCCATGGCAACGAGATCTTCGAGGCGGCGCGAGCGCGCGGCGTGATGGTCGCCTTCGAGGCGGCGGTGGCGGGCGGTATACCGATCATCAAGGCCCTGCGCGAAGGCCTGACCGCCAACCGCATCGAGTGGATCGCCGGCATCATCAACGGCACCAGCAATTTCATCCTGTCCGAAATGCGGTCGGGTGGACTGCCGTTCGAGGTCGTGTTGGCCGAGGCGCAGCGGCTCGGGTATGCGGAAGCCGATCCCACCTTCGACATCGAGGGGATCGACGCGGCTCACAAGCTGACACTGCTGGCCGCGATTGCCTTCGGCGTGCCGATCAGATTCGAGGCGGCCTACACGGAAGGTATTGCGCATCTGGCCGCCGCCGACATCAAGTACGCCGAACAACTCGGCTACCGCATCAAGCTGCTCGGCATCGCAAAGCGCACTGTGCAGGGCATCGAGTTGCGCGTCCACCCGACGCTGGTACCGATGCAGCGCCTCATCGCCAGCGTCGAAGGGGCGATGAACGCCATCCTCGTCAAGGGCGACGCAGTGGGCACGACGTTGTACTACGGCGCGGGTGCCGGCTCGGAGCCGACTGCCTCCGCCGTGATTGCCGACCTCGTCGACGTGACGCGCATGCTTACCGCCGATCCGGAAAATCATGTCCCGCACCTGGCATTCCAGGCCGACGCGATGGCAACGGTCCCGTGGCTCACGATCGAGGATACGATCACGTCGTACTACTTCCGCATGCGGGTCGCGGACCAGCCGGGTGTTCTGGCGGACATCACGCGCATCCTGGCCGATGGCCGCATCTCGATCGACGCGCTGTTCCAGCGCGAACCGTCGGAAGGCGAGAACCAGACGGACATCATCATGCTGACGCACGACGCCGTGGAGCGCGAGGTCAATGCCGCGATACGTCGCATCGAGGCCCTGCCGACCGTGCTTGCGCCGGTGATCCGCATCCGCCAGGAAGAGCTGCTGTAGTGGCGGCGGGCATGCGCTACGTCTCGACGCGCGGCCGTGCCCCCGAGCGTGGCTTCACCGACATCCTGTTGTCGGGGCTCGCAGACGATGGCGGCCTGTATGTTCCGTCGTACTACCCGCAGGTGACCCGCGCCGACCTGGATGCATGGCGCACGCTGTCCTACGCTGAGCTCGCGGCCGAGATCATCGGCCGTTATGCGACCGACATTGCGCCGGCGCGCCTGGCGCAGTTGTGCCGTGCTACGTATTCGGCGTCGGTCTACAGCAATAGCCGTCCCGGGAGCGCTGCGGGCGACATCACGCCACTGCGCCGGCTGGAACCCGGACTGGCATTGCTCGAACTGTCCAACGGGCCCACGCTCGCCTTCAAGGACATGGCGATGCAGCTGCTCGGTGCGCTGTTCGAACATGTGCTCTCGGAGCGCGGCGGACGGCTGAACATCCTCGGGGCGACGTCGGGTGACACTGGCTCGGCGGCGGAGTACGCGTTGCGTGGACGGTCGGGCATCAATGTGTTCATGCTGTCGCCGCAGGGGCGCATGAGCGAATTCCAGCGCGCGCAGATGTACTCGCTGCAGGACGCGAACATCCACAACCTGGCGGTCGCGGGAACGTTCGACGACTGCCAGGACCTCGTGAAGTCCGTCGCGGGAGACCTCGAGTTCAAGGCGCAATGGCACATCGGCAGCGTCAACTCGATCAACTGGGGCCGTATCGTCGCCCAGGTCGTCTACTACTTCCGCGGCTACCTCGCGGCGACGAGCCGCTCGGACGAGCGCGTCTCGTTCGCGGTGCCGTCGGGAAATTTCGGCAACATACTTTCCGGTTGGATCGCCCGCAGGATGGGACTGCCGATCGACAAGCTCGTGCTCGCCACCAACGAGAACGACGTGCTCGACGAGTTCTTCCGTACCGGTCGCTATCGTGTACGTGGCGGGGGCGAGACGCACGCAACGAGCAGTCCGTCGATGGACATCAGCAAGGCCTCCAACTTCGAGCGCTTCATGTTCGACATCGTCGGGCGCGATGCGGGCATCTTGCGCGAACTGTGGTGGGAGATCGACACGCGCGGCGAGTTCCACCTGGCGGGAACACCATTTTTCGACGTCATCCGCTCGTGCGGCATGGTGTCGGGACGCAGCAACCATGTCGATCGCCTGCGCACGATCCGGCTGATCGAGCAGCGCCACGGCGTCGTGATCGATCCGCACACCGCGGACGGGGTCAAGGTCGCGCTGGAACATCGCGACGCGCCGGTGCCGATGATCTGTCTCGAAACGGCGCTGCCGGCCAAGTTCGCTGAAACGATAGTCGAAGCGCTCGGACATCCGCCGGAGCGGCCGGCGGCCTTCGCCGGCATTGAGGCGCTGCCGCAGCGGGTCGAAAGCATCGGGGCGGATCCGCAGCTCATCAAGGCCCGTATCGCAGCGGCCGGCGTCTAAGGGGGCATGAAGGCAATCGGCGTCATCGGCTACTCGAACAGCGGCAAGACCACGCTCATCGAGAGACTGATTCCGATCTTCCGGGCGCGCGGCCTGTCCGTGTCGGCGATCAAGAACGCTCACCATGGCTTCGACATGGACCGCCCGGGCAAGGATTCGTTTCGGTATCGCGAAGCGGGTGCCGGACAGGTCCTGATTGCGACCGCGCTGCGCTGGGCGATGCTGACCGAGACCCCGCAGCAACCGGCGACTCTCGACGAACTGCTGGCATTGCTGGCCCCGTGCGACCTGGTGATCATCGAAGGTTTCAAGAGCGAAGGCCACATCCCGCGCATCGAAGTGCGCCGAGCCAGCCAGGCGGAGCCCGCCATCTTTCCGCACGACCCGAACGTCGTGGCTGTCGCCGCCGACGGCCCGATCGACACCGGGCTTCCGGTGCTGGATCTGAACGCGCCCGCTAAGATTGCCGAGTTCATATCGATGCATCTGGGGCTCGACTGATGCTTACGGTGGAAGACGCGCTCGCGCGCATGTTGCAGCGTGCGGATCCCGTCGAGGTCGAAACCGTGCCGACGCTGGAGGCGCATGGCCGCGTCCTGGCGGCCGACGTCATCTCGGCGCTCGCGGTGCCCCCGCTCGATAACTCGCAGATGGACGGCTACGCGGTGCGCACACTCGATGTGCCGGCGGCGGGGACGACGTTGCGCGTGAGCCAGCGCATTGCCGCGGGTCACGTCGGCGTACCTCTCGAGCCGGGCACCGCAGCTCGCATCTTCACCGGTGCGCCGGTTCCGGCGGGTGCCGATGCGGTCGTCATGCAGGAGTCCTGCAACGCTCACGGCGACCGCGTCACGCTCAACGAGAGGCCGCAACGTGGCGCATGGATACGTCGCGCCGGCATCGACATCGGCTCCGGTGATACGGTGGTCGCCGCGGGAGCGCGCTTGCGTCCCCAGGATGTCGGCCTGATCGCGGCCGTCGGCGCTGAGCGGGTTACGGTGCACCGGCGACTGCGCGTTGCCGTGTTCTTCACCGGGGACGAGCTGGCGATGCCCGGAGAGCCGCTGGCGGCCGGCCGCATCTACAACTCCAACCGATTCGTCCTGCGTGCCCTGCTCGATCGTCTGGGATGCGAAGTCGTCGACCTCGGCATCATTCCGGACGACCGCGCACGGACCCGGTCCGCCTTCGTCGAGGCCGCTGCGCGTGCCGATCTGATCATTACGTCGGGCGGGGTGTCGGTCGGCGAAGAAGATCATGTGAAGCCGGCGGTCGAAGCGGAAGGGGCGCTCGAGTTGTGGCAGATCGCGATGAAGCCGGGCAAGCCAGTGGCCTTCGGCCGGGTCCGCAACGTTCCTTTCATCGGACTGCCGGGCAATCCGGTCTCGAGCTTCGTGACGTTCCTGCTTTTCGGTCGTCCATTCGTCCTTCATCGGCAGGGCGCGCGGTCGAGTGCCGTCCAGGCCTTCAGGCTGCGCGCGGATTTCGACTGGCCGAAGCCGGACAAGCGGCGCGAGTTCCTGCGCGTGCGACGCAATGCCGAAGACGGAGTAGAACTGTTCCCAACGCAGAATTCGGCGGTGCTGAACTCCACGGCCTGGGCCGACGGTCTCGTCGACCACCCGGCGGGCGCGACGATAGGCCGAGGTGACAGCGTGCGTTACCTGTCGTTTTCCGATCTCCTCGCCTGAAGGTGCTGTCTCGATGAACGTCACTGTCATGTACTTCGCCGCACTGCGCGAGCGCATCGGCTGTGCGCGCGAGGAGTGCGAGTTGCCGTCAGGCGTGAACACCGTGGGCGCGTTGCGCGACTGGCTCGTGGCACGCGGATCGCCCTGGTCAGAGGCCTTTGGCGAGTTGCCGCGCGTGCGCACTGCCGTCGACCAGGCGATGGCGCGCGACGACACCCGGATCCACGAGCGTGCCGAAGTCGCGTTCTTCCCGCCGGTGACGGGCGGATGAAGCACGCCGGCGAGACGAAGGAGGCTCGACGATGATCCGCGTGCAGCATGAGGAGTTCGACGTCAACGCGGAGATCGTGCGACTGCGGGCGGCCAATCCGCGCATCGGCGCGATCGCCTGCTTCATCGGCGTCGTGCGCGACCTGAACGAGGGCGCCGCTGTCGCATCGATGACCCTTGAACACTATCCGGGCATGACCGAAAAGGCGCTGGGCGACATCGTCTCGCAGGCGCGTGCGCGCTGGGATCTGTACGACATCCTGGTCATCCACCGCGTCGGCGAGTTGCGTCCGACCGACCCGATCGTGCTGGTGATCGTGACCAGTGCGCATCGCGGGTCCGCATTCGCAGCCTGCGAGTTCGTCATGGACTACCTGAAGACGGAGGCGCCCTTCTGGAAGAAGGAGGCAACGCCGTCGGGCGCGCGTTGGGTCGATGCGCGTGTGAGCGACGAGACTGCGCGCGAGCGCTGGGAGAAGGGTGCGACGGAATGATCACGCGTGACGGACCGTTGATGACTGTGCTCGGGGCCGTCGCGATCGGTGCGGTGCTGGGCGCGTGGCTGCGCTGGGCGCTGTCGTACTGGCTGAACCCGCGCGTCGTTCACCTTCCCCTGGGAACGCTTGCGGCCAACCTCATCGGCGGTTACCTGATCGGAGTCGCCGTCGCAGCCTTTGCTGCACACCCGTCAATTTCGCCGTTCTGGCGACTGGTGCTGATCACCGGATTTCTCGGCGGCCTCACGACTTTCTCGACCTTCTCGGCTGAAAGCGTCGTTCTGCTCCAAGGCGAGCACTGGCGTTCCGCCGCGACCCATGTCCTGGCGCATCTCGGCGGTTCCCTGCTGGCGACGTTTGCGGGAATCGCAACCTACCGGGTAGTTTCGTAGTTCCGGGGTTGCGTTAGTGCAACGCAGCAGGAGTTGACCGGCTCCCCTGGCGCTGGTTATATTACTGACCGGTCAGTTATTTACTGGTCCCGCCATGCGTTCTGCTCTTCTCGCCGTTTCGTTTCTGGTCGTCCTTGCGGGCTGCCAGCGCTCGACTCCGCCCTCCGACGAACTGCGGCCGGTGAGGACAATGACGGTCGCGCCCAGGTCGACCGCGGCCATGGCCGAGTTCTCAGGCGAAGTTCGACCTCGTGTTGAAACGCGCGCGGGCTTCCAGGTTCCGGGGCGTGTGACGCAACGCCTGGTCGAAGTCGGCCAGGCCGTCAAGGCGGGCCAGACGCTGGCCACGCTCGACGCACAGGACTATCGACTCGCCGCCGAGGCAGCGGACGCCGGACTCGGCGCGGCCAAGGTCGACCGCGACCAGCAACGCGCGGACTATGGCCGCTTCGAGGAACTGCAGCACAAGGGATTCATCAGCCAAGCGGATCTGGATCGCCGCAAGGCATCACTCGACGCGGCCGAAGCCCGATACCTGCAGGCCGAGGCCAGCGCACGCGCCAGCGGCAACCAGGCCGGCTATTCGACCCTGCGCGCGCCTCACGATGCGGTCGTGATCGGCGTGGACGCCGAGGTGGGGCAGGTGGTCTCGGCCGGCCAGTCGGTGATCCGGCTCGCACGCACCGGTGAAAAGGAAGTGCTGATCGGCATCCCCGAACAGCAGCTTGCACTGCTCAGGGCCGCTAGCGACATCCAGGTGCGGCTGTGGGCCGGTGGCCCGCCGATCGAAGGGCGACTGCGCGAACTCGCGCCGGTCGCCGATACCGCGACCCGCACATTCCCGGCGCGCATCGCGCTGGTGAACCCGCCGCCCTCCGTGGCGCTGGGAATGACGGCAACGGTGGTCTTTGCGACGCCGATCGCGCAGCCGATCATTACGGTGCCGCTGCAGGCACTGCAGGCCGAGGGCGGCGCCACTCATACATGGCTCTTCGATCCGGGCACGCAGTCGGTGCGACGCACCCGCGTGCAGATCGTCAATGTCGCCGGCAACGAAATTGTCATCGGCGACGGCCTCAAGGCAGGCGACATCGTCGTCACCGCCGGGGTGCACCAGCTGAAGGAAGGACAGAAAGTCCGCCTGTTGTCGGAAGCGACCCAGCTCGCTCCGTCGGCTCCGGCGACCGTGAAGCCGGATTCTCCGAAGAAGGACTGACAACGTGTCGCGCGGCGAGCCCTTCAACCTGTCCGCATGGGCAATCGACCACGCGCCCCTGCTGCGCTACCTGATGGTGGTGCTGCTGGCGGGGGGGCTCTTCGCCTTCGTCAGTCTCGGCCAGGACGAGGACCCGCCGTTCACGTTTCGCGCCATGGTCGTACGCGCCTACTGGCCAGGCGCAACGGCCACGCAGATGGCCGAGCAAGTGACCGACAAGATCGAGAAGAAACTGCAGGAAACGCCCGGCATCGACAAGATCCGCTCGTACAGCAAGCCGGGCGAGACGCTGATCTTCGTCCAGGTGAACGAGGCGACGCGTGGCCGCGACGTCGCCGATGCCTGGTACCAGGTCCGCAAGAAGGTCAGTGACATCCGTGGCACGCTGCCCCCGAACGTCCAGGGGCCGTTTTTCAACGACGAGTTCGGCGATGTCTACGGCGTGATGTTCGCGTTCTCGACCGACGGCTTCAACTATCGCGAGCTGAAGGACTACGTCGAGGCCGTCCGCCAGCAACTGCTCAAGGTACCGAACGTCGCCAAGGTGGATCTTTTCGGCGTGCAGGACGAGAAGATCTACATCGAGATCTCGCATCGCAAGCTGGCGCAGATCGGGCTCGACATTCCGCAGCTGGCGGCACAGATCGGTGCGCAGAATGCGGTCGAGGGCTCCGGGGTGCTGGTGCTGCCGACCGATAACCTGCAGGTACGCATCAGCGGTGAGTTCCGTTCGCTCGAGGACCTGCGACAACTGCCGATCCGCGCCAACAACCTGACGTACCGACTGGCCGACATCGCGACGATCACGCGCGCGTACACCGATCCGCCGCGCGACAAGATGCGGGCTGGTTTCGCCGGCGGCGGGGGACGTGAAGTCATCGGGCTCGGCGTGTCGATGACGAAGGGCGGCGACATCATCCGGCTCGGCAAGGAACTGGCCGCGGCCGAGCGCCGCATCGAGGCGTCGTTGCCGGTCGGCATCGACATGACCAAGGTGGCGGATCAGCCGCGCGCGGTGGCGACCTCGGTCAACGAATTCCTGCGCGTTCTGGTGGAAGCGCTTGCCATCGTGCTGGCGGTGTCGTTCCTCAGCCTGGGCCTGCACACGAAGCCGCTGCGAGTGGATCCAGGCCCCGGACTGGTCGTGCTGGCCACGATCCCGCTGGTGCTCGCGATCACGATGCTGGGCATGTGGCTGCTCGGCATCAACCTGCACAAGATCTCGCTGGGCGCGCTGATCATCGCGCTCGGCCTGCTGGTCGATGACGCCATCATCGCGGTCGAAATGATGGTGCGCAAGCTCGAGGAGGGCGCCAGCAAGTCGGTCGCCGTCACAGCGATGTACGAAACGACCGCGATGCCGATGCTGACGGGCACGTTGATCACGGCGGTCGGCTTCCTGCCGATCGCGCTGGCCAAGTCAGTGGCCGGCGAATACACGATGTCGATCTTCCAGGTCACTGCGCTGGCGCTGGTCATCTCGTGGTTCGTGGCCGTGCTGTTTGTTCCGCTGCTCGGCGTGTGGCTGCTGAAGGTCAAGCCCAGTGCTGGGGTGCACAGTGACGATGAACTGTTCGATACGCCGTTCTACCGGCGCTTCCGGCGGCTGGTCGACTGGTGCGTCGATTGGCGCAAGACCGTGATTGCAATTACGGTCGCGGCGCTCGCACTCGGTATCGGCGGTTTCCGCTTCATCGAGCAGCAGTTCTTCCCTGACTCGAGTCGCCTCGAACTGGTGGTCAACCTCTGGCTGCCCGAGGGGTCGAGCCTGCAGGCGACCGAGCAGGAAACGCGCGAGTTCGAGCGCTGGCTGGGGCGCCAGCCGGAACTGGACTGGTACGTGAGCTACGTCGGCACCGGCGCGCCGCGCTTCTACCTGCCGCAGGACCAGCAGTTCGGCAACACGAACCTGGCGGAGATCGTCATCACGCCCAGGGATCTCAAGGCTCGCAATACGCTGCAGGCCAGGATCACCGAGCTTTTCCGCGACGACTTTCCCAACCTGCGCGGGCGCGTGAAGCTGCTGCCCAACGGACCTCCGGTCCCCTACCCGGTGCAGTTCCGGGTGCAGGGGCCGGACGCGCGGACCGTACGCGCCATCGCCGACGAGGTGAAGGAGGTGATGCGCGCCAATGCGAACACGCGCGGAGTGAATGACAACTGGAACGAGAGCGTCAAGCGCCTGGGTCTCGAACTCGACCAGGACCGTGCCCGCGCGCTCGGTATCTCGACGCAGTCGCTGGCCCGCGCCGCGCAAACGATACTTTCCGGCAGCACGATCGGCCAGTTTCGCGAGGGCGACCAGCTGATCGATATCGTGCTGCGCCAGCCGCTCGACGAGCGCGCGGTGATCTCGCGCCTTGCCGAGGCCAACATCACGACGGCCTCGGGCCGTGCCGTGCCGCTTTCACAGCTGGTCAGGATTGAATTCGGCTGGGAGCCCGGCATCATCTGGCGCCAGGATCGCGACTACGCTATCACCGTGCAGAGCGATGTCCGACCGGGCATCCAGGGGCCCACTGTGTCGGCCCAGGTCGCGGCCGATCCGCGCATGGCGCAACTGCGAAGCCGCATGCCGGCGGGCTACCGGATCGCGGTCGCTGGGGCCGCGGAGGAATCATCGAAAGCCGGTGGCGCGATCGCGGCCAACATCCCGCTGATGCTCTTCATCGTCTTCACGCTGCTGATGCTGCAGCTGCATTCGTTCTCACGGTCGATGCTGGTGTTTCTCACCGGTCCGCTCGGCCTGATCGGCGCGGCGGCAGCCTTGCTGGTGTTCCGTGCGCCGTTCGGCTTCGTGGCACAACTCGGCGTCATCGCGCTGTTCGGGATGATCATCCGCAACTCGGTGATCCTGGTCGATCAGATCGAACGCAATCGGGAGGACGGCATGCCTGCATGGGAGGCGATCATCGAAGCAGCAGTGCGCCGGCTGCGGCCGATCGCACTGACCGCGGCGGCGGCGGTGCTGGCCATGATCCCGCTGTCGCGCAGCGTGTTCTGGGGGCCGATGGCGATCGCCATCATGGGCGGGTTGGTCGTGGCCACCGTGCTGACGCTGTTGTTCCTGCCGGCGCTTTACTCGGCCTGGTTCCGCATTCGTCGGTCCGACGCGGTGATGGCTCCTCCTCATCAGGCCGCAGCGCAGTCGGCCTGAGCCACGCGGACGAAGAAAGCACGCGCGTTCCAGCTGGGTGGATCACTTTGAATCTGCCAACCCGACTTCATCCGGTTGGTGGGCGCCAACCTAGCACGGGTGACATCGGTCGCCCCAGGAATGGCGGTCGGCCAAGTGGCTGAGAACCGCCGCCTGCGTTGAAGTCGCGCGGCAGAGGCAGCCAATTAATCGGATCACCTGCTGCAGACCCGTTCCGGATTGCCGATTCAGGGCAGTAACACCGGAATCGCAGGTTTCTCGACGATGGGAACAACTGAAATCGCCATGGCAGCGCCGGGCCGGAGAATCCCGGTCAGCTCGGCCATCTGCATTGCCTGCGGGATCGCGCTGATTCTGGTCGGCGTATTCATTCAATCGCTCGAGCCCGGGCCGGCTGTCGTGTCCGATGCGCCCGAAGCAGCCGCGTCGAGGGCCGCAGCGATCCGACTCCAGAAAGCCCGGGAGCGCGAGGCCCAGGCCCGCGCGGAACAGGAGCGGCTGGCGGCGGAAGAGGCGGCCGAGCGAGCCCGCCGGGAGATCGGCACGGCCGACAGTGTGAGCGAGGCACGGGCACGTGCCGAACGCGATGAAGCGGCGCGCCGGCAGAAGGCCATCGACGAAGCGCGCCGGAGTGCGACTGAAAGCGAAGAGGCGTGGAAGCGCTTCTACAAGCCGTCGGCGAACTGCCGGGATCCGTCGGCCGCGACGGTGGAGTGCGTCAACGAGTACGTAAAGGCGAAGCGCGAGTTTTCATCCCGCCCGACCGCCGATGCGTCGCGGTAGAGCAACCGCGCTGTCGACGCCTGCCTAAGCTGATGAATCCTACGTCCGCATCGCGTTCGCCGCAGGCCAGTGAAGCCGCGACCCCGGCGACCCCGGCTGCCCCGGCATCCGTGCGCGCGCCCCTGATCGACCTGCCGAGGCTGCGAAATGCCGAGCCCGCACAGCGTCGCAGGCTGCTTGCGGTGAGCGTCGTCACGGTGGCGTGGTTCGCCTTCACCGTCTGGGCATCCTCCTTCTGGTTCAACGCGCTCGCCAATTCGATCGGACTGGCAGCTGCGATCTTCACCATCGGCGGGCTGGCCCTGGTCCCGAGTGCGATGAACATGTTCATCGTCGCCGGCCTGCTGCTGGACCGGCGTCCGCCGAGGCGCGCACTCGCCCGCTATCCGGCCTTGTCAGTGCTGATGTACGTGCGCGACCAGGCGCAGTCGATTGCCCAGACCATCGAGAGCATCCGCCGCCAGGAGTATCCAGGTCCCTTCGAAGTGATCCTCATCGACGATGCGTCGTCCGATCGTACGGCGCAGATAGTGCGCGACATGGGGTATCGCTGGATCAAGGTGCTGCGACAGAGCCGCAACCGGGGCAAGGCGGCGGCGCTGAACCGTGCGCTCGAAAGCGCCCAGCACGAACTCATCGTCACGCTCGATGCGGACGCGATCCTGTTCGGCGATGCGCTGTGGAGCATGGTCGAGCGCTATGTGGCTTCCGAGCCGGATGTCCGTGCGGTGGCCGGCTGCGTGCTGGTGCGCAATTCGCGAGACAACTGGCTCACGCGCGCCCAGGAGTGGGACTACTTCCATGGCCTGGCGTCGATGAAACGGATGCAGTCGCAGTACCAGGGCACCGTGGTCGCCGAGGCCGCGTTCACGATTTACGACCGCGCTGCGTTGAACGAAGTCGGCGGCTGGCGCTCCGACGTCGCGGAAGACGTGCTGCTGACGTGGGACATGCTGCAGAAAGGCTGGCGCATCGGTTTCGCCGAGGACGCGTGCTGCTTCGTCATCGTTCCCGCCGATCTCAAATCCCTGCTTCGCCAACGCGCGCGCCATGCACGCGTGACGCTGCGCGCGCTGCGCGACCTGCCAAGTGACCTGATCCGTCGGCGCACAACGCTGCTGTTTGTCGCATGGCACCTGCTGTTTCCGTGGACCGATCTTGCATTCACGCTCGCCTTTGTTCCGGGTGTCGTCCTGTCCGTCGCGTACAGCAATCACCTGCTGCTGGGACCGATGGCGCTGGCGTTGCTGCCCGCCGCGCTGCTGCTCAACATAGTGATCTTCTACGTGATGCGCGCAATGTTCCATGATCATGGCCTGAAGGTCCGACGCAACGTCGGCGGCCTGGTGGTGTACCTGTTCGGATACAGCCTGCTGCTGCAGCCGGCGCGCGTGGCCGGCTACCTGTTCGGCTTGTTCAAGCGCCGTCCCGCCTAGCTCTGCGACTGGGCGGAACAGCAGCTCCCGCGACCGCCCACCGGCGCGCGGCCGGGACGCTCAGCCCCAATGCGCTCAGCCCGATCACGCTCAGTCGAAAGCGATCGAGTAGACCAGGTCAAGGGCGTTGGTGCTGCCGGCGCGGGCGATCAGTGACAACTGGCGCGTCAGGCGGTAGTTCAGCGCCACGAAGTACTCGGCACCGCTGAGCGCCTGTTCGAACGAGAGGAACAGATCGTCATTGATTCGCTTGCCGACCGCGAGGAAGTCGGCGGCAGCCGCGTTCGGCGTCGAGACACCGCTGCTGCGCAGCCGACCGGCGACCGTCTCGCGCGGCAGCAGTGAGCCGCTGCTTTGCCCGGGCTGCAGCGTGATCTGGTCGATGCCGAGGCTGCGTATGAGGCCGGCACTGGCACTGTCGGCCTGCCCCGAGAACAACGCGCTCGCGGCTGCCGACAGCATGGCCCGATCGTTGCCGTCACTGGCGCCCGGCGGACGGCCGAGCACCAGCCAGTTGAGCTTCTCGGTGTCCGACATCGCGGGATCGGAGTGCAGGCGGACGAAGGGACGCTGCGCTGTCCCGCCGATGGCGACGCCGACCTCGACCGGCAGGCCCGAGCGCACCGCCAGCACGTTGAGTGCGGGGTTGTCGATCGGGCCCTGGAACGTGACGATGCCCCGCTCGATCTGCAGGCGCTGTCCGTAGCCGGCATAGACACCGTCGACCGTTCGAACGCTGCCTTCCGCACGCAGCTGGGACGGTCTTCCGGAGAGGTTGACTTCGCCCGCCAGGCGCGCTTCGAGACCGGCGCCTTCGATGTAGAAGCGTTGTCCGAGATTGCCTTGCATGTCGAGCGCCACGTCAACGGGCGCGGTCGTCGTGGCCTTGCGTTGTGCACCGGCGCGGGTGACCACGACGTCGTTCGGCAGGCTGCGACCAGCGCGCAGGTTGTCGAAGTTGATGTAGGCGCCATCGACCGTCAGCTTGGCGTAGAGATCCGCCCGTTGCGGGGACAGGGTGATGCCGCCGCTGCCTGACAGGACCATCCATCGGTCGGCTCGCTGCAGTACCGGCAACTGCGTGGCCTGCACACCGATACTGCCGGCGAGCGACCGCAGCGCGATGCGGCCGACCGCCCGCACCTCGAACGGCCGGTTGGAGTCGAGTCCTTCGAGAGCGCGCTTGTCGAGTGGGGCTACGCGCGGGTTTCCGGAGAACAGCAGTTCGTTGATCACGAGCACGCCGTCTTCCAGCACGGCATCCAGCTTCCCGTTCTCCAACCGGACCGCCTGGTCAACCCAGGCAAGACTCAACGCTTCGCCGCGCAGTGCGCCGGTCGATGTCGGATCCGCCGGGGTCCCGCCGATGGCCGCGCTGATCGACGCCTTGCCGCCGAACTGGACGTTGTCACCGATCAGCGGTCCGATCCAGCTGAGATCGGGCAGGGTCGAATCGATCGCCACGCGAAACGGCCGGTTCTGCGCGAGCACGCGGCCACCAGGCATGGCAGGGTCGACGTAGGCATCGATCTCGGCATCGATCTTGCCCAGTGCGCGTCCACGGACGTAGACGTTGCCGGTGACCCGGTTGTCGAGCACGTTGAGCGCAGCGCCGACGTCGCTGACGCCGATCGGGTTGAGCGCGTCGATGCCGCTGTAGATGTCGCCACCGGTGCGCTCGACAACGGCGATGCCATTGACGGTGTCGGTGTACTCGAGGTTCCAGCGGCCGGCCAGTGTCAGCGGGACACGGTCCCCGGCACCGCTGCGCACGACGCGGCGCGGGGCCCGCGCTTCCGCGTCGAGGGCTTGCGGCTGCATGCCTTCGAAGCTGCCTGATGTCCGCCAGCGTCCGTCTGTGCTGCTCACTTCGACGGCCATGAAACGCGCGCCCCGCATCTGGAAATCCATCGGACCGAGGGCGATCGCCTCGAGCGAGATCATCAAGGGGGCCGGCGTGCGCATCAGCAGATCCAGCGGCGCGCCGGCTTCCGCGGCGACCAGCGATCCGCGCCACGCCCCGTCGCGCACGCCGCCGTTGGCGATGACCCGGATAGGCTGCTGCGTGGCGGTGGCGCCGTTGAGCTCGAACGTCGCGTTGGTGGTCGTGCCACGTCCGACCAGCGTGGCGCCGGCCAGTGAACTATCGGGACCGCCGGGACCGGTGTGTCCGCTCAGTTTTACGGTCACGGCCAGCGGTTCGTTGACCGACACTCCGCCATTGAACGACGCGACGACGCTGGCCATCCGATGACCGCCCGGGACGCGCAGATCCGTCGCCGCTGCCGTCGCGATGATGCGAATCGCCTCGATCTCGCCAGCAATCGTCGCTCGTCCGTCGAGCCGGCCTGCGTAGCCCGGCAACAGCGGCTCGATCTCGGGCGCAAACAGTGCGAGCTGAAGTTCGCGCCCGTCGCCCAGCCCGCCGAGTGCGGTCACCCGCGCATCGCCGGAGCGCAATTCGACGTCGGCGTCGAAGCGTCGGTCGGCAAGGCTCACGGATCCGCGGCCGGTGATCGGGCGACCGGCAATGCGGCTGTCGGCCAGTGCGAATCGGCCCTGGCCGCTGAGGGGTGCCTGCAGGCGTCCCTGCACGTCGAGAGTCCCGTTCAGGCGCGTGTCAATGCCGCGCACGAGTTGCGAGAGGTCGAGATCCGCAAAGTTGCCGCTGAGTTGCAGCGCCTGCACGCCGCCGAATTCGAGTCGGCCGCGCAGATCCGCGCGTCCCGCACCGAGCCGAAGACGACCGGTCGACAATTCCAGCACCCGGTCGCGTATCGACGCGACCACGTCGGCACTGAGCGGCAGTCCGCTCGCATTGCGGACACTGCCGTTGAACCGCTGTTCGCCGCTGCTCAACGTGTACGTCACCTGGCCGGTCGCGTTCGTGGTGACGGCGCCACTGTGCAACGTGGCCGCGTCGATGCCGCTGAACTGCGCCTGCACCGCGAGACCCTCCGCAGTGGACCACGTCAGCGTCCCGTGTGCCGTGCCGCGCACGCCCTCGGCGCGGTCGATGTCGAGCGCGAGTGTGTCCTTGCCCCAATCGAGCGTTCCGCGCAGCGACCGGATCGGCACCCGGTTCCTGTCGGCCGGACCCGCGATGCTGTTCTCGACAGAAAACGGGCCGGACACCGACCAACTTCCGTCGGCACGGGTGGTCGGAAGCAACTCGGCACGGGCACGCAGCTGCATCGTCGGCACATCGTTGAACCACAGCGCGGGGTCGAGCGCTTCCACCTCGGCCCGCAGGCGTTCGAGTGGCACGACGTCGAACAATCGCAGGCTCGCCGTGGCTTTCGCGCGGGCCGCGTCGTCGTCGGCACGCAGTTCGAGCGTCAGTTCCTGTAACGAACCCTGCGCCACGATGTCGGCAACCACAGCGCGTTCCCGGGCACTGGCTTCAAGCCGCGCCTGGGCCTGCGTCGGAAACGGCGGCAGGGCGCCGATGGTTCCTCGCGCAGCGATGCGGGTGCGGTCGACTTCGGCGCCGATGCGGGCGACGTCAATACCCGTCTGTCCCATCGTTCCCGCCAGGTCGATGCGTCGAAAAACCAGCGCAGGCGCGCCGCGCGCACCGAGCGCGAGTTCCTGGATGTTGCCCTGGCGCACGACGAGATCGAACGGTAGACCCAGCGATGAGGGCACCGTGCCGGGTCCGCCGCTTGAAACCCATTCGATGTGCACGCGGCGCGCTGACACGCGCTCGGCATCGATGCGCCGATCCCACAGTTTCCACCCGCGCGGTTCGATCACCAGGTCCTCGATGCGCAGCGACCACGACTCGCTGGCGTAGACAAACGAGGCCGCACGCAGCCCACCCGTGAGCGAACCATCGACACCGTTGAGGGTTATTCCGGGAACGACGGCGTTGACGAGCGCCGCAGCCAGGCGCAGTCCCGGCGCCGTCGTCGCCATCCACCAGAGGGAGCCGCAAAGCAAGAGGAACAACGCCAGCCCGGGTCCGAGCACAGCGGCCAGCGAGCCGACCCATGACGGGCGCGGACGTGAGGGCGGCGGAACGGGAGCGGGCGCGGGATCCATGGGTTTCAGAACGCAATCGCCACCGAGAAGTGCACACGCAGCTGCTGAAATCGTTCACCCCAGGCCACGTCGACCGCCAGGGGGCCTGCCGGAGTGCGCCAGCGAACTCCCAATCCGTAGCCCAGAGCCGGGTCGAGGTCATGGAAGCGGCTCGCGGCATCGCCCGCATCGACGAAGGCGGCCACTCCCCAGTTGCCGTCCCACCGTTCGAGCCACTTCACGTACTCGACGGACGCGACCGCCAGGGCCCGACCACCGACGATGGCGCCGCCCTGTTCGACACCGAGGCTTTCGTAGTCATAGCCGCGCACGGTCAGCGCGCCACCGGTGCGGAACAGGAACTTGTTCGGCACGACATTCGTGCTTTCGGCCTCGACCGCGCCGACCTGACCGCGCAGGATCAGCACGTCACGTCCAGCGACGGGGAGATACTGGACGATGCTGCCGAACCCGCGCACGAACGCATCGTCGATAGACAGTCCGCCCAGTCCCACTGATCCCTGCAGCTGGATCAGGTTGCCGCGGCGCGGATTGGTGATGTCGTCGACGTCACGGCGGATCCAGGTATAGGTGGTCGACAACACGTCGAGCGTGATGGGCGGATCGAGCGGTGTTTCGCGGCGCTCGTGTTCGAAGTTCAGCGCCAGTTGTGTCTCGACATTGAGGCCGTCGCGCGGGCCGTTCAGCTTCGAGCGCGCCGCGCCGACGCCCCAGCGATTGATCTGCAGGTTTTCGATGTCCGAGTTTTCTACCAGCACGCCGATGCTGTCGCGGGCACCGCCCGGCCGGGGCGGGAAGATCAGGTCGGCATAGGCGAACTCGCCGGTCTGGTCGATGCGAAAGCCCGTCTGCAGCTGGTACGGCCGACCGAAGGTGATGGACTGCCGGTACACGGCCTCGAGGTGGGCACCGGTGTTGGTCGCGAAGCCCACGCCCGCCGAGAAGCGCCGGGTCAGCGCTTCGCGCACCAGCACCTTGATCGGTGCGTTGTCGGCGGTGGCGGCATCCAGGTCCAGCGTGACGACAACGCTCGAAAAAAACGAAGCTTCCTGCAGCGACTGCTGGAACTGGAGCATCAGCGCGCGATCGTAGGGCTGGCCGGGCTGGAACGGATTGAAGCGTTCGACCAGCGTGGCATCGTGCCGTTCGAGACCCTCGACCCGCAACGATCCGACGCGGTACGCGGGACCGCTGTCGATTTCAACGCGGACAACGGCTGCGCTGGCCTCGGCGTCGACGTCGGCGCTCGACTGAGCGAGGGTCGCTGCCGCGAAGTCGCGGGCCGTGGTGGCCAGCAGCATCCGGTTCTTGGCGGTCTCCCAATCGGCGCTGCGAAACGGTGCCCCGACCGGCAGGGTCCAGTTCTTCTTCAGGGCGGCCGCGCGCTCGGCAAACGCAGCGTCGGCAAGCGCGCCGCGAAAGCTGATTTCGACGGACGTGACCCGGGTAAGGCGCCCCGGTTCCACCACGAGTCGATAGCGTGGATCGCCGGCGGAATTCGGCTCGAAGCGGACGCGAGGGCTGAAGTATCCCTCGGTGGCCAGGACCTCCGTGGCAGCTCGTTCGGCGCGTCGCAGTTCTCGCTCTTCGTCGGCTTCGTCAGCCTCGGGAGCAAGCCGGAAGCGCGCCAGGCTGGTTTCAAGCGCAGTGGCTACTTGCCCGCTGACACCGGACACGGTCACCAGTCGAACACCATCGTCCTCGGGGTCCGCTGGCTGCGCCTGTACGCCGATGGGCAGACCGAGCAGGGTGACAATCAGTGCCAGCAGTCCGAGGCGCACAGTGCAGTCCTGAATCGACGGGGACAGCCGCAAAGGACGGTGGTCCCAACGGAAGCAGGCGGCCGCCATCTGCGACCGATGCTAGCAAAGCAATGGGATCGGCACTTTGGCTTGAAAACCGTTGACTTCACCTCACTTTCAATGGGGAGAACGAGCTTTGGGGGTAGGGCACAACCATGCGTATCGACAAACTGACGACCAAGTTCCAGGAAGCTCTCGGCGACGCCCAGTCGATCGCCGCAGGCCATGACAACTCGTACATCGAGCCCGTGCATGTGCTGCTGGCCATGCTGCGCCAGAGCGATGCCGGGGCGCGCTCACTGCTCCAGCGCGCCGGTGCGAACGTCGGCGCGCTGACGTCGGCACTCGACGCGGCAATCAAGCGCCTGCCCCAGGTCAAGGGCGACAGCCAGATCCAGGCCGGGCGCGACCTAACCAGCGTGCTCAATGCAGCCGACAAGGAAGCGCAGAAGCACGGCGACAGCTACATCGCGAGCGAGATGTTCCTGCTGGCGGTGGCCGACGACAAGGGCGAGGCGGGACGTCTTGCCCGCGAGCACGGCGTCAGCCGCAAGGCGCTCGAAGCGGCGATCGACGCCGTGCGCGGCGGTGCCCCGGTCGAAAGCGCCGAGGCCGAAGGCCAGCGCGAGGCGCTCAAGAAGTACACGATCGACCTGACCGAGCGCGCGCAGCAGGGCAAGCTCGACCCGGTGATCGGCCGCGACGACGAGATCCGCCGCACCATCCAGATCCTGCAGAGGCGCACGAAGAACAATCCGGTCCTGATCGGCGAGCCGGGTGTCGGCAAGACCGCGATCGTCGAGGGCCTCGCGCAGCGCATCGTCAACGAGGAAGTGCCCGAGACGCTCAAGGGCAAGCGCGTGCTGGTGCTCGACATGGCGGGCCTGCTGGCCGGCGCCAAGTACCGCGGCGAATTCGAGGAACGGCTCAAGGCCGTGCTGAAGGAAGTCTCCGCCGAGTCGGGCCGCATCATCCTTTTCATCGACGAGATGCACACGATGGTCGGCGCCGGCAAGGCCGAGGGCGCGATCGACGCCGGCAACATGCTCAAGCCCGCGCTCGCGCGCGGCGAGCTGCACTGCATCGGCGCCACCACGCTCAACGAGTACCGCAAGTACATCGAGAAGGATGCTGCGCTCGAGCGCCGCTTCCAGAAGGTACTGGTCGACGAACCCAGTGTCGAGGCGACCATCGCCATCCTGCGCGGACTGCAGGAGCGCTACGAACTGCACCATGGTGTCGAGATCACGGACCCGGCCATCGTCGCGGCGGCCGAGCTGTCGCACCGCTACATCACCGACCGCTTCCTGCCCGACAAGGCGATCGACCTGATCGACGAGGCGGCTGCGCGCATCAAGATGGAGATCGACTCCAAGCCCGAGTCGATGGACAAGCTCGACCGGCGCCTGATCCAGTTGAAGATCGAGCGCGAAGCGGTGAAGAAGGAACACGACGAAGCATCGAAGAAGCGGCTGGCGCTCATCGAAGAGGAGATCAAGCGGCTCGGGAAGGAGTACGCGGACCTCGACGAACTGTTGCGCGCGGAGAAGGCGGCGGTGCAGGGAGCTGCCTCGATCAAGGCCGAGATCGACAAGCTCAAGGCGCAGTTGCCGGCCTTGCAGCGCAGCGGCAAGTACGAGGAAGCAGCCCGAATCCAGCATGAGCAGCTTCCAAAACTCGAGAAGCAGTTGAAGGCCGCCGAAAAGACTGAAGCGCCGAAGGGCAGGCCGCACCTTCTGCGTACGCAGGTTGGCGCCGAAGAAATCGCCGAAGTGGTGTCACGCGCGACCGGCATTCCGGTCAGCAAGATGATGCAGGGCGAGCGCGAGAAGCTGCTGAAAATGGAAGACTTCCTGCACCGGCGCGTCGTCGGCCAGGACGAGGCCGTGCGGCTCGTGTCCGATGCAATCCGCCGCTCGCGGGCGGGCCTGGCGGACCCGAACCGCCCGTATGGTTCGTTCCTGTTCCTGGGACCTACCGGCGTGGGCAAGACCGAACTGACGAAGGCGCTGGCCGAGTTCCTGTTCGACACCGAGGACGCCCTGATCCGCATCGACATGAGCGAGTACATGGAGAAGCACTCCGTGGCCCGCATGATCGGCGCGCCGCCGGGATATGTCGGCTACGACGAGGGCGGTGCGCTGACCGAGGCCGTGCGCCGCAAGCCGTATGCGGTGATCCTGTTCGACGAGGTCGAGAAGGCGCACCCGGATGTCTTCAACGTGCTGCTGCAGGTGCTCGACGACGGCCGCATGACCGACGGCCATGGCCGCACGGTCGACTTCAAGAACACAGTCATCGTGATGACGTCGAACCTTGGGCTCGCACGACATCCAGCGCATGGCCGGACAGGACCCCGAGTTGATCAAGAACACGGTGATGGGCGAGGTGCGCAAGCACTTCCGGCCCGAGTTCGTGAACCGGATCGACGAGATCGTCGTGTTTCAGGCGCTCGACTCACGCCAGATCAAGGCGATCGCGAAGATCCAGCTGAAGCGACTCGAACTGCGACTCGCGGCGCAGGACATGAAGCTCGACGTCAGCGACGCGGCGCTCGCCGAAGTTGCAAAGGTCGGTTTCGATCCGCTCTACGGTGCGCGGCCATTGAAGCGTGCGATCCAGCAGGAGATCGAGAATCCGGTGGCCCGCCTCGTGCTCGAGGGCCGCTTCGGGCCGAAGGACGTAATTCCGGTCGACGTGAAGAACGGCAAGTTCGTGTTCGACCGCATCGTGCACTGAGAGTGCTGGCTCTCGCGAACCGGCGCGAGGGCCAGCGTCGGCCGACTCGGCCCGGCTGCGCAGGTGGTGGAGTTCGCCCGGCAGGCGCGTATTCCAGTCGCCGCCGGCAACGCCGCGTTTGAAGCCAAGTTCGTAGAGCGATGTCATCAAGACGGGGTCGAAGAACTCATCGCCCCGCAGACTCACGTCGTCCGGGATCGTGACCCAGCGGTACTCGGCTCCTTCCCGCTGCGCGATCGTGTAGATGCGGAACAGGTCGCCGATCACGGCGGAACGGCCAGCCGCTTCGAGCACGCGGCTCGAAATTCCGCGGACGGTGCGCGGTGTCGGTGTCGGCGTCGGCGGGGCCAGCTGGCCGTTGTGGATCACGAAGATCCGGTCGTAGCCTGGCGCGGCGCCCGCGGTCGCCCGCGCGACCGAAGGACTGAACAGACCAGCATTGAAGAACACCATGGCTGCCACGCCGCCGTCGACGTGCATCTCGTCAAAGAGGCTGCCTCCGGCCTCCACGTCGAAGAACACCGGCGGGAAGACCACCGGGATCGATGCCGACGCCAGCATCACCTTGCGAAACAGCCGGACCTTGTCCGGATAGTCCGCCTGGGCGATCAGGCCCATGTTCCACACGACGAAGCGCTGAGCGTCGAGTTCGACCGTGCCAATGTAGAGTCGACGGCCCTGCGAGTGCGCCGCAGCCACCTCGCGCACGAATTGCTCGTCGACATGCTGCGCGATCATCGTTGCGAGCGGGCCGGTGTCGGTCAGGGCTTCGCCGAAGAACAGTTGCGAGATCATGCCGAACAGCGAGCCGCTGACGAAGATGTTCTGCGACCGCGTCGTCGTGTAGAGATCGCGCAAGGCATCGTCGTACTTGGGCCCGAGGAACGCGTAAGGCGCCATCAGCGCCCCAGTGGAAACGCCGGTGACGATCTTGAACACGGGGCGGGTACCGGCCTTGGTCCAGCCGTTCAGCAGGCCGGAACCGAAGGCTCCGTTGGCGCCGCCACCGGAAAGCAGCAGATGCGAGTACTGGACGCGCCCATCGGCGCCGACCGGAAACTCGGCGCGCGACTCCTGCTTGTACGACAGCACGATGTCGTCCTGCATCGCCGGGCTCGCGTGACCCGCCCAGGCACGCACATCCGGCATGCCGGGCACGATGGCCGTAGTCGTCAGTTCGGGAGGGACCGGATTGCGGATCAGCGTGCCACAGCCAGCCGCAGCGCGACAACACCGATCAGCGCGAGTCGGCCCGCGGTCTGCGGCACGCGCCACCACGCGCTGCGTCGACTGCGGCGCCCGCGATACCGAGTTGTGTCGAAGCTGAGCCATCGAATGCGCGGGGTCGTCATCAAGCCGATGGTCGATTGCATGGTCGGGGGCATTGTGACAAAGGGGTTGCACGCACTGGTGCGCGCCAGTCGCAGTCCACAGATCGCAGTCCCAGTCCGTTTGACTTCAAGTTGTTCAAAGTTAGAATCCTTCGCTCAGTCCATGAAGTCAAGCATTCAGGGCAAAGTTGTGCCAGGAACTCATCCATGTCGTCGCTGGCGTCCTTGCTGAATGGACATGTCGGGCACTGGTTCAGCGCTTGCAGGATGCGACCTACCTGTCGGCACGGCCGGATCCCTTCGTAATTTTTTGGAGACCGCTCCCTTGACTTCGTCCCTGCATGATCCCGTCCGGGATGCTTCACGCCGTCGTGCTGCCGCCTGCAGTGCCGTCTTTGCTCTGGGGGTCCTCCTCGTCGGTTGCCGGCCTGCCGCCGAAGCGCCGGCGCCCGACATACGACCGGTGCGCTACATGAAGGTCGAGATGTTTCCGGGCGGCGAAACCATTTCGCTGACCGGAACGGTGCAGGCGCAGTCGGAAATCAACCTCTCGTTCCGCATCGATGGCCGGGTCGTCGAACGCCGCGTCGACGTCGGGGCCAGGGTCAAGTCGGGGCAACTGATTGCTGTCCTCAATCCCGAGAACGAGGAAAGCGGTGTGGCGGGTGCACGCGCGAACGTGGCCGCGGCACGCGCGCAGCTGGTCGAAGCGCGCAACAACTATGACCGGCACAAGGAACTGCTGGCGCAGAACTTCATCTCGAAGGCGCGCTTCGATCAGGTCGAGGCCACGTTCCGGGCGGCCCAGTCGCAGGTCACTGCCGCGCAATCGCAGCTCGACATCGCATCCAATCGCCTCGGCTATACGCGCCTGGTCGCGGATTCGCCGGGCACGGTCACCGCAGTGGGCGCTGAACCCGGCGAGGTCGTGCAGGCCGGCCGCATGATCGTGCAGATCGCCAGCGAGAGCGGGCGCGATGCGGTGTTCGGCGTCCCGCCGCGTATCAAGGATGTCGTGCCGGCGAATCCTGAAGTCACGGTGGTGCTGACGTCCGATCCCAAGGTCACTGCGGAAGGACGCGTGCGCGAGGTTTCGCCGCGCGCCGATCCGGCCACCGGCACCTTTGCGGTTCGCGTCGGACTGATCGATCCGCCGGCCGGAATGCGCCTGGGTTCCACGGTGACCGGCCGCACCAAGCTGGGCGGCGAGGCAGGCATCAACATCCCGGTCTCGGCGCTGACGCGTGACGCCAACCAGCCGGCGGTCTGGATCATCGATCCGACGACGAAGGCCGTGTCGCCGCGTGTGGTCGAAGTGTTGCGCAACGATCCGGCGCGCGTCGTGATCGGCAAGGGCCTGAAGGAAGGTGATCTCGTCGTCACGGCAGGCATCCAGGCCCTGCGTCCCGGACAGACCGTCCGACTGCTCGAAAGCAAGCGGTGATCGGCCCGAATCTTTCCGAATGGGCGATCAGCCGTCGCTCATTCGTGATCTTCCTGATGCTGGTGGCGGTCATCGCCGGCTCCTTCGCGTTCCTCAAGCTGGGACGCGCCGAAGATCCGGTGTTCACGTTTCGCACGATGATCGTGCAGGCCGCCTGGCCCGGCGCGTCGCTCGAGGACACGATCGAGCAGGTGACCGAGCGCCTCGAACGGCGGTTGCAGGAGACGCGCTTCATCCACACAGTGCGCAGCTACACCAGCCCCGGCGTGACGACGATCTTCGTCGAACTTCAGCAGTCGACTCCGCCAGAGATCGTGCCGGACCTCTGGTACGAGGTGCGACGAAACATCGGCGACATGCGCGGCACGCTGCCGGCCGGCGTGGTCGGTCCGGGGTTCAACGACGACTTCGGCAACACCTTTGGCATCATCTACGGGTTCACCGCTGACGGATTCTCGAAGCGTGAATTGCGCGATTACGTCGAAGACGCGCGCTCACGACTGCTGCAGGTACCCGACGTTTCGAAGATCGAAATCATCGGTGCGCAGGACGAGCAGATCTTCCTCGAGTTCTCGACCGAGAAACTGGCCGGCCTGGGTCTCGACTACTCCGCTATCGCTCGCGCCTTGCAGGCACAGAACCTGGTGCGTCCGTCGGGTGTGATCCAGACCGTCGACGAACGGCTCTCGCTGCGGGTGTCAGGATCGTTCGAGGACGAGCGCGCGATCGAGGAGTTCAACTTCCTGGCCGGCGACCGCATGGTGCGCCTCGGCGACATCGCGACGGTGCGGCGCGGTTTCGTCGATCCGCCGCAGCCGCTGTTCCGCGTCAACGGCACGCCGGCGATCGGCCTCGGCATTGCGATGCGCGATGCCGGCGACATCCTTGCCCTCGGTGAGAACATCCGCAAGGAGATGCAGGACATCAAGGCCAAGCTGCCGCTCGGCGTCGAACCGATCCTCGTTGCCGACCAGGCCGAGACCGTCGATACCGCAATCAACGAGTTCATTACCTCGCTCTGGCAGGCGATCCTGATCATCCTGGCGGCCAGCTTCGTCGCGCTCGGCGTGCGCCCGGGCTCGGTGGTGGCGCTGGCGATCCCGCTGACGCTGGCGATCGTCTTTGTCGTAATGAGCATCTACGGCATCGACCTGCACCGCATCTCGCTCGGCGCGCTGATCATCGCGTTGACGCTGCTCGTCGACGACGCGATGACGACCATCGACGCGATGATCCGCCGGCTCGGCGCCGGCGACTCGATGGAAAAGGCAGCCACGTTTGCGTACAAGACGCTGGCCGCCCCGATGCTGATCGGCACGCTGGTGACGATCGCCGGCTTCGTGCCGATCGGCTTCGCCCGAAGCTCCGCGGGCGAATACACGTTCTCGATCTTTGCGGTGGTGGCGATCGCGCTGATCGTCTCGTGGTTTGTCGCCGTCATCTTCGCGCCCCTGCTTGGCATGGCGATCCTGAAGCCGCCCAAGGAACAGAAGGAGGAGAAGCCCGGGCGCGTGCTGCAGATCTACAGCGCGTTCCTGAGCGCGGCGATGCGCGCCAAGTGGCTGACGATCGCGCTGACCGTCGCGGCGTTCGTCGCGGCAGTTTTCCTGGTGCGGTTCGTTCCGGCGCAGTTCTTCCCGGCCTCCGACCGCCCGGAACTGCTGGTCGATCTGACGCTGCCGCAGAACGCGTCGATCTTCGCCAGCGAGACAACCGCGAAACGGGTCGAGGAAGTGCTGGCCAAGGACGAAGGTATCGATCGCTGGAGCACCTATGTTGGACGTGGCGCGATCCGTTTCTACCTGCCGTTGAATGTGCAGCTGCCGAACCCGTTCTTCGCGCAGATCGTGGTCGTCGCCAAGGACGTGCCCGCGCGTGACCGGCTGCAGGTCAAGCTCGAAAAGCTGCTGGCCGAGGATTTTCCAAACGTGGTCGCGCGGGTCTATCCACTGGAACTCGGCCCTCCGGTCGGCTGGCCGCTGCAGTACCGCGTCAGCGGGCCTGACGTCGAGGAAGTCCGCCGCATCGCGCTCGAAGTGGCGCAGACGATTGCCACCGACAGCCGGGCGCGCCTGATCAACTACGACTGGATGGAGCCGGGACGCGAAGTCCGCGTGAAGATCGACCAGGACCAGGCGCGCCGGCTCGGCGTCACGTCGTCGGCGATCGCAGCCGTGCTCAACGCCGCCGTGTCGGGCTCGGTCGTGACCCAGGTGCGCGATGACATCTACCTGATCAACGTGGTCGCGCGCGCGATCGAGGACCAGCGCGTTTCGCTCAACGCGCTGCGTGTGCTGCAGATTCCGCTGCCCAACGGCCGCACCGTGCCGCTGGCCCAGTTCGCGACCTTCGAGTACGACCAGGAATACCCGCTGGTGTGGCGCCGCGACCGCGTGCCGACGCTGACGGTGCGGGCGGACGTCGCCCCGGGCGTGCTGCCTGACGAGGTCGTCAGCAAGCTGGCGCCGGCCTTCGCGAAGCTGAATGAAGCGCTGCCCCGACCCTACAAGGTCGTCACCGGCGGCATCTTCGAGGAAAGCGCGAGGTCGCAGGCCTCGGTGGTCGCGGTCGTGCCGCTGATGATCGTGCTGATGCTGACCATCATGATGCTGCTGCTGGTGAGCTTCCGGCGCCTCGGGATGGTGGTGTCACTGCTGCCGCTCGGCTTGATCGGCGTCGTTGGCGCTCTGCTGGTGTCGGGAAGTCCGCTCGGCTTTGTCGCCATTCTCGGCATCCTCTCGCTGATGGGGATGATTGCCAAGAACGCCGTCATCCTGATTGTGCAGATCGAGGCCGACCGTGCCGAGGGTCGCAGCGTGCGCGAAGCCGTGATGTCGGCGAGCACATCCCGCCTGCGACCGATGATGCTGACGGCAGTCTCGACCGTGCTAGGCCTGATCCCAATCGCACCGACCGTCTTCTGGGGCCCGATGGCGTTCGCGATCATGGGAGGCCTGATGGTGGCGACGCTGCTGACGCTGGTGTTCCTGCCGACGCTGTACGTCACTTTCATCAAGGACGACGTGCCGGCCAAGCCGGCCGCCTCGCCCGCCGCGGCCTGACGGCGGACTGCGGTCCGTACGCCATGCAGCGTCCTCTTATCGATGCTGGCGCGCGCCATCGCGACGCTCCGTGGGCGCGCATCGCGTCCGCAGAGCGCGGGCGCATTGCCGCAACCGCCGCCCCGGGCAAGCGATGACGCCGCCCGACTCCGCGGCGCCGCGCCCACGCAATGCGACGTCCTTCCTGATACGCGCACTCGTGTTCTTCCTGCTGTGGTGCGCGATGATGGGCGTCACTCCCCTCGACGCGTTCGTCGGTGTCCTCACGGCCGCTGTCGCCGCATGGATCAGCCTGCTGCTGCTGCCGGTCGGCATGCTGCCGATCCGGCCAATTCCACTGCTGCTGCTCGTGCCGCACTTCCTGTGGCAATCGGTGGTCGCCGGGGTCGACGTCGCGCGGCGCGCGTTTGATCCGCGACTGCCCGTGCGGCCCGGATTCATACGGTATGCATCGCGGCTGGCACCGGGTGCCCGGCGCAATGCGTTCACGTCGTATACGAGCCTGTTGCCCGGCACGGTGCCGTGCGGCGACGAGGAGGGCGAGATCGTCTTTCACTGCCTCGATGTGCGCCAGCCGATTGCCGAGCAGCTGGCCGAAGAAGAGCGCCGCCTGATTCAGGTGCTCGGCACGCCGGCCAAGGAAGGCGAGCGTGCCTGACTTCCTGCTCGTATCGGCCGTGCTCGTGCTGGTAACGGTCGCACTGGGTCTCGTGAGCATCCTGCGTGGACGGGGCAACGCGAAGCGCATGATGGCTGCGCAACTGCTCGGCTCCGGGGGTGTGGCTGCGCTGCTGCTTTTCGGCACCGCATCGGCTACCGATGGCGCGGTCGATGTCGCCCTGACGCTGGCGGTGCTCTCGGCGTTTGCCTCGATTGCCTTCGTGAAGAAGGGCACCACCCGCGAGCTGGCACCGGTTTCGGGCGAAGATGCAGACGACGACGCGGTCGAAGATGGGGACGACGCGCAGGACCGGCTCGTCGGTCCGGACGGCACCGGGCCGCAGCAGGTGCAACGGTGAGTCCGGTACTCGAGTTCGTCAGCGCGGCGTTGATTGCCACCGGTGTGATCTTCTTCGTCGCCGGCGTCGTCGGGCTGCTGCGTTTTCCTGACACACTGACCCGCCTGCATGCACTGACCAAGGCTGACAACCTGGGCCTTGGCCTGATCGTGCTGGGCCTGCTGCCGCGCACGGCCGACGGACTGGCAGCGGGCAAACTTGTGATCATCTGGCTGCTGGTGATGCTGGCGAGCGCGACGGTGTCACAGCTGGTCGGTCGCGCCGCACGGCGCGAGGAGCAGGGCCGGTGACGGCAGTTCTCGCCGTCGACGGTGGGCTGGCGCTGCTGGCGCTCGCAATTGCCGCGTACTCCCTGCGCGCGCGCGCCAACTACACGGCGGTGCTGGCCTTCATTGCGTTCGGACTGGTGCTGTCGCTGGTCTGGGTGCGCATCGCGGCCGTCGACGTAGCACTGACCGAGGCGGCGATCGGCGGCGGACTCACCGGCGTACTGATGCTCGGCGCGGCTGCGCGCCTGCGCAGCACCGAAGCAGCTGGGCTGCAGCCGCCTGCACGCCTTCTTCGCGTGATCGCCGGACTGCTCGCCGCGACGGTGTCCGTGGCGCTGATGGTGGCGGTGCTCGCGTTGCCTGAACCCGCTCCGACGCTGGCACACGAAGCTCGCTCCAACCTCAGCGCGACGGGAGTCGGCAATCCGGTTACGGCCGTGCTGATGGTGTTCCGCGGCACCGACACGTTTCTGGAGAAGATCGTGCTGCTGCTGGCGCTGGTCGGTGTCTGGTCGCTAGCTGCCGATGACAAGTGGGGCGGCCGGCCCGGCCTGCGCCATGAAGCCGACCCCAAGGGCATGCTCGCGTTTTTCGCGCGACTGTTGCCACCGATCGGATTCGTCATCGGCGTGTACCTGCTGTGGGTGAGTGCCGATCATCCGGGCGGCGCGTTCCAGGGCGCGACCGTGCTGGCGGCGATGTGGCTGCTGACGATGATGGCGCGACTCACGGACGCTCCGCCGATCGGCGGGCGCCGGTTGCGCCTCGCGCTGATCGCTGGGCCTGCGATGTTCCTGCTGGTCGGGCTGGGCGGACTGTGGTTCGGCGAGGGCTTTCTGATCTTTCCGCCCGGCCATGAGAAGGCGGTGATCGTTGCGATCGAGGTGCTGATGCTGCTCACGGTCGCCGTCACGCTCGGGCTGCTGATGGCCGGCGCGCCGGAACGAATCGAGCGCGATCCCGCCGCGGGAAGCGAGGGTCGCGAATGAGTTCAGCAATGCTGTACGCGATCGCTGCGTGCGTTCTGATCGGTGCCGGGCTGTACGGACTGATCGTGCAGCCGCATCCGCTGCGCAAGATCCTCGCTTTCAACATACTCGGCAGCGGCGTGTTCCTGCTGTTCGGCGTCATCGCACGGCGTGGTGCGGCCGCGGGCTTCGGCGGCGATCCGATCCCTCAGGGCCTCGTGATCACCGGCCTGATCGTCGCGTTCTCCGCGACCGCGCTCGCAGTGGCATTGCTGCTGCGGCTGTACGCGGTCAGCGGGTCGGTGTCGCTGTCGTCAGCTCCGCCGCCCGCCGTCCACCGGCGTCGACAGCACGTCGAACCCGGGCACCTGAATGTCGACGGCGGTGCTGCCACTCGATCTTGCCACGCCGGGCGGTGACCTGCTGGTGCTGGCCCTGATCGTCCCGGTGGCCGCGTCTGCTGCTTGCATTCCTGAGCGGCGGCCGCAACGCGGCGCGCATCGCGCTCGTGGCCCTGGCGGTCGGTGCCGCCATCACGGTGGCCATCGTGATGGAAGTGCTGCGCACCGGCGCCGCCTTGGTGTACGTGATGGGCAGCTGGCAGCCGCCACTCGGCATCGTGCTGCGGGCCGATGGCCTCGCGGTCGCGATGATGTCGATGAGCGTGGTGGTGCTGATCGCAATTGCTCTGTTCGCACGGTCCGACTTCGACACCCCGGACGGGCGCGCCGAAGCGCGCGCGCCGTTCGTGTTCTGGATCATGCTGCTTGCGGTCTGGGCGGGCCTGATCGTGGTGTTCCTCGCCGGCGATCTGTTCACTCTGTACGTCGCGCTCGAACTGCTGTCCTTCGCTGCGGTCCCGCTGGTGAGCCTCGACGGCCGCGCCGAGACGTTGCAGGCTGCGCTCCGTTACTTGCTGTTCGCACTCGCGGGCTCGGTGCTGTACCTGCTGGGCGGCACGCTGATGTACGGGGTCTACGGCACGCTCGACATCGCGCTGCTGGCCGCGCAGGTCGAGCCCGAGCCGGCGGTGCTGGCCGCTACGGCGCTGATGACGGTCGGCCTGCTGGCGAAGACGGCGCTCTTCCCATTGCACCTGTGGCTGCCGCCCGCGCACGCCGGCGCGCCGGCAGCCGCGAGCGCGCTGCTGTCGTCACTGGTGATCAAGGGATCGTTCTTCATCGTGATCCGCCTGTGGCTCGATACCTTCGTCGGCGTGGTCACGACCGACGCGGCCCAGTTGCTGGCCGCGCTGGGTGCCTGTGCGATCGTCTTCGGCAGTGCGGTCGCGTTGCAGCAGGCACGCTTGAAGCTGATGATTGCCTACTCCACCGTCGCGCAAATCGGTTACCTCTTCCTGATGTTCCCGCTGGTGCTCGGTGCGTCGTCGCTCGCGACGGGCTCCGCGGCGCTGGCCGGCGGCCTGATGCAGGCGATCTCGCACGCGACCGCCAAGGCCGCGATGTTCATGGCGGCGGGGCTGATCTACGCGACTCTCGGACACGATCGCGTCGCCGACCTGGGTGGCATTGCACGCGCGCTGCCGATGACGATGGCGGCCTTTGCACTCGGCGGCATCGCCCTGATCGGCCTGCCGCCGTCCGGTGGATTCCTCGCGAAGTGGCTGCTGCTGTCGGCCGCGCTCGACACCGTCGCAATGGTGGTGGGTCGTCGTGATCGCAATCGGCGGACTGCTGACGGCGGCCTACGTGATCAAGGTCCTGGCGCATGCGATGACCACTGTCGACTTGCCCACGGTCGCCGTCACCGTCTCGCGCGAGCGCGAAGCGATCGTGCTGGCGCTGGCGATCGTCTCGACGCTGCTGGGACTGCTGGCGTTCGCGCCGGTCGATCTCGTGCAGATCGGGCGCCCGGCCGCAGCGATGAGCATCCGATGACGGCGGCGCAGATCCTGCTCGGCGCGGCCCTCGGAGTGCCGCTGGTGTTGCTCGCCGCGTGCACCTGGACGCCCGCGCGTAAGCGGATGCTGCCGCTGCTAGCGGTGGCGCCGGTTCCCGCGCTGCTGGCCGCGCTCCGTGTTCGAGCAGGACGCCGTGCTCACCATTGGTCCCGCGCGCGGCTTCTATCGCGCCACGCTGGCCCTCGACGCGCCCGGTGCGCTGCTGCTCGGCGTGGCTGCGTTGCTGTGGATCGCGGCCGGAGCGTATGCCGCCACGTACCAGCGCGGCGCGGCCAATGCAGGGCGCTTCGCTGCGGGTTGGCTGCTGGCGCTGACGGGATGCCTCGGGGTGTTCATCGCCGCCGACATGGCGATTCTGTACCTGACGCTGGCGATGATGACGTTCGGCGCCAGCGCGCTGGTGTTCCATGACGAGAGTCCGGGCGCGCGGCGCGCCGCGGCGATCTACCTCGGTTTGGCGCTCGCCGGGGAAACGCTGGTGCTGGTGGCGATGATCCAGCTCGCCGCACTGACACCGGACGGCAGCCTGTTGTTGCGCGATGCGGCGGCCGTGTTGCCATCGGCGCCGCAGCGCGACGTGATCATCACGCTGCTTATCATCGGCTTTGGCCTGAAGGCGGGCCTCGTGCCGCTGCATGTGTGGATGCCGCTGGCGCACTCAGCGGCACCGATGCCGGCCTCGGCCGTGCTGAGCGGCGTGGTGGTGAAGGCCGGCATCATCGGGCTGATCCGCTTCCTGCCGGTCGATTCCGCTCTGGCCGACTGGGGCAACGTGCTGGCGATCGTGGGCATGGTCACCGCGCTGTATGCGGTGGTGATCGGCATCACGCAGGCGCATCCAAAGGTCGTGCTGGCCTACTCGAGCGTCAGCCAGATGGGATTCACCGTTGCAGTCATCGGCATGGGCATCGCCAACGCCGATGCCGCCACACCGGTGCTTGCCGCCTTCTACGCGACCCATCACATCCTCGTGAAGGGCGCGATGTTCCTGCTGGTGGGCGTGGTTGCGTCGACGGCTGCGATGCATCTGCGCGGAACGCTGATGCTGGCCGCTGTGCTCGCCGTCGGACTCGGAGGACTGCCGTTCACCGGCGGTGCCGTGGCCAAGCTCGCGGTCAAGGGGCCGCTGGGCTATGGCTGGGCTGCAACTGTTGCTTATGCGTCCGCCGTCGGCACGACCCTGCTGATGCTGCACTTCCTGCGCCGGGTGATGGCGAACTGCGCCGAGGATCCCACGGCGGTTGCCGCGCCGGGACTGCGCTGGCCGTGGGTTGCCACGGTCCGCGGCGATCCTCGTTCCGTGGGCGCTTTATCTCGGCCTGCCGCTCGGCACCGTCGTCCGACCTCGTGGCGCCGAAGGCGCTGTGGGCGTCTCTATGGCCCGTGCTCGTCGGCGGTGCGCTCGCGTGGGCGCTGGCACGCTGGGGCGCGCATCTGCCACGCATCCCGGCCGGCGACATCGCGGTGGGCATCGATAGCGGCGCACGCCTCGCGATGGGCGCGGGTGCCGCTCTGCAGCGCACGGACACGGTGCTGCGGCAGTGGGCTGTTGCCGGCGTGTCCATGCTGGCGATTGCGGTCTTGTTCGGCGCTGCCTTGTTCTGAGCGAGGTGGCCCTGAACCGTACAGGGCAGGAGAGCGGCAGATTCCTGGATCACCGCGGATCGACTGACGACCGCAAGCCGTCGTCAGCAGTCGCCGAAATCGGTCTGGCTCTGCCTTCGCGTCAGTCCTGAAGCACTTCTACGAACGTAGTGTCATTCAGCATCGGTCTCGGCAACTCCGCGCTGCACGAGAACGGGCCGTTCACTTTGCTGCCGGAGCATCGGGTGTCGACGGTGCCGGAGCCTGAGTGCCAGCGACTTCGACCTTCGCCGTCGCCTTGAGCGCGTCCAGTTGCTTCTTCACGTTTTGCTGCTGAAGCTGCTGGCTGATCTGGGGCTTGACGTCTTCCAGCGGGGGCGCCTCGATCTTCCGCGAGTCTTCCAGCAGGATGACGTGATACCCGTACTGGGTCTTGACCGGCGCGTCGGTGAACTTGCCCTTTTCCAGCGCGCTCACGGCCGCGCCGAATTCCGGAACCATTCTTCTTGGATCGAACCATCCCAGCTCGCCGCCCCGGGCCTTGGAGCCTGAGTCCTTCGACTTCTCCATCGCCAGTTTCGCAAATGCGCCCGCATCCTTCTTGAGTTTGGCGATGATGTCCTTGGCTTCGGATTCAGTCTCCACGAGGATGTGGCGCGCCTTGTATTCCGTACCGGTGACTGTCGCCTTGATGCGCTCGTATTCCGCCTTCACCATGTCATCGCTGACCGGATTGTTCTTGATGAAGTCCTCGACGTACGCATTGGCAAGGACGGATTGCTTGATCGTGTCGAACTGCTCCGTGACCTCGGGAGTTTTGTCCAACCCTTTCTTGACTGCCTCCTCCGCGACCACCATTTGCAGGGCAATCTGTTCGATGATCCCTTTACGCACTTCAGGCGTATCCGGCCGACCTGTACTCGCGCCTTGCTTGACGATCATGTCGACAGTTCGCTGGCTGATCGGCTTTCCGTTCACCGTGGCTGCCACCGGGCCCTTGGAAGCCTGATCAGCAGGTTTTGGACTGCACGCTGCAAGGGCAAACAGCGAGATCGCAATGGCGAGTACCGGCCCGCCTTTGAAGAAGTTCATTTCAATCCTTGTTGAGTTGCCTATCGACTCGGCGCTGACTGCGGATGGCGCCCGATGCATTACGCCGGAACCGATCGACTTTGCGTTTGCTCTGGATCGGCTTCACCGCGCACCCGTAACACGTACTCGGCCATCGACCGGTGGGGGAAAGAAAACGGGCGGCCAGAGCGAGCCGCCCGTTCAATGACTGCCGTCACTACTGACCGTGCGCGGCCCGCGCCTTCTCGATCTGCGCTTTCACGGCCTCGAGATTGAAACTCGCGCCCGGCTGCATCGGCGGGAACTCGATCGCAGTCTGCGCGACCTTGGCGACTTCCTGCTGCACGAACTGGAAGCGCCAGAACTCGAAGACGAACCAGTTGTAATAGGCGAGCGACCCCTGCGCGCCACTCGGCATGCCGGTGCGCTCATACGGATCGGAACGCAGGTTGGTCAGGATGGGCCAGTCGACCTTGACCGTGCCGCCCAGCCAGCCGCCGGGCTGATCGGTGAAGCGATACTTGAAGTCGTTGATCCGGACCGCGGACAGCGTGCCCTCGGTGAAGTAGAGGATCTCGTTGCGCGCCGAGGGACCCTTGCCGGTAATCAGGTCCGTCTGGTTGTAGCCGTCCAGGTGCACCTTGTACGACTTGTCGCCCAGCTGCTTGCCCTTCAGCAGTTCGGCGGTGATGTTGGGGTTGCCGGCCGCCGCGACGAGCGTCGGGAACCAGTCCAGCCCGGACATGATGCCGTTCTCGACCTTGCCTGCCGGCACCTTGCCGGGCCAGCGCACGATCATCGGCACGCGGAAGCCGCCCTCGAGCGCCGTTCCCTTGCCGCCCGCGAACGGCGTCTGGCCGCCGTCGGGCCAGGTGAAGTTCTCGGCGCCGTTGTCGGTCGTGAAACCGATGATCGTGTCGCCTTCGAGATCGTTGTCCTTCAGGTACTTCATGACCGAGCCAACGATGTCGTCGATCTGCGCCATGCCGGCTTCCTGGATGGTCCAGTTGTTGTCCGAGTTGCGCAGCCCGTTGTACTTCGGCGAAAGGTGTGTGACGACGTGCATCCGCGTCGGATTGAGCCAGAGGAAAAATGGCTTGCCGTCCTTGCGCGCCTTGTCGAGGAACTTGAGTGCGTTGTCGAGGATCTCGTCGTCGATGGTCTCCATCCGCTTGGGACAGAGTTCACCGGCGTCTTCGATCTTCTGTTTGCCGATTGCACCCCAACGCGGCTGTACGGTCGGATCGTCAACGGTGGTCGCCCACGAATGGACCATGTTGCGCGGACCCACTTGTGCCCGCAGCTTTTGCGGGTAGTTCGGGTGGCAGGGATCCTCCATCGCGTCGAGGTGATAGAGGTAGCCGTAGAACTCGTCGAAGCCATGCAGCGTAGGCAAGAACTTGTTCAGGTCGCCGAGGTGATTCTTGCCGAACTGGCCAGTGGCGTAGCCCATCGACTTCAATGCGGTCGCGATTGTCGGCGCCTGCGCCGGCATGCCGATCGGCGAACCGGCCTGACCCACGGTCGTGAGTCCGGTGCGGATGGGCAACTCGCCCGTGATGAAGTTGGCGCGGCCCGCCGTGCAGCTCGCTTCCGCGTAATAGTCGGTGAAGCGCATGCCCTCGGCCGCGAGCCGGTCGAGATTCGGCGTCCGCATCGACATGACGCCCTGGTTGTAGGCGCCGATGTTGGCCCAGCCGATGTCGTCGCCCATGATCATGATGATGTTCGGTTTCTTCGCCGGCGCCTGTGCAAGCGCGGGCGCAGTAACGCCGACGGCAACGGCACTACAGGTAAAGACCGTGATCAATACGCGCTTCAGACTCATATTTACCTTCCCTTCGCGCTGATTGCGACTGTTCGAGACTTCTTGACTTGCAGATGCGACGACAAGCGGTTGCGGCTCACCCTGTAACTTCCGGTGTTACGGGCGGCGGGCTACGAACGATAGCAGCACTTCCGCTTCAAGTAGGGAAAAACCCGCTACGGGTAAGCATGAATGGAGCAGTCGAAGCGTCCTCGACCCAGCGTCACCTGGAAGGTCCCACGGTCCAAGTTCCTGCAATTCCATGTGAGCTGGTGTCGCCGGTTCGGCCGTCGAGCCGAAGGGAATTGTCGATCGGCGTTGGTCCAGAGTCCAATCCGGCAAGGATGTGTCTACTCCTCTGGCCGACGACCCGCGCTCGACATCAACCTGTGCCAGCCATCGGTGCCGAGTCGGTTCAGCGTTTCGACATTGCGTTCATAGATGGCCGCGGCATCAGGGTATGCGGCCACGGCGCGTGCGATGCTGTCTTCGCGCAGCAGGTGGAGCATGGGGTGGGGCGAGCGATTGCTGAAGTTGCTCACATCGTCGGCGGCCGTGCCATCGAACCGGTAGTCGGGGTGGAAGCTGGCGACCTGCAGGACGCCGGCGTAGCCCAGTTCCTCGATGGCGGCGTCGGCCACATCGAGGAAGTCGTTGTAGTCGAGGAATTCGGTCAGCACGAGCGGGTGGATCAGCAGCGTCGTGTCCACCGTCTCGGGATCGGCGGCCGCCAGGAATTGCAGTTCACGCACCAGGTCGTCGAGCAGGGCCTGCGTGTCGCGGGCCTCGCTTTCGACCCAGCGAATCTGCTCCTTCACGTGTACTGCCCGTGCAAACGGGCAGAGATTCAGGCCAATGACGGCGTGTTCGAGCCAGTGCCGTGTCGCGGCGATGGCGCTCATGTCGCCGCGACATTCACGGTGGACGCGGACCTCAGAAACTCCAGACCATCGGCACGTAGAACACCGCGATCACAAAGAACCATGCCATGCAGACGATGCCAAGCTTCCAGTAGTCGCCGAACTTGTAGCCGGCGGGTCCCATGATCATCAGGTTCACCGGCGTGGCGACCGGAGTCAGGAACGACGCGGCCGCCGCCACGCAGACACTCATCAACACCGGGCGGGGCGAAATGCCGACTTCGATCGCAGCCGCGACCGCGATCGGGATGATGATCAGTGCGGTGGCGGTGTTGCTGATGAGTTGGCCCATGATCGCGGTCAGTATGAAAAGACCCGCAAGTAGTGCGTAGGGACCGGCATCACCCACCACCGCGACCAGCTTGTCGGCCAGCAACTGCGCAGCACCGGTCTCGGACATTGCGGCCGACAGTGGTGTCATCGCACCAACCAGGATCACCGTGGTCCAGTTGACCGAGCGGTAGGCCTGGTCTACGGTCAGCACGCGCAGCAGCACCATCAGGAACGCCGCGACGAGACCGGCGATTGCCGCCGGCACGATGCCCGTTGCCAGTGCGAGAACCATGGCCACGAGGATCGCGATCGCCGTCTTCGCGCCGTTGCCCATCGGCACCGCCTGACGGCGCACGACGTCAGGCGAGTTGACGACCAGAACTTCCGGATCGGCGAGGCGCTTGTCGAGTGCCGACCAGGTGCCCTGCAGCAGCATCGTGTCGCCGACCTCGAGCGCAGTCTTGCCAGGTAGCTCCTCGCCTCCCCGCTGCACAGCAAGAATCAGAAGATCGCCGCTTTCGGTCACCATGCCGGGAAACATCTCCTGCCCGACGAGCGCCGAGCGCGGTGGAATTACCACCTCAGCCAGACCCGAGGAGCGATTGAAGAGCACATCCGTCGCATTGCCTTTCTCATCGTCCGGACCGAAACCGAGCTGCATGGTTGTTTGCGAGGCTCGCGGCGGCCTCAGCGTCACCGCGCACCAGCAGCATGTCGCCGGCAGCCAGCGTCGGGCGCGTCAGTGGCCGGTGCGTATCTGTGTGCGCACCGATGAGGCTCAGACCCGCGTAGCCACTCAGATCGATCGAGTCCAGGGCTGTGCCGATCAGCGGCGAACCCTCGTGAATGCCCAGCTGAAAGACGCCGCTGTCGAAACGGTACTGCTCGACGAGCGTGCGCGCATGTTTGGAAAGGTCGGTCGGCAGCGAGGCACCGCTGCGCGTCGGCAACAGCTTCGGACCGAGCACTACGAGAATCACCATCGTCCCGATCAGCAACGGCACTCCGGCAATCGCGTACTCGAAGAAACCGAAATTGCCGGTGCCCGCGTAGGCCGCCGCTTCGGATACGAGTACGTTCACCGGCGAGCCTGTCAGTGCCAGGATCGACCCGGCATGCGAGGCGAACACCATCGGCATCAGCAACTGCGAGGGCGAGCGCTTGAGTTGCACCGCCATCACGACGACCACCGGCAGCAGCGCCGCGACCGACCGTTGAGGCTGATCAGCGCAGTCAGCACCGAGCACAGCAGCATGATCAGCACGATCTGGCGGACGCGGCTGTCACCTGCCTTCGTAGATCAGCAACTGCCCGGCCCATGCGGTGACGCCCGTGACTTCGAGTCCCGCGCTGACCACGAACAGCGACGCGATGAAGATCGTCGTCGTGTCGCCGAGCCCGGCGAGTGCCTGGTTGATGGTCGAGGATGCCGGTGAAGTACAGCGCGAGCGCGGTGCCGAGAGCAACAATGACGACCGGCACTTTTTCCGTGACGAACAGCACGATTACCGCCGCGATGATCAGAAAAAGTATGTAGATATCGTTCACGATGAATGCCCGTCGTTGGATGAAGGCTGATCGAAGTAGCCCGATGCTCGCACAACCCGGCTCGCCAAGTTTCTACTGAGAGATTGCCAGACTCGCGGCAATCCGTACCGTCAGTCGCGGATCACCCCGCAAGAGTGCGATCCGCGACCGGGAAAGAACAACCAGCGCGCTCTTCGGTGCGGCGAAATTGACCGCGAGATCGGCGAGCAGGCGCGCAGCAGACGCCGGTCGCTCCGCTCGAACGCCACGAATCGTCGGCGTCGGACTTCATCGTTCCGCAGATGTCGAAGTGCGTCCACGGAATGCCGTCGACGAACTCCTCGAGGTAGAGCGCCGCGGTGATCGAGCCGGGCTGCGCGTCGCCCATGTTGCGCAGGTCGGCGATGGCCGAGTCGATCTGCTTGCGGTAGCGTCGGTCGAGCGGCATCTGCCAGATCGTTTCGTCGGTGCGAGCGGCCGAGGCCTTCACCTGGTCGACGAAGCCATCGTGGTTCGAGAACACGCCGGTCAGCAGTTCGCCGAGCGCGGCCAGGATCGCACCGGTCAGCGTGCCGATGTTGATGATCGCGTCAGGCTTCAGTTCCGCCGCCAGCGCCAGTCCGTCGGCGAGGATCAGACGGCCCTCGGCGTCGGTGTTGTGGATCTCGACCGTCTTGCCGTTGCGATGGGTGAGCACGTCGCCCATCTTCGTGGCCGAACCCGACGGCATGTTGTCGGTGCACATCAGAAAGGCGGTGACGGTGTTCGGGCAGTTGAGGTCGCGCAGCACCGACATCGCACCGAGCACGGCCGCCGCGCCTGCCATGTCCATCTTCATGAACAGTTGCATGCCCTGCGCCGGCTTCAGGTTGATACCACCGGAGTCGTACATGATGCCCTTGCCGACCATCGCGAGGTGGCCTGACTTGCCCTTGCCGCCTTTCGGCTTGTAGGTGAGCTTGACCATGCGCGGCGGCTCGGTGCTGCCGGCATTGACGCCGAGGATGCCGCCGCAACCCATTTTCTCGAGGTCGGCCTTGCCGAACACCTCGACCTGCAGTCCGCGAGCGCGCGCTACTTCCTCCGCGATTTCGGCCATGCGCGTGGCCGGCAGTTCCTTGGCCGGTGCGTTGGCCAGGTCGCGCGCGAGCATCGCGGCCGAAGCCATCGTCTGGCCGTGTCTGCGCGCCCGCTGTTTCCGCCTTCGCGCGCTCGGCGCGTCGTCACCAGCGTGAGCTGCTCGAGCGGGCACGTCGGTCTTCTTGCTCTTCAACTGCTCGTAGCGGTAGCGCGCGAGCAGCACGCCTTCGGTGACGGCCTGCGCAGCGGCCGCCGGCGCGACGCCGCTGGCGACATCCGCAAGACCGGTCGCCAGATGCGACTGCCGGGACGCGGCTCGTGCGAACGCGGCGGCCGCATCACGCAACTTGGCGACATCGAGGCCGGCATCGCCGACGCCGACTGCAATCACGACCGACTGCTTGTCCTTTGGAATCAAAAGGGTCTGGCCGAGCTTGCCCTCGAAACCCGCGGCCGCGAGCGCGTCGCGGTCGAGTCCGATCTGTCGCGGACCGCTCCCTTCGATCCGACGGCGACACCGACCGCGGTGGCGCTCGATGGCACCGAGCGGGCGACGCTGACCTTGGTCTTTGCTGCCTCCGCAAGCGAAGGCGCGGGATGGAAACCAGCACGATGACGGGATTTCTTGGCCATTGTTCTTTCTCCTTGTCGTATCCGGGTCTCGATCAAGAGAATGCACGATCGACGTGCATGAAGCGGCTCGGGCCCAGCATGGATGCGGCGTGTGACCGATCCCTTACAAAGCCCGCACTTCCATCTCGTTCACGTCTGCCGACAAACTCTCGCAATCTCTCGTCGACGCTGCGCGATCCGAGAGGATATATCAGCAGGCGTGGACTTGCCGAATTCACCGATGTGGACTTAAATGACCGGCCCGCTCGCTGCAACTGGGTTCCCGATCCGCGGCTTGAGGTCGGAGTGGCCAGTACGTGCGTGATGTGACTCGGATGTACCTACAAGAAATGAGAACGAAAGGATGCCCGTCCATGACCGCGGCTACAGAAGCACAAAAGGGAGGGATGCAGAAGATCCTCGACGTCGTCGAGCGGGTCGGCAACAAGGTGCCGCACCCGGTCGTGATCTTCCTGATCCTGATCGCCCTCGTGATCGTGCTGTCGCACATCTTCTACCTGATGGGCGTGGCGATCACCTATCAGGTGATCAACCCGGAAACTCACAAGCTCGAGATACGGTCACGACGGCAGCGCGCAGCCTGCTGACGGCCGACGGCATCCGCTTCATGTTCACCGGGGTCGTCACGAACTTCATGAACTTCCAGGCGGTCGGCGTGATCATCGTCGCGATGGTCGGCGTCGGCGTGGCCGAGGCCTCGGGGCTGGTGAAGGCGCTGATCCGCAAGCTCGTGATCATCTCGCCGAGTTGGGCGCTCACCTGGATCCTGGTCTTCGTCGGCATCATCTCGAGCATCGCGGCCGATGCCGGCTATCTGGTGCTGATACCGCTGGCAGGAGCCGCCTTCATCAGCGTCGGCCGGCATCCGCTGGCGGGTCTTGCGCTGGCGTTCGCGGCGGTGGCCAGCGTGTTTCTGGTCAACATCCTGATCGTGCCCGTCGACGGCATCCTGGTCGGCATCACCAACGATGCGATCCACCTGATCGACGCCAACAAGTCGATCGACCTGGCGTCGAACCTCTGGTTCTCGATCGCGTCGGTGCTCGTGATGATGGTCGTGGTCGTGCTCGTCAACAACCGGATCGTCGAACCGCGGCTCGGCAAGTACACCGGCGACTACGTGGTCGAGGGCGAGAACGTGCTGTCGGCCGACGAGTATCGCGGCCTGAAGTTCGCCGGCGTCGGTCTGGCGCTCGCGCTCGCCTTTGTCGCTGCTGCTGTTGCTGCCGTCGGGGGCGCCGCTGCGCAACCCGGAGACCGGCTCGATCATCGGCAACTCGCCGTTCATGAACAGCCTGATCGTGACGATCGCGCTGGTCTTCCTCTCAGCCGGCATCGGCTACGGCATCGGCGCCAAGACGATGAAGACATCGGTCGACGTGATCAACGCCGTGCAGAAGTCGATCGCAAGCCTGAGCGGCCTGATCTTCCTGCTGCTGATCATCAGCCAGTTCCTGGCCTACTTCAACTACACCAACATGGCGCCGCTGGCGGCGATCTCGCTCGCCAACATCCTGCAGGCGGCCAACCTCGATGCCGTGTGGCTGATGATCGGTTTCGTCATCGTCGTGCTGATCCTCGATCTGATCATCACCGGCGCGATCCCGAAGTGGGCGATCTTCGCGCCGATCTTCGTGCCGCTGCTGATGAAGCTCGGCGTGGCGCCGGACGCCGTGCTCGCGGCCTATCGCGTCGGCGACTCGCCGATGAATTCGATCACGCCGCTCAATGCGTACTTCGCGATGATCGTCGTGTTCTGCCAGAAGTACGTGAAGGACGCCGGCGTCGGTACGGTGATCGCGCTGATGCTGCCGTACGTGATTGCGATCGCCATCGTCTGGCTGATCCTGCTGGTGGCCTGGCAACTCGTCGGTCTGCCCTGGGGCATCTAGAGCGATTCGTTCAAGACCGAACGGCGCGGCAGTCCGCGCTCTTCGGCATTCGCGGTTTTCGTCATTTCGGAGCGACCCCATGAAGATCACCCTTTCAAACGCCGCACCGGCCACGCTGAAGTCCGCCGTGCTGGTGGTCGGTGCCTTTGCCGATGGATCCCTGCTGCCTGCTGCGCAGGCGGTCGACCAGGCGGCCGGCGGCAAGCTCGCGGCGGCCCTCAAGCGAGGTGACCTCGACGAGAAGGCCGGCTCGACGCTGCTGTTCCCGGACCTGGCCGGCGTGGCCGCTGAGCGCGTGCTGCTGGTTAGTCTGGGCCAGCGGGCTGCCCTGAGCGACAAGGCCTACCGCGACGCAGTTTCGGCCACTGCCAAGGCTGCTGGCCGGCGGAGTGGCGAAAGACGCCGCGGTCACGCTCGCCGACGTCGACCTGCCGAACCGACCCCTGGCGTGGCGCCTGCAGCAGGCGGCGCGGCTGCTCGCTGACGGTGCCTACAAGTTCGATGCGCCGCGCGCAAAGCAGCCACCGGCGCGCGGCGCGAGCGCGGTCACGCTGGTGGTTGCGAGCGAACCGACGGCGGCACTCGAAGGCGCAATCAAGGCCGGGCTGGCGATGGCCGAAGGCATGGCGCTGACCAAGGACCTCGGCAACCTGGGTGGCAATGTCTGCACACCGGCCTACATGGCCGAGACCGCGCAGAAACTCGGCAAGGAATTCGGCTTCGACGTCGAGATCCTCGAGCGCGCCGACATGGAAAAGCTCGGCATGCACTCGGCGCTGTCGGTCGGCCGCGCCTCGTACTCGCCCTGCAAGTTCATCGTGATGAAGTACAGCAAGGGCGGCAGCGCCAAGCCGATCGTGCTGGTCGGCAAGGGCATGACGTTCGACACCGGTGGCGTGTCGCTGAAGCCGGGCGCCAACCTCGACGAGATGAAGTACGACATGAGCGGTGGCGGCAGCGTCATCGGTATCTTCAGGACCGTGGCGAAGCTGGGCCTGCCGATCAATCTTATCGGGCTGGTCATGGCCGTCGAGAACATGCCCGGCGGCAACGCCTGCCGCCCGGGCGACGTCGTCAAGTCGATGGCCGGCATCACGATCGAGATCCTGAACACCGACGCCGAAGGGCGCCTCGTGCTGTGCGACGCGATGACCTATGCGGAGCGTTTCGATCCGGCCTGCGTAATCGACCTCGCCACGCTGACCGGGGCCTGTGTCATCGCCCTCGGTGCCCATGCCAGCGGCCTGTTCGCCAACGACGACGCGCTGGCGGCCGAACTGCTGAAGGCGGGCATCAACTCGGGCGACCGCGCCTGGCAAATGCCGATGTGGGACGACTACCAGGGCCAGCTGAAGAGCAACTTCGCCGACATGAGCAACCTCGGCGGACCGCCGGCGGGTTCGATCACCGCCGCGCTGTTTCTTTCGCACTTCGCGAAGAAGTACAAGTGGGCGCACATGGACATCGCCGGCACGGCGTCGGTGTCGGGCGACGCGAAGGGCGCGACGGGCCGGCCGGTGCCGCTGATTGCGGACTTTCTGATGACGCGTGCCGAAGGCAAGGTGGCCTGATCGCACACCAGCATCACAGCGAACGAGCGCGGCCCGGCATCGGCCGCGCACTTGCCTGCGCTAGACCACTGAAGCGGCCTATGCGAGCGGATTTGCGCGTGGCACCGGCGCACATGCCTGGGTATCGCCGACCATGACCGCGGAACAGCCGACGCACGACTCCGGCGTCCTGCTCGAATTCATGTTCCGGCTCGGTCAGTCGTACCTGGCCTGCGGCGAGCAGACGGCCGAGATCGAGCTGCTGTTGCGCCGGGTCGCGCTGGCCTACGGCATGGGGCAAACGCGTGTCATCGCGTTACCCACCGCCATTTTCATCACGCTGCACGACCAGACGTCCGAGCGCGTCACGCTGGCCGAAGGCCCCTCGCAGGCCCTGCGGCTGGATCAGATCGCCGAGGTCTATCGGCTCGGCGACGCCGCCCAGCGGGCGACAGTGACGCCGCGCGAGGGACTGGATCGACTGATCGAGATCCTGCGCACGCAACCGCGCTTCGGCCGCTTCGGCGGACTGATCGGCCACACGATCCTCGCGATCGGTGTGTCAATGGTGCTGATGCCGACGCTCGCCAACATCGCGGCGGCCGCGATCCTTGGCTTCATTGTCGGTGTCCTGAAGCTGCTGGTGCCGCAACGAACGCTGTTCGCAGTGCCGATGCCGGTGGTCGCGGCGACCCTCGTGTCTTTCGCCGTGTTCTATGCCGCATCCTATGGCCTGCCGGTCGATCCGCTGCACATGCTGGTGCCGCCCCTGGTCACGTTTCTGCCAGGCGGGATGCTGACGCTCGGTATGGTCGAACTCGCCTATGGCGACATGGTGAGCGGCTCGAGCCGCCTCATTACCGGTTTCGTGCAGCTGGTACTGCTCACGTTCGGGCTGGCGGCCGGTGCCGCGCTGCTGGGGGCGCATCCCGAAAACCTCGTTTACTCGAGTTCGCAGTTCGTGAAAGTGCCCTGGGCGGCGTGGGCAGGGGTGCCGGTCTTCTGCCTCGGTGTCTTCCTGCACTTCTCGGCCCCGCGCAACTCATTGCCCTGGATCCTCGTGGTGGCGCTGGCGGCCATCGCGGCACAGCGCGCGGCTGCGGGGCTGTTCGGCGCCGAGATCAGCGGCTTCTTCGGCATGATCGTCGCCATGCCGGCAAGCTACCTGATTCACCAGCGTTTCAACGGTCCGCCCTCGACAGTGACGTCGCTGCCGAGCTTCTGGCTCGTCGTGCCCGGTTCCCTCGGGCTGCTGTCGGTGACGCGCATGCTGAGCGACCGTGCTGCCGGCGTCGAGGGGCTGATCACCGTGGTCTTCGTCGTGACCTCGGTCGCGCTCGGGACGCTGGTCGGTGCATCGATCTATCGCTTCCTGTCGGAGCGCTTCAGCTGGTTCGGCGCGCGCATCCGCCGCGTGCACTCCTACCTGCGGGAGCGACGCAAGCCGTGAGATCGCTTGCGCCGTGTCGAACAACGGTTCCAACCCTTCAACTGTCTTCCAGCACGAAATGATGACCCGATTTCCCACCGACATCTTTCACGAGCCCGATGAAGTCGACTTCGACACGCTCAGGAATCTCGGACCGCTGGCGCCGCTCGCCGGCATCTGGGAGGGCCAGCGCGGGCTGGATGTGCACCTCGGGCGAGGAAGGCTCGAAGAAGGATGCGTTCTACGAGCGCTACGAACTGCAGCCGATCGATCCGCAGCTGAACGGACCGCAGCTGCTCTATGGGTTGCGCTACTGGACGCATGTGCTGCGGCCGAACCGGCCGGCAACCTTCCACGATCAGGTCGGCTACTGGCTGTGGGAGCCCGCCACCGGCATGATCATCCAGACGCACACGATTCCGCGCGGCCAGGTCGCGATGGCCATCGGCAACGCGGCGGCCGATGCGAAGTCCTTCGCGCTCGAGTGTGTGTTCGGATCGCCGACCAACGGCACCTGCTCGAATCCCGTTCCTCGACCACGCGAAGAAGACGCTCGAGTTTCGTATCAAGGTCGACATCCATGACGACGGCACCTGGTCGTACGAACAGGACACGGTGCTCAGGATCCTGGGCCGCGACGAACTCTTCCATCACACCGACCGCAACCGGATGCACAAGGTCGCCGAACCGACTCCGAACTGGCTGATGCGCGCAAAATCCTGAAAGCTCGCTCCTGAAGACGGGCCCACGCTGCTCAGCGGCCTGCCGCAGTCCACGATCGTCGACGAATCGCTTGGCCGAGCGTGAGGTCGGCCACGGTCAGTCCGCAGCGGCCTCGGGCGACGTTGGTGTCGTGACCACCTCGGCATCGAAGCGCTCGCCGCGTGCTCACAGCGTCGGGAAGAAGCGCGTCTTGGCCAGCCGCTCCTCGAAGCCGCGCGCGGCGGCCCAGTCGGCCCACTCGGTCTCGCGTCCCACGGCACAGGTCGTGATGCCGCGCGCGCGCAGTTCCTCGAACAACTTCCTTGATCGTGAACACGCCCGGTGGCATCGATCATGTTGACCGGTACCAGGTCGAGCACGAACCAGCGCACGTTGCCGGCCTCGCCACGGCCTTGAGCACCTCTCGCTTGAAGTGGGCGGCGCTGAAAAAGATGATCGCGCCGTTGAAGCGGAACAGCATGAGTCCCTCGGGCGCATGCCGCCTCCGGATGCCGCGCGAGCGAGTGAAAGCCGGTCTGTCCTTCGATAGTCCCGAGCAGCTCGACCTTGGGTCGCGCCGCCAGCTGCACAAAACTCAGCAGTGCCAGCACGACGGCCAGCAGGATCGCGTTCATCACGCCCACCACGATCACGCCGACGGTGGCGATCATCGCAATCCAGTACTCGCGCCGGTCGATGTTGCCGATCGCCGCCACGTTGCCCCAGTTGAACAGCGACGCCCCGGCCACCACCAGCAAGGCAGCGAGCGAGACCGCGGGGATGTACTGCAGCGGCCAGGTGAAGAAAGCGACCACGGCGGCGATCACCACCGCGGTCACGATGCCGGCCATCTGCGTGCGGCCGCCGGCGACTTCGCCGATGGCGGTGCGGGAATTGGTGCCTGTGACGACGAAGCCCTGGGCGAACGCTGCCGCGATGTTGGCGGCTCCGAGTGCGGCGATTTCGCGGTCCGCATCGATCTCGTAGCGGTTACGGTCGGCGAAGCTGCGAGCGGCCAGCATCGTCGTGGAAAACATCACCAGTGCCAGACCGGCGGCCTCCGCGACCAGGATCGGCAGGTCGGCGAGCGGAATGTCGGGTATGCGCGGCATCGGGAAAGCCCGACGGCACCGTTCCGATCGTCCGCACGCCGTGCTCTTCAAGGCCGAGGAAATGCACCGCGAATCCGGCCGCGACCAGGGCGACGAGGGTGGCGGGCAGGCGCCGGCTCACTCGCGGCAGCAGCAAAAGCAACGCGATCGTGGCGAGTCCGACGGCGAGCGTCGGCCAGTGGGTCGAGGGCAGCCGCTGCAATGAATTCCGACGTGCGCGGCACGATGCCGCTTGCTTCGATGCGAAAACCGAACAGCACGCCGAGCTGGCTCAGTACGACGTTGATGGCGACGCCATTCATGAAGCCGACCAGGATCGGCTTCGACAGAAAGTCGGCGACCGCGCCAAGCCGCAGGAAGCTTGCGCCGATCAGCAGGACGCCCGTGATGAAGGTCAGTGCGATCGCGAGCGACAGCGCCTGGTCTTCACTTCCTCCGGCGAGCGGAGCGACCGCCGCAGCAACGATCGCAGCAGTGGCAGCGCTCGGACCGACCATCAACTGCCGCGAAGTGCCGAACAGCGCGTAGGCGATCATCGGCAGCGTGCTGGCATACAGGCCAACGACCGGTGAGAAGCCGACCAGCTGCGCCGTGGCCACGCTGCCTGGAATCGCCATCGCGGCGACGGCGAAGCCCGCGGCCAGGTCGTGCGGTAAGTCGGTGCGTCGGTAACCCGCGAGCGCCGGCAGCCCCGGCGCGAATCGGGTCAGCCGATGTAGCGTCGGGCTCACTGACGGAGGGGCTTTACCGACGAACGCAGCGAGTGGCGGTCAGGCGAGGGCCTTGGCCTTGAGTTTCGCGAACTCGTCGGAGCTGATGGTCCCGGCGTCGAGCAGGGCCTTGGCGTCGGCAATCTGCTCGACCGGCGACTTGCCGGCCAGTGAACGCAATTGAGTCTCGGCTTCGGACCGGACCTGTTGCAGCGCGGCTCGCTGGCGCTGAGCCATGCCTCGGCCGCGCACCACGACATAGAGCAGTGCGGTCAGAAATGGCAGCACCAGCAGGCCCACGATCCAGACGGCTTTCGAGACTCCGCCCAGGTCGGCGTCGCGAAACAGATCGACGACGATCTGGAACAGCACGACCAGATAGGCGACGAAGACGAAGGCCGAGAAAATCAGCCACATCAAGTCCCAGAAATTGCTCATAGTTTTGTTCCTGAAGTAATTGGGGTCCCGGCGACCAAGTGAACCGCGCGAGCAGGCCCGCTTGGAGGGGATTCAACTCGCCCGACGTCATGGCGGGAGCCCATTCAGCGTTCGGACCCCAATGGCGACGTTTTTTGCCGGTTGCTTCTGCCCGGCCGGGCATCGTACCCGACGTGCCAGGCGCGATCCTCAATGCCGGTTGGGTGTCCGAAAGCCGCACCCTCGTGAAGTCCGAACTTCCTGGGAAAGCTTGAACGGGTGTCAGTGCAAGGTGCGACCAAGGGCGCCGATTCCGAGTTGGCCCGTTTTGACTCTTGGGGCGGACGTCCATGTAAGGTGGGCTAGATGAAACGACGGCCGAATTGGACTTCAAGTGTTGCTTGAAGAGCGCAAGGTAAGGCGCTAATGCGAATGGACAGAGACCTTTGAATTAACCACACTGCGAAAAGCGTGGTTACAATCGCCCGCGGCGCTAGCCGTAGGTCCGTTGAACGGGATCGATGGGTCGGACCCGATCATCGAGAAGGCGGGCGTCCACGCCGATTAACGAGTGATCGGGCGGTCGCCAGGTCGGGTGAACTAGGCACTGGCAACGGGTTCCCGGCACGCGGCGCGTTCGGGGGAGAAGCGGGAGGATGAATTGCGGCAGATGATGACGGTGTGTTCCATGGGACTGGCTTTGGCCTGCTTGGCCGGACCACCCGCTGCGGCGCAGTCCACCCCTGCTGCGGCGAAGGCGACTGCCACCGGCACTGCGCGCGTTCAAGGCAGCATCCCGGCCGGCACCGCAAGGATCCAGTCGACCCGCACGAAGAAGGCCTACACCCCCAAGCCATTTCGTCCTTCCGAAGGTCAGCTTGCCGGACTCCATCGCGCCGACGATGCGCTCGACCTCAAGTCGTCCGTCGCGCTGGTCGTGGACCAGGACACCGACGAGGTTCTGTTCGAGAAGAACACGCGCGCGGTGCTGCCGATCGCATCGATCACGAAGCTGATGACCGCGCTCGTGACAGTCGAGTCCAATCTGCCGCTGGATGAGGAACTCACCGTCTCGCAATCGGAAATCGTGCGCGCGAACGTGCGCTCGAACCTGCGGCCGGGAATGAAGATGACGCGGGACACGGCGCTGCACCTGGCGCTGATGTCGTCCGAGAATCGTGCCGCACAGATGCTCGGCCGCACCTATCCAGGCGGACTCGACGCCTTCGTCGAAGCGATGAATGCGAAGGCGCGCATGCTCGACATGAGCGACTCGCACTTTTCTGATCCGACCGGGCTGTCGCCCGACAACCGTTCGAGCGCGAACGACCTCGTGAAGCTGGTCAAGGCGGCGTACGAACACGATGTCATCCGCGAGCACTCGATCAGCGGTGAACTTGCGCTGCCGGTCGGCAAGCGCATGGTGCGCTATGGGAACACGAATCGGCTGACTGCGAACCCGGACTGGGACATCGGGCTGCAGAAGACCGGATACATCTCGGCGGCGGGCCGTTGCCTGGTGATGCAGGCAGTCGTCGAGGGGCAGCGTGTCGTCATGGTGCTGCTTGATTCCGTCGGCAAGTACTCGCGCATCGGCGACGCACAGCGCATCCGTGACTGGCTCGCAGCCAAGGCGCTGAGCGGCGAGAGGACGGCTCCGGCGGTCAAGCCGGTTGCCAACGTTGCCGGCACTGCAAAACCGATCTGAGACCGGTCTCAGTCGGCCGGCAGCGTATGTCCTAGCCCGGACGAAATGCGCGTCGCCGTGGTTTGCAGGTCAGACAGCCAGTCGTCCTGCATGCGCTCGGAAGGCGCAGACACCGACAGCCCCGCCACCAGTCGTCCGGAATCGTCGCGTATGCCGGCGGCGATGCAACGGACTCCCAACTCGAGTTCTTCGTTGTCGCGGGCGTAACCGCGTGCCCGGACGTCGGACAGTTCCCTTTCCAGCCTGACCAGTTCCGTGATGCTGTTGCGCGTGTGGCCGGCCAGGCCGGTCCGCGTCGCATACGCACGCACGAGGCGCGGATCATCGGAAGCGAGGAAGAGCTTCCCGCTCGATGTCAGGTGCAGCGGGGCGCGGCCGCCGATCGCCCGCACCACCTGCATGCCCGAGCGCTCGCTGTAGGCGCGATCGATGTAGACGATCTCGTCACCCTGGCGCACCGACAGGTTGACGGTCTGCCCGGTCTTGCGGTGCAGGTCGCGCATCGGCTCGAGCGCCGCCTCGCGCACCGACAGACGCGCCTTGACGAGGTTGCCGAGTTCGAGCAGCCGCATGCCAAGACGATACGACCCTGGCGCTTCTGCGCGATCGACGAACCGTCCAATGACCATGTCATTTAGAATCCGGTGCGCCGTCGATGGATGCAGGCCAGTGGACCCCGAGAGTTCCTTCAGGCTGACCGGGATCCGACCGCGACGCAAGCGTGTCGAGCAGCTTCATCATCCGCTCGATGACCTGAATGGCTGTCTTTTCGCGCGTGGTCGTGGACATGGTGCAGAGCAATATCGCTTTTCTTGATTTTATACCACCATACGAAACGGCGGCCAAGTCCTTTGCAGGGCGAGGGTTTGCGGGACCGCAACTGGGCTCGCCATGGTCCGGTCAGCGTGCTGCGAAGCAGCAAGATCCGCACCAGCGCGTGCGTCGACGCAGGGGGACTGCGTGCGCGTAGCTCTCTTCGTGACCTGCCTGGTCGATGCGGTCCGCCCGGAAATCGGCTTCTCGGTGGTCAAGCTGCTGGAGTCGGCCGGATGCGAAGTGGTGGTTCCAGAATCGCAGACCTGCTGTGGCCAGCCTGCCTACAACTCCGGCGACAGCGCCGCAGCACGAACCCTGGCCGAGAAAGTCCTGCGCGAGTTCGATGGCTTCGAGTATGTCGTGATCCCCAGCGGATCGTGTGGTGGACAGATCAAGCAGCACTACCTCGAACTTTTCCGTGACCACCCGGACCTGAAGTCACGTGCCGAGCGGCTCGCCGGGCGCATGTACGAAGTGACGGACTTCCTCGTCAATGTGCTGCGCGTCAGCAGTGTCCCGTCGAACTTCAGCGGCAACATCACCTATCACGACTCGTGCTGCGGGTTGCGCGAGCTGGGCGTCAAGCGCCAGCCGCGGGCGCTGCTGGCGATGCTGCCGGGCGTGCGCGTGACCGAGATGAAGGATTGCGAGCAGTGCTGCGGCTTCGGCGGAACGTTCTCGATCAAGTTCGGGGACATCTCGGGTGCGATCGTCGATGAAAAGTGCGGCAATGTGCGCGCCAGCGGCGCCGATGCGGTGGTGCTGGGCGACCTGGGGTGCATGCTGAACATCGAAGGCCGGCTGCGGCGGACGGGTGATACGACCACGCGAGTACTGCACATTGCCCAGGTCCTTGCCGGAGACGCCTGATGCAGACGCAGTCGATGCACTTCAAGGCACGCGCCGGACAGAAACTGGCGGATGCCCGGCTGCAGAAGAACCTGAAGAAACTGTCGGAGAAGTTCGTCACGGCGCGCGCGGCGGCGATCACCGAGATCGACGACTTCGAGGCAACGCGCAACGCGGCGGTCGAGCGACGCAACCGCGCACTCGAGCGGCTGGATGTCTGGCTCGAGACGTTCGAGCGCAACGCCCGTGCCAGAGGGGCCGTGGTCCTCTACGCGCAATCTCCTGAAGAAGCGACACGGTTGATCGTCGATATCGCGAAGAAGCACGGCGTGCGCAAGGTCACCAAGTCGAAGTCAATGGTCTCCGAAGAGGTGCAGTTGAACGCGGCGTTCACCGCGGCGGGCGTGCAGCCGGTCGAGACCGACCTGGGCGAGTACATCCTGCAGATCAACGACAACGAGGCGCCGTCGCACATCATTGCGCCGGTGATCCACAAGGACAAGGAAGAGATCTCGGCGCTGTTCGCAAAAGCGCATTCGACCGAGCGGAAGACCGAAATCACGCAACTGACGCGCGAAGCGCGCGAAGTGCTGCGCGGGCACTTCCTGTCGGCCGACATGGGAGTCTCGGGGGCCAACTTCCTGATCGCCGAGACTGGCTCGGTGTCGATCGTGACGAACGAGGGCAACGAGGGCATGTGCACGATCATGCCGCCGAAGGTCCATGTGGTGCTCACCGGCATCGAGAAGGTACTGCCGACGCTCGAGGACGTGGCTACGCTGATGCGGCTGCTGCCGCGCTCGGCGACGGGACAGCCGATCTCGAATTACTTCTCGATCCTCACCGGGCCGCGCCGGCCGGGCGAGCCCGACGGCCCCGAATTCATGTACTACGTGCTGCTCGATGCGGGCAGGACCGGGCTGCTCGGCAGCGAGTTCCAGGAAATGCTGCGTTGTATCCGCTGCGGTGCCTGCATGAATCACTGTCCCGTGTACCAGAAGATCGGTGGACATGCCTATGGCTGGGTCTACCCTGGGCCGATGGGGTCCGTGCTGACACCGAGTTATGTCGGCCTGGAAAATGCACTCGACCTGCCGCATGCGGCAACGCTGTGCGGCCAGTGCAGTGTGGTGTGCCCGGTAAAGATTCCGTTGCCGGATCTTCTGCGCAGGCTGCGCGAGAAACAGTGGGAACGGGGCCTGCGCCCATGGTACGAACGTGTCGGCGTCGCCGTGTGGGCGTTCGCTGCCACGCGTCCCGCGCTGTATGCGCTGGGGGCGCGCATCGCGGCGCGGGCCCTCAACTGGATGGGCGGGACCGAAGGCCGCATCCGGCACCTTCCGCTCGGAGGTGGCTGGACCGGCAGCCGAGACTTCCCGGCGCCCAGCGGACGGACGTTTCGCGACATGTACCGCGAACGACGCGCCCGGGGCTCGGCGACCTAGGCCGGCCGCCTACGCCGTCAGTTCTTGCGCCGGCCCGATACGGCGATACAGCGGTCCGCGTTCGTCACGCTGCAGCGGCATAAAGCGCGACATGCGCGGTGTGCCAGGGCAGGGCCGCTTGCAGCGGTCCGGATCGATCGAAGCGGCGCACATCCCGAAACAGCGTGACATGCGGTACGAACGGCTTGCGGTCGAAGCCGACGCCGAGTTCATCGAGTTGCGCGCGCGTGCGATCGACTGCGGCATTCCAGTGGCCTGTTGACGCGGCCGCCAGCCCACATGACGCGTGCTCGCGGAAACCAGCCGAGACATATCGATCGACCAGTCGAACGAATCGATGGCCAGTGTCGTCGCATGCCCGGGCAATGCCGCTCGCGGCTGGGACATCGATGTTCGCCGATGAAGGCCAGCGTCAGGTGCAGATTGCGCGGCTGCATCGGCGCGTGCCTGCGGCACGTCCGCCCTCAGCCGTACGAGCAGCTGCTCCACGTCAGCCCGCGTCGCGTCGTCGGGCCACGCGGCGACGAAGCAGCGCATCAGCGGGTCAGTAGATGATCTGGAGCGGTGCGAGGAGGCCGTGGCCGGGTTCCCTGTGGCGCGTATCGCTTCGACGCAAGCTCCCACGAGATCCGGCCCGGAGTAGATGAAGCCGGTATAGATCTGTACCAGTGTTGCGCCGGCCTGGATCTTCTCGACCGCATCGGCGCCGTTAGGATGCCGCCGACGCCGATGATCGGCAGTCTCCCCTTCAGGTGCTGCGCGAGGCGATGCACGACCTCCGTCGCGCGCTCGCGCAGCGGGCCGCCCGGACAGGCCGCCGGCTTCATCCGCATGGGCAAGTCCCGTGCACGCTGGTCGCGCGCGATCGTCGTATTGGTGGCGATCACGCCGTCGACGCCATGGGCGACCAGCACGTCGGCGAGCGGTGCGATCGCAGCGTTGTCGAGGTCGGGCGCGATCTTTACTGCGAGCGGCACGCGCCGACCCTGCTCGTCCTCGAGCCGGCTGCGCTCATCGCGCCAGGCCCCGCATCAGACCGACGAGTTCACGCTCGCCCTGCAGCGCGCGCAGGTCCTTGGTATTGGGCGAGGAGATGTTGACGGCGACGTAGTCCGCATCGAGGTAGACCGCGCGCAGGCAGGCGACGTAGTCGTCGACCGCGCGATCGATCGGTGTCGTCGCGTTCTTGCCGATGTTGAGGCCCACGACACCGCCCGCCCCGCGGAAGCGCTGATGCGCTCGCACGTTGGCCACGAATTGCTCGACGCCATCGTTATTGAAGCCCATGCGATTGATCAGGCCCTGCGCCGGAATCAGGCGGAACAGGCGCGGCTTTGGATTGCCAGGCTGTGGTCGCGGCGTCACCGTGCCGGCTTCGATATGACCGAATCCGAAACTGCCGAGCGCGTCGATATGCGCCGCATTCTTGTCCATGCCTGCGGCCAGGCCGACCGGATTGCGGAACGTCAGTCCCATGGCCTGCACGGGAAGGTCGTGCACCCGGCGCGCGATCAGACGCGTCAGGCCGAAGGCCGCTGCGTGTTCGAGCTTGGACAGTGTCACTTCGTGCGCGACCTCGGGGTCGAGCGCGAACAGGACGGAACGTGCAAGCGGATAGAGCACGCCGCAATCTTAGCGGCGTGCTGCGCGTTCTACGCCTTGAGCGCGGGTTCGCGCAGCCGTTCCCAGCGGCCGCCGCGCAGGATCTCGACGGGACGGAAGCGCGCCTTGTAGGCCATCTTCGGGCTCTCGGCGATCCAGTAGCCGAGATACAGGTACGGCAGCTTCAGTGCGCGACACTGTTCGATCTGCCACAGGATGTTGAACGTGCCGAAGCTCGCGGCCGGAACTTCCGGGTCGAAGAACGTGTACACGGACGACAGTCCGTCATTGAGCAAGTCGATGATCGACACCATGCGCAGGGTGCCCGGACCGGAGCTGCCGTTCGCCACGGGATCGCGGAACTCGACCAGCCGTGTATTGACCTTGCTCTGCAGCAGGAACTGCGAATACTGCTCGCGGCTGTCGTTGTCCATGCCGCCGCCGGCATGACGGCGTGGCCTGATAGCGGAGGTACAGGTCGTAGTGCTCGGCATCGAAGGCCAGCGTGCCGACGTGTGACACGAGATCGACGTGACGCTGGCCAGCGCGACGCTGGGTTCGATTGGGTCGGTATTCGGCGACCGGGACACGCACCGGCACGCAGGCCCGGCAGCCGTCGCAATACGGGCGATAGGTGAAGATTCCGCTGCGGCGGAATCCCATCTTGACCAGTTCGCTGTAGACGTCGGCATTGATCAGGTGCGCCGGTGTGGCCACCTGCGAACGCGCCTGTCGGTCTTCGAGGTAGCTGCAGGGGTAGGGCGCCGTGGCATAGAACTGCAGCGCCGAGAACGGGAGTTCCTTGAGGTTCGCCACGTCAGTCTGCCGGTCGTTCGGACGCCGCTGCAAGTTGCTCGTTCAGCCGGTGCCGGTACCGCGCCCAGTCGATGGGCGTCTCGTTCACCGCCTTGCGCACATGCGAACAGAACTGGTGTCGTGCGATCTCACGTCCTCCGAGCGAGGCCAGGTGCCTCGTGTTCTGCTGGCAGTCTATCACCGGCACTTGCTCCCGACTGCAGGATTTGCACCAGCGCGGTGAGAGCAATCTTCGACGCGTCCGGCGCTCGTGTGAACATCGATTCGCCGAAGAACATGCGGCCGATGCTGACGCCGTACAGCCCGCCGACGAGGTGCCCGTCGATCCAGGTCTCGACCGAATGCGCCAGTCCGCGCGCATGCAGGGCGCCATAGGCCCGGATGACGTCGGGCGTGATCCAGGTGCCGGCTTCGTCCGATCGCGGTGATGCACAGGCGCGCATCACTTCCTCGAAGGCACGGTCGACCGCAGATTTCGACGGTGCTGCCGCGTGCGGTACGGCGCAAGGTCTTCTGCAGTGAACGCGAAACGCGGAACTCCGACGCAGTACAACACCATGCGCGGATCAGGCGACCACCACAGCACCGGTTCGCCTTCTGCGTACCACGGGAAGATGCCTCTGGAATAGGCGTCGATCAGCCGTTCGACGGTCAGATCCGTGCTGGCCGCGAGCAGTCCGCTGGGCGAGCGCAGTGCAGTGTCGACGTCGGGAAACGGCTGCCCGCCGGCGAGCCACGGAATCATGCGGCAGGAACGTCGAGGCTGCGGCACCCCAGGTGCGATCGCTTCCGTATGCACGCCGAAGGCGCCGCGTGCCCGGTCGGCGAAGTAGTGCCTGCAGGGTGCTGGCGACCGTGCGGAACGCCAGCTCCGGCCATGGCACGCTGTGCTCGGTGAACAGCTGCACTTCGAGGCTTTCTTCACCGGGCGCAAAGCCGAGGTCGAGCAGCCTGGCCTGAAAGAAGATGTGGACCTGCTCGACGTGCGGCACGTCGATCACGGAGAACAGGGGTCCGAGCGCGACGCGGGCACCCGCTTCCTCGAGGGTTTCGCGCAGCGCGCCATCAGCGGTCGTTTCACCGACTTCCATGAAGCCGGCCGGGAGCGTCCACTTGCCGTAGCGTGGCTCTATCGCACGACGGCACAGGAGGATCTCGTCGCCCCAGACCGGGATCGTGCCGACCACCGGGCGCGGGTTTACATAGTGGATTGCGCCGCACTGATCGCAACATGCGCGAAGGCGCGTATCGCCCCCCGGCACGCGCTGGGTGATCGGATTTCCGCAGGTCGAGCAGTAGCGCATTGCGTAATGGTCCGTCCCGAATCCAGTCTATCGCACGGCTGTGTCGAAAGCCGCTGTCGGGTGCGCACGGGCACATCCCTGCGCGACCGCATCGGTTTGCGCCAATACAAGCGTCATCGGCCGTGTGGTCGTGGTGCCGATCAGCCGGCTGCGCTGTTCGCGCCGGCGGCATAATCCGGCAGTGGCAGGCCCGAAGGCGCCGGGCGAATTCATAACGACAAGCGCCTAGGGGAGAGGAAATGAAGGTTGTCCTTGTTCCGGTCGATGGATCGGAGTGCTCGCTGCGCGCCGTGCACTACCTGATTGCGGCCTACGCCGAAGGCTTGCGGCCGCGACTGCACCTGCTCAATGTCCAGTATGCGATGCGCGGCGACGTCAGCCAGTTCGTTGCGCCCGGTCAGAGATCAAGGAGTACCAGCACGAGAAGAGCGACGACGCCCTGCGGCCGGCGTCCAGCCTGCTGGACACAGCCGGGATCCCGTACGAAGTGCACGAGGACGTCGGTCCCGTTGCCGAACGCATCGTTCAGCGTGCCGAGTCGCTCAACTGTGACCACATCGTCATGGGCACGCATGGTCGCAGCGCGCTGGCAGATCTTCTGGTGGGGTCGACCACATCTGCAGCGTGCTGCATCAAACGCGCCTTCCCGTCGTGCTAGTCAAGTGAGCGCCGGCCATCGCTTCCGCCATGCCGGCAGCAAGTCACCGTGAGGAGACGCCATGACTGCGCTGGCCTGGTTTGCCCTGATCATCTTCGCGATCGCCATCGTCGTCGTGATCTCCAATGTGGTCGATGGCACCGTCGCTGCGCTGATCGGCGTCATCGTGATGGTCTGGTTCGGTGTGATGACCGAGGTAGACGCCTTCCAGCTCGTCGACTGGAACGTCATGGCGATTCTGGTGAGCATCTGGGTCATCGCGAGCTACTTCGGAAAGACTGGCGTGCCCAGCTGGCTGTCGGTGCAGGCGCTGCGGCTGTCGGGCGGGCGGCCCGGGCTGCTCGTCATGATCCTCTCGACGCTCTGCGGGCGTGATCTCGATGTTCGTCGACAACGTCGTCGTCATCCTGATGATGGCGCCAGTCGCATTGCCGCTCGCCAGGGCGCTGAAGCTGCCGGTCACGCCTGTCGTGCTGATGATCGGATTCAGTGCCAATTTCATGGGAACGGCGCTGCTGCTGGGCGACTTGCCGCCGCAGATGATGCACAGCGTTTCCGGCGCGGAGTTCATGGACTTCATCTGGCAGCAGGGTCGCCCGTCTTCGTTTCCGATTCTCATGGTGACCTTCGCGATCACTTTGGCGGCGATGTACGCGTACGGCTTTCGGGCGCACGGGCGGCAGGCGGTCGACGTCAATGCGCTCGGTATCGAGACCCATATTCCGAACAAGCTGTTTGCAACCGTGGTGGTCGGCTGGTTCCTGCTGACGGTCATCGGCATGGCGTTCCGGCAGGCGCTGGGCGTCAAGCTGGGATTCATCGCCATGACCGGGGCGGTGACTCTCGTGTTGCTGCTGGAACTGCTGGGCAACCGGGTGAAGGCGCCGAGCTTCGAGCACATACTGGGCGAACTTGACTGGCGCGCGATCTACTTCTACATCGCGCTGTTCGCGCTGGTCGGCGCACTGGAGAAAATGCACATACTCGACCAGCTGGCGGTGGCACTGCGTCCGCTGTTTCTCGAGAACCTTGCGCTGGGTGCGACGCTGCTGTACTGGATCACGGTGCCGATCGTCGGCATCGTCGAGCACGACGCCTACATCCTCACCTTTCTCTACACGATCAAGGAACTGCAGGCCGACGGCGTCGCCGTCTGGCCGCTGTGGTGGATGCTGCTGTGGGCGGGCACGCTCGGCAGCAATCTGACGGTGGCCGGCGCGCCGGCGCTGTTCGCTGCACTGAACATCTGCGAGCGCGAGGAAAAGCGCAAGGTGTCGCTGCGCGAGTTCCTTTCCTGGAGCGTCCCTTTCACCCTGGTGGCTGCAATCGTCTGTTACGTGCTCGGCATGCTGATCTGGGTTCTGCCGCACGTGAGGTAGGAGGCAACGGGAGCAAGCATGTTCAAGCACATCCTCATTCCAACCGACGGGTCCGGCCTGTCGGAGAAAGCAATCCGGGCCGGAGTCGAGATGGCACGCGCCATGGGAGCGAAGGTCACCGGCCTGTTCGCGGCCCCGGCGCCGACGCCGCTCGTTTACGGTGACTTCATGCCGGTCGGATACATGCCACCGGACCTGCATGCCGAGGTGATTCAGAAGGCGAGCAGGCATCACCTTGCAGTGATCGAGAAGGCTGCGCGCGAGGCCGGCATCGGTGTCAACTGCATCTCGGTCACCAGCGAGTATCCGGCCGACGCGATCGTCGAGGCGGCACGCACGCAGCGCTGCGACCTGATCTTCATGGCGTCACACGGACGGCGCGGGCTGGCGGGACTCGTGCTGGGCAGCGAAACGCACAAGGTGCTGACGCATTCGAAAATCCCGGTGCTGGTGTACCGCTGAGACCTCGACTGCAACGACTCGACATGCTGCCGGGCAGCGGTTTCTGCCGAGTGGGGCGCACTGCCGGACTCCGTCGCCGACTTCTGCGGTCGTTGATGCTGTGTGGTGGCATGGTGGTATCCCTCCACTGTGCGCAGGCGATCGACCTGCAAGGTCACCGCGGCGCTCGTGGACTTGCACCGGAGAACACGCTCGCCGGGTTTCGCATCGCGCTCGGTGTCGGCGTCACGACGCTCGAAACGGACCTTGCGTTGACGCGTGACGGTGTACTGGTGCTGTCTCACGAGCCACGGCTCACATCGGCCCTGACCCGCGGGCCAGACGGCACGTGGCTGGCGGAAGACGGCGCCCCTTTTGTACAACTCGACCACGCTGACCTGGGACGCTACGACGTCGGGCGACTCAATCCCTTGACCAAGTACGCGTCTCAGTGGCCGGATCAGAAGCCGTTCGATGGAGAACGAATTCCGACGCTGGCGTCACTGTTCGCACTGGTCCGCGAGGCTCGTTCGCCGGGAGGCGCCCCGGTGCGTCTGAACATCGAGACCAAGATCACCCCGGGCGCAGAGGTCCCGACGGCAGACAGCGGCACATTTGCGCAGGCGGTCATTGAAGCAGTCAGGTTGGCCGGCCTGGTCGACCGGGTCACCGTTCAGTCGTTCGACTGGCGCACGCTGCAGGAGGCTCGGCGACTCGAGCCCCGGATGGCCACGTCCTGCCTCACGATCGAGTCGGGTGGCATGAACACCGTTCGCATAGCAGCGGACGGCGCCTCGCCATGGCACGCCGGACTCAAGCCGGCTGAGCACGGAAACTCCTTGCTTCGGCTGGTCAAGGCGGCGGGATGTTCGACGTGGTCGCCGTTCTGGCGCAACGTCACTGCAGAACTGGTCGCCGCGGCACACGATCTGGGTCTCAAGGTCGTGCCCTGGACGGTCAATGACGCAGTGGAAGTCGAACGCCTGGCAACCCTGGGAGTCGACGGCCTGATCACCGACTATCCCGACCGCGCGCGCCGGGTGCTGGCGTCCAGGGGCATTGCCGTCGACTGACCCGAGGGACTCGAGAGCACCCGTGTCGTGGCAACTCGGTGCGCTCGACAGACATGCCCGACGGCCGGCAGATTTCATCGCGGCCAGCCATGCGCAGGTCGGTATACTGCCGCTTTACCGGTATCGCGTGGACCCTGACGGCAGCCGGGCAGCGCGCAGACGATGACGAAATACGTATTCGTTACCGGTGGCGTGGTCTCCTCCCTGGGCAAGGGGATCGCCGCCGCCTCCCTCGCCGCGATCCTCGAATCGCGCGGCCTCAAAGTCACCCTCATCAAGCTGGATCCGTACATCAACGTCGATCCCGGCACGATGTCGCCGTTCCAGCACGGCGAAGTGTTCGTGACCGAGGACGGCGCCGAGACCGATCTGGACCTCGGCCACTATGAGCGATTCATCTCCGCCCGGATGCGGAAGGTGAACAACTTCACGACGGGCCAGATCTACGAGTCGGTGATCAAGAAGGAGCGGCGCGGGGAATACCTCGGCAAGACCGTGCAGGTTATTCCGCACATCACCAACGAGATCCAGGACTTCGTCGAGCGTGGCGCTGCGGCGGCTTGGGGAGGCAAGGCCGATGTCGCGATCGTCGAGATCGGCGGCACCGTGGGTGACATCGAGTCGCTGCCGTTCGTCGAGGCGGCGCGGCAGATGAGCCTGAGGCTCGGACGCGGTTCGTGCTGCTTCGTGCACCTGACACTGGTTCCGTTCATACCGATGGCCGGTGAACTGAAGACCAAGCCCACGCAGCACAGCGTGCAGAAATTGCGCGAGATCGGCATTTCGCCCGACGTGCTGCTGTGCCGCGCCGACCGCCCGATTCCCGAGGAAGAGCGCGCGAAGATTTCGCTCTTTTCCAACGTGCCGATGAATGCGGTCATCTCCGTGTGGGATGCCGACTCGATCTACAAGGTGCCCTCGATGCTGCACAAGCAGGGCCTCGACGAGATCGTCTGCTTCACGCTCGGCATGCCGTCGCGCCCGGCCGATCTGTCGGCGTGGGACAAGCTGGTCGTCGCGCTCGAGAACCCGAAGCACGAAGTGCGGATCGGCATGATCGGCAAGTACGTCGACCTGTCGGATTCGTACAAGAGCCTGAACGAAGCACTGAGGCACGCCGGCATCCACACGCATACCCGTGTGGTGATCGATTACGTCGACTCGGAGCAGATCGAGCGCGATGGGGCAGGCGCACTCGCCCAGCTCGACGCGATCCTCGTTCCCGGGGGCTTCGGCAAGCGCGGCACCGAAGGCAAGATCAAGGCGATCCAGTTTGCACGGGAGCGTGGCATTCCGTATCTGGGCATCTGCCTGGGCATGCAGCTGGCAACGATCGAGTTTGCCCGGAATGTGTGTGGACTGGCCGATGCGAATTCGACCGAGTTCGACCCCGACACGCCGCACCCGGTGGTCGCGCTGATCACCGAGTGGATGGACCGCACCGGACGCATCGAGCGACGCGACGCGAAGTCCGATCTCGGCGGCACGATGCGCCTGGGTTCGCAGAAATGTCCGGTGCAGCCGGGCACGCTTGCCGCACCGGATCTACGGTCCGGAGGTCAATGAGCGCCACCGCCACCGTTATGAAGTGAACAACATCTATGTGCCGCAGCTCGAGGCGTCCGGCTACCGGGTCTCGGCGCGGACGCCCACGGAGAACCTGCCCGAGATCATGGAACTGCCGGCGCATCCGTTCTTCATCGGCGTGCAGTTCCACCCCGAGTTCACGTCGACGCCGCGCGGCGGGCATCCACTTTTCTCTGCTTTCGTCCAGGCAGCGCTTGCGAATCGGAACCGTGACGCGGGCGAGCCGGAACTGACGAAGGCCGCCGCATGAGCGCGCACGGCCGCTCCGAAGCGCTCATCCCGCAGCGCGAAGCGCGAAGGGTAGTTCAGTGAAACTTGCCGGATTCGAGGTCGGGCTCGATCGTCCGATCTTCCTGATCGCCGGTCCCTGCGTGATCGAATCCGAGCAGATGGCGATCGATACGGCCGGGGTGCTCAAGGACGTCACGCGCGCGCTCGGAGTGCCGTTCATCTACAAGTCGAGCTTCGACAAGGCCAACCGCAGTTCCGGACGGAGTTTTCGCGGCCTGGGCATCGACGCGGGGCTGCGCATCCTGTCGGAGGTGAGGTCCCGGGTCAGCGTGCCGGTGCTGACCGATGTGCACGACGAGGCCGACATCGCGCCGACCGCCGCTGTGGTCGATGTGCTGCAGACCCCGGCGTTCCTGTGCCGCCAGACCGACTTCATTCGTGCCTGCGCCGTCAGCGGCAAGCCGGTCAACATCAAGAAAGGCCAGTTCCTCGCGCCGGGCGACATGAAGAACGTGATCGACAAGGCCCGCGATGCCGCACGGGAAGTCGGCCTGAGTGACGACCGCTTCCTGGCGTGCGAGCGTGGCGTGACCTTCGGCTACAACAATCTCGTATCGGACATGCGCTCGCTGGCCATCATGCGGGACACCGGCGCGCCGGTCGTGTTCGACGCGACGCACTCGGTGCAACTGCCGGGTGGGCAGGGCACGTCGAGCGGCGGCCAGCGCGAGTTCGTGCCGGTGCTGGCGCGCGCGGCGGTGGCGGTCGGTGTCGCGGGGATCTTCATGGAGACGCATCCCAATCCGGCCGAAGCGAAAAGTGACGGGCCCAATGCGGTGCCGCTCGATCGGATGCGTGAGCTGCTCGAGACATTGCTCGAGCTCGACCGTGTCGCCAAGAAGCGCCGCTTTCTCGAAGCCGATTTTCACTGAAGGAGGAGACCGACATGCCGGCTGCCTACGTCGTCGTCGAGATGAAGGTCTCCGATCCCGAGCAGTACAAGCAGTACATGGCCGCGGCGCCGGCGACGATCGCAGCCTATGGCGGCGAGTACCTGGTGCGCGGCGGGCGGCATGAAGCGCTCGAGGGCGACTGGCAGCCGGCCCGCGTGGCCGTTCTCAAGTTCCCCAGCTACGAAAAGGCGAAAGCCTGGTATGACGAAAGTGCCTACCGCACCGTGCGGGTGAAGCGTGCAGGTGCGACCGAGTACTTCAACATGATCCTCGTCGAAGGCGTGGCCGCGCCGGTCGCCTGAGCCACCGCAGTTACCTCCAAAAGAAGAGACCATGTCTTCCATCGTTGACATCATCGGCCGCGAGATCCTCGACTCGCGCGGCAACCCTACCGTCGAATGCGACGTGCTGCTCGAGTCCGGCGTCATGGGGCGCGCGGCCGTGCCCAGCGGCGCTTCAACCGGGTCGAGGGAGGCCATCGAACTGCGCGACGGTGACAAGAACCGCTACCTGGGCAAGGGTGTGCTCCATGCGGTCGAGAACATCAACACCGAGATCTCCGAAGCCGTGATGGGCCTCGAGGCGAACGAGCAGGCATTCCTCGACCGCACGCTGATCGAGCTCGACGGAACCGAGAACAAGGCGCGGCTGGGCGCCAACGCCATGCTGGCGGTGTCGATGGCGGTGGCCAAGGCGGCCGCCGAGGAAGCCGGCTTGCCGCTGTACCGGTACTTCGGCGGCAGCGGTCCGATGTCGATGCCGGTGCCGATGATGAACGTCATCAACGGCGGGGCGCACGCGAACAACAGCCTCGACCTGCAGGAGTTCATGATCGTGCCGGTCGGTGCACCCAGCTTCTCCGAGGCGGTGCGCTACGGTGCGGAAGTCTTCCACGCCCTCAAGAAGCTGATCGACAAGGCCGGCATGAGTACCGCGGTCGGCGACGAAGGCGGGTTCGCGCCCAGTGTCGCGAGCCACGAAGCCGCCATCCAGCTGATCCTGCAGGCGATCGACGCCGCCGGGTACACCGCTGGCTCGCAGATCGCGATCGCGCTCGACTGCGCGGCCAGCGAGTTCTACAAGGACGGTGCTTATCGTCTCGACGGCGAGGGACTCGTGCTCTCGGCGGCGGATTGGACGAACATGCTGGCCACCTGGTGCGACAAGTACCCGATTCTGTCGATCGAGGACGGGATGGCGGAGAACGACTGGGACGGCTGGGCGACGCTCACCGAGCGTCTCGGCACCAAGGTCCAGCTGGTCGGCGACGATCTGTTCGTGACGAACACCGCGATCCTGCGCGAAGGCATACGCAAGGGCGTGGCCAATTCGATCCTCATCAAGATCAACCAGATCGGTACCTTGACCGAGACCTTTGCTGCGATCGAGATGGCGAAGTGTGCCGGCTACACCTCCGTCGTCAGCCATCGGTCCGGCGAGACCGAGGATGCGACGATTGCCGACATTGCGGTCGGCACCAACGCGATGCAGATCAAGACGGGCTCGATGAGCCGCTCGGACCGTATCGCGAAGTACAACCAGCTGCTGCGCATCGAAGAGGATCTCGGCGATATTGCGAGCTATCCCGGGCGCGGCGCGTATTACAACCTGCGCTGATCGATGCGGATACTCGGCATCGTGCTGGCCGTCCTGCTGGTAACGATCCAGTATCCGCTGTGGTTCGGCAAGGGCGGCTGGCTGCGCGCCCGGGACCTTGAGCGCCAGCTCGCCGCGCAGCGCGAAACCAACTCCACGCTTGCCGCGCGCAATGCGGCGGCGGCCGCGGAAGTCTCCAGCCTGCGTGAAGGCAACGAAGCGATCGAGGAACGTGCCCGCTCCCAGCTGAACATGGTTCGCGATGGCGAAGTGTTCTTCCAGTTTGTCGATCGAGCGCCGGCCGCAGCCCCGGGCAGCGAACCGCAGCGCTGAGCGCCAGGAACCGGGAAACGGAGGAATGGCGTGAATCTTCATCGACTGCTGAAGCAACGCGAGGAGCGCGGCGAGCCTCTGCGCGTGGGGCTGATCGGCGCCGGCAAGTTCGGATCGATGTTCCTGTCGCAGGTGCGCCATACGCCGGGCATGCGGGTCGTGGCGATTGCCGACCTGACGCCGCAGCGGGCACGCGAGGCGCTGAAGAACGTCGGCTGGTCTGAATCGTCCGATCTCCGCGCTGCGCTACTTCGACGATGCGCGACACATGATCGACGAGCCCGACGTCGACATCGTGATCGATGCGACGGGCTCGCCGTCCGCCGGCATTGTTCACGTGCTGGCGTGCTGCGAGCGGGGCAAGCACATCGTCATGGTCAACGTCGAGGCCGACGCGCTGGCCGGGCCGCTGCTGGCGCTGCGCGCCCAGCAGGCCGGCATCGTGTACTCGCTGGCCTATGGCGATCAGCCGGCTTTGATCTGCGAGATGGTCGACTGGGCGCGCGCCTGCGGCTTTGAAGTCGTGGCTGCCGGCAAGGGAACGAAGTACCTGCCCGAATACCACGCTTCGACCCCTGCGACCGTCTGGAAGTACTACGGGCTGAGCGAGGACGATGCGCGGCGCGGCGGCCTGAATGCACAGATGTTCAACTCGTTTCTGGACGGCACCAAGAGCGCCATCGAAATGTGCGCGGTGGCCAATGCCACCGGACTGCACGCGCCCGAGGGCCTGAGCTTTCCGCCGTGCGGCGTCGATGAACTGCCGACCGTGTTGCGACCGCTGAGCGAGGGTGGGGTGCTGCATCAGCGCGGACAGGTCGAAGTGATCTCGAGCCTCAAGCGTGATGGCAGCCCGGTCGTCCGTGACCTGCGCTGGGGCGTTTACGTCGTGTTCTCGGGCGGCAGCGAGTACGTCGAACGCTGCTTCCGGGAGTATGGGCTGGTGACCGACCCGAGCGGTCAGTACTCGGCGCTGTACAAGCCGTTCCACCTGATCGGCCTCGAACTCGGCATCAGCGTGGCGAGCGTTGGCCTGCGCGGCGAGCCGACCGGAGCGCCGATCGGATTCAACGCGGATGTCGTGGCAACGGCCAAGCGGGACCTCGCGCCGGGCGAAATGCTCGACGGCGAAGGCGGTGCCACCGTCTATGGCCGTGTGTTGCCTGCGGAAGAATCGCTCAGGCTCGAAGGGCTGCCGCTGGGCCTGGCCCATCACGTGCGGCTGCATAAGGCCGTGGCCGCCGGCCAGCCGGTGCGCTGGACCGACGTCGAAATCGACGAAGCGGCACCCGCGGTCCAGTTCCGCCGCACGATGGAGAAAACGGAGTTCGGCGTGGCTGTTTGAAGCGGCGGTGTCGCCTCGATGCGTCCGCCGGTCGGGACAGATCAGTGCCGCTGGGACCTGTCGCCTTCCCGCGTCTGCCCGCTGGCAAAAAGCTGCACGACATCGACCGCATCGAATGAATACTGACGGTTGCAGAAGTCGCACGTGACCGTCACGGTTTCGAGCTCCTCGATGATCGAATCGACTTCGTCGCGCCCGAGCGAGTTCAGCATGCGGCCGATCCGTTCGCGCGAACACGTGCAGGCAAAGCGCGGCGCCAGCGTGGCCTGGTGGTCGAGCTGCTCCTGGCCGTACAGCCGCCGTGCCACGTTCTCGGGAGTCAGGCGCAGCAGTTCCTCGCTGCGCAAGGTGGCACCGAGCGTCGTTGCGCGATCCCATGCGTCTGCGTCGATCACCGTTTCTGATCCGCCATGGTCGGGCAGTCGCTGCAGCAGCAGGCCGGCACTGGCTTCGTCGTCCGCGGCGAGCACCAGCTTTGTCTCCAGCTGTTCCGACTGCCGCATGTAGGTCTCGATCACGTCGGCCATCGACTCGCCGTCGAGCGGGACGACGCCCTGGTACGGGCGTTGTCCCGGCAGGGGATCGCGGGGATCGAGCGTGATAGCGAAGCGTCCGCGACCGCTGCGGTTGATCAGCGCGCGCATCGTCGCCTCATCGTCCACGGACTCATCGCCGAGCTTTGCGGTCGCCCGCAGCGCCAGGTCGGGCTGGCACTCGACGACGAGCAGCTTCACCGGGCCGTCGCCGTGGATCTGCATCACGAGGGCGCCGTTGAACTTGATATTGCTCGCCAGCAGTGCGGCGGCAGCGACCATTTCGCCGAGCAGGCGCTTGACCGGGGCAGGGTAGTCGTGGTGAGCCGTCATCTCGCGCCATGCGTCCGTGACGCGGACGAGTTCGCCGCGCACGGGTGCTCCGCGAAACAGGAACTTCAGGAGGCGATCGGACATGTACCTCCGGACTCGTCAGCCGACGCGCTTCAGCGCGCCCTTGTAGTACTGGCCGCGCTGCACGTAGTTCGCGGTGTTGCGAGTGCATGTTCGCGATCGGCTGCTTCATCGAGCGTGCGCACCACCTTGCCGGGTGAACCGAGCACGAGCGAGTTGTCCGGGATCTCGCGGCCCTCGGTGACGAGCGCGCCGGCGCCGATCAGGCAGTTGCGGCCGATCTTGCGCGCCGTTGAGCACGATCGCCTGGATGCCGATCAGGCTGCCTTCGCCGATCGTCGCACCGTGCACGACGGCCTGGTGGCCGATCGTGACGTTGGCAGCGACGGTCAGCGGATATCCGGGGTCCGTGTGCAGCACGCAGCACTCCTGCACGTTGCTGTTCTCGCCGATGATGATCGGCTCGTTGTCCCCGCGTATCGTCGCGTACGGCCAGATGTTGACGCGCGCGTTCAGGACGACGTGGCCGATGATCGTGGCGCTTTCGTAAACGAAGGCCGTCGGGTCGATCACGCGGGACGTGGTCCCCAAGCTGGTAGATGCTCATGGACGGGAGCTCGATCAACGGTAGGGTTCGCAGGGTCGGGACGTGCGAAGCAGACTGTTGCAGCCAGTTTACGGGGACTCGTGCGTGCGGCCGGCGCCGAGCCGATCGAGGAGATCCGCATGACGAACTGCGGACCCTGGCGCTCGAGGCGCTCGTCGTAGGTGAACCAGACGTGCGTTGCCGGGCGGTGGACGAGTTGTCCGAATCACTGCCGCTCGACCCCGAACGGTCACCTTGCGTCCGATCGACCGGTGCCGGGACGACCCGTTCGTCCGCGCCTGGTACCGATCCACCAGGTGCCGGCACGCAATCCGCGGACGGCGGACGGACGCGCAGCCCTGCTGCACTCGATCGCGCACATCGAATTCAATGCGATCGGACTGGCGCTCGATGCGATCTGGCGCTTCGCCGGACTGCCGCCGGCCTATTACCTCGACTGGCTGCAGGTCGCCCATGAGGAAACGCATCACTTCCGGCTGCTGACCGGGCATCTTGCGACGCTTGGACATGCCTATGGCGACTTTGATGCGCACGACGGCCTGTGGGACATGGCGGCGCGCACGGCCGGCGACGTGCTGGATCGCATGGCGCTGGTGCCGCGCCGGCTCGAAGCCCGTGGTCTGGATGTTTCCCCGGGAATCAAGTCCAAGCTGATCGCGGCCGGTGACCCAACGGCCGCAGCGATCCTCGACGTCATCCTGCGGGACGAAATCGGCCATGTCGCCGTTGGCAACCGTTGGTTCAACTGGCTCTGCAGCGTTCGCGGGCTCGATCCGGTCGCCACGGATGCCCACATTGCGTTGCGTCATCGCGTGCCGCGACCGCGCGGGCCATTCAATCTGGCGGCACGGCGCGCTGCGGGTTTCTCCGCAGGAAGAACTCGAGCCTGCTTGGTCGGCCGGAGGCTGCTGCCCCAGCGATACCCTCTCCGGACTAGCCTCCAGCCGCGATCGCTCCCACGTGGGATCGGATCCCACAGTCGGCGCCGATACAGTCCTTGGCAATACTCGGAGGACGACATGAATCTGGCGTCAATACTGAACACCCCGCTGAGCAAGCTGCTGGGCCGCAGGAAGCCCGCCCCGCCGCGGCGGCTCGCCAGCGCGCCCAAGCCGCGCATGGGGGCGACGCTGTGCTGCGCCGGACTGCGCATGACGGTGCAGGCCGGGCTCACCGACGAGATGTGGCAATGGCTGGTCGCGCTCGGCTGGCGCGAACTGCGCAGTCGGCGAAAACCGCCTGCACTACCGGGCCCTGTCGACCTCGCTCGTGAACCGCCTGTACGATGTCGCTCCGGACGATCGGCAGAAAATTCTGCTGCTGGCGATCCGCGAGGCGACGCGCCCGTCAGCGCGAAGTGAGCGCGGAGCGCAGTCCGTCGAACTAACCCGTTCTGGGGATACGTCGGCAAGCGCTGCGCCGATAAAGTTCGTGCTCGGAGGATTGCACCGAAGTGAATCTGGTCGGACCAGTACGGGATCGAGTTCGGACGCTGCTGAAGATCCGCGTCGTCCGCGACGTGCCGTCGGTCGGTTCCAAGCCGGCCATCGGCGCGCGTATATTCCGTGGCGACGTGCGCATGACCGTACAGGCCGGCATGACGGACGGGCTGTGGCGCTGGCTCGTGAAGGAAGGCTGGCGCGAGATCACCTTTCGTCCCGATCGTCGCCGCTATCGCGACATTCCTGCCGCCTATGTCACCCAGCCTGATCGACTCGACTGCGGACGAACGCGACCGCGTTCTTGCGGCATCGCATCGCCAATGCCAGTTGGCGGCCGCTGCTCGACCGGCGCGGCACCTGGTCGAACACCCGCGGCCGACCCTAGGTCGGCGATGGCGGGCGTGCCGTCGTCCCCGATCGCCGGCCGCCACTTCTCCGAGTTCCGTGTCGGTGACACGTTTCGGTTCGACGGTCGACCATCACCGACGCCCATCTCGACCGCGGCGCCGAACTCATCGGTGACTTCAATCCGCTGCACGTCGACGACGAGTTCGCGCAGGCGTCGCGCTTCGGTGGACGCATCCTGCACGGCGTGCTGACGTCGGCGCTGATGAGCGCGCCGTTCGGCAATCTGGTCGTCCGGCACGGCGCTCGGTTATCTTGAGCACAATGCCCGCTTCCTCGCACCGGTGCGCCCGGGCGACACACTGACGATCGAGTGGACGGTCGTCGACCTGATCGCCGAAGCCGCATCACGGCGGCGGCATCGTCGTGGCCGAGTGCGTCGCGCACAATCAGGACGGCGAGCTGGTCGCGACCGCCCGCGGCAAGATGCTCGTCGCCGACAGCTAGACGCACGAGGCCGCTGGCTTGCGCGGCTCAGGCCGTCCGGTTCTCGACCGCCCCGCTAGCGCGCGTCGCCTCGAGATCGCGCAGCACGCGGCGCTGTACCTTGCCGGTCGTCGTCATCGGCAGTGCGTCGATGAACTCGATCTCCTTCGGATACTCGTAAGGCGCGAGCTTGCCGCGCACGTGCTGCTGCAGTTCGGCGACCAGCTCCGCTGAACCGCGTGTGACCGGCGGCCAGCACGACGAAAGCCTTGACGACCGCGCCGCGCTCGGCATCCGGCTTGGGCACCACGGCGACGTTGGCGACGGCCGGATGCTTGATCAGGCAGTTCTCGATTTCGCTCGGACCGATGCGATAGCCGGCCGCCTTGAAGACGTCGTCGGCGCGGCCCTGGTACCAGAGGTAGCCGTCGTCGTCGCTGCTGGCGAGGTCGCCGGTGCGGCACCAGTCGCCGGTGAACTTGCGCGCGGTCGCGCTCGGATTGCGCCAGTATTCGAGGAAGAACACCGGGATCCGGGATGGCCGTGGATATCGCGACGATGCAGCGCGACTTCGCCCGGTTGGCCCGGCGGCAGCGACGTTGCCGTCGTCGTCGATCACCGCAACCCGATGACCCGGATACGGGCGACCCATGCTGCCGGGCACGGCCGGCCACTTCTCATGCGAGTTGCCGACGATGTAGTTCATCTCGGTCTGGCCGAACATCTCGTTGACGGTCACGCCGAGCGCCGTCGCGGCACCAGTCGAACACCGTCTCGCCGACCGCCTCGCCGGCACTCATGATCGAACGCAGCCGCAGCCGGTACCGCCGCGCGGCGCGTCGACCGACTTCATCATCATCTTCAGCGCGGTCGGGAACAGGAACGTGTTGGTGACGCCGTAGTGCTGCATCAGTTCGAAAGCGCGGTCCGGCGCGAAGCGGCCGCGGGTGCCGACGATCGGAAAGCCGAAGTACAGCGTCGGCAGCAGCGCATCCATCAGGCCGCCGGTCCAGGCCCAGTCGGCCGGCGACCAGAACACGTCGCCGGCCTGCGGAAACCAGTTCTGCGACGCGACGAAGCCCGGGCAGATTGCCGATCAGCGCCGAGTGCGGCATCAGCGCGCCCTTCGGCGGTCCGGTCGTTCCGCTGGTGTAGATCAGCACTGCGGGATCGCTGGCCAGTGTCGTGACGCAGTCGAAACGATCCGATGCCGGCGACAGCAGTTCGCTCCATTCATGCGCAGCGGCTGCGTGCTCGCCAACGACGATCAGGCTGCGCCAGTGCGGGACAACTCGCGCGGACCGACTCGATCGCGGGAAGTGCACTCGGATCGATGATCGCGACGACGGCAGCGCTGTCCTGCAGGCGGTATTCGAGTGCGTCCGGGCCGAACAGCAGCGACAGCGGCATCGCGACGGCGCCCAGCTGGTAGATCGCGATGTGCGCGATCGCCGTTTCGGGTCGCTGCGGCAGGACGATGGCGACCCGGTCGCCGCGCGACACGCCGAGCGCCCGCAGCACATTCGACAGCCGGTTGGCGTCCGCCTGCAGGGCGGCGTAGGTGTAAGAGGACGCCGTCCCTGGCTCGTCCTCGCAGTGCAGCGCGATGCGCGACGACTCGTTGGCCCAGCGACGGCAGCAGACCTCGGCGATGTTGAATTCGGCCGGCACATTCCAGCGGAACGACTCGTACAGCGCGCGATAGTGGTCGCGCATGGTGATCCTCTCTGTTTCGGACGGGCCGGTTCCTATAATCGCCGAACCGGTTCGCCCCTGCAAACGCTCGAGGGCCGAGAGGTCAACTGATCGCCATGCCGCGTCCATCGCACTCCCGCTTCGTCGACGTCCGCGGCCTGCGCTATCACCTGCGCTGCTGGGGCGAGCCGCAGCCCGGCCGCCGTACGCTCGTCATGCTGCACGGCTGGATGGACGTGTCGGCCTCGTTCCAGTTCGTCGTCGATGCACTCGGTGCCGGATGGCAGGTCGATTGCGCCGGACTGGCGCGGCTATGGCCTGACCGAGCGTGCTCTGGCCGACTGCTACTGGTTTCCCGACTACCTCGCGGACCTCGAGCGCGTGCTCGACGGCCTCACGCCGGATCCCGTGGTGCTCGTCGGCCACAGCATGGGTGGCAACGTGGCCCTGCTGTATGCCGGCATCCGTCCCGGACGCGTGCGTGCGGTCGTCAACCTCGAGGGCTTCGGCCTGCGCGAGACACATGCTTCGCAGGCGCCGGCGCGATATGCGCAATGGCTCGACGAACTGCAAGCGGGCTCCTCGCTGCGCGACTACGCAGGCCCGGAGGACGTGGCGGCGCGCCTGCGACGGAACAACCCGCGACTGACGGCCGAGCGCGCTGCCTTTCTCGCCCAGCACTGGGCACTGGAGCAGGCCGACGGCCGCTGGGCCGTGGCCGGCGATCCGGCTCACCGGATCGTCAATCCGACGCTGTATCGCCTCGATGAGGTGCTGGCCTGCTGGGAGCGCATCGCCTGTCCGGTGCTGTGGGTACGCGCCGAGGCCACCGACGTGTTGCGCTTCGTCGCGGAGAGTCCGGCGGCGGCCGTTGATGAGGTGGAACGGCGGCGCGGCGTGATCCCGGACGCCGAGAACCTCGTCATCGGTGATGCCGGTCACATGGTCCATCACGACCAGCCTGAACGCATTGCGCGGGCCATCGTCGACTTTCTTGCACGACGGCTCGATGCAGCCGGCCGGTAAAATGCCTCGATGTCAATGCAAGATCATCCGGCGCGCCTGGTTGACGCAGACCTGCACTCCCACTCCACCGTATCCGACGGCCTGCTGACGCCACGCGAAGTCGTCGAGCGCGCGGCCGAACACGGGGTCGAATTATTCTCGCTGACCGACCACGACGAGGTCTCCGGGCTGGCCGAAGCGGACGCCGCCGCCCGAGAGGTCGGTATCCCGTTCGTCCACGGCGTCGAGGTCTCCGTCACCTGGGCGTCCACCACCGTCCATGTCGTCGGGCTCGGCATCGATCCCGACGACCGTCCGCTGCAGCGGTCGCTGGCGCGCGTGCGCAGCGGACGTACTGAGCGCGCACAGCAGATGGCGGAGGGGCTGGCCGCCGCCGGCATCGATGACGCGTACGAGGGTGCGCTGCGATTCGTCCGCAATCCCGAGCTGATTTCGCGTACGCACTTTGCGCGGCATCTGGTCGAGTCGGGCTACTGCCGCGACGTGCGCGAAGTATTCAAGCGCTACCTCGTGGCCGGCAAGCCGGGCTATGTCCCGCACGAATGGGCGCACCTCGACGAGGCCGTGAAGTGGATCGCTTCCTCAGGCGGCGTCGCGGTGCTGGCCCATCCCGGGCGCTACCGCATCGGGGAACTGAAGCTGCATGAACTCGTGAAGGAGTTCAAGGAGTCGGGCGGGACAGCGCTCGAAGTCGTCACCAGCAATCACTCCCCGGACCAGATGCAGAAATTCGCACGCATGGCCGACGAAATGGAACTCGAGGCCTCGCGCGGCAGTGACTTTCACGGACCTGGGGAGGCGGAGAACGTCGAGCTCGGACACGTTCCGCCATTGCCTCCGGGGCTGACGCCGGTCTGGCATCGCTTCACGTGAGGCCGCATGCCCGTCGCCCCGCTGGCGCAGCGACCTTGGCCGGGCGGGGCTGAGCCATGGCCCAGTTGTTCGTCGTCCATCCGGTCGATCCACAGGTGCGCCTGCTGCGACAGGCCGCGCAGATCCTCGACCACGGTGGCGTCGGCGCGATTCCGACCGACTCGTGCTACGCGCTCGTCTGCCACCTGGACGACAAGGCGGCCGTCGACCGCATCCGTGCGATCCGCCGCATCGACGAACGGCACCTGCTGACGATGATGTGCCGCGACCTGTCCGACCTTGCGTCCTATGCCAAGGTCGACAACGCCACCTACCGGCTGCTGCGGGACGTCACGCCGGGACCGTACACGCTGATCCTCGAGGCGACGCGCGAAGTGCCGCGGCGGCTGTCGCATCCGTCGCGCCGCACGATCGGCCTGCGCATTCCCGACAATCCGGTGGCACTCGGACTGCTCGACGTCCTCGGCCAGCCGCTGATCAGCACGACGCTGCAGCTGCCGGGCGACGAACTGCCGCTGAACGACGTCGATGACATCCGCGCGCGGCTCGACCATGCGATCGACTTCGTGCTCGACGCCGGACCCTGTGGGGTCGAGCCGACGACGGTGGTCGACCTCACCGGTGCGCAGGCGATGGTCGTGCGGGCCGGCAAGGGAGATCTGGCGGCCCTCGGTCTCTGAAAGGGACGGGCGGCGGCGGCTGCTAGACTGATTCCAATGGACGGCATCATTCAGGCGATCACCGTCTACGCGATCCCGGTGCTGCTGGCCATCACCCTGCATGAAGCGGCCCATGGCTATGTCGCCCGCATGTTCGGCGACTCGACGGCCTACATGCTCGGGCGCGTGACGCTGAATCCTCTCAAGCACATCGACCCGGTCGGCACCATCGTCGTGCCGCTGGCGATCGTATTGGTCACCAAGCTGTCGGGCGGAGCCGGTTTCCTCTTCGGCTGGGCCAAGCCGGTGCCGGTCAATTTCGGCAACCTGCGGCATCCCAAGCGCGACATGATCTGGGTCGCCGCGGCCGGTCCGGGCATCAACCTGCTGATGGCAATTGCGTGGGCCCTGCTGCTCAAAGTCCTGCTGTCGTCGGGCCTCGAGGAGACTTTCTTCATCGAGATGGCCAAGGCCGGCGTGTTCGTCAACATCGGACTGATGGCGCTCAACCTGCTGCCGTTGCCGCCGCTGGACGGCGGCCGGATTCTCGTTGGCCTGCTGCCCCACAAGCTGGCGTACGCGCTCTCGCGCGTTGAACCGTATGGGTTTTTCATTCTGATCTTCCTGCTGGCGACCAACACGATCGGCTTTTTCCTGCAGCCGTTCTACGAGTTCGGCGTCGGTATCGTCCGTCTTTTCGTCTGAATGTTCGTCTGAACCATGTTCCCTGACCGCGTGCTTTCCGGCATGCGCCCGACGGGCGCGCTGCATATCGGCCACTACCATGGTGCGCTGAAGAACTGGGTCAAGCTGCAGGACGAGCACCCGTGCTACTTCTTCGTTGCCGACTGGCATGCGCTGACGACCCACTACGAAACGCCCGAAGTGCTCGAGGCCAGTGTCTGGGACATGGTGATCGACTGGTTCGCCGCTGGCCTCGATCCCCAGAAGGCCACCGTCTTCATCCAGTCGCGTGTGCCCGAACATGCGGAGCTCTTCCTGCTGCTGTCGATGTCGACACCACTGGGCTGGCTCGAGCGCGTCCCGACCTACAAGGACCAGATCGACAGGATCAAGGACCGCGACCTGTCGACCTACGGTTTCCTCGGATACCCGCTGATGCAGGCCGCCGACATCCTGATCTACCGCGCCACCATGGTGCCGGTCGGCGAGGACCAGGTGCCGCACATCGAAATGACGCGCGAGATTGCGCGCCGCTTCAACAACCTCTTCGGCCGCGAGCCCGGTTTCGAGGAAAAGGCCAGGGACGCAGTGAAGAAGCTCGGTGCCAAACGCGCCAGGCTGTATCACGATCTGCGCACGCGGTACCAGGAGCAGGGCGACGATGACGCGCTGGAACAGGCGCGCGCGCTGCTGTCGCAGGCGCAGAGCATGTCGATGGGCGATCGCGAGCGTGCCTTCGGTTATCTCGAGGGTTCGCGGCGCGTGATCCTGGTCGAGCCGGACGTGAAGCTCACCGAGACTCCCAAGCTGCCCGGTCTCGATGGCCAGAAGATGTCCAAGAGCTACGGCAACATGATCCTGATGCGCGAGGAGCCCAAAGCGCTGACGGACAAAGTCCGCCGCATGACGACCGATCCGGCGCGCGTACGACGCACCGATCCGGGCGAACCCGAGCGTTGTCCGGTGTGGCAGCTGCACAAGGTCTATTCGACCGATGAGACGCAGGCCTGGGCGGCGCAGGGCTGCCGCACGGCGGGCATCGGCTGCCTCGACTGCAAGCAGCCGGTCATCGACGCGATGCTCAGGGAGCAGCAGCCCTGGCGCGAGCGGGCGCAACGCTACCTGGACGATCCGTCGCTGCTGCGATCCATCGTCGCCGACGGCTGCGACCGCGCCCGGGCGACTGCGCAGGACACCATGCGCGAAGTCCGTGGCGCCATGGGGCTCACCTACGACTAGGCGACTAGGCTCGAGGCACGCACGTTGATGCCGGACGAGGCTCGGCCGACCTCCAACCCGCTTGCGCGTGCGCCGTCGCCCTGGGTCGTGCGCTTCGCGGCGCGCCTGGCGCCGGGTGCCCGCGTCCTCGACCTTGCGAGTGGCCATGGGCGTCATGCGCGCCATCTGGCCGGGCGCGGCTGCCTCGTAATGGCGGTGGATGTCGACGCCACATGTGCAACTTCGCTGGCCGGCACACCAGGAATCCAGTTCCTGCAGGCCGATCTCGAAGCCGAACCCTGGCCCTTCGCTGACCGCAGCTACGACGCTATCGTCGTTGTGCACTATCTTCATCGACCTCTGCTGCCGCGTCTGTCGGCGGCGCTGGCCCCGGGCGGCCTGCTGATCTATGAGACCTTCGCGCGCGGCAACGAGCAGTTCGGCCGGCCGCGCAATCCGGACTTCCTGCTGCAGCCGCGCGAGCTGATCGATGCGTTCAGCGAATTGCGCGTCCTCGCTTTCGAGGATGGCTACGTCGCCGAGCCACAGCCAGCCATGATCCAGCGACTGGCGGCCGTGCGAGTTGAACCGCAAGCCAGCAGTCCGGTCGAATCCCTGGCGCTGTAGTGCTTGGAGCGGAGCACCGATCGGACCGGCGGCCGAGCGCTGCACGGTAGAATTCCGCGCTTCGGCCAGGGAGACCGCAGACACAATGATCAAGGGCAGCATCGTCGCCATCGTTTCGCCCATGCGAGAAGACGGCGCGCTCGACTTCGACGCCTATCGGCGGCTGATCGAGTGGCACGTGGCCGAGGGCACGAACGCGATCGTGGCCGTTGGTACCACGGGCGAATCGCCGACCGTGGATCCGGACGAGCACGGCGAGCTGATCCGCGTCGCCGTCGAAGCGGTGAAGGGCCACATTCCGGTGATCGCCGGCACGGGCGGCAACTCGACGCGCGAGGCGATCGAGCTGACGCGCCATGCCAAGACGGTCGGAGCGTCAGCAACGCTGCAGGTCGTGCCGTACTACAACAAGCCGACGCAGGAAGGCCTGTACCGGCACTTCCGCCAGATCGCGGAGACCGTCGACCTGCCGGTGATCCTCTACAACGTGCCGGGACGCACCGTCGCCGATCTCGCCAACGACACGACCGTGCGTCTGTCCGACGTGCCGGGCATCGTCGGCATCAAGGACGCCACCGGTGATCTTGCCCGCGCCAGCGATCTGCTTAAGCGGCTGCCGTCGCACTTTGCCATCTACAGCGGCAATGACGACACGGCGCTCGCGCTGATGCTGCTCGGCGGGCATGGTGTCATTTCCGTCACCGCAAACGTCGCTCCCAAGCTGATGAGCGAGCTCGCGAAGGCAGCGCTGGCGGGTGATCTCGCACGGGCGCGCCAGATCAACAACCAGTTGCTGCCGTTGCACCTGAAGCTTTTCGTCGAACCCAATCCGATTCCGGTCAAATGGGCGCTTGCGAAAATGGGTCGCATTCCGAGTGGCATCCGTCTGCCCATGACGCCTCTGTCGATGCCGGCAGAGCCGGTCGTGCTGGCCGCAATGAAAGACGCGGGCCTGCTGTAGGCGCCTGCAGGAGTCTTGAAGATGTTTCGCAAGTCGTTGTCGGGTCTGTTGCTGATTGCTCTCGTGGCGTTGTCCGCCGGTTGCACCTGGACCGGTAGTCTGTTCTCGGACAAGATCGACTACCAGAACGCGAAGACGCGCTCGACGCCGCTGGAGGTGCCGCCGGACCTTTCCCAGTTGCCGCGTGAAGAGCGATTCACGGTGCCTGAACGGCCGCAGTCATTCACTGCGTCCGGGACGGCGGCGGCCGGGCGCCCGGGCGCGCCCGCCGGGAGTGCAACGACGGTCGCGGGCGGAACGGTCGCGCCGACAGGCGCGTTGGCTCGACTCGAGCGTCAGGGAGACCATCGCTGGCTGGTCGTCAACATGCCGCCGGAGAAGGCGTGGCCCATCCTGCTCGACTTCTGGCCGAGCGTCGGACTGGCGGTCGAGAAGTCGGACCCGGCGGCCGGCGTGATGGAAACGGTCTGGGCCGAGAACAAGGCGAAGCTCGACCAGGGAATCATCCGGCAGACGCTCGGCCGGTTACTCGGCTCCGTTTACTCGACCGGCGAACAGGACCGGTACCGCGCGCGCCTTGAGCGCACGGAAAAGGGCATGTCGGAGATCTTCATCAGCCATCGTGGCATGGTCGAGGTGTTCACGTCGACGGCACAGGACCGGACGGCGTGGCAACCGCGGCCGCCGGACCCCGAGCTCGAGGCCGAGATGCTGCAGCGACTGCTGGTGCGTTTCGACAGTTCCGCAGCGAAAGCAGGTCCGGCCGTCACCGCGGCCGCGGGGCCGGCCGCCGGTGCGGCAACTGGCGCGGCACCGGCCGCGGGCGCTGCAGCTGCGACACCAGAGAGGGCGTACGTCGTCAAGGGTGCCGATGGTCGCAGCGAACGCCTCGACATCGACGATCCGTTCGATCGTGCCTGGCGACGTATCGGACTGGCGCTCGATCGCGGCGGATTCACCGTCGAGGACCGCGATCGCGCCAAGGGCATCTACTTCGTGCGTTATCTCGACCCGGATTTCGAGGCGAAGGCGAAGGATGAGCAGGGCTTCTTTTCCAAGCTGCTTGGCAAGGACAAGCCGGTGCCGGCGCCGCAATATCGCGTCCAGCTTTCGTCGGCCGGTGATGCGGGCACGCAGGTGCGGGTGTTCAACAGTGACGGCAAGCCCGAGCGTTCTCCCGCGGGCGACCGCATCCTGGGACTTCTCAAAGACCAGCTTCGCTGAGCGGCTGCCCATGCTGCGCGTTTGCAGTCTCGGCTCGGGAAGCGGCGGCAACGGTCTGGTCGTCGAGGCGCGGGACGGTTCGCACGTGAGCCGCATCCTGGTCGACAATGGGTTCAATCTTCGCCAGCTCGGCCAGCGGCTGCAGCGGGCCGGGCTCGAGGTCGGGTCGCTCGACGCGGTCTTCGTGACGCACGAGCACTCGGATCATGTCGGCGGCGTCGCGACCCTGGTACGACGACATGGCGTGCCGGTCTACTGCACGGCCGGCACCGCTGCCGCGTCGCTGTTCGACGACGGGCGCATCGAATGGCGGCGCATCGAAGCAGGGCAGGCCGTCGAGATCGGCGCGCTGAGGGTCGAGCCCTACGAGGTACCGCACGATGCGGCCGAGCCGGTCCAGTACACATTCACCGACGGATCGCGCCGGGCGGGACTGCTGACGGACGCCGGCGAGTGTTCCGACACGATCCTCGCCGCGCTCTCCGGCCTGCATGCGCTGGTGCTCGAATGCAATCACGATGCCGAGATGTTGCAGCGGGGCGCGTATCCGCCCTTCCTGAAGGCGCGCATCGCCGGCGCCCGCGGACATCTGTCGAATGTGCAGGCTGCCGACATCCTGGATCGCATTGAGCGCTCGCAGCTGGGCTGGATCGCCGCTGCGCATCTGTCACGCAGCAACAACCGACCGGACCTCGCGCGGCAGGCGCTTGCGAGCGTGCTCGGATGCGCTTCTTCGGACATCGCAGTTGCGGATCAGGAGGAAGGGTTGTCGTGGCGCCAGGTGTGACGGCCCGGCGCTCGCGCCAATGAAAAGGGCCGGCAATGCCGGCCCTTTGCTTGCGCGGGTAATGCAATCTACTTCGCGGCGGCAGCCTTCTTCTTGTCAGCTTCCTCGGCGGCCCTGACAGGCTCCTGTCCCTGCATCGTCGAAGGCGCAGTCCCTGCCGGTGCTGGCGGAGCGGCGGTGCTGGTCGCCGCCGGAGCAGCGGCGTCGGTCTTAGGAGCTTCCGTCGGCGCCGGCGCAGGCGCAGGCGCGGGCGCCGGCGCAGGGGCCGGAGCAGCCGCCGGAGCGGCGGGCTTGGGCGCCGGGGCTTCTTCCTTCTTGCCGCAGGCCGCCAGCGCGACAACCATCAACGAAGCGATCAGTAACGACTTGTTCATGTGCAGACCTTCCTGAGTGGTGAATGAATTCTTGTGAGCGGTGCGACGCCAGGGTCGCAGGCGTCGAGGCGGAATCGATCGGTCCGGATCGTCGTGCCATCGATCTTCCCGGGCCGGCATTATAGGCATTCGCGCATGTGCAGGCGACCGGCGGCCTCGCGAGTCGCTCAGCCGAGTCCTAGTGGGACGACGGCCAGGTTGTGTCCGCCGGCATTCCAGCGCCGCTCGAACGCGGCGGCCAGCGGCTGGGCATGCGGCTTGTTATGCACCCACAGGTCACCGCGCGCGACGCTGGTGGGCTTGAGTTCGAGCGCCGCGTGATCGTCAGCCAGCAGGCAGGCGTCGTCGCCGACCGGATCGTCCGACGCGGCGACGCGCATTTCCAGCGCGTGTGGAAACTGGCGTTGCAGCGCGCGCAACCGCGGTGCGCGCGATTCGAGCCAGGTCGCGTCGTCGACAAGGAGGCGCACGCGCGCCGAGCGATGCGACAGCAGCAGGCGATGCAGCCGCTCCTCCACCGCCACGCTGCCGAGGTCGAACACGGCGAGGTCGCGGTGCAGGCACCGGATCGTGCGTTCAGCGACCCCCAACGCGATCAGGACGGCCTCGTGCGTTTCCGCACGCGAGGTGATCAGCGCGCGCTCGGGCGCACTGTGGGCCAGCGTCATCTCCGAGGGTTTCATCGTTGCTCCCCGACTCCTGCAAGGTGCAGCCAGCCGGCGAGGTACCACGGGTGAAGGTGCCGGAGGACCGCATCGGACAGCTCGGCCGGCGGCAGCGCGCGCCGATCCGACAATTGCTGCAGCGGACCGCGGAGGGATTGCTCGAGCGTTGAGCACTCCCCGTTGATGCCGACCGATCCGCTGGAATAAAGGAACCGTGTACGACGATCGAGCGCGACGCCGTGCTTGCGCGCCCTCTCGGCAAATGGCTGCGATCGCAGCGGACGACCGGGTCGATCGAAGACGACCTGCGCCTTGGGCTCGGACAGGTGGGCCAGCAGAAAGCGCGCGCAGTCCTGGCGCCCTGGGCGCTGCGCGCCGAGTACGGCATGCAGGCGCGCAACCATCGCGGCGGGCAGCGCCCCGGGATGCCGCGTCGCGCGCAGACCGCGATCCTCGAACCGCCCGGCGACTTCTGCATGAGCAGCAAAGTCCGACAGGAAGGGTTCGAGCAGTTCCTGGTGGGTCGGGGCGCGAAATCCGATCGAATACGTGATGCACTCGCCGACGGCTGTGCCCTCGTGCGCGACACCGGGCGGCAGGTAGAGCATGTCGCCCGGCTCCAGCACGAATTCCGCCGTGGGCCGGAAATTCGCAAGGATCTGCAGTGGCAGGCCGGTGACCCGCCGCAGGTCGCGTTGCCGGCTGATGCGCCAGCGACGACGACCGACCGCCTGCAACAGGAACACATCGTAGGAGTCGATGTGCGGACCCACGCCACCGCCGTCGGTGGCGTAGCTCATCATCAGATCATCGAGCCGGGCATCGGGAACGAAGCGGAAGCGCTGCAGCAGCCGGTGCGCGCCCTCGTCGAGCAGGTCGACGCCTTGCACCAGCAGCGTCCAGCCGGGCCGACGTCGAGAAGGCAGCCGGGTGAACGGACCGTGCCGCAATTTCCATGCGCCGCTGACCTGTTCGATCAGTCGCGCTTCCCCCTCCGGATGCCCAGCGAGTGCGAGCAGGCGATCGCGATCGACCGGCGGCTCGAACGCCGCCAGTGCGCCCCGCAGCAGCAGCGGCTTGCGCTGCCAGGCCTCACGCATGAAGCGCGTGACCGTCAGCGAGCCCAATCGACGCAGCACGTGGTCGTTCATCGAGTCGATTATAGGAACGCGCGGCAGAGCATAATCGGCGCATCGCGGAGACGACGATGAAGATCGCCGACGGCACACTGGTCAGCCTCGATGTGACGATGTACGACGCGCAGGGCGACATGCTCGAGAAGTCGGACGCACCGCTGGTCTACCTGCATGGCCACGACGACATTTTCCCGCGGATCGAGGAAGCGCTGGCCGGCAAGGAGGTCGGCGCGAAGATTGAACTGCAGCTCGAGCCGGAAGAAGCATTCGGTGAGTACGACCCGGAACTGGTCGTGCTGACCCGCCTCGAGGAACTCGGCGAAGACGTGTCGGTCGGCCTGCGCGTCGAAGCGGCAGGCCCGAACGGTGAAGACCGGTGCGTGTTCACGATCACCGACATCGCCGAGGGCATGGCGGTGCTCGATGCGAACCATCCCCTTGCAGGAATTGCGCTGCGCTTTGAGATCCGCGTGGTCGACGTTCGTGCGGCCACCGAACAGGAACTCGACGGAGGCCGATTCGCCACGCGTCCCGGAATTCCTGCGCGCCCCCGAGCCGCCGCGGACATTGCATTGAATCAGTCCGGCATGCGCGCCTGGCGCTGCAACTCGTCCAGCAGCGTGTGCGCCTCGCGCGGCGAGAGCGCGTCGAGATCGAGTCCGAGCAGGCGCGCGCGCAGCGGGCTGTCGAGATCGGGCAGCGGCGCGGTTGATTCCGGCGCTGCCGCGAACATGTCGAGCTGGGGACGGCCACCGAGCGCGCGTTCCTCGAGCTGCGTCAGCAAGCCGCGGGCGCGTCGCACGACCGAACCCGGCACGCCCGCCAGCTGGGCCACCGCCAGGCCGTAGCTCTGGCTGGCCGGGCCGGCCCGCACTTCGTGCAGGAACACCACTCGTCCGTTGGACTCGGCGGCGGCCACATGTACGTTGGCGACTTCGGCATGCTGCTCGGCGAGCTGGGTCAGCTCGAAGTAGTGCGTCGCGAACAGCGTCAGGCAGCGGTTCCGCTCGACCAGTTCGCGCGCGATCGCGGCAGCGAGCGCCATGCCGTCGAACGTCGACGTACCGCGGCCGATCTCATCCATCAGCACCAGGCTGGACTCGGTCGCGCTGTTGAGGATCGCGGCCGCTTCCGTCATTTCCACCATGAAGGTCGAGCGGCCGCGCGCCAGGTCGTCGGCGGCACCAATCCGGGTCAGGATCCGATCGACCGGACCGAGCCGCGCGCTCGCTGCCGGTACGAAACTCCCCGCGTAGGCGAGCAGCGCGATCAGTGCGATCGAGCGCATGTAGGTCGACTTGCCGCCCATGTTGGGGCCGGTAATGACCAGCAGCCGCCGGCCCGCGTGCAGCACGCAGTCGTTCGGAACATACGCTTCGATCTCGCGCTCGACCACTGCATGGCGCGCTCCGCGTATCTCGATGCCGGCGCGCTCGACGAGTTCGGGTTCGACCCAGCGCGCCAGCCGGGCATGGTGCCCCAGCGCGGCCAGGGCATCCAGCGCGGCAAGGGCGTCGGCGGCCGCCTGCAGAGCAGGCACATGGCTCGCTAGGCCTTCGACCAGCTCTTCATAGAGCGTCTTCTCGCGTGCCAGTGCCCGCTCGCGTGCCGACAGCGCCCGGTCCTCGAACGTCTTGAGCTCGGGCGTGATGTAGCGCTCGGCGTTCTTCAGCGTCTGGCGCCGCCGATAGTCGTCGGGCACCTTCGCGGCCTGGCCGTGCGTCACCTCGATGTAGAAGCCGTGCACGCGGTTGTATTCGACGCGCAGATTGGAAATGCCCGTGCGCGTGCGCTCGCGCTGCTCGAGATCGACCAGGAACTGGCCCGTGTTGTCGCGCAGGGCGCGCAGTTCGTCGAGTTCGGTGTCGTGCCCGGATCCGATCACGTCGCCGTCACGCACCGCATGGGCGGGCTCGGGGTGCAGCGTTTTCGTCAGCCGTTCAGCGATGTCGGCGGGAACCCGGCACTGCGTCCGCAGTTCCGCCAGCAGGGGTGCGTCGCCGGCTGCAAGCAGCTCGACCACTCGATCGACCGCCGGCAACGAGTCGCGCAGCGCCGCGAGTTCACGCGGTCGCACGGATCGCAGCGTGATGCGCGTGCTGATGCGCTCGAGGTCGGGCAGCCCGCGCAGCGCGTTGCGCAGGCTGTCGTGCAGCGCCGTCCCATCGAGCAGGGACGCGATCGAACGATGCCGTGCGCGCGGCACCTCGCCACCTTGCAGCGGGATGGTGCAGCCAGTGGCGCAGGCGACGGCTGCCCATGCCGGTCTCGCAGTGATCCAGCAGGCGAAACAGGGTCGGTCCTTCCTCTCCGCGCAGCGTTTCGGTGATTTCCAGGTTGCGGCGGGTCACGGCGTCGAGCAGCAGGAAATCCGACGGCGCTTCGCGATGGAGCGAGGCCACGTGCGGCAGTCGTCCCCCCTGCGTGGACCGCGCATAGTCGAGCAGTGCAGACGATCGCCGCGAGGATTTCAGGTGCGTCCGTCACTGCGAACGCATCGAGCGTGGCGACCTGAAGCAATTGCTGCAGGGACTCCGCGCCCCGGACGGCGTCGAAGTGCCAGTCCGGCCGGGCCTGGGCGACGGCACCGGCGCTGCGCACGGCCGCGCCGAGTGTGTCGGACCAGGTGTCGGCCACCAGCACTTCGGACGGAGCAATGCGCGCGAGCTCCGACGACAGGAGCGCCGGAGTGATCGACGCTGCGCGCAGTTCACCGGACGACAGCACGAGCCAGGCAAGTCCGAACGGCCCGCCGCGCTGCAGTGGCGGCGCCACCGCCAGCAGCGGAGCATCGGCCTTGTCCTGCAGCAGCCCGGTGTCGGTCAGTGTGCCCGGCGTGACGACGCGCACGACCTTGCGTTCGACCGGCCCCTTGCTGGTGGCGGGATCGCCGATCTGTTCGCAGATCGCGACGCTTTCGCCCAGCCTGACCAGGCGTGCGAGGTACTGCTCGACCGACACCACCGGCACGCCGGCCATCTTCACCGGTGTACCGGCCGAAGCGCCGCGCGCGGTCAGCGTGATGTTCAGCAGGCGTGCAGCGCGCTCGGCGTCGTCGTAGAACAGCTCGTAGAAGTCGCCCATCCGGTAGAACAGCAGCACGTCCGGATGGTCCGCCTTGATGCGCAGGTACTGCGTCATCATGGGCGTGTGCTGCTTGCCGTCTGCGCGCGCCGTCATGATCGTTCGGTAAGGGGCCGTGCGGCCGCGCTGGGCGCGAAGTGGATGGCGCCGGCGTGCGTCAGGCAGCGCGGCCGCTGTGGACCTGACGCACCAGGTGCAGCAGCGGCGGGAAGACCTTGGGGGCGCCGCAGACGATGTGGCCGTCCTCGAGGTAGCCGGGATCGCCGTCGAAATTGGACACCAGTCCACCGGCTTCGAGGATCAGCAGGCTGCCGGCGGCCATGTCCCAGGGCGACAGGCCGATCTCCCAGAACCCGTCGAGGCGACCGGCCGCGACGTAGGCCAGGTCGAGCGCCGCGGCACCGGGCCGACGGATGCCGGCGGTGTGTTCGGTGATGCTCTTGAACATCCGACACGTACTCGTCGAGATGATCGAGGCTGCGGAACGGGAAGCCGGTGCCGATCAGGCTGTCGGCGAGCCGGTCACGCCGCGAGACGCGCATGCGCCGCTCGTTGAGGAAGGCGCCGCGTCCGCGCGTGGCCGTGAACAGCTCGTTGCGCGTCGGGTCGTAGACCACCGCCTGCGTGATCAGGTCGCGGTGGCGCAGGGCGATCGATACCGCGTACTGCGGAAAGCCGTGGATGAAATTGGTCGTGCCATCGAGCGGATCGATGATCCACGTGTAATCGGACTGCCCGCTGGCGCCGGACTCCTCAGCGAGGATGGCATGGTCCGGATAGGCCTTCAGCAGAATGTCGACGATCGCGCGCTCGGCTGCGTGGTCGACTTCGGTGACGAAGTCGGCTGCGACCCTTGGTGCCGACACGGACACCTTCGAGATCGACGCTGGCGCGGTTGATGATCGAACCGGCCTTGCGCGCGGCCTTCACGGCCGTGTTGAGCATCGGATGCATGGTGGGGCGCGTGCGGCAGGACCGCCGTCGCGTTTAGACTGAACCATGCAGTTTAGTCGATCACCGCAGTTCGCCGACCGTGCCCGATTCCCCGACGTTGCCGTTTGACCGAGTCCGCTTCGTGCTGGTCGAGCCGACGCTCGCCGCCAACATCGGTGCGGCCGCGCGCGCGATCAAGACGATGGGCTTCGCACGCCTGGTCGTTGTCAACCCGCGCGATGCGGACTACCGCACCGATGCCGACGCGGTTGCGCGATCGACCGGGGCCGCCGACGTGCTGGCAGCGAGTGCGCATGCCACCTCGCTCACCGAAGCCTTACAGGGTGTCGGTTACGCCGTCGCGATGACCGGCTATGACCGCGAATTCGGCCCCCCGCTGCAGGACCTGCGCAGTGTTGCGGCGCTGGCCGCCGAGCAGCTGGCGGCGCTGGAGGACGGCGACGTCGCGTACGTCTTCGGCACCGAGCGCAGTGGCCTCGAAAACGCCGACGTCCTGCGTTGCCAGGTGTGCTGTGCGATTCCCGCCAATCCGGCATTCGCCTCGCTGAATCTGGCGCAGTCGGTGCAGGTGGCAGCCTACGAGTGCCAGTTGGCCCTGCGTGCCAGCGCTGCGATCCAGCAGGGGCAACGACGCTTCAGCGATGACGATCCGCCGGCCAGCGTGGAAGCGCTGGAGAAGCTCTACGAACACTTCGAGCAGGCGGCGACCGCGGTGGGGTTCCATGACCCGGCCGAGCCCAAGACCCTGATGCCGCGACTTCGTCGCATGTTCAATCGCGCCCGGCCGACGCAGACCGAGGTCGATCTGCTGCGCGGCGTGCTGGCCGCGGTGATCGAAGCCCGTGCGGATCGGGCAGGGCGCAAGCGCCGCGTGTGACCGGCTTCGCTTACGGCGCTGCGCATGAGTTGCAGTGTCCGGCACGCCGCGTCGCAACCGTACAATCGCCGCACATCATCTCGACACCGCTCGACACCAAGCTCGACACCCCGAACATGTTCACGCGTCTGCGCGAAGACATCGACTGCATCCTGGAACGTGACCCCGCCGCACGCTCACGCTGGGAGGTGCTGACGTGCTATCCGGGTCTGCACGCGCTGGCACTGCATCGGCTGGCCCATGCCTGCTGGAAGGGCGGGTTTCGTTGGCTCGCACGGTTCGTGTCGCATGTATCGCGCTGGCTGACAGGAATCGAGATCCATCCCGGCGCGACCATCGGGCGCTTCGTCTTCATCGATCACGGCATGGGCATCGTCATCGGCGAAACCGCCGAGATCGGTGACGGCACGACCATTTACCAGGGCGTCACGCTCGGCGGTACCTCGCTGACCAAGGGGGCCAAGCGACACCCCACGCTCGGTCGCAATGTCATCGTGGGAGCCGGCGCCAAGGTGCTCGGAGGCTTCACGGTTGGCGATGGCGCGCGCATCGGCTCCAATGCCGTCGTCGTCAAGGACGTGCCGGCAGGCGCCACGGCCGTGGGCAATCCCGCCCGCATCCTGCACCGTGAGCTCGATGCCCAGCGCGAGCAGACTGCGAACCAGCTGGGCTTCTCGGCCTACGGCATCACACAGGAAGGCGACGACCCGCTCTCCAAGGCGCTGCACGGGCTGATCGACCACGCCACCGCGCAGCAGCGCGAGATCGAGCGCCTCGTTGCGGCGCTGGAGCGCAACGGCATAGCGCTGGACGATGCCAAGCGCGAAGTGCCGAAGGTCGATCCGGAGCAGCTCAACCGGCTGGTGGACGAATAGCGCGGCGGCGCCGCGCGAAAATGAGGAATGCGGGTGCGCCCCGCGACAGTTTCCCGCGGCAACCGCTCCATCGAACCGCCCGACATCAGTCGTCGAAGAAAACGAGCCGCGGTCGGCCATCGAGGAAATCGATGAAGCCACCGCGGGGTTCGGCGTCGTCGAGGTCCCAATCCGGAAGGACCCAACGCTCGGCGGTGCGGCCATCGACGTCGATGACATGTGCCGCCGGCCGGTGCGTATGGCCATGGATCACTCGATCGACGCCCGCGGCAGCCAGCGCCGAGACGATGGCCGCAGGCGTCACGTCCATGATGTCCATCGCCTTGACCGCCTTTTCGGTCTCGCTCTGCAATCGGGCGCTGCGCGCCACCGCGATCCGTTCGGCCACCGACTTCGCCAGGAACTCGCGCTGGAATTCCGGTTGCCGGACCATCGCGCGAAACGCCTGGTAGGCGACATCGAGCGTGCACCACGCGTCGCCATGGGACAGCAGCGTGCGCGTGCCGGCGACGTCGACGACGATCGGGTCGGCGAGCAGGATGCTGCCCGTGGCGCGCGCAAAGTCGCACCCCAGCAACAGGTCACGATTGCCGTGCATCACCAGCACACGCTGGCCGGCGTGCGAAGCAGCGGCCAATGCCGTGATGACGGGGGCGGCCGCAGCGCCGGCGTCGTCACCGATCCAGAACTCGAACAGGTCACCCAGGATGACGAGCTCCCGATGCGTCGGTGCATCCTCGCGCATGAATCGCAGGAATCGCTCGACCGTGCGCGGGCGCTCGTCCGTCAGGTGCAGGTCGGAGATGACGATCGGATCGACCAGCGGGTCGATCGTGCGCTCGACCGCGAGCGCCGGCGGCGTCGCGGGCGCGCTGTAGCTCAAGCGGTGCTCACTGGATGATTTCGGCGCGCTCGATCAGCACGTCGACTTCCGGCACATCGGCGTGGCCGCCGCGCCGTCCGGTGCGCACGGCCTTGATCTTGTCGACGACCGGGAAGCCCTCGATCACTTTCGCCGAACACGCAGTAGCCCCAGCCCTGCGGCGTGGACTCCGTGTGATTGAGGAAGTCGTTGTCGGCGACGTTGATGAAGAACTGCGCGGTGGCCGAGTGCGGATCGCCGGTACGCGCCATGGCCAGCGTGTACTTCGCATTGCGCAGGCCGTTGCGCGCCTCGTTCTCGATCGGTGCCTCGGTCGTCTTCTGCCGCATCCCGGTCTCGAAGCCGCCGCCCTGGATCATGAAGCCGTTGATGACGCGATGGAAGATCGTGCCGTCGTAGAAGCCGTTGCGGACATACGCCTCGAAATTTTCGGCGGTCTTGGGGGCGCGCTCGTGGTCGAGTTCGATCGTGAACGGGCCAAGGCTGGTGTACATGCGAATCATGCGTGCTCCTGCAGGATTACTTGACGATACGGGCGGACTTGATCACGACAGGGGTGGTTGGCAAGCTCTGGTGCGGCCCGCTGGCACCCGTCGGCACCACACGGATCTTGTCGACGACATCCATGCCCTCGACCACCTTGCCGAAGACCGCATAGCCGTTGCCGTCGGGATTCGGATAGTCGAGTCGAGGGTTGTCCACGACGTTGATGAAGAACTGTGACGTCGCGGAATTCGGATCGCCCCGACGTGCCATCGAGACGGCGCCGCGCGTGTTCTTCAGGCCGTTCTGGCTCTCGAGGGGAATCGGCGCGCGCGTTGGCTTTTCCGTCAGGTCGGCCGTGTAGCCACCACCCTGGATCATGAACGTGCCCATGACCCGATGGAACACGGTGTTGTTGTAGTGCCCGCTCTTGACGTACTCGAGGAAGTTGGCAACGGTCTTCGGCGCCTCCTGGGCGGCCAGCTCGATGACGATCGTGCCCTGGGTCGTGTCGAGCGCCACACGCTGGGCCCACGCCGCACCGGGCAGCGACAGCAGCAGGCAGAACAACAGGTTCAGGGGTCGAGTCGGAAGCTTCATCGGAATTCCTCGTGGCATGCGCTCAACGGGGGTTGCGCGCCTTGGTGATGAGTTCGCGGGACAAGGTCAGCTTGGCACTCGCCTGGCGGTTGGCGGGGTCCAGCTTGGATGCGCGCTGGTAGGCATCGGCGGCCATCTGCAGGTAGATGTCGCCGAGGTTTTCGTACGCCGTGCCGTAGTTTGGGGCGGCCGCCAGCGCCTTTTCGAGCGCGGCGCGGGCGCTGTCGAGTTTCCCTTCGCTGGCATACAGCACCGCCAGGTTGTTGTAGGGCTCCGGAAGTTCGGGGAAGTCTTCGGTCAGACGCTCGAACGCTTCGCGGGCCTCCGCCGGCTTCTTCATTTCAGTGAGGATCACGCCGCGAACGAAGCGCATCTGCGCGTCGCGCGGATTCTTGGCCAGCTGCGCATCGGCGCGCGCCAGCGCCTGCGGCGCCCGGCCGGCCGCCAGCAGCTGCTGCACCTGCTGCAGTTCGGTGAGCAGCTCCTTGTCAGTGGCGAGCGTGCCTATCGTTTGCGGTGGCAGCGCCGTCGACACCTGCGCCAGCGCCGCCGATGCAGGCAGCGCCAGGACAACCAGGCAGGCGAGGACAGGGTGGCAGACCATGGCTTGTACGCGAGCGCATCGCCCGCAAGGCGCAGGATGAGCGTTGATATACTGCCGCGATTCTACAACTGCCACCCCGTTGAGATGACTCTGCGGCGCTGTTGACGAGCTCGTACCAGCCTTGTCCGTCGCCACATTTCCGTCTGGCACCTGCCGGACGATCACAGGGGTTTCCGCATGACCATCGAGATCCACAACACGCTGACGCGTCGCGTCGAACCGCTGATGCCGATCGAGCCCGGCCATGTCCGCATGTATGTCTGTGGCATGACGGTGTACGACCTTTGCCATCTCGGCCATGCCCGCACCTTCATCGCATTCGATCTGGCGGTGCGATGGATGCGCGCGCGCGGCCTGCGGGTGACCTACGTACGCAACATCACCGACGTGGAAGACAAGATCATCCGGCGTGCGGCTGAGCGTGGCATAACTCCGTCTGAACTGACGGAAGAGAACATTCGCTCGATGCACGAGGACTTCGCGGCGCTCGGACTGTTGCCGCCCGACCTGGAGCCGCGCGCGACTCAATACATTCCGCAAATGCTCGATCTGCTCGGCCTGCTGGAGAGCAAGGGCCTTGCGTATCAGTCGGAAGCCGACGGCGACGTGAACTACGCAGTGCGCAAGTTTCCGGGCTACGGCAAGTTGTCGGGCAAGTCGCTAGACGATCTGCGTGCCGGCGAGCGCGTGGCGGTCGATGCCAGCAAGCGCGACCCGCTCGACTTTGTCTTGTGGAAGCACGCCAAGTCCGGAGAGCCGCAGTGGGAGTCGCGCTGGGGCGCAGGCCGGCCCGGCTGGCATATCGAGTGCTCGGCGATGGCGAGCGAGACGCTCGGTCGCACCTTCGACATCCACGGCGGCGGACCGGATCTGGTGTTCCCGCACCACGAGAACGAAATCGCCCAGAGCGAAGGCGCGTATGAACAGCCGTTCGCCCGGTTGTGGATGCACAGCGGCGCGCTGCGCGTGGGTGAAGAGAAAATGTCGAAGTCGCTCGGCAACTTCCTCACCATTCGCGCAGCGCTGGCCAAGTACGACGCCGAAGTGCTGCGATTCTTCCTGGTGCGCTCGCACTACCGCAGCCAGATCGCTTTCACGGAATCGTTGATCGACGATGCGCAGGCCGGTCTGACGCGGCTCTACACGGCCTTGCGCGGCCTGGACGTGCCCGACAGCCGAGGTCGACTGGAGCGAGCCGCATGCGCAGCGCTTTGCCGCGGCGATGGACGAAGACCTGAACACCGCGCTGGCGGTGTCGGTGCTGTTCGAACTGGCCGGCGAGGTCAACCGCACGCAAGTCCGTCGGCGGCGGCCGCCCAGCTCAAGGCGCTCGGCGGGGTGCTGGGCCTGCTGCAACGTGTGCCGGACGAGTTTCTGCAGGGAAGCGTCGGCGCAAGGGTTGTTGTAAACCTTGGCGACGTTTCTCTGCGCGCTAGCGGTGTCGTTGCGCTCTCCGTTGATAGGATCGACGCATTGATCGCCGAACGTGCCGCGGCCAAGAAGGCGAGCGAACTTCGCCGACGCCGACCGCATCCGCGCCGAGTTGACGGCCGAAGGCATCGTGCTCGAAGACAGCGCATCCGGTACGACCTGGCGCCGGCCGTAGATGGCATCGCGGTCCCGTCCGGAGTACTGGTCGCGCGCCAAGCGCACGCTGGGGCGCCGCGATGCCACGATGGCGCGCATCATCGCCGCGCATCCGCGCGTGGCGCTCGCGACGCGCGGCGATCCGTTCACGACGCTGGTGCGCTCGATCGTCGGGCAGCAGATCTCGGTGAAAGCGGCGGAGTCGGTTTGGGGCCGTTTTTCAACCTGCTGCGGCGAACTGACACCGAAGGCGGTGCTGCGCCGTCGCGCCACGACGCTGCGCGCGTGCGGGCTTTCGGATCGCAAGGTCGAGTACATCCGTGACCTGGCCCAGCACATCGTCAGCGGTCGCGTCGATCCGGCGCGCTTTGACGGGAAGAGCGACGAAGAAATCATCGCCGAACTGATCGACATCAGGGGCATCGGCCGCTGGACTGCCGAGATGTTCTTGATCTTCAACCTGCTCAGGCCTAATGTCCTGCCGCTGGACGACCTGGGACTGCTGAAAGCGGTGAGTCTCAACTATTTCGACGGCGCGCCGATGACGGGCAAGGATGCGCGCACACAGGTCACGGCCTTGGCCGCGACGTGGGAGCCGTGGCGCAGCGTGGCAACCTGGTACCTGTGGCGCAGCCTGGACCCGGTTCCCGTGGAGTACTGACGACAACGATGGCCAAGACCACATTCCTGGAATTCGAGCAGCCGATCGCGGAGCTTGAAGCCAAGATCGACGAACTGCGCTTCGTTCAGGACGACTCGGCGGTCGACATCTCCGAGGAGATCGAGCGGCTGCAGAAGAAGAGCCAGGGCCTGATGAAGGACATCTACGCCAAGCTCTCGCCCTGGCAGGTGTCGCAGATCGCGCGCCATCCGCAGCGGCCGTACACACTCGACTACGTCGAGGACATCTTCACCGACTTCCACGAACTGCACGGCGACCGCTCCTTTTCGGACGATCTCTCGATCATCGGCGGACTGGCCCGCTTCAACGGACAGGCGGTGTTCGTGCTCGGGCATCAGAAGGGCCGTGACACGAAAGAGCGGGCTCTGCGCAACTTCGGAATGAGCAAGCCGGAGGGCTACCGCAAGGCGCTGCGCCTGATGAAGCTCGCGGAAAAATTCGGCCTGCCGGTTTTCACTTTCGTCGACACCCCGGGGGCCTATCCGGGCATCGACGCCGAGGAGCGCGGCCAGTCGGAGGCGATCGGCCACAACCTCTACGAGATGTCGCAACTCAAGGTTCCGATCATCACGACGATCATCGGCGAGGGCGGCTCCGGCGGCGCGCTTGCGATCGCAGTAGCCGACCAGGTGCTGATGCTGCAGTACGCCACCTATTCAGTGATCTCGCCGGAGGGCTGTGCGTCGATCCTCTGGAAGAGCGCCGACAAGGCACCCGAGGCGGCCGAGGCGCTGGGACTGACGGCGCATCGCCTGAAGGCGCTCGGCCTGATCGACAAGATCGTCACCGAACCGCTGGGTGGCGCGCACCGCGACAGCAAGCAGATGTCTGCATTGCTGAAGCGTGCGCTGGCGGACGCCCTGCGCCAGTTCACCGGCATCAAGCCGCGCGAACTGGTCGCGGCCCGCCACGCGCGACTCCTTGCCTATGGCCGCTTCAAGAACACGACCGAAGAGACCTGATCCGCTCGACGAACTGCTGGTGAACGCGGCCGGCGCGGCGCTGCGGCGCGCGCAGGCGCAGCTCGAGGCCATCGATCGGAGCGGCGACGAGGCGTTGCGGCGACGTTCGGCTCGCCGGCAGTCGACCACAGCAGTTGTCGGTTACAGCGGCGGTCGCGACTCCACGGCACTGTTGCAGGTCATGGCTGGACTGGCCAAGCAGCGCGGCACGGGCCTGCGCGAAGTGATCGCCGTTCACGTACACCACGGCATCAGTCGCCATGCCGACGCGTGGCTGGCGCATTGCGAGGCCGGCGCAATGGCTTTGGGCCTGCGATTCGTTGGGCGCCGGGTCACCGTGCAGCGGTCGGGGCGGGGGCTCGAGGCAGCAGCGCGCGATGCGCGTTACGAGGCGCTGGCCGAAGTCGCCGCCGACGTCGGCGCACAGGTCGTCTGCTGTGCACACCACCGCGACGATCGCGTCGAGACCTTTCTGATCCAGTGGCTGCGCGGCGCCGGCCTCGAGGGCCTGGCGGCGTTTCCTCCGTCGCGTCGCTTCGATGCCGACGGACTGCTGCTGGTGCGGCCGTTCATCGATATCGCGCGGGCCGACATCGAACGCTATGTCGATCGACACGGACTCGACTACATCGAGGACGACAGCAACGACGATCGGAGCCTGCTGCGCAATGCATTGCGACTCGACGTGCTGCCGCGCATCGAAGCCCTACGGCCGGGCTTTCGCGCAGCGGCGGCAAGGTCGGTGGATCTGGTGGCCGAAGCCACCGAAGCATTGCGCAGTGTCGCCGATGACGATCTGGCGCTGTGCCAGGATGGCGCGCCCGTGGGCATGCTGCGGCTCGACGTGCTGGCAACGCTGCCCGCGGCGCGACAGACCTGGGTCGCTGCGTGCCTGGCTGGCTTCGCACGGCCTCGAGGCGCCTCTCGCGGGCGCGACTGGTCGAGATGCTGGAGCAGGCACGCGATGCGCGCAGCGACGCGCGGCTGCTCGTGCGCATCGGTGCGCGCGAGATCCGGCGCTACCGCGGATTGCTGCTGATCAAGGACAGCGACGCCGGGGCGCGCGATACCGAGGGGTTCCGCTGGACCGGCGAGGACGAGATTGCGCTGCCCGGGTGGGGCGGGGTGCTGCGGTTCCATCGCACCCAGGATCGCGAGGGGTTCGACCCCGACTGGTTGTCCGCGATGCCGCTCGAAGCACGGCCGCGCGCCGGAGGAGAGCGCTTCAAGCCTTACGCCGGCCGACCGTCGCGAACGCTCAAGCGGCTGTACCAGGACGCCGGCATCGCCGACTTTGACCGTGCGCGCCTGCCTTTGCTGTGGCGCGATGGGGAATTGATCTTCGTGGCCGGCCTCGGCGCGGACGTCAGGCTCACCGATCGCGACGGTGAACGCGTCACGATCGAGTGGCAGCCCGACGCCACGCTGATCAGCACGGACTGAGCGGGCGCATCAAGGCGCCTCGTTCCGGCCCGATGGAGTCGAGCACTCCGGATCGCGGTGCCCGTGCAGCTCCCGTGCCGCGACTGACGCGGATCATTCGGAATCGATGTCCTAGACACCTATAATCGCGAGTTGATCAATTTCCGCAGCGAATCTCCGAAGCGAATCTCCGCAGCGAACAGCGGCACGGCCATGGCTCTCATCGTTCACAAGTACGGCGGCACCTCGGTCGGCACGGTCGACCGCATCAAGAACGTCGCGCGCCGCATCGAGAAGTGGCACAAGGCCGGCCACCACCTCGTTGTCGTCGTGTCGGCCATGAGCGGCGAGACCAATCGTCTCCTGGGGCTGGCCAAGGAAGTCCAGTCGAATCCCGATCCGCGCGAGCTCGATGTCGTCGCGTCGACCGGCGAGCAGGTCACGATCGGCTTGCTGTCGATGGCCCTGAAGGACCTCGGGCTGCAGGCCAAGAGCTACACCGGTCCGCAAGTCCATGTGCTGACGGACAGCGCCTTCACCAAGGCGCGCATTCTGGAGATCGACGAGAAGAACATCCGGCGCGACCTCGAGCAGGGCGCGATCGTGGTCGTCGCCGGATTCCAGGGCGCCGACGAGTACGGCAACATCACGACGCTGGGGCGCGGCGGCTCCGACACCTCGGCGGTCGCGCTCGCCGCGGCGTTGAAGGCCGACGAGTGCCTGATCTACACCGACGTCGACGGCGTCTACACCACCGACCCGCGCATCGTTCCGGAAGCGCGCCGGCTGGACAAGGTCACCTTCGAGGAGATGCTCGAAATGGCGAGCCTCGGTTCCAAGGTGCTGCAGATCCGTTCGGTCGAGTTCGCCGGCAAGTACAAGGTGCCGCTGCGCGTGCTGTCGAGCCTGACCGAGCCCGACCTGCCGCTGGCCGAGGAGGCCGCGTCCGGCACGCTGATCACTTTCGAGGAAGCCTCAATGATGGAAAAGGCAGTCATCTCCGGCGTCGCGTTCTCGCGCGACGAGGCCAAGATCACCCTGACTCGAGTGCCCGACCGGCCCGGCATCGCCTACCAGATCCTCGGTGCGATTGCCGACGCCAACATCGATGTCGACATGATCGTGCAGAACATCAGCGTCGAGGGCACGACTGACTTCTCCTTCACGGTCCACCGCAACGAGTACCAGAAGGCGCTCGACGTGCTCAACAGCAAGGTCAAGGATCACGTCGGCGCGAAGCAGATCGTCGGCGATCCGAAGATCGCCAAGGTCTCGGTCGTCGGCATCGGCATGCGCTCGCACGTCGGCATCGCCAGCCTGATGTTCCGCACCCTGTCGGAGGAGGGGATCAACATCCAGATGATCTCCACCAGCGAGATCAAGATCTCGGTCGTGGTCGAGGACAAGTACATGGAACTCGCGGTGCGAGCGCTGCACAAGGCGTTCGGCCTCGAGCAGGCGCCGGCCTGAGCACGTTGCTGCGGGCCGCTTGAACGACTAAGATCCGGCTCCGGCGCGGGCTCGATCCCGCGCAAACTTTTTTGGAGACGTGGCCGAGAGGTCGAAGGCACTCCCCTGCTAAGGGAGCATGCGCGCAAAAACGTGCATCGACGGTTCGAATCCGTCCGTCTCCGCCAGTACAAACGCCCCCTTTACAGGGGGCGTTTTCATTTCCTGATACCGCATCACGGCTAGATCATCTGCAGTCTCGCCTGCGCGCCGCGTGCCGTTGAATAATCCGCCCAGTTCACACTCGACCGGAGATGCGCGTGAAGAAGTTGCAATTGATCCTGCCCGTTGCCTTGTTGCTGGCCGCCCACGGCGCACTGGCTGCGGGAGTCGGCAGTCCGTGCCGGCACGACCGGTATCGGCGCGGATGTTGCGGTCGAAGTGCTGCCGACGCTGTCGGCGCGGGTCGGCTACTCCTACCTCAGCTTCAGCACCTCGGTCGACTCCAGCTACGTCGAGTACGACGCCAAGCCAAAGCTTTCGAACGGCAACCTGTTCCTCGACTGGAGTCCGCTCGGTCCGTTCCGCATCACGGGCGGCCTGATCCTGAACGACAACAAGGTCGACGTCACCGCGCGTGCCCACCGGAGGCACCTTCACGCTGGGCGGGGTGCGTCTACCCGGCGTCGTCGATCGGCAGCCTGACGGGCACGGTCAAGTCCGGCAATTCGGCGGCACCTTATCTCGGCATCGGCTACGGCAACGTCTCGGGGGCCGGCGTCAATTTCTACTTCGACCTCGGCGTGATGTTCCAGGGCAACCCGAAGGCCACCCTGACGGCAACCTGCGGTGCGTCGCTGCCAGCGGCGCAATGCAGCCAGATGCAGGCCAACGCGGCCGCCGAGGCACTCGACCTGCAGGACAGCATCAAGAACTTCAAGTACTTCCCGGTAGCGAGCATTGGCGTGACGATCGGCTTCTAGATCCGCCGCCGCGTCGGCAGTTCGTCGCGAGGCCGCATGGTAAACTCGCGACCTCGCGCCCGTAGCTCAGTTGGATAGAGTACTTGGCTACGAACCAAGGGGTCGTGGGTTCGAATCCTGCCGGGCGCGCCACCAATTCAAGGGCTTGCAATTGCTGCAGGCCCTTTTTCTTTTACGGCTGTGCCATTTATTTGCTGCTGCACGAAGGCCCGTCGCGACTGCTGAAAGCCGGTGAACTTCGCTCGCTTCAGCCCAGTGGCGCGGGCCGATGCCGCCCTGTTCGCTCCGAGCGCCAATTGGCAGTCCGGCAGCCTCTGAACTCCACCGACGTGCCGGTGGCACTTCCGTTGTCATCGCGCAGAACATTGCGCAGGGACAGCGGGCAAACTTCAAGCGAGTGGAGTGCTCATCCACAAGAAGTCAGCGTGAGGTTCGCATGCGCAAGCCTTGGCTCGCCCAGTACCCGGCCGGCGTTCCGGCCGAAATCAACATCAACGACTTCCCGTCGCTCAAGGATGTGCTGACCTCGACGTGCGCACGTTTTGCCGAGCGGCCGGCCTTCAGCTCGATGGGCACGATGATGACATTCCGGCAGCTCGACGAAGCCAGCGGCACGTTTGCTGCCTGGCTTCAGAAGGTTGCCAAGCTGAAGCAGGGCGATCGCGTTGCCCTGATGATGCCCAACCTGTTGCAGTACCCGGTTGCAATGTTCGGAGCGCTGCGGGCCGGCTTGGTAGTGGTCAATGTCAATCCGCTCTACACACCGCGCGAGCTGGAACACCAGTTGAACGACTCCGGTGCCGCGGCCATCGTGGTGCTGGAAAACTTCGCGCACACGCTTGAGCGGGTGGTCAGTTCCACGCGTGTGCGCTTCGTCATCACCACGCAGGTCGGAGATCTGCTGCCGCCGGCAAGGCGGCTGCTGACAAATGCTGTGGTCAAGCATGTGAAGAAGCTGGTGCCGCCTTGGCGGCTGCGCGGTGCGGTGGACTTCAACCGCGTTCTGGCCGCCGGTCGCACGCAGTCACCCGACGACGTGGCACTGAACCACGATGACCTTGCTTTCCTGCAGTACACCGGTGGCACGACCGGCGTGGCCAAGGGGGCGATGCTCACGCACGGCAATATGGTGGCCAACGTGCTTCAGGTCGCTGCCTGGATGTCACCCAACCTGAACGTCGGCGTCGAAACGCTCGTCATCCCGCTGCCCCTTTATCACGTGTTCGCACTGACCGGTTGTCTGTCCTTCTTCAGCATAGGCACGCAGACGGTGCTGATCGCGAACCCGCGCGACCTGCCGACATTCATCAAGACGCTCCGGCAAACGCGCTTCACTGCGATCATCGGCGTCAACACGCTGTTCCGCGCGCTGCTCGACGCGCCTGAATTCGCCAGCGTCGACTGGAGTCACCTGAAGCTCGCCGTGGCCGGCGGCATGGCCGTGCAGCAGGTTGTTGCGCATCGCTGGAAGCAGATGACTGGCGTGCCACTGGTCGAAGGCTATGGCCTTACCGAGAGCGCGCCGGTGGCGATCGCCAACCCGGTCACCATAGTGGAGTGGAGCGGACAGATCGGCGTGCCGTTGCCCAGCACCGACGCGGCGATCCTCGACGACGATGGCAAGGCACTTGCGCTCGGCGAAGTCGGCGAAATCTGCCTCCGTGGTCCGCAGGTGATGAAGGGCTACTGGAACCGGCCGGAAGAGACGGCCCAGGTGTTCACCCCCGACGGCTGGCTTCGCACCGGCGACATGGGCGTAATGGACGAACGCGGCGACATTCGACTCACGGACCGGAAGAAGGACATGATCGTGGTGTCCGGATTCAAGGTGTTCCCCAATGAAGTCGAGGATGTGGTGACGGCGCACCCTGGCGTGACGGAGGCCGCCGCCGTTGGCGTTCCCGATGAACGTTCCGGCGAAGCGGTCAAGGTGATAGTTGTGCGCAAGGACCCGACGCTGACGGAGGCCGAGGTGCTGGCGCACTGCAAGCAGCATCTGACGGGCTACAAGATTCCGCGCATCGTCGAGTTCCGCAGCGAGCCGCTGCCGAAGACCAATGTCGGCAAGATCCTGCGGCGCGAGTTGCGGGATGGCAGTGCGCCGTCGCTCGCGGCGGCACGAACAGCATCCGCGCCATCCGCCGAGGCCTCGTTGTAAAGCTTCAAGAGATCATTTGTTGACGAGGAGAGTCTGGTCTCATTCGACACTGCGCAACGGACGGAGTTCGATCAGCGTGTGGCACCAGCCGAGATCGCTCCAGGTCTCTTCTGCGCGGAGCCCGGCCTGACTGGCAAGATCGAGAAAGACGTCGAGCCGGTACATGCGGCTGTCGCCGTTCGCCACTGTCGCGAAGTAGGGCGAGGTGTTGACCAGGCAATACGCGGCAATGTCGTGGCGCTGGTCGTCCCAGAACGTGTCCAGCACGAATATCGATCCGCCGGCACGAACAGCAGCGGCCGCGCGCCGGAGAATGTCGACAATCTGGGCTTCGGAAAAGCAGCAGACAAACTGGCTCATCCAGAAGGCATCCGGAGCAGCTTCTCCCTCCGGCAGTCGGCTCGTTTCGCTCAGCAGGTCGCAGGGATGGAACCTCGCCCGTTCCAGCAGTCCATGTTGTTCGAGGTTCGAGCGTGCCAGCTGCAACTGTTGCGGGAGGTCACACAACGTGACCGTGCCATCAGCGACGCGAAGCAGGTATGCAACTGCAAAGTTGCCGGTATTGGCTCCAACGTCGGCCACGTGTCGCAGGTCTCTCGTAGCCAGCACGTCTAGCGCAGCGGGAAATGCGCTGTCGGAGTAGTAGTGATCGTAGGTGAACCAGCTGGTCCGGGCAGGCTCGGGCATGTCTGCCATGCCCTCGTAAAACGTCTTCCAGGGACCGAGTTCCTTCAATCCGGCGGGGCGGCCCTCGACCAGTGCCGCCTCGAGGTGATCGAGGCTGCGATAGCAGACGTCATCAACGAAGTCCATGTTGATGCGAACCAGCGGGTCGCGCTCGATGAAGCGGCCGACAGCGGTGGTGCGCCAACGAATCGTTCCTTCACCTTGAGTGGCGTTGGCTTCGTCGCGCTCTACTACCCCGGCGGACAGTGCCGACTCCAGCAGTACAGTGGTCGCGTAACTCGACAGCCCGCTAACGCGTTCGAGCTCCGCCTGTTCCGACCAGTCGCGCGCGCTGACCAGCGCGCGCAGCAGCCCGGCCCGCCGCATCACCTGTACCACCTGGAAGATGACCGGGGCGAACGCGATGCGTTGCGCCTCGAAGCGCGCCTCGGTCGCCGTCAACGTGCGCTTGAATGTGGACACATCACTCCAGATGGGATCGCAGCGCAAACGCCACGACGTCGGCAGTATTGCCGAATACAACACACTTCAACAGTGACATCGGCAATGTAAGATTCTTCGCATTTACCTCTTGCCACTTGCTGACCATCAATATTATTTTCGGCCCGGGCAAGAGAATGAGTCATATGTTCTTGCGAGGCTGTGCAGTGCAGCAATTGCGCATCAGTTAGAAATTGTCGTGCTTCGTCTGCGAAGGGGGAGGTGATTATGCGTTTTCGGATGCTTGCCGCTGTTGCCGTCGCCGCCACCGCACTGCTGGTGGTCGGGTGCCGCACAGTTCCCATCCACAACGTCAAGGATGCGCCGATCAGTCTGCCGGCCGGACAAAAGGACTCAATGGCTGCAGTTGAGAGCGCGATCATTCGCGCCGGCAACGGCCTCGGCTGGCAAATGAAGGTCGAGAAGCCGGGACTGATTGTGGGCACGCTGAACCTGCGCACGCACACGGCCGTGGTCGAGATTCCATTCTCCACGACGACGTACAGCATCCTTTACAGGAGCAGCGTCAACCTTGACCAGCAAGGTGACATGATCCACAGCAATTACAACGGATGGGTGCAGAACCTGGATCAGGCTATCCGACGCCAGTTGGTGAGTTGACCGACGGGCGGGAATGGTGCGACGACCGCCCCGTCGGGGGTAACGTGTGCAGGGCGGCAGATGGATCAACTGGAACGTGAAATCGCTGAATCGATCGTCGATGCGCTCGTGCTGCCTGACGTGCGCATCGAAGACCTGAGCAAGGACACGCCGTTGTACGGTGAGGGCATGGGACTCGATTCGATCGACATACTCGAAGTGGCGCTCGTCGTATCCAAGCGCTACGGCTTCGAACTGCGTTCTGACGACCCTCTGAATGAACAGATCTTCCGGTCGCTCGGATCGCTCGCCGAGCATGTGCGTCGCCACCGTAGCAAGTAGTCAGTGATGCTCGAAGTCGTCGTTTCCGCGGTGGCCTCCGTCGGAGCCGTGGGGCTGTTGCTCGCAGGTGGGCTGTTCGCGCGCTCGTTGCTGCCGGGAGCAACCCCACTGGTCTCGCGATTCGCATTGGCTGAGGATCCGGCAACCGCCATCCAGCCGCTCGCGCAACGCTACCTGCGATGGCTGACGCTCTTGTGGGCAGCCACCTTGCTCGCCGGCGCATACATCGTTGCACGACGCGCCGCCGGCGATGCAGTCCTCCCGCCCGGGATTGGCTATTTCGCACCTCTCGCTCTCGCAGCGCTGCTATTTTTTGGCGAGCGCAGCGTGCGGCGCGTGATGTTCGGAACACACTCGGTCGGACCAGTGGCCCGGCAGTGGCGCATCGCCACACGCGTGATGCGTGAAGAGCTTGCGCGGTTGGGTGGAGGCATGCCTGGTCGCGCCGAGCCGGTCCTCCTGCGGCCGGACCAGAGCCGCGCGCTGATCGTCTGGAGCGACGCGCAGTGTTCAGTCGGCGCCCTGCAGGCGGCCGCTCTCCAGCTTTCGCGGTCGCTGCCGCCGGGCAGGCGCGTGCTGGTGGATTGCGAGGACCGCGCAGTGTTCCTCTGGGCCGTGCTGGCCGTCTGGGCAGCCCGACGCACCGTGGTGATGCCCGCGCCCGACTTCAAGGTCACGCAGGGTGATTCGCCTGGATCCCATTTCGACTGCATCGTCACGGATCGGCAGGAGCAGGAAAGCCAGACCGATCTGCCGGCGCTTCGCGTCAACGCCGCTGCTCTGCGCGAAGCGCTTGAGGCGCGCCCGGCCGTGGCAACCAGCATCGCCTTGCCGATGTCGCATGTCGCCGCGGTGTTCTTCACGTCCGGCAGCACAGGGCAGCCGACGGCGCAGCCCAAGACCTGGCGCCAGCTCGTCGACGCGGCCGACGCGATGGGCGATCTCCTGCAGTTGCGTGATGTGGCAGTGCTGCTCGGCGGAACGGTGGTTCACTCGCACATGTTCGGCTTCGAGATGCTGGTGATGCAGGCGCTACGCGGCCCGGGAGTTGTCTATGCATCGCGCATCGTCTTTCCAAGTGACCTGGCCCGGTTTGCCGCGCTGGATGCACCCCAGAAGTGGCTGGTGACGACGCCGTATCACCTGGGGCTATTTGTCGAGGCAGGCCCGTTGCCTGCAGGACTGCAACGCATCGTTGCGGCGACCATGCCGCTGGATGCCGCGCTGGCTGCCAAGGTCGAAGCCGGCACCGGTGCGCAGGTGCACGAAATCTACGGCAGTACCGAGGCAGGTTGCATCGCGACGCGCCGTCCCGTTACGGGCCTGGGATGGCGTCTGGCCAAGGATTTGCGACTGTCCGTACAGGACGATGGGAAGGTGGTGCTGGTCGGCCGTCGTGTCGGTGGCGTGCTCGAAGTGCGCGACCGCATCGTACTGAGCGACGACGGCTTCGAACTGCGTGGTCGCGATACAGACATTGTCAAAGTCGCCGGCAAGCGCACTTCGCTGCAAGCGCTGACGGCGGTGCTCCGCGGCATCCAGGGCGTCGAAGACGGCTCTTTCATCGACGGCGCTTCGATCGGACAGAAGCGTCTGGCGGCCATCGTCGTTGCGCCCGGACTGTCGAGCGAACGGATACGCGAGGCACTGGCGGCGCGCATCGATGCCGCATTCCTCCCACGTCCTCTGGTACGGGTCGACAGCATGCCGCGCGACGCCAATGGCAAAGTGCGGCTTGACCCGCTGGTTCAGTCGGCCGCCGCTGCTCGCAGGAAGTCGACCCCACCATCGACCGAGGTGCTGCGCTCCGATGTCAGCTGAGTCGCTATCGGCCCGGTACTGCGTCGACGCGGGGCATCGTGCACTGGCGGGACACTTTCCCGGGGACCCGATCGTTCCGGCGGTCGTGCTGCTTCGATTCGTTGAGCTGACGCTCGCGCGTGCCGGTCAGCGGCTCACCGGCATCGAGCGCATGAAGTTCCTGCGACCGGTGCGTCCCGGAGAACTCATCGACGTCACGGTAATGCCGATTGGCGGCAATCGTGGTTCGGTGGAAATGGCGGTCGACGGTGGAATCGTTGCCCGGGGCCTATGGCGCACCTCGCAGGAGTGAAGCCCGCCTACCGCGACTGGACTCGCGCGCCCGAGCGCGGAAGCCCTGGTCTGCTGGCACTGATCGTCCGGCTGGCAAGGTGGTTCCCGCGTGGACTGGTCTCGCTCCTGCTATATCCGATCGTCGCTTACTTTGTCACGTTCTCGCCGCGGCAAGTCGCGGCGTCGCGCCACTTTCTCGGCCGCGTATGGAACCGAGCACCGCTCTGGTCGGAAGTGTTCGCGCATTACATGACCTTCGCGCGGATGGTGCTTGACCGCGTCTACTGGCTGTCTCGCACCGAGCACGGCATTCCGGTACGAGTGCACGGGGCGGAAGTGGTCGAGGCGGCGCTGGCGCGGCGAACGGCCGGTCTCATCGTGGTCGGTTCGCATCTTGGAAGCTTCGAGGCACTGCGCGGCGCCGGCGAGAGTGTTTGCGGTCGGCGTATCCGTCCGCTGATGTATGTCGCCAATGCGCCCAAGATTCAGCGGGTACTCGATGCGGTCAACCCTGAGTTGAAACGCGATGTGATCTTCGCCGGCCGCACCGGCACGATGCTCGAGATTCGCGAGGCGATCGAGCACGGCAACATTGTCGGGATCCTGGCAGATCGATCGCCGTTTGCCGAGCGCACGATGTCGACGAACTTCATGGGCCAGCCGGCACCGTTCCCTGTCGGTGCCTACCGGCTTGCGGCGCTGCTCGGGGTACCGGTCGTGTTCGCCTGCGCGGTGCTGAGTGGCAAGGGCTACGAGATCTACTTCGAAGCCATGAGCGAACCTCCCGCTGGCGGCTCGCGCGTTGCCCGCGAGCGCTGGATCTTCGCGCAGGTCGCCGGCTTCGCGCGCCACCTGGAACACCATGCCCGCGCCCATCCATTGAACTGGTTCAACTTCTACGACTTCTGGTCCGGGAGCTCGACCCAGTCCTTGGCGCAAGGGGCGGCCGGGCCATCGCCGTGACTGTCGTCGCTGCCTGCGTCACTGCACTCGCGATGATGCTGTCGTCAGTCGCGGCGGCGCAGGAGCCCATCACACCCGCAGAGATACTTCAGCGCGTTTCCGCCACGGTTTCCCCTGAAGTGGGATTCACGAGAGGTGCGGACGACGCGTCTGCTGAAGACGCCGCTGGTGTCCACTGGTGTGCTGCGTTATTCCCCGCCGGGCCGGCTCGAGAGAGAAACGCGGAAACCGGTGCAGGAGTTCGTGGTTATCGAAGACCTGCAGGTCACGATCGATCGCGGCGGCTCGCAAACGGTGGTCTCACTGATCAGCGGAACACCTGCTGCAGCGATGGTGCAGACCTTGCGCGCGGTGCTTAGTGGCCAGATGCGCGAGCTCGACGCGCTCTACCTGGCGAGTGCACAGGGCTCGAGCGAGCGATGGACGCTGAACCTGGAGCCGCGCGCGAGCGACACGGTGATCCGCGGCGTTCGGCTGGTTGGCAGCGGGGGAGCGGTGGAGGAGATCGAAGTACTGGAACGAAGCGGGGACAAGACCGTCACCCAGCTCTCGCGCTAGACCGGACGCCGGCGTGGGTCGCTCCGTCCGTCTGGCGCTGTGGTGCATCCTGGCGGTGGCGCTTGGGTTCGCGCTTGCGCAGGTGAATGTCGACGCCGATCTCAGCCGCTTCGTATCGGCCGATAGGCCCGATGCGCAGCTCGACTTGTCGGTAGCACTGCAGCGCGGGATGGGGGGGCGGGCGGTACTGATCTCGCTTCCCGCGTCGACCACGAAGGCGGCCGCCGATGCCAGCCGCCGCATGGTGACAGCGCTGCGAATCACTGGCGTGTTCGCGACGGTGCACAACGGCGATACGGGACTGCTTGCCGCTGAAGTCGAGCCGCTCATTGCATACCGCTACGTTCTAAGCGATCGCGTCGATGCCGCCTTGTTCTCGGAAGACGGACTTCGCATGCGACTGCGTGATGCCGAGGCCATGCTTGCCGATGCGCGCGCCTGGATCGTTACGCAGCTGCTCCCGCTCGATCCGACGCTCGAAACGCTGCATCTGGCAGAGCAGTGGGGCGGCGGCGCGCGACTTGCCGATGCAGCACGGTGTGTGGTTCGCCCGCGGCGGCACGGACGCCATGATCATCGCGACGACGCGCGCGGCGGGTGACGATGCCGTCGGGCAGAAGGCTGTCGAAGCCGCCATCCGGCAGGCGGCCGCGGCTGTCGGCGTGCCGCAGTTGCAGTACACCGGCCTCGGACTGCTTGCTGCCGAGGCGCGCGACGCGACCCGCGCGCGGGTCGAGCGACTGGGGTGGGTCAGCGCGCTGCTGGTCACGCTCATTCTTTACCTGGGATATCGTCGGCTGCTACCGGTCGTGCTGTCGCTGCTGCCGGTAGCGCTGGGGATAACGGCCGGTGGCGTCGTGACTGACCTCATCTTCGGCGAAATCAACGTTCTGGCGGTCGCCTTCGCGTGCATCCTCGTCGATGAAGGCTCCGACTACGCGTCCTATCTGCTGACGCAGGCGCGACCCGGGCAACCGCTGGGTGCTGAAGCTCGCCGCATCTGGCCAACCTTGCGGCTTGCGGTGCTGACCAGTGCCGCAGCTTTCGCGGTGCTGCTGCTGGCACAGTTTCGCGGCCTGCAGCAGCTCGGCCTGCTGTGCGGCGTCGGGCTGCTGGTCGCAGGCGCGGCGGCACGGTGGTTGCTCCCGGACCTGCTCAATCCTGCACAGATGCCAAGCTGGTCGCCGCCACGGGTCGCGCGCAAAGTCCCCGCCTGGTCCAGCTGGAGCCTGCCGGCGGGCCGGCGTGGGCGCATTGTGCAACTGGCCGCGGCTGTCGGCGCGCTGCTCGTGCTGTCGGTCGCGCGACCGACATGGGACGATGGCGTGGCAGCCATCAATCCGCTGCCGACCGACCGCATCGCTGCAGATCGCGCGCTTCGCAGCGCGGCTGGCCTCCCGCTCGACCAAGGTGTGCTGCTGTTTTCGGGAGCAGACGATGAAGCGGTGTTGCAGGCACAGGAGGCATGGCTGCCGGCACTCGGCGCATTGCAGCTTCGAGGTGAGGTGGACACCTTCGACCTGGCCGCACGCTATCTTCCGAGTTTCAGGACACAGCAGCAGCGTCTGGCTGCCGTGCCCGATGCCCCGATGCTGGCGCCACTGCTCGGTCGGGCGGTACAGGGCACTGCCTTCAACGTGGAAGCTTTCCAGCCATTTCTCGAGAGCGCGTCGAAGGCGCGTTCCAGCTCGCTCACGCTGTCTGCATTGCCCGACGGCTTGTTCAGACAACGCGTCGAGAGCCTGCTGCTGCAGATTAACGGCCAGTCGCTCGGACTGGTGCCGATTGCGGGGCGCGCCTCGCGCGACGAACTGATCGCTTCGGCCCGCAAGGCCATCGCGGATCGGCCCGTCACCGTTGTGTGGTTCGAGCCGCGGGTGCACCTGAGTGCGCTTCTGACGTCAGTGCGCGAACGCCTGCTGGGACTGCTGTTGCTGTGCGTGGTTGCAATGTTTCTCGTCATCGCGGTCGACCGGCGCTCGCTGGTCACCGGCGTGCGCGTGATGACCCCGGTGGTAACCGCCAGTTTGCTGACCGCGGCACTCGTGCGGCTGGGATTCGGACCCCTGACGGTGTTCAATCTCGTGGCGTTGATGCTGGTGCTGGGTGTCATCACCAACTATTCGCTGTTCATTCATTCACCGCCGGCCGCGTCGGATGAAAGCGATCGACGGGCGCATTTGGTGTTTTCGCTGCTCATTGCGAGTGCGACCACACTGGCGGTGTTCGGGGCGCTCGGGCTCAGCGGCATCCGCGTCGTCGAGGCGGTCGGCCAGACGGTGGTCGTCGGTATCATTGCGGGGCTCGCCTGGCTCATTGCGACGCGCGGGCCCGCCTCCGGCGGCGCAGCAAACTAGCCGGGTGCATTCATCGAACCTGTCGTGAGCAAGTATGAGGCTGAGCGCGACGCGGGGAGTCGCCTGTACCCGCTGTCGATCGAGGCATTCACCGGCGTTTGTGCCATCGGACGCGGCCGTGCTCAGATCGCCGCGGCGCTGCGGATCGGCCAGTGCGGACTGGTGCCCAACAACTTCGGCGACTCGGCAGCGGACATCCGCGCCTATGTCGGCCGTGTCGCGGCGCTCGAGCAGGCGATGCTGCCCGAACGACTCGCCGCATGGGACTGCCGTAACCATCGCCTGGCATGGATCGCCCTGTACGAAGACGGGTTCGACGTCGCCGTCAAGGCTGCCGCGCACCGCTTTGGTCGAACGCGCATTGGTGTGTTTGTCGGCAGCAGCACTTCGGGGATGCTCGACACGGAAGACATGTTTCGTTACGGACACGAGGACCGGCTAGAGTCCTCCCGCTTCGAGCGGCGTCACAGCATGGGATCCGTCGGCGACTTCGTTGCGCTGGCGCTGGAACTCGAAGGCCCACGCCATTGCGTATCGACCGCGTGCTCGTCGAGCGCCAAGGTATTCGCGGTGGCAGCCCGCTACATTGCCGCAGGACTTTGCGACGCGGCGGTGGTCGGCGGCGTCGATTCGCTCTGCTACACGACTCTCTACGGATTTGCGTCACTGGAACTGCTCAGTTCGCAACCGGCCCGGCCATTCGCACGCGACCGCGCTGGCATTTCGATCGGTGAAGGCGCCGCCTTTGCGCTGCTGGTGCCCGATGGTGCCGGCACGACGGCACTGCTGGGCGCAGGTGAGTCGAGCGATGGCTACCACATGTCGACGCCGCATCCGCAGGGACTCGGGGCCGAACGTGCGATTTCCCAGGCGCTGGACAGCGCGCAGCTGCAACCACGCGACATCGACTACATCAACCTGCATGGCACGGGCACACCGGCCAATGACCACGTCGAGGCGCTCACCGTGGCGCGCGTGTTTGGCAGTGAAACGCCGTGCAGCTCGACCAAGGGCTCCACCGGCCACTGTCTGGGCGCTGCCGGCGCGGTGGAGGCCTTGATCTGCGACCTGGCGTTGGAGCACCAGTGCGTTCCCGCAAACGTCGGGACCACGGTCGCAGGAGTCGAGCCGAGGATCGGGCTCGCAACGGTGGCCATCGACTCGACCCTCAAGCGCGTGCTCTCCAATTCATTCGGCTTCGGTGGCAGCAACTGCGCGCTTGTTTTCGGCAGGGAGGCTTTGTTGCAGCGATGAGTGCACTGACCTTTTGCGTTGCGGACTGGGTCTGGTGCACATCGGCATCCGATCTGAGCTGCGCCGGTGGCGTCGAGGCTCGTGACGCCCTTGCGCCAGTGCTTGAACTTCCGCCCGCGGAGCGGCGTCGCCTCAATCCGCTGACGAGTTTTGCGCTGGCGGCTGGGGAGCGGCTGGTCGTCGGTCGTCCGCGCGACCTGCTGAAGGCCACGCCGCTGGTGTTCGGCAGCAGCGACGGCGACGGTACCGTGCTGTTGCGACTGTTGAGCGCATTGCGCGGGCATCAGCCAGTCTCACCCACGCAATTTCACAACTCCGTACATAACGCGCCGGCGGGCTACTGGTCGATCGGGCTCGGATCGCAGGCGCCCACGACGGCGCTTGCCGCCGGCGACGACACAGTGGAGGTGGCCCTGGTGGAGGCTGGGCTTCAGGCGGTGATGCGCCGCGGCCCGGTGATCATGTTTGCGACCAATCAAAGATTTCCACCGGAGCTTGAACGTGCACGTCCGGAGTTGCAGAACTTCACGCTGGCTGCATGGTGCGAGCCCGCGGATCCCGGGGTCGGATGGCGCTGCGTAGTGTGCAGTGGCGCGCGACAGCATCCAACGGACGATGGCTCGCTGGCGGACGCGGTGCGTGCGAGCGGCGCGGATGGCCTGGTTGGCACTCGCGCTGTCCGCCACCTGGCGGCGGTGCTGACGATTACGAAGGTGACGCCCTGACTGCTCTGAGCCGAAACGCGATCGAGCGCCTGCTGCCGCAGAAAGGTGCGATGTGTCTGATTGATGCCGCACTTGAAGTCACCGATGACGGCATCGTCTGCACGGCCCATGTCGGACCCGCAGGCCACCCGCTCGGCGAGGTGCAGGGCGTGCCGGCGCTGCACAGTGTCGAATACGGCGCCCAGGCGGCGGCACTGCACCGACTCACGCGCACGCATGAGCAGCGTGCGGTGTCCGGTGGCCTGCTGCTCCAGATCAGGGACCTGCAGGTTTTTGTCGACTACCTTGACCAGCTACCGCAGCCATTGCAGATCTCGGCGCACTGCATGATTGCGACTTCCGAATCTGCGCGCTATGTGTTCGATATCCGGGCCGGGGTCGTTCTGGTGTCCCGCGGCGAACTGACGCTGAGACTGACGTGATGCGATGACCATGAGATTTGCTTTGGTGACGGGGGCGAGCGGCGCGATCGGTGCCGCCATCGCGCGTGCGCTGGCTTCGCAGGGCCTGCATGTGATTGCGCATGCCCATCGCAATGTGGCGTCAGTCGAGCAGCTTTGCGGGCAGATTCGCGACAACGGCGGGACCGCCGAGGGGATCAGCTTCGACGTGACCGATGCGGCAGCGTGCGAGCGTGAGATCGCGAAGGTGATCGAGCGCGCACCGATCCAGGTCCTGGTGAACTGCGCCGGATTCCACGACGATGCCCCGCTGGCCGGCATGTCGCAGGAAAAGTGGTCGCGTGTGATTGCCGTCAACCTTGATGGTTTCTACAACGTCACGCGGCCGGTATTGCTACCGATGATCCGCAGCCGCAACGGCCGCATCGTCAATGTCTCGTCGGTCGCTGCAATCCGCGGCAACGCCGGCCAGGTGAACTACGCTGCGGCGAAGGCTGGACTGATCGGCGCGACGCGTGCGCTCGCGCTCGAAGTCGCTACCCGTGGCATCACTGTGAACGCGGTCGCCCCGGGAATCATTGTCAGCGACATGACAGCGGATACGTTCAGTCCCGAACGCATCAGGCAACTGGTACCGATGGGGCGCGCCGGAGAGCCTGCAGACGTTGCCGCCTGCGTGGCGTTCCTCTGCAGCGACGCTGCGCGTTACATCACCGGGCAGACCATTGCGATCGATGGTGGCCTGACCTGAGGCAACGATGAAGACGGTGCTCGTGATCCCGGCCTACAACGAAGGCGGCACCTTGGGCGGACTGGTCCAGGCCGTCCTTCGACTGGAGCCGCGGTCGATCGATGAAGTTATCGTTGTTGACGACGGTTCGTCCGACGATTGCCTCGCCGAGGTTACTTCCGACTCCTGCATCCACCTCGTACGACACGCGCGAAATGAAGGCAAGGCGCGAGCGCTGATCGACGGGATGCAACTAGGCCTTGCCCGCGGCGCAGAGCGTGTCCTGACGATGGATGGCGACGGCCAGCACCGTCCCGAAGACATCGCGCGCCTGATCGAGGCGGCGGACTCCCACTCGCAGACCATCATCGTCGGCGCCCGACTGGCGGACAGGGAAAGCATTCCGAGCGCGCGCTACCGCGCCAACCGATTCGCCAACTTCTGGGTTGCATGGGCTTCGGGGTATCGGGTAACAGACAGCCAGTCAGGCTTTCGCCTCTATCCGGCCTCCATCCTGCGCGCCGTGCTGCCGAAGCTTGCATCAAGGTATCCGGTCACTCCCGGCAGCCGACGCAAGGGTTTCGTGCTGGAAAGCGAGTTGCTGATCGAGTGTGGGCGGCTTGGCTGCGGGACATTGGCGGTCCGCATTCCGGCCCTTTACGGCACGGCGCGCGCCAGTCACTTCCGGCCGGTGGCCGACATCACGCAGATCGTCATCATGGTGGCCGGGCACCTGCTGCGCAGCGGACTCAATCCGCGGGGGTTGTGGGAGAGCCTCAAGTAGCTCGGCTACGACCCAGGCTGAGTGCCGGCGTGCGAGCGTTGTCGCCCGCTGCTTGCCGGTCGATTCGGTCAAGCGATTGGATTTTCCGGCGAAGACCGCAGCGGTCGTCAGGCCAGTCGCGCCAGTGCCCGTGCCATGCGCTGAATCCGGCGGTCCTTGGTTTCCTTCCCGTCGAGCGTGAATTCCGGATGCTCGATCGCGCAGGCGAGCAGTTCGAAAAAGGCCTTGTCGAGCGCCTTGCGGCTGGCGGAAAGCTGCTGGGCAATCGGCTCGCAGTCTTCGCCAGATTCGATCATGCGCTGAATGCCGCGCAGCTGCCCTTCGACGCGCTTCAGTCGCAGGATGAGTTCATGACGAGCGCGCGCAGCATCGTCTTCGATCGTGGTCTTCATGGTCGACTTACGCGTGGACAAGTCCGGCCTCCGGGACGCCCAGCTTTTTCAGTATCCAGCCGAGCGGGCAGAAGTTGGTGAAGCCGTATTGAAACAGATTTGCGCCCACAAAAGCTGTAAGAGCGAGCCACCACGGCGACACGAACAGCGGGCTCGCCGCTGCACCGAGCGCCAGCGAAAGCAGGATGAAGGTTCCGGCGAAGACATGGATCCATCGATCAACGGTCATGAGGGCCTCCTCAGGCAGTGGCAGGGTCAGGGGACGGTGCAACCGGAGCCGCCTTGGGCCGGCGGTAGTTGACGGCGTAGTACAGGACGGGAATCAGCACCAGCGTGAGCGCGGTCGAGACGAGGATGCCGAACAGCAGCGAGATGGCCAGCCCGTTGAAAATCGGATCGTCGAGGATGAACACGGCGCCGAGCATCGCGGCCACCGCAGTCAGCACGATCGGCTTGGCGCGGGCGGCAGCGGCCTCGATCGTGGCCTGCTCGAAGTCGACGCCGTCGGCCAGCCGCTGATGGATGAAGTCCACCAGCAGGATCGAGTTGCGCACGATGATCCCGGCAAGCGCGATCATCCCGATCATCGATGTCGCAGTGAACTGCGCACCGAGCAGCGCATGGCCCGGCAGCACGCCGATGATGGTCAACGGAATCGGCGCCATGATGATCAGTGGCGTCAGGTACGAGCGGAACTGTGCGACGACCAGCAGGTAAATCAGTACCAGACCGACGGCATAGGCGATGCCCATGTCGCGGAAGGTTTCGTAGGTGATCTGCCACTCGCCGTCCCATTTGAGCGCGAACGACGCATAGCGATCCACCGGCGCGGTAATCCAGCGTTCTGCCAGGGGCAGTCCGCCCGGCGCACTGATCTTCGCGATGTCCCGGCGCATGGTGAACATCCCATACAGTGGCGAATCGGTCTTGCCCGCACCTCCCGCCACGTCACCGGTGACGTAGACGACCGGTTGCAGGTCCTTGCGATGAAGCACGTGCTCGCGCGGCAACGTCGTCGGCCGGACCAGTTCGGACAGCGGGATCTCGTAGGGCAGGCCGGTCTGCTCGTCGCGCACGGTGTCCGGGCCGCGGACCTTGAGCTTCAGCAGTGCCTCCATCGAACCCTTGGCCGCATCGGCCAGCCCGATGCGCACTGGCACCGCATACTTGCTCGATCCGTCATGCAGCGGCGTGACGTCTTCGCCCGCGAGCGCAATGCGCGCGATGTGCGCCACCTCGTTCGCCGGAATTCCGTACTGGGCCGCCTTGGCCGTGTCCACCCGCAGCACGACGCGTTCGGCGGGGTCGAGCACGGTGTCGTCGATCGCGGTGATGTCGGGTGTCCTCTCGAACACGCCGCGGACCTGCTTGGCGAGTTTCATCTGCGCATCGATGTCGGGACCATAGATCTCAGCCACGATCGGTGACAGCACCGGCGGTCCCGGCGGCACCTCGACCACCTTGAGGTCGGCCCCATGGCGCCGGGCGATCGCGTCGAGCGCCGGACGCACGGCCTGTGCAATCTCGTGGCTCTTGCGGTTGCGCCGGTGCTTGTCGACGAGGTTGACCTGGAGGTCACCGACCTCGCCGCCGCTGCGCAGGTAGTACTGCCGAACCAGTCCGTTGAAGTTGATCGGTGCCGCCAGCCCCGCGTAGGCCTGGTAGTCGAGCACTTCGGGCACCTTGGCGATTTCCACCGCCAGATCGCGCAGCAGGGCCGCGGTCGCTTCGACCGGGGTGCCCGTCGGCATGTCGACGACGATCTGGAACTCCGACTTGTTGTCGAACGGCAGCATCTTCAGCACGACGAGATTCAGCGGTACCAGCAGCACCGACAGTGCGATGGCAGCGGCGATCCCGAATCCGAGCCAGCGGCGGTGGCCGCGGCCGGCATCGCCGCGCAGGAACGGCCGCATCACGCGTTCGAAGAAAGTGGCGAGGCGGGCGCCCAGCTTGTCGCCACCGGTCGGTGCGCCGTGAGCTGCCGGCAGCAGGCGCAGCGCCATCCAGGGCGTGACCACGAACGCAATCGCCAGCGACAGCAGCATGCCCATGGACGAGTTGATCGGGATCGGCGCCATGTACGGCCCCATCAGGCCGGTGACGAAGGCCATGGGCAGCAGCGCTGCGATCACGGTGAAGGTGGCCAGTATCGTCGGGCCGCCGACCTCGTCGACGGCACGCGGGATGACCTGCGAAAGCGGCAGGTGATCGATCATCGAACGGCGGTGGATGTTCTCCACGACCACGATGGCATCGTCGACCAGGATGCCGATCGAGAAGATCAGCGCAAAGAGCGACACCCGGTTGAGCGTGAATCCCCACGCCCATGAGGCGAACAGTGTGCTCGCCAGCGTCAGCACCACCGCTGCGCCGACGATGATGGCTTCGCGCCGGCCGAGTGTGGCCCACACCAGCGCCACCACCGACAGCGTGGCGAAGATCAGTTTCTTGATGAGCTGATTGGCCTTGTCACTGGCCGTCGCGCCGTAGTTGCGCGTTTCCGCGACGACGACGTCGGCGGGGATCAATTGCCCTTTGAGCTGGGCGACGCGTTCCATCACGGCGTCCGCGACCGTAGCCGCGTTCTCGCCGGGCTTCTTCGACACCTGGATGGTGACCGCCGGCCACTCAATGAATTCGCGCGCGGCGCCATGGGCGCCGGCGGCAGCGGGTGCGCCGTGCCAGACGTACAGGCTGGGCGTATCCGGGCCGTCGGTCACGCGCGCCACGTCGACCAGCAGGATCGGGCGCCGTTCGCGCGTGGGCCCTGCAAGTCCGACCACCAGCTGGCCGACGTCCGCCGCGCTGCGCAGGAACTGTCCTGTGCGCACTTCCACCGTCCGGTTGCCCGAGGTCAGCTGGCCGGAAGGCAGCGAGGTGTTGGTGGCGCGCAGTGCGCGCTCGATATCGGTGACGGTGACATGGTGGGCGTTCATGCGCTCGGGGTCGAGCGTCACCCGCACCACGTTGCCGGGACTGCCGAGCGTGGATACTTCGCGCGTGCCCGGTACGCGCTTGAGCTCGATTTCCAGCTCGTGCGCGACATGCTGCAGGTCATCCGCGGTGCCGTCCGCGCGCTGCGAATGCAGCGTCAGCGTGACGATCGGTACGTCGTCGATGCCCTTGGGCTTGACCACCGGAGCGAGCGCGCCGAGGTGGGTCGGCAGCCAGTCGCCGTTCGACATCAGGGTGTCGTACAGCTTGACGAGCGAATCGATGCGCGGTTCGCCGACCTTGTACTGCACGGTCAGCACCGCCATGCCCGGCTGCGTGACCGAGAAGATGTGCTCGATGCCGGTGATCTGCGATAGCACCTGCTCGGCCGGCACCGTCACCATGTTGTGCACGTCATCGCTCGAGGCACCCGGGAACGGAATGATGACGTTCGCCATCGTCACGTTGATCTGCGGCTCTTCTTCCTTCGGCGTCACCATCACGGCGAATGCTCCCAGCAGCAACAGCACGAGCGCGATCAGCGGAGTCAGCTGGGACTGCAGGAAGCTCCGTGCGATGCGGCCGGAGATGCCGAGCGATGGACCGGCGTCGTTCATGGCCGACTCAGCGAGCCGCGAGCGGATTCAGCAGGACACGCTCGCCGTCGCCCAGGCCGGCAAGCACTTCGATGCCGCCGCCGGTAACTGTGCTGCCGACGCGGACCTGCCGCAACTGCGGCTGCCCACCGACCGTAACGACATTGACTGCGGTGAGTTCACCACGTCGGATCAGTGCCGACTCCGGCACCACCAGCTTGCGTGTTCGGCCGACCGGTACGAGGATCTTCGCGGCGGCGCCCGGCGTGACGCCCGGCGTATCACCTGCCGGCAGATCGGCGCGAATCTGTGTGGATAACAGCCTGCGCATCCGTCGCGGGAAGGATCGTTACCCGAGTGGCGTTGATCGTGCGTCCGAATTGCGGCAGCTCGATCGTTGCCCGGGTGGCGCCCGCCGTCTTCGGCAGCACGAACTGGGGCAGGTTGCCGACGGCACGCAGGGCGGCGGGATCGTGCACGGCCACCACTCCGCGTCCGGGGGCCGCGACTTCACCCGGTTCCATCAGCCGGCGTGTGACCACTCCATCGATCGGGGATTTGAGTTCGGCGTGGCTACGCGCGGTATCGGCCTGCGTGTTGCCCGCCCGGGCGGCGTCGGCGGCCGCCTGCGCGGCCTTGAAGTTCGATTCGGCCTGGTCGAGCGCCGCCCGACTGACGAAGTTCTTGTCGAGCAGGTTCTGCGTTCGCTCGAGGTTCAGGCGGGCTTGCGTGAGCTGGGCGTCGGCCTGGGCGACGCTGGCCCGTCCCGCGGCCACCTGTGCATCGGTGTCGCGCGTGTCGATGCGTGCCAGCACCTGGCCCTTTCTTACCCGGTCGCCGGCATCGACAAGGATCTGGGTGACGGTCCCCGAGAGCTGGGCCGCGACGGTCGCCTGCCGTACGGCTTCGATCACGGCGTCGGCCGCGTAGACCTCGTCCACGTCCATCATGCGAACCTCGACGGTTGCCGCTGGTGTTGCTTTTGATGTCCCGTTGTCAGCCAGTACGGCACCGCAGCTCAACAGCAGCAACAGCGCCAATGCCGCCCGGCCGGCCGGGCGGCGCGAACGGCGGGGACCCGTGTCGTGACGAAGGCTGGGCATGGCGGAGGACGTGAACGGCGGCCTTACTTGGTGCGGCAGGTGTTGATGCCGAAGATGGAGTAGGCAGGGCAGCTGCGCACCAGGCCGGTCAGCAGCGGAAGGACGCCGACATAGCCCCAGACGCCGACCGTGCCGGTGGCGGCAAGGGCAATCAGCGCGATTCCGACGACGATGCGCAGGGTGCGGTCCGGGTTTCCGACGTTGGCAGTCATGATGGGCCTCAGGTGTAGGGATTCGTAGTTGTGTGGCCACTTCCGGGAAAGTGGGTCTGGGAACTCCGGAGTCATTCCGGCTGCGCAGTATACTGCAACATGCCATACCCCCTAGGGTATATTGCAGTGTCTTGATCAATCTCAAGTCGCTGGCGGCGAACCACGGCAGACTCGAGTGGAATGACGTGATTCCAGGGCCGATGGCGACGGCGCTGGACGGTGGCCATTTGTGTCCGCATCCGTTTGTGGCGGCGGTGTGGCGCGGTGCCGCTTGACAGATTTACATGCGCTGTGGATCATATGCGTTGTTGCGCATATAAACATAGGCGTCATGGAACCCGAGCTGGACCGGCTGTTCGAGGTGGTGTCGGGGTACTTCGGCCTGCTGGCCGAACCAACCCGGCTGAAGATCCTGAACACGATCTGTGACGGCGAGCGCAGTGTGTCGGACATCGTCGAGCGGGTGGGTTCGAGCCAGACGAACGTGTCGCGCCATTTGAACCTGATGTACGGGCGCGGCGTGCTGAAGCGCCGCCGCGACGGGGCGACGGTGTACTACTCGATCAGCGATCCGAATGTCGTCACGCTGTGCCGCACCGCCTGCGTGCACATCGCGGGTCAGCAGGACGATCACCCGGTCACGAGCCGGACGCTGAAGCGATTCATGCCGGCGAAGTAGCGGCCGCCGGTGCGTCGAAATTTGAAGAAAGGCGTAGGAGAGCAGATGAGCAAGGCAGAGCGGGCCGCGGCGCCCGGACGCATCATTGCTGCGCCCGAGAGCCACCTCACGGCCGAGGTGCTGCGCGGCGCGACGCGATCGCGTCGTGGATTCCTCCAGGGCGGCGCCGCACTGGCTGGAGCCGTCGCGGCGGTGGCGGGTGGGCGGGCATTTGCGCAGGAAAAATCGGCCTTCGAGCCGCCCAATGTCCCTTCGTGGACCCGATCCCTCGGTGCGCCGGTCGTCGCCAAGCCTTACGGCACGCCGTCAGAGTTCGAGGCCAACGTCATCCGGCGGCAAAGCCCCGGCCTGACGCCGCAGCCGCAGTCATCGGTGAGCTTCACGCCGCTGCAGAACCTGTTCGGCATCATCACTCCGAGCGGACTGCACTTCGAGCGGCATCACTCCGGTTCGCTGAACATCGATCCGGCGCAGCACCGCCTGATGATCCACGGAATGGTCAAGCGACCGCTCATACTCACGATGGACGACATCCTGCGCTTTCCTTCGGTGTCGCGGATCCACTTCATCGAGTGCGGCGCGAATTCGGGCATGGAGTGGGCCAACGTGGCTGTGCCCACGGTGCAGTACACGCACGGCATGCTTGCCTGCAGCGAGTTCACCGGCGTGTTGCTGTCGACACTGCTCGAGGAGGTCGGATACGACAAGAAGAATGCGAAGTTCGTGCTGGCCGAGGGGGCCGATGGCTCCGCACTGACGCGCTCGATTCCGATGGAGTTCGCGCTCAGCGACGTCATGGTCGTCTACGGCCAGAACGGCGAAATGCTGCGCCCGGAGAATGGCTATCCGCTGCGCCTCGTCGTGCCCGGCGTCCAGGGTGTGTCGAGCGTCAAGTGGCTGCGTCGCCTGGAAGTCGGGGACAAGCCGTGGAACGCGCGCGAGGAATCCCTCCACTACGTCGACCTGCTGCCCGATGGCACGCACCGCCAGTACTCGATCGTGCAGGAAGTGAAGTCGGTGATCACGGCGCCGTCGGGTGGGCAGAAACTGATGGGCAAGGGCTACTACGAAATCACCGGGCTCGCTTGGAGCGGGCGCGGCAAGGTGCGACGCGTCGACGTGTCGACCGACGGTGGCCGCAACTGGGGGCAGGCGCGCCTGCAGGAGCCGGTGCTGACCAAGGCGCTGGCGCGGTTTCGTTTCGACTGGACATGGAACGGCGGCCCGGCACTGTTGCAGAGCCGCGCCGTTGACGAGACCGGGCACATACAGCCGTCGCTGCCGCAGTTGCGTGCGGTCCGCGGTACGCGATCGATCTATCACAACAACGGGATACAGACGTGGCAGGTCAACCCGAACGGGGAGGTGTGGAATGTTCAGGTGGGTTGATCGCGCGCGCATCGTCATCGTGCTGGCGGGCCTGTCTGCGGCCGCTGTGAGCGCGCAGACGGCCGGCAGCTCCGACGGAGCCCGCTTCGGCTTCGGCCGGCCGGCAAGCGCGCAGGAGATCGCGGGCTGGGACATCGACGTGCGGCCGGACGGACACGGTGTAAAGAAGGGACGCGGCACGGTCGCACAGGGGCAGGAAATCTACGACGCGCAGTGCGCGAGTTGTCACGGCACCTTCGGCGAAAGCAACCGCTACATGGCCATCGCCGGCGGCGTGAAGAAAGAGGATCTCGCCGGCGGGCCGCGCCAGTGCTCTGGCCCGGGCGACGGCATGCGCACCGTCGGCACCAAGCTCAACACGGCGACCACGCTGTGGGACTACATCTATCGCGCCATGCCGTGGACCAATCCGCAGTCGCTGACGCCCGACCAGGTCTACGCCGTGACGGCCTACGTGCTGCACCTGAACGAGATCGTCCCCGCCGACTTCGAACTGAACGACGGGAACCTGACCAAGGTTCCGATGCCGAACCGCAACGGCATGTCGACCAATCACGGCATGTGGTCGGTCAAGGGCAAGCCCGATGTCCAGGGATCGAACTGCGTGAAAGACTGCGTGCCTGCAGTGAAGGTCGTCTCGGAACTGCCGGAGTTCGCACGCAACCAGCACGGCAACCTGGCTGAGCAGAAGCGTCCGATCGGCCCGTTCCGTGGCATCGACACGGCTCGCTACGATGCCAGCAAGCCGTCGACGGTGGCAGCGGCGGCCGGAGCAATTCCCGTGGCTGCGGCGACCAGCGCGGGACCGAATGTGAAGGATCTGCTGACGCGCAACGCATGCACGGCGTGTCATGCGACGGACAGCAAGGTGGTCGGGCCGTCGTTTCGCGAGGTTGGCACGAAGTACCAGGCGCGCGGTGATGCCGAGGCCTATCTGGCCAAGAAGATCAAGGAAGGCGGGCAGGGTGCCTGGGGTGGCGTCCCGATGCCGGCGCAACCCGGCCTCAAGGAAGACGAGGCGAAGGTGCTGGCACGCTGGATACTGGCCGGCGCAAAGTGAGTGGTAGCGGCAATGGGGGACGTCGGGATGACACCCGGTCGTTTCATTTAAAGTAGCGGGCAATTTTCTTCGGAGCAGGAGACTCAGATGGATGGTCAACGCAGAGAGTTCGTCAAGGCCGGCAGCGTGCTGGGCTTGATGGTGGCGGCGGGCTTGCTTACCGCCAAGGAAGCGCAGGCACAGCAGGCAGCGTGGAACAAGGCGGCATTCGAGGCCAAGAACCTCGATGACACGGTCAAGGCGCTCGGTGGCACATCGGCCGCGCAAAGTGGTGACATCTCGATCAACGCGCCCGACATCGCCGAAAACGGCGCGGTCGTGCCGGTCGGTGTGACCAGCAAGATCCCGAACACGCAGGCGATCTACATCCTGGTCGAGAAGAACCCCAACGCGCTGGCGGCCGGATTCGCGATTCCGGCGGGCACCGAAGCCAACGTCGCGACCCGCATCAAGATGGGCCAGACGTCGAACGTGCACGCGGTCGTGAAGGCGGACAACAAGTTCTACGTTGCCACCAAGGAAGTCAAGGTCACGCTCGGCGGCTGCGGCGGCTCAGCGACATCCACATTTAACTGATTCGAGGAGCAGCAACATGCCAGATCCGATGCGCATCCGCGCCACCGAACAGCCTGACGGCGTCGACGTGCGCGTACTGATGAGCCACGAAATGGAGTCCGGACAGCGCCGCGATTCCAGCGGCAACCTGGTGCCGGCGCATTTCATTGCCAGACGGTGACCGTGACGTCAGCCGGCAAGCCCGTGCTGAGCGCCGAGTGGGGCCCGGCGGTGTCGAAGAATCCGTACCTGCAGTTCAAGTTCAAGGGCGGCAAGAAGGGCGACAAGCTGTCACGTGACCTGGGTCGACAACAAGGGTGAGACCCGCACCGACGAAGCGACGATCAGCTGAGCTTCGGAGCAGTACGGATGCGAACAGCAGCTCTTGTCGCAGCACTCGGTGGCGCGGTCGCGCTCCTGCGGTGGCTGCATGTCGGTCAGCGCAACCAAGGTCGAAACGGCCGGGGCCGCTTCCACGGCGCCCGTCAAGGCCGTCTACCACCTGACCAACGGCCTCGATGAAGCCCAGCGTGGCATGGGCAACATCCGCAATCATCTCGCGGCAGATCCCGGCGGCGAAGATCGTCGTCGTCACCAACGGCAACGGCATCGAGTTTCTGCTCGATGGCGCCAAGGACCGCAACGGCAATCCGTTCGATGCCACGGTGCAGGACCTGAAGTCCAGGGGAGTGGAATTTCGTGTCTGCAACAACACGCTGGTGACTCGCAAGATCGACCCGTCCAAGGTGATCCCGGAGGCGACGATCGTGCCGTCGGGCGTTGCCGAAGCGGCGAACCTGCAGGCGCCGCGGGGCTATGTCTATATCCGGCCGTGAGCCGGTGTTCATGATTGCGGGTGATAGAGCTCCCGTAGAGGGGCAGCGGGACAGTAACTTCAGCCAGGAGGCAGAAACTCATGAAGAAGCAGACGTTGGCCACGATCGTGGCCGCGATGGTCCTGGGCGTCGCGAGCGCCAGCGCGCTGGCCCAGGGCAGCGCCGCGGACGGCATCGCGCGCTATCGCGAGATGCTGCAGGATGGCAATCCCGCCGAGCTCACGGTCGCACGTGGCGAGGAAATCTGGAAGGCCAAGCGCGGGCCGAAGAACGTGTCGCTCGAGCAGTGCGACCTCGGTCTCGGGCCGGGCGTCATCAAGGGCGCGTACGCGCAACTGCCGCGCTACTTTGCCGATGCCGACCAGGTGATGGATTTCGAATCCCGCGTGGTCTGGTGCATGGTCAACCTGCAGGGCATGGATCGCGCGGCGATCACCAAGAGCCCGTACTCCGGTGCCGGCCAGCGGCAGACGGATATCGAGGCGCTGGCCGCGTTCGGGGCCGAGATGTCGCGCGGCATGCCGGTCAACATTTCGCAGAGCCATCCCAAGGAAAGGGCGTCGTTCGATCGCGGCAAGCAGGCTTTCTACATGCGCGGCGGACCGTACGACTTTTCCTGCGCCACCTGCCACGGCGTGACGGGGCAGCGCATCCGCCTGCAGGACCTGCCGAACATCTCCAGCAACAAACCGGACGCCGACCGTGCGTTCACGACCTGGCCGGCCTATCGCGTGTCGCAGGGCGCGCTGCGCTCGATGCAGTGGCGCCTGTATGACTGCTTCCGGCAGCAGCGCTGGCCCGAGCTGGTGTTCCTTTCACCGACCTCGATCGACCTGATCACCTTCCTTGGCGTCAACGCCAACGGCGCGAAGATGGACGCGCCGGCCATCAAGCGCTGAGGAGCCGACGATGAAGAAGAAAGTCATTTTCTCGCTCACCGGCCTCGCGGTTCTGGCGGGCTGCGCCACCTACGTGGCGCCGACGAAGGAAGAGTCGGTCCAGGCGGTCAAGTCCTCGTTCAAGGAGCGCGGTCCGGCCAAGCTCGACCGGCTCAACCAGACCGAGATCCAGGCCGTCTGTTCTGATGCCCAGATCATGGGCAAGGAAGTGCCGAAGGCCGAGGTCGAGGCGCTGCAGAAGAAGGTCCTGGCGACGATCAAGTATCCGGCCGACGGCAAGTTCCTCGGCGACTACAAGCAGGGCGAGCGCATAGCGCAGTCCGGCGTCGGCCTGCAGTGGAGCGACGGTCCGAAGACGGTCAACGGCGGCAACTGCTATGCCTGCCATCAGATCAGCCAAGCGGAAGTGTCCTTCGGAAACATCGGCCCGTCGCTGATGGGGTACGGCAAGCTGCGCGGATACAACGAGGCGACCCTGAAGTACACGTGGGGCAAGATCTGGAACACGCACGCGTTCAACCTGTGCTCGCAGATGCCGCGCTACGGTGATGCCGGCATCCTGAGCGAAGCGCAGATCAAGGACGTGATGGCGCTGCTGCTGGACCCGAACTCGCCCGTCAACAAGTAGGTCCCCGAGGCCCGGTCGCCAGCGGCGGCCGGGCCTCTTCTTTCAGAGAGTCCCATGCATCGCCGTGCTGTCCTGTCCGCGCTGGCTGCCGCGCTTGCCAGTGCGGCGATTCCCTCGCGCGCCGAAGTTCGTGCGCCGATCCGCTGGAGCGACATCCGGCTGGTCGACGGTCGCACGCTCAAGGCGAGCGAACTCCAGGGCCGCACCGTCGTCGTCGAGTACTGGGCCAGCTGGTGTCCGTTCTGCATGAAGCAGAACCCGTTCATCGAGAAGCTGCATCGCCAGGCCGGCGGCGACAACCTGCGCGTACTGACCTTCACGATCGACAAGACCGAGCAGGCGGCGCGCGATTACCTGGCCAAGCACGGCTACACCTTCGCGGCCGCGATGGCCGGGCCGCAGTCGGACACATGGTTCGGCCGCCGGCGCGGCCTGCCCGAGGTTCATGTCGTCGATCCGGCCGGTCGCATCGTCTTCAGCGAGATCGGCGAGATGTTCGAGGAAGACATCGCCGCGCTGGCGCGCTTTGCCGCCAGGGCACAGTAGTTCGAACGAGAAAACAGAGAGCAGACAGGAGAGGTACGCACGATGTCGATGGACCGACGTGAGTTCTTGCAGGTGCTGGCGGTGGCGGCCGCGGCCGGAATGCCGATCAGCGCACGCGATGCGCTGGCCGCAACGCCCGCGAGCGCGAAGATGTACGACGTACCGCGCTTCGGCAACGTGCACCTGCTGCACTTCACCGACTGCCATGCGCAGCTGCTGCCGATCTACTTCCGCGAACCGAGCGTCAACCTCGGCATCGGTCCCGCCCGGGGCCAGCCGCCGCACCTCGTCGGCGAACATCTGCTGAAGCACTTCAGCATCGAGCGCAATACGCCGGAAGCACACGCCTTCACCTTCCTCGACTTCGTCGAGGCGTCGAAGACCTACGGCAAGGTCGGCGGCTTCGCGCACCTGTCGACCCTGGTCAAGCGCATGAAGGCCGGGCGGCCAGGGGCGCTGCTGCTCGACGGCGGGGACACCTGGCAGGGATCGGCGACATCGCTGTGGACGAACGCGCAGGACATGGTCGACGCCTGCAAGCTGCTGGGCGTCGATGTGATGACGGCGCACTGGGAGATGACCTACGGCCAGAAGCGCGTGCTGGAGATCGTCGAGAAGGACTTCAAGGGCAGGATCGATTTTGTCGCCCAGAACATCAAGACGACGGACTTCGGCGACCAGGTGTTTCCGCCCTACACGCTGAAGGAGATGAACGGTGTGAAGGTTGCCATCATCGGACAGGCTTTCCCGTACACGCCGATCGCCAATCCGCGCTATTTCGTTCCTGAGTGGAGCTTCGGCATCCAGGACGAGAACATGCAGAAGATGGTCGACGAAGCGCGCGGCAAGGGCGCGCAGGTGGTCGTCGTTCTCTCGCACAACGGCATGGACGTCGACCTGAAGATGGCTTCGCGCGTGCGCGGCATCGATGCGATCCTCGGCGGTCATACGCACGACGGCGTGCCAAAGCCGTCGATGATCAAGAACGCCGGGGGCACGACGCTGGTGACCAACGCCGGCAGCAACAGCAAGTTCCTCGCGGTGCTCGACTTCGACGTCAAGGGCGGCAAGGTCTCGGACTTCCGCTACAAGCTGCTGCCGGTGTTCTCGAACCTGCTGCCCGCCGATGCGGACATGGCTGCCTTCATCCAGAAGGTGCGCGCGCCGTACGAGGGCAAGCTCGGCGAGAAGCTCGCGACGACCGAGGGCCTTTTGTACCGCCGCGGCAATTTCAACGGCACGTTCGATCAGCTGATCCTCGACGCGATGCTGGCCGTCAAGGGCGCCGAGATCGGTTTCTCGCCGGGATTCCGGTGGGGCACGAGCCTGCTTGCCGGGTCAGACGATCACGATGGAACATCTGATGGACCAGACCGCGGTCACCTACCCGTATTCGACGGTCACCGACATGAGCGGCGAGATGATCAAGACCGTCCTCGAGGACGTCGCCGACAATCTGTTCAATCCGGACCCCTACCTGCAGCAGGGCGGTGACATGGTGCGCGTGGGCGGCCTGCAGTACACGATCGATCCCGCCGCGACCATGGGCGGACGCATCAGCGACATGCGGCTCAGCGGCAAGCCGATCGAGCCCGGCAAGACCTACAAGGTCGCGGGCTGGGCACCGGTCGCCGAAGGAGCCAAGGGCGAACCGATCTGGGATGTTGTTGCCGGCTATCTGCGCGACCGCAAGGTCGTCGCACCGGTACGCCTCAATCAGCCGGTGATCAAGGGCGTCGCCGGCAACCCCGGCATCGCCTGACACACCCGTCATGCGACGGCGCCACCTTTTGTGCGCCGCCCTGCTGCTGCCCTGGAGGGCAGTGCAGGCTGCCGGCGAGGAATCACTGCCGGCGGCGTCGAACCTGAAGCAGCTCGGGGCCGAGAGCGCTCGCCTGAAGGCTCCGATCGTCATCCTCTTCAGTACTCCGGGGTGCCCTTACTGCCTCGAGGTGCGGCGCAACTACCTGTCGCCGCGGCTCGCTGGCGGGGAATTGCGTGGCACGCAGTTCCTGATCCGCGAGATCGACATCACGAGCCGGGAGCGCGTGATCGACTTCGATGGCCGCTCGACAACGGAGGCGGACGTCGCAGAACGTTATGGGGTTCGCATGGTCCCGGTCGTGATGGCGCTCGACAGCCGCGGGCAGCCGATCGGTGAGCCCCTGGTCGGACTGGATCGCTCGGGCTTCTACGAGAGCTACCTGCAGACGCTGCTGGCCCGGGCGCAAACGTCAATGGGACGGTAGCAGCGGTCCGACCGAGCCTGCCGCCGAGCGGCTGCGTCAGCGACGATCGTCAGGTGCGGCCATTCCTGCGCTACCGTAGCGGTATTCGCACGGGGAGGTCGCCATGCTGCGTGGATACTTCGTTCTGCTTCTCTCGCTAGGGTTGCCCTTGTGCTCGACGGCCCAGACCGCGCGCGCCGAGCCGACACCGACAGCCGAGGTCTCGAGGTTCGTGATGGGAACGCGTCTGGGCTACATCACCTGCAGCGAGAAGTACAAGACGTACCTCGAGAAGTGGGAGCTGTACGCACTTGTGACCGAAGGCCAGCGCGCGCCACAGGGCACACCGCCCACGGATGCCGATGTGGCCGACTGCGTTCACCAGACCGCGCTGCGTGGCAATGCGCTGTACAAGGACGCCCTCAAGAGCGCCGAGACACCGAAGTCGAAAGCAGCCTTCAGCGAATACATGGTTGCCTGGGATAGTGCGCTGAAGTCCATCCGCAAGCCGGGTCGCGAGACCGTCCAGCAGTACCGCGTGCGTCAGAAGCAGGTGGAAGAGCGCCTCAATTCGCTGCAGGCGAGGCTCGAGGTTTCTTCACCGAGCAGTTGATCGGCCGCCCAGACGCGACGGTCGCGAACGGTGCTCTCGGTACCGAGCCGCGCCAGGCCGAGTGATTGCGCCAGCGCTGGCAACCGGGCCGGCCGGTAGACGAGCTTGATATCGTTCGATGTCGGCTATTCCCGTGATGCCCTCGCATGCCATTCTCCTTCCGCGGAACTGAGAAACTCAATGACGACATCGATCGCGCGCTCGGCGGGCCTGCTGCTTGCTGTGCTTCTATCGGGCTGTTCTCTCATGCCTTCGGCAACTGAAGTGCCTCCGCTCGATGGCACCGCATGGGTATTGACCGCATTACCGGGTCGGACGGTGGCCGGCGGCCACGCGGCGACGCTGAGCTTCGGGGCTGGACGCGCCCAGGGCGGCGACGGCTGCAATCGCTTCGGCGTGCCCTACACGATCAAGGGATCGACGATCGACCTGTCCGGCACCGGCATGTCGACGCAGATGGCGTGCCCGCCGGACGTGATGAAGCAGGCTGAGGCCTTCATGGCCGCGATGCGCGGCGCCAGGACCTATCGCGTCGCGGAAGGCCGGTTGCAGCTGCTCGGCGCTGACGGTGCGGTGCTTGCCACGTTTGCGGCTCAGTCGACACTGCTGGCCGGCACGAACTGGAAAGTCACCGGGATCAACAACGGCCGTAACGCGCTCGTCAGCACGGTCGGTGGCTCGATCGTGACGATGGCCTTTGCGGCCGACGGCAAGGTCGCGGGATCGGCGGGCTGCAACCAGTACACCACGCGTTTTGAAGCTGATGGCTCGAAGTTCCGTTTCGGCGTGCCTGCAGCAACCCGAAAGATGTGTGCCGACCCGGGCGTGATGGAGCAGGAGCAGGCGTTCCTGAAAGCACTGGAAGCGGTGAGAACGATGCGTGTGGAGGGCAGCCGGATCGAGTTACGCGATGATCAGGGGGCGCTCCAGGTCACGGCCGCGCGCGAGGGCGGCAGCTAGCAGCTGCCGCGCAATCGGATGACCTGGCACCCGCCATGCCGCTGATCGCGTACGTCCTCGCCGAAGAGGAAGTCGAGCTGCAGGCCATACGCGCGCAAGGCGCCGGCGGCCAGAACGTCAACAAGGTCTCCAATGCGATCCACCTGCGCTTCGACATAGGGGCGTCGTCGCTGCCGGACGAGCTCAAGCTGCGGCTGCTGTCACGGCGCGACCAGCGCATCAGCGACGAAGGCGTCATCGTCATCAAGGCCCAGGCGTATCGCAGCCTGGAAAAGAATCGCGCGGAGGCACTGGCGCGCCTGCGGGCCGTGATCGATGCTGCGGCCGAGATTCCGCGGACGCGGCGGCCCACGCGGCCTACCGCGACGTCCAAGCGCAAGCGCGTCGAAACGAAGGTGCAGCGCGGACAGGTGAAGGCAATGCGCCGACGCGTTGTCGACTGAGTGACGCGCACACCGGTCGAGTGGTTCCCGGACCGCTGGAACTTGCCCTGAAGCACTCCTCAGACCGCCTGCGTCAGGATCCTTTTCCGCTCGAACCGGATCACCTCCAGCCGCGCGGGCAAGTCGCTTTTACGGCCTTGTACTCGGCGGCGGAGTCGATGCGCGCATCGCCGTCCGCCTTCTTGCCGACCCACTTCGCCTGGATCGGGGCCGCCGTATCGTCGAGCTTCTGACGAACGAGTTGCCGTCCGGCGTCAACCTGCTTGACATGCAAGGGCGCCGCGGCCCGCGGCAAGCCGCTGGTCTGCACCGCCTTTTGCAGTTCTCCCGAGAGCTGGGTGAGCAGACCTTCGTAAAGTTTGACGTGCTTGGTCTCGTGGCTCGAAATGGCCTTGAACTCGCAACTGCCGCCGACATAGTCGATGCCCGGAATGGCAACCTCGATCGGCGCAAAGCCGAGCGCCACGCTCTCGACCCAGTAGCAGAATCCGTCGCCACCGCGTGCGGGTTTCGATTTGTCGACGAATGTGATCTCCGGTTTGAGGTCGTGCGAGGTGTATCCGTAACGCTGGGGATTTGGCGGGACCTTGCCGCGGACGTCGGTCAGCGTCAGCATGCTGAGCATGGTGGAGGTCCATTTTCCCGCGCCGGGCTTGATGGTGACTGCGATCGGACCCGCCTGGTCGGGCTCGGCATCGCACTGCTGCTTCAACTGGTAGTACTGCGCGGGCCCGCCCGCTGCAGAGGTCTTCTTCACCGGCTGCGTAGCGCCGAACGGCAGGAAGACTTTCTCGGAGTAGCCCTCCTGGTGCTGGCTGCTCGCCATCGCGGCGCCTCGCGGGCATTTCACCTGGCACTGTGCGGTGGTGTCCTTTGCCGTGATCGTCAGGTCCGTTCCGCCGATCGGCGCCGTGCCGGCCACGCTGATCGCCGTCGTGAACTTGCAGGTCGAAGTGCATCCCGCCGCCTCGGCGACATAGGAGGCCGGATACGACCCGCTGCCCTTGATCTTGCCGGACGCATCCCGCGTCAGCGGCAGCGTCGCCTTGCCCTTCCACACCATCTTGCCGCCACCGATCGATATTGGCGTCTCGTCGTACCAGATCAGCAGGTCACCCATGGGCTTGTCCTGCGCCCGCGCCGCCGAGGACATCAAAATGGCCGCAATGAGCGCGACGACAGCAACAGACGATTGGGACGACGTGGTCACGCGGATTCCTTCGGGAGTCGACCAGCGGCGGATTCTGCGGGCAGTCCGATTGGGCCGCAATCGTCCCGCAGTCGGTGCTGTAGTCCTTGCGCAACGCGCGGCCGGAGACAAGATCGGCAAACCCGGCACAATCCGGTCTCTGGAAGCGTGGCCGAGCGGTTGAAGGCACCGGTCTTGAAAACCGGCAACGGGGCAACCCGTTCGTGAGTTCGAATCTCACCGCTTCCGCCAGATACCATTCCGCATGACCCCCCGCCTCAGCCTGCGCAACATCACGAAGCGCTACGGCGATGTCGTTGCCAACGACGGCATCTCGCTCGACGTGGCGCCGGGCGAGATCGTCGCCGTCCTTGGCGAAAACGGGGCCGGCAAGAGCACGCTGATGAAGGTCATCTACGGCATCGTGCACCCGGACGAAGGGCATCTTGCGGTCGATGGCCGCGACGTGCGGATCGACAGCCCGGCGCACGCGCGCGCACTCGGCATCGCCATGGTGTTCCAGCACTTCGTGCTGTTCGACACACTGACGGTCGCGGAAAACGTCGCACTGGGCATCAAACCCGCGCCGATGGAGACAGTCACCGCGCGGCTGCGCGATCTGTCGCAGCGCTACGACCTCGAGGTCGATCCGGACGAGCGGGTGCACGACCTGTCGGTGGGCGAGCGCCAGCGTGTCGAGGTCCTGCGCGCGCTGATGTCGTCACCGCGGCTGCTGATCCTCGATGAACCGACCTCGGTGCTGAAGCCGCAGGCGATCGAGCGCCTGTTCGTAACTCTCGAGAAACTGGCCGGCGGGGGTGTCAGCGTGATGTTCATCAGCCACAAGCTCGACGAAATCCGGCGCCTCACACATCGCTGCGTCGTGCTGCGTGGCGGCCGACTGGTGGCGACTGTCGATCCGCGCGCTGAGAGCGAGGCGAGCCTCGCGCGCCTGATGATCGGCGCCGATCCGCCGTCGATCGCGGCACACGATTCTGCGCCGGGCGCTGCCGCACTGTCCGTGCGCGGACTCGACACCGGGCAGGTCGGCGAGCGGCAGCACTGGCTGCATGCGATCGATCTCGATGTGCACGAGGGCGAAATCGTCGGCATTGCCGGGGTGTCGGGCAACGGACAGGCCGCGCTGATGGCGTTGCTGTCGGGTGAGTGGACTCACGCTCGCGGAACGATTCGATTGTTCGGCGAGGACGTCACGCAGGCGCCGGTGGCCGCCCGGCGCGCGCTTGCAATGCGCTATGTGCCGGAAGACCGTCTCGGCCACGCAGCGGTCGCGGCACTGACCTTGGCGGAAAACCTGGTGCTGACGCGCGAAGCGCTGCGGCCGCGTGGCGTCGTGCGCTGGCACGAGGCGCGAGCGGATGCCGCGCGGGTGATCGATCGTTTCGCGGTGCGGACGGCCGGAACGGGTGCGACCGCGTCCAGCCTGTCAGGTGGGAACCTGCAGAAGTTCATCGTCGGGCGCGAGATCGAGGCAGGGCCGCGCGTGCTGCTGGTCAACCAGCCCACCTGGGGCGTGGACGTCGGAGCGGCCGCGGCGATACGCAATGAACTGATCGAACTGCGCAAGGCGGGCTGCGCCATTTTGGTCGTCTCCGAAGACCTCGACGAGTTGTTCGAACTGAGCGACCGCATGTTCGTCATCTCGCGCGGACGGCTCTCGCCCGGTGTGCGGCCGGGCGAGATCAGCGTGCAGGAGATCGGTCGCTGGATGTCGGGTCTGTGGCCGGATCAGTCGACGCCGCCGAACCCGCTGCGGCAGGGTCAGGCGGGAGTCACCGCGTGACGTTGCCTTTCGCGCTGGTGCCGCGCGTGCAGGCTTCGCGCCGGATGATGTGGGCGTCGCCGCTGCTCGCGATCATGCTGACGCTTGCTGCCGGCGCACTGCTGTTCGCATCGATGGGACAGGATCCGCTGCAGGGCTTGCGCGTGTTCCTGTGGGACCCGCTGTCGACACGCCGCGGCTGGTCCGAACTCGGCCTGAAGGCCACGCCGCTGATCCTGTGCGCAGTCGGGCTCGCCGTGTGCTTCCGCGCGAACGTCTGGAACATCGGCGCCGAAGGACAACTTATCGCGGGCGCCATCGCCGGCGGCGGCATTGCGCTGCTGGCCACGCGGGACAGCACGCGTGCACTGGTGCCTGCGATCCTGGTGGCGGCCGCGCTCGGCGGTGCAGCCTGGGCGGCCATTACCGCGTGGCTGCGCGACCGCTTCAATGCGAACGAGATCCTGGTCAGCCTGATGCTGGTCTACGTGGCCCAGCTGCTGCTGGGGTGGCTGGTTCACGGCGCATGGAAGGATCCCGAGGGATTCGGCTTTCCGCAATCCAAGCTCTTCGAAGCCGCGGCGCGCATGCCGCTCGTGCTGCCTGGTACTCGGCTCAACATCGGTTTCGTGCTGGCGTTGCTGTCCGCCGTGGCGTTGTGGCTGATGCTCGGCAGACTGGTGATCGGTTTCCAGCTCCGGGTTGCAGGACTCGCGCCGCTGGCGGCGCGCTATGCCGGATTCTCCGAACGGCGTCTGCTGTGGTTTGCGTTGCTGTTCTCCGGCGCGCTGGCGGGCGTCGCCGGTGGCGTGGAGGTCGCCGGGCCGGTCGGACAACTGACACCGACGATCTCGCCCGGCTACGGCTTTGCCGCCATCATTGTTGCGTTCGTCGGGCGCCTGCATCCGGTCGGCATCGTGCTGGCGTCATTCGTGATGGCGCTCTTCTACATCGGCGGCGAACTGGCGCAGTCGCGGCTCGGATTGCCTTCGGCGCTGACAGGCGTGTACCAGGGGCTGCTGCTGTTCTTCCTGCTCGCGTGCGACACGCTGATCATGCATCGTGTCGTGCGACTCGCTCCGGCGGCGGCGCGATGAACGAAGTCGCTGCGCTGATCGCTGCGACGCTTGCCGCGGGCACGCCGCTGCTGCTGGCGGCGATCGGCATCGTCGTCAGCGAGAAGAGCGGTGTGGTCAACCTGGGCATCGAGGGGATCATGCTGGTCGCCGCCGTAGCGGGCTTCGGCGCTGCCCATGCGACCGGCCTGCCGGAACTCGGATTCGGCGCAGGCGCGCTCGCCGGCGCAGCGCTGGCGCTGCTGTTCGCGACGCTGGCGCTCGGGCTGCTGACCAACCAGTACGCAACCGGTCTGGCGCTGGCGCTGTTCGGCGCGGGCCTCTCGGCCTTTCTCGGCCAGCCGCTGCAGGGGGAGAGCCTGCCGGCGCGCGCGCCCGATGGCATTCCGCTGCTGCGCGACATCCCGATGGTCGGGCCGGCGCTGTTCGCGCAGCACTGGCTCGTGTACTTCGCGCTGGTGCTGGTCGTGGCAGTCGCGTGGTTCCTGCATCGAACGCGGGCCGGACTGGTGCTGCGTGCGGTCGGCGAATCGCCCGAGGCGGCCCATGCACTGGGCCACCCGGTGCGTCAAATCCGCTTCGCGGCACTCGCATTCGGCGGTGCCTGTGCCGGCCTGGCGGGCGCCTATCTGTCGATCGTGTACACGCCCTTGTGGTCCGAGGGCATGGTGGCCGGGCGCGGCTGGATTGCATTGGCACTGGTGACCTTTGCGACCTGGCGCCCGGGCCGAGTGCTGCTCGGCGCGTACCTGTTCGGCGGAGTGACGATGCTGCAATTCTTCATGCAGGGCACTGGCGCGGAGATTCCGAGCCAACTGCTGGCGATGTCGCCGTATCTCGCCACGATCGTCGTGCTGGCGCTGATCTCGCGCAACCCGCGCTGGATCCGCCTGAACATGCCGGCGTCGCTCGGCAAGCACTTCAACCCGAACGCCTAGCCCCGGTTCAAGGTTCGCGGAGGTGCGGGTGCCCGCTTCATCGTTACGCTGCTGTTTCGGAAAGAGGGCAAGTGCGGCTGCTTGCTGGCACTGAAGCTGATCTTCGCGATGTGATGCCGATCGCCTTGCCGCGCGAGTGCCTTGCCATTCGCTTTTGCGCAACGTGCAACGCGGTGTCGCGTCAGCGGGGCCCCCGCAGGATCGAGGACGCGCGACCGAGGCCCCGGCGGTGCCACAGCGGCCGTTCTGCATATCTGCGCGGACCTGTTTCCGCATCGTGTTCGCGCAGCAAAGCAGTGACGAAGTCGATGAACAGGCGAACTCGCGGAGTGCGTCGCTGGTTTGGGCGGTACAGCAGGTTCACTGGCGGGCCGCCCTTGACCTCCCAGTCGAGCAGCGCCGGTACCAGGCGCCCGGCCGCCAGGTGCGCACGCGTGGTGAGTTCGTTGAAGCGCGCGATACCTTCGCCAGAGAGAACCGCTTCGAGCAGCACTTCACGTCCGTTGCTGTTGAGCCAGCCGTTAACCGCGACGGACACCTTTTCACCGCCGCGCTCAAAGTCCCACAGGTCGATCAGGATGCCCGCCGGATTGCGCATCAGCATGCACACGTGTTGGCGCAGGTCCTGCGGATGCTGCGGGATGCCGTGTGCGGTCCAGTACTCGGGTGCGGCGACGATGAGGCTCTTCGTGTGGCCGAGACGGCGATGGACGAAGTCCTTGGCTTCGGGCCAGCCGTGCAGCAGGAAAACGTCGACGGTGCCCGCGTCCGCATCCGAGATGCGGTTCATAACCCGCACGTCGATCAGGATGTCCGGATAGCGGAGGTGGAACTCCGGCAGCGCCGGCAGCAGCAGATGCTGCGCCAGTTGCGGATGCACACCGATGACGAGCGTGCCGCTCGGGCGCAACGACGACAGGCTTACCGCCTCGTCGATCAGCACCAGCTCCGCCAGCAGCGGCCGGCAGGACTCCAGGTAACTCGCACCGATCGCTGTCAGCGCCATGCCCTGCGCCGAGCGGGAAAAGAGCTTCACGCCAAGACTGTTTTCGAGCGAGGTGACGAGCTTCTGCACCGCCGGCACGCTCACCTGCAGCCGGCGGGCAGCTCCCGTCAGGCTACCTTCCTCGGCGGCACAAACGAAGTAGTGCAGCGCGCGCAACTTGTCCATCGGCGCATCCTCGGCTGCCGTTTCGTGGCATTAACCGGAAGTTAACACCAGTCTTGCGCCACAAGGTATTCCGCCACCGACCGGCCGGCGACTAGAGTGCGACCACCTTGCCGCTGGGAGTTCGACCGTGATCCGATTCCATTTCAGCCTTGTGATCGTTCTCTGTGCAGCGTTGCCGATGATGCCGGCGAATGCGCAGTTCCCGACCAGGCCGATCCGCGTCATCGTGCCGACTCCTGCCGGTGGGCCGTCCGACACTGCAGCCCGCACGCTCGGCCAGGCGCTGGCAAAGAACCTCGGGCAGCCGGTGGTGATCGAGAACCGGCCCGGCGCCGGCGGGGCCATCGCCGCTCAGGCGCTGATGGCATCGACGCCCGACGGTTACACGCTGCTCTGGAGCATCGCGTCGATGGCCGGCATCCCGATGCTGCAGAAATCAGCGCCGTTCCAGTCGCTCGGCGAGCTGGCGCCGGTCGCGCTGGTGGGTTGGTTCGCCTTCGGACTGTTCGTGCATCCAGAGGTGCCGGCGCGCACGGTCGCCGAGCTGGTCGCCTACGCGAAAGGCCATCCGGACAAACTCAACTACGCGACCGGAACGCTGGGCGAGTACATGGCGATGGTGCAGTTTCTGAAGGCAACGGGCATTCGCAGCGTACGCGTGCCATACAAGGGTGCGGCGCAGCTGCTGCCCGACCTGATCAGCGGGCGCGTGCAGATGAACATCGGACCGATATCGAATGGCCTGCAACACGGGAAGGACGGCAAGCTGCGGCTATTGGCGGTCCTGCTGCCGAAACGTATCGGCGTGGTGCCCGATGTTCCGACGATGGCGGAAGCCGGAGTCACGTTGCCGCCGCTGCCGACCTGGCAGGCGATCTTTGCGCCGCCCGGAACGCCGCGCGAACTGATTGATCGTCTGTCGCGCGAGATTGCGCGTGCTCTCGACGACGCTGCCCTGCGCGGGAACCTGGAGCAGCAGGTGTTGCAGGTTGATGCGTCCTCCCCGGAAGTCCTGAGCCGGATCGTTGCCCAGGACACCGAGGCGTGGCGAGCGTTCGTGCGCGAGTACGACGTGCCGCACGAATGAAGGAGCGCGGCGTGCTGCAGGAAGACGAGACGACGACTCGCGAGAGCGACCCGCGTGCGGTGGCGCGCCTGCTCGAAATGATCGGCGGCAGCTGGACGACACAGGCGATCGGAGTGGCGGCCGAACTTGGCCTGGCCGATGCGCTGGCTGACGGTGCGCGCAGCGCCGATGAACTGGCTCAGAGGTTTGAGTGCCAGCCTGACGCCTTGCGGCGCCTGCTGCGCGGCCTCGCTGCGCTGGGAATCGTGACGGAACATGACGACAGCGGCTTTGCCTTGACCGACGTCGGGAGCCTGCTACGCAGCGACTGCGTGCCCAGCCTGCGCGCCTGGGCCCGGTGGTGGAGCGGCCCGCTGTGGTCAACGTGGGGGACCCTGCTGCAAAGTGTCCGCACCGGCAAGAGCGCTCGTGAACTTGCCACCGACAGGCGTGGCTACGCGCACATCGAGGCTGACCCAGAAGCAGCAGCCATATTCAATCGCGCAATGGGCGACCTGACGGCGCTCATCGTCGACGACCTGCTGCGCGTGGTCGACTTTTCCGCAGTCGGTCGTGTTGCCGACATTGGCGGCGGTCATGGCGAACTCCTTGCCGAGATCCTGCGTGCTCGGCCCGGTCTGAGTGGCTTGCTTCTCGAATTGCCGCACGCACACGAAGGCGCTGCGGCACGCATGGCGGCGGCGGGCGTGTCGGATCGCTGCGAACTCCGGGTGGGTAGCTTCTTCGAGTCGGTACCCGAAGGCGCCGATGTCTATCTGCTGAAGAGCGTGCTGCATAACTGGGACGATGCGAGGTGTGCTGATGTCCTCGAACAGCTCCGGCGCGCGATGCCGATGCAGGCGCGTCTGGTGCTAATCGAACGCGTGGCGCCCGACACGATGAGAGACTGCTCCACACACCGCACTCTGTCGCGCACCGACCTGAACATGCTGGTCGGACTCGGCGGGCGCGAGCGGAGGGTCACTGAGCTGGATCGCCTGCTGAGTGGCGGAGGCTTCCAGGTGAAGCGTGTAGCGCCGTTGACTATCGATTACACGGTCATCGAGGCAGTGCAAAGCTAGTTCGAGCGTTCTTGGGCGCCGGTCCTGAAGGTCGACAGCCGGGCAAGCGACGCCTCAAGCCGCGAGTGAGCGCCAAGTCGCTGCGCGAAGCCACGTTCCGACGCAGCACCTTTCGCTCGCGCCAGCGCAACAAGTGCTGCGCGATCTTCGGCCGACCAGTGTGCCATCGGCAGAGCCGCGATGAGAGGTGCGAGTCCGCACCACGCGGTTCGCTCGTTGCGTGTGAAGCCGTCAAGCGAAGCGAGCCCGCAGCGTCGTCCCGCTTCGGCCAGCGCGCGTTGCGTCGCGACAGTCCGATCAGTCGCCAGCGACGCGAGGTGATCGGAGACCCGCAGACCGATCCGCGCCGGCAGCAGTAGCGGCGCCGGACGCTGCGGATCCAGGTCGAAGTGCAGATGGTGCACGGCCAGCGCGCGCAGCGTCTGTGGTGTCGATCGGTGCTGCGGACGCGCGCGTTGCCGCTGCAGTTCGGCCGCGGCCAGTCGCACCGCGGGACGTGCGCGCGGACGAAAGCCGAGCTTGACGTAGAACCACCACGCGCCGGACTCGATGCCTTCGTCGTTGCCCAGACCGAGCTGGTAGGGCTCGATGCTGAATGAGGAAACGCCCGCGAAGCCGCGCAGCGTCGCGAGCAGGCGCGCAAAGTGATGCGCCGATTCGCCGCCGCGGAAGGTCTCGAAGGTATTGAACGACACCGCCGCAGATCGTCCGAGAAAGTCGGCCTGCCAATAGCCGATCGGCACGCCATTTTTCAGGGTGAGTCCGCCATAGAGCGCGGGCAGTGCAGCGCGCCGCTCCGGCACCATGCCGATCAGCGCGAACGCCAGGCCCTCGCCATCGTCGGCAAGCCAGACATCGCGCGCATTGCCGTGGGCGATCGTGTCGAGGTCGCGCTGGCGCGTGATCATCGCGCCGTGCGCCAGGGTCACCAGCGCTTCGCCGTCCGCACGAGAAACGCGACGGAGCGTCCGCGGCAACCGCTGCAACTCGGCGTGCAATTCGGGGCGTCCGCGACGCAGCGGTCCTTTCTGCCACGACCGCGGAGCACGCGCATAGTGCGCATCGGTGCGAGACGGCGTGCCGGCGGCGGGCCGCAGTTCGCAGCTCGGGTTGATGACGTCGTAGAAGGCTTCCCGTGTTTCGTCGCTGCCCGGCATGGCGTCGACCCGCTCGATCAGGAAGGTGGCGTCGCTGCGACGGCCGCGCAAGCGGTCGAGCGCGGCGTAGCCCGTCAGGTGTGCCTCGCGCAAGGCATGTGCCTCGAGCGGCGTCACGAGCGTTGGCAGCAGCTTGCCGATCGATTCGTCGGCCACCGCGTCGTTGCGATCCAGTCGCAGCGCGTCCGGCCACCGCTGCGCGATCCAGCGCGCGGTCGGATAGAAAAACGGAAACCAGATCACCGTGCCGACGATGCCGCTGTACGCCAGCGCATCGCGGTGTGCGCGCAGGTCAGTGCGGCGCCCGAAGCCGACGAGCAGGAATTCGACCTGGTGCAGGACCGCGGCGTCGTCGGGCCAGGCCCGCAGGAAGCACAGCACTTCATGCAGTCGCCGGACCTGATCGGCGGTGCGCAGTCGGCGGCGAGCCAGCTTGCGCAACGCGGCGAGCTTGCGCGCGGCCGCGTCCGGTGTGTACTGGTCGCGGAGTCGTTCGAGGTCGGCCAGTGCGCGTGCAGTCATTGGCTGGATGTTGAAGGAAAGCGCCGGAGTTTCGCACGTCGCCCGTGGCGCGGTGCACGTTGCCCACGACGGCTCGCACCGACCGCAGTGCGTAGAATTCGTCGCTTCGCCTGCCCCACGCCGATCTACCCGGAGTACGTCGCAATGAACCGTCGCTCGCTGGTTACTGTCGTCGCCGCAGTTGCGCTGCTCGCCGCGTGCGGCAAACCGGAGCCTGCAACTCCCAAGGCCGAGCCCGCACCGGCAGCGAGAAAGGCGGACGCGCCGAAGGCGGCCGAGCCGCTGAAGGTGGCCTTTGTCTACGTCAGCCCGGTCGGTGACGCCGGCTGGACATCGCAGCACCACGCCGGCCGGCTCGCGATGGACAAGGCACTGGGCGACAAGGTGAAGTCGTCCTTCGTCGAGAAGGTGCCGGAGGGCGCCGATGCCGAGCGCGTGATCCGCGATCTCGCGCAGCAGGGCAACACCCTGATCTTCACGACCTCGTTCGGCTTCATGAACCCGACGATCAAGGTCGCGGAGGAATTCCCGAACACGAAGTTCGAGCACGCCACCGGGTACAAGACGGCCGCCAACGTCAACACCTACAACGCGCGCTTCTATGAAGGCCGCTATCTCGCCGGCATGGTGGCCGGGAAGATGAGCAAGACCGACACGCTCGGCTATGTAGCCGCATTCCCGATTCCCGAGGTGCTCCAGGGCATCAACGCATTCGCGCTCGGTGCACGCGCGGTGAACCCGAAGGCGCAGGTGCGGGTGGTGTGGGTCAACAGCTGGTACGACCCCGGCAAGGAGCGCGATGCGGCCAACACGCTGATGGGGCAAGGTGCCGACGTCGTCACGCACCACACCGACTCGACGGCGACGGTCGCGGTGGCCGAGGAGAAGGGCAAGATGGCGATTGCCTACCACTCGGACATGCGCAAGTTCGGCCCGAACGCGCAGCTTGCGGCCGTGACGCACCACTGGGGGAATTACTACACGGCGCGCGCGCAGGCGGTGATCGACGGCAAGTGGGCCGTCGTACCGGTGTGGGGCGGCATCAAGGAAGGCTTCATCAAGCTCGAAGGCCTGTCGGATAAGCTGCCGAAGGAATTGGTGGATGAAGTGAAGAAGCGCGAGGACGAGATCCGAGCGGGCACCTTCCATCCGTTCACCGGACCGCTGAAGTCGAACGACGGCAAGGACATCATTGCCAGTGGCACGCTGAGCGACGAGCAGCTGGGCAAGATGGATTACTACGTCGCCGGCGTCGTCGGCAAGGTGCCTACGGGCGGCAAGTGACCGATTGACTTTGGCGCTTGCCGATTCGCTTTTAGGAACAGCCTGGATGTAAGCGTACGACCCGGTGAGCCGCGCCGCGGCTGCCATCAAGCAACAAGAGTCATTTACGGAGATCCGGCATGGACTTGATCCACTTGAATCGTAGGCGCGTCCTGGCAGCCATTGGGAGTAGCACTGCCGCGCTTTTACTGCCAGGTGCACTTGCACGAGCGGCCCAAGGCCCGGCAGGTCCGCCCGTAGCTCGCAAGGAGCCCGTGCGGGAGTCTCTGTGGGGAGAAGAGATCGTCGATCCCTACCGCTGGATGGAAAACCCGAAGGACGCCGAATGGGAGTCCTTCATGAAGGGTCAGGCGGCGCACGCGCGTCGCACACTCGATGCGATTCCGGGGCGCAAGGCGCTGTATCGAGCGCGTGACACAGCTTTCTGGCGGCGTGCCGATCGCGCGCGTGCCGCAGATGGCGGCGACCGGGCCGCCTGTTCTACGAGATGCGGCCCACCGGCGGCGAACCAGTTCAAGCTCTACATGCGCGACGGCGTCAACGGTGCCGAGCGGCTGCTGATCGACCCGAGCACGCTGCGTGGCCCGAACGACGTGCACATGTCGCTCGACTGGTGGGCGGCATCGCCGGACGGCCGCTACGTCGTCTATGGCCTGTCGCGCGGCCGGCTCCGAGGAGTCGGTGCTGCACATGTCTTGACGTCGACGCCAACAAGGTGCTGCGACGAGCGCATCGACCGTACGCAGTTCGGATCGCCGAGCTGGCTGCCGGACAGCAAGGCGTTCTTCTACAACCGCCTTGCCGAGGGCGCGAAGCAGGGCACGCACCGACTACTTCCTGGACTCCGTCGTCTGGCTGCACCGGATCGGGACCGACCCGAAGAGCGACTTGAAGGTCCTGAGCCGTGGACAGCACCCAGCCGTGCCGATGGAGCGCACTGAGATCCCGATCCTCTTCTCCGATCCGTCGTCGCCACAGGTACTGGCCGCGCTCTATGGCGGCGTGCGTACGGAGAATCCGCTGTACACTGCCAGCCTGGAGAGCGTGCTGGCGGGACGGCCCGCAGTGGCGCAAGGCCTGTGATGTCGTCGGATGAGGTCACCGGCTTCGCGTTCCGCGGCGATGAGCTGTTACCTGCAGACGACGCGCGATGCGATCAACGCCAAGGTGCTGAAGACCTCGATGTCGGCACCCGATATTGCGCGCGCAGCGACCGTCGTTCCCGAGGGGCCAGAGCGTGATCGAGGCGATCGGCGATGGCGCGCGACGGCCTGTACGTGCGCGACATGGATGGCGGATACAACTCGCTGCGGCGTCTCGGCAACGACGGCCGGCTGCAGATCGGTCAAGCTGCCCGTTCGAGGGATCGTTCGACTCGATGTCGACAAGCACGCGGCATGACGGGGCGTTGGATGCTCGGGACCAGCTGGCTACTGCCGTTCACGGTGTTCCGACACGAACCTGCGGCCGAACAGCACGGTGGCGGTGCCACTCGCACCACCGCCGTCGCTGGATCTGTCGGCATTCGAGGCGATCCGCACATATGCGATGGCGCGTGACGGCACCAAGGTGCCGCTGTCGATCGTCGCTCGCAAGGGGATGAAGCGGGATGGGCGAAACCCGACGCTGGTCAATGCCTATGGCGCCTACCAGATCTCGATGTCGCCGTACTTCAACGCGCGTGGCATCGCGTTTCCTCGAGAAGGGAGGTGTGCTGGCCTACGCGCACGTGCGCGGCGGCGGCGAGTACGGTAAGCGCTGGTGGAAAGCCGGCCAGAAGATCTCGAAGCCCAATACCTGGCGCGACCTGATCGACTGCTGCGAGGAACTGATCAAGCAGAACGCTGGACCAGCTCGAAGCGGCTGACGATCCAGGGCGGATCCGCCGGTGGCATCACGGTCGGCCGCGCGATGACCGAGCGCCCGGACCTGTTCACCGCGGTGATCTCGAACGTCGGCGTTTCCAACACGCTGCGTGCGGAGTTCTCTCAGAACGGGCCGCCGAACATCGATGAGTTCGGCACGGTGACCGAGCGCGCAGGTTTCCTCGGCCTCAAGCAGATGGACGCGATATCACGCCGTGCGTGACGGCTGTGCGCTATCCGGCAATGCTGCTGACGACCGGCATGACCGACCCGCGCGTCGAGCCGTGGCAGGCGGCGAAGATGACGGCTCGATTGCAGGACGCGATGGCCCGACTGCCGCTTGCGGATCGCGACCGGTGCTGTTGCGCGTCGACTTCGACGCCGGGCACGGCGTCGGCTCGACGCGCCAACAGGCCGATGCCGAGCGGGCCGACGAGTACTCCTTCGCGCTGTGGCGCAGCGGCGTGCCGGGATTCCAGCCGAAAGGGGCCTAAGGTCCGCACTCGGCCAGTTGCTGCCGAGAACGACCTCAACGAGAATCGCTGAGAACCGTACGTTTTCCTCTCCCTAAGCGGCCAACGTGCAAAGTCACCTGGCATCGGTCAATGAGTTGAACGCGGTACTCGAACGGACGCCATTTCTCAAGCCCTACGGCTTCTCTGTTCAGTCCTGTGTTGAAGGCGAGTGCGTCCTGCACGTTGCCTTTGCCCCGGAGTTGGAACGGCCTGGCGGCATCGTTAGTGGAATGACGCTGATGGGAGCTGCGGATGTTGCGATGTGGCTAGCGATCATGACGAAGCGAGGAACCGACGAACACTGGGTTACGTCGGACATGAAGACTGCATTCCTGCGAAGTGGACGCCAGGAGGACTTCGTATGCACCGCTCGAATACTCAAAATTGGGAAGCGGTCTGCCTACGGAACGGCTGAGTGCAACGGCGTTGCCGCTGGGCTTCTTGCCCACCACGTACTTACTTACGTCCGAACGGCGGAGTGATGTCACTGCGCAGTCGCCAGTCGGCCATGACCGGACTTCATCGGCCACCCTGGATTCGCCTTGAAGCGAACCGATCCTCGGTTGCGCGTTCCTGGAAGTCGGGGCGATTGCCTCGACTCGACGCCGCTCATTCAGCTCCTCGCCTTCTCCCGCGCAATCCATTCCCTGACCTGAATGGCGAGCACGCTAAGTGGGAGTTCTCCATTCGTCAGTACCACGCGGTGGAATTTCTTGACGTCGAATTTCGATCCGAGCGCTGACTCTGCCTCACGACGCAGCCGGCTGATCTCCAGTTGGCCGATCTTGTAGCCAAGCGCCTGGCCGGGGTTGACGATGTAACGCTCGACCTCGGCGATCACGTCGCTTTCCGCCATCGACGAGTGCGTAAGCATGTAGTCGATCGCCTGCTGCCGGGTCCAGCCCTTGTGGTGCAAGCCGGTATCGACCACCAGGCGCATCGCGCGTAGCTGCTCGTCGGACAGGCGCCCGTACCACTGGTACGGATCGGTAAAGAGTCCAAGCTCCTTGCCGATGCTTTCGGCGTAAAGCGCCCAGCCTTCCGAGTACGCGACGTAGCCGGTGGCGAAGCGGCGAAACTTGGGCAGTGAAGTCACTTCCTGGGCAATCGAGATCTGGAAGTGGTGTCCCGGCGAGGCTTCGTGCAGGGACAGCGTCTCCATGCCGAAGATCGGTTGCGCCTTCAGGTTGTAGGTGTTGACGTAAAAGATGCCGGGACGAGAACCGTCTGCCGCCGGCGGCATATAGGTGGCTCCTTCGGAGCTCGCCGCCCGGAACGCCTCAACTTCCTGGACCCGGTAGTCGGCCTTGGGTGCGATGTCGAAGAGCCTGGGCAACAGCCCATTGATCTTCGTCTGCAGATCGCGGAAGCCGCCGAGCAACTCCTCTGGCCTCGTGTAGTAGAAGCGGGGATCGTCCTGCAAGTGCCGAAAGAACGCCGGGAGGTCGCCATCGAACTTGACCTCCCGACGCACCGCATCCATTTCGTCCCAGATCCGGTGCACCTCGCTTTCGCCGAGCGCGTGGATCGCATCGGGCGACAGCGTCGTGGTGGTGCTGCGCCTTACGTAGAACGCGTACCAGGCTTTGCCGTCGGGCAGTGCCGACCAAGCGGTGGTCGTGCGGGCGCGGGGGATGTATTCGTCACGCACGAAGTCGTGCATGCGCTGGTAGGCGGGCGCGACTTGCTCCTTGATCAGGGTGCGAAACGCAGCAGCGAGCCGCTCGCGATCGGCCGCAGGGATGGTCTCTGGAAAATTCTTCATCGGCCCCCAGAACAGGCTCTGCTCCGGTTCGGTCGTCACCAGGGCTGCCAGCTGGGGTATCACCTTCTCCATGACGGGTTTCGGCTGTGTCACGCCCTTGGCCAGGCCGATGCGCATGTTGGCGATCATGCCGTCGAGGATGGGCGGCGTGCCCGACAGTCTCTTGTACCAATCCTCGTAGTCCTTGACCGTGCGAAATGGCTGGATCGACGAGCCCGATCCCATTTCGGCCAGGAAACTGGGAAAGCTCCGAAGCTGGTTCACCGGTTGCATCCAGTCGGGGAAGCGCTCGGCGTCGAGCGACTGCGTCAGGTCGTGCTTGAGGATGTCGAAGGACAGCCGGTCCTGGCCCACGAGAGCCGTGCGGTCAAAGCGCTTGAGTTCCCGCAACTGACGCTCGAGGAAGCGGCGGTTGTCGGCGCGCCACGCCGCGGTAGTGAAGTCGACAATGCGATCGTTGTAACGAGAGTCACCGATCAAGGTCGCGAGGATCGGTCTCCTGATGAGCGTCTCCTCCCAGGTGGCATCGAGCCACGCGTTGAACCGCTCTCCTTCGCTGGGTTTGGCGGAAACCGCCGTGGCGGCCAAAGTGATCAGCAACGTTGCGAGCAGGCGGCGCATGGGGCCTCGCGGATCAGGCTCGGAGCGGGCCATCATGGTAGTGGCGATTGCCGCACGCGGCCATATTGCAGAAACTCCGGGCGCGGAAAGTCACCCAGGCCATGGTTGGGCGCTTCCGCAGGGCGGCTGGCACGTCGACCTCAAGGCACTTCACGGCCCTCAGGCCCGGTTTTGCGCCCTGCAACCGGCGTTTGAAATTCCTGGAGGCCGAACTCGCCGATCAGATCGATGCCGCACCGAAGCCGTCGAGCCTTGCGGCCCAAGCGTCCAGCGGCGCCTTGCGATCCAAAGCTGCGCTGCCGGGTACACATGACCCCGCAGCACGTGACCCACGCTGACTTCGCGCCGCAACCATGGTCGGTTTCGTGGCATCCTCGTCCCGCGGCGGAGACTTCCGGCCAAGAACTACGACACGCGGAGCCTGAAATGACGCGATTGCCCCATCGCCGATTCCTACAGGCGGCCTTGGCCGTCTTTGCCGGAGTCCTGCTCGGCGCCTGCGGAAAGCAGCCCGAACCGGCCAAGGCGCAGAAAGCCGAGTCGCCTACTGCGCAGGCGGCGTCGGCGAAGGTCTATGTGGTCGGCATTGATGCTGCCTACGCGCCGTTCGAATCGCAAAACGAGAAGGGCGAGATCGTCGGCTTCTCGGTGGACCTGATGCGTGCGCTGGCCGCCAAAGCGGGCATTGAGGTGAAATTCGTCAACACGCCGTGGGAAGGAATCTTCAACGCGCTGGCGCAGGGCGATCGCGACCTGCTGATCTCCTCGATCGGGATCACCGCCGAGCGCCGGCAGACGATCGCCTTCTCCGATCCCTACTTTGACGCACATCAGCTGATCGTCGTGCCCGGGTCGTCGAAAGTGGCGAAATTCGACGACCTGAAGAAGCTGAAGGTCGGCGTACAGACAGGCACCAGCGGCGACGAGGTCGTGAGCAAGTTGCTCGGCAAGACCAACACGAACATCAAGCGATTCGAATTGTGGCCGCTGGCACTGAAGGAACTGGAATCCAGCGGCGTCGACGCGGTGGTCGCCGACAATGGCGTGATCGTCCACTACGTCGCTCGCAACAAGGACAACGGTTTCCGCATGGTCAACGACCCGGCCTTCACGCCCGAGCAGTACGGCATCGCGGTCAAGAAAGGCAATGCCGAGATGCTGGCGAAGATCAACAAAGCGCTGGCCGATATCCGCGCCGACGGCACCTACGACAAGATCTACGCCCAGTACTTCGGCGCCAAGGCCCGCGCCGGTCAAGCCCGAGCAGCCTAAGTCCTAGCACGCGTCATATCGCGCGATGGACTTGCGCTGGGAGATCCTGACCGGTTACGGGCCGCTGTTCCTGCAGGGGCTGGTGATGACGGTGCTGCTGACCATCGTCTCGCTGTCCCTGGGCATGGCGCTGGGTCTCACGGCCGGCCTGGTTTCGAGTTCCAGCGATCAGCGGGTGCGCGCGCCATGGGGCTGGTTGCTCGCCGCGGCGCGCTGGGTAGTGCGCGCCTACGTGACGTTCTTCCGCGGCACGCCGCTCTTCGTTCAGATTCTGCTCGTACATTTCGCGCTGATGCCGATCTTGGTGCATCCGGACGGCGGGTGGCTGCTGTCCGGCGAGATCGCACGCGACTTCCGTCAGAACTACGGCGCGTTTTTCTCCGGTGCACTGGCGCTGACCCTGAACGCCGGCGCCTATATCTCGGAGATCTTTCGCGCCGGCATACAGTCGATTGCCGCGGGCCAATGGCAGGCGGCGCATGCACTTGGCCTGAACCACCTGCTGACGCTGCGGCTGATCATCCTGCCTCAGGCATTTCGCCGCATGGTGCCAGCCTTCGTCAACGAGGCCGTTACGCTGGTAAAGGACTCTTCGCTCGTCTCGGCCATCGGCCTGGCCGAACTGGCGCTGGCGGCGCGAACCGTCGCCGGCGCCTACTCGCGCTACTGGGAGCCGTACCTGGCGATCTCGGCCGTTTACCTGCTGCTCACCTGGCTGCTTTCCTTGCTGGCGAAGCGGCTCGAAGTGCCGGCGCATCTGCGCGTGCGCTGAGTCGGCGTGACCCCTCTGCGGCGGCTGGCGCGCGACAGCGCAGGCGAAGTGCTCGCCGACGCTCGCGATTGAGGCTCAATGCGGCCAACTCCGGACCTCACGGTTCCTCCCACAGCTTTCCTGAAAGCGGACAGAATTCCGCTTCCTCCGTCTTCGTTGGAGTAGCGACTTGGCCTTTGATCCGCAGTCCGCCACGGCGGCTTACATCGACGCCATCGGCACCGAAGCACTCGCCAAGTCGGCCGCCTACACCATTGGAAGTCACTGGCTGCTGCTGTGGGGTTTGGTGGTCACCATTGCGGTAGCCTGGCTGATCATCCGCTCTGGACTCCTCGAACGGATCGACGCGCGACTCGGCAAGCGCGGCCCGAATGCGAGGGCATTCCTGGTGAGCGCCATCTACTTCGTTCTCGCTGGCGTTCTTTCGCTGCCGTGGTCGATGTACGAGGGGTGGTGGCGGGAGTCGAGCTACGGCCGCTCCTCACAACCGTTCGGTGATGCCTTGGGGCAAAGTCTTCTCGGTATCTCAATCTCGGCCTTGCTGGGTGGGCTCTTCTTTATGGGCGTGTATGCACTGATCCGGCGTGTGGGGAAGCGCTGGTGGGTCTGGTCGGGTGCACTGGCCGTTGCGGGGATATCGGCCGTACTGCTGGTGGCCCCTTTGGTCATCGAACCGCTCTTCAACGAGTTCAAGCCGCTGCCGGAGGGTCCGGTCCGGACGTCCTTGACGGGTATGGCTGCGGAGGCTGGCATTCCGGCGGACCGGATTTTCCTATACGACGGGTCGCGCCAGTCGAACAACTTTACGGCGAACGTCGGCGGCCTGGGTCCCTACGCCCGGATAGCCATCTCAGACATCGCTCTGAAGGGCGCGTCGCTGGAGGAGGTCCGCGCCGTAACCGCCCACGAGATCGGGCACTACACGCTGCGCCATGTATGGCGTTCCGTGCTGCTGTTCTCCTTGATCGTCATGGTTGCCTTCTTCGTCGCTGATCGCAGCTACGGTCGGGTTGCAGCAGCCTTCGGCAGTCGGGCCTTGCTGTCCAGCCCGACCAGTCTGCCGGTCGTCATAGTGATGGTGTCGTTCCTTTTGGTGCTGGCTCGACCGCTGGTCAATGCGTCCATCCGGTTTGGCGAGACACAGGCCGACCAGTATTCGCTGGAGACCGCGAAGCTCCCCGATGCCCTGGCGAGCGCACTGGTGAAGACCGCGGAGTACCGATACCCGCGGCCGCATCCGGTCCAGGAGATGCTCTTCTACACGCATCCTTCGGTGGAGCGGCGCGTACGAATGGCCATGGACTGGAAGGCGGCCAATGCGGTCGAGCCGACCAAGTGACTCTGTGCGGCCGATTGCGGCCATCGCGTGGCGGTGATAGAACATGCCGAAAGCGGACTCCGCCTAGCTGACAATGTTTGAGGTCTTTCCCTTTGCCGGCATTACGACCCTTGCTCCCGCGTTTCTCGCGGGGACGTTTCTGTGGTTGACGTCGCCTAAGAGACCAGCAGAGGCACTGAGCGTAGGACTGTTGGGATTCCTTGGCACCCTCCTTGGACTTTCGATTGCATTTGGCGCCGGTGCAATCGAAATTGGACGCCGTGGAGGCCCGAGAGCCGAGAGCGACGTGATCCAGTTCGTCGTGCTGTCTTACGCCGCGCACTCGCTGGTGTTCTATCTCGTGGGCGGATGGGTTGTAAAGCGTGCGTGGGCCATTCACGAAGGCGTTGCCGTCACGATGGGTCTGATCCTCGTAGCCTATGAGTTGACTTTGCTGACTCGCGCGGTTGGGCTGACGAGCGACTTCCTCAAGCCGAGGTGGGTGTTACCTCACCTCGGCTTGTATCTGGTCGCGCTACTGGTCATTGCTTTCCTTGAGCGCCGCAGCCGTATCAGAGGCACTGCCTTAGGCCATTGACGGCGGCGGATTCAACCGGTCGATGCAACACACTGACTGCCGTGTAGGCAGAAGGAGTGTTGCAGATGAAGCGCCGGACACGAACGCATTACACGGACGCCCAGAAGGCATTGATGTGGGAGCGCTGGAAGGAAGGCTGGACGCTCCACCAGATTGCGCAGCTGTTTAACCGGGCGCACACATCGGTGCAGAACATCCTGTCGCGAACGGGTGGCATCCGGCCGCCGTTGCGGAGGCGCTGCCCTAGGTCGCTCACGCTGGCCGAGAGAGAAGAGATCTCGCGCGGCCTTGCGGAAGGCCGATCGGTCCGCTCGGTGGCGTTGCAGCTTGGTCGTGCACCCTCGACGGTGAGCCGCGAGATCAAGCGCAATGGCGGTTCATCGGACTATCGGGCCACCGAGGCAGACGACGCTGCCTGGGACCGCGCGCTTCGCCCCAAGCTCTGCAAGCTGGTGGAGGACCGGGATTTGGCGCGCGTCGTGACCGACAAGCTTCGTCTGCTGTGGTCGCCGGAACAAATCGCCGGATGGCTCAAGCATACTTATCCGAGCGACGAGACTTGGCACGTGTCACACGAGACCATCTACCGCAGCCTCTTCATTCAGACGCGCGGCGCGCTGAAGAAGGAGTTGTTGCAGTACCTGAGGCGCACGCGCGGCATGCGTCGTTCTCGGCATTACACGCAGAAGACGGACAACCACGGGCAGATCCTGGGCACCGTTTCGATCAGTGAACGGCCAGCCTCTGCCGAGGATCGCGCGGTGCCTGGTCACTGGGAGGGAGACCTGGTGTTCGGCAGCAACAACAGCCAGATCGCTACGCTGGTCGAGCGCCAGACGCGGTACCTCATGCTCGTGAAGGTGGGCGCCAAGGACACGGAGACGGTCGTCACCGCGCTGATCAAGAATGCGCGCAAGCTGCCTCAGGAACTCTACAAGTCGCTCACGTGGGATCGAGGCAAGGAGATGGCCGATCACAAGCGATTCACGCTCGCGACCGACATCCAGGTCTACTTCTGCGATCCGAAGAGCCCTTGGCAGCGAGGTAGCAACGAGAACACGAACGGCCTGCTCCGGCAGTACCTGCCTAAAGGCATCGACATCTCGAGCTACTCACAAGCCAAGCTCAACGCTATGGCGCGACAATTAAACCAACGGCCGAGAAAGACTCTCGGCTACCAGACGCCGGCTGCGATGTTCAGCCAAACCGTTGCATCGACCGGTTGAATCCGCCACCCAAAGCGGAAGTCAGCAGATTCCGAAAGCGGCCGTCGCTGTTACGCCCCGAACCGGACATCGACTTGTTCGACAGAACGCGACCCAAAGTAGCGGTTGGAGTCCTCCATTTTTTGGCTGTAATCGCAGCGAATCCGGCCCGCAAATGATCCCCGCAGTGACGGACATCAATCCTCTCGCAGGGAAGCGGTTCAACATAAGATCGGTACTGGAACAACAACATGCCGAGCGATCTGAAGCACGCCATGCGTTTTTTCGGGCTCGCCACTTGTGTCGTGCTCGGCGGATGCGCGCTCAACTCTGACGGCTCCATTACACCGGGCTTCCGGAGCAGTAGGGTCTGGTATCGGCAAAGCCCCCGAGAAAGACGTGACGGCGTACCACGATGAGATGACTCTCGAAGAACTGTGCGAAAGCTGGTGGCTGGCGCATCGTTCGGGGGTCCCGCCGGATGCTGTCCGGGACAAGGCGAAGCTCGACGCGTTTGCCCGTCGAGGTAAGGGCTTGTCTGACTGCGCGCCGCGATACCGGTTTTGAGCATCTGCCGCGGGTCTTGTTGTTCCGGCGCCGCTACCAACCGCGCGATGCGGTCGTCGATCCAGCAAAGCGCTCGCGATCTTGTGGCCGCCGCCGTCACCGTCAGGCAGCTTCGGGGGCAGTCGCGCGGAAGCAGAAGCCGAGTCATGCAGGTGAGCGAGGCATTACATGTCATCCGCCGAGCGCCCCGTCGCTTTCGTAGCTGGCAGCCAGCTCCTCTCCAACCTGCCGCAGCAACCGCGTCAGTTCTTGGCGCGCCGCATCGGGGTTGCTCGCCCACGCACTCTGACCGGCACGCTTTCCGTCATCGCCCAGACGTCGTACAGCGGTGCGGTCTGTTCCGGCATGTCGGCCGGCTGCACTCGCACTTCAGCAGTCACTGGGCCGGAACATGTGCTCGCGCACATCTCCGATGCTGCGCGCGCTCCAGACATAAAGTACGGCAATCACAAACGCAACCGCCCAAGCTGCCGAACTACCGGTGAGTCCCGGCGCAAAGCCGAGGTACGCGATGAACGCGCTCGGATCGCTGATCAGCGTAATGGCAACGAAGATCCCTTGTCCGAACAGAACGAACAATAGGATTCGCAGGGCTTGCTGATCGTGCGATGTTGTAGGCACAGTGTTCAGCCGTCTTGGAGGATTGCCATGAGCCGTCGAACTGGCCGCTTTCGGCGCCGTTGCACGCCAAAATTATGGCCGCTATGCCGCAGAACTGGAGACTCCAGGCGACGGCAGCTTGTGGCCGTACGCGCCCGACTACTTGCGCAGTCAGGTCGCCCCGCCACGCTGACCAGGGATGGCCGAGTAGAGCCAATAGTCCGTAGATTGACCTCTAACCATTCTGAAGTTGCGAAGCAGCCCCTCCCGCTGGAACCCGCAGCGCTCCAGCACACGCTGGGAGGCAAGATTGGCCAGGACCGTCGTGCCTTGAATCCGATGCCAGCCACGAACCTCGAATCCCCATAGCGTTGCGGCTCGGCAGGCCGCCGTGGCGATGCCCTTGCCCCAATGGGACGGAATGACGTCATAGCTGATTTCCGCGGTGCCGTGCTGCTCCGAAACCGTATGGAAGCCCACCGTACCACAGCTGCCGGGTCCCCGGAGTTTCAATGACGAAACGATGCGGAACTGACTGCTCATTGGCCAGCGACTTTTCGATGTCGCGCCGGACGTCTTCTACGGTCTCTACCGTCATGCTGGTATGACGCTTGACCTCGGCCAGGCAAATGTAGGCAGCCCATGCCGGCGCGTCATCGAGCGCGATGGGTCGAACCGTGAAGCCCAGGATATCCGGATGGCGCATGGTGCCGATGACCGCTTAAGGAGAAGTCTGGTACGTACTGGCGGTGGCCGTTACTGGCGGCGCCTAGATTTCATTGACGATTGCCATCAGGTACTCGTCCACGTAGTTGCCGTCGACCAACAGTGAGCTTCGACGGACACCCTGACCTGAAAACCACATCGCTTGTAGACGTCAATGGCACGCAGATTTGACGTGTGTACCGTCAGCTCGATGCGGCGCAAGTGCTGCTCTCGTGCCGAACGCAGAGCGTAGTCAAGCATGGCCGTGGCAACGCCTTTGCCCCAGTGTTCTCGCGCAACGCCGACCGCTAGGGTCGCGCGGTGGCGGATTCGCCGTGTCTCGCCGCCGTACGCTGTAAGCGTGCCAATCGGACGCCCGTCTTCTTCAGCCAGGACCATCAAGCAGTTGTCGCGCCCGTTTAGCCGACCGATTCGCTTGGCTTCGTCGTCAACGGATTCCGGAAACTCGCCGGGCTCCCACAGCATGAACGACGTCTCCGTCAAAAGAGCTCGTCGCAGCCCAATGATCGCGACGCGTCCGACTCGTCGGCTCGCCTGACGTTGAATACTGTGGTCTTGGACATCGCATGAATCTAGCCGAAGGCCGGAATCGGGAAAGCGTCCGCTATCGGGCATATCGTGCGGCGCAGCGCAACGGCGGAAGATGGCCGATTGCTCCAAGCCGCGGCTCAGGCGGCCCGGGTGTCGGCGAGCCAGCGCGTCAGCACGCAAGTCACGGCCTCTGGCCGCTCAATAGTCGACAGGTGCCCACACCCCTCAAACACTTCAAAATTGGCGCCGGGTACGCATTCGCGCATCCGCTCATGCTCGGCGAGCGGCGTGGCCATATCCTCGCGGCCGCACGCGATCAGTGTCGGCACCTTGAGCCGGCGCAGATCGGCGTGTGAATCGGGACGCGCGAGCATCGCCTGCTGCTGGTTGAGCTGGCCTGGGCGCGCCCATGCCCCGCGCCACGCGGGCTCATCAGGCTACCCAGCTCCGCGCGGTGCGCCGGATGCATCCAGCGAATTGGCAGTTCGGGAATGAGTGCATCGATGCCACCGGCCTGCACCTTGGCGATGTCGGCCAGCCGCCCCTGTCGCAGCGCCTCATCGTCGGCGACGGCGCGCGTATCGAGCAAAACGAGCCGTTCTATACGCTCAAGCTGCCGCCGAATGATCTCGAACGCAAGATAGCCGCCGAGCGAAAGGCCGATCAGGGTGAACCGCCGGGGTGTATGCACGAGAAGCTCTTCGGCCATGCCGCCCAACGTCGGCAGATCACGAAACGCGAACACACGGCAGTCGTACTCGCTTCGAAGAGCGTCCACCTGATGCGCGAATAATCGCTCGTCGGTGAGATGTGCGCATGCAAAGACGAGCGTTCCATTGCTCTTCATGTTCAGACTGAGACGGTTCGTTTCAACAATGGGCCGAATTCACTGCGCTCGAGTGTGTCTGCATTCGGGCGATTGTCGCAGCGCATCCCTGCGGCCGCTACTGGCCGCTAAGCGGAGTCACCAACCAGACCGCGGATCCTGGCAGCGAGCGTAGAGCGATCGGTAGGCCGCTCCGAATTTACTTCGACCAGAGGGCCGACGCCAAGAGGCCCAAGCTTCGCCTGTTCGGAAAATTCTCCGACGAGCGTCGCCTCCGAATGGCGCTCATCGCAATGGCCAGAATGACGCTTCCGCGCGAGGAAACGTGCTGTCGCCAATTCCGGTGGACAAACGCAATGCACTTCAATGAGCGTGCCCGGGAGCGAAGTCAGCCACGATACGGGTGTCCCTGAGTCAGTCTTGGACTTCGGATGCTTCCACCAGGACGACAACACCGCGCCCTCAGATCGCTGCGTCGCAGTCGTCAACATTTCGTCGGCGCGGCGGCTGAGCAGCTCGCGCAGCTGCGGACTTCCATCAACGGCGTCCCCGAACAGCGCTTCCAGGTACGAGTCCTTGTCCATGAGCGGAAGCTGCAGGTCCTCGGCGAGGCCGACCGCAATGGTCGACTTTCCACTGGCCGGGATTCCACTGACAATGACGAACAGTGGGTTGGCCACAGATCACCACGACGGTAGTGCTTGGCCGGTCCGCTGCGGGTCCGTCATGAAGGAACTTTCGCGGATAGGACTCGAACCATGTGCTCCTCATCGAGGAAGCGACCATCCACTTGCATAGCCGCAATCTCGGTTCCGTAAGGCACAAACCCTGCCGACACGTAGAGCGCCCGCGCCACAGCGTTGCCGCTGTAAACGGAAATGCAGACCTGTGTAATCCCGGGTGCCTGGGCCGCGAAGTCGACGGCTGCCTCCAGCAAGCGTCGTCCCAGCCCTTTCCCTCGGTTTTCCGGCCCCACGTACATGCCCCACACGTAGGCCTTGTGGCGGATCTTCTGCATCTGCTCGCGACCGAGTCCCGCCATCCCAATCAGCTGATCGGCCTCGAATGCGCCAAACACGGCCCGGTCTGGCGTCGGCGCCAGCCGACTCGCAACTTCCGCGATGCTGAGGTGTGCTTCTTCTTCGTAGCTGGAGGTGAACGACTGCGGACTATCCAGTAGCGCGCGAAGGCGCAGTTCCTGAAAGGCTGCTGCGTCGGCAGCAAGGAGCCGGCGGATAGTCACGCGGGAAGATTCCCGGCACTGTGTTGTCGCTCGGACTGTGTCAGTTCGATCCGATTGCCGAAGGGATCTTCCGTGAAAGCCCGCTGGCCGCCTTGGAGCTGAACCGAGTCAACCACCACGCGAAACCCATTCGCTTCGAGAACTCTGGTGAGCGCGTCGAGGTCATCTACGACGAAGGCGGGATGGGCTTTCCTGGCGGGTCGGAAGTCATCCTCTACGCCGAGATGCAGCTGCTGGCGGCCGCATTCGAACCAGACGCCTCCACGCGCCGCCAGCGCTTGCGGCTTCGGAATCTCCAGCAGTCCGAGCACGCCGCCGTAGAAGGCGCGCGCCGCTGCTTCCTCTCCCCGAGGCATCGCGACCTGCAGATGATCCAGCCCAAGCGCTTTCGCCATCAGTGCAATCTAACCCGCCTCGGCGGCAACGCGAAAGGGTCTGCTATCAGGCAAATCGTGCAGCGCACTCAAACGGCAGAAAGTGGCCGGCTAGAGACGAGCCATCTACTCGACCTCGGCGGCGTTACCAGCACGCAGCCAAGGCCTCCGAGCGAGGTAAGAGCGGGCCTTCTCTCTGAACAATC